>NZ_PPTR01000016.1 GCF_003339845.1 Gordonibacter sp. 28C
CCTTCCGTGCGTGTGGCAACCTGGCCGGCTGCCGGTTTTATACGACACGACCATTGTCGGCCCCGATCCGCGGAAAATCAAAGACGGCACGAGCAAGGGGCTCCCAATGCTCTACTCATATCGTCTTCCTCAACCCCATGCAAAACCCCTAATACGTCGGCATAACGCCGAAGGCGGCCAGGTACGCCAAACCCAGAACGGCGATGTGCAGCGGATAGTAGGCGTAGAAGAACCACTTCATGGGCAATCCTCGCCGCCCTCGATAGAAGTAGAGCAGAGGAATGGTGAGCGTGCATCCCACGATCGGGTAGAGCGCGAAGGGGAGCAGCGACCAGTCTCCCGCCGCCGAAACGCCGTTCGCAAGGGATGAGAGCAGGGGAAGCCCGTCGGCCACCGCGACCAGCAGCACGGGGGTCGCCACCGAACCGAGCGGCGTCCTCAGCCAGGCCGGCGCGAAATCGCTCCGGACACGCTCGTCAACGCGCGCTGCCGGGCCTTGCTGGGTTCCCGCGCCCAGCACCTTGAACAGGAATATCATCACCACGCCGACGAACCCCCAATTGCATACAAGGCTCGCGCACAGGGCCCCTGCGAAAAGAACCCAGAACAGGGCACGGTTCGTCACGTGGTCGTAGGCGTACAGCACGCCCAACCCTATGAGCAGCGTGAACAGCACGTTGGCGTCGCTCGCCAAAAACAACGCGTAGGGAACTTGGGACACCAGGGCGAACACGCCCAGCCGTAAGGCGTATTTCCTCACGTTCGACGTGTGGCGGTACCCTTCCACCAGCAGGAAAGCCATGACGGGGAAGGTGAGCCCGCCCGCCGCGTACAGCAGGCAGCGCGCCTCGAAGGGCAGCTGGGCGTCAAAGAGGTAGGCGGCGTGGTTCGCCGTCATGCCGACGATGGCCACCACCTTGAGCGCGAACGACGACAAGCCGCCCGCTCGGCCGCGCGTCTGTCCGACTGCCTTGTCCTGCCCGCTGTCCGCCATCGACTTTTCGCTTTCTCGTCCGGTCTGCGCACGTTCCGCTGTCTGAGCAAGCCGGCGCGCGTCGTGGGATCGCGCACGCTGGCGAGGCATCGATTATACTGCATGCATGAGACTGCGA
Organism: Gordonibacter sp. 28C; assembly: GCF_003339845.1. Lineage (GTDB taxonomy): Bacteria > Actinomycetota > Coriobacteriia > Coriobacteriales > Eggerthellaceae > Gordonibacter. The sequence continues at coordinate 1,113 of NZ_PPTR01000016.1, forward strand.
AACATCCGGAACAGCCATCCTCTCGCCTACGCCGCCGCAGCTTGCGCGTTGGCGGTGATTTGCTTCAATGTGGTGCCGGTGGACGCGCTCGATCCGTTGACGGCCTCGCTTTCCCAAACGGTCCTCGCCGCGCTCTGCATGTTCGGCGTCTTGGCGGCGTTCGATCCCTCTTCGTTGAAGGGCCGCCGACAGGGAAGCGCGAGCATTTCGCCTTTTCCGCTCGCGTGCGGAGCATTGCTGTTCATGGCCTTGGCGGCCGGCATCGTCTCGGCACTGCTTTTGCCGCCAGGCGGCCTAGGGGAAGGTCCTCGACACTCGCTCGATCCGGCGGCTTCGCCGGAGGAGGTCGCCTTGTTCCTCCTGCTCTGCCTCGCCACCGGCGCGTTCGAAGAGGCGCTGTTTCGCGGCATCGTGTTCAAAGGGTTCGCCGCCGCGCTGGCGAAAGAGGGCCGCAACCGTCCGGTTCTGGTCGCCGCCTTGGTGCAGGCCCTTGTGTTCGGCCTGCTGCACGTGACGGCCTCGACCTCTCTCGCGCCTGCGGCCTCGGGCGCCGTCGCCGCCGCCCAAACGGCGGCCAAGCCCCTGCAAGCCGCGCTGTTCGGTTTCGTCATGGCCGGCGTGTTCGCGCGCACGGGCAGCCTCTGGCTGCTCGTCGGCGTGCACGCGGCGTTCAACGCGCTGTCCGAGGCGCCGCTGTTCGTGTTGACGGGCTCCCTTCCCTCGACCTATATCACAGGCCAGCCTGCCGACCTGGCCGTTCTCCTTGCAACCACCGTGCTGCTCGTTCCCTTGGCCGTCAGCGCCGCGCGTTTTCTCAAGCGAACCGACCATCAAGGCTGAACGCCGCTCGTCTCGCGCCGCATGATCGCGCACCGGGCGCTCGGCCGTGCAAGCGCGTGCATTCTGTGACGCGCCTTCCCGCTGTGCGGCTTTCCACGGCGACGTGGTACCATATCCTCTCGGCAAACGAACGCGCGAACGCGCCATGATTGCGAACGCGCCACGACAACGATCCTGCGGGGAGCTATGAACCGGACGGAAGCACTGCGCATCTTGGGACTCGACGAGGATGCCACCCTCGACGACATCAAGGCGGCTTACAAGGAGACTGCGCAGATACTGCATCCCGACCGCTTCGCCACCAACAAGAAGCTTCAGGACCGCGCCACCGAGCAGTTCAAGAACCTGCAGGAAGCCTACGAGTACCTGACGAGCGGCAAGGGATCGCGCACGAAGGCGGCCCGCGCCGCGTCCGCCAGCCGCGCCTACGCGCCCACCAGCGAGCTGGAGGCGCGCCTTGCCGGCATCGCCGCCGCGCGCACGCAGTTGGTGCGCCAGCGCGACGTGGTGTACGACGAGCGCCGCAACGGGCTGGCCATGGCCGGCATCGGCGCGGTGGTGGCCATCCTGTTCCGCAAGCCGGGCCCCCTGCTCATCCTGGCCACGGCCGGCATCACGGCTGTGGTGTGGGGCGTCATCCAAGCGGTGGGGGCGCAGCGCACCCTCTCCACGTTGAGCGAGCACATCGACGAGCTCAACGCCGAGCGCCGGCGGTTGGAAAGCGAGTTGGAAGACCTCGAGTAACGGCCGCGCGCCCTGATCGAGCGCCAAGGAGACTACGCGGCCGCGCGCCGCGCAACCTATACGAGAAAAGAAGGAACAGCGTGAAACAAGAGAACCTCCGCAACATCGCCATCATCGCCCACGTCGACCACGGCAAGACCACGCTCGTGGACCGACTGCTGTACACGAGCGGCGTGTTCCGCGAGAACCAGCAGGTGGACGAGCGCGTGCTCGACAGCAACGACCAGGAGCGCGAGCGCGGCATCACCATTTTGTCGAAGAACATCTCCGTCACGTACAACGACGTGAAGATCAACGTCATCGACACGCCCGGCCACGCCGACTTCGGCGGCGAGGTGGAGCGCGTGCTGAACATGGCCGACGGCGCCCTGCTCATCGTGGACGCGTTCGAGGGACCCATGCCCCAGACGCGCTTCGTGCTGAAGCACGCGCTGGCATTGGGTCTGCGCATCATGCTGGTGGTCAACAAGATCGACCGCCCGGGAGCGCGTCCGGAGGAAGTGGTGGACGAGGTGTTCGACCTCATGGTGGAGCTGGAGGCGTCCGACGAGCAGCTCGACTTCCCCATCATCTACGCCAGCGCCGTGAACGGCTACGCGCGCTACGCCCCCGACGACGACAACATGGACATGCTGCCGCTGCTGGACACCATCCTCAAAGAGGTGCCGGCACCCGACTGCGAGCCGAACGGCCCGGTGGCCCTGCAGATCTGCACGGTCGACCACTCCAGCTTCGTGGGCCGCATCGGCGTGGGCCGTCTGTTCTCCGGGACCATCCACAAAAACGAGCAGGCCCTGGTCATCAAGAACGACAACACGCGCTACAACACCGTCATCAAAGACGTGTTCACGTTCGAGGAGCTGGGCAAGAAGAAGCAGCTGGAAGTGCACGCGGGCGACATCGTGGCCGTGGTGGGCGTGGAGGACGCGGACATCGGCGACATGGTCACGAGCCGCGAGAACCCGGTGCGGCTCGACCCCATCGAGGTGGAGGAACCCACGATGGCCGTGGTGTTCGAGGCGTCCACCAGCCCGCTCGTCGGCCGCGAGGGCGACATCGTGGGCGCGCGCCAGCTGAAGGAGCGCCTCATGCGCGAGGCGGAGAGCAACATCTCCATGCGCATCGAAGAGCTGGAAGACAAGAGCGGCGTGGAAGTGGCCGGACGCGGCGTGCTGCACCTGTCCGTGCTCATGGAGACCATGCGCCGCGAGGGCTTCGAATTCCAGGTGGGCCGCCCGCGCGTGCTCATCAAGAAGGACGAGGGCGGGCGCAAGCTCGAGCCCATCGAGGAGGCCACGGTCGACGTGCCCAGCGAGTACGCGGGCAAGGCCATCGAGGTGTTCGGCAGCGCCGGAGGCGAGATGTCCGACATGTTCCAGCGCGGCGAGCAGACGCACCTCGTGTTCAAGATCCCCACGCGCGGCACCATGGGCCTGCGCACGCGCCTGCTGAACGCCACGCGCGGCGAGGCCACCATGTTCCACCACTTCTCCGAGTACGGCCCGTTCCGCGGCGACTTCAACGGCCGCAAGAACGGCTCCATGATCTCCATGTCCACCGAGAAGAGCGTGGCCTACGCGCTCGACGCCCTGCAGGAGCGCGGCAAGCTGTTCGTGGGCCCCGGCGAGGAATGCTACGAGGGCATGATCGTGGGCGAGTCGGCGAAGGAAGGCGACATGGTCGTCAACATCGCGAAGACCAAGCAGCTGGGCAACCAGCGCTCGTCCGGTGCCGACAAGGCCATCCAGCTCACCCCGCCGCGAACGTTCACGCTGGAAGAGGCGCTCGAGTACATCGAGGACGACGAGCTCGTGGAGGTCACGCCGAAGAGCATCCGCCTGCGCAAGCGCATCCTGAGCTCCGTCGAGCGCAAAAAAGCGAACAAAAACTAGGCGGGTTTTGCATAACGCCTGCGCAGTTGATTGTCGAACGCCCTCCCGCTCGCGGGAGGGCGTTTTCACGTTCGGCCCTATCGTCCGTGCTTCGTGAAGCGAAAGTGGGCATATTGTGCATCGCCGAGGGCGCAATTGCCGTGTGTGCGAAAATACCGCTCAGTAACTTACATCATGCTTCGGCTGCCTTGGCGGCCTGCATGTTCGAGGGAAGGGTCCTATGAAAACAGCGAACATCATGAAGGCCGTGTGCGTCGCCGGATTGGCGGCCACGTGCGTCTGGGGTTTGGCGGCGTGCTCTTCGGCCAACGCGAACGGTCTGACCGGAGGCGTGGCGGCCACGGTCAACGGATCGGAAATCGCCGAGGACGACGTCACCAACATGATTCAGGGCATCCGCTCGCAGATGGGCATGGAGGGCGAAGACGAATGGGGCCAGTGGCTTGCCGACAACGCCATGACTCCCGAGTCGGTCCGCGAGCAGATGATCGACTCGTTCGTGCAGCAAGAGCTCATCAAGCAGGGCGCGAAGGAGAAGAACATCAGCGTTGACAGCTCCGAGATCGACGAAATCGTGAACACGATGAAGGCCAACTACGAAAACGACGAGAAATGGTCCGCGGCGTTGGAGCAGGCGAACTTCACCGAGGACTCCTACCGCGAGAACATCGAGAACCAACTGCTTCAGAAGAAACTGACCGAGTCGTTCGCCAGCGACGAGGAGCCCAGCCAGGAAGACCTGCTGCAGTACGCGCAGATGTACGCCTCCGCCTACGACGGCGCGAAGCGCTCGTCCCATATCCTGTTCGACAGCGGCGACGAGGCCACGGCCCAGAGCGTGCTCGACCAGATCAACAGCGGCGAGCTCGACTTCGCCGAGGCGGCCAAGCAGTACTCCAAGGACAACGACAACGGCAACGGCGGCAGCGCCGCGAAGGGCGGCGACGTGGGTTGGGACAAGCTGAACAGCTTCGTCACTGAATACACCGATGCCCTCAGCGGCCTTGAGAAGGACCAAGTCAGCGGTTTGGTGACGAGCGATTACGGCATCCACATCATCAAGTGCACCGACGTGTTCAACGCGCCGAAGGCCGCCGGCGAGGACGGCACCGAAACGGTGACCATCACCAGCACCGACCAGATACCCTCCGAGTTCTTGGACAGCATCAAGGCGTCCCTCAAGCAGCAGAAGCAGAACGAGGCGGCGCAGACGTGGTTCTCCGAGTACAAGGAAGCGGCCGACATCGTCATCAACCCGATGCCGCAGGGTCTGCCCTACGCGGTCGACATGTCGAAGTACACGCCGGCCGAAGGCTCCACGGGCGCAACCCAGAACGCCACCGACGGTACCGACAGCGGCAACGGCACCGACAACTCCGACGACGCCGGTAACGCCGGTGACTCCGGCGACAACGCCGAAGGGTCGACCGACGGCACTGGCGACAACGCGTCCGGCGACAACGCCAATTCGAGCGACCAGCCCGCCGAGGGCGGCGACGCTGCGAACCAGCAGCCCGCCGAGGCTGCGTAAACCGGCGCGGGTGGCGTTCGGAACGGCAACGAGCGAAACGAAAGCGGCTGCGGGTTCCCTGCAGCCGCTTTCTTCTGCGCCCTTTCTCCAGCTGCGCAACGCGGTGGTCAGACGCGCCGGTCGCGCGATCCTGTCGGTCGATGCGTTCGACCTCGCCCAGGGCGAGAACATCGCCCTGCTCGGTCCGAACGGGTCGGGCAAGTCCACGTTCGTGAAACTCATCACGCGCGAGATGCTGCCGTTGCATCGGGACGAACCTCCCGTGCTGTTCAAAGGGCGCGATCGGGCGACCCTTGCCGAGGTCAAGCGGTGCCTCGGCGTGGTGTCGTCCACCATGCAAGATCAAATGACGGTGCACTTGCCGGCGGTGGACGTGGTGGCCGGCGGCTTGTTCGGCTCTCTCGGCGTCCTGCCGAGCGTCGATGCCGTCGAAGCCGATGCCGCCCGCGCCCGCGCGCGCGACACCATGGACCTGCTCGGCATCGCAGACTTGTCCGACCGCGACGTCATGACGCTGTCGACCGGTCAAGCGCGTCGAGCGCTCATCGCTCGGGCGCTCGTACACGACCCCGAGACGCTTGTGTTCGACGAGCCGTGCACGGGGCTCGACCCCGAGGGCATGTACTACGTGCGCCGGAGCATGCGCACGTTGGCCCAGGCGGGGAAGTCCATCGTGCTGGTGACGCATTACCCCGAGGACGTCATCCCCGAGATCGGCCGTCTCGTGCTCATCAAGAACGGCACCGTGTTCGCCGACGGCCCGAAGGAGTGCTTGCTCGCTGACGATTCCATGAGCGAGCTGTTCGACGTCCCCTTGAAAATTAATCGATCCGGCCCCTATTATTCGCTTGTGAGCGCCTATTAGCTGTTGTATACTACGTAGCTGCTGCACGTTCGCGCACAGCGCGAGCATGCGCGTTTCAACGATGCGGAGAGATGACCGAGAGGCCGAAGGTGCACGATTGGAAATCGTGTGTGCGCCAAAAGCGTACCTAGGGTTCGAATCCCTATCTCTCCGCCATTTGAATTCCAACGACCGGTTTGTCCGGTCGAGAGCGCACCGCCGGAGTTCGGCGCGTGCCGGTCGGCGAGAACCAAGCCGGCCGCATCCCATGCGGAGGGGTGGCAGAGTGGTTGAATGCGGCGGTCTCGAAAACCGTTTTACCCGTAACCCGGGTAACGAGGGTTCGAATCCCTCCTCCTCCGCCAGCAAAAAATCCCCTCCCGGTAACGACCGGGAGGGGTGTTTCAGAGCTAAAAAGCCATGTAGAAGCCGTAATAACGAAAACGGATGATGGATATCTCCTGATCTAATCGAACATGGTGATGACCCAACGCCCCTTTTTAGAACTCCTTGGTACTCGACGACTCCGTGCTCCTTCAGCTCGTCGATCCCCTTCGAACCGTCGAAAAGTAATATCCAAACCTCAGTTGTCGGTTTGGAAGCTCCTTAGAGCCACCGAATCGCCCACGTTGCTAGAACCAGTAATGTCAAAAGTAGTACAAATACGCTATACTTTTGGCATGACAAAGATCGACGACATATACGATGCAGTGGACGATTTCGGGCTCATCACCTCCGCAGAGGCCAAAGGGCTCGGCGATGCGCCTAGGGTATATAACGCGGAGCGAGCAGCAAGAAATCATGAAGGAGCTCGAGGCATGAAGAAAAGGCCGAGCAGTATGCGCCAATTTGCTTCCAGTCCTTTTTTATTCCGAGGACATATGCCAAGGTTCTTCGTCGGTTCTAATCGCAACCGATAGCGCTTCTCGATCTGCGAGGTATCGCTCCGAGCCCGTGCCGGCTTTCAGCGCGTTTTCGAGGGCTTTGCGAATCATGGTTTTCGCTTCTTTCAATTCCTCGTTCGTGCGGATGACAACTTGGGGGATCTGCGCCTTTCGGAGGATGCCGCTTTTGGTTTTGTCTCGGCGAATCTGCTCTTTCCTGTCGTGGTGAGAGCCGTTGATTTCGAACTCCAGGACGAAGCTTTTGTCGATCGTGCGGTAGAAGATGAAATCGGCGTGGGCGGTGGTGTTGATGAACCGAAGCTCCTCGGTATCGAAGAGCTCAAGGTGCGTGAATATCTGCTTGAGGGGATAGTTGCGGATGTAACCGATCTGCGACGTTGCGTCCATGCTTTCGAGCGCTTCGTCGACGAGTTCGCAGGTGCGCGCTTCGGAATACTCATCGTGTTCGTCGAACCCGTGATCAACAAGGTAAGCTTTGCGCTCCTCCTTCATGCACGGGTACACCAAATCGAACGCAGAGCATACGTCGGATTGGCGCGTTTCTCCTCCATGGTATTCGATGTAGCGTTTAAGATCGGTAATGTTGCCGACCGCTTCGACTACTTTCGGCGCGGCTATCAGGCAGAAGAAATCTTTAGCGCGCGACACGGCAACATTGACCAAGTTCGGGTTGTCGATGAAGGGGTTTGGCGCATTGGATCGCGTGACGAATACGATGGCGGATTTTTCGCGTCCTTGGAACTTATGGGCGGTGGCAACCGTGACTCCGTCAGGACGTTCTTCTTGCCCGTGCTTCATCCCGTCGACTTGGTTGCAGTAAGGGCTGACGACGCCGATTTGCTCCGTCTTGAAGCGCTTCTTCAAACCGGGAAGCACTTCTTGTTCGAACGCCCCTGCTTGCACGCGGTTGAAGTCTGCCCTACGATCGTAATTCAAATCCTTGCTGATATTGCACGAAAGCACTTCCGAAGCCTCACGCCCCTTGCTGTCGGACATGATGATCAGCTCGCCATCGTAGAACTGCTGGTTGCAGAAGCCGATTATGTCCGGATGGCAGCGATAGTGCTCTCTGAGAAGCGTCCCGGGGGCTTGGAGCCCTGCCTGGTCTTTGCATGCGTTGAGGCAGTCGAGAAGGCTGTTGTCGACGAAGCTGTATCGCCGGGGCAAGCCGGATGGGCGGAAGAGAGGCCTCGCCCTGCGCGCCTCTTCTTTATCAATCACGCAAGGCAGCTGCTTCGAGTCTCCCACGACGACGGCATTTTTCGCTGCGGCGAGCGCTAAGAAACCGGTGACGAGGTCCGCCTGGGAGCTTTCGTCGATGATGACGTAGTCGAACAGGTCTCCCTGCCTTCCTATTTGGTTCCTTGCCGCGTTCGTGGTGCTGGTGATGATCGGGTACTCCGCGCGAAACGCAAAAGGCTCGTCCCAGGGATTGTCGAAATGCGGCCTGCCGCTTCGCAGTCTTTTGGCATACCGCTCGTACAGCTTGGCTTCGAAAAGCCGCTTTGATTTGGAAGTGATGTCTTCGAGGCGCCCCTCGCCCCGGTGCATTTTGATATAGGTCTTGTGGCCTTTGATGACAGCCTTGCACTCTTCGATTTGAGCTTCGAACAGTATGCGATTGAGATTGATTTCCGTATCGACCGTGACATGGTCGAAGTCATGCCAAGTCCCGATTCCCCAGGCCCAGACAATTCTCGCCCTTTCAGCGAATGCCAGTTCCCCTTCGTTTGCAGAGAGGGTGCCGACGAGGTCGCGCGCGGTTCGTATGCGCTTGGAAGTTGATCGCCGCCTTCGCCTCAACGATTGCGTGACGTTGCTTTCCATGAAGCGCGTATACTCCAGTTCAAGGTCTTGGAGCCGTGCTTCTTGTTTCGCCAGGTCTTGTTTGCGCGTGTATAAGTCTCGTGCGACGATGGTGTTCTTGCGAATCGATTCGCCGAGTGCCGCCTGCTTCTTTTTCGAGAGCGACCATTCTGCTAGAACCGGCGGGTACGCTCGCTCCTGGTTTTTGACGAACGCCGTGACGTTGTCGCGACGGCCGAGAAGGGCGACGATGAATCCGAAGCCTTCCTTGCTCAGCTTGTCGAAAACGTTTTTCGTCGCTTCGTTGTTCGGTGAAGTGACAAGGACCGTTTTGTCCTGCATGATCAAATTGGCGATGATATTGAGGATGGTTTGGGTTTTTCCAGTTCCGGGAGGGCCTTCGATGAGGCTTAGTTGGCTGGACAGGGCTTTGTCGATTGCCTCCATCTGGCTGAGATTAGAGCCAAAGGGGTAGATGATCGTTTCGGGTGCCATGCGAAGGGGTGCGGCTTTCTCGGGGTGCGCCATGCGATCGGCCGGCGTTCCTTCGAGGAACCTGAGTCGCCCGAATTGCCGGGGGAGGTATTCGCGTATGTCTTCGTTCGGTGTGTCGGGTTTGGTGGCTTCTGCCACTGATGCGAGGTAGCGTACCAAGCTGCTGCTCAACGCGCTCTCTTTCTTCTCGATATCTGAAGGGAGGTACACCTTGGCGTATGTCTTTCCGCTGCTTGCCGTCGAGATGACTTCGTAGCGTGTTCCGAACGCGCAATTTTGAGAGCTCAATCGATGCAGCTCGACCGCGTAATCAAGTGGTTTTCCTTCGGCGAGCAAGAAGATCCCCTCGAGGGAAAGGCTCTCGCTCTTCACGAAGGCGACGTTTTCCGAACGGTAGCGGAACAGTTCCTTTCGTGGATCAAATGAAACCAGGAACTTGCCTTGTTGATCGCGTCCGCAGATACGGGCGTCGTTCGTCCGGTCTCTGAAGTCTTCGCCCTTGTTGCGAAGAAACAATCGGTCGGCCATACCGGGCCCTTTCGGACGACTCCTCATATTTAATGACGATAGTAATTATATACTACAGTCGAGATCGTTATTTCGCTGCGGAAGGACTGCCGGGATGGATGGTTATTTGTTCTTGGATGTTGAATGGGCCGACGCGAAACGGCACATATGCTCGATTGCCTACCAGAGGACGAATTACGACGGAGACCTTCTCGACAGCTGCTATCAGCTGGTGAACCCCTTGTGCGACTTCGATCCCATGACGCAGCGGGTTCACGGGATAACCGAGGAAATGGTGGCGCACGAGCCGACGTTCGACGTCGTGTGGAACGAGGCGCTCGGGGGGCTGGTCGAGTCGAATGTGGTGGTCGCGCATTGCGCCAAGACGGCGGACTGCCCCGCCATCTATCGGAGTCTGGAATACGTTGAGATAGAAATGCCCGAGCTCCTCTACATCGACACGGGCGAGATGGCCAAGCGTGTGCTTGGTGGTCGGAAGTTCGGGTTGTCGATCTGTTGCGACCGCTACGGCATCTCTCTCGACCGGCATCACGATGCGCTGTGCGACACGAATGCCTGCCGAGAGTTGTTCTGGCGGCTTGCAGAAGAGACCGAAGTGCCCGCACCGAGACCGTACGTGTTCGGAGGCGGCTCGGGTAGGAGCAGGGGGCGATGGTAAAAGGTCGCAACGGCAAAAGATGAGACGGCCTCCTCTCATCTTTATGCCTTCTTAACCCGTCATCCCTCACCTTAACGGTGCGTTAATCCGCGCTTCTTTATCGTCTACCTAGCTTGCAAAAGGCGCCGCCGCGGCGGCTAGGAAACGAGGAAGGAAGACGATGGACATCGTAACCGGCGTCGTCGGAGGGTTGAGCGCTGTAGTCGTGCTCTACCTTTTCGTGGTGTTGCTGAAGGGGGGCGATGGGCGGTGACGGACGAACTGCTCGAGTACGGGGTCTACCTCGCATTGCTCGTGGCCCTCGCCATACCCCTGTCGGCCTATATCAACAAGGTCATGGCCGGCGAGAAAACCGTTTTCACGCGCGTTCTCGTTCCTGTCGAGAACGTCGTTTACCGGTGCATACGCGTCGATAAGAACGAGGACATGGGCTGGAAGAGGTACTTGGTCAGCGCCCTCGCCTTCTCGGCGGTGTCGCTGGCGGGGCTGTTCGCCATACTCATGTTGCAGGGGCTTTTGCCGCTCAACCCGGAAGGTCTGCCCGGTCTTTCGTGGGATCTGGCGTTCAACACCGCCGTCAGCTTCGTGACGAACACGAACTGGCAGGCGTACAGCGGCGAATCGGCGTTGAGCTACTTCTCGCAGGCGCTCGGTTTGACCGTGCAGAACTTCGTGACGCCGGCGGTGGGCATCGCCGTGCTGTTCGCGCTGTTCCGCGGCATGGTGAGCGAAGGGCATCCGGGTCTGGGCAACTTCTTCGTCGACGTGACGCGGGCGACGCTGTTCGTGCTCATCCCCCTCGCCCTCGTGGTGACGGTGGTGAACGTGTGGCAAGGGTCCCCGCAGAACATCAACGACTACGAGACGGTGCAGCTGTTGGAGCCGGTTGGCGTGGACGAGGCGGGCAACATCGTCGACGCGGACGACCCCGCCGCCGTCGAGACGATCGACCAGGCCACGGTTCCCATGGGCCCGCAGGCCAGCCAGGTTGCCATCAAGCAGCTCGGCACGAACGGCGGCGGCTACAACGGCGTGAACTCGGCAAGCGCGCTGGAGAACCCCACGCCTCTGTCCAACCTCATCCAGTGCTTGTCGCTGCTGCTCATACCCGTGGCCTGCGTGTTCAGCTTCGGGCGCTTCGTCGCCGACCGGCGCCAGGGGCGCGCGGTGTTCGCGGCCATGTTCATCTTGCTGCTGGCGGCCTTGGTGACGATAGCCGTGTTCGAGCAGATGGGCACGCCCCAGCTCGCGGCCGACGGCCAAGTGTACATGGGGCTCGACGGCCAGTCCGGCGGCAACATGGAAGGCAAGGAAACGCGCTTCGGCGTGACCGACTCGTCGCTGTGGGCCGCGTTCACCACGGCGGCTTCGAACGGCTCGGTCAACGCGATGCACGATAGCTTCACGCCCATCGGCGGCATGGTGCCCATCATCTTGATGGCGCTGGGCGAAGTGGTGTTCGGCGGCGTGGGCTGCGGTTTGTACGGCATGCTGGGCTTCGTCATCCTCACGGTGTTCATCGCCGGGCTCATGGTGGGCCGCACGCCCGAGTACCTGGGCAAGAAGATCTCCCCGAAGGAAATGCGCATGGCCGTTATCCTGTGCATCACCACGCCGCTGCTCATCTTGGCGGGCGCGGGCGTCATGAGCTTCGATCCGGCCACCGTGGACAGCCTGAACAACCCCGGTATGCACGGATTCTCGGAAGTGCTGTACGCGGCGACGTCCGCCGGCGGCAACAACGGTTCGGCCTTCGCCGGTTTCAACGCCAACACGCCCCTGATCAACATGGTGCTGGGATTGGAGATGCTGGCGAACCGCTTCGTTCCCATCGTGGCCGTGTGCGTGCTGGCCGGCAGCCTGTGCACGCGTCCCAAGGTGGCCACGAGCGCCGGAACGCTTTCCACCAGCAACGCGATGTTCGTGTTCCTGCTCGTTCTCATGGTGCTGCTGGTCGGCGCGCTGACCATGTTCCCGGCGCTCGCGCTGGGTCCGGTCGCCGAGCAACTGACGATGGTTCTGTAGAGGGGCGGGCGAGAGAAAGATGACGACAACTGCAATGAAAAACACTGCCATGAGCTCGCTCGCGAAGCGCGCGGTGCTCGACGCGTTCACGAAGCTCGCCCCGCGCGAGCAAGCCAAGAACCCCGTCATGCTGATGGTCTACCTATCGGCCATCCTGACGCTTGCCCTGTTCGTCCTGTCGCTGTTCGGCATCGCCGACGCGGCGCCCGGCTTCATTCTGGCCATCTCGGCGGTGCTGTGGCTCACCGTGCTGTTCGCGAACTTCGCGGAAGCGCTCGCCGAGGGCCGCGGCAAGGCCCAGGCCGATTCGCTGCGCGCCGCCAAGCGCGACGTGCCCGCGCACAAGCTCAACGAGGGGCTGGTGGCGAAAGGGCACCATGCCGACGATCCGGCGGAGTTCTTCCGCCTGCAGGCCGAAGAGGTGAACTCGGCCATTTTGAAGAAGAAGGACCTGTTCTTCGTGGCGGCGGGCGAGCAGATTCCCGCCGACGGCGAGATAGAGCTCGGTGCCGCGTCGGTGGACGAGAGCGCCATCACCGGCGAGTCGGCCCCGGTCATCCGGGAATCCGGCGGAGACCGCTCAGCCGTCACGGGCGGCACCACGGTGCTGTCCGACTGGCTGGTCGTGCGCGTGACCGCCGACGCAGGGCACAGCTTCCTCGACCAGATGATCGCCATGGTGGAGTCGGCCGCGCGCAAGAAGACGCCCAACGAGATCGCGCTCGAGATACTGCTCGTGGCGCTCACCATCGTGTTCCTCGTCGTGTCCGTTTCTCTGTTCGCGTTCAGCGGTTTCGGGGCGAACCAAGAGGGCATCGCGAACCCCACCACCATCACCTCGCTCGTGGCGCTGTTCGTGTGCTTGGCGCCCACCACCATCGGCGCGCTGCTCTCCGCCATCGGCATCGCCGGCATGAGCCGCCTCAACCAGGCGAACGTGCTGGCGATGAGCGGCCGCGCCGTGGAGGCCGCCGGCGACGTCGACGTGCTGCTGCTGGACAAGACGGGCACCATCACGTTGGGCAACCGCCAAGCCGCCGAGTTCATCCCGGTGGACGGCGCCTCCGAGGAGGAGCTCGCCGACGCCGCGCAGCTCGCCAGCCTGACCGACGAGACGCCCGAGGGGCGCAGTATCGTGGTGCTGGCGAAGGAGCGCTTCGACATACGCGCCCGCGAGCTTGAAGATTCCGGCATGGAGAGCATCCCATTCACGGCCCAGACGCGCATGAGCGGCGTGGACTTCGAGGGCCACGAGATTCGGAAGGGGGCGGCCGATGCCGTCAAGGATTATGTGGAGTCGCACGGCGGCGCGTACAGCGCTCAGTGCGCCGGAGTCGTTGAGGATGTCGCGCGCGCAGGCGGCACTCCGCTGCTCGTTGCTCGCGATCATCGTATTCTGGGCGTCGTTCATCTGAAGGACATCGTGAAGCAGGGGATCAAGGAGAACTTCGCCGACCTGCGCACCATGGGCATAAAAACCGTCATGATAACGGGCGACAACCCCCTGACCGCGGCGGCCATCGCGGCCGAGGCCGGCGTGGACGACTTCATCGCCGAGGCCACGCCCGAGACGAAGCTCGAAGCCATCCGCCAGTACCAGGCCGAGGGGCACATGGTGGCCATGACGGGCGACGGCACGAACGACGCGCCCGCGCTCGCCCAGGCCGACGTGGCCGTGGCCATGAACAGCGGCACGCAGGCGGCGAAGGAAGCCGGCAACATGGTGGACCTGGACTCGTCGCCCACGAAGCTCATCGACATCGTGCGCATCGGCAAGCAGCTCCTCATGACGCGCGGCAGTCTGACCACGTTTTCCATCGCCAACGATCTGGCGAAGTACTTCGCCATCGTCCCGGCGCTGTTCGTGCCGCTGTATCCCCAGCTCGAGGCGCTCAACGTCATGCACCTCACGAGTCCGCTCACGGCCATCTTGTCGGCGATCATCTACAACGCCCTCATCATCGTGGCGCTCATCCCGTTGGCGCTGAAGGGCGTGAAGTACCGCGAAGCGACTTCCCAGAGCCTGCTCGGCCGCAACCTGCTGGTGTACGGGTTGGGCGGCATCGTCCTGCCGTTCGCAGCTATCAAACTGCTCGACATGGCGTTGACGGCGATGGGCGTTGCGTAGCTATCAGGGTTGGCCGCAGGCGGTCAGGGCGATTATGCGGGAGGACGTCGCGCGCGGCGCTCTCCCGACCTGGCGCGAGGTAAGCGCCACGGGAACCAACGAAAGGACGAATGATATGAAACAGGCGAGAACATGGGGGAGCGCGGCGCTGTTATTCCTGGTGACGACGGTGCTGTGCGGCGTGCTGTACACCGCCGCGTGCACGGGTATCGCCCAGCTGGCCTTCCCTTACCAGGCCAACGGCTCCATCATCGAAGTCGACGGCACGAAGTACGGAAGCGAGCTGGTGGGCCAGCAATTCTCCGACGACGACCATATGTGGGGCCGCGTGATGAGCCCCAGCACCGGCACGTTCACCGACGCCGAGGGCAACGACATTCTGTGGTACGGCGCTTCGAACCTGAGTCCGGCCGGCGACGACTTCGCGAACGCGGTGCAGGATCGCATCGACCAGATCCACGCGGCGCATCCCGAAAAGGGCGACGAGCCCATCCCCAGCGACCTGGTGACGAATTCCGGTAGCGGCTTCGACCCCCACATATCCCCGGCTGCCGCCGAGTACCAGGTGGAGCGCTTGGCGAAGAACACCGGCAAAAGCGTGTCGGAGATCCGCGACATCGTCGAGCGCTGCACCGAGCAGCCACAGCTCGGCATTCTCGGCGAGGCCCGCGTGAACGTGCTCAAAGTGAACCTCATGCTCGACGGCATCTTGCAGTAGCGGGCTGTCGGCGCGTCGATATCTGAAGATACGCCGAATAACCCCGCTGCGGCGAGGGATGGCGGGCTCGAAAGCCCTACACTGATCGGCAACGGAAAAAAGAGGGCTGGCAGAACGTTCGCGCACGGACGCGCGAAAACCGTCTGCCGGCCGGTTGAAAGGACATGGCCATGGCCGATCGTGTGGTGGAGAGCTCGGACGTCGAAGTCCCCGAGATCCCCGAGATTTTGGAAAAGGTGCTGCTCTTCACGCTTGAAGAGGCGAAAGAGAAGATGACGCAGGGTGCCGACGTGGTGCCCTTCACCGCGCTCGTGGTGAAGGAGAACTTGTTCCTGGAGAACCATCCGGGAGAATCGGCCGAGGAGTGCTTCGGCTTCGCTCGCCACACGGTGGAAAACGCGCGCGGCGCCGAGGCGTACGCGTTGTGCTACGACGGCTACGTCGAGGTCGACGACGAGACGAAGGACGCCATCATCGCCGAGGGCGGCATCCCCGGCGAGGACGAGGGCGTGGCCGTGGGCTACCTCTACACCATGAACGACGAGGGCGCGCCCACGTTCGAGCCCGAGCCGGCCTATATCGGCGAGGCTCCGAACTTCATGAGCGGCCTCAAGGAAGCCGACCAGTACGACGAGGAAGAGATCGACGAGAAGTACCTCGACGACGAAGACGTCGAGGACGAAGCCGCCGAATAGCCCTGCGTTTCGGGCGTTCGAGCTTTGGCACGTCGTGCGCCTGGTGGCGCACGTTCTGCGAGCGCACTCAAATGGATCAACGAACCGGCCGCCTTTAGCGCCGGTTCGTTCTTTCTAAGGCTGCTCGTCGCGGCGGAGTTGGATTTCCGCACGGTTTCCGTCGGTTTCGCGTTGGACGCGTGTTGGAACGGGACGGTCGTTTTGCAAGAACCGTGCAAGGTCGAGCAGGTTTTTATACGGTTGGATTACGGTCGCCCGGCAAGGTCGCGTTGCTATACTTCGAGGCGGAAAGAGTTCGGCGGACGAACGGGATGCAGGAAGCGAAGGGAGCTAGAAAGCTCGAAACGATCCGGCCGCGAAAGCCGGAAACCCTCAGGACGCAAGAGCCGTCTGGCGCGCGCAAACATGGTGAAAGCATGTGCGCACAGGTGACAAATCAAGTTTTCCTTGTGGCCGACGAGGGCCTTTGTTAGAATAGGCAAGCTAATCCTGCTCCGGGTTAACTGCCTTCACCAGCCCCGGAGCCGCTAAAGACCAAAGGAGGTGAGCTGATGAAGGCTTATGAATTGCTGTTTTTTGTTGCGCCGTCTATCGACGAAGAATCCCGCGCCGCTGTTATGAAGCGTATTGAGACCACGATCGCCGAGGGCGAGGGTGTTGTCGACAACGTCGACAACTGGGGCAAGCGCAAACTCGCTTATGAGATCAACGGTCTGACCGACGGTGACTACACTCTCATCGATTTCCATGCTGATCCCGCTAACGTTGCTGAACTCGACCGCGTTCTTCGCATCAATGACGCCGTTGTGCGCCATATGATCGTCAAGCGTACGGATCGCGACTAAGAGCACGTGGCATCGGGCGCGCGAGCGCCCCAGCATGAGAAGAGGTAGGAAACATGAGCATTAACCGAGTTATCATCAGCGGAAACCTGACACGAGATCCCGAACTGCGCTCCACGGCAAGCGGATTGCCGGTGCTCGGCTTCGGCGTGGCCGTGAACGACCGTCGCAAGAACCAGCAGACCGGCGAGTGGGAGGACTATCCCAACTTCATCGACTGCACGATGTTCGGCGCTCGCGCCGAAAGCCTTTCCCGCTACCTCAACAAGGGCACGAAGGTGTCCATCGAGGGCAAGCTCCGCTGGAGCCAGTGGGAGCGCGAGGGCCAGAAGCGCAGCAAGATCGAGGTGATCGTCGACGAGCTCGAGTTCATGTCGAGCCGCAACAGCGATTCGTCGTCGTCCTACGGCGGCAACGCGGGCGGCTACGCCCCGGCTCCGGCACCTGTGGTGGCCGCGCCGGTGGTCGATGCCTCTTCTTCGGTCTACGATGAAGACATCCCGTTCTAAGCGAAACGAAAGAGGTTTGTGAAATGTCCGATTACGCGAAGCAGCCGCGTCGCAAGTACTGCCAGTTCTGCAAGGACGAGGCGCAGTACGTCGACTACAAAGACACGCAAATGCTGCGCAAGTACGTTACCGATCGCGGAAAGATCAAGCCGCGCCGTGTGACGGGTGCTTGCACCCAGCATCAGCGCGACGTCGCGAATGCCGTCAAGCGCGCCCGCGAGATGGCCTTGATGCCGTACGCGGTGCCCGCCGTCAGCGGCCGCGGCGATCGTCGCAGCCGTTAAGGCGAAGGAGGAACCATGAAAGTCATTCTGCTTCAGGAGTTGAAAGGCAAGGGCGGTGAAGGCGACGTCGTGGACGTGGCCCCCGGCTTTGCCAACAACTACCTGCTCCCCCAGAAGCTCGCCATCCTGGCGACCAAGGGAAATCTCAAGCAGCTCGAGCAGCGCAAGCACAACATCGCCAAGCGCGAAGAGAACCGCGTTTCCGACGCCGAGAAGCTGAAGGCCGCCCTCGAGGGCACGGTCGTCAAGGTCGAGGCGAAGGTCGGCGAGGAGGGCCAGCTGTTCGGCTCCGTCACCGCCACGATGATCGCCGACGCCATCAAGGCCGCGACCGATCTCGATGTGGACAAGCGCCGCCTCGAGCTCGGCCATGCCATCAAGACGGCCGGCGAGCACGAGGTCGTGTACGCCATCTACCGCGACATCAAGACGTCCGTCAAGCTGTTCGTGGGCGATCCCAACGCCGAGGCTCCGGTCGAGGAAGAGGTTGTCGAGGAGATCGTCGAGGTCGTCGAAGAGGCCGAGGCTCCCGCCGAGGCTGCCGAAACGGCTGTCGAGGAATAAAAACTTTTCCACAGGCGCATTTTGTGGAAACTGGGGAAAACCCCCTTTGCCCCGATGGTGGGCGAAGGGGGTTTTCCATTGCCTGTGGATAACGTTTTCACCGCCTTTCGCTGGTAAAATTAAGCGTGACCTGCGGTAACACATGAGGTACTATGACGAGGGCGAGCGCTCGCGCGCGCGGAAACGCGCATGCGTCGCGCAGCCGCCGTATTTCCCCAGAAACACGAAGGAGCGCGAAGAACCATTATGCCGGCAGCGAACCAAGCCCCCGCGGGGAACACCGACTTCAACGACGGATCGGCGCCTCGGAACAAGCCGATGCCGCAGAACATCGAAGCCGAGAAATCCGTGCTGGCGGCCTGCATGCTCAACGCCGAGGCCGTGGAGGAGCTCATCTTGAAGCTCAAGCCGGAGTCGTTCTACCGTCCGGCTCACCGCATCATCTTCGAAGCCATCTGCGAGCTCAACACGCGCCGCATACCCATCGACCAGATATCGCTGGCAGACAACCTGAACGCCACCGGCCAGCTGGAGGCCGTGGGCGGCAAGCCGTATTTGGTGGATCTGGCCGACAACACGTTCGCGCTCACGAACTGGCAGAACCACGCCGAGATCGTGAAGCGCACCGCCATCCTGCGCGAGCTCATCTACGCCGCCGCGTCCATCAACGCGCTGGCCTACGATGCGCCCGACAACCTGGACGAAGTGGTGGAGGACGCCGAGAAAACGCTGTTCAACGTCACCGAGAAGCGCGTCTCGTCCACGTTCGCGAAGATGGACACCCTGCTCACCGAGGCGTTCGAGGAGATAACGAAGCTCGCCGAGCAGCAGAACCACATGGCCGGTGTGCCCACGGGCTTCAAAGACGCCGACGACCTGTTCCACGGCTTTCGCGGCGGCGACCTGGTCATCCTGGCCGCCCGTCCCGGCGTGGGCAAAACGTCGTTCGCGTTGAACCTGGCCGTGAACGCCGCGAAGTCGGGCGCGGCCGTCGCCTTCTTCTCCTTGGAAATGAGCGCGGGCCAGCTGGTTCAGCGTATCTTGTGCGCCGAGGCGCGCGTGAGCCTGTCGAAGATCCGCGCCGGCTTCATCTCCGAGGGCGACTGGGGGGCCATCGCCGACGCGTCGAACACGCTGTCGAAGCTGGACCTGTACATCGACGACTCGCCGGGCCTGTCCATCCTCGAGGCCCGCGCCAAGGCACGCCGCGAACTGCGCCGCGCCGAGGGCAAGGGCCTCATCATCGTGGACTACCTGCAGCTCATGCAGCCGCCGTCCACGCGCCGCGACGGCAACCGCGCCGTGGAGGTCGGTGAGATATCCCGAGGCCTCAAGGTTCTCGCGAAGGAAATGGACATGCCCGTCATCGCGCTGTCGCAGCTCTCGCGCGCCGTGGAGATGCGCGGCAAGAAGCGTCCGATGCTCTCCGACCTTCGCGAGTCCGGCTCCATCGAGCAGGACGCCGACATCGTCATGTTCATCGACCGAAGCATGGACGAGACCGAGGCCGAGAGCGAGGACCGCCCGGATCTCGGACAGGCCGAGCTCATCGTGGCCAAGCACCGCAACGGTCCCACCCGCGACATTCCCCTGGCATTCAACCCGGAGTACACGCGCTTCATGGATTTCATCGACGATTCGCGCGCGGGCGGCTTCTAGTCGCCCTTCGCGGGGCTCCCACGCGCTACACTGGTACGCATGCGCAAGCGAATCACATTCATCCATGCGGCCGACCTCCATCTCGGCGCGCCGTTTCGCGGCCTGCGCGCCTTGTCGGACGCTTGGGCGAACCGGTTGCTCACCGCCATCCCCGAGGCGTACGACCGCGTGATCGACGCCGCCGTCAACCGTGCCGTCGACTTCGTGGTCATAGCGGGCGACATCTTCGACGACGCCCGCGCGTCCTACGGCGACTACCTGCACTTCTTCGAGGGTTTGCGACGCCTGGACAAAGCGGGCATCCCCGCGTACCTGTGCACGGGCAACCACGACCCCTTCACGTCGTGGCAGCACGATTTCTTCGCGTTCCCTCAGAACACCGTCATGCTCCCCGCCGACAAGCCGGGTTTCGCGGCCTACCGCAAAGACGGCGAGACGCTGGCCCTCATCGGCGGGCGCGGCTACTACAACCAAACGTGGCCGGCCGACGAGGACATAGCGGAGGGCGTGACCCGCGCGGCCGCCGAGCAGGCGCTCGCGGATGCCGTGCCCGACGCCGCCCAAGCACCCTTCGCCGTGGGCCTTCTGCACACGGGGCTCGACTTGGACCCGGTCAAAGCGCCCACGAACCCTGCCGCGCTCATGCGCTCGGGCATGGACTACTGGGCGCTCGGCCACATACATATGAAGTACGCCCATCCCTCCTTCGACGACCCGCGCCTGGTGTTCTCGGGCTGTATCCAGGGTCGCGACATCAAGGAAACGGGAGCGCGCGGATGCTTCGCCGTCACGCTGGAGGAAGGCAAGCGGAACGAGGTCGAGTTCGTTCCCACGGCCAGCGTGGTGTGGCAGCGCATGGACGTCGACGTGGCCGACTGCGCGAACGTGGCCGACGTCACCGACAAGATCATGCGCGAGCTGTTCCGCGTGAACGGCAAGGCCCACTGCGAGGAGATGTGCGTGCGCGTCACGCTCACGGGTGCCACGCCGCTGCATGCGGTGTTCGCACGCCCCGGCGTGCTCGAAGACCTGCGCAAGCACATCAACGACGGCTACCCGTCGTTTTTCTGCGACGCGCTCGTCGACGCCACGCTGCGCCCGCGCGACGTGGAGGCCCTGCGTCGCGAAGGCCTGTTCCCCGCCGTGTTCCTGCAGGTGGCCGACGCCATGCGCGGCGACCGCGACGACGAGGTCGCCTTCCTCCAAGAGGAGTTCCTGCGCCGGAACATCCAGCTTCCCAGCGCCTACACGCGGCGCATCGACGAGCTGGCGGAAGACGCCGAGAACCTGGTGCTCGACCTGTTGAACAGGGGGGAGGAATGACGGCCGAGCGCGGCGGCGCGCCGTTCCTCAAGCGCATCAAGATAACGAGCTTCGGGGCGTTCACCGACAAGGTGGTGGGCCCCTTCACGCCGAACCTCAACGTGGTGTTCGGAGAGAACGAGGCCGGCAAGTCCACGCTCGCCTCCTTCGCGGGCGGCGTGCTGTTCGGTTGGGAAGAGGCGCGCGGCGTGCGCAACACCTACAAACCGAGGAACGCCGAGCGGGCGGGTTCCCTGTTCTTCGCGCCCCGCCCGGCGGACGCCGACGGATCCTTCGATCCCGACGACGAGCTCGTGCTCTCGCGCGTGAAGAACGTCGACGGCCTGCAGGGACCCGTCGAGCTGGTGGACGACATCGATCGGGAAACGTTCCAGACCATGTTCTCGCTCACGAGCGACGAGCTGCGGTCCCTGCGCAACACCACCGACGTCACCGCGAAGCTGCTCACGGCCGGCTCGGGCACGGGGGCGAGCCCCGCGCATGCGCTGGCCGAGGTGCAGGCGCGCTTGAACGAGTACACGTCGAAGGCCGCCGGCATCGAGCACTCCATCGTGCGACTGGCCGCCGAGCAGGACGAGCTGCGCGCCCAGATGACCGCGGCGGCGGAAGAGGCGGAACGCTACAAAGCGCAAGACAAGGAGTTCCACGAGCTCGCTCCGCAGCGCGCGCAGCTGCTGGCCCGGTTGGACGCGCTCAACACGTCCATCGAGCAGCTGACGGCGCAGCGCGCGACCCTTGAGAAGCTGGACGCCCAGCGCGACGAGCTGCGTCGCCAGCGCGACGAGTTGCGCGAGGACGAAGCGGCCCTCGCGGCCGAGCATCGCGTGCGCGAGCAGATATCCGACCCCGCGCTCGTGTCGCTCGGCGCGGCCGACGAACGCGCGCTGCGCGACCGTATCGACGCCTTGGCCGAAGAGCAGGCGAAATGCGCGCACAGCGTGGATCTGGCCAAGGAGAACTGCGCCACGTCCACCGCCGCCTACGAGGCGCTGCTCGAAACCGACGACGTGCAGGCGAACGAGAAGCGGCGCAGCCAGCGCAGCGTGCAGGTGGGGCTGTCCATCGCGCTGCCGTTCGTGTTCGTGGCGGCGGGCATTCCGCTGTTCATCCACGGCCGCGAGATAACCAGCCTTTCGTTCACGGCGCTCGGCATAGGCTTGGTGGTGTTCGCCCTCATGCTGGCCGCCGCGGCGCTGGTCATGCTGTTCCGCCCCGACAAGGCCGCCGAGGCCCTGGAGGCCCGCAAGCAGGACGCGCAGTGGGTCATGCTGCAGGACAAGAAGAAGCTCGAAACGTGCCTCGCCGCACAAGCGCAGCTCTCCGCGCGCATCCGCGCGCAGCTGGACGCCGCCGGGCTGGTTGCCGCGCAAGGATCCCTCCGCAGCGCCCGGTCGCTCCTGTCCGAGGCCAAGGACGCCCGGGCCGAGGCGGGCCTGTTCCAACAGCGCCAGCAGGCCCTGATCTCGCGCTTGTCGGCCGTTGAGGAGAACCTGGCCGACGTCGACCGCCAGCGCGCACGCATCATCGAGCGCGCCGGGCTTCACGACGATGCCACGGCGGCCGCCATCGAAGCCTCCATCGACCAGAAAACCAGGCAGCGCGCGGGCCTTCTGGAAACGAGCGAGAACCTGAACCGCCGCTACGGCGAGCTGAAGCAGGAGCTTTCCCAAGCCAAACGGGCGCACAGCTTCGACGAGATCAAGCTGCGCTACCAGCAGGTGCGCACGCGCCAAGACGAGAGCGCGCAAGACTACGCCCGCCTGCTGCTGGCCCGGCGCATGCTGGAGGCCGCCATCGGCGCGTGGGAGAGCAAAAGCCAACCCGAGGTGTACCGCCAGGCCAGCCGCCTGCTCTCCCTTATGACCGACGGCCGTTGGGTCAAGGTGGCCATGACGCCGGAAGGCCGGTTGCAAGTGACCGACTCCGTGAAAACGGAACGCGAGCCGGTGCACCTGTCGCTGGGCACGTGCCAGCAGCTCTACCTGGCGCTGCGCATCGCGCTGCTCATGACGGCCGAGAACGTGGGCCGCTCCGTTCCCATCCTGGCCGACGACATCTTGGTGAACTTCGACGCCCGCCGCCGTTTGGGAGCCGCCCGCGCGTTGGCCGAGCTGGCCGTCACACGCCAGGTGATCTTGTTCACCTGCCATGAAGAAATAGTAGAGTCCATGCACTCGGTCGATCCAACGCTGAACGTGGTGGAACTGTAATATAATCATGAACTTGCGGATAGGTTACGACAGCGTCCGCGACGCGACGGCAAGCGTCGCTGGGGCGCGCAGGCGGAAAGCGACCCGCAAAAGCTTCCGCGCAAGGCCCGACGCAACAGGCGCGGGCATGAAAGGATGCGAGCCATATGCCCAGCACGGTACTCGTCGGCGCCCAATGGGGAGACGAAGGCAAGGGTAAGATCACCGACCTGATAGCACGCGAGTACGATTACGTCGCGCGCCACCAAGGCGGCAACAACGCCGGCCACACGGTCATCCACGGCGACAAGAAGCTGGCCCTGCACCTTATGCCCTCCGGCGTCATGTACGAGAACGCGGTGCCCGTCATCGGCAACGGCGTGGTCATCGACCCCGGCGTGCTGGTGAAGGAGATGGCCCTGCTCGAGGCGGAGGGCGTTTCGTGCAAGCGCCTGAAGATCTCGTGCAACGCGCACATCATCATGCCGTACCATAAAGATTTCGACGGCGCCGACGAAAAGCGCCTGGGCGAGAACAAGATAGGCACCACGAAGCGCGGCATCGGCCCGTGCTATCAGGACAAGGCCGCCCGCAAGGGCATTCGCGTGCAGGATCTTCTGGACGAGAAGATCTTCCGCCTGAAGGTGGAGACGGCGCTGGCGCAGAAGAACCCCATCCTCGAGAAGATCTACGGCCTGCACACCTACACGGTCGAGGAGATCTGCGAGGAGTACCTGCCCTACGCGCGCATCCTCAAGCCCTACATGGACGACACCACGCGCCTTCTGAACGAGGCGCTGCGCAACGGCAAGAGCATCCTGTTCGAAGGCGCCCAGGCCACGATGCTCGACATCGACCACGGCACGTACCCCTACGTCACGTCGTCCTCGTGCAGCGCGGGCGGCGCGGCCATCGGCACCGGCGTGGGGCCCAAAGCGTTCGACCGCGTGCTGGGCATCCAAAAAGCCTACATCACGCGCGTGGGCGAGGGCCCGTTCCCCACGGAGCAGCGCTATTCCGAAGACGGCGGCACCGGCGAGGAAGCCGAGGTCGGCGAGCTTCTGTGCCAGGTGGGCCACGAGTACGGCGTGACCACGGGGCGCAAGCGTCGCTGCGGCTGGTTCGACGCGGTCATCGCGCGCTACGCGGCCGAGGTCAACGGCCTCACCGACGTGGCGCTCACGAAGCTCGACGTGCTCTCGGCGTTCGACACCATCAAAGTGTGCACGGCCTACGAGTACGAGGGCACGGTGTACGACTACTTCCCCATGCAGCAGAGCGTGCTGTTCCACGCGAAGCCCGTGTACGAGGAGCTGCCCGGCTGGAAGGACGTCGACATCTCGGAGTGCCGCACGTTCGAGGACCTGCCCGAGAACGCGCAGCGCTACGTGGAGTACCTGGAGAAGATCACCGGCGTGCCCGTGAGCATCATCGCCGTGGGCCCCGACCGCGACCAAACCATCATGCGCGGCTGGGACAGATAGAAAGGAACGATTGTGAACATCTTGGTCTTGGGCGGCGGCGGCCGCGAACATGCCATCGCATGGGCGCTTGCGAAATCCCCGCGCACGGACAAGCTCTACGTGGCGCCGGGCAACGGCGGCACGGCCGACGTCGCCCGCAACGTGCCCGATCTGGCGGCGGAGGACGGCCGCGAGGTGCTCGCGTTCGCCGAGGAGCACGACATCGACCTCGTGGTGATAGGCCCCGAGGCTCCGCTCGTCGCCGGCGTGGCCGACGACCTGCGCGAGGCGGGCATCGCCGTGTTCGGCCCCGACGCGCAGGGAGCGCAGCTCGAGGGCAGCAAGACGTTCAGCAAGCGCTTCATGGACGCCAACGGCATTCCCACCGCCCGCTACGGCAGCTTCGACGACCTCGAGGAGGCGCTGGGCTACCTGTCGGCGATGGACGTCCCCGTCGTGGTGAAGGCCGACGGCCTGGCGGCGGGCAAGGGCGTCATCGTGGCCGAGGATAGGGAGACGGCGGAAGAGGCCGTGCGCTCCTGCTTCGACGGCGCGTTCGGCGAGGCCGGTTCCACCGTGGTCATCGAGGAGTGCCTCACCGGCCCCGAGTGCTCCATGCTGGCGTTCGTGAGCAACGGCAAGGCCCACTGCATGGCTACGTCGCAGGACCACAAGCGCGCCTTCGACGGCGACCGCGGTCCGAACACGGGCGGCATGGGCGTGTACTCGCCGGTGCCCATCGTCACGGCCGACGAGCTGGCGGCCATGCACGACATCATGGAGCGCTCCGCAGCCGCCACGGCCCGCGAGTTCGATCACGACTACCGCGGCGTGCTGTACGGCGGGTTCATGCTCACGCCCGAGGGCCCGAAGGTGCTGGAGTTCAACGCGCGCTTCGGCGACCCCGAGACGCAGGTGGTGCTGCCGCGCCTCGAGGCCGACCTGGTGGATATCGTGCTGGCCGTGGCCGAAGGCCGCCCCGACGACATCGACCTGCGCTGGAGCGAGCAGTGGGCCGTGTGCGTGGTGCTGGCCAGCGAGGGCTACCCCGGCGCCTACGAGAAGGGCAAAGTCATCCTGGGCATCGAAGAGGCCGAGGAGCTGGACGGCGTGACGGTGTTCCATGCCGGCACGGCCCGCAACGCCGACGGCGAGCTGGTCACGGCCGGCGGCCGCGTGCTCAACGTGGTGGCCTTGGGCGACTCGTTCGACGACGCGCGCGAGAAGGCCTACGAGGCGTGCAACCTCATCAACTTCGAGGGCAAGCAGTACCGCACCGACATCGGCAAGAAAGCCGCCGCCGGTCGCGAGGCCTGGAACTAGATTTACTCGCCGGTTGCCCCCGTAGGGACGATCTCCTGATCGCCCGTTCCGGCGCAGCCGGAAAAGCAACCGCGGGCCGCGTTTTCGCGCTGCGCGCGAACGGGCGATCAGGAGATCGCCCCTACGGGTCGACTTAGGCGAGGAGTGGAAATGCGGCCCGCCACGGGTTCTGAACAGGAAAGAGGCACATCCATCGTGTTATCCGAACGCATGCTCACCGCCGTGGTACGGCAGTGCACGAAGAACTACCTGAAGCTTCAGCCCACCGACGACGTGCGGGTTCCCGCGCCGAAGCCGGGGCAGAAGTACATGCTGTACATGCACGTGCCGTTCTGCGAGCGCTTGTGCCCGTACTGCTCGTTCAACCGCTTTCCATTCGCGGAAGAGCGCGCCGTGCCGTACTTCGCCAGCATGCGCAAAGAGATGATGATGCTGAAGGATCTGGGCTACGACTTCGAGAGCCTGTACGTGGGCGGCGGCACGCCCACCATCATGATCGACGAGCTGTGCGACACCATCGACTTGGCCAAGGAGACGTTCTCCATCAAGGAAGTGTCGAGCGAAACGAACCCGAACCACCTCATTCCCAGCTATCTGGACAAGCTGCAGGGCCGCGTGCAGCGCCTGAGCGTGGGCGTGCAGAGCTTCGACGACGGCCTGCTCAAGCAGATGGACCGTTACGACAAGTACGGCAGCGGCGCGGAGATCCTCGAGCGCATCGGCGAGGCCAGCCCCTACTTCACGTCGCTCAACGTAGACATGATATTCAACTTCCCCGCGCAGACCGAGGACATCCTCATCAACGACATCGAGCGCGTGGTGGAAAGCGGCACGAGCCAGACCACGTTCTACCCGCTCATGGCCAGTCCGAGCGTCGCGCGCCAGCTCGCCCGCACGGTGGGCCGGGTCGACTACACCCGCGAGCGGACGTACTACCGGATAATTGACGAGCTGCTGGCCGGCGGTGCCGACCCGCTGTTCGACCACGGCAGCGCCTGGACGTTCAACAAGCGCGGCACCGACGCATCCCCCACCTGTCATCCTGAGCGGAGCGCGCAGCGCGGAGTCGAAGGATCCCCTGCGGCGTCAGCCGACGAACCTGCAGCCCCTCGCGCCATGATCGACGAGTACGTGGTGGACTACGAGGAGTACCCCGCCATCGGATCCGGCGGCATCACGTATCTGGGCGAGAACCTGTACGTGAACACGTTCTCCGTCAACGATTACAACGCCGCCATCGCGCAGGGCCGCATGTCGCTCATGGGCAAGACCACGTTCAGCAAGCACGACCGCATGCGCTACCGCTTCATGATGCAGCTGTTCGGCCTGCGCCTGGACAAGCGCCAGTTCGAGCAGGACTTCGGCTGCACGGTGGAGGCCGGCCTGCCCGTGGAGATGGCCTTCATGAAGGCGTCCGGCGCCTTCGAGCGCGACACGCGCGACGAGCTCACGCTCACGCCGAAGGGCCGCTACCTCATGGTGGTGATGATGCGCCAGTTCTTCATCGGCGTGAACAACCTGCGCGATCAAGCTCGCGCCGCCCTGGTTGGCGAGGAACGCGAGCTGATCTTCGGGTAGCGCTAAATTCGAGGTGTCCTGAAAGTGTAGAATGGAGGCAAGTAGCTAGGTTGCAAGCGTTGTATCAACGCGCAGCCTATTAGGCAATTCTAGAAAATTCACCTAACCCGTTTAGGAAAATGCACCCATTTAGGTATACAAAATGCAAATCGTTCGGTATGCAAGATGCAAGGAACACACTATGCAAGTTGCAAAAGCCACCACACTTGCCCTGCTACCTCATGGTGGTGATGATGCGCCAGTTCTTCATCGGCGTGAACAACCTGCGCGACCAAGCCCGCGCCGCCCTGGTGGGCGAGGAACGCGAGCTGATCTTCGGGTAGATCCTCGCGACCGCCTGCTTTCATCGACTGTCGTCAAGCGCCTACATGCCAAGCGCTAGCATGCTGCTCCGACGTCTTTGTAAACGCGTTGCCATCCGTAAAAGAGAATCGAAAAGATCACCCCGCTACCTGGGAATAAAAGGACAGAGGGGTGGTTTTTTGTTATAAGATATGGTCAAATACCTTTTGAGGGTGGCTTGGTCTCAATCGCTGCGAGATACTGGAATGTACGACTCGGGGCAACGTAACGAGAAGGGGTCGATATTTCACGCATGGCAGCCCGCACAAAGCATAACGCCGGTTTCACGCTCGCCGAGCTTTTGATTGTAATTGCCATCATCCTCGTGCTTGCCGCCTTGGCAATCCCCTCGATCATCACCGCGCAGAACAACATGCGCATGATGGAACTCAACAACGCCGCCGAATCGATAGCCAACGCCGCTCAAACGCAAATGACCGCGAAAAAGGTGGCGGGCACGTGGCTATCGACCATCGAGAAGGGCGGCACGGGTACCGATGCCAAAAACGTGAAGTACCCGCGTGCCAAGAACTTGCCCGCAGACATGCCGTCGGATACCTACTACATGATCGCTGCCGAAGCGCGGAATAGCGGCATCGTTCCGAGCTTGTCCATTGACGACTCGGTGCGCAATGCCGATTACATCATCGAATTCACTGCATCGACCGCCAACGTGGTGAGCGTGTTCTACACCGACGGCAAGTCGGGCTTCTTTGGCAGTGCTCCATCAAACACGGACGCGGCGCAGCAGTACTACACAGGCGAAAACTTACGCGACCAAGCTGCCCGTATGGCGAACAACCCTATGATCGGCTATTACCAAGGGACACCCTCGGGAGCCACGAACGCGGTCGCCCTCGAGAATCCGGTAATCTGGGTTGGCGACAAGGGCAAAGGCCAGGGACTTCTTTTCGTGCTCGATCAGAACCTCGATGACCATGTGGCGTGGAGCACGAAGACTGAACTGACGCTCACGAAGACAGAAAAGAACGGAAGCGAGGTGTCGTTCACCGTCACCGGTCTGAGCGATGCTGCGACTTCGGGTTCGATGATCATGGTGTCGGCAACGATTGACGGCGCTACGGTCTCACGTCCCTACACCGGTGGAGCTGCCAGCAGTTCCATCCTTCAGCGTCTGGATCGGAGTGGCGCTGCTTCTGGGAAAGCGTACGCGTTCGATTTGAATGCGCTCGTCCGCGCGGTGCGTGCTGACGGCTCGGACGACGGCAAGAAGCTGATGGGCGTTTTGGACAAATTCGCCGTTAAAGACAGCGTTCGCGTGGATGCGAGGGTGGAGTCAACCAATCACCCAAGCATCGCCGCCACGGCAACTGCCAACATCGAATGGCCCGCTTCGGTAGCAAAGCTGGCTTTGTACGTGACCAACCCTTCGTCCAAACAGGTGGGGGGTCAGGCAGAACACGTTACGGGATTCTATACCGACCCAGTGGTCCACGCGGTCGATCAGGAAGGCAAGGACGCAGTGACGCCCGCTGCAGTTGAAGAGCTCGCAAACAACGAAATCAAAGAATCTACGATAAACGATGCGCTCATTAAAGAGAATCCACAGGCGGGAACCCAATTCTACACCGGTGGATGGGTTGGCATGGGCGAGGCAGCCTCCTCTCTTGCATCGTTGAAGGCGACTGCTGGCTCATACGAAATCAACGGTACTGCGCATCAGTACCAAGTATGGGAGCTTTGGGTTAAGCAGAAGAAAGGCGACTATACGCGCGTGGGGTATATGCGCAACAACGAGTGGGAATGGTATTCGAATTATTCCGAGCTCGAGGACTGCCTGACATGGCATAAGGCGGACGGCACTGTGATTGCGGGTGATATTGCCGGCCAAAACGCCGAAAACATAGTTGCGATAACGGTCAACGCGGCGCAACTCCAAGACCTTGTCGCAAAAAACACCGTCGACCTTGCCGACGACACGGGAAGCGTGGAGATGTATGTGCGAACTGCGCCTAAATCGACCGAGGTGCAGGATTATTTCAACATGATGGCGAAAGGCAAGACTCTCGATGACAACTTCCTTAGCGGCGCGAGCGAAAGTGCCTCGCGTCGTGTGGAAGAACCGGCTTCCGAAACCGCTCGGAAAGCTTTTGAAAAAGAATTCGGCGCATCGTCTTCCGACGTCTCGTGGACGGTGAGTAGCGCAAAGACTGACGACGGTTATAAACAAGCGAACGTGTATCTCTCGGAAGGTGCAAACGTTCGCGTCTATTACTCTGTTTCTCCCGGTATCGGTTTTGACAATATAAAGAATTACAGCAGCGATATGGCTACCGTGCTGAAGGGAGTGCGCAGCACCCAGATGACCAACGTGGCGTTATGGTTGTATCGGGGGAATTCCATGGATGATCTTGAGCCGATGCCGGCCGCACGGTCGATAGGCACCCAAGACGATCCTTTTACGTGTAGGTACAGTACTTCGGCGGGCAATAAATACGATTTCAAAATCACCAATCAAGAAGATCGTCGCTTTTATCGCGTTTTGACATACGAAACTAAAAGCGGCAAAGTGGCTTCTCAATATGTGCCTCATATCGAGGCCTCGAACGAAAACGTGGCGACTATTGCGGCTGCGAACAACTATGCTGATGATGATTATGCGTATATGTTCTCTCATTGGACGACATCCGATACAACGAATGGTGCACCACTCGAAGTTCCTGCAGCAGGCAAGGTGGGCGACTACCCCACTCTGGCCATGCAGGGCACCACGCTTTCCGCTGTGTATCAACGGCAAAAAAAGAGCGTAGGACTTATGTATTTAGAGTTCGATAGCGCAGACGGACTTACGGGTTGGTTCGGATATCTTGGCGATGAGGCGGACGATGATGTGGTGCCTCATTTGCCCAATGGAAACGAAATAGCCAGCTGGGGCTACTATGTAGTAGTGCCGTCAGGTGCGGCGGCTCCTACGGCCGTTGCGGGGTCGCCTAAGGTTTCTTCCCCGGGCATTTCAATTGATTTGAATGGTATCGGCTATGATGCCTATTACATCGATGTGCCGAGGAACAACGGACAGCAAAGAGGCTCGACCAAGATGTTGACATATACTAGCGCTAATGAGTTCTGGACGAAAACGTCCACGTTCTCATGCAATCTAAACTTTGCTGCGGCAATTTCAAAAGGCTCGGAAGAAGCTTTAAAAGGCCCGGAAGATGCTTCAAAGTGGGGCAAATCGGAAAGCACATCATGGGTCGTACGTCATGCCTCCCAATTCATTGGGACATTGGCAACTTACCAAGTTCAGCGAAGCTACATGAGTGATATCTTTTCGCAAACGCACGATATTGACATGGCGGACTATAAAGATCTCGCCGCTTCCAAGTATGTCGATCCTTTCTCCGGTTCGTACGACGGAAACAACTACGCTATTCGTAACTTTTATCAAACTTTGCAAAACTACTATGTTGGAGGTACCGTAGAAGGCAACCTTCGCGGAACGGGCTTGTTTGCCCAAGTAAAAGGAACGCCCGACAAACATGCGGTGCTGAAAAACATACGCTTGGTTTCCGAGGAAAACGGCAACTATGCTTTTCCGCAGGCAGGCGCCACTAGCGGCTTCAATGGGTCGTCTGACACCTTGGGTCTGTTGGTGGGAGCTATGTATTACTGCGACGTTTCTAACTGCAGCATCGAGGGCAACAATTTGACCGTTTCCATTTTGTACGGAAGCGGTCCGTTCGGCTGGGGTTGTCTGGTGGGAAGTGCGTACAACTCAACAATCACAGGGTCGGTCGTGAGAGGCGTTACCTTTACGGGAGACAGGTTCGGCACCAACGGCAATTGGGGAAACACCGCTACCGTGACGGTGGGCGGTCTTGTTGGTCGAGCCCAAGATTCCACTATCGAAAAATGCAAAGTCGACTCGATTGACGTTGGCATGAACACCACGCACTCTGTTGTGAATAGCAATACTAGCATGGTGGTTTGCGGTGGTCTTGCTGGTGCTATCTATGGAGATACGACGATCGAGCAATGTTCAGTTGACACCGTGAACCTTCTTCTACCCAAAGTTCAAGTGACGGTGACGGAAAAAGAAAAGTACCTATCGTTTATGGGCGGCGTTACCGGATTAAAATCAGTATCTTCCACTTTGGATTGCACTTTCGGTGAAGTGTTCATTAAAGGAGAAGGGTTTGATTCTATTCCCGTAACGGAGCCGTATGGGGAAGAACGATGATGCGGCGCTTGGTTGCAAGCAAGCTTCGTGACACCTCCGGGGCCTCTATTATTATCGCGTTGGTGTTTTTCCTCATATGTGCCATTGTTGGGTCGGTGGTGGTTACGGCGGCTTCGGTGCAGGCCAAGGCGGTAGTCACTCATCAGGAGTTGCAGCAGGACGAGTTCACCGTGAGCTCGGCGGCGCAGCTCGTGGGGAGCGACTTGGCCTCGGCTCGCTTGAGTGTGAGCTACGAAGGCAATGCGGCAACGCTTACTTTTGCAGAAGGTGGGCAGCCTTTCGCATCGGAGTTTTGGAAAGAGCATGGTGCTGACATTCTCGCTATGCGCAACGGCACGGACGCATCGCTGACCTACAGCGGTCTCACGATTTCCGTGAACAACACCGGTAGCGACGGGACGTACACGTTCGACGACGTCCACGGCTCTGTGACTGTGGACCGGGACCTCAACATCACCGTCGCCTTGACCCTCTCGTCCGATGCGACCACCGCCTCGTCGTATGACACGACCGTGCTGGTGCAGTGCATTCCCACGTACAACGTGCAGGGGAAGCTGACCCATTTCGAGTACGAGCAGCCGGTCATCAAAAAGACGGGAGCCGCCGCATGAAAGGCTTCCGCGACGCGCTGAAAAGAAAGTGGCGCAGCCAAGAGGGCGATACGCTCATCGAGACGCTCACGGCCATCCTCATTGCTGCACTCGGCGCTACGGCGCTGGCCACTATGGTCATAGCGTCGGTCAACATGACCGCCACGACCGAGCGCGCGTTGCACACGGTATACCAAGAGGAAAGCTCCGTGTTCGAAAACTCTTCTGTTGTCGGGGGCAGTGCAACCATCAAAATGTCCGGTATTTCCGTTTCTCCAAGCGTGAACGTATACGCCTCCGACAACGGAATGTTCCACCGGTACGAACCACAGCCAAACGCCAACGGCGGCCAACAATGAAGCGCCTTCCTCCGCACAACAATCCGCCCGCGCACCTCTGCGCCTTCGCCCGTATCCGCTTGCGTCTGCGCGATACGCGCGGGTTCATGCTGGGCGAGCAGCTGGTCAGCGTCATCTTCATCGGGCTGTTGTGCGTGGTCGTGTCCGCGGGAATCGGCGCGGCCATGAGCGCCTATGCGAACATCACCATGAAAACGCGCGCCGACACGATGCTGACGCAAGCCGTGGAACTCGTGTCCGATGAGCTGACGTATGCGTTGGATGCCGAGGATGGCGTCCAAGAGGACGGCAGAGAGCTCTATTTCACCAGCGCCACGCTCCGCTCGGAGGGTGTCTTGCAAACGAACGAGGCGGGCATTTGGCTTAACGCTGACAGCGGACAGTATCTTCTAGCTCCAACCCAAAATGGCCTCGCGCCCCGTCTCGCAAGCCTTGCCTACGACGAAGACACCGGCCTCTGGACCTTCCATTTAACCATAAGCTCAGGCGATACCGTGCTCGCTGAAACCACGATGACCGTGAAAAGGATAGGATCGTAAATGGCATACAAGCGCTTGGGAGACGTGCTGACCGATGCGGGGCTCATCACCGATGAGCAGCTGGGGCACGCGCTCGCGCAACAGAAGGAATCGAAGCGGCGCCTCGGCGACGAGCTCATCGCCGAGGGCGTCATCACGGAGGCCGAGCTCATCGAGGCGCTGCAGATGCAGCTGGGCATCGAGTTCGTCGACCTCTCGCAGATAGACCTCGACCCCGAGATGAGCCGCGTCGTGTCGAAGAACGTGGCGCGCCAGTACAACGTCGTGCCGGTGCGCACCACGCCCGAAGACGTGTACCTGGCCATGAGCGATCCGCTCAACTTCATGGCCATCGAAGCCGTGAAGAACGCCACGCGCAAACGCGTCGTCCCCATGGTGGCCACGGGCGATTCGGTCATGCGCGCCATCATGACGCTCTACGGCAACGAGGGCGCCGCCCGCGCCATCGAGGAGATGAAGCGCGACGCCCGCGCAGCCGGAACCGACGATGCGGGGTCGTTCCAAACCTCCACGCTGGGCGACGACGCCGACGCGCAATCCGCTCCCACGGTGCGCCTGGTGAACAGCATCATCGAGCGCGCCGCCACCGAGCGCGCCAGCGACATCCACCTGGAGCCGCGCGAGCTGGACCTGCATGTGCGTATGCGCATCGACGGCGTGCTGCGCACCATCCTCACCGTGCCGAAGGAGCTGCAGGCGTCCGTCATCTCGCGTCTGAAGATCATGGGCGGCATGAACACGTCCGAGCGCCGCGTGCCGCAGGACGGCCGCGCGAACATCCGCCTGAAGAAGCAGGACATCGACCTGCGCATCAACACGCTGCCCACCATCCACGGCGAGACGGTGGTCATCCGCCTGCTCGACAAGAACGAGTCGCTGTTCGACCCCAAGGGCATCGGCCTCGCGGGCGGCAACCTGGAGAAGTACAACCGCCTCATCCACGCGAACAACGGCATGGTGCTCATCGTGGGCCCCACCGGGTCGGGCAAGAGCTCCACCATGTACACGATGATCCGCGAGCTGAACAACGACTCCGTGAACCTCGTCACGCTGGAAGACCCCGTGGAGTACAACATCGATGGCGCGAACCAGGTGCAGATCAACGAGAAGACGGGCATGACGTTCGCCAGCGGCCTGCGCGCCATCCTGCGCCAGGACCCCGACATCGTGGCCGTGGGCGAGATCCGCGACGGCGAGACGGCCGAGATAGCCATGCGCGCCGCCATCACCGGCCACTTGGTGCTCTCGACCGTGCACACGTTCGACGCGGCCTCCACCATCGACCGCCTGGTCGACATCGGCGTGGAGCCCTACCTCATCGCCAGCGGCGTGCGCGGCATCATCTCCCAGCGCCTCGTGCGTCTGGTGTGCCCGCACTGCCGCGAGGAGTACGCGCCGGACCCGGAGGAGTTCGAGGCGATCGGCATGGCGTACGACCCGAACGCGAAGTTCTACCGCGGCGAAGGCTGCCCCATGTGCTTCGGCACCGGCTATCGCGGACGCACGGGCGTGTTCGAGATCCTGGTGCTCGACCGCGCTCTGCGCGCCCGCATCACGGGCGGCGCCACGCGCGAGGAGCTGCAAACCGCCATCGAGCAATCGGGGTCGTACCATACGATGGGCGACAGCTGCCGCGAGCTCGTGCTGCACGGCGTGACCACCGTCGAAGAAGCGCGCAAGACCATCACGGCGCTGGAGTAAAAGGCGAGATCCTTCGACTCCGCGCTACGCGCTCCGCTCAGGATGACAGGCAGGTTGCCATTCGAGCGAAGAAGCGCCCCTGGTTGTCATCCTGAGCGAGCGAAGCGAGTCGAAGGATCTCTCGAAGAAGAAGGACCGCAACATGAACATCGAACAACTCATCTCCCATGCGCACGATGCGAACGCATCCGACGTGCACCTGGTGTGCGGCCTGCCGGTAAAGTTCCGCGTGAACGGGCATTTGGTGAACGCGGGCGTCGACGGCGACGCGCCGCTCACGCACGAAGCGTGCGAGCATTTGGCGCGCGACCTGGCCGGTCAGGATTACGCCCACATCGAGCGCAGCGGCGAGCTCGACCGCGCCGACACCATCGCCGGCGTCCGCGTGCGCATCAACCTGTTCCGCCAGCAGGGCCATGTAAGCGCCGCCTTGCGCCTGCTGTCCGACGTCATCCCGCCGCTCGAGACGCTCGGCCTGCCCCCCGCCGTCATGGACTTCCCGAAGATCCAGCGCGGCATCGTAGTGGTGACGGGCGAAACGGGCAGCGGCAAATCCACCACGCTCGCCGCTCTCATCGACACCATCAACCACACGCGCGCCGAGAACATCATCACCATGGAAGACCCCATCGAGTACATCTACACGCCCGACCGCTCCATCATCTCCCAGCGCGAGATCGGCCAGGACACGGAAAGCTACCACAACGCCCTGCGCGCCGTGCTGCGCGAAGACCCCGACATCATCCTCATCGGCGAGATGCGCGACCTCGACACCATCCAAACGGCGCTCACCGCCGCCGAGACGGGTCACTTCGTGCTGGCCACGCTGCACACGAAGAGCGCCGCCGACTCCATCGACCGCATGGTGGACGTGTTCCCCGAGGGGCTGCAGCGCCAGATCCGCATGCAGATATCCACCACGCTGGTGGCGGTGCTGTCCCAGCAGCTGCTGCCCAGCCGCGACGGCCAGGGCCGCGCGCTGGCGTGCGAGCTCATGATGGTGACGCCCGCTATTCGCAACCTCATCCGCGAAGGAAAGACGCCGCAGATCCAAAGCTCGCTGGCCACGTCGGCCGCCGCAGGCAGCGTCACTATGGACAACGCGCTGCTGAACCTGTACCGCAACCGCGCCATCGACGCGCAAACGGCGCTCGAGGCGGCCCATGACCTCGACTATGTGAGAAAGAACGTTCGCTGATGCCCACTTTCACCTACACCGGACTATCCGACGCGGGCGAGAAGATCACCGGCGTCGTGGAGGCCTACGACGAGATCGAGGCCATGGAGCAGGCGCGCGACCTGTGCCGCATCGTGCAGAGCGTCAAGGAGGTGCGCGAGAGCAAGAACCTGCTCAACGTGAACATAACGAAGCCGCGCGCCAAGCCGAAGCAGCTCGCCATCATGTGCTCGCAGTTCGCCATCATCTTGCAGGCGGGGCTCTCCATCGCCCGCGCCGTGTCGCTGGTGGCCGACCAAACCACCGACAAGTACCTGCATCAGATACTGGCCGACGTGGCCACCGACGTGGCGAGCGGTCACGGGCTGGCCGACAGCTTCGAGAACAAGGGCCCCGAGCTGCCGCGCGTGTTCGTGGAAACCGTGCGCGCCGGCGAGGAGAGCGGGCACCTGCCCGAGAGCTTCACGCGCCTGCACAAGTACTACGACAAGCGCGCGAAAGTGGGCGCGAAGGTGGCCAGTGCGCTCACGTACCCCATCTTCGTGCTGATCATCGCCGTGGTGGTGGTGGCCGTGATGATGGTCATGGTCATTCCCGCCATCGCGGGCATGGTGTCGTCGCTGGGCACCGACATGCCGGCCATCACTCAATTTTTGATTGACGCTTCCAACTGGATGTCGGCGAACTGGCTCATCTTGCTGGTGGTGCTGGTGTTGGTTGTGGTGGGCGCGCGGCTGTACAGCAAGACCGAGGCGGGCAAGACGATGCTCGCCAAGGCGAAGCTGAAGATGCCGGTGCTGGGCGTGGTAGGCGAGTTCTCCGGCGCCTCCCAGTTTGCGAACACCATGTCGACGCTTATCGCAGCCGGTTTGCCCATGACGCGCGCCGTGGCGGTGACCGGGCGCGTGCTGGGCAACTACGTGCTATCACGCGAGGTGGGACGCATGGAATCGGGTTTAGAGGAGGGCCGCACGCTGGGCGAGTGTATGGAGCAATGCCGGTACTTTCCGCGCACGCTCGTGGAGATGTGCGCCGTGGGCGAGCAGACCGGAGAATTGGAAGCAACGTTGGAAACCATGGGCGAGTTCTACGACAGCGAGACGCAGCGCGTGACCGACCGCGCCTTGTCGCTCATGGAGCCCGCGCTGCTGGTGCTCATGGCGCTGTTCGCAGGGTTCATCGTCATAGCGCTTTACCTGCCGTTATTCACTATGTACGCGAACATGTAGGCGGTTATGCTACCGGGGGTGTGTTAAATGGTGTATCATCGTGCACACTGTGAAGAGGTCCGAGTTCTGACGGCGCAGGGCTGTCGGAGAAAGAAAGGAAAGTAATCGTGAAGGAAATGATCAAGAGGGTGAGAGAGGAAAAGGGCGGCTTCACGCTGGCCGAGCTGCTGATCGTCGTGGCGATCATCCTCGTGTTGGTGGCTGTTGCTGTTCCGGTGTTTTCAGGAGCCATGGACAGCGCGAACGCCTCAACCGATGAGGCAAATATTCGTTCTGGTTATGCACAGGCGCAGGTGTTTACAATGACCAAGGAAGACGATGCGGGTACGAAGATAGCAAATAATGCCAAATATTATTTGACTACCGATGCCGAGCTTTCGACTGACGCTACGAAGGCGTACGAGACTAAGGGTACCAGCGCCAAAGTAACCGACAAGCCTTCTTATTTACCTGAATGGACAGCGAGCAAGAAGATCGTCTATACGTTTACTGTAAGTGACAAGGGCGACATCACGGTGGCGGTAGCAGCTGAGTAGCAAGTAGCAAAAATTGCTCCTCCCGCTCAACATCTTCACCCCCATGCAAGCGGCGATCCTCATCGGGATCGCCGCTTTGCTCGGTGCGGTCATGGGCAGCTTTATCAACTGCTTGGCTTGGCGTGTTGCCAACGGTGAAAGCGTGTTCAAAGGTCGCAGCCATTGCACGAGCTGCGGGCATGCGCTCGGGGTGCTCGATCTCGTTCCCATCGTGTCGTGGCTCGCGTTGCGCGGCCACTGTCGGCACTGCGGGCAGCGCGTCAGCTCGCGCTACGTGGTGGTCGAGGCGCTCATGGCCGTGCTGTTCGTCGCGCTGCTCGTCGTGTACGGTGTGGGCGTACCTTGGCTGGCTTACGCGGCGCTCGCCTGCATCCTCATGGGGGCGGCGCTCGTCGACCTGGACACGTTCACCATCCCCAACGGCTTCGTGGTGGCGGCGATCGTCGTGTGGCTGCTCATGATGGCCGCGTCGGCCGCAGGGGCCGTGGCTTGGCCCCTGGTGCCCGAAGGCGCGCGCGTCGCCTCGTCCTCTGCGGTCGTCGACGTGCTCATGGCTGGCGGGACCCCCGAGAAAGCTGTGTCGATGTTCGGCGTGGGAACCATGTTCGTTCCTTTGGTGGGCGCGGGCGGGCTGGCTGGCCTGCTCGACGGGCTCGCCGGGGCGGTGCTGGTGGGCGGCGGCATCCTGTTGTTCTCGCTCGCGTTCGACGCGGTCACGGGCAAAACGTCGCTCGGCGGTGGCGACGTGAAGCTGCTATTCGCCGTCGGGCTGTTCCTCGGCGTGGCCCTGTCGCTGCTGAACCTGCTGGTAGCTTGCGTGCTGGGCCTGGTGTTCGCCGCGGTTCGCCTGCGATCGCCGCAGGGAGATGCGGGGGCGCAGGACGGTGGCGACGGTTCGCCCGGTACCAAAGCCTTCCCTTTCGGACCGGCCATCGCCGCGGCCGCCATGCTCACGGTGCTCGGCGGCCCCTTCGTCCTCACCTGGTACGTCGGGCTTTTCTAGCGTTGGTTCTGTCGTCTCTCCTCCCTGTCATCCTGAGCGGAGGCGGCGCAGCCGCCGCAGTCGAAGGATCCCGTGCGGTGTCAACAGGAAGCGCACATGAGCTTCTTTTGATGAGTGCGGCCCCTTGATGCAACAACGGCGCGATATTCGCTGGTGAATGATATAAACTGTCCCTAAAGGGAATGCGGGATCGAAAGGACTTCTCCGCATGGGTAAAACGTACACGGGGGTCGACATCGGCAACGCGAGCGTGAAGCTGGCGGTGTGCGATGGCGACGTCGTTAGAACCATCGTGGTCGAGGCTTTGCCGGAAGGGCTGATGGCCGAAGGCCGGCTCATCAGCTTCGACGCCATGGCCGATTTCATCAAGTCGTTGGTGAAGCGCACGGGCGGCATTGCGAAGGACGCGGCGATCGTGCTGTCGGCGGCCGACTGCCTGGTGCGTCGGCTTTCCGTTCCCGCCATGACGGAGAAGGAGCTCGAACTGAACCTCCCTTACGAGTTCCGCGACTACATCGCCCAGGGCAAAGACCGCTACTACTACGATTACGCCGTGCTGGCCACGCGCCTCGATTCCGAAGGCGTGCCGGAGAGCATGGACCTGCTGGCCGCCGCCACCATGAAGCAGACGGTGGACGACTACCTGGAGATGTTCCGTCGCGCCGGCATGCGCCTGCGCATAGCGACGCCTGCGGCTGCGGCCTTCCAGAACCTGGTGGGCGGCAACCCGCGCGCGCTCGCCAACTGCTGCGTCGTCGACTTCGCGCACACGGGCACCAAGCTGCACTTCTTCGCGGACGGCGCCTACGACGTCACACGCGTCATCGACATCGGCGGTGCCGACATCGATCAGGCCATCGCCGCCGAGCGCGGCGTGGACGTGCACGTGGCGAACGGCTACAAGCTGGCCGATTACGAAGGCGTGCAGCAAAGCGCCGCGGCCTTCGAGGTGTACGAGTCCATCGCGGTGGAGATAGGCCGCGCGCTCAACTTCTACGGCTTCAACAACCCCGACACCAACGTCGAGGTGGCGTACTGCTGCGGCGGCGGGTCGTCGCTGCAGCCGCTGGTGAACGCGGTGGCGGCCCATCTCGACATCGAGCTGCGGTCCATCGCCGACATCATGCCCGACGCGAGCGGCGACGACGATCTGCGCGCGCAATGCCCCGGTGCCGTGGGCGCGACCATGAAGGCCAGGTGATCGCAGTGGTCGATCTCAACCAGAACATATCGTTCGGCTCGTTCGGACGCAAAGGGGAAAGCGGCGCTGCCGCGCCGGACCCTGGAGCGCCGAAAGGCGCTCCAGGGTCCGGCCGCCGCGCTTCGCGCGGCGGCCGGAGCAAGGTCGTGTACCCCTCCAAAACAACCATCAACCTGGTCAAGCAGGAAGCCGCTCAGAGCAGCATAGCCGTGCAAGTGGGCTTGTTCCTGGTCGTCGTCGTGCTCATCGGCGTGTTCGCGAAGTTCGCCGTGGTGGACCCGCTTGCGAGCGGTCTCGACAGCTCAGCGCAGGTCTCGGCCACCCAAGCGCAGCTCAACGAGTTGGTAGCTGCGAACGAGAACTACGCTGCCCTCAACGAGACGTACGCGCGCTACGTGGTAACGGGCCTGACGGACGACGAGCTGAGTCTGGCCGACCGCAACGCGCTGCTCGACCTCATCCGGTCGAACCTCATGTCCGTGGGGTACCTGTCGTCGGTCAAGGTGGTGGGCAACACCGTGACGGCGACGTGCTTGGGCGTCGACCTTACGGAGGTGTCGCGCCTGGTGGAGCGGCTCGAATCCGACAGCCGCGTGTCGCACGTCACCGTTTCCACGGCCCAGGGCAAAGACGATGCGGGAACGTCGGCGACCATCGAAGTCACGCTCAAGGATGCGCTCGAGACGGAAACCGAAGCG
Organism: Gordonibacter sp. 28C; assembly: GCF_003339845.1. Lineage (GTDB taxonomy): Bacteria > Actinomycetota > Coriobacteriia > Coriobacteriales > Eggerthellaceae > Gordonibacter. Next base: position 42,232 of record NZ_PPTR01000016.1, read on the forward strand.
GCCGCCAACGGGGCCGCGACTGGTGCGGCCGGAACGACGGCGGGAGAGGGGGCCGGCAATGGCGCGGCGTAGCATGTTGAACCGGTCTTTCTCCACGCGCGAGAAAGTGCTCATGTTGGTGTTGGCGGTGTTGCTCGTGGCGGCATGCTACTATTTCCTCGTTATCAAAAACGTGGCCGACACGAAGCTCGAAAACGATCTGCAGCTGCAGGAGATACAGCAGCAGATAGACACGCAAACGGCGCTGGCCATGGCGCGCACGCGCATGGAAGGCGAGCTGGAGAAGCTCGGCGACGTGAACAAGCTTCCCGTGGTGGCCACGTACGACAATATCCGCAACGAGCTCGACGAGTTGAACGCGCTGCTTGCGGGCGTGGGCACCTACGACGTGAAGTTCGGCCAGCCCGAGCTCGAGGGCGAGCTGGTGCGCCGCCCCGTCACCATAACGTACACCGTGCCGAGCTACGATGCGGCGCTCGGCATCGTGCAGTCGCTTCAGAACGGCTCGTATCGCTGCGACATAACCGACTTCACCCTCACCGGCAAGATGCTCGCCGACGGCAGCATCGAAAGCGTGAACGCCACGCTCGACGTCACCTATTTCGAAACGACGAGGGGCGCCTCGAACCTCAGCGGATTGGCGGAGGCCAAAGCCTCGTAGGCGGGAGGGTCGCCCTTCTGGAGCGAGGCTTTGGCCGATCTTCGCGAAAGGCGACCCCGTCTCCCGAGGCGGCGATTGCACCGCGCGTCCGACCTGCGAAAGCATGCCTTGTCGATGGACCCCGCTTCGGAATTGCGGACGTTTTCGTGCCCCGCTACTTGCCCGCGACCTTCTCTATCACGAACCGGTCCTTGCCCTCGTTCTTCGCGCGGTAGAGGGCGTTGTCGGCTTGCTGGTAGGCGCTGCGATACGAGGCGGACGCGCCTTTCAGCTCTACGCCGCCGATGCTGAGCGTGACCGAGTGCTTCGCGTCGTCTTGGTCGACGAACGCCACGCCTTCGCCGATGATGCGCGCACACCGTTCGACCAGCTGGTCGTGGTCGATGGATCCGTTCAGGCACACGGCGAACTCGTCGCCGCCCAAGCGTCCGATCAGATCGTTCGGACGGAAGGCGCCCCGCAGGGTTTCCGCCGTCTTTCGCAGCGCTCCGTCGCCCGCCAAGTGGCCGTAGGTGTCGTTCACGCTCTTGAAGTCGTCCGCGTCGATGATGAGCAGCGCCCCGGCCTTGCCATTTGAAAGAAGCTCGCCGGCGCGCTCCCGGAACGTCTCCCAGTTCAGCAATCCGGTGAGGCCGTCGTGATGCGCGCGCTTGGAAAGGTCCATGCGCTCGCGTACTTCGTCGTCGATGCGGACGACTTTCCCGATAACCGAGATGGGCCGTCCCGCGTCGTCCGTCACCAGGTTCGAAATGACGCGGAGCCATCCGTCTTCGCCATTGGCGAACTTGTACGGCAGGTCGGTCGCCAGACGGCTGGGGGACGTGAACGCGTCGAGCATCTCCGGGTCGGAGCTGGAGGCGATCTGCGCATGGGCGTGGTGGAGGATGCGGTACGAACCGTCTTCTGACTGCTCGCTGTTCGGAATCTCGGCGATAACGTTGGGGCCTTTCGGGTTCGACAGGATCAGCGTGTCGTTTTCCATGGAGTACTCGAAAAGCTGCTCGTTCGTCAAGCCGTACAGCTTCTGGAAGCGGCGGTTCTCCTCGCGCATGCGCTGCCCGGCGCGCGTGCGGGTTCGCAGGTACAGGGCCAGCAACACGATGACGACCATCAGAAGGGTGATGCATCCCAACGCGATTTCGAGCAGGTGATCTTGCACGAACAGGCTCACCTGCTCGCTTTGGTCGATGAGCGCGTTGTCGTACATGATGGAGTCCCGTTGCTCCGAAGGCAATCCGCGGACGAGCTTGTCCACCACGAGCAGCAATTCCGGCTCCACCGGGCGCACGAAGCCGAACGCGGTCGTGCTGGCGCTGGTGGATTCCGGCAGGGTGAGCACGTTGCCCAGATTGCCGATGCTCGTGTAGTACGGAGCCGTGTACGTGTTTGCGTACGTGTAGTCCGCCTCTCCGTCGTTCACGGCTTCGAGGCAGGCTTCGAGCGTGTCGTACACCACGATGTTGCCCCTGCTCTTGGCGAGGGATGAGAGCTCCCAGGGAACGGCGAGCTTCTTGGTGGGGAACTCGTCGGGGTTGATGAACTTGTTGTACACGATGAGCGTCGAGGCGGTGAGGTAGGGGGCGGAAAGCGACAGGTCGAGGCTTTCGGAAACGTGGTAGTTCGCGTCGATGCCGCCCACCATATCCACGTCGGCCGCTTTGATGGCCGCCGCCATGTCGTCGGATCGCTCGAGCTGGACTATCTCGAACTTCAAGCCGGCCTCGTTCGACAGATAGTCCAGCACGCCGCGCGTCACGCCCTTGAGCTCCCCTGATGCGGGGTCGAAGGATTGGACGGGCTGCTTGTCCGACAGGACGCCCACGCGCAGCGGCCGGTGGTTTCGGGCGAACGCCAGCTCGTCTTCCGTCAGCGTGTAGTTCTCGTTCGATTCCATGAAGTACTTGCTGCGCAGGGTGTTCTGCAGCGTCGGGTCGCTCTCGTTGATGCGGGCTATGGTCGCGTCGAGCTCGTCGATGATCTCGCGCTGCCCGTGCGGCGCGACGAAGAAGTAGGGCCGAGCGGCGAACCAAGCCGCCATGTTGAACCCGTCGTGAATGTTCACGTCGACGTCGAGGAGCGCGTCGGCCTCGCCGGAGAGCGTGCGGCTTTGCATCTCCGCGAACGACGAGCACTCCACGGTTTCGAGTTTCAGGTTGTTCTGGTCGCAGAAGTACATCAGCTCCTCGCGGCGTTGCTTGGCGCTCTGGTACAGCGCGACGCGCAGCGTGCCGCGCGTGATCAGGTTCGTTTGCGTGAGCGTGCCGTTGTCTGGAGCGAACAGCGCGGTGTGGGCCATGCCGTAGCTGTTTTGGGGGTACTCGTACATCTCAGCGAGCTGCGCGCTGTACACCATGGTGCCCTCAAGGTCCACGTCGCCGTTGTCGAGCATGTCCAGAAGGGCCAAAGCGCGCTCGTCGTCGGTTTCGCCAGGCGCTTCGACGAACTCGTAGGTCCATCCGGTGTACTGGGCGACATGGACGAGGTAATCGTAGGTGTAACCGCTGAACGAGCCGTCGTCGTTGCGCTCGATCATGCCCTTCAAGTCGATGTACCCCACCTTCACCACGCGCTGCTGCGCGGGTGCGGAACCAGAGGCGGTTTCGGTCGTTTGGGCGAAAGCTCGACTGGCTTCGACGCCGGGGAGCGCGGGAGCGAGGGCGAGCATACATGCCAAAAGCATGGCGATCGCAGACCGCGTCATGGCGGTCGAATGTGACGATCGGAACCGGCTTATGGCTATTACCCCCTCAGCGAAATGCGCGAACCCCTATGGCCCGTTTCAATTCGAAGCACATGAAAGTGATTATAACTCCCCCCTGTTGATGATACCGACGGCGCAACAGATATCGGTTGATTCAATGTTTTGCTGGATGCGCGATGCTCCCGCTCGTCGCCTGCCGCCCGGCTCGAAACGGCGGCGTTGCGCATGGTCAGCGAAAAAGCTGAGGGAAATGCGGCGCGTTCGCTTGACCCCGACGCGGGCGACCGGTACAATATCGTTCCACGTCCTCACGGACGCCTATGTGGTCGGGTAGCTCAGTTGGTAGAGCAGCGGACTGAAAATCCGCGTGTCGAGGGTTCAAGTCCCCCTCCGACCACCACGCTATCAAAAGCGCCCCGCGAACCAATGGCTCGCGGGGCGCTTTTCGCTTGTGCCTTCGGTTCGGGGGCTATAGGCCAAAGCGTGTATCTGGTAGCTAGTTTCGGGTACAATGCTCCCCATGAAAAAGAGAATCGGAAAGATCATCGTTCCCGGCGACGCCAACGTTTGGCCGCACGAGCAGAAGACGGCGCAGGCGCTCGCCCGCGCAGGCTTCGATGTGGAGTTCGTCAAGAAGAGCGACGAGCCCTACGCGACTTCGGCCGACGCGCTGATCGACGGGAAGATGTGGGAGATGAAATCACCGACGGCATCGAGTATCAAGGCCGTCGAGCGCAATCTGAAGCGCGCGCGGTGGCAGTCGGGCAACATCGTCTTCGACTCCCGGCGTATGAAGGGCGTCCCCGATGCCGCGATAGAGCGCGAGCTTCGAAAGTGGTCGTCGGAACTCGGCGGGGTGACGCACGTGCTTTTCGTGAACCGTCACGGCGCTGTCATTGACATAAAGTAGAGCGGCGAATATAGTATGAATTGCTAAGCGCCCGAACGGTACGCAGTTACCTCCCTCGGGCGTTTTGCATTGCCCCGGCAGCGTCGTGATGCCGAGAGGTGCAGGCTACGCCGTCTGGGCGCCGGAAGCGGCGTCGTCGTCCTCTTCCACGCGGCCGCGGATCTTCTTCACGGTGCGGCCGAGCATGCCGCCGAGCTTGGGGAGGTTCTTGGGGCCGAAGATAATGAGCACGACCGCAAGGATCAGGATCAGTTCGGGCAGTCCCATGCCGAAGATTTTCATTTGTCCGCCCCTTTCGCGGTCGATCGCACTTGAGCATCCTTGGTTTTCGCGCGATACGGGGTGCCGACGCGTTTGGCGCGGGCCTGGCGGGCCCGCATGCCGTCGCTCCTCGCATGCGCATGTCGTTTCCAATAGTATAGCAGCCATAATTTTATAGTGACTATAAAATTGATGCAAATAAATAGTTGCATCGCAAAACTTCCGTATAATGCAGGAAAAGCGCGAACGATCCGAGAAGGGGAGGGCCAAGGCATGGCCAAGCCGAACCAGGCGAGCAACGTGCCGACGGGAACTGCCGATGAGGCTCCGGTGGAATCCTTGCGCGAGCGGAAGCGCCGCGAGACGCGTGCCGCCATCGAGCATGCGGCCATCTCGCTGGTGGACGAGCTGGGCTACGACAACGTGACCGTGTCCATGATCAGCGAGCGCGCGGTGGTGTCGCAGGGCACGTTCTTCAACTACTTTCCCACGAAGGACGCCGCCATCGTGGGGTTGGGCCCCGTGAACCTCGATCCAGCCGCCGTCCACGCCGCTTACGACCGCCTTGCGCCCGCCACGCCTTACCACGCCACGCTCATGCTCTTCCTGAAGGTGGTGCGCGACTTGGACTGGACCAGCGAGATCGCCGCCATGCGCGCCCGCCTGGTGGCCCAGACGCCTGCGCTCATGAAGCTGTTCTTAGATGCCACGTTCGGGTTTGTGGCCGACTTCCGCAGCATCCTCGCCGCGTACCTTGAACGGCATCCCGAGATCCGCACCTGCGCCGACGATCTCACGGCCGCCGAGGAGGCGAACCTGGTGGTGGCGCAGGCGCTCGAGGCGGCCAAGTTCGCGCTCGCCCGAACGGCGGCCGACCCCGGCGCCCCGTTCCCCGAAGCCGCCGATGTGGAAGCCGTCGTCAGGAGGATCGTGGGGTAAGGCGCATCTCCTGCGTGAAAATGCGCGCATGAGCAAGCGCGGGCTTTCCGAAACCCGTACAATAGGGAATTGCGAATGGAAAGGTGCGCTTCGCCGCAGTCGGCGCGTCTCTTAGACGAAGGAGATCGTATGTCCTGTGAACAGAAGAACCCGGTCATCGGCATCATCATGGGCTCCGAGAGCGACATGCCCGCCATGGAGCCGTGCATGAAGCAGCTCGACGAATTCGGCGTGCCCTACGAGGTGAAGGTGGCCAGCGCCCACCGCAAGCCGACCGAGGTGCACGACTGGGCCAGCACGGCCCACGAGCGCGGCATCCGCGTGATCATCGCGGCCGCGGGCAAGGCGGCCCATCTGGGCGGCGTCGTGGCGGCCTATACGCCCAACCCGGTTATCACCGTGCCCATGAAGACGAGCGACCTGGGCGGTTTGGATTCGCTGCTGTCCATGGTGCAGATGCCCTCCGGCGTGCCGGTGGCGTGCGTGGCCATCAACGGCGCGAAGAACGCCGCCATCCTGGCCGTGCAGATCATGGGCACGGGCTGCGACGGCGCCCGCCAGAAGATCATCGACTTCAAGAAGGCCATGGCCGAGGCGTAGATCGGCTACCGGGGGCGAGAGACGGGACAGGCAAGAAGCATGACGAAGAAACTGCTGATGGGAAACGAGGCGTTCGCGCATGCGGCGCTCGAAGCGGGCGTGCGCGTGGTGGCGGGCTATCCGGGCACGCCGTCGTCCGAGCTCATCGAGACGGTGGCGAAGCTGCACGCGTCCGGCGCGGCGCGCGGCGTTCACGTGGAGTGGTCGACGAACGAGAAAAGCGCGCTCGAGCTGCTGGCCGGCGCGTCCTATACCGGCGCGCGTTGCCTGTTCACCTGCAAGCAGGTCGGCCTCAACGTGGCCAGCGACCCGCTCATGAGCCTGAACTACGTGGGCGTGAAGGGGGGCACGGTGCTGTTCGTGGCCGACGACCCGGGTCCCATCTCGTCGCAGACCGAGCAGGACACCCGCCGCTTCGCGGCCTTCGCGAAGATGCCCGTGCTCGACCCGTCCACGCCCGACGAGGGTTTCGCCATGATGAGGGCCGCGTTCGACCTGTCCGAGCGCTACCACACGCCCGTCATCGTGCGTCCCACCACGCGCATCAACCACGCGTCCACGTTCTTCGAGGTGGCCGACGCTACCGATGCGCGGCCCGTGCCCGACGAGGGTTTCGAGCGCGACCCGAAGTGGATCATCTTCCCGCGCCGCGCCTACCAGGCGCACGGCGAGATCAACGAGCGGCTTGCGCAGATCGCGCGCGACTTCGCGCACGAGCCCGCCCTTGCTGCGTTCAACCCGATGGTTGAAGGCGGTGCGACGAGCGAGGGCACGCCGCGTCTGGGCATCGTGGCCGGCGGCGTATCGGCGGCCTACGCCCGCGAGGCGCTGCGCATGGTGGAGACTCGCGCGGCCGAGCACGGCATCGAAGTGCCGGCCTACCGTTTTTGGCAGGTGGGCACGCCGTTCCCGTTCCCCGAGGACGCCGCCGCGCGCTTCGCCGAGGGCCTGGAGCAGGTGCTCGTGCTGGAAGAACTCGACCACGTGCTGGAGGACGAACTGCTCAAGCACGCCGGGCGTGCGCACGCGCCCTATCAGGTGAAGGGCAAGCTCACCGGCGACGCGCGCGATCGCGGCGAGAACGACGTGGACGACGTCGCCGCCCGCTTGGCGCGGTTCCTGGGCGTGGCCGAGGCGGCTGCGGCCGGCGAGCCCCTGGCGTACGACACCGCGGACGACCCGCTGCCGGTGCGGCCGCCCGTGCTGTGCGCCGGCTGCCCCCATCGCGGCAGCTTCTACGCGGTGAAGCGCGCGCTGGGCAAGGCACCCGCCGTGCTGTGCGGCGACATCGGCTGTTACACGCTGGGCAACGCCATGCCGCTCGATGCGGTGGACACGTGCCTGTGCATGGGCGCGGGCATCACCATGGCGCAGGGCTTTGCCGTGGCCGAGCCGCACAAGAAGCACGTGTCGTTCGTGGGCGACTCCACGTTCTTCGCCAGCGGCCTGCCGGGCATCGTGAACGCCGTGTACAACGGCCACGATATAACCGTGTGCGTGCTGGACAACGCCACCACAGCCATGACCGGCTCGCAGCCGCACCCCGGCACCGGGGTCACGCTCATGGGCCCGAAGCGCGAGCCCGTTTCCATCGAGCGCGTGCTGGAGGCCGTGGGCTTCGGCTGCATCGTGCACGCCGACCCGCTCGACCTCGAAGGCTCCGTCGCGGCGGCGAAGGAGGCGCTCGACTACGAGGGCCCCTCGGCCGTTCTGTTCGAGTCGCCGTGCGTGCAGCTGGTGAAGCCGGGCGCTCCCGCGACCGTCGACGCCGACGCGTGCACGGGCTGCAAGAAGTGCATCACCGAGATCGGCTGCCCCGGCATCGGCTTCGACGCCGACGCGCGCGGGCCGAAGAGCCGCGAGCGCGGCCAGGCGTTCGTCGACGCCAGCCTGTGCAACGGCTGCGGCCTGTGCACGCAGGTGTGTCCCTTCGACGCGCTCTGTCATCCTGAGCGGAGCGCGCAGCGCGGAGTCGAAGGATCTCGCCCAGGATCCTTCGACTCCGGCGGCAATGCCGCCTCCGCTCAGGATGACAAGTTGGAAAGGGGTTCCCATGCGTAACGTTCTGCTTGCCGGCGTGGGCGGTCAGGGGACCGTGCTCGCGGCCAAGGTTCTGGCCCAAGCCGCCCAGAGCAAGGGGTGGAAGGTGCGCACGGCCGAGACCATCGGCATGGCGCAGCGCGGCGGCAACGTGGTGTCGCATGTGCGCATGGGGGATCGCGGCGAGGACGTGTTCGCCCCGCTGCTGGCCGAGCGCTCGGCCGACCTCGTCATCGCGTTCGAGCCGGCCGAAGCCGCGCGCGTGCTGCCGTTCCTCGCCCCCGAAGGCGTGCTGGTCACGGCAACGACGGCGCTCCAGCCCGTCACGGCCGCGTTGGCGGCGAAGCCCTATCGGGCCTCCGCCATCGTGCGTCGTCTCGAAAGCCAGCTGGCGGACACGGCCGCAACGTTCGTGGCCGTTGACGACGCTGCGCTCACCGAGCGCGTGGGAAGCCGCAAGGTGCTCAACACGGTGCTGCTCGCCAGCGCATTGGCCGCCGGGCATATCGAGCTCGACCTAGACGATTTGCGCAGCGCCGTCGAGGTGTGCGTCAAGCCCCGCTTCGTCGCTCTCAACCTGGCCGCGATCGACGAGGTGGCCGCTTCCTGTCGACAAGGCTCGTAACGCAGGCAACGCGCCCTTTCCGCCTCTTAATCAACACCCCCTCCGATGCTAATCGAGAGGGGATGCTGGTATACTGATGAGATTGAAGCATCGGTTGAAATTCCAAGGGAAAGAGCTCGGTGCGCAGCGAAGATTTCGGGTGTTCCCTGGGTCGAAAGCGAGGCGGCAATGCGGCAGGAAATGGATCGTGCGTGGCTCGACCAAGCGGTTCAAATGACGCAAGCGCTGTGGCGCGCCTATGTCATCGAGCCCTCGGACGAAGGCCTCCAGCTCATTCTCTCATCCCTTGACCCTGGCGAGCTTTCCCTCATCGGCACGGGCAAGCACGAGTTCTACGTCGATTTCGACTCGTTCATCCAGGGATACCAAAACGACCAGGCGGAGTCGCAGGGCATCACGTTCGAGATACTCGACGAGTACTACGAGGCGCGCCAGCTCGGCTCTGACTCGTGCATCGTGTTCGGCACGCTGTGGGTTCGCGAGAAAGCCGACCAACCCAAACCGCTGCTCGTGGAGATGGACACGCGTTTCACCCTGGCGTTTCGCCGCGAGGGCGACCGGTGGCTGGTCACGCACCTGCACCACTCCATGCCGAACGCCGATCAGCAGCGCGACGAGTACTACCCCAAAACCGTCACCGAGCAGGCGAACGCCGCACTCAAGTACTCCAAGGCGCTGGAGCGCCGGGCCGAGCTCGACTCCATGACCGAGCTGCTGAACCACGCGGCGTTCGAGAAGTACGTGGCGTCGGAGCTTATCGACGGCGGCGCGGGCAGCGCGTTCTTCATGATCGACCTCGATTACTTCAAAACGGTGAACGACACGCTGGGACACCCCGAGGGCGACCGGGTCATCCGGGAGTTCGCCGACGTGCTGGGGCAGGTGTTCGCGCGCGACGCGCTGCTCGGCCGGCTGGGCGGCGACGAGTTCGCCGTGTTCACCACGTGCGAGGTTTCGGTCGAAGAGGCGGAGGCCAAAGCGCAGGAGCTCATCGATTGCTGGAAAGGGCGTTCGCAGGGCAGGCCGGTGCGTTTGGGATGCTCGGTGGGCATCGTGCGGGCCGTTCGCGGCGACACGTTCTACGATCTGTACCGAGCGGCTGACGGGGCGCTGTACGAAAGCAAGCGTGGGGGCAGGGGCAGGTTCAGCTGGTAGGCGTCGCCGCCGGCTTCGCGCCGTCTTTTATGCCCCGTCATCCTGAAAAACCGCTCTTGTTTCTTTGCTTTCTCCGCGTGTTCGCCTAAAATGAACGTATGGAATTCGCATCCGACATCCTCTCCACCCCAGCCGTGGTTTCGGCGGGGCGATGGCTTTAGCTTCAAGACTCGCGCTTGGCGGGCTTGAAGCATCTTTGCACCCGGTAGAAGACCATCGTCTGAGAAGAGGATCACCATGCAGATCACCAACGATCAGTTCGCGCTTATCAAAGACCAGTTCAAAACCCTGAAAGAGCGTTCGCCGTTCTACGCCATGAAGTTCGAGGGCATCGACCTTGCCGACGTGCAAACCCAGGAAGACTTCGAGAAGCTGCCGTTCTCCGAGAAGGACGACCTGCGCCGCGTGTATCCGCTGGGCCTGCAGGCCGTGCCCGACGAGGAGGTCGTGCGCATCCACTCGTCCTCGGGCACTACGGGCACGCCGGTCATCATCCCCTACACGCAGCAGGACGTCACCGACTGGGCCATCCAGTTCGCGCGCTGCTACGAGATGGCGGGCATCACGAACCGCGACCGCATCCAGATCACGCCGGGCTACGGCCTGTGGACGGCGGGCATCGGCTTCCAGCTGGGCGCCGAGCGCCTGGGCGCCATGGCCATCCCCATGGGGCCGGGCAACACCGAGAAGCAGCTGCGCATGATGCAGGACCTGAAGTCCACCGTGCTGTGCGCCACCAGCTCCTACGCGCTGCTTCTGGCCGAAGCCATCGCCGAGCAGGGCATCGGCGACAATATCTGCCTGCGCAAGGGCGTCATCGGATCCGAGCGCTGGGGCGACAAGATGCGCAAGCGCATTGCCGACGAGCTGGGGGTGGAGCTGTACGACATCTACGGCCTGACCGAGATATACGGTCCCGGCATCGGCATCTCGTGCGACGAGCACAACGGCATGCACATCTGGGACGACTACGTGTACTGCGAGATCGTCGATCCCAAGACGGGCAAGAACGTGCCCGACGGCGAGTCGGGAGAGCTGGTCATCACCACGCTGCGCAAGCAGGGCGCGCCGCTCATCCGCTACCGCACGCACGACCTCACGCGCATCCTGCCCGGCGACTGCGCCTGCGGATCGCACCATCCGCGCATCGACATCCTCATCGGCCGCACCGACGACATGGTGAAGGTGAAGGGCGTGAACATGTTCCCCGCGCAGATCGAGGAGGTCATCCGCTTCACCGACGGCGCCTCGTCGGAGTACCAGGTGATGATCGACCACCTGTTCGGCAAGGACATACTCACGGTGTTCTTCGAAACCGAGGCCACCGGCGAGGATAAGAAGAAGGTCGAGGAGGAGCTCGCGTTCATCTTCAAGGGCAAGATCGGCTGCACGCCGGTCGCCAAGGGCGTCGCCATCGGCGAGCTGCCCCGTTCCGAGAAGAAGACCCAGCGCATTTTCGACAACCGCTACTAAAACGCCATTCAACAGCCATTCGAGCGCCCGTCGCCCTTCAAAGGCGGCGGGCGCTCGTGCTTCGTGGCGAGGTGCGTCGCCGTTTTTCGATGAGCCGAAAAGGTAATCGATACATCGCAGGCAACGACATCACCGAATTAAAAAAATGCCTCCGTGCGGTGTTTCACGTGAAACATTCGTTCGCTATCAGGCGATTTGCAAACTTTTTGCATTGCGCCGACGCTCCACTGTGGTAAAGTAGTCGCATGAATTCCGCGAAGGGACATATGGCCGTCGAGCAGCGCTGGCGCTTCGAGCTGGCCGTTGCGGCCGCGTGGCGCTCCTTCGCTCCCCGGTCTTCCGAATCTTTGGCCCCGTTCGCTTCGGGTCGTGCGGCTTCGTCCAACGAGGCTTCCGCTTACCGGGCCCTTCCTTACTATTCCTACCGATACCTCTAGCACATGGGTTTGCCCGTGGTGTTGCGTCGTGTCGGGCTCCGGCATAGCGCGCCCGTAGCAGGCAAAGTCATGTGCGCCTTGGAAGTTCCGTCGCTCTGCCGAGCTGCGGAACTTGCCGACGCTGCGAGCTGCTGCAGCGCCGATCCTCGGCTCTTTCATGCTTGCCCTCACGTGTGAAAGCACGTTCGGCCGCATGACAAGCCGATTATCGACACCGCAGCAGCTCTCGCTGACGTTGGTTCGACCTGCAAGTAAACGAACCAGAAGGATTCTCTCATGATCGAAAAAATATGCATGGTGCTCATCTTCGTGGGCGTGGCGGTGGGCGTGGGCATTTACTGCCGACGACACACCGGCACCGTCGACGGCTTCATCTTGGGCGGGCGCAACGTGGGGCCATGGCTTTCGGCGTTCGCGTTCGGCACGAGCTACTTCTCCGCCGTCATCTTCGTGGGTTACGCCGGCCAGTTCGGGTGGAAGTACGGCGTGGCCGCCACGTGGATCGGCATCGGCAACGCCATTTTGGGCAGCCTGCTGGCCTGGTGGGTGCTCGGCCCGCGCACGCGCGAGATGACGCACCGCCTGGGCGCGTCCACGATGCCCGAGTTCTTCGGCGCGCGCTATCAGTCGAAGGGTTTGCGCATCGCGGCCGCGGCCATCATATTCGTGTTCCTCATTCCGTACACGGCCAGCGTGTACAACGGCCTGTCGCGCCTGTTCGGCATGGCGTTCGGGCTGCCGTACGAGTGGTGCGTCATCGGCATGGCCGTCATCACCTGCATCTACGTGGTGCTGGGCGGCTACATGGCCACCGTCATGAACGATTTCATCCAGGGCATCGTCATGCTGTTGGGCATCGTGGCCGTTATCGTGGCGGTGCTCGTGAACAACGGCGGCTTCACGGAGGCCATCACCACGCTCTCGCTCATCCCGGCCGAAGGCTCCGAGATGGCCGGGCCCTTCGTGAGTTTCTTCGGGCCGAACCTGCCCGACCTCATAGGCGTCATCATCCTCACCAGCCTGGGCACGTGGGGCCTGCCGCAGATGGTGCAGAAATTCTACGCCATCAAAAGCGGCCCGGCCATCAAGCAGGGCGCCATCATCTCCACGGTGTTCGCCATGATCGTGGCGGGCGGCAGCTACTTTTTGGGCGGCTTCGGGCGGCTGTACGGCGGCCAGGTTGAGATGACCGCGGCCGGCACGCCGGTGTACGACTCCATCATCCCCACCATGCTGTCCACGCTGCCCGACCTGCTCATCGGCATCGTCATCGTGCTGGTGCTGAGCGCGTCCATGTCCACGCTGTCGTCGCTCGTGCTCACATCGTCGTCCACGCTCACGCTCGACCTCATCAAGGACAACCTGGTGAAGAACATGAGCGAGAAGAGGCAGCTCTCCTACATGCGCGTGCTGCTGGTGGTGTTCATCATCATCTCGGCCGTGCTCGCGCTCGTGCAGTACAATTCGTCCATCACGTTCATCGCGCAGCTCATGTCCATCTCGTGGGGCGCGCTGGCCGGCTCGTTCCTCGGCCCGTTCTTCTGGGGGCTGTTCTCCAAGCGCATCTCGCGTCCGGCCGTGTGGGCCAGCTTCATCGTGGGCGTGGGGCTGACCACGGGCAACATGATCTCCGGGTTCTTCGGTGCGCCGTTCATCGCCAGCCCCATCAACTGCGGCGCCATCGCCATGGTGCTGTCGCTGGTCATCGTGCCGCTGGTGAGCCTGGTAACCAAGCGCGTTGATTTCGAAGTCGATCCGCCCCGCGTCGAGGGCGCCATCGACCGCGAGTACGAAATGGAGCTGGAAGAAGAGGACGCGTAAAAACACGCTCGATCAGAGCGCAGGCCACACCAAAAGTTCGCGCGAGTACATGTTGATGGGAGCCACGGCAACGAGGATGTCGCTGTCGAACTGGTTGTATTTGTTGGGTGCCGCTTCCTCCACCCATTCGATGCCCAGTTCCTCGGCGATGGCGAACGCGTCGGCGGCCAGCGATTCGCCTCGATACACGACGAGCGCCACTGGATAGTCGAAAGACGCGACGTGGCGCACGTCGTAGCCTTCGTCGACGAGGGTCGCGGTCATAGAGCCGGCCAGCTCTTCGGATCGCGTGTTCGCTTGTACGATGATCGAGACGCCGCTGCGGTCCTCTACGCGCGGACCGTCGGCTTCGGGCGGCCGTGAGCCGTCGTCCAGGCGTGGCGTCACATGCTCGGCCGGTTTTTTTGCTTGCGCGTACTGATCGTCGATGGCGTTCGGGCTCGTTGAAGACGGAGCGTCGCCACCGCTCGGCACGGCGGCGTTCGCGGCGTTCGTTTCGGGCGTCTCGATCGGCTGGTCGGACGCGGCCGGCATGCTGTCGGCTGCCTGCTCCTTCGGCGCGTTGCTCGCGCATCCGGCGAGAAGCGCGCCCAGCAGGCAAAACGCGGCAAGCAGCAAAAAGGTTCCGAGTATCGTTGCGGAGCTAGCGAAGGGACTGCGGTTCGATCGGTTGCGGCTGAGGGGCATGGCTATCACCTCTGTTGGTTGGACCGATGGCTTCTTCCCCAGTATGCGCTTCGACAGGGAGGAATGCACGCGCGTTTCTCCCCGTTGGTGTTAAAAGAACAATTTTGTGACAGCGGTGCGCGAACGCTATACTGTCGGATGACGATCTCGCACCTCTTGTCGAAGGCATTTGCATGATCTTCCAGCTCGTCCTCATATACTTTCCCGCGCTGGTGTTCGGCTTTCTGTTCGTGCGCAATTACTGCAAGGAGCCGCGGCAGTTCCGCAACGCGCTGTACTTCCTGCTGCTTTGCTTGTTCGCGTTCTGCGGCCTGTCCATCCAGTTCGACGCGCCGGGGCTCGTGCTCTTGGGCTTGGCCGCCATCCCGTTCGGCACGGTGGCGCTGGTGGCGTTCTTGCTGGCGAACACCGTAGTGGTGGTGAAGCGGGAGGGGTTCTCGCTCGCGCATGCGCTGCCGGGGCTGTTCGCGCTGCTCATCGTGGCGGTGTGCGTTGCCATGCCGGTGTTCGTGATGCTGCAGGCGCCGCCCGCTGTGCTGCTGCTGTCCCTGTTGGTGGTCATGGAGGGCTCGTACGTGGCGTTCACGTTCGCAGCGCTGCTGCTGTACTCGTGGTTGTACCGGCGTCTCCCGAAACGCCGCGACTACGATTACATCGTGGTGCACGGCGCGGGCTTGCAGGGCACGCGCCCCACGCCGCTTCTGGCCGCGCGGCTCGACAAGGGCGTCGAGTTGTGGAAGGCGGGCGGCAGCCGTGCGCTCATCGTGGCGTCGGGCGGGCAGGGTGTCGACGAGCAGGTTTCAGAGGCTCAGGCCATGCGCGACTACCTGGTGGGCGAGCGCGGGGTTCCGGCAGATGCCGTCATCATGGAAGACCGATCCACCACCACCATGGAGAACCTGCGCAACAGCAAGGCCATCATGGACGCGCGTTCCGGTGCGAACGCCTACCGCGCGGCCGTGGTCACGAGCGACTACCACGTGTTCCGCACGGCCGAGTACGCCCACAAGATCGGCCTTGCCGCCGACGGCGTGGGCAGCAAGACGGCGCGCTATTACTGGCCCACGGCCTTCATCCGCGAGTACGTGGCCGTGAGCGCGGCGCACAAATGGCCGTTCGCCGTCGTCTTCGCCTTGTGGCTGGTGCCTGCGGCCATCGCCCTGTTCCAGATATAGCCGATTGCGCGGTCGCCGTCGGTCCGACGGGTTTCGCGCGGCTTTGCACGGAGACGGCCGCGTCCCGGCTTTCGGGCGCCCCCGGTTCCCCTGTGCCCGAAATGGCGCAAAACGCCGTGTCTTTGCTGCTCGCACGCTTCATATACCGTATACTAGGGCGCATAATTCGGCGTTGGGGTCATCGACGCCCATGGATCCGGTGCGACTAAAGGGGACGCATATGGAAGGTTTCGACCTTATCAGCACGGGCGTGTGGTCCATCATTCCGCCCATTCTAGCGCTGGGGCTGGCGCTCATCACGAAGGAGGTGTACTCCTCGCTCGCCATCGGCGTGTTCACCGGCATGGTGATCTACCAGTTCAGCCTGAACGGCGCGGGCGCGGAGCAGCTGGTGGACTCGTTCACCATGGTGCCGCAGATGATGGCCGAGCAGATTGCCGGCAACGGGGCGCTGCTTTTGTTCCTTGCGTTGTTGGGGGCGCTCGTGGTGGTCATAGCCGGCGCGGGCGGGTCGCGCGCGTACGGCGAGTGGGTGGCCACGCACATCAAGAACGCGAAGATGGCGCAGATCCTCACGGCGGTGCTGGGCATCATCATCTTCGTGGACGACTACTTCAACTGCCTCACGGTGGGCGCGGTCATGCGCCCGGTCACCGACCGCTTCCACATCAGCCATGAGAAGCTGGCGTGGATCATCGACTCCACGGCGGCGCCCATCTGCATCATCGCGCCCGTGTCGTCGTGGGCCGTGGCCGTGGGCGGCTACCTGGGCGAAGGCGGCTTCACCACGTTCGTGCAGTCCATCCCGTACAACTTCTACGCGCTGCTTACCATCGTGTTCGTGTTCTTCATGTGCGCCACGAAGAAGGACTTCGGCCCCATGCGCGTGGCCGAGGCCGAGGTGCAGCAACCGGCCGAGCAGCAGCATCGCATTCCGCCGAAGGAGAGCGCGCTCGAAGCCATGTCCATGGTGGGCATATCCGACCCCGACGCGGCCGACCAGCTGCCGCTGAACATGGACACCGTCATCGCCGAAGAGGACGAGCTCGACGAGGCCGCCCAGGTTGCCGTCGAGGAGTTCAAGGGCATGGCCATTTCCGAGAAGGGGCGGGTGTTCGACCTTATCGTGCCCATCGTGGTGCTCATCATCTTCTCCATCCTGGGCATGCTGTACGCGGGCGGGTTCTTCAAGGGCGTGGATTTCTCCACTGCCGTGGGCGAGAATCCCGTGTTCGGCCTGTGCATCGGCGTGTGCGTGGCCCTGGTGGTGGCCGCCATCATGTTCCTGCCGCGCAAGCTCATGACGCTGTCGGGCTACATGGACGGCATCGCCGAGGGCGTGCGATCCATGGTGGGCGCCATCATGATCTTGGTGCTGGCGTGGAGTTTGGGCGGCACGTGCCGCTACCTGCTGGGCACGGGCGAGTTCGTGAGCGGGTTCTTGAACGGCATCGGCGTGGGGTTGGCGTTGCTGCCGGCCGTGATTTTCGTGGTGGCCGCGTTCATCGGCTTCGCCATGGGAACGTCGTGGGGCACTATCGCACTCATCCTGCCCATCGTCATCGGCGTGTTCCCGGCCGAAGACCCGCTGTTCCTGGTGGCCATCGGCGCCACGCTGGGCGGTGCGGTGTACGGCGACCACGTGTCGCCCATTTCCGACACCACCATCCTGTCGTCGGCCGGCGCGCAGTGCAACCATCTGCGCCACGTGGCCACGCAGCTGCCCTATGCGTCGACGGTGGCCGTGACCTGCCTGGTGGGCTACCTCATCGCCGGTTTCACGGGCAACCCGTGGATTTCGCTTGCAGTGGGCGTCGTGCTCATGGTGGCCGCCGTGCTGGTGCTGAACAAGTCGAAGTACGGGACGGCGAAATAGCGCGGGCTTGCATGTTCGGTATCGCGCATGGCGAACAGGGGGCGTCGGCCTTGCCTACGGGCGGCCGACGCCTCTTTCTTTTCCGAAACGTGCCCGACGGCGCGATTCACGCGCTCACGATATGCGGCAGCGGACGATCGTGCGGCTCGCACGGGACGGCGTCCGCGCGCTGTTCGTCGAACGCCACGCCCACGATGAGCGCGTCGTCCCGCAAGCATGGCAGCAGGCGGTCGTAGTTGCCGCCGCCGTAGCCCAGGCGGTTACCCGCATCGTCGAACGCCACAAGCGGCACCACCACCGCATCGAGTTCGGAGGGGTCGGCCTCCTCGTAGCCTTTCTCGGCGAGCTCTCTGCGAATCAGGCAGCGCAGCGGAGAGTTCAGAAAGTCCTCCCGTGCGCTGTCGTAGCGATCGGGGGGTACGAGATACAACGCCATGCGGCTTTCGGCACCCGGCTCGTCGCGCACCATGCAGGGAAAGCAAGGAATCCAGCCTCGAGAAAACACATCTTCAACAAATAGTTGCAAGTCTACCTCGCTGCGCATGGCGGCGTACACCGCAACGCGCGGTTCCCGCCCTTCGCGCGTCGCAGCGAAGGGCCGCTGCAGTGCTTCGACCGTCAAGGCTGTGACCTTCGCGCACACGTTTGCGCTCTTGCGGGCGCGTGTTTGCTTGCTCAGCGCGTCGCGCTGAGCAAGTTTGGTTGCGCGCAAGTTCGTCTTCTCGTCCATGCGGCCAGTATATCATTCCGGCAACGCCGCAGGCGCCGAGCGGCCCCGCAGTGCCTGCGCAGTTATCAACAGTCGATAACTGCAGGTCAAGATTGCGTAGACGTAACCGTTTCCATTCGATTTGCTATGCAAACGGCTCAATGACCTTGCTATAATCGTTCTGCTTTCGGTACACTCAAAACGTCCTGGATTGCTCTGCCAACGCCAGAGCGGAACTGTCGGAAAGGCGCTGTTTCACGGCGTCTTTTGTGTTATCAAGGACAAAGTAAAGTGACCGACTTATATATATGTAAGCAGCTCATCGGATGCTGGCAATGTAATGCCGATGCAGCAGCGAGTTAGGAGACAACGTGCAATTCAAGGCATCGACGGACTATGGCATGCGCGCCATCCTGTACCTGGCCGCACAGGGTACCACGTGCTCCTCGAAAGACATCGCGCAAGACATGTCCATACCACGCGATTATCTTATACAGCTGGCCCAGTTGCTGCGCAACGCCGGCCTCATCGAGGCGCGGCCGGGCAAGCACGGCGGTTACCGGCTGGCCAAGGAACCGTCTGACATCACCGTGCTGCAGATCATGTCGGCGCTCGAAGAGGACGCGAAGGCGTCCACCCGCGCCAAGCGCTCGTCGCGCAAAGGCGGCGCCATGGTGCAGGGCGTCAAGCAAACCTATCAGCTTATCGAGGAGAGCTTCGACGCTTACTTGGACAGCCTGACCATCGAGATGATGCTCGAAAGCGTGAAGAACGGCGACAACCGCCGCACGTTTTTGGCCGAACGCCTCGAAGACGAAGGCAAGCGCCTCGCCCAAACCGCCTAACCTGCGGAAGCGCGCCCGGTCGGCGAAGGGCGGAGCCCGCCCAACTTCAGCCGCAGCGCGTTTCTGCCGTCGCTAGCCAATGCCCAATACCTGCATGACCAGCAGCGCAGCCGTGAGCACCGTCACGATGCCCACCGTCACCCAAATGAGCACGCGCGACACCGGTCGCGAACGGTACTTCCCCATGATGCGCTTGTCGGCCGATATGATGGCCATGAACACCAGCAACACGGGCAGTATGATGCCGTTCACGAACTGCGCCGTGAGCATGACCCCCATAAGGTCGATCCCCGGAATGAGCACCACGATCGCCGAGAAGGCGATGACGAACGTGAAGATACTCTTGAACAGCGGCGCTTCCTTCCATTTGAACGACACGCCCGCTTCCCAGCCGAACGCCTCGCAAATCACGAACGACGTGGTGAGCGGCAGCACGCACGCCGCCAGAAACGACGCCGCGATGAGGCCGATGGCGAACAGCGCCTCGGCGTAGTGCCCTGCGAACGGCGCGAGGGCCTTGGCGGCGTCGGCGGCCGATTCGATCTCGATGCCCTGCGGGAACAGCACCGCGCCGGTGGTCACGATGATGAACCACGCTACGAGGCACGCGGCGATGGTGCCCGCCACCACATCCACCTTCTGCGAGAAGAAGTCCTTCACGCTCACGCCCTTCTCCACCACGTTGCTCTGGTTGAAGAACATCATCCACGGGGCGATGGTCGTGCCTATCATGGCTATGACGAGCGACACGAAGCTCTGGTCCTGCACGACGTGCGGCACCACGGTGCTGGTGAGGGCCTCGTCCCAGTTCGGATCCGCCATGAACGCGGCCACGATGTACGTGACGAACACGAGCGACAGGATAAGGAACACCTTCTCCACGCGCTTGTAGCTGCCGCCCACCACCAAAAGCCACACGGCGACGGCGGCCACGGGCACGGCCAGGTACTTCGACACGCCGAACATCTCCATGCCGCTGGCGATGCCGGCGAATTCCGAGAACGTGGTGGCCACGTTGCCCACGAGCAGGGCCAGCATGGCCAGCGCGGTGAGCCGGATGCCGAACCGCTCGCGGATGAGCGCGGCGAAGCCCTTGCCCGTGACGGCGCCCATGCGTGCCGCCGTCATCTGCACCACGATGAGCAGCACGCACATGATGGGAATGACCCAAAGCGTGGCGAAGCCGAACTTCGCGCCCACGGTGGAGTACGTGGATATGCCGCCGGCGTCGTTGCCGGCCATGGCCGTGACGATGCCGGGGCCCAGCGCCGCCAGCAGAAGCCAGAGCTTGCTCGGCTTCTTCGGCTGCTCGAGCGGCTCCGCCTGGTTGTCGGCGAGGGCGATCCCGGTTTCGGGCTCCGTCGTGGCCTCGGGGCCTATCTGGCCGGTTTTGAAGCTGCCCCATTCGCGCCTGCGCTTGCCGCCCTCGGTTTTGCGCGCGTCGCTGTTCTTCACCATCATGGCGCTACCTTCCGGTGTAGCCGATTACTTGCAGCAGCACCAGCGTGTACAGGCCCAGGAACAGCAGCGAGGCCAGCACGATGCCCACTGCCTTGAGGGCGGTGGCCTTCGTCTTGTCGCCGCTCACGTCCTCCTCGATGGCGTCCCAGGCGTCGTCGACCGTGACGATGCCCAGCAGCATGTTGTGCTCGTCCACCACCGGCATGGCGGGCAACTCGTATTTGAAGATGTCGGCCGCCACGTCCTCTTCGGTTTCGTCGGGCGTCGCGGAGATCACGTCGTCGTACATGACGTCGCCCACGGGCTTCGCGTCGTCGGTGAGCACGAGGGTGCGCAGCGATAGAACGCCTTCGAACTCGTCGTATTCGTTGAGCACGTAGACGTAATGCACGGTGGGGTGGTCTTCGGGCAGCTCGCGCAGCACCTCGATGGTCTGGCCCACCGTGTCGGTGGCGTGCACGGCCACGAACTGCGTAGTCATCATGCCGCCGGCTGTGCCGTCCTTGTAGCCCAAAAGCCGGCGGATCTCGGTGGCGTCCTCCACGCCCATGAGGCGCAGCAGCGTCTCGGCCTTCTCGTAGGACAGGTCGCGCACGATGTCGGCCGCGTCGTCCGGGTCCATGTTGCCCAAAAGGCCGGCGGCGCGGGCGTCGTCCAGATCCTCGATGAAGTCGGCTTGGTACTCGTCCTCCATCTCGGAGATGGCCTCGGTGGCCTGCGCCTCGTCCAGGTGTTGGAACACGTTGGCGCGCTGTTGCGGGTCCAGCTGCTCCAGGATGTCGGCCACGTCGGCGGGATGCAGTTCGTCCAGGCGCTTGTGCGTCACGGAAAGCTGCACTTCGGACAGGTCGCGGTCGAGCAGGTCCATGTAGTTCCAGGCGATGATCTGCTCGTCGATCTTCTTGTTGAACACCTTCGCCACGGAAACAACGGCGCGCTCGAGCCAAGGGGCAAGCCCGCGCAGGATGCCGCGAATGCCCACCTCGGCGCCCAGCAGGCGCAGCTGCGTGCCCGAAATGGACAGCTTCAGATCGTTCACGCGCACGACCTTCAGGCCCTGCGTGTCCACGATCTGGCGGTTCAGCAAGTCGCGAGCGAGCAGCACCTCGTCGGGCTGCAGATAGCTGAAGCGGATGTCGTGCGCTTCCACCGTGAGCGTGATGCCCTCGTCGTCGAATTCGTCGACGTACTTGCGCCACGAGATCATGAACGGGACCTTGCCGGGCCCCTGGAAGGCCAGGCTCGTGATGCGGGGAAACACCTCGCCGGTGGAGATGGCCAAGTCGGAGATCGTGCCGATCTTCTCGCCGGATGCATCGACGACGGGTTTCCCCATTATTTGAGAGAGATAGAGCATGTTGGTTTCCCTTGCCGTCAGGCCCATGACCGGCGCGGTTTCAGCATATCGCAAAAGTGCGTTTCGGGCAGCGCGATGCGCGTCAAGCTTGCGTCAAGTCGATGAGCGTAGCAGTCGTTCTTCGACTGCCAGCGAAAAGGGAAGCCGAAGGAGGACTACTTACTGTGAGGTTTCGATTTTCGAACCTTCAAGTATGTTCCTTTCCTTCAACAATAAAAAAGCCGCACGTGCTTCATGAGTCGTTGCGGTCTTCAAAGCTGTAAAAGTGGTGCGCCGTGAGGGATTCGAACCCCCGACGTACTGATTCGTAGTCAGTCCCTCTATCCAGCTGAGGTAACGGCGCACGTCGAAACAGCAAAAGTTATTATGCCGGTAATGCCGAGCGCTGTCAACGACTATTTTCAGGAAGTTGCTAAATCACAAACCGCTCGCAGTTCTCCGGGCGGTTTGTGATTTATTGGCTTGCGGTTCGGTTTGCCGCTCTTGGAGGGGACGATGGCGGCGGAGCCGATATCCGGTGGCGAAAGGGGTGGCGTAAGCATGCTTCGATTGGGAAAGGATTATGCCGTCCAGGGCGTGATCGCCAAACGAAGGCGGCCCCGCGTCGAACGAGGCGGGGCCGCGGGCTTGGGGTGCGGAAAGGCCGCGCGAAGCTACTTGGCTTCCGGCCAGTCCTCGATGATCTTGGCGGACTCCTTGTTGCCCACGTCGATGACGTCGATCTCGTCGGGCGTCTCGATGACCTCCAAGACCTCTTCGTTGCTGGGGATGACGATCTTCTCTTCGGACGTTTTCTCGTCGGATGCTTTCTTGTCGGGCATAGCTGGCTCCTATCACTCGGACGAACGGGATACGAGAACAATGTACGCCGCAGGCTTCGCGCGATCGCCTTGCGCCGCGTATCGTTCACGGGCGCGTAGCGTCCGCGTTGAGGACATGTTGCCGAACCGGCGGCCAGGACGGCGTCGCTGCGCTGATCCCCCGATCTTTTCCCGACGACGACCCTTGGTGGCACAGAAATGACAGATTCTTTGCAGACTCGCGATTGAAAACGTTCTGTAGGTTCGCAATGGCTCGTGGGTGGCGATCGTTTGCCCAGTTCGCTTGGATCAGGGGAAGGCCGCAGCGCTTTTTCGAAGGGCGAAAATGCAAAGAATCGGTGAAAAGTGTGCCGAAGGGAAGCCGAGCAGCCGGCCAAAGGGGGAAGCCCTCTTGGCTTCCCGGCTCCTGCCGTCGGGCGGACGAACCGCTTCCTGCTAGCGGGCGTACACGGTGCGCTTGCGGGTGACCAGGCGGTCGACGAACTCGGTGGCGGGCGCGCGCAGGATGTCGCACGGCGGCGCGAACTGCACGGCACGGCCGGCTTCCATGACCAGCACCTTGTCGCCCAGGTCGAGCGCCTCGTCGATGTCGTGCGTCACGAACAGAACGGTGATGCCCGTCTGCCGGTGTATGCGCTTGATCTCGTCTTGCAGGCTGCTGCGCGTGATGGCGTCCACGGCGCTGAACGGCTCGTCTGCCAACAGGATGTCGGGGCTGGCCGCGAGGGCGCGGGCGATGCCGACGCGTTGCGCCTGGCCGCCCGACAGCTCGGCGGGATAGCGGTCCGCGATGTCGCGCGGCAGCCCGATGATGTCCATCCACTTCGCCACGGCCGCTTCGGTGCGGCCCTTGTCGCCGCTGTTCAGCAGCGTGGGCACGTATGCGATGTTCTGCTCTACCGTGAGGTGGGGGAACAGCACGCTGCCCTGGATGGCGTAGCCGATGTTGCGGCGCAACTCGATGGGGTCGGCGCTCGACGTGGCCTGCCCGTGCACGAGCACCTGGCCCTCGTCGGGCATCACGAGGGCGTTCACCGTTTTCAGCAGCGTGGTTTTGCCGCAGCCGGAACTGCCGATGATGGTGACGAACGCTCCTTCGTCGATGCGCAGGTCCACGTCGTTCACGGCGATCGCGTCGCCGAACCGCTTGGTCACGTGCTCGAATGCGACGGCATCGCTCATTTACATCAGCCCCCTCTCGGCCAGAAACGCGTCGGCCACCTCTTTGGGCTCGCGCCCCTGCGTCTCCACTTCGTTGTTCATGCGCGCCATGTCGGCGTCGGTTATGGCGCCTTGCAGCTTCTCCAGCTCGCCGCGCAGCTCGGGGTGCTTCTCCAACGTGTCCATCCGCACGACGTTGCCGCACAGATACGATGGGTAGAAGCCCTTGTCGTCCTCCAGAACCACCAGGCGGTCGTCGGCCACCTGCCCGTCGGTGGTGGACACGACGATGGCGTCCACCTGCCCCTCGAACAGCGCCTGGTACTTCAAGCTGATGTCCATGTCGCGCGTGGCGGCGAAGTCCATGCCGTAGGCCTGCTGCAAGCCGGGGTAGCCGTCCTGGCGGTCGAAGAAGTCGGGCTCGGCACCGAAGGCCAGCTCGCCCGCCGCCTGCGCGAGGTCGGAGTACGTGCGCAGGTTGTAGCGGTCGGCCGCATCCTTGCTCACGGCCAGGCCGTACGTGTTGTTGAAGCCGTACTTGCCCACCCAGGTGAGCCCCAGTTGCGATTCGTATTCTTGCTGCATGGCGTCGAACAGGGACTCGTCGTAGGTGTCGTCGTGCTTGAGCACGGCGTTCCAGCCGGTGCCCGTGTACTCGGGGTACAGGTCGAAGTCCCCCCGCTCCATGCCGGGCTCGATGTTCGACGTGCCGCCGCCCACCCCCTGCGTGAGCTCCACGTTCAGGTCGGTGTCGTGCTCGATGAGCGTGTTCAGCATTTCGCCGAGAACGTACTGCTCGGTCATGGGCTTCGTGGCGATATGCACGGTGTCGCCGGTCGCGCCTTCCCGGTTGACGAATGCGAACGCGCCGCCCGCCGCGAGCACGACCGCGGCGGCGACGGCGACAACGGCGCCGATTCGACGGTGCGGCTTCTTGGCCGATGTGCGGCCCGGTGTCGCCGTGTCGCCGTCGTCTACTTCGCTCGAGACGCCGGCCGTGGCGCCGAGGGCCGCCTGCTGCGGACGGGGTATCGCGCCGAGCGCCGCGCGAACGCGCGAGCGGCGCGGCTTCGGCTCCAGATGCCTCCGCGTGGCCTTCTCGGCCACGCCCAGCAATAGGTCGACCGCTATGGCCAGCAACGCGATGAGCACGCTGCCCGCCAGCGTCATGGCAAGGTTGTTCGTGGTGATGCCGCGGTAGATGGCCACGCCCAGGCCGCCTGCGCCGATGAAGCTGGCGATGCCGGCCAGCGCGATGGTCATGGTGGCCATGTTGCGGATGCCGCTCATGATGATGGGGGCGGCCAGCGGCAACTCTATGCGGTAGAGCAGCTGCCGATCGGTGGATCCCATGCCGCGCGCCGCCTCGATGATGGCGGGCTCGATGGTGGTGAGGCCGGTGTAGGTGTTGCGCACCATGGGCAGCAGCGCGTACACGGTCAGCGCCACCACGGCCGTGAGGTCGCCTATGCCCGTCACGGGTATGAGGAAGCCGAACAGCGCGATGGACGGGATGGTGTACACGAAGTTCACCAGGGCCAGCACCGGCTTCGCCCCGCGCCGCCACTGCGCGATGGCGATGCCCAGCGACAGGCCGATGAGCGCCGCCAGCACGATGGACACGAGCGATATGCCGATATGCTGCAGCAGCAGGTCGAAAAACCAGCTGCGACGTTCGACGAGCAGTGAGAACATGGTGGATATCACGTGCGCCTCGCTTTCTCGCAGGTCGAAGGTGGAAGGGTGGCTTGGGCGCACGGCCGATGCTATCTCATTTCGGGCAGGAGCCCGTTCGGACAACATACTCGAAGACGAACCGTCATCGTTTGGTAAATGAGCACGCGGGTTAGAAAAGCGCAAGAGGAAAACTGATCAGCGATTATGCGCTTAAGGTGTCAGGATTCCGTCTGTTATTCACCTAAAAGTACTGTTGAGAAATGCCGCGAGGCTTTATCATGCTAAAGCACGAACGGACGATCATCCGATTTCCCAGCCATCGCCCAGCCGCAACCGGCCCCTGCCGGCCGTTCGGCAACGCGCTTGGGGAAACGGGAGCCGTCCATGACGCAGGGAGGTTTGCATGTACGACGAAGAAAAGAAGATCGCTCTCTACGAGAATTTCAAAATCATCAACTCCATCGATCCCACCTATTATGAGCAGTACGACGTGAAGCGCGGCCTGCGCAACGCGGACGGCACCGGCGTGGTGGCCGGCCTGACGAACATCGCGAACGTGCACGGCTACATCGTGTCGGACAACGAGAAGATCGCCGACGAGGGGCACCTGCGCTATCGCGGCTACGACATCTACGACCTGCTGGGCGACCAGTCGGCCGAACACCGCTTCAACTTCGAAGAAGTGGCGTACCTGCTGCTCATGGGCGATCTGCCCACGCGCGACCAGCTCGACCGCTTCATCAGCGTGCTCGATTCCGAGCGCGAGCTGCCTGACGGCTTCACCGCGTCCATGATCATGCGCGACACGCCGCCCGACATCATGAACGTGCTGGCCCGCACCATCCTTCTGCTGTACGCATACGACCCCGACGCGGAGGACCGCTCGGCGCAACACGAGATACACACCGCCATCTCGCTCATCTCGCGTCTGCCGCGCATCATGGTGCTCACGTACTACGCCAAGCGCGCCCGCTACAACAACGAGTCCATGATCATGCACCGCTTCGTTCCCGGCCAGTCCACGGCCGAGACCATCCTGTCCATGCTGCGCGCCGACCGCCAGTTCACGCCGGAGGAGGCGCGCATGCTCGACGTCATGCTATGCCTGCATGCGGAGCACGGCGGCGGCAACAACTCCACGTTCACCACGCGCGTGCTCACCTCGTCGGACACCGACCCGTACTCCACGTACGCCGGCGCCATCGGCTCGCTCAAGGGCTGGAAGCACGGCGGCGCGAACCACCAGGTGCTGGCTATGCAGCAGGACATCAAGCAGAACGTGGCCGACTGGTCCGACGAGGGCCAGGTGGCCGACTACCTGGCGAAGATCGTGCGCAAGGAGGCCTTCGACAACACGGGCCTGGTGTACGGCATGGGCCATGCCGTGTACACGAAGTCCGATCCGCGCGCCATCATCTGCAAGCAGTTCGCCCAGAACCTGGCGGCCGGCACGGAATACGAGGCTGAGTTCAACCTGCTCAAGGCCGTGGAGCGCCTGGCTCCGGAGGTTATTCTGCGCGAGAAGGGCACGAGCAAGGACATGTGCGCGAACATCGACATGTACTCCGGCTTTGTGTACTCCATGATGGGTATTCCCGAGGACCTGTTCACGCCGCTGTTCGCGTGCGCCCGCATGTCCGGTTGGGCCGCCCACCGCTTCGAGGAGATCGTCTCCGGCAAGCGCATCATCCGTCCCGCCTACAAGTCCACCCGCGTTGCGAAGCGCGAATACGTGGCCATGGACGAACGGTAGGGGTCCTTCGACGCCGCGGTTCTCGCCGCGTCGTGCGCCGCCATCGCTTCTTGCACGATGTCGATGGGGGCAAAACCTGTACGTTGGGAAACAAGACGGTTTCGCATGACGCGAGCCGTCTTTTTCTTATCACCGCCTGATTAGAATGATAAGAATGAATGGAACCTGGCATGCGCGAGGCGGCGACGGGGGATCGGCATGTTCGTTGAGAGCGATCATATCGAGTTCAAACGCGAGTATTCGAAGACGGTGCTGAAAACGGTGGTCGCCTTCGCCAACACGGACGGCGGGGTTATCTACCTGGGCATCGACGACAGCGGCACCATCTGCGGCCTTTCCGATCCCGACGCCGTCCTCCTTTCCGCCACGAACGCCATCCGCAGCTCCATCAAGCCCGACGCCGCCATGGTGGTGCAGTGCAAGCGCCAGAAGATGCACGGCAAGCAGGTCGTGCGCATTCGCGTGGAGCGCGGCGCGAAACGGCCCTACTACCTGTCCAACAAGGGAATGCGGCCCGAGGGCGTGTACGTGCGCCAGGGCTCGGCGTCGTTCATGGCCACCGAGGCGGAAATAGCCTCGCTGCTCAAGGAGACCCAGAAGGATTCGTACGAGGATCGCCGCTGCCTTGTGCAGAAGCTCACGTTCGACGAGATGCGCGCGGTGTTCCGGCGCGAAGGCGTTCCCTACAGCCGCGCCACGCTGTCCGTTTTGGGCGCCGTGGACGAGGACGGCCAGTTCACCAATCTGGGCTGGCTGCTGTCCGACCAGTGCGCATCGTCCATCAAGCTCGCCAGCTTCTTCGGGTCGAAACGCACCACGTTCAAGCACCGCCTTGAAACGGGCGGATCGCTGCTGACCCAATTCGACCAGGCGCTCGGTTTCCTTGCCGAGCACACGCACTACAAAACGGCCTTCGTGAACATGAAACGCGTCGATTACGACGACTATCCGCCCGACGCGGTGCGCGAGGCGCTGATCAACGCAATCATCCACCAAGATTACGGGTTGGCCTTGTCCACGCAGGTGAGCGTGTTCGAGGACCGCATCGAGATCGTGTCGCACGGCGACTCGCCGGCGTCGTATTCGCTCGACGAGTTTCAGATGGACGTGTCGGTGCCGCGCAATCCGAAGCTGGCCGCCGCCTTCTACCGGATAGGGCTCATCGAGGCGTACGGCACGGGCATAGCGCGCATGTTCGAAGCCTACGAGGGAAGCGGCACGGCTCCGCGTTTCGACATAACGGACCACCTGTTCGGAGTGGTTCTGCCCAACCGGAACGGATCCGATTTCGAGCTTCGCACGGAGCCCGGCGCGCCCCGGATGACGGCCCCGGCGCGCGCGGCCGAGGCCGGAGAGCTGCGCCGTCAGGAACGCGCGGTGCTTTCGGTTGTGGAGGAGGCCGGCCCGCTCAGGCGCAGCGAGATACAGGAGCGGTTCGATTTTTCCCAGGCCACGCTCCTGCGCATCCTGAAACGCTTGGAGGAGCAGGGCGCCGTGCAGGCGGAGGGCAACACCCGCCGCCGCGTCTATCGCGCTCTCACGATCCGATAGTCGCGCCCGCGCCTCACACTTCCAGCGCCCGCGCCGCCGCAGGGGCGTTCTGCTCGCCGTCGTTCTGACGGTCCAGGTACCCCTGCGCGCGGCTCAGCTGCTCGTTCAACACGTCGATGGTCTTCGAGAACGACTCGTTCGCCTGCACGCGGAACGTGTCGATGCTGTCGAGCGTGCTGAACACCGCGTCGTAGGCGCGCTTGAGGGTTTCGGGCGACACGCCGCTGGAAACAGCCTGCTCCTGGGTGCGCAGCGAGTTTTCCTGCAGAAGCTTGCTCGTGCGGTCGATCATGTCGTCGGTGGTTTTGTTGATGGCGTCTATCTGGTCGAGCACGAGCTTCTGGTTCTCCAGCGACTGCGCCACGATGACCGCCGTGCGCAGGGCGGTGACGGTGGTGGTTTTCGCGCGGTCGACGCCGCGTATGAGCTGGTCGTTGTTTGACTGGATGATGCCCATGGACAGGTAGGCCTGCACGGTGACGGCTGCCTGCGTCTGAACGTCTTGCCGGCGCTGGCGGACGGCGAACAGCGCGTCCTTCTCAAGCGCCGAGGCGGTTTCCAGGTTCCCCGACCCCTTTTCCCGCTCGATGCGGTCGACGATCTCGGCATCGATGTCGGTGAGCAGGACGTAGGCCTTCTTGAGCGTGCCCAGGTTGTTCCATAGGTTGCGGCGCTCGGTGTTGAGGGCCGCGTTGTCGCGCCGCAGCAGGTCCTGGCCTTTCGCGAGCGCCAGCAAAATGGCGTTGAGCTGCTGCTGGTTCGACTCGTATTTGCGGAAGTAGCGCTTCACGCGGCTGGAGAAGGGGAGCGCGTCGATCACCCGGTCGACGAACGTGGTCTCGTCGGGTGCGAGCTCGTCCACCTCGTTGCGCAGGTCAACGAGCGACTTGGACACCTGCTCCTGCGCGCCTCCCTTTTTGGATTGGGCGAGCGACATGTCCAGGAAACGGCTGGAGGTGTTGCTCGTCTCGCGGAACGCGTCGGCGCCCACCTCGTAGAGCGCGTCTATCTCGCGCTTGAACTCAAGGCTCGTCGGCGACAGCGACGCCACGGTGGAGACCCAGGCGCTGGCGTTCTCGCTCAGCCGGAGAAGCTCCTGCGGGTCGACGTCGGGCACTTTGCTCAAGGCCGTGGCCTCCTCAACGGGTTTGGCCGGTGGTTCGACCGTCAGGTCGAAGGCGGGGTCGGGGGCCGAGAGCGTCTCTCCTGCTTCTGCGGCGGGGGCGGTGCTTGTGGAATCTGTCATGGTTTCTCCTGTCGTTCGGTGGGATAAGTCGCCTCGTCTTGCACGAGGCTGGTTTCCGTGCGGAAAACGGCTGGTGTCGCCGGGCGCTCACGATTCGCCGGCATCGGCGTCGAGGCTCAACGTCTTCGGCCGCGAGCCCAAGCGTTGGCGCAGGTAATCGGCCCCGGTTTCTATCCTGTCGGACGTTCCCGACACGATGTTGGCACGTATCGTGTCGAGCGAGCCGCCCACCACCGCGCATTGGCGTTCGATTTCCCGGATGTTGCCCTGGGCCTTGGCGGCGGCCTTGCCGTTGAACGCCAGGTAGCGCACGTTGGTGGTCAGCGACTCCCATGCGTCGGGAAGCCACGAGGTTGCCAACGAGAACACCAGATGGTGGTCCGCATCGTTGCGCGAGGAGGCGAACTCGTCCAAGCTTATGAGGCTCGCCATGGATCCGACCAGCGCACGCATGTTCCCGCTTTGCGCGGCGATGCCGTGCGGGTCGTCGGCCGAACGGGCGGCGTCCATGAGCGCCGTGACGGCGTTCACCGCCTCGGCCGCCTCTTTGAGCGTCGCATCCATGCCGCTCAAGGCGTCCACGTCGATAGCGGCGACGGCTTGCGGCGTGTTCACCGACACGAGCAGGAACCAGGTGCCGCTCGAGAACGCCGCGCCCACCGCCACGAGCAGGATGCGCAGCGGCACGGTACGGGCGAACTCGAAGGCCGCGAAAAGGAACACGCCAAAAACGAGCGCTGCGACCAAGCCGATAACCGCACGGGGCATCGGCCTGCTTCGGGCGATCTCGTTCTTTCGCGCCACTACAGGTACCCTCGGATCTCTTTGAACGCCGCGGTCAGGTCTCCGTTCTCGGCATCGAAAACCCTGCCTCCGGTCAGGTCGGCTATCTTCTGCATCTCCTGCTTGCTTCCCTCGGCGAACAGGATGGTGTAAACCGGGATGCCCTGCACGGATTCGTGCGATCGATACCAACGCTCGAACTCCCGGTAGTTCGCGCCTTCGGTGTTCTCTCCGTCGGTGAACAGCACGACGGAGGTCACGTTTCCGTCGTTCGCGCTGACTGCGGCGCGCTCGAGCGACTCTTCGAGCGTGTTGTAGATGGCGGTTCCGCCCTTCGCGCGCAGGTCGGCTATCTGGTCGACCACCTCGCTCGTGTCGCCGGTCTCGTCGATGTCCAGAAGCGCGGTGCTCTTCACCGTGCTGGCGAACTCCACCAGCAAAATGGACTCCCGAGGTTGGAATGCGAGCAAGGACGACGAGCCGGCGCCGTTCGGATCTGCCAGCGCGAAGAGCGCCGACTTGAGCTCGTCCAGGCGCACGCCGCTCATCGAGCCGGACGTGTCTATCTGGAACACCATGTTGGCCGGTTTGCGCACTTCCGAAACCCAGGTGCTCAGCAGCGCATGCACGGCGTCGAGCCGGTTGGGGAAGGGTATCTCGAACGCCTCGGTGGCGTCTGCGGCGCTGGAGGCGCTGGTACGCCGCAGCGTTTCGTCGGCGATGCGCTGTTGAACGTCGTCGCGCTTGAGGTAGTCGACGAGCTTGCGGTACGCGTCGTTCGCCTGGTCGCCGCGGCCCGACAACAGGGTAAGCGGGTAGTCGGCCGTGATGACGCCGTCCTGCGGCACCACTTCCACCAGGTCGGGGTCTTGCTTGATAAGCGATTCGTAGTTGAAAACGCCGTCCACCTTCGAGCCGTCTTTCGCGTAGGCCTCCATGAGCCAACCGGACGATCCGCTGGCGAGCGCCTGCCCCTTCGCGAACTCTCGCAGGCTGTCTTTGACCGCGTCCACGTCGGCTTCGGTGATGGCCGACCCGGTGCCCGAAAGGGCGGTTGCAAGCTCCACCAGCGTGGAGAACCCGCTGTTCGAGGAAACGGGGCTCGACATGCCGAACGCGAACCTACCCGACGAGGCCGCGTCCACGATGGCCGACCACGTGGGGGACTGCTTGTCGAACCCGAGTTCCGCGGCCTTGTCGCGCTTCATGCCCAGCACGATGGGCGTGCGCATGATGGAGGCCTCCTGCGCGATGAGCGAGCTCTTCCGGTCGAACAGCGACATGTAGGCGTTCGAGGGGAACCAGGTGGCGTCGTAGTCCGTTCCGCCGGCCATGACGGCTTCGGTGCCGTCGAGCGTGCCCATGTAGGTGAAGTCGACGGAGATGCCCAGTTCGCGCTGCGCGTCCTCCAATATGGGCAGCATGTCCTTCACTTCCGAGCCCGCCACGATGTTGAGGTCGGCCGGCCCCGCGTGCTGCGCGGCGGGTCGCGAGGACGAAATGCCGTCGGTCGAGCATCCGGCAAGGCCCGCGAGCACCGCGAGCACGGCAACGGCCGTGACGGCCGCCATGCCTACGGCGCGGGCGATCCAGGCGTCTCGCGTGGCGTTTTGCGGTTCGGCTTGCCCGTTCATGATCGCGCTCCGTTTCCTGCGCCTGCCATCAGTACAGGGCCTTGATCGTTTCGAGCATGGTGTTCAGCACCTCGTACGACGGTGCTTGGGCGGTGTCGATGAACGAGGCCGTGTCGGCGTAGCCCGAAAGGCCGGCGGAGGCAAGCTGTTCGCCGAAGGCTCCCGAATTCGCTCCGTTCAGACGGAAGCCGTGCGCGGCTATGACCTTCGCCATGTCGGGGTCGTTGTCCAGGATGTTCTGCACCTTGCGGCCGTTTTCGCTGAACGACACCACCACATGGTCGGAGAATATGGTGGGGGACGGGTAGGCGATGCGCATGTCGTCGGTGATGCGGTTGGAATTGAGCAGCTCGGCTTCTATGAACTGGCTTTCGTATATGAGGGTGAGCGGCTGGTTCATGGGACCCTTCGACAGATAGGATTCCCAGGGGCCGGCCGAGGACGACTGCGAGTACCCCTGGTCGAGGAACAGCTTGGAAAGCCGGTCGCGTGCCTGGAGCCGGGCGTCCTGCTCGCTTGATACGACGGCGTTGCCGTTCAGCGTGTAGCTGGACAAGGCCAGGTACATGAGCGCCGAGTTCGACGATCGCACGTCGGTGGACGTTATCATCACGTTGCGGCTCGACGGGTATTCCTCGGAACCCGTCAGGTCGGTCCAGCGTTTTCCTTCGACCACCGCCTGCAGGTAAGCCGCCATGTCGATGCGCCATACCCCGTCGATCTGGCTCGCGATGCCGTTTTTCGCCAACACGTCCAGAACCTGCTGGCTCGTTGCGATGGCAATGGGAGAGTAAAAGGGCTTCGTTACGCTTTTGACCTGATCGCGATGCACGTCTTCCAAGTGCTCTGCCGCGATCTCGCTCGAGGGGGAGGCGAAGTCGTTTTGGGCGACGCCCTCCTTCTCGGCCATGGCCCACGAGCCCGAGGTGGACACCTGCACGTCCAGGCCGTGTTTTTGGAAGATCGCCTGCGCCTCGGGGTCGTTGAACAGCTCGGCCTTTTCGCTTCCGATGATCCCGCGCACGACGGTGGTTTGGCCGTTCGCCGTGCCGACGTCGGCGCCGGAGCCGTTGCCCACCAGCACGATGGCCGCGCTCAGCGCGACAGCGACGGCGAGCAGAACCGCGCCTATGAGAAGCGTCTTGCCTTTGGTGCTCAATGCGTTCCTTCGCTCGTGCTGCCGGGGCGCCCTCCAATGGCCTTTCGGCGCTATCGTAGAACATCGACGGCAGGCCGCCGCCCGCCAAGAGCGATGATTTGCCCAAACCTTACCGCCGCTTGATTCGCGTTTGATTTTTCGCACGCGAGGGAGGGCCAGGGCGTCGAGCCGCCCGTTCCGACCGGCCCGCGGTCGGAGCGCCGAGAAGCCATGGTGGAGCGCGTTTTGCTGCGGGGTACCCGCGCATCTCTTTCCCCGAAGCAGCCAAGAAGTCCGTAAGCCAAGTTGTCGCTTGGAATTCTGGCAAGCTCTTGGGCGGAACGAGGACATCTCGGTTCGGAGACTTGGCAAGCTATTGGTTGCGAACCCAGCGAGCTGGCGGATGCGGGTTTGGCAGGTTGCCAGAAGGAAACGCGGCAGCCATGGAGCGAAATGCAGAAAGCCGTCGGACGATGAAACGTCATCTGTCTGGTTGCTTGGGAATGCTGAAAAGTTCATCGGTCGAACCGACCAACGAATTTCCGGTTTGGCAGCGCCGGCGTTTTCGAGCGCGCTTCTAAGTTGGCGAAACGCAAAAATCGACCTGGAGAGCCGTCCGCCGTTAAACCACCCTCGACACGCCCCCGCGTCGCGCCTGATGGCGATCCGCCGCCATGCAGCCTCGAACGGGCCTATGTCGATTCCGGTTTGACAGCGGATTCCGGCTTTTGCGGCCGTTTTTGACGGTTGTTCGTCGCCGCGCGGCCATGCGAGGACGCTCGGCGGCGCCTCGATCCGCGTTTTCCCTGCTCGCGAGATCGTCGGAAATTGGAAGGCGTTGCAAGGGTCGGCGGAACGACGTAGTTCTGGCGTTTTTGACCGCGATGGGGGGTGCGGACGATTTCTCGGACCGGCCTACGCGGCCGGTCCGCACCCCCAAACGTTATTTTTTAACAGAGACGGGCGAATTCGATGAATTTATGCGCCTTGGGCGTCCGGGCCTTGCAGGTGATTGGAGCTTCGCGGGAAGCTGAAGTTTGGCAGGTGGGATGAATTCTACAGGTGGCTTGAAGTTTTCGCTGGTAGCTGGAATTCTTTGGAAGACCGAGATTTCGCGAGAAAATGGCTGGAATTCTGGCGGAGGCGGTAGGATTTGAACCCACGAAGCCTTGCGGCTTAACAGTTTTCAAGACTGCCGCCTTCAACCACTCGGCCACGCCTCCGCATCGATGGGCGCATGCCGGGACGAGCCCGCAACGCGGCTCCGCGCGGTGCTTTTTCGCGTCGCATTCCCGAATGCACAGGTAGGATACCATATAATAAGCGGCATGACTGATGAAGACTACATGCGTCTGGCGTTGGAGGAAGCGCGGCGCGCCGCCGAGCTCGACGAGGTTCCCATAGGGGCCGTCGTGGTGTACGAGCCCATCGATCCCGCAACGCGCCGATCCCTTGCCGAGCCGCGCGTGATCGCGCGGGCGTGCAACCTGCGCGAGACGACGCGCGATCCCGCCGGGCATGCGGAGTTCTTGGCCATGAAGCAGGCGGCGGCCGAGCTCGACGCGTGGAGGCTCACGGGGTGCACCGTGTACGTGACGCTGGAGCCGTGCATCATGTGCGCGGGCCTCATGCACCAAGCGCGCATCGACCGGTGCGTGTTCGGTGCGCCCGACCCCAAGGCCGGCGCTCTGGGCACGCTGTACCGCGTCAACGAGGACGAACGGCTCAACCACAATTTCGAAGTGGTTCCCGGCGTGCTGGGCGACGAATGCGCCGCTTTGCTGCGCGCGTTCTTCGCGCGCAAGAGAAGGAAATGAACGGAGTTTGCCATGACGCAACCGAATGAAGACAACCGCTCCGGCGGCCAGCCGGCTTCCGCGCAATCGAAGACCCCCGTTGCGGCCAACGCGAACCCCGGCGATCCGCATGCGGTCGATATGCTGGCTGTGGCGCGCACGGCCCAGAAGGTCGACCTCGCCGCGTTCTCCGGTTCCGACGCCATCAAGCTTATCGCGCCCGCGAAGGTCAACCTGTTCTTGGGTATCGGGGAGCGGCGCGACGACGGATACCATGAGGCGCTGAGCGTCATGCACGCCCTCACCATGCACGACGTGCTTCGTATGAAGCTGCTGCCGGCGCGACCCGGGCCTGCCGGTTTGGGCATCGAGCTTGAATGCCGTTTGGCCGAAGGTCTCGCGCCGCTGGATGTGGCGCTCGAGGACAACATCGTGAGCAAGGCCATCCGGCAGCTCGCGCAGGCCGTTGGAAGGGACGTCGATGAAACCGTGGCCGTGCATGTGGAGAAGCGCATCCCGGCCGAAGCGGGTTTGGGCGGAGGATCGTCCGACGCGGCCGCCGCGCTGGTGGGCGCCGCGCGGTTGTGGGGGTTGCCCGCCGGCGATCCCCGCATCGAGGAAACCGCGCGCAGCATCGGCGCCGACGTGCCGTTTTTCCTGCACGGAGGGTGCGCCGTGTTCGACGGCGTGGGCGACGCGTTCGTGCGCGAGATAACGCCCATGGGTTCGTCGGTTGTGCTGGTGAAGCCCGAAGGGGGCGTTTCCACGGCAGCCGCGTACCGCGCCTTCGACGAGCGTCCCGTGCCGGTGTCGCCGGTCGATCGCGCGGCTGCTCTTGCGGCGAAGCGCGCTCAGGACGTGCCGTTGCGCAACAACTTGGTGCCCGCTTCCGAGTCGCTGCTGCCTGCGCTCGCCGACGTGCGCGCGTGGGCGGACGCGAGTCCCGATGTGGAGCAGGCGCTCATGTCGGGGAGCGGCTCTGCGGTGTTCGCCCTTTGCGGCACGTTCGAGGCCGCCGGCCGAGCTGCCGCGCAGGCGCGCATGCGCGGTTGGTGGGCCCATGCCACGACGTTCGGTCCCGTTCGGGTTGCCGAGGTTCCTGCAAGCTAGCCGCCCTTAGGCGTTTGTTGAAGGGGCTCACGTAGGGGCGGACTGCCGTCCGCCCTTCGGGGGCCATGCATCAAGGTCGGTCCAGACGGCCGCTTTCGACTTCATTCAAAGCAAAATGACCAAAATATAGCAAAATAGTTATATTTACAGAACCATTCCTTATTCCGCTTTCATGCCCGGTGATGATAAAATCCCAGTTACGTAATAGCTAAGGAGGGCTTATGAGCATCCCACTGATCGTCATCCTCGTCATCATCGTTGTTCTGGTCGTTGCGATTATCGGTCTGTACAACAACTTGGTGAAGCTGCGCAACATGGTGGACAACGCCTGGGCGCAGATCGATGTACAGTTGCAACGCCGCCTCGATCTCATTCCGAATCTGGTGGAGACCGTCAAAGGCTACGCTTCGCACGAGCGCGGCACGCTGGAAGAGGTCACCCAGGCGCGCACGGCCGTGATGAACGCGCCCACGCCCGAAGGCAAGATGCAGGCAGACGGCATCCTCACCGGCGCGCTTAAGAACCTGTTCGCCGTGGCCGAGGCGTATCCCGACCTCAAAGCCAACGTGAACTTCCAGCAGCTTCAGGCCGAGCTGTCGAACACCGAGGACAAGATCAGCTACATGCGCCAGAGCTACAACGACACGGTCATGAAGTTCAACACGGCTATCCAGACGTTCCCGGCCGTGCTGTTCGCCGGCATGATGGGCTTCAAGCAACGCGATAGCTTCGATGCCACCGCCGGGGCGGAAGTCGCCCCGAAGGTCCAGTTCTAGCAGCGAGCATCCAACGTCCGTCCGAACCAATGCGGCGGACGTTCCTTTCTTAATCAAAACTCTGTCCCGCATCGTCGATGAACGGCGGCGCGATGCAGGCAGGTCGCCCGGGGTTCCCCCTGTCCCGGCGCGCCTGCCGCAGGCAAGAGGTCGGAAGTGGTTTTATGACGCGCGTTTCCCATAGAGCGCGAGGGCTCGGTCGCGACCATGTTGCGCGCGCCTTCGATGCTCGCATGCTCTCGTTCACGACAACGGTCGCTCTCGTCGTTCTTCTCGTGGTGTTCTACGCGGTGATGATGGTGAACATGAGGGCGATCTCCGACAGGATCGACGAGATCAACACGCATCCGTATCCGGTTACCGTGGCGGCTGGAGAGGTGGAGACCTATCTGGTTCAGCTGCGCACGCTGGCCGAGCGCCTTGCCTACGTGAGAACGGTCGAAGCCGTCGATGCGGTGGAGGCCGAGTACGAGAGCATCGACCAAGAGATAGCCGAACCGCTGGCTATCATCGCCAGCCAGTGCAGATCCTCTCCCGACGAGGCCGCTGCTCTCGAGGAGCGCTACGAAACGTTGAAATCGAAGCAGCAGAGCCTCATAAGCCAATGCCGCGACCCTCTCGCTACGGATGCCGAGGTTGAGCTCACCGTAAACGAGCAGGTTGGTCCTTTGGTGAACGGCATGTTGGAGCTCAACTCCGAGGTTATCGACCACTCGCGCCAGTCGCTCTCCTCATTGTTCGATTTGGCCGGCAAGGCCTGCGCGGAGACGGCGGTGTACGCCAGCGTGCTCATGGCCGGCGTGCTGGCCGTGCTCGCCATCTTCCTGGTCACCATCAAGCGCAGGAACGCCGAGCGCGACCGTTTGCAGAAGAATCTCGAGGCCGCGCTTGAGACGGCGCGCCATGCGAGCAAGGCGAAATCGCAATTTCTCGCCAGCATGTCGCACGACATCCGCACACCCTGCTCGGCCATCGTTGGGTTGACGGAAATAGCCGAACGCCATGTGGGCGATACTGAACGGGTGGAGGAGTGTCTGTCGAAGATATCGCTTTCATCGCATCATCTGATCAGCCTCATAAACGATGTTCTCGACATGAGCAAGATAGAAAGCGGCCAGCTCATGCTGAGCGACGAACCGTTCTGCCTAGAGGAGCTCATTTCCATCATCGACGTGATCGCGCAGCAGCAGGCGCATACGAAGCAGCTCTCGTTTTGCGTGGAGGCATCGGACGTCGCCGGGGTCTACGTGCGCGGGGACGCCCTGCGCGTGCAGCAGGTCCTTCTGAACCTTATCGGCAACGCCGTGAAATACACCGAGCCTGGAGGCAGGGTGTGCCTGCGGGTGAGCTTGGAGAGGCCGGGTTGCGTTTCGCCCGAACGGGCACGTTGCAGCGAGGCGGTCATGATCTTGCGCGACAGCCTGTCGGGCGGCTTTCCGGAGGAGCCATGCGGCGGGCGAGGAGTGTGCGGGATATCCCTGTACCGGTTCGAAATCGAGGACAACGGCATAGGCATGACGGCGGATTTTGTCGGCCGCATATTCGATCCGTTCGAGCGGGAGCGCACCGACGAAACGCGCGGCATAGAGGGAACCGGCCTCGGCATGGCCATCACGAAAAGCATCATCGACCAGATGGGCGGCACCATCGACGTTAAAAGCGAGCGGCATCGCGGCACGACGTTCACGGTGGAGCTGCCGTTGCGCCTGGAAACCGCCGACGCTGCCTTGGCGCTGTCGACCCAAGGCGAGGCGCCCGTTCTTCCGAAGCGCGTCGACTTCTCGGGCGCTCGCGTGCTGCTGGCCGAGGACAACGACATCAACGCCGAGATAGCCTGCGACATCATCGGCCGGACGCGTGCCGAGGTCACCTGGGCGCATGACGGCGCCGAGGCGGTCAAGGCCGTGCTGGACGTGCCCGACGGCTGGTTCGACATCGTGTTCATGGACGTGGAGATGCCGAAGATGAACGGGTTGGAGGCGTCCCGCATGCTGTACGAGACCTGCGAGCGCGAAGGCCGTGCACGGCCGGTTATCGTTGCCATGACGGCGAACGCCTACGTGGAAGACCGAACGCGCGCCTTCGAGGCCGGCATGGACGATTACGTGGTGAAGCCCTTCGGATTCGCCGACCTATGCGACGTCATGGACGCGCATCTGCCTGCCCGCACCGTGCCGAGTGCGTAGCGTCGGGCAAACGAGCAGGTGAAGCGCGCTACGGCTTTGGTATGATGATCGTGGCAAAGAGATGGTTGGAAACGCGTTGAAAGGAGCGGGGCGATGATAGCGAGGCTTTCCCGTATCGTGCCGCTGCTCATCGTTTTGGCCGTGGTCGCTGCCATCGTGTACTTGGTGGCTGCGTGGCGCTACTCGCCGAACCGCGGCAAGGAGATACTCATCAAGGCCTTCACCTGGCTGACGGGGGTTCTCTCGGGCATCTTCGCGCTCATAAGCCTGTACGCGCTCATCGACGGCAACGAGCTCATCCTCGACTTGGGGCTGAGTTTTCTCGTCGCCGCGCTCGTCGGCCTTGCGATCACGCGCATCTGTCGAGCCGTGTTCGTGCGGAATCACCCCGGCTGGAAGAAGAAGCCCATGAAAACGACGCGGCCGGACGACCACCCCCGCCGCCCGTTCACCCCGCCGTGGAAAAGATGAAAATATCCCAAAAGGGAACTGTCCTCTTTTGGGATATTTTTTTAGCGGCTGAAAGACGATATGAGTAGAACATTGTGAGCCCCTACTTCATATCGTCTTCTCATTTGACCGTGGATCTTTGGGCTGATAATGGTCGCGTCCATACAACCGGCAATTCTTCCCAGGTTGCCACATATA
>NZ_PPTR01000017.1 GCF_003339845.1 Gordonibacter sp. 28C
CTCCAAGAAAGAGATGAAGCGATACTTAGATGGGGTAATGCAGTCTCATGGCACGAGCTTCACACAACAGGTCCCTACCGTATTGATTACGATTAGACTCAAGGTACAAATTTTGGCCTATAACCCTAGGCGTATCGGATCCGTTGAGCGCAAAACGCAAAACAGGCCACCGAGATGTAATTCCCGATGACCTGCCGTAATAGCTGGTCGGGTTGACAGGATTTGAACCTGCGACCCCTTGACCCCCAGTCAAGTGCGCTACCAAACTGCGCCACAACCCGTTGTGCGCCTACGAAGGTTCTTGACACGCTCCCTCGCAAGACAGCTTGATCATATTACCGTTAGTTGTCGCGTATTTCAAGATGAAATTTGCCATCTTCCTCGATTATTGTCCGATTTCGCCAAACAGAATTGCGCAAACGCACAACCGCGCACCGGGCAAGGCGGGCAAGCTTCGCCCGGTGCGCGTACGAGCCGTTCGAAGGCGGCGCTCGCACTCGAACCACGGAGCGCGAGCGCCGAGCGCGAGTCCAAACGTGTGGATGGCGTGTGCAAGCGTCTTTTATTCGAACCGCGACGGAATAAGGGGCGCGAGCGCGTACACTGGTTGACGCGGTACAGTGCCGCTGTTGTTGGCAGGGGTCACAGGCGCGTGCCTGTCCTGCCCGTTGTTGCCCTTCGGGGCAGAAAGTTAGGTTTGCATGTCTACTGGTACAGTTAAATGGTTCAACGCTGACAAAGGCTATGGCTTCATCTCCCAGGAGGGCGGCGACGATCTGTTCGTCCACTTCAGCGAGATCCAGACCGACGGCTTCAAGACCCTTGAAGAGAACGCGCATGTCGAGTTCACCGTCGCCGTCGGCAACAACGGCAAGAGCCAGGCGACGATGGTTCACACCATCTAGTCCGATCATCATCTAAGTACGTTGAAGGGCCGCTCATGCGGCCCTTTTTTTATCGAGGAAGCACGTCGGAAGCCCTCGACGAGGAAGGACCGGAATCCATCAAAGGGCCTCGATCCTTCGTTTCCACGAGCAACGGCAACACGAATCGCATGCCGGCTGCGCGGCCGATCCCAACGCATTCGCCTCGCCCGGCACCTCGGAGACTTTTCTTTTGTCGCGCTCTGTTCGTCGACGCGCTCGTCGGTCCCCGCTCTTCAGCAGGATCGAACCCGTTCTCCGCGTCGCGACGGAAAGCCGTCGAGGCCTCAAACCTCTCGGTGGCGCGAATCTTCGAGATGCTACGCCCGGCCGGTGTCGGATGGTAAAATTCCTCGAGGTCGCTTGTTTTTGCTAAAATATCACGGTTATGCATGATCCTATTCGAGAATAATAAAAGAGGCAAGCGATTCATCTGGGATTTTATTTAATGATACATTCGCTTATATATAAAATGACGAGATAAATCGTTCACAAACGTCTTTTTTTAGCAGGAACGGGCTTGGAATGGGTTTTCTTCCGAATGGCAAGCGCCCCTCCCCGCAAAGAGAAGGGGCGCTTGCCGCCGACGTTATCCAAAGAACTGCACGGCCCTATCGAGGATCTCGTCGGCCAGGCGTTCCTTGGACATGAGAGGGAACTCCTCCACGTCGTCGGCGGAGACGAGCCACACTTCGTTGTCGTCGGTGCCGAAGGCGCGGCCCTCGCCCACCACGTTGCCCACGATGAGATCGGCATGCTTCGTCGCGAGCTTCTTCCGCGCGTTGGCCACCACGTTCTCCGTCTCGGCGGCGAAGCCCACCACCACCTGCCCGACGCGCTTGGCCGCGCCGAGCGTTGCCAGGATGTCGGGGTTCTCCACGAGCTCGATGGTGCCGAGGTCGGTGCCGGGCGCGCCCTTCTTCAGCTTGCGCGCTGCGGCCTCCTTTGGCCGCATGTCGGCCACGGCGGCTGAGAACACGGCCACGTCGGCCGCCGGGTAGGCCTCCTCGGCGGCGGCCAGCATGTCGCGCGCCGTCTTCACGTGCACGGTGCGCACGCCCTCGGGCGTCGCGAGCGCCGTCGGGCCCGACACGAGCGTGACGTCGGCCCCCCGCCGCGCCGCTGCCCGGGCGATGGCGTAGCCGGTCTTTCCCGACGAATGGTTCGAGATGTAGCGCACCGGATCGATGGGCTCCACGGTGGGCCCGGCCGTGACCAGCACGCGCCGTCCGGCCAGATCGCGGCTCACGCCCAGCTCCTCCAGCACGGCGGCCACGATGTCGGCCGGCTCCGCCAAGCGGCCGCGGCCCACGTCGCCGCAGGCTAGGTAGCCGTCGCCAGCCTCGACGATGCGCGCACCGCGTATGTGCAGCTTGCCGATGTTGTAGCGCGTCGCCGGGTTCTCGTACATGTTCACGTTCATGGCGGGTGCGATGACGAGCGGCGAGGTGCAGGCCAGCGCCGTCGTGGTCAAAAGGTCGTCGGCCAGGCCGTTCGCGATCTTCGCGATGACGTTGGCCGTGCACGGCGCGATGAGGAACACG
This sequence comes from Gordonibacter sp. 28C, assembly GCF_003339845.1. Classification (GTDB taxonomy): domain Bacteria; phylum Actinomycetota; class Coriobacteriia; order Coriobacteriales; family Eggerthellaceae; genus Gordonibacter. The sequence continues at coordinate 2,468 of NZ_PPTR01000017.1, forward strand.
TCGGCTTCCTGCGCCAACGACACGTGGTGGATGGGATCGGACGGGTCGTCGAACAGGCCCACGGCCACCGTCTCGTGGGTGAGGGCGCGAAACGTGGTGGGCCCCACGAACTCGGTGGCATGCTCGGTCATGACCACCTTCACCCGCACGCCGGCCTTCTGCAGAAGGCGCACGATCTCGCAGCTCTTGTACGCCGCGATGCAGCCCGTCACACCCACGAGCACCGTTTTCTGCGCTGCGGGGGCGCAGCTCTCCTCAGCGGCCATCAACGGCCTCCTTCCACATGGGGGCGCAGCACGTCGGCGAGCACCTTGACGTGCGCGCGGCTCTTGTCGAGGCAGGGCACGTACGCGAAATCGTCTTCGCGCGGCTCGCGGCCGGCCTTCCTGATCTGGTCGAAATAGTACGGCTTCAACTCGTGCTCGATGTCGTAAAGCGTCTCGAGGCAGTCCACGGCGAAGTTCGGGCACACGAAGAACACGCGGCCGACGTCGGCTTCGGCCCAGCGCGCCAGCACGTCGCGCGTGAACGGCGAGAGCCACTCGCGGCCCTTGTCGAAGCGGCACTGGTAGCCGATGGTCCAGCGGTTGCGCTCGATGCCCAGCTCGCCGGCTATCTGGAGGCTCGACGCGCCCGTCTGCAGCTCGTAGGTGTCGCCCGCTTCGATGTCGACGAGCGGAATGGAGTGGAACGAGAACAGCACCTTGTCGTCCGAGTCGGGGTCGAACCCGACGTGCCTGATGGATGCCGCGATGGCGCGCACGTAGGTGGGGTCGTCGTGGTAGTTGTCCACGAAGTCGCACGGCGCGTCCCAGCGCGCCTTCCTCAACGCGCGCTCCACGCCGTCGGAAACCGACCCCGTGGTGGAGTGGGCGCTCTGCGGGTAGAGCGGCAGCACGACCAGGCGCGTGCAGCCGGCATCCTTGAGCTCGCGCACGACGTCGTCCACGAACGGGGCGCTGTAGCTCATGGCGCAGCGCACGACGACGTCGAGGCCCTCGCCTTCGAGCTGGGCATCCAGACCGCGCGTGAGCTTGTCGTGGGCCACCGTGAAGGGAGAGCCCTCATCGGTCCATATCTTCCCGTACTTCTCCGCCGACGCGCGCCCGCGCTTGGGCAGGATGAACAGGTGGAGGACGAACCACCAGCCCACGCGGTTCATGGGGGCGATGCGCGGGTCCATGAGGAACCGGGCGAGGTACTTCCGCACGGCGCGCGGCCGCGGCTCGCCCGGCGTGCCGGTGTTCACCAGGAGAATTCCGGTGCGGTCCCCTGTTTGCACGATGTCGATCCCCTTCCCGTTCCCGAGCGGATCGCCGAAGCGAAACGGTTTCGATCCCACATGGTAAATCTGCTATAGTTTATCCCTATCGGCCCTTCGAGGAACGGACGAATGGAGAAAGAATCGAAAAACCCGGGTTCGCCCGACGCGGAGGGCGACGAGCCCGCCTCTCAAGGGGCGGCGTCCGCATGCGCCGGCGAGACGGAGGGCACCGGCCTGCTTCGCGAGGTGAAGCAGGAGGTCAAAGCCCAGGTTTTTCACAACACCGGCTACCTGCGCCTCGACTTCTTCACCTTGTTCTGGCTGTTCGTGGGAGGCTGCGTGTTCGGCCTGGTGGTGGAAACCGCGTTCCACGCCATCGTCTACGGAGGGCTGGAAAGCCGGGCGGGGCTCGTGTGGGGCCCCTTCTCCCCCATCTACGGCGTGGGCGCCGTGGCGCTGACGTTGTTCCTGAACCGCTTCTACCATTCGCACAACCTGGTGATATTCCTGGTTGCTATGGTAGTGGGTTCGGCGCTGGAGTACGTGACCAGCTGGGGCATGGAGTTTTTCTGGGGGGCTATCGCCTGGGATTACACGGGCACGTTCGGATCTATAAACGGACGCACGAACTTCGCGTTCGGCATGATGTGGGGGCTTTTGGGGCTGGTGTGGGTCCGCGTCATCCTGCCAATGGTCAAGCAGGCGTTCTCGCACGTGGACGCCAAGAGCGCGCTCGCACGCGCCCTCACGGCGGCCATGACCGTTTTCCTGGCCGTCGACGTGGTGGTCACGGTGCTGGCGCTCGACCGCGAGGGGCAGCGCGCCGTGGGCGTCCCCGCCGCCACGTGGGAACAGCGGTTCTTCGACGAGCACTTCCCCGACAGCTTCCTGCAATCGCGCATGCAGAACATGAGCGTGTACGGGAAGAAGTAGCGCGTTGCCGTCCTGAGCGGAGGCGGCTCCCTCTGTCATCCTGAGCGGCGCGCCGTTAGGCGCGGAGTCGAAGGATCCCGTGCGGCGTTAGCTGGAAGACTGACGGCTGCCGCCGCACGGGATCCTTCGTCCCCGCTTCGCGGAGCCTCCCTGCGCTCGCTTCGCGTGCTCGGGAGTTCGACAGTCCACCGGACTGTCGAATGCTTCGCTCGCTCAGGATGACAGGGACCTCGGCCTCGGGGATCTCTCTAGAAGTTCGAGCACCTCTTCGCCGGCTTCGGTGCGACCCATGCTGCGGCCTGCCAGGCCGTCGAGCGCGGCTTGCAGGTCGGCAGGGAGGCCGTCGGCGAACGACAGCTCCTCCCCCGTTTCGGGATGGGCGAAATCCAAACGGAACGAATGCAGGAACTGACGGTGCAGTCCGAGGTCGGCGCTGGGATCCTTGGGCGCGCGGGAGCGGTAGACCGGCTCGCCGACGAGCGGGTGCTTGGCGTATTCCATGTGCACGCGTATCTGATGGGTGCGCCCGGTGAACAGCTTGCAGTCGACGAGCGTGTAGCCGTCGTCGCGCGGACCGTGCTCGAAGCGCTCGAGCACGCGGAACGTGGTCACGGCGTCGCGCGCGGAAGGCGTGTCGCGCACGGCCATGCGCGTGCGCTCCTTCTCGGCGCGGGCGATGGGGGCGTCCACCATGCCGGTGTCGTGCGCGACCACGCCGTGCACGAGCGCCAGATAGCGGCGGTCGACGGCGCGGGCGCGTATATCCTCCATGAGCGCGTAACCCGCCTCGTCGGTCTTCGCCGCCAGCATGAGACCGCTCGTGTCGCGGTCGAGCCGGTGCACGATGCCCAAGCGGTCGTCCTCGCCCTGCACGTTGCACAGGTTCCCGGCCCCGCAATGGTAGACGAGCGCGTTCACCAGCGTGCCGTCGTAATGGTCGACGGACGGATGGCACACCAGGCCCACCTGCTTCGACAGCACGATGAGGTTCTCATCTTCGAAGCGGATGTCCAGGTCGATGGGCTCGCCCTCAAGCGCATGGACGGGCTCCTCCTCGGGCGCTTCGTACACCACGGTGTCGCCGGCCGCCACAGCGTGCTTCTTGGGCACGGTGGCGCCGTTCACGAACACGGCGCCCTCTTCGATGGCGCGCGCGGCGGCGCTGCGGCTGGGGTACAGGCCGCGCTCTGCCATGAGCGCGTCGAGGCGAGCGCCGGCATCGGCGGCGTCCACGATATGGCACAGCGACCGCGTCATCGTTCCCGCGGTCCTTCGCCGCCGGCCAGCGCGGCGGCTTCCCGGTCGGCACGGCGGTACGCAAGAACCATCCCCGCAACGAACAAAACGAAACCGCATGTCACCCCGATGTCGGCCACGTTGAACACCGGGAAGTCGATGAACACGGGCTCGATGAAGTCAACCACGTAGCCCAGCGTGAAACGGTCGAACGCATTGCCCAGGCCGCCCGCCACCACCAGCGCCACGCCCACCACCTCGATCAGGCTCGGACGGGGCGACAGGAAGAACAGGTACGCCACGAGCACGAGGCACACGGCGATCGACAGCACGCCCAGCAGGAACGTCGAATCGCCGAACATGCCCCAGGCCGCACCCGTGTTGTGCACGAGGCGGAACCGCACGAGCCCGAGAAACGGGCCCGCTATCACCTCGCCCAGGGAGTGCGAGCCGTTGAAGAAGCTTTTCGTGAGCGTGTCGAGGGCGAGCCAGGCGAGCGCCACCACGCCGAACACAAGCGTGTTGCGCGAGCGCTCCGCCTTCGGTTGCTGTCGGGCGTCGTCCTTTTCCGAAAGGGCGGGATCCTTCGACTCCGCTCCTTCGTCGCTCTGCTCCGGATGACAGGCGGGGGGCTGCCCCTCGCTTCGCTCCGGATTACGGACGAGGGGCTGCCCGTCGTTCCGCTCGGGATGATTGGGCATGCTACTCGCTTTCCGCGTAGCCGATGGCGTCGAGCGCGTCGCCGCAGCGCTCGCACACGAGCGGGTGATTCGCGTTGCCGCCGAGCTCGCGGTAGTTCCAGCAGCGCGGGCACTTCTCGGACTCGGTCTTCGCCACCGCCGCCGCCAGCTCGTCGCCCTCGACGAACGCGACCGACGCCACGATGAACAGCTCCTCGAACACCGCCGCGTCGTAGCGCTCCACCGCGTCGAGCACGCTCTTCGGCGCCGTCACGGTAACGGCCGCCTCCTGGCTCTTGTTCACGACCTTCTCGCCGCGCGCGTCCTCGAGCGCCTTCGTCACGATCTCGCGCACGCCCATGATCACGCCGAAGTCCTCGGCCACGCGCTCGGCCTCCGCAGGGATGGCGGGCATGAAGTCCGACAGCTCGGGCCATCCGGCCAGCTGCACGTTCGACGGGCGGCCGGCGCGCTCGCGCATGGCCTGGGGATAGTGCTCCCACACCTCGTCGGTCGTGAACGACAGGACGGGCGCCAGCACGCGCACGAGCACCTCTAAGATGTTCATGAGCACCGTCTGCACGGCGCGGCGGCGCGGCGAGTCGGGCGCCTCGGAGTACAGGCGGTCCTTCGTCGCGTCCATGTACACGGCGGACAGGTCGTTCACGATGTAGTCGTACACCGCACGGTACACGTAGTGGAACTTGTAGGCGTCGTAGGCGGCGTCCACGTCGGCCAGCAGATGCCGGGTGCGCACCATCGCCCACTGGTCGAGGGGCTCGAGCGCGTCCCAATCGGCGACGGCGTCCCGCTCGTCGTCGAAGTCGTCCAAGCTGCCCAGCAGGAAGCGGAACGTGTTGCGGATGCGACGGTACGCCTCGGAGGTGCGTTGCAGGATCTCGTCGGAGATGCTCACGTCCTGCGAGTAGTCGACGCTGGCCACCCACAGGCGCAGCACGTCGGCGCCGCTCTTCGCCATGACGTCGGCCGGGTCCACGCCGTTGCCCAGCGACTTCGACATCTTGCGACCCTCGCCGTCCACCGTGAAGCCGCAGTGCATGACGGACTTGTACGGCGGCACGCCGTAGGCGCCCATGCTGGTGAGCAGCGACGACTGGAACCAGCCGCGGTGCTGGTCGGAGCCTTCCAGGTACATGTCGGCCGGGAAGCGCAGGCCCTCGTCGGCACGATGCTTCAGCACGGAGGTGTGCGACACGCCGCTCTCCCACCACACGTCCAAGATGTCCTTCTCGGGCACGAGCTCCGTGTATCCGCACGTCTCGCACTTAACGCCGCGCGGCAGGTACTCGGACGGCTCGCGCGTGAACCACGCGTCGGCGCCCTCGCGGTAGAACAGGTCGATCACCGCGTCGAACGTCTGCTCGTTCGCCACGGTGCTGCCGCACTTCGCGCATTTGAACACGGGGATGGGCACGCCCCACGACCTCTGGCGCGAGATGCACCAGTCGGGGCGGTCGGCCACCATGGACCCGATGCGGTTCGACGCCCACGCGGGGATCCACTCCACGTCGTGCTCGATGGCCTTGAGCGCGTTCTCGCGCAGACTGTTCTTGTCCATGGACACGAACCACTGGTCGGTGGCGCGGAAGATGACCGGCTCGTGGCAGCGCCAGCAGTGCGGGTAGCTGTGCAGGATCTTCTTCTCGGCCACCAGCGTGCCGCGCTCGCGCAGCCACTCGATGATCGCCGGATTCGCCTCGTCCACGTCGAGGCCCGCGAAGGGGCCCGCTTCGTCGGTGAGCACGCCGTTGTCGTCCACGGGCATGAGCAGCGGCACGTCGAACTCGAGCGCCACCAGGTAGTCGTCCTGGCCGTGGCCGGGAGCCGTGTGCACCGCGCCCGTGCCGGAATCCAGCGTGACGTGGTCGCCGTAGATGACGGTGCCCTTGAGGTCCTGGCGGACGGGGCACGTGTAGGTGAGGCCGGTGAACTCGCGGCCCTTGAGCGAGACAGGCTCGCCGCCATCCCCGCGCACGAGGTCGTAGGACTCCCAACCCGCGATCTCGGCCACCTGCTCCACCAGCTCGCGCGCCATGATCATGTTGGAGCCGTCCGCTTGCACCATCACGTAGTCGGCGTCGGGCGCCAGCGACACGGCCGTGTTCGCCGGCAGCGTCCAGGGCGTCGTGGTCCAGATGAGCACGTAGGCGTCGCCGGTCGCCCCGGCGGCCTCGAACATGCCCGGCATGAGGTCCATTTTGAACTTCACGAAGATGGAGGGCGACGTCTCGTCCGAGTACTCGATCTCGGCCTCGGCGAGCGCGGTGTGGCAACGCTTGCACCAGTGGATGGGCTTGCGGCCGCGGTACACCGAGCCGTCCAAATACATCTTCTTGAACACCTCGACGTTGCCCGCCTCGTAGCTCGGCGTGAACGTGAGGTACGGGTGCTCCCAGTCGGCGTTCACGCCCAGGCGCTTGAAGCCCTCGCGCTGCACGCCCACGTACTTCTCGGCCCACTCGCGGCAGAGGCGCCGCAGCGTGGGCTGGTCGATCTTCGCCATCTTTTCGGGGCCGAGGGTCTTCTCCACCATGTGCTCGATGGGCTGGCCGTGGCAGTCCCAGCCGGGCACGTACGGCGTGAAGAAGCCGCGCTGCGCGTGGGACTTGTTCACGAAGTCCTTGAGGACCTTGTTGAAGGCGTGGCCGATGTGGATGGGGCCGTTCGCGTACGGCGGGCCGTCGTGCAGGATGAACGGCTTGCCGTCCTTGTTCTTCTCGAGCACCTGCTCGTAGATATGCTCTTCTTCCCATTTCGCCAGACGCTTCGGCTCGCTTTCGGGCAGGTTCGCCCGCATCGCGAAGTCGGTCTTCGGCAGGTTCATCGTCTCTTTGTAACTGTTCGCCACGGGGTGCCGTACCTTTCATCCTGTGCATGCGTGTCAGGGCGTTTCAGATTCAAACCTGTATAGTATAGGCGAAACCGCCTGCTTTCCCCGGCGCTTCGCCTTACTTTTCAAAATTGTGACATAGGCGGCGCCTGAGATATAGGTATACTTTGCAGGGTATACAACGACGCCGTTTCGCGGCGGCCACGCGCATCGGAGGAACGACATGGAATTTGAGATCGTCACCGACTCGAGCAGCAACCTGATCGAGGACATGATCGACGAGTTCGGCCTGCACATCCTGCCCCTCACCTTCATGGTGAACGGCGAGGACACCGTGTACCAAAGCTACCTCAAGGGCGAGCACACCGACCTGGCGCAGTTCTACACCATGATGCGCGACGGCAAGGTCATCACCACGTCGCTGCCGAACCTCGCGGAGTCCGAGGCGCTCATGCGCGGGTTGCTTGAGCAGGGTCGCGACATCCTGTACCTGGGCTTTTCCAGCGGCCTGTCCGGCACCTACGAGGCCACCGAGCTGCTCATGCGCGATTTGGCGAAGGAGTTCCCCGACCGCAAGCTTTTCGCCGTGGACACGCTGGCCGCCTCCGGCGGCGAGGGCCTGCTCATTTGGCACGCCGTGCAGCGCGCCCGCGCCGGAGCCTCCATCGACGAGGTGCGCGACTGGGTTGAAGACCACAAGCTGAACCTGGCGCACTGGTTCACGGTGGACGACCTCATGTTCCTGTTCCGCGGCGGGCGCGTGTCGAAGACGAGCGCCTGGGCTGGCACGATGCTCAACATCAAGCCGGTCATGCACGTGGACGACGAGGGCCGCCTCGTCCCGCTGGAGAAGGTGCGCGGCCGCAAGAAGTCGCTGAACGCGCTGGTCGACCACATGGAGAAGTCGGCGATCGCCCCCATCGATGAGCAGATGGTGTTCATCACGCACGGCGACTGCCTTGAAGAGGCCGAGTACGTGGCCGAGCAGGTGAAATCGCGCTTCGGCGTGAAGGAGGTCGTCATCAACTACGTCGACCCCGTCATCGGCGCCCACTCCGGCCCGGGAACGATGGCCCTGTTCTTCCTGGCCGACAAACGGTAATCGCCCTCTGTCATCCTGAGCGGAGGCCGCAGGCCGGAGTCGAAGGATCTTCGAGCACGGAAGACTTCCTTCGCCGAAGATCCTTCGACTCGCTTCGCTCGCTCAGGATGACAACCTGGGAGCATCCGGTCGGAAAACTCCTCCGACATGCACGAATACTACGTGTACATCATGAGCAATCCTGGACGCACCGTCCTGTATGTCGGCGTGACCAACAGCCTTGAGCGCCGGGTCGCCGAGCATAAGTCGCATGCCCTGCCGGGCTTCACCGACAAGTACAACGTCATCGATCTCGTGTATTACGAGCAATGCGGGCACATCGAGGATGCGATACAAAGGGAAAAGCAGCTTAAAGGCTGGAGCCGCAAGAAAAAGAACGCGCTCGTCGAATCGTTGAATCCCGACTGGCGAGATCTCGCCGCAGAATAAGCCGCTTGTCATCCTGAGCGAGCGAAGCAAGTCGAAGGATCTTCGAGCACGGAGGATTCCCTTCGCCGAAGATCCTTCGACTCCGGCCTACGGCCTCCGTTCAGGATGACAACCTGGAGTTACTTGTAGTCCGCCGGGTTCTTGCTGGCGGAGCCGGTGGTGTTCTCGTCGGCGCGCAGTTCGCGGCCGAAGCGGACGGCATCCTCGCCGAAGCGGTTCTTCACCAGATCGGTGGCCTCGATGAGGCCGCGGCGCTTCCCCTCGTCCTTTATCACGGGCTCCACGTCGTTGTCGTTGGGAGCCACGTCTCCCAGGTCGAACAGGCTCTCCTGCACGCCCTCCTCGGCGGCGAAGCCGGTCATGCTCACGCCGATGAGCCGCACGGGCGTGCCGGGGCGCCACACCTCGTCCATCATGCGGTAGAGCAAGGGCGTGTAGGCCAGCTCGTCGTCGCTCGGATGATCCAGGCGGCGCTGCACCGAGCGCACCGTGCGGTCGTCATAGCGCACTTTCAACCCGAGCGTTCGGCCGGCGAGCCCCTTGCGACGAAGGCGTCGCCCCACCTTCGCGGCCATGGTGGCTATGGCGGCCTCCACCTCGTCGCGCTCGGTGAGGTCCACGGCGAACGTCGTCTCGTTCGACACCGACTTCACGGGGTCGTCCGTGACGACGGGCGCGTCGTCGCCTCCGTTGGCCCGAACGTACATGACGTGGCCGTTCTTGCCGAACAGGCGCACGAGCGCCGCCTCGCCGGCGTCGGCAATATCCCCCAGCGTCTCGATGCCGCGGCCTTTGAGCTTCTGCTCGGCCGCCGCGCCGATGCCGCTCATAACGCGCACGGGAAGCGGCGCCAGAAAGCCTCGTTCGCGCCCGGGGTACACCACGGTGAGCCCCTGGGGCTTGTCCATGTCCGAGGCGATCTTCGCGACGGTCTTCGACGTGCCCACGCCGATGGAGCACGTCACGCCCAGCTCCTTCACGCGCTGCTGGATGCGGCGCGCCACGGCCGCAGGGTGCTCGCGGTTCACCGGCGTGGGGCTCACGTCGCAGAACGCCTCGTCGATGCTCACCTGCTGCACATGGGGCGTCTCGGAGCGCAGGATGTCCATGATGGCGTTCGACATCTCGCGGTAGCGATCGAAGTGGCCGTGCGTCCAAATGCCGTCCGGGCACAGGCGCCTCGCCATGGATGCGGGCATGGCGCTGTGCACCCCGAAGCGGCGCGCCTCGTAGGACGCCGTGGACACCACGCCGTGCTTGTCCGCGTCGCCGCCCACGATGACGGGCTTGCCGCGCCAGGCGGGATGGTCCAGCTGCTCCACCGAAGCGAAGAACGCGTCCAGATCCACCAACAGGATGGCGGGGCCCTCCCACGGCTCGAGCGGAAGGAGGCCCTCCGCACCGCCGCCGCGCGCGTCGATGCCCCCGGCGGCGACGTCGGGAGCAGAGGCGTCCGGAAAGGACGCGGCGGTCTGCGGGAATTCTTCTTTCATTGCGCGAATTAGTCTACCATGCCGGGCACGGCCGTTGGAAACTTGTGCTAGGATAATCATTTCCCCGCAACCTCCGCGCCTCGACGCGGGCGGGGTGGTTGACATACACGGCCGCGCTTGAATCTGCCACCTGCTGAAACGTCCCCCCAGATTCCCCTCAAGCCCACCGCGGTCCGCACAAGGGAAGAGACGGGAAGGAGAGACGAATGTCGAACGGATGCGATGCGGCACCCGGCGTGCGCGCCGCGGTCACCGCGCTGCCTGAGCAGCTGCTCTCCCCGCCCTACGAGCTGCGCACCGAGATGAACTGGATAGACTTCTCGGGAACGGCCAATCCGCTGGGCACCCCGCCCTCGTTCATCCGCGCCATGGAGGCCGCGCTCGCCGCCGGCGAGCTGAACTACTCCCCCGACCGCGAGGCGCACACGCTGCGCAGCGCGCTGGCACGCCAGCACGGCATGCCCGTGGAATCGTTCCTGGTGGGATCTACCGTGGGCGACATGGTGCGCGCCGTGGCGCAAACCTACCAGCCCTGCACCGTGGGCGTGGCCGTTCCGGGACCGGTGGAATACGCGCTGGCGGCCGGAAACGCCGGGCACCGCGTGGTGGAGATCACGAGCCCTGCGGGCTTCGTCATGCCCGACCCGGTCTCGGCGGCGCGCCACGGCGTCCTCTTCGATGCGGCGGTGCTGGCCAACCCGGGCTACCCCACGAGCCGCCTGCTGCCGCTTCCCACGTTGCTGGCCTATCTGGACGCGTGCACATGGGTCGTCGTGGACGAACGCTCCATCGAACTCACCTTGGGCGGCGAGAGCGTGGTGCCGCTCGTCAAGGAGCATCGCAACCTCGTGGTCGTCCGCTCGTTCTGCGAGCCGTACGCCATGCCGGGCATTCCCATAAGCTACTGCGTGGCGCACCCCGACACCGTCGCGCAGATCGCGCGCTTCTACGACAGCTCGGGCGTCCCGATGTTCGCCGAAGTCCTGGGCGAGCTGGCCTTGGCCGAAGCCGAGCACCTGGAGCGCACGCGCGAGTTCCTGGATTCCGAGATACCGTGGATGCAGTGCATGCTCAGCCTGGTGCCGGGCATCGACATATTCCCCGCCGAGGCGAACTACGTCATGTGCGCGTTCGACCACGGACCCGACCTGAACCTGGGCGTGGCGAGCACCGAGGAGCTGGCCGCGCGCCTGCAGCTAGCCGGGTTCCTCATCCGCAAGCTGCAGGGCACGCCGGGCCTCGCCAACGGGAAGTACTTCTGCGTGGCGGTGCGCACGCGCGACGACAACGAGAAGCTCATCGCCGCCCTGCGCGAGATCATCGTGGGGTGCTAGGGGCCTACTCGATGCCCGTGACCTCGTAGTCGGCGTCCACGACGGCCGCTTTCAACATTTCGTCGGGCACGTCGTGCGACAGATTCGCCGTCGCAGTGCCCGCGTCGAGATCGACGACGGCCTCCTCGACGCCTTCCACGCCCTCGAGCGCCTTCTTCACGCGCTTGACGCAGTGCTCGCACATCATGCCCTCCACGTGCAGGGTCTTCTCCATGACGATCTCCTTCCCTTGAGGCGCTTTTGTGCCGATCGAATCCGATTCCACATGGTTCGCAGGCGCGCTTTCGGACGCGCCTGAGACGTTCTCGGCCGCGGGCTCGGCGGCGAGGGCCGCCGCCGAGAACCTCGGCTTCCAGCCGCGCAGGCGCAACGCGTTGCTCACCACGCACACCGAGCTCAAGGACATGGCGGCAGCGGCTATCATGGGGTTCAGGTTCACGCCCATGAACGCCAGCGCGCCGGCCGCCACGGGAATGCACACGGCATTGTAGAACAGCGCCCAGAACAGGTTCTGCTTGATGTTGCGCATGGTGGCGCGCGACAGCTGGACGGCGGCCGGCACGTCCATGAGGTCGCTTTTCATGAGCACGACGTCGGCGCTCTCGATGGCCACGTCGGTGCCGGCCCCGATGGCGATGCCGATGTCGGCGCGCGCGAGGGCGGGCGCGTCGTTGATGCCGTCGCCCACCATGGCCACCTTGCCGGCCTGCGACAGGCGGCGGATCTCGCGTTCCTTGCCTTCCGGCAGCACGCCGGCGATGACCTCGTCCACGCCCACCTCGCGCTGGATGGCGGCGGCGGTGCGCTCGTTGTCGCCCGTGAGCATGACCGTGCGCACGCCCATGGCGCGCAGCTCCTCGACCGCGGCGCGGCTCGTGGGCTTCACCGTGTCGGCCACGGCGATCACGCCGAGCAGCTCGCCGTCTGCGGCGAAGAGCAGCGGCGTCTTGCCGTCGTCCGCGAGCGCGTGGGCGGCCGCCGCGAGGTCGCCCGCGTCGACGCCGCGGGACTCCATCATGCGCAGGTTGCCGGCGAGCACGGGGACGTCGTCGACGAGCGCCGCGATGCCCTCGCCCGGCACCTGCTTGAAATCTTCGACCAGCAGGGGGTACGCGCCGCGCTCGCGGGCGTACGCGCACACCGCGCGGGCCAGCGGATGCTCTGAGCGGCCCTCGACGGACACCGCCGCCTCCAACAGGCGCTCCTCCGGCACGCCCGGGGCCGCCGCAACGTCGGTCACGCTCGGTGCGCCCTCGGTCACGGTGCCGGTCTTGTCGAGCACGACGGTCCTCACGTCGTGCGCGCCCTCCAGCGCCTCGGCCGACTTCACCAGGATGCCGCTCTTCGCGCCGCGCCCGGTGCCCACCATGATGGCCGTGGGCGTGGCCAGCCCGAGCGCGCACGGGCACGAGATCACGAGCACCGAGATGGCGTGCGACATGGCCGTTTCCAGCCCCGACCCCAGCACCATCCAGATGGCGAACGTGGCCAGCGCGATGACGATGACGATGGGCACGAACACGCCGCTGATGCGGTCGGCTATCTTCTCGATGGGGGCCTTGGAGCTGGTGGCGTCGTCCACGAGGCGGATGATGCTCGCCAGCGTGGTGTCGTCGCCCACCCGCGTGGCCCTCATGGTGAAGTAGCCCGTGCGGTTCACCGTGGCGCCCGTGACCGCGTCGCCCGCCGCCTTGTCCACCGGCACCGACTCGCCCGTGATGGCCGACTCGTCCACCGAGCCCGAGCCCTCCACCACCACGCCGTCAACCGGCACGCCCTCGCCGGCGCGCACGGCCAGCACGTCGCCCTCGCGCACGTCGTCGGCCAGGATCTGCTCCTCGGAACCGTCCTCGCCCACGCGCACGGCCGTCTTGGGCGCCAGATCCATGAGCGAGGCGATGGCGTCGGTCGTGCGGCCCTTCGCTCGCGCCTCGAAGTACTTGCCCAGCGTGATGAGCGTGAGGATCATGGCCGCGCTCTCGAAGTACAGGTCCATGCCCGCCATGTGCGCCGCGTGCAGGTCGCCCGCGCCGAGCGCGTAGGCGATGCGGTACATGGCGTACACGCCGTACACCGTGGCGGCGGTCGAGCCGAGCGCGATGAGCGAGTCCATGTTGGGGGATCCGCGGAAGAGCGTCTTGAAGCCCACGCGGAAGAACTTGAAGTTCACGAACACCACGGGCGCGAGCAGCAGCAGCTGCGTGAGCGCGAACGCCATGATGCTCCGCTCGTCCGCGAGGAACCCCGGCAGCGGCCAACCGAACATGTGGCCCATGGAGATGTAGAACAAGGGGACGGTGAAGACGAACGACACGATGAGCCGGGTCTTCACCCGTTTGGCCTCTGCGGCCGCGGCGCTCACCGGAGACGGCGCGCCGGCCGCGCGGGCCGGGGAACCGCTTCCGGCAGCCGCTCCTTTCGCCGCGCGCGGAACGGCGCCGTAGCCTGCCTTGTCCACGGCCGAGCTCACGGCCGCGAGCGTGCCGGGATCGCCGTCGTAGTCGACCTCCATGCTGTTCTTCAGCAGGTTCACCGCGGCATGGCTCACGCCGGGAACCGCCCTCGCCGTCTTCTCGACGCGCGCCGAGCACGCCGCGCAGGTCATGCCCGTCACATCGAACGTCTGCTTCATCGTTGTCCTTTCCAGCGGCCTAAGCAAGCACAATGCCTGGTTTGTCATCCTGAGCGAGCGTAGTGCTGTTTGTCATCCTGAGCGAGCGCAGCATTCGACAGTCCGGTGGACTGTCGAACTCCCGAGCACGCGAAGCGAGCGCAGGGAGGCCCCGCGAAGCGGGGACGAAGGATCCCGTGCGGCGCCAGCTGTAACTCTTCCCGCTGTCACCGCACGGGATCCTTCGACTCCGCACCTTCGGTGCTCCGCTCAGGATGACATTCGGGTGCTGCGGCGTTAGCTAGCGCGAGAACTTCTTCATGAGCTGCATGACCTCGTCGACGACCTCGACGTTGCCGCGCTGGATCTGCTCGACCACGCACGTCTCCAGATGGTTCTGCAGAAGCTTGCTCGACACGCTGTGGACGGCGCTTTCGGCCGCCGCCAGCTGCGTGAGCACGTCGCCGCAGTAGCGGTTGTCGTCGAGCATGGCCTTCACGCCGTTGAGCTGGCCGATAACGCGGTTGAGCCGTTTTTGCAGATCGGCCTGCAGCGCCTCGTCGCGCGGCGTCTCCTTGCGGCGGCACGCGCATGACGCGCCCGTGCACTCGCCCATATCCGTCATCGCCGCTCCTTTCGAACGTCGCTTTATACCCCTGGAGGGTATCTTACAGCGGCAAGTATATACCCCATAGGGGTATTGTCAAGCGCTATTTGCCAGAACGTTGAGGCGACGTCATGCAAAGGGCGCATAGCGACGGCGAATAGCGACATGCGGAAATCTGCCGTCCTTTGAGCCGAGGATGCGGAATCGCTGCGTGCGAATGGTAGAATTGCCCGCCAACCGACCGAAGGGAAACGCCGTGACCACCGTCGAATCAGTGAAGGACGTCAAAGAGAGCAGACCCAGCGTGCAGGTGGCCGTGATCTCGATGCTCTTGCTCCCCATCGTGGGCGTGTGTTGCCTGCTGTTTCCGGAATTCGCGGAGGAGGCGCTTCCGTGGTACCTCGGCGTGCCCATGGTGCTCTCGTCCGTGGGCAGCATCGTGGCGGCCGTGCGCGAGCGCGACGCCGACGCGGGTCGGTCGAGCATGGGGTCGGCCATCGTGCTGTGCGTGCTCGGCCTGGTCATCATCGTGCATGGAGCGAACTCCACCATGTTCATCGGCATCGTATGGGGACTGCTCGGGCTGTTCAAGGCCGCACGGGAGTTCGACGACATATTCTCCGACATCAAGCAGAGGAAGCCCTTCGTCATCGCGCTCGCCTTCTGCGTGTTCCAGCTCGTCTTGGCCGTGCTGCTCGTCGTGAACCCGTTCGCGAACCTGGAGCACCACCTTATCCTGCTGGGCATCGAGCTCATCGTGTACCCCTTCAAGCTACACCGCACGCACGGCAAGCTGAGGATAGAGGCCGAGGCGTAGCGAAGCGCGCGGCTTCTTCGCAGGACAAGCGCTCCGCTCCGCGGCAGGTGCGGCTCGCCGCCGGATCGGCTAAAGCTCCTCGCCGCGCGTCGAGATAGTGACGACCTCGAGGGGCACGTCCTTGCCGCTGCGGGCGAGTGCGGTACGGGCGGCTTGTTCGAGGCCACCGCAGCAGGGCACTTCCATGCGGGCGACGGCGACCGACGCCACGTCGTTGCGCGCGAATATCTCGGTCAGCTTTTCCGCGTAGTCGACGCCGTCGAGCTTGGGGCAGCCGACCACCGTGGTTCTCCCGCGCATGAAACGACGGTGGAAGTCGGCGCAGGCGAACGCGGTGCAGTCGGCCGCCACGAGCACGCAGGCACCTGCGAAACACGGCGCCTGCACCGGCACGAGTTTGATCTGAATAGGCCATTGGGCCAGTTCGGACTTCGAAACCCCGACGTCTTCGCCAATCGAAGGACGGGATACGGAGCTGGCCGTATCTTTCGCCGCATCGTCCTCTTCGACAAAGAACCGTGAGAGCGACCCGGGGCACCCGTCCGCCGGGCGACCCTCCGTCCCGCTCTTCGCCGCGAGCACCGCCCCTTCGTCGTAGGCGGCGGCTTCGCGCTTCACGAACGAGATGGCCCCGGTCGGGCACGCGGGCAGGCAGTCGCCCAGTCCGTCGCAGTAATCGTCGCGCAGAAGCCGCGCCTTGCCGCCCACCAGCCCGATGGCACCTTCATGGCACGCCCTCACGCAAAGCCCGCATCCGTCGCATGCCACGTCATCTATCTTTATTACCGTGCGGATCATAACCGCTCCCTTCGCAACGTCCTCGTTCTTCCAGCGGCCGAACTTACCAGCCTCGTGCCTTGCCCCAACATATCGATGAAGCGTAGCAGAGGGGCTATAGTCTTTCCGTTGTAAATACAACAGAAAGACCACTTCTTATCACGCCACGTCCTTCCGCGAATCGAAAATTCGTTTTCGATTTCGCATTGCCGGCCGCCTTCGATTATCAACTTCCGTTTTCCGCATCCGAAACTTCCATCGTTGGCATCCGCGCCTCTGCCATCGAGCTCAGTAGCATTCTTACCCCGTCGCACTCCGGTAGCATCCTTATTCCGTCGCTCCTTGTTTGCATCGTCATGATGTTCCGCTTCATTGTTTCACGTGAAACATTTGTTCGTTATTCGCTTTCGAGAGTCGAAATCGATACTAGACGAATCGTTTTCACATGCTGAAAAATTGAATTTCAAAAGCGAAAAGAAAAATCATGAGGAGGCATGCGAAAACATGCCCCTACCCTCTTGACAGCCTGGGCGCTCTCCCTATACTTATGAACAGTTGTTCATATGATAAGAGGTCGAAAAATGAAAACGAAACGAACGAGCCAAAGCGAACCGGCGACCGCGCAAGCGGCGCACGACCACGGCTGCGCATGCGGCAGCGCCGAGCACCTCTCGCCCGACCAGCCGCCCGAAGGCCTGCCCGACGAAGAGCTGCTCTACGACCTGGCCGACCTGTTCAAGGTGTTCGGCGACACCACGCGCATCAAGATACTCTACGCCCTCATGGGCACGGAGCGGTGCGTGGCCGACATCGCCGAGCTCATCGGCGCCACGCAGAGCGCCGTGTCGCACCAGCTGCGCACCCTCAAGCAGGCGCGCCTCGTGAAGTTCCAGCGCGACGGCAAGAACGTCATCTACTCGCTGTCGGACGACCACGTGTACACCATGCTCTCCCAGGGCCTCACCCACATCTGCGAGTAGCTCGTCTGGCTGCCGCGGCACGGGATCCTTCGACTCCGCGCCGCGCGCCGCACTCAGGATGGCATCGAAACGAAAGGAACCCTCATGCGCAAGTCCTTCAAACTCCAAGACCTCGATTGCGCGAACTGCGCCGCCAAAATGGAGAGCGGCATCAACGGCATCGATGGCGTGAAGAGCGCCTCCATCAGCTTCATGACGCAAAAGCTGGTGCTCGAGGCCGACGACGATCGCTTCGACGCGGTGCTCGACGAGGCGCAGCGCATCTGCGCGAAGTGCGAGCCCGATTGCGTCATCGTGCGCTGATTCTAGCATCGTACATCATACACCCTATCATCTTGAGCGAGCGAAGCAGCTTGTCATCCTGAGCTGAGACCGTAGGCCGGAGTCGAAGGATCCCGCATTGCGGCAGCCGGGAGACTTCCTGCTGGCGCCGCACGGGATCCTTCGACTCCGGCGGCTTCGCCGCCTACGCTCAGGATGACAAACCCGAACGAAAAAGGTTGCCAAACATGAACAAGAAACAGAAACGCACGAAGAACCGCATCCTCCTCGCCATCGCGCTGTTCGTCGTCGTGTACGTGGTGGCGGAGCTGATGCCGCTGGCGACGTGGCTCGGCAGCGAGACGGCGGCGTTGTGGGCGGAGTTCGCGCTGTTCCTCGTCCCCTACCTCATCGCCGGCTACGACGTGCTGCTGCGCGCGGCGAGGAACATCGGCCACGGCCAAGTGTTCGACGAGAACTTCCTCATGAGCGTGGCCACCATCGGCGCGTTCGCGCTGGTGCTGTTCCCCGACAGCGACCCGCACATGGCCGAAGGCGCAGCCGTCATGCTGTTCTACCAGGTGGGCGAGCTGTTCCAAAGCTACGCCGTGGGCAAGAGCCGAAAATCCATCGCCGACATGATGGACATCGCGCCCGACTTCGCCAACGTGGAGCGCGACGGGCGGCTCGTGCAGGTGGACCCCTACGAGGTGGCCGTGGGCGACGAGATCGTCGTCAAGGCCGGCGAACGGGTGCCGCTCGACGGCGTGGTCTTGTCCGGCGCGTCCCAGCTGGACACCGCGGCCCTCACCGGCGAGTCGGTGCCGCGCGAGGTGCGCGAAGGCGACGAGATCATCTCGGGCTGCGTCAACATGACCGGCCTCATCACCGTGCGCGTGACCAAGCCCTTCGGCGAGTCCACCGTGAGCCGCATCCTCGAGCTCGTGGAGAACGCGGCCGAGAAGAAGGCCAAGACCGAGAACTTCATCACCCGCTTCGCGCGCTACTACACCCCGGCCGTGGTGGGCATCGCGGTGCTCCTGGCCGTCATCCCTCCCCTTCTGCTCGGCCAAAGCTGGTCCGAGTGGGTGCAGCGCGGGCTGATCTTCCTTGTGGTGTCGTGTCCGTGCGCCCTGGTCATCAGCGTGCCGCTGTCGTTCTTCGGCGGCATCGGCGGCGCCTCGCGCCTGGGGATCCTGGTGAAGGGCAGCAACTACCTGGAGACGCTCGCCTCCGCGGAAACCGTCGTGTTCGACAAGACCGGCACCCTCACCGACGGCTCGTTCAACGTGGTCGCCATCCACCCCGAATCGGACATCGATCCCGACCGCCTGCTGTCCATCGCCGCGCACGCCGAGGCGTACTCGAACCATCCCATCGCCCTGTCGGTGAAGCAGGCGTACAGCGGGCCCATCGACCAGCAGCGCATCGACGACGTGCAGGAGCAGAGCGGCCACGGCGTGCGCGCGAAGATCGACGAGCACGTGGTGCTCGTGGGCAACGACAAGCTCATGAGCGAATGCGGCGTGGGCTGCTGCGAGTGCGAGCTGACCGGCACCATCCTGCACGTGTCGCTGGACGGCGAGTACATCGGCCACATCGTCATCGCCGACGTGGTGAAGCCCGATGCAGCCGAGGCAATCGCCGCGCTGCGGTCCGCCGGCGTGAAGAAAACCGTCATGCTCACCGGCGACCGCGCCGACGTGGCCGCCGCCGTGGCGAAGGAGCTGGACATCGACGAGTTCCGCGCGCAGCTGCTGCCCCAGGACAAGGTGGCGGAAGTGGAGAAGCTTCTGGAGGAGACGCACGAGAGGGGCACCGGCAAGGGCAAGCTCGCGTTCGTGGGCGACGGCATCAACGACGCGCCCGTGCTGACGCGCGCCGACATCGGCATCGCCATGGGCGCGATGGGCTCGGACGCGGCCATCGAGGCGGCCGACGTCGTGCTCATGGACGACAAGCCGTCCAACATCGCACGGGCCATGCGTATAGCGCGCAAGACCATGGGCATCGTGTGGCAGAACATCGTGTTCGCCCTCGGCATCAAGTTCCTCGTGCTGATCCTGGCGGCGGTGGGCATCGCCAACATGTGGCTGGCCGTGTTCGCCGACGTGGGCGTGGCCGTGATCGCCATCCTGAACGCCATGAGGGCGATGAACGTGAGGAAATGACGGGGTTCCCCGGCAAAGAGAAATCATGCGGCGAGCGCGCCATGCGCTCGCCGCATCGTTGTTTTTTATCGGAAGCCCAATGCGGCGAGCGGGCAGCAGCCCGCCCCTACGGGGGGGTGCCGCGCTAGCGGTTCTCTATGTGCCCGATGTTCTTCAGCTCGATGTTGATGAGGCCGTTCGGGCCGCTCACGAACTCGATGAAGTCGGGGTTCTCGCCGTACTCGGCCGGGAACGTGATGTCGATGCCCGTGTCGGTGCGTATCTTGTGGCTCTTCGCCACGCGCTTGGCCACGTTCTTCTCCACCGTCACGCGCTCGGGCAGGGCCTCTTCGGCAAGCGCCTGCTCGAAGCGCTTCTGCAACGGCTCGTCCTCGAACACCTCCTCGCCCAAATCCCACGGGGCCAGCTCGTCGGACTCGTCGGCGTTCTCGGCCACGTAGGCCTTCGCCTTCGACACCGCCACGGCCGCGTTGGCGCCGTACTCCTCGGCCACTTCCTCCACCAGGCGCGTCACCGTGTCGAACACCTCTTTGCTGGACGCCTCCATCGAGCATTGCAGCAGCCCGTCGGGGATGAGCCAGCGCTCCTCGCCCGCGATGGTGCGCACCTTGTCGCAGAACGACACCGCGAGCGTCTTCGACTCGACGAGCGCGAACGACGGCACCTTCTGCGACGGGTTCGGCAGGATGGCGTGGTGGCGCGCGATGTCGACGCGCTGCGCACCGCTCTCGCCGTAGCCCGCCTCGTGCATGTAGGCCTGCTTTGCCTCCAGCAGCATGAACGCGAAGTAGCGCTTGCCGCGCGCCTCGTAGGCGGCCTCGGCTTCCTCGTCGGTCATTTCCCGCACCGTGCTGTCGGGGTCGTCCTCGAAGTCGATCACCAGCAGGTCGGCCGACTCGGTCTTCTCCATGCGTCCCAGCTCGCCGGCGATGTACTCGGCCACCTGGACGGACAGGTCCGCGAACTCGCGCTGGCCGCGGAAATACGCGCGCAGCTCCTCGGCGAACATGCTGTCGTCGGAAAACGCGCCGCGCTTGCTGTCGATGTTGCCGAGCGCCTTCTTCGCATGGCTCGTCACGTAGCGTTTCGCGTTCTTGTTCGAAAGGTCGAGTTCTTCCTGGGCGTACACGTTGACGCACGACACGAAGTCGAACACGTGCAGGATCGCGTGGTTTATTTTCATGAAGCCTCTCCGCTGTTCGGTTGTCCGGGAACGATTGCGAATGATCAGGATACCGGAAGCGGGCGCGCGCCGGCGCGAAGATCGGAGAATCCCCAGACGCGCATCAGACGGGTTCTTCGTCCTCCTCGAAACCCCACAGGCGCACCTCGGGCTCCAGCTCCACGCCCGCGCTCTCTCGCACGCGCTCCTGCACGTCGGCGATAAGGCGGCGCACGTCGGCGGCCGTGGCGCCGCCCGCGTTCACCACGAAGCCCGTGTGCTTTTCCGACACCTGAGCGCCGCCCACGCGGTAGCCGCGCAGGCCCGCCTCCTGCACGAGCTGGCCCACGAAGCGTCCCTCGGGGCGCTTGAACGTGCTGCCGGCGCTCGGCTTGTCCAGCGGCTGCTTCTCCTCGCGGCGGCGCGCCAGGTCGTCCATGCGCTCCTGGACGGCATGCGGGTCGTCGCGTCGGAGGGACAACGTGACGGCCAGCACGATATAGCCCGCCTCGTCCATCATGGAATGCCGGTACGACCACGAGGCGCGCTCGGCGTCCACGTCGACCGTCTCGCCTTCGGGCGTGAGGCAGCGCACCGACGCGCACACGTCCTTGAACTCGCCGCCGTAGGCGCCCGCGTTCATGATGGCGGCACCGCCCACGGTGCCCGGAATGCCGCAGGCGAACTCGTAGCCGGAAAGCCCCGCCGCGCAGGCGGCGCGGGCCACCTCGGCGTTCGAGCACCCCGCCTGCGCTCGCACGACGGTTCCGTCCACCTCGAGCGCCGACAGGTTCTCCGCCAGGCGAACCGTCACGCCCCCCACGCCTTCGTCGGCCGCGAGCACGTCGCTTCCCAGCCCCAGCACGCGGAACGCCGCGCCTCTGCGGCGACAGACGGCCAAGACCGCGCGGACCTCGTCCTCGCTGCGCGGCTCCACGCAGCACTCCGCCGGCCCGCCGATGCGGAACGTGGTGAGCTCGGACAGCGGCACGCCGCAGCGAACGCCGCCCTCGCCGACGATCGCGCGCAGCTCCTGAAGAAGTTCGGCATCCATGAGGTTCCTCCTTTCGGGTGGTGGTTTTTGCAAGAAGGCGCGGCCGGGGAACGTCCGCGCGCTTGCCGCAAAGAGAACAACCGGTTGCGACCCGTCGCGCCGGGCGGACAGCAGCCCGTCCTTACGGCTTCCTGCGATTCAGCTCGTACAGGCGATGCAGACCGCGCAGGGTGAGCGTGTCGTCGGCGCGCGCGTCGTGACGAAGCAACGCCGCCATAGCGGCCGCGTTCGCGCCCGTCACCACCACCTCGGCCTCGCATCCCAGCTCCGCCAGCACCATGTCCACGAGCCCGTCGATGCGCGCCACCTCGCCCATGACCACGCCGGCCTGCACGGCTTCGCGCGTGGACGTGCCGATCACCGATGCGGGGGCCTTCAGCTCCACATGCGGCAGGCGCGCGGCAGCCTGCGCGAGCGCCTTCGCGCCCAGCGCCAGCCCTGGAGCGATGATGCCTCCCAAAAACGTGCCCTCGGCGTCGACCACCTCGAAGTTCGTCGTCGTGCCCAGGTCCACCACCACGAGCGGCCCGCCGTAGTCCGCGAGCGCCGCCGCCAAGTCGGCCACCCGGTCGGGCCCCACCTCGGCGGGGTCGCGATAGCGCATCCTGATGCCGGTCTTGAGGCCGGGCCCCACCACGAGCGGCCGCCGGCCGCACTCAGCCCGCAACGCAGACGCCCATACATCCGTGAGGTCGGGCACGACGCACGACACGATGGCGTCGCCTGCGCTCGACGGGGCCCCCTCGTCCGCCGAGCGCCGCGCGAGCGCGTCGAGAAAGCCCGTGACGACGAGGCGCGCTTCATCGACCGTCAAGTGCTCGGCCGTGGTTGCCTCCCACGTAGCCGCCAGAGCGCCGTCCGCGAACAGCCCCAGCCGCGTGACGGTGTTGCCCACGTCCACCGCCAGCATTCCACCCGCATCCTGCACTCCAGCCTCCATGGCGCAACCCGCCTTCCGCGCCGCGCACCCCGAAACCGTGCGAAACGCCCTCTTTTTGCCCAATACTGCGAATTTGACGATGTCGTCCAACGCTCGACCCGATTATACTGTACCCGTCTCATCAGTAACCCGACTTCCCGAAGAGAGGGGAAGCGGATATACGAGAAGGAGCAGATCATGCAAGCCTTGAAAGGGCAATTGACCCTGCGCGGCGTCGCCATCGGGTGCGTCGGCTGCGCGATCATCACCGCGGCGTCGGTCTACACGGCCCTCAAGATGGGGGCGCTTCCCTGGCCCATCGTGTTCGCCGCCATCATCTCCCTGTTCTTCCTGAAAGCGCTCGGCCGCGGCAAGGCCAACCTCAACGAGGCGAACGTCACGCACACCGTCATGAGCGCGGGCGCCATGGTGGCGGGCGGCCTGGCGTTCACCATCCCCGGCATCTGGATGCTGGGCTACGCCGACGAGGTCGGCTGGTTCGAGATGCTCCTCGTGGCCGTCTCGGGCGTCATCCTGGGCCTGGTGTGCACCGCGCTTCTGCGCCGTCACTTCATCGAGGACGCCGAACTGGAGTACCCCATCGGCGAAGCGGCCGCGCAGACGCTCATCGCGGGCAACTCCGGCGGCAAGACCGGCTGGAAGCTGTTCGGCTCCATGGGCTTCGCCGGCGCGTTCACGGCGCTGCGCGACTTCTTCGGCGTGATACCGGCGATGCTGTTCGGCAACGCCGCCATCCCCGGCGTGGCGTTCGGCGTCTACCTGTCGCCCATGCTCCTGGCCGTGGGCTTCCTCGTGGGCACGGGCGCCGTGGTCGTGTGGTTCGTCGGCGCGCTGCTGGCGAACTTCGGCATCGTCGTGGGAGGCGCGGCCGCGGGCCTTTGGGACGTGGCGTCCGCGCAGGGCATCGTGTCGAGCCTCGGCATGGGCGTCATGATGGGCGCGGGACTGGGCGTCATATGCAAGAACATCCTGCCCAAGGCGTGGCGCATGCTGCGCGACGCCCGCAGCTCGAACGCGTTCGGCCTCACCGCCGCGAGCACCCTGGGTTCCCCGGCCGACGGCGCGAAGGACGGACGCCTGCGCAACGGCCGCTTCCGCGTCACCGCCGGGCTGGCCGCGCTGGCCGTGGCGGCGGTGGCCCTCATCGCCTGCTTCGGATTGCAGCTGGGCCCCGTCCCGGCCGTCATCGTGGTGCTGCTGGCCTTCGTCGCCACCGCCATGAGCGCGCAGAGCGTGGGGCAGACGGGCATCGACCCCATGGAGATCTTCGGGCTCATCGTGCTTCTGGCCGTGGCCGCCGCCTCGAGCGTGCCGCAGGTGCAGCTGTTCTTCGTGGCGGGCATCGTGGCCGTGGCGTGCGGCCTGGCCGGCGACGTGATGAACGACTTCCACGCCGGGCACGTGCTGGGAACGAACCCCAAAGCCCAGTGGATCGGCCAGGCCATCGGCGCCGTGCTGGGCGCGGGCGTGGCCGTGGCCGTCATGGCCGTGCTCGTGAGCGCCTACGGGCCCGAGTCGTTCGGCCCCACGGCGTCGTTCGTGTCGGCGCAGGCCTCCGTCGTGGCCACCATGGTGTCGGGCATCCCGTCGGTGCCGGCGTTCGGCATCGGGCTTGCGGCGGGCTTCGTCCTCTACCTGCTGAACTTTCCCGCCATGATGCTGGGGCTGGGCATCTACCTGCCTTTCTACATGTCGCTGACCGCGTTTCTGGGCGCGATGGCGAAGGTGGCCTACGACGCCGTGTGCAAGCTGCGCCGCAAGGGGCTCGCAGCCGAGGAGGCCGCGGCCAAGGCGAAGGCGCAGGGAGAAACCGGCCTTGTCGTGTCGAGCGGCCTGCTCGGCGGAGAATCCATCGTGGGCGTGCTGGTGGCGCTGGCCGCCGTCTTCATGGGCATGGGGGCATAGGGGCCCGGCGCGGCGGGGATAACGCGATCTGCCACGCATCACGCGTTATCCCCGCAGGAACCCGGCTCTGCGCGCTTCGTGGTACCATGCTGTACGACGACGATGCGCATCCGCCGCGTCGTCGTCCGAAGCGACCGATACCGCCACGGAGGATTCATGGAGCTCATCATAGGCCTGTGCGCCGCGCTGTCCGCCGGCATCGCATGCGGCGTCGTCGGCGGCGGGATCAAGTACCGTCTGAACAGGAACCGCGACTACCCCGAGGAAAAGAAGGCCGCTTACCAGCGCCTGTGGAAAGCAGGCTCCACCGTCATGCGCTTCGCCACGGGAACGATCCTCGCACTTGGCCTCATCTGGTGCGCGGGCTTCCTGGTCGTCGGGGCGCTCTACCCCGACCAGGCCGACTACGCGAACAACATGTCGGAGCTCATCGTGGGCGTGCTCACCGTCGTCTCCATCATGTTCGCCTTCTACGAGTTCGTGCGCCGCAAATAACGCGAGCGCGCCAGACGATAAACGCTTGCGACCGCCTTCGTCGCGCGGCGTTCAACCCTATGCGAGCGTCCTCGTCCGCCTTCTGTCCTCCGCCTTCTCCGCAAGCCACATGTTGATGACGGCCTGCCTGCTCACGGCCAAGTGGCGAGCCTCGATATCGAGCTCGTCCACGAGCCAGCTCGGCATGGTGCCGTTCACCTTTCGAGGCTCGTCTTCTTTTCCAGGCTGGCAAATTGAGTCGGCCACGACGAGGTC
This sequence comes from Gordonibacter sp. 28C, assembly GCF_003339845.1. Classification (GTDB taxonomy): domain Bacteria; phylum Actinomycetota; class Coriobacteriia; order Coriobacteriales; family Eggerthellaceae; genus Gordonibacter. The sequence goes on from NZ_PPTR01000017.1 coordinate 27,825, forward strand.
GGTTACGTCCTCGCCTGCGTCGACCATGCGGTCGAGTTCTTCAGCGGTTATTGGTTTGGTCATACAGAGCAGCCTCCTTCCGCGTCGCCCTCCGTGTCGATACGATACGCACGCGCTCGCCACGATGAACCACAACGGCCAGCCAGCAGATGCCCGCCCATCGAGCAAGCACGCCGTAACGCTGTTCGCCCGTATGTTCCAATCTGAACTCGACGCGATCGCGATCGAGCCACAGTGCTTGCGCGTCCTCGAAATCGATGCCGTGCTTATCGAGATTTCGAGCGCTTTTTTCGGGGTCGTATTCGAACAGCATAGACAACCCCTATGCAAATTCAACTATACAATGTTTTGATATTATTTCAATATCGATACGCCCTATATTAAACACACGTTCAATATTACTTGACTCTTTCAGAGAAAAATGCCTCATGGTCCACCTCGCAGGGTTCCTCCGGCTTCGAGGATCTTGCAAGCGTGGTACGGGCCGCGGGGAACGTCGCGACCATCTATGGGCTGCCGATAAAGCAAAAGACAGCGCTTGCACTGGCTCTTTTCAACCAGTATAGCATGCTACAGCAGATCACGGGAAGAAAAGGCGGCCGAAGCCGCCTTCCCGTCAGTTGAACTTGAAAATCTTCTGCGCCATGCGGTAGCCGGTGATGCCGATCTTGCGGCCCAATCCGGTGGGCAGGTTCGTGCCCGTGTTGAGGGCGCTGCGGCGGATGCGCCGGTAGACGTCGGGGTTCCTCTCCTTGAGGTAGTCCCAGATGTCCTCCCGCTTGTCCTCCGCCTCGTCGGTGCCTATCATGCGCAGGAAGATGGAGCAGATGCACATCATCATGGACAGGTAGTTCTCCATGTAGCGCTCCAGGCGCTTCTCCGGCACGTCGTCGGGCAGGCGCACGGCGTCGATCATGAGGCGCGTCACGCGCAGCTGCTGGTCGATGCGGCCCATCATGACGTTCTCGTTCACGCTCTGGTCCTCGCGGCCGATGAAGTAGCGGTACATGTCCACGTCGCGGTAGTACAGGGTCTTCACATGCGGCAACGGCACGTACACGAAGATGTTGTCCACGTAGAACGTGTGCTTCGGAAGCTCGAGTCCCATGTCCCGCAAAAGCTCGGTGCGGTAGATGGCCGAGTGCATGAGCAGGTACTGGCTCTGTCCGAAGTGCCCCACCTCGCTCCAACCGAACTCGCGGCCCTCGGGGAACACGTTGCGGTAGTGCATGACGGCCCGCGCGCCTTCGTGGACCTTCTCGTACACGTAGTTGCCGATGACGAGGTCGGTGGCATCGGGCAGCTCGTTCTGGCGACGCAGGTAGGCCATGATCTCGGCCATGGCGTGCTCGTCGAGCCAGTCGTCGGAGTCCACCACCTTGAAGTAGCGCCCGGTGGCGTGCGCGAGCCCCGTGTTCACGGCCTGGCCGTGCCCGCCGTTCTCCTGGTGCACGGCGCGGATGATGTCCGGATGCCGCTCGGCCCACTCGTCGGCCTTCGCAGGCGTGTCGTCCTTCGTCGAACCGTCGTCGACGATGATGACTTCGATGTCGTCGCCGCACTTCAGGATGGACTCGATGCACGCGTCCATGTACTCGGCCGAGTTGTAGCAGGGAACGGCGAACGAGATGGTCTTCACGGTCCTACCCCACCAGCTCGTCGGCCAGCGCGAGCGCGCGTCCGATGATGACGTCCATGTTGTAGTAGCGGTACTCGGCCAAACGCCCCAGCGGGTGGAAGTTCGGCAGCGCGGAGGTCAGCGCGCGGTAGCGCCCGTAGTGCGCCGCGTTCTCCTCGCCCACGATGGCGTAGTACGGGATCTGCGTCTTCGGGTCGTCGTAGGAGTGGCTGTACTCCTTCATGATGGTGGTCTTGTCGCTCTCCTGCCCGGTGAGGTACTTGAACTCGGTGATGCGGGTGTAGTCCTCCGTCACCGTGAAGTTCACCGTGCCGCAGGGCAGCACGTGCTCGGCGTCGTGCGTCTCGTACACGAAGTCCAGGCTGCGGTACGGAAGGCGGCCGAAACGCGAGAGGAACAACTCGTCGAGAGGGCCGGTGTAGACGATCGGGCCGTCGAAGGGGCGGTCCTTGATGTTGATGATCGACAGCGGGGCGTCCTCCTCGTCGCTTTCGAACTCCAGGTCGAACACGCTCTCGGCTTCCACGCCCAGGCACACCTGGATGTTCTCGTGGTCGAGCATGCGCTCGAACAGCGGCGTGTAGCCGTGCAGGGGCATGCCCTGGTAGGCGTCCTGGAAGTAGCGGTTGTCACGCGAGACGAACACGGGCACGCGCGCCGTGACGGAGGGGTCGACCTCTTCGGGCGTGAGGCCCCACTGCTTCTGCGTGTAGTAGAGGAACACGTTCTTGTAGACGAAGTCGGCGATCTCGGACAACTCAGGGTCGTCCTGCTCGCGCAGCTCGGTGATGGTCACCTTGCGCTCGTCGCCGAACTTGCCGATGAGCTTCTCGGTCAGGCGCGCGGCCTTCTCCTCGCCGAAGGCGATCTCCATGGAGTTCTTGTTGAAGGGCACCGGCAGGTAGGTGCCGTACCAGTCGGCCAGCACCTCGTGCTCGTAGTCGCGCCACTCGGTGAAGCGGCGCACGTAATCGAAGGCGCGCTTGTCGTTGGTGTGGAAGATGTGCGGCCCGTAGCGGTGCACGAGGATGCCGGCCTCGTCGGCCTCGTCGTACATGTTGCCGCCGATGTGGGGGCGCTTCTCGATCACGAGCACGCGCTTTCCGCCTCGTTCGGCCAGCTCGCGCGCCATGACGCCGCCCGCGAACCCGCTACCCACCACCACCGCGTCGATATCGTCCATGTCGACGTCTTTGAAATCGCAGTACTGCACACCCATGGGGAACCTTCCTCTTGTCTTATACTAGCGATAGGGCCGCTCCGACCCGAAGTATGCGCATATTGCACCGAGAAGCCAGTTTACCGAAAAATGAAAGCGGCATGCACGCTATCATACAAGTATCGTTATTTTCGCATGCATGTTGCCGTGCGAGTTCCATTTGAACGCGAAAGGACAATGCCGATGAGTGCATTTCTGGAATCCATGCTGGCCCGTGCGAAGGCCGACAAGCGCACGATCGTGCTGCCCGAGGGCGACGACGAGCGCACGCTCAAAGCGGCCGAGCGCATCTTGGCCGAGGGGGTGGCGAACCTCGTCATCCTGGGCGATGCGGGCGCCATCGAGGCGAGCCCCTACGCCCTCGACGGCGCCCGCATCGTCGACGTGCGCACGGCGCCTGAGCGCAGCGAGTTCGCCGACGCCCTCTACGAGCTGCGCCGCCACAAGGGTATGACGCCCGAGCAGGCCCTGGCCCTCATGGACGACGTGCTGTACTTCGGCGTGATGATGGTGAAGCAGGGCCTGGCCGACGGCATGGTGGCCGGCGCCTGCCATGCCACGGGCGACGTGCTGCGGCCGAGCCTGCAGATACTCAAGACCGCTCCCGGCGTGAAGCTGGTGAGCTCGTTCTTCGTCATGTGCGTGCCCGACTGCGACTTGGGGAGCGACGGCACGTTCCTGTTCTCCGACTGCGGTTTGGAAGTGCAGCCCGACAGCGAGAAGCTCGCGCACATCGCCGTGAACTCCGCGAAGTCGTGGAAGGCGCTCATGGGCGAGGAGCCCCGCGTGGCGCTGCTGTCCCACTCGAGCCACGGGTCGGCCAAGAACGCCGACGCCGCCAAAGTCGTGGAGGCTGCCGAGATAGCCAAGGCGCTCGCGCCCGAGCTCGCTCTCGACGGGGAGCTGCAGCTCGACGCGGCCATCGTGGAGTCCGTTGGCGCGTCGAAGGCGCCCGACTCCCCCGTGGCAGGACGCGCCAACGTGCTGATCTTCCCCGACCTCGACGCGGGCAACATCGGCTACAAGCTCGTGCAGCGCCTGGCGAAGGCCGAGGCCTACGGCCCGGTGACGCAGGGTATCGCCGCACCCGTGAACGACCTGTCGCGCGGCTGCGTCGCCGACGACATCGTGGGCGTCATCGCCATCACCTGCGTGCAGGCCCAGGCGAACAAAGCCGAATAGCGGCCCCGCTCCGACCTCGAAACCCCGCAAGGAGCCGTGCGAGCGCACGCCGGCCCCGCTCCTTTCGAAATTCAACGGACAAAAAACCCCCCCCCCCCGCCAATTCGCCAAGTCGCTATGGTTTATACTGGCTTTACAGGCTTTATCACACCGTCAGACAACGTAAGAGCATGGCCGGAGCGCAAAGCAGGTAGACCATTGACCGACTTCAAAGAGGATGGGATCGACCCCGTCTACATATCCGATATCGAAACGTACGACCTTCTGTACCTCAACGGCCCCGGCCGCGAGTTGTTCGGCGTCGGACCCGACGAGGACATCACCGGCTTCAAATGCTACGAGTTCCTCCAGCACCGCGACGCCCCCTGCCCGTTCTGCACGAACCGCTTCCTCTCTCGAGACGAATGCTACGTATGGGAGTACACGAACCCCATAACCGGCGTCCGCCACCTGCTCAACGACCGCCTGGTCGACTGGAACGGCCGCGACGTCCGCATCGAGGTGGGCTTCGAGATCACCGCGCGCAAAGAGGAGGGCATGCGCTTCCGCAACCTGCACCAAAGCGAGGAGATCATCCTCGACTGCGTGCGCGACCTGTACCGGGAGACGGACGCGGACCGCGCCGCCGAGAACATGGTCCGGCGCCTTGGCAAGGAGCTCAAGGCGCGGCGCACGCTCATCCTCGACTACGACGGCGAGCGTTTTCGCAACACCCACGAATGGTGCGACGCGGGAACCTCCCCGCGCATAGACCAGCTGCAGAACGTGGACGTAGCGCCCTTCCGCCGCTGGATCGAGGTGCTCGAGCGTGGCGAGTGCGTGGTCGTGGAGAACCTGCGCGAGCTAAAGAGCTCCATCGGCGCCGAAGAGTACGCGGCGTTGGACGAGCTGGACATCGACAGCACCGTGGCCGCGCCCATCGAGCAGGGCGGTGGGGTGACGGGGTTCCTGATCATAGAGAACCCTCCGGGCAACATCATCCGCGACATCGCCCCGCTGCTGCGCACCCTGTGCTACTTCTACTCGATGGCCCTGCAGCGCATCGAGAACGAGCGGCTGCTCGTGCAACTGAGCTACCACGACTCGCTCACGGGACTGTACAACCGCAACCGCTACATGCAGGACATCGAGACCCTTGCCAACGAAACGGCCCCTTTGGGCGTGGTGTTCCTCGACGTCAACGGCATGAAGCGCATCAACGACCTCTGCGGCCACGCCAAGGGCGACGAGCTGCTGCGCGCCTGCGCCGACACGATGCGCGAGGCGCTGGGAGAGCGGTTCTCGCTGTACCGCATAGGTGGCGACGAGTTCGTGGCCATCGCGGTCGGACTCGACGAGCCGGAGTTCCGCGCATTCGCCGCAAGGCTCGACGAGGCGTTCGAGAACAGCGCCGCCCACGTGGCCATCGGCACGCGCTGGGAGGCGATGCCCGACAACGTGGAGAAGATGCTGCTCGACGCCGACGAGGCCATGTACCACGCCAAGTGGGTCTACTATCAGAACGCCGCGGCCGCACCGGGACCAACCGCGCGGTAGCGGGAAGGCGGAGGGCGCCCCGGCTTCGGGGAGCGGAGGCGAACGCCGGCCGAGCATGCAAAGAGGGTCCCTTCGCGCCGACGGCGAAGGGACCCTCCCATCGAAGTCCGAAAACGGCCTTACGCCAGCGCCGGCTCCTCGTCGAACACGGCGCCGTCCACGCGCATCTGCTCGTGGACGATCTCGTAGGTGTCGCGGGCGATCATGTACTCCTCGTTCGTGGGGATGATGATGATCTTCACCTGAGAGCTGTCCGCCGAGATCTCGCGCTCGAAGCCGCGCTGGCGGTTCTTCTCCTCGTCGAGGATGATGCCGAGCGGCTGCAGGCCCGTGAAGATCATGCGGCGCATCTTCTCGCAGTTCTCGCCCACGCCGGCCGTGAGCACGATGGCGTCGACGCCGCCCATGACGGCGATGTACTGCCCGATGTACTTCTTCACCGAGTTCGAGTACATGTCGTAGGCCAGCATGGCGCGCTCGTCGCCCTTCTCGGAGGCGTCGCGCACGCTGCGCAGGTCGTTGGAGATGCCCGAGATGCCCAGCAGGCCCGACTTCTTGTTCATGAGGTCGTTCACCTCGGAGGTCGAAAGGCCCTCGTGGTCCATGATGAACGGCACGATGGCCGGGTCGACCGCGCCGCAGCGCGTGCCCATCATGAGGCCGTCGAGCGGCGTGAGGCCCATGGACGTGTCCACCGCCACGCCGTGGTCGATGGCCGACATGGAGCAGCCGTTGCCCAGGTGGCAGGTGATGAGCTTGAGCTCGTCGAGCGGTTCGTCCAGCACCACGGCCGCGCGCTCGGATATGTAGCGGTGCGACGTGCCGTGCGCGCCGTACTTGCGGATGGCGTACTTCTCGTACAGCTCGTAGGGCAAGGGGTACATGTAGGCCTTGGGGGGCAGCGTCTGGAAGAACGACGTGTCGAACACGGCCACCATGGGCACGTCCGGCATGTGCTTCAGGCACGCGTTGATGCCCATGAGCGCGGCCTTGTTGTGCAGCGGCGCCAACTCGGCCAGCTCGTCGATCTTCTGGATGACGTCGTCGTCGATGAGCACCGAGCGGTCGAAGTACTTGCCGCCCTGCACGATGCGGTGCCCCACGGCGTCGATCTCGTCCAGCGAGTCGATGGCCTTCGCGGGCCCCGAGGTGAGCGACTCCAGCACGAGCGCCATGGCGTCGTCGTGGTCGGCCATCTTGGCGTCGATGACCTCTTCGTTCTTGTCGAGACCGTGCTTGTGGAACGCCTCGGCCGAGCCCACGCGCTCGCAGATGCCCTTGGCCAGCAACTCGTGCTGCTCGACGTTCACCAACTGGTACTTCAAGGAAGATGATCCTGCATTGATAACGAGTACGTTCAACGACCTGCCTCCTTTGGGCTCAATTCCTAAATCATTGATTTTAGGGAAGCGATGCGGTCGTTGAATGGGTGCAAGCCCTAGTTTCGGCAAACGGCATGCCGCTCACCGAAAAGGTCGGACGAACGGGCACGGGAAAACCCGTAGGGGCGCTCTCCAGAGCGCCCGTTCCGGCGAAGCCGGGAAAGCAACCGAGGGCCGCGTTCTCGCGCTCCGCGCGAGCGGGCGCTCTGGAGAGCGCCCCTACGGAGGGCTATGCGAGCTCGCGGGTTACTTCTGCGAAGGGTCGCCCGAGTTCATGGGGGCGCCGCCCAGCACGTGAACGTGGATGTGGTGCACGGACTGCTGCGCGTCGTCGTTCGTGTTCACGATCACACGGTAGCCGCTTTCGGCGACGCCCTCGAGCTCGGCCACCTTCCGCACGGTGTTGAACAGATAGCCCAGCTCCTCGTCGGGGATGCCGTCCCCGATGTTGTCGTAGTGGTTCTTCGGCACGATGAGCACGTGCGTGGGCATCTGCGGGTTCACGTCGCGGAACGCCAGCACGCGGTCGTCCTCGTACACCTTGGTCGACGGTATCTCCCCCGCCACGATCTTGCAGAACAGGCAGTCGTCCTTGCGCATGGTTCCTCCTCCTTCTACGACAACGTCGCGTCGCGCGCGGCGTCGTCCGCCTCGCCGACGAGCTCGCCCATGAGCACGTCGACCTTCTGCTGGGCCTGCGCGAGGCGGCCTTGCAGCGCCCCGAGCAGGGCGACGCCGCGCTCGTAGCTCTTCAGGCTGTCCTCCAGCTCCAGCGTGTTGCTCTCCAGCACCCCCACGATGCCGTCCAGCTCGGCCATGGCCTCCCTGAACGTCAGCTCGTCGATCGGCTTCGCCTCTTCGGTCATGCGGACTCCTCCCACGGTTCAACGGACATGTCTATGCGCCGCGCGTCCTCCACGCGGCAGGTGAGCTCGCCGTTCGATACGGCGACGTCGACGAGCGAACCCGCCGGCGCCTGCTCGACGCGGCGCAGCACGGCGCCGTCGGACGTGCGCGCCACGGCGTAGCCGCGCGCGAGCACGGCGAGCGGCGACAGGTCGTGCAGGCGCGCCGCGGCAAGCCCCGCCTGCTGCTCGAAGCGCGGCACGAGGAAACCGCCTGCGGCCGCGAGCCGGTCGCGCTGCCGTTCCATGCGGACGCGCTCGCGCTCCGCGTGCACGGGCATGACCCGCGCCAGCCGCTCGCGCCCGCGCGCCAGGCGATCGCGGTCGCGGTCGAGGTTCGCGGGGATGGCCCGGAACAGCCGCTCGGCCGCCAGGTCGAGGCCCTGCGCCTCGGCGGCGAACAGCAGGTTCGCATCGCGGAACAACGGCCGCGTGGCGCAGCGGCGCACGTCGGAGGCGGCCCTTTCCACAGCACGGCCGGCGCAGGAGGAAAGCGAGCGCGCCCGCGCCTCGAACAAGTGCTCCAGGCTCTCGCGCGCGGGGCTCACGGCCTCGGCGGCGGCCGTGGGCGTGGAGGCGCGCACGTCGGCCACCATGTCGGCGATGGACGTGTCGGGCTCATGGCCGATGCCCGTCACCACGGGCACGGGGCATTTCGAAATGGCGCGGGCCAGGCCCTCGTCGTTGAACGGCATGAGGTCCTCGAACGACCCGCCGCCGCGCACCACGAGGATCACCTCGGCGCCGCCGCGCAGCACCTGCCGCATGCCCTCGACGATGCCCGCCGGCGCCTGGGAACCCTCCACCGGCACGCCCGCCAACAGCACGCGCGCCACGGGGAAACGGCGGCGCAGCGTGCGCAGCACGTCGTGCACGGCCGCGCCGCGCGGCGACGTCACCAGCCCCACGGTCAGCGGGTACGGCGGGAGGGGCTGCTTGCGCTCGGCGGCCATGAGGCCCTCGACCTCCAGCCGGCGGGCGAGCTCCGCCACCTGCTGGCGCAGACGGCCTTCGCCGGCGAGCTCCACGGAGAAGACGTCGAAGTTCATGCGGCCCTTCGCCGCGTACAGGGTGAACCGCCCGGTCAGCTCCACGAGCTGCCCCACGGCCAGGCGCACGCCCGACTTCTCGTAGCGGTTGTTCCACATCATGCACGGCAGCGATGCGCCCTTGTCCTTGACGGTGAAGTAGGCGGCCTTGTATCCCGGCTTGCACGACACCTCGGACACTTCCCCCACCAGGCGCACGCACACGCCCTCGAGCGCGCCCTTGGCGAGCGCCATGGCGGCCGACACGGAAAGCGCGACGGGCGCCCCGTCCGCGCCGGAGCCCGCGGGGGCATCGGCCGCGCCGGACGTCGCCGCCCGCGCCCGCTCGAGCGCGTCGGCCATGGTCGCGCGCCCCCCAACTCCCTGAGTCCCCATAAGGCGCCGCTAGTCCCGGCGCTGGCCCAGCAGCCACAGCAGCTGCAGGATGGACGTGAGGGCCGCCGCCACGTACGTGAGCGCGCAGGCGCGCAGCACGTTGAACGCGCCGCCCTGCTCGGACTGCGGCAGCGCGATGGTGTCCATGTACGTCATGGCGCGGCGCGAGGCGTTGAACTCCACGGGCAGCGTGACGATCTGGAACAGCACCACCACGGCGTACATGACGATGGCGAGCGTGGTGAGCTGCGCGATGTTCGCGAATATGCCGATCATGAGCAGGAATATCCAGGCGTTCGACGCCAGGTTCACCACCGGCACGATGGCGCTGCGGATCTTCATGGGCGCGTAGTTCTCGGCGTACTGGCAGGCGTGGCCAACCTCGTGGCATGCGGTGGCCGTGGCCGTGATCGAGCGGCCGTCGAACGCGTCGGGCGAGAGCGTGACCGAGTTCGTGCGCGGGTCGAAGAAGTCCTGCCCCGCGCCGCCGCGGTTCACCGCCACGTTCGTCACGCCGTAGTAGGACAGCATGCGGCGCGCCGCCTCGGCGCCGGTGAGCCCGTTGGAGATGGGCACCTTCGTGTATTTTTTGAGCTGCGAGTTCACGTACCAGGTGGCGAAGCCGCCGATGACAAGCGTGACCACGATCAGCAGCAGGTATCCGTTGCTCAATCCGAAAAACATAGGATGAAACCACTCCTTCGAAGAGGTTGCGTCCGCGGCCGCTTTCAGCCGCTTTTACCGTACACCTGTATTATACAAAAGCGCGAAACCCGGCAATAAGCGCGCTGCAAACAGCGCCGAATCATCAAACGTCCGTCATCGTTTCGCTAATCGCCCCGCACCGCGCCGCCGCCCAGAGTCCTCCGCGTCCCCGCGCCGCCCTTCGTAGGGGCGCTCTCCTGAGCGCCCGCTCGCGCGAAGCGCGAGATGCGCGGCCCTCGGTTGCTTTTCCGGTTGCACCGGAACGGGCGATCAGGAGATCGCCCCTACGGGGTTTCCCGAAGAACCGGGGATCGCCGTGAAGCGGCGTCGCTCAATCGCGCCGCTCCACCACGAGCTCGTCGCCGGCGAGGCTCAGAACCAGCCGGCCCTCCAAAAGCTCCAACAGCTCGTCGCCCACGATGGCGCGCCTCCATCCGCGCAGAAGGTCCACGCCGTCCCGGTAGCCGCGTGCGACGCGAGCAAGGTCGTCGTGGCTGGCCAGCGTGGGAAACGCGATGCCGTTCTCCTTGGCGCGCAAGCGCACCAAGGCGCTCATGAGGTCGAGCTGGGCGTCCACGTTCGGCTCGCTCTTGGAGCAGCGGTCGAGTTCCGGCCACGTGTCGGGGGGCGCGTCGAGCGCCGAGGCTATGAGCGACACGACGGCCCGCGCGTCCTTCGTGGACAGGCGGTCCGACAGGCCGCGCACCATGAACAGCTCGTCGATCGTGCGGGCCTCGCGCTTGCATGCCTCCACGACCTGCTCGTCGGTGATCACCCACTTGCGCGGGATGTCGCGGCGCTGCGCCTCCAGCTCGCGCCAGGCCGCCACCTCGCGAGCGGCCGAAAGCTGGCGGCGCGAAAGCTGCGACACGCGCTTGAGGCGGCGGAAGCGCTCGCGCTCGTTCGTCTCGAAGCGCGCGGGATCCGAGAGCTCGGCGAAGTCGTGGTCGAGCCAATGCAGCCGGCCCTTCTCCTCGAGCGCCGCGCGCATGCCCTCGTACAGGCGCGGCAGGTACACCACGTCGTCGGCCGCGTAGTCGCGCTGGGAGGCCGACAGCGGCCGGCGCGACCAGTCGGTGAACGAATCGATCTTCTTGAGCGACACGCCGCATTCCGCATGCACGAGCGCCGCATAGCCGATCTGCTGGGTGTGGCCCAAAAGCGCCGCGGCGATCTGCGTGTCGAACACGGGGCGCGGCAGCACGCCCACCTCACGCAGGATTATCTCCAAGTCCTGCCCGGCGGCGTGGAACAGCTTCACGATGCCCTCGTCCGTGAGCAGGGGTTCCAGCACGGACAGGTCGTCTATCTCGAAGGGGTCGACGATCACCACCTCGTCGTCGGTGGCCATCTGCAGAAGGCACAGCCGCGCGTAGTACGTCTTCTCGCGCAGGAACTCCGTGTCGATGGCGAGCACGCTGGAGGTGCGCGCACGCTCGACGAACGCCGCGAGGTTTTCTTGGGTAGCTATATACATGTACGAGATTCCTTGCCTTGTCATCCGCGTTTCATGTTGTACTATGCCATCATAACAAAGAGAACGGGGAGGGAATCGGTGAAACTGCTCGTCATCAACAACCTGGCATCGGGCTTCGGAGAAGGGTCCGTGTACGACTTCGTCCGCTCGTTCGCCCGCGATGGCGACGAGGTGTGCCTGCGCTCGACCGACGGCACCACCGACGTGCGCGACTTACTGGACGACGCGGAGGCGTTCGACGCCGTCGTGGCGAGCGGCGGCGACGGCACGGTGGCCACGGTGAGCTACCGGCTGGCGAACACGGGCATCCCCATCCTGCCCTTCCCCGCGGGCACGGCGAACCTGCTGGCCGCGAACCTGGCCTCGCCCTTGGAACCCCATGCGCTGGCGAAGCTCGTGCGCGAGGATCGAACGCTCGACTTCGATCTGGGCGAGATCGAGGTGGACGGTCGGCGCTTCGGCTTCGGCATCATGGCGGGCGCCGGCTACGACGCCGCCATCATGCACGGGGCCGCTCCGGCGAAACGCCTGTTGGGGCCCATGGCCTACCTGTCCGCGGCCATCGCGAACCCCTTGCCGCAAACGTCGAAGTTCAAGCTGACGCTCGACGGCGAGACGGTGGAGAGCGAGGGGCTGGGCATCCTTCTGGTGAACTTCTCGAAGATCCAGTTCGACATCACGGTCACGCACGGCAACGAGCCGCGCGACGGGGTGTTCGACGTGGTGGTGCTCAAGGCGCAGAATGCCTTCGAGCTCATCCCCGCCGTGCTCGCCGGGCTGCTCGACCGCGGCGGCGACTTCCCCGACCGCACGGGGTCGCTGGAGCTGCACCGCGCCCGCGAGGTGCGCGTGGAGGCCGATCCGCCCATGGAGGTGCAGTACGACGGCGAGGCCACCCGCCTCACCACGCCGTTCACCGCCCACATCATGCGCCGCGCCGCCCGGTTCTTCATCTCGGAAGAAGGCTGGGACCTCTTCGCCGAGGCGTAGGCACCCCCGATCGTCATCCTGAGCGGAGGCGGCGAAGCCGCCGCAGCCGAAGGATCTCCAGCGCAGGCGGCCTTCCGTTACCGATGATCCTTCGTCCCCGCTTCGCGGGGCCTCCCTGCGCTCGCTCCGCGTGCTCGGGAGTTCGACAGTCCACCGGACTGTCGAATGCTTCGCTCGCTCAGGATGACAAAGGGCCCCTACTTCCCTTCGGGCTCCTCGTACACGGGCTCGGCGTCCTCCACCTGCGCGGTTAACTCGAGCGGGGCGTCGAACGAGGCGTTGGCCGTGCTCGACGTGGCCATGAGCTCCTTGAACGAGGCGGCGTCCTCGCCGGCCATCGGCATCATCACGTACACGTTGTTGCCGATGATGATGGGCTGGATGCGCTCGGGGGCGGAACCTTTCTCTCCGTCGGCGCCCTTGTCGGAAGCGGCGTCCTCGGCGGCCTCGCGCTCCATCTGCTCCATCATCTCGGCGCGCACGTTCTCGATCTGCGCGGCCGTCTCCGTCTTCCAGCGCTCCTTGCGCCAGGCGAGGAAGTTCGCGTTGTAGCGCATCTGTATGAGCTCGAGCACGATGCAGAACACCATGGCGAAGTACACGATGAGCTTCTCGAGCGGCATGTGCAGAAGCTCAATGCCCGTGTGGAAGCCCACGCTGTCGATGACCAGCAACCCGCCGATGGCCACGATGAACGTGAGCGCGAGCATCTTCATCTCGGGGTGGCCGTTGATGAAGTTCGAGATGGGGTCGATGAAGATCATCATGAGGAACACGGCCAGCATGACGGCGATGATCATGATGATGAGGTGGTCGGCCATGCCCACGGCCGTGATGACCGAGTCGATGGAGAACACCACGTCCATGACCATGATGGTACCCACGGCCTGCGGCAGGGAGATGAGGTGCAGCGCCTTGTGCTCCTCGGAATGCTCGGCCTTGACCTCGGTGAGCTTGAGCGTCTCGCGCAGCTCGGCGATGCCCTTGTATATAAGGTAGCCGCCGCCGATGAGCAGCACGAGGTCGCGTACCGAGAACCCGTGGGCGTACGCGCCCAGGTCGATGGTGAACAGCGGGGCGGTCATGTGCACGAGGAAGGACGCGAAGCACAGGAACACGATGCGCATGACGAGCGCGCCGGCCAGGCCCAGCTTGCGGCCGATGTGCTGCTTCTCGGGAGGAAGCCGGTTCGTGGTGATGGAGATGAACACCAGGTTGTCCACGCCGAGCACGATTTCCAGGAAAATGAGGCTGACCAAGCTGATCCAAGCCTCGGGTGACGTGAAGATCGAGAGATCCAATGCTGCTCCTTCGTCGTTTCCAAGCCTCCGCCGTTGCGCGGGGCTCCCGTCCGGCCCGATAGGTTCCAGCACATAAAAAAACTCATGGCGCGACGCCGGCTCGCGCAGGCGTCGCGCCATGAGTCTCGCTGATTAAGGTACGCCAGACGCCGCAGCGCCAAGATGTTGAACGCACCGCACGTTGATCCGTGCCAACTACTCCCCCATGGGCAGGTCGTATCCTACCACGGAGGCCTTGCGAACAATGATATAATGCCCAAAGCACACAAACCCCTCAGGAGTACGCTCATGTTTTTCAACGCGCGAAAAAACGGTTACGACGCGGGAGAAGGTCCCGTCCGCTATCTGGACGGCAGCTCGCTTGCCCGACCGCTGGACGCACCGCGCCCCCAGATGGTCGTCATGGCCGCGTTCGTCCTGGTCGCCGCCATCATCGGCGGCGTCTTCCTGTTCAACGTCATAGACAACGTGTCGCATTCGGCCGAGCGCGCGCAGGCCACGATGGAGCAGAACCTCGCGCGCCCCGCCTCCATGGAGAGCCTGCCGAACCTCGCGTCGCTCGTGGGAATGGACGTCGAGGGCATCAAGGCGGCGTTCGCGGAAGCGGGCTGGAGCGTGGCCGACAAGGGAGCCCTGAGCGGCGACACGAGCGGGAAGATCGACCTCATCAAGCTGCCCGCCGACGTGAGCGAGGCCCAGGCCCTCCTCATGTACAGCAACGTGTCCAGCCTGTCGGCGACGGACGCCACCTTGCTGCTGAACGGCTCGTGGCAGTTCACGGCAGAGCCGGGCGACTACGCGGACATGCGCGTCAAGTACGCCGACTTCTCTTCCGGCAGCGTGGAGGCCGCCGTGCAGACGGCCATCGCCTCCGAGGGCTTCGATCCGGCCACGGCCGGCGAGATGGGCGTCGACGAATCCGGCAACACGTTCCAAGAGGGCACGGTCGCCGTGGGCGACGGCACCTACCACTGGCGCGTGTCGGCCATAGGGCTCTCGAGCGTCTACAGCATAAAAGGCCTGCCGGAAACCGCCGTGTACGTGGGCATCCGCCTGTACGCGTAAGGCGCCTCGACGTCAATTATCCTCGTTAACTTATAGTATAAAACCCTCCCCTTTTACAGGGGCTTCCCCCTCGCCGCCTCGGGGCTACCCCGATTGGCAGGACCTCGCCGCAAGCGCATCATACTAGGTGAGGAAAGGGGAATGATGAGACTATCCAGCGTCGTAGCCGGCCTGTCCGCGGCCGTCGTGGCCTTCCAGGGCGTTGCCTACGCCGTCCAAGGCGAGGCGAGCCTGCTCCGGCCTCCCGGCGCGCAGGGGGAGAAGGACTTCTCCGCCCGTTGCGTCAAGTGCGGCAAGTGCATGGAGGCGTGCCCGTACCTGGCCCTCTTCCCCGCCCCCGGCGACCAAGGTTTCGCCGTGGGCACGCCTGCGATAGACGCGCGCGCCCAAGCATGCCGCCTATGCGAGGATTTCCCCTGCGTCCGCGCCTGCCCGACCGGGGCGCTTCGCGACGTGGAGCAGCGCGCGGACGTGCGCATGGGAACGGCCGTCATCGACGAGGACCTGTGCATCGCGTTCCAGGGCATGCGCTGCGAGGTGTGCTACCGCACCTGCCCGCTCATCGACCAGGCCATCTCCATCGACTACCGCATGCGCGAGGGCGACGCCATCCATTCCGTGTTCGCCCCCGTCATCGACGAGGAGCGGTGCGCGGGGTGCGGATTGTGCGTGGAGCGCTGCGTGGTGGACGAGCCGAACGTGGCCATCCGCATCGAGGCGTTCGCCGACCGGGCACGCGAAGGAGCCTAGCCATCAATCCGTTCGAGGAAACGGTGGAATAGCGAGTGAAGAGCGAAAAGGGAGAGAAGGAGGGGTGCCATGGACATCTCAAGACGAGCGTTCGTTAAGGCAACGGCCGTCGCGCTGGCAAGCGCCGCAGCGGCCGGCAGCCTTGCGTCGATGACCGGCTGCGCAAGCGGCGGCGAAGGCGCGGCGGCGGGCGGCGGCGAAGGCCAGAAGCACACGGCCGTGTGCCGGTTCTGCGGCTGCGGCTGCGGCGTTATCTGCGAGACGAGGGACGGCAAGCTCGTGAGCGTCACGGGCGATCCGGAGAACCTTTCGAACAAGGGCCTCAACTGCGTGAAGGGCTACTTCCTGGGCAAGATCCTCTACGGGGACGACCGCCTGACGAAGCCGCTCATCCGCGAGGACAAGTCCACGAAGGGCACCGACGAGGGCCTGCGCGAGGCTTCGTGGGACGAGGCGCTCGAACTCGTTTCCTCCAAGCTCAAGGAAACGTGGAAGGCCGACAAGTCCCGCCTGGCGTTCTGGCTCTCCGGCCAGCAGCCCATCACCGAGGGCTACGCCTGCGCCAAGTTCATCAAGGCCGGCCTGCTGTCGAACAACGTCGACCCGAACGCGCGCCTGTGCATGGCCAGCGCCGTGGTGGGCTTCATGAACGTGTTCCAGACCGACGAGCCGGCCGGCTGCTACGCCGACCTCGACAACGCCGACGTGTTCGTCACCTGGGGCGCCAACATGGCCGAGGCGCACCCCATGCTGTACTCGCGCCTCACGGCCCGGAAGCTCTCGGGCGAGAACGTGAAGCACTACGACCTGGGCACGCTGCGCACCCGCACGTCGGTCAGCGCCGACACCGTCATGCTGTTCAAGCCCAACACCGATCTGGCCATCGCCAACTGCATCGCGAACTACCTCGTGCAGAACAAGAAGTACGACGAGGCGTTCGTGAACGACCACCTGCAGTTCAAGCAGGGCACCGAGGACATCGGCAACGCCACCGACGACGGCTACGACGCCAGCGAGATCGGCCAGAAGGTCGACGCGGTGACCTCCATCACGTTCGATGAGTACGCCGCGCGCCTGGCGCCCTACACGTTCGAGTACACGTCAGAGCTCTCCGGCGTGCCGGTGGAGGACCTGAAGGCGCTCGCGTTCGAGTTCGCCGACCCGGACAAGAACATCATGTCGCTGTGGACCATGGGCGTGAACCAGCACAACCGCGGCACGTGGATGAACCACAACCTGTACAACATCCACCTGCTGTCGGGCAAGATCGCCCGTCCCGGCTGCGGCCCCTTCTCGCTCACCGGCCAGCCCACGGCGTGCGGCACGGCCCGCGAGGTGGGCACGTTCTCGCACCGCCTGCCGGCCGACCTGCTGGTGGCCAACGCCCAGCACCGCCGCTACACCGAGGCCATCTGGGACCTGCCCGAGGGCTACCTCGACGCCATCCAGAAGCCCGGCATGCACACGGTGAAGATATTCCGCGAGATGTCGAAGGGCAACATCGACTTTCTGTGGACCGCGCACAACAACTGGGCCCAGTCCATGCCGAACCTGCAGCGCTTCCTGGGCCGCGGCGAGGACAGACAAGGCATCTTCGACACGTTCATCGTGGTGAACGAGGTGTACCCCACCCTGTCCACCCAGTACGCCGACGTCGTGCTGCCCGTTGCCCTGTGGGTGGAGCGCGAAGGCCAGTTCGGCAACGCCGAGCGCCGCTCCGCGGTGTTCGAGAAGGCCGTCGACCCGCCGGGCGAGGCCAAGTGGGACCTGTGGGCGTTCATGGAGGTGGCGCATCGCGTGCTCGACGGCGAGCAGATCGACGGCAAGGACTCCTTCGACCACCTGTTCGGGTTCATCTACGACAAGGCCGCGCACGACTTCAAAAACGACTCGCGCGAGACGAACCGCCTGCTGTGGGAGGAGTACCGCGTCTTCTCGAACCCCGAGATGAACGACAAGGCCAAGGCCATCAACGACGACGCCGACGGAACGTTCGACGCGAAGCTGAAGATGGAGGCCAAGCAGCTGGCCCCCTACGAGGAGTACCTGGCGCACCACGGCATGACGTGGCCCGTGCGCAACGTGGACGGCAAGTGGCTCGAGACGCACTGGCGCTTCGCAGACGGCAAGCAGGAGGACGGCTTCGACGAGGTCGGCGTGGCGAAGTACGGCAAGCCGGGCCTGGCGAACAACCTGTCGTTCTACAAGTCGGGCAACATGAAGCCCTCCGTGGTGTTTCGACCCTACGAGCCGCCGGCGGAGACGCCCGACGACGAGTACCCGTTCTACTTCTGCACCGGGCGTTTGCTGGAGCATTGGCACACCGGCACCATGACGCGCCGCGTGCCCGAGCTCGACCGCGCGCTGCCCGAGGCGCTGCTGAACATCCATCCGAACGACGCGTCCAAGCTGGGCGTGGCCGACGGCGACCTCGTGCACGTGAAGTCGCGCTTCGGCGAGTTCGACATCAAGGCGTCCACGGCCGGCCGCACCGAGCCGCAGGAGGGCATCGTGTTCGCGCCCTTCTTCGCCGAGGAGACGCTCGTGAACCTGGCGGTGCAGGACACGTACTGCCCGCTGTCGAAGGAGCCCGACTACAAGAAGACCTGCGTCTCTATCACGAAGGTCGAGGGGTGATAGCCATGAGGAAGCAACTGGTTGCCGGCGCCCTCGCGCTCGCGATGCTGACCGGAACGATGGCGGCGGCGGGGTGCGCGGGCACCGAGCCGAAGAACGACGCGAGCGCGAACGTGCCCGCCGGAGCGCCGCCGCTCATGCCCGCGAGCCACGACGGCCGCTTCGAAAGCTTGGGCGCCCCCGGCTGCTACGGCTGCCACGGCGCGAGCGAGCGCTCGAACCCCATGCTGAACGGCTCGGTGGCGCTGCCCGAGGACCACTACGTCGACGGCTCGTCCCAGACGCTGGAGCTCGATCCCACGCACGATCAGTGCAACACGTGCCACGTGCAGGGATAGCGCCCGGAAAGCCCTTCCCTTCGAAAGGGGCGGCCCCCTCCGCCGCCCCTTCCACCTGAAAGCAAGGAGAGCATCATGGTCATATCAAGCCTCGTCGTCGAGACGATGCCCGAAGCCACGGCGCGGGCGGCCGAAGAGCTCGGCCGCATCGAAGGCGTCGAAGTGCACGAGACGAACGGCTGCAAGGTCGTGGTGACCGTCGAGGCCGAGACCCTCGACGACTCGCACGCCATCGCGAGCACGTTCGTCGGCATCGAGGGCGTTACCGGCATCAACCTGGTGTACGCCAACTTCGAGGACGACCCCACGCTGCGAAAGGCAGCCGTTAAATGAAGCGCACCCCGAACACCTCGCACTTCAAATGGTCCTGGCTGCGGCATGCGGTGCAGATAGCGGCCGTGCTGCTGTTCGCAGCGCCGCTGCTTCTTGCCGGCTGGGGCCTGTTCGGGGTGTCCGTCGGCGGCGACGACCCTGTTCCAACCCCTGCCGACCTCACCTTTTTCGGCAGCCTTTCCTCTTCATCCGTAGGAGGGCTCTCCCTCCTGGACCCGTTCGGGGTCCTTCAGGTCGTCGCCGCCTCGAAAACGTTCGAACTCGACTGGCTGCTGTTCGCGCTGCCGGTCGTGGTGTTCTACGGGCTCGTGCGCGCCCGCGCGTTCTGCGGATGGGTGTGCCCGACGAACCTGCTGTTGGAACTGGTCGACGCGCTGCGGCGCAAACTGGGCATCAAGGTGAGCGAGGCCCCCGTGCCGCGCCACGCGAAGCTGTGGATCGCGCTCGCGGTGCTCGCGCTGTCGGCCGTGGCGAGCGTCCCCGTGTTCGAGGCGTTCTCGCCCATCGGGGCCGTGAACAAGGGCATCCTGTTCGGCAGCGTGGCGGGCCTGTGGACGCTCGGGGCCGTCGTGGTGGCCGAGCTGTTCTGGGGGCACCGGGTATGGTGCCGCTCGCTCTGCCCGCTCGGCGGCTTCTACGAGGCCATCGGGCGCGCGGGCTTGGTGAACGTGAAGTACGACCGCACGGCCTGCATCCACTGCGACGCCTGCCGCAAGGCCTGCCTGGCCGACCCTTCCATACTCGATCCCGTGCTCGCCGAGCGCGACGCGGTCGTGCGCGCGGGCGACTGCATGGCCTGCGGCTCCTGCGTGGACGCCTGCCCCACCCGCGCCCTGTCGATGGGATTGGGGAAAGGCGCGAAGCCGACCGAGCAAGAGCCTTCGTAGGAACGGATCCTCACACGTCCAGCAGCTTGTGCGTCAGCGCGTAGGACACCAGGTCCGCACGCGTCTTGAATCCCAGCTTCCGGTATATCTTCGAACGGTGCGCCTCCACGGTCTTCACCGACAGGAATATACGCTCGGATATCTCCTTGTTCGTGTACCCCTTGGCCAGAAGCTGCAGTATCTCCAGTTCGCGGTTCGAAAGGCTCTGGTAGGAGCGGTCCTCCCCCTCGCCGCCCACCAGCTGCTTGGTGAGCAGGGCGGCCATTTTCGGGTGGATGTAGCTGCCACCCCCGGCCACGGCCCGCACGGCGGCCAGCAGCTCCTCCGACGTGGAGTTCTTCAGCATGTAGCCGGCGGCGCCCCCGCGCAACGTGTAGAACAGGTACTCGGGCTCGGCGAACATCGTGAGTATCACGATGCGCGTGGTCGGGAAGTCGCCCGCGATCTTCTCGCACGCCACGAGCCCGCTCTGCCCCGGCGGCATGGATATGTCCATGAGCAGCACATCGGGCCTCTCGCGCGCGACGATGGAGTACGCCTGCGCGCCGTCGGCGGCCTCGGCCACCACCTTCATCTCGGCGTCCTGCTCCAAGATCATCTTGAACCCGGCCCGCACGACCTCGTGGTCGTCGGCCAGCACGATGCGGATCATCGGGAGACCTCCTTTCCCTCGACCACGCGCATGGGTGCCACGAGCGTCACCGTGGTGCCGCCCGGCCCCGACGAGGTGGTGAGCCTCGCCCCTATGAGGTTCGCGCGCTCCTGCATGCCGTACAGGCCGCAGCCGCTGCCCTTGATCTCGGGGTTCGCGGTGTTGAACCCGCGGCCGTGGTCGACCACGCTCACATGCAGCCAGCCGTCGGCGTCCTCCAACGTCACGAACACCCGCTCGGTGTCGGCGTACTTGCAGGCGTTGAGGATGGCCTCCTGGCAAATGCGGTACGCCTGCGTCTCGAGCGCTTGGTCGAAACGCTCGCAAGACAGCCCGCCCTCGAACACGATCTCCGTGCCGTAGGTCTTCTCGAACACGGCGGCCTGCGAACGCAGCGCCGGCAGGAAGCCCAGGTGGTCGAGCGCCGAGGGGCGCAGCTCCACCGATATGTTGTGCAGCTCGTCCAAGATGCGGTCGACGGTGTTGCGCGCCTGGGCCAAAAGCCCGGCGCCCTCGTCGTCCAGATGGCTCGCCATCTGGTTGAACAGGAACGAGATGCTCAGCAGCTCCTGCGCCACGCCGTCGTGCAGCTCGCGCGAGATGCGCTTGCGCTCGTCCTCCTGGGCGCCGATGACACGGGAGAGCTCCGAGCGGACGAAGATGGGGTTCGAGGCCGAGTCGGCGCGCTTCTCCGCGGCTATGCTCTCGAAGTCCATGAAATCGTCCGACACCACGCCGAAGTCGGCCAGCTTGCCGTCCAGATCCTCGATGAGCCGGCGGTAGCTCTCCTCGTGGCGGTCGCTCACCGAACGGTACGCGCACAGCAGCACCGCCACCACGCGACCGCCCTTCTTGAGCGGCAGCGCGCAGAAGCTGCGCAGGTCCTCGGCGAACACGATGGGGTACGACGAGTACTCGCGCGGGTCGATCTCCTCATCGATGTCGGTGAACATCATGGGCTTGCCCGACTTGATGGTGATGCCGCCGATTCCGTGGCCGGGTGCGAGCACGATGCGCCGGTGGCGCTCGCCGGTGGCGCCGGCGCTGTACACCCACTTGAGCGCCGCGCCGATGAACGCCGTGAGCCCGATGGACACGAAATCGAAGCCGTGACGGGCCTTGAGGCCCTCCACGGCTTCGTGGTACTCGGCGCAGCCGCCTGCGAGCGTCTCGTCGGTGAAGTTGGATGCCCCCATGCCCCATCGCCCCCGTCCCGTGCGGCTTCGAGCCGCGCCTTCGTGTCGTCCCGTTCTCCTTCGAGGTGCCATTATCCCCCATTCCCCTGCGGAATGCACGAGAAAGCCGCTCGCCCTCCCGACCGGCATCAGGGAGAACGCCCGCGAGGCGACGTGCATGGAAGAAAGGTCCCGGGGGGCCGGCGAAAGGGTACCGTGGCGTCGCCGAACGCTCGACGCGCTGTTGACCGCCCGCCACTCGCCCCCTGGCGCGCCGTGCTAGGATCAGACCGTCGGCAACCGCTGCGAAGAAAGGAGCGCGCCATGGAATTCCATACGGGCGACCAGCCGGGCGAAGGACGCTACCGCTGCAAGAACTGCGGCTACGTGGTGAGGATAACGAGCGACACGGAAAAGCTTCCCGCTTGCCCCAACTGCGGCCACCACGACTTCGAGAAGCTCGAGGACGAGGACTGACGCACCGTCCCCGCGAGCCGAAAGGGCCGACGGCGCTCGGCCTCCGCTCGCGGGAAGGCGCCATTTCTCAAAATTATGCTTTGACAGACGCCTGCGATCTGGTAGACTATCTGCTTGCTGGAACGGAAACGTTCTCGCAGCTTGAGAGCGTGCGCGATTAGCTCAGGGGGAGAGCATCACCTTGACACGGTGGGGGTCGCAAGTTCAAATCTTGCATCGCGCACCACGGAATTCATGAAGGGCCTCGCATTGCGAGGCCCTTTTTCGTCACTCGTTCCTTCTCACGCCAAAAGCTCGACGTCCGTCGCGGACCATGACATCGAGAAGACGTCGGCAACGCAGGCCCCGCCCCGCCCCGGCACCTCTTCGCTCGCGTTGCGGCCGGTCGTTCGGGCGGCGACGCCAGCGAAGAGGTGCAAATTTCTCAAATTAGCCCTTGCGCGCGCAGGCGCGTTCCAGTATCATATTTCCTCGCGATGCGGACGTGGCTCAGCTGGTAGAGCACGACCTTGCCAAGGTCGGGGTCGCGGGTTCGAACCCCGTCGTCCGCTCCATCGTCAGCACGAGGCCGGTCATACTCAACAGTTTTGGCCGGCCTTTTCTTGACAATATCGCTGCAGCACGGCGACGTGGCCAAGTGGTAAGGCAGAGGCCTGCAAAGCCTTCACCCCCGGTTCGAATCCGGGCGTCGCCTCCATTCGCTCCTCCCCGGAGGGCGGACATGCACCGAATCGCTTTCATGCGGACGTGGCTCAGCTGGTAGAGCACGACCTTGCCAAGGTCGGGGTCGCGGGTTCGAACCCCGTCGTCCGCTCCATGACACGCCGACCGGCCGAACGGAAACGTTCGGCCGGTTTTTAATATGAGTAGAACATTGTCAAGAGGCAATAAAGGCTCAGGCCAGAGATTTGCTCCAGCTTGAGCCTATCTATCTTCACTTGATCTCTGATCTCGACAAGCAGTGTCAAACCGACGCTCGTATT
>NZ_PPTR01000018.1 GCF_003339845.1 Gordonibacter sp. 28C
CGGGCAGCCTCGCGCCCAGGACGACGGACGCGCTCGCCTTGTCCTCGGCCCCGTCGACGAGCTCGCAGAAGCAGTCGCCGAGCTCGCTGACCCCGCACAGGACGCACGCCTTCTTGCCCGGTCCCGCGGACCCCGCGTCGTGGCCGGTGCGGTGGGGCTCCCGCCCGAGCCCGAACCACCCCGACCTCGCATGGTCGCCCGGCAGGGACCCGTGGAAGTACGTCCCGTCGACCTCGAAGGACTCGCCTCGCAGGGGCAGCAGCCTGCGCCCCATGACCTCGCACACGCGCATCCTCATGTACCAGGCGGTGTAGAGAGACGTCCCGACGCGTCGCGCCGTCTCGCGCAGGGGCAGCGCGTCGGCCATGCAGGCGGCGAACCCCATCCACGCCGAGGGCGGCAGCTTGGAGCGGCCGAGCAGGCCGAGGGTCTTGGCGCCGAAGGTGCGCGCGCAGCCCCGGCACAGCCAGCGCTGCGCGCCGGACGCGTCGCGGCCCTTCCGCACGAAGGCCGGGCACCCGCACCTCGGGCACCGGTCGGGCTCGTCGCGCGCGCAGGCGGCCAGGTCGTCGGCTATCGCCGACCTGAGCGCGCCGGCCAGCTCGCGCTTCTCCGCGAGGGGCATTCTCTTGATCTGGTCTATAATCCGGTCCATGGATCCTCCTCCTGGATGCTTCGTCGACGGTCGCATCATAGGGCGGGGATCCTTTTCTGCTGTCCCGAAATAGGGACTATGTCAATATTGGTTTAACAGCGGAAGATCCGAATCTTGGCACAAAAACCGAGTTCAGGGAATCGGTTCGGGCCGTTTCGTGACCTTTCGCGATGAGGGTTTTAGAAAATCCCAGGTCACACGATTCGGCGATCATCAAAAAGCGAACCGGCAAGCACTTCCCATTCCCTGAACTCGGTTTTTCTGCCAAGATTCCCCCTTCTCCGTTGATAAACCACCGTTATGCACCTCTGCATAGCGCCTGATGGCGGCCTGGCGCTCCACAGAAGCGAACGGACGTGTCAACGGTGGTTTAACAGCGGAAGACGGAAATCCATGCAACCGTGAGAACCCGTCTCAGGAAACCGAGCTCGAACGGTTATACGCTTTACAAAAAGTCGGAAGGCGGGGCGGTTCGACACGCTACAATCGGCTGCAGAGAGCGGATGACGACAAGGAGGCAGACCATGGGGAAGAACGTGCTGGTGCTGAACGGAAGCCCGCGCCGCGAGGGGAACACGGCGGCGCTCGTGGACGCGTTCGCGGAAGGTGCCGAACAGGCGGGCGGCACCATCGCGCGCTTCGACGTGGCGCTCATGGACATCGCGCCGTGCCGAGGCTGCCTGGGCGGCGGCGCCGACGTGCACAGCCCCTGCGTGCAGAAGGACGACATGGACGCCGTCTACGCCGCCTACCGCGCGGCCGACGTGGTGGTGCTGGCCTCGCCTATGTACTGCTGGAGCTTCACGGCGCAGATGAAGGCCGTGCTCGACCGCCTGTTCGCGCTCATGGAGGCCGGCATGCGCGCCGCCGCGGCAGGCGGCGAGGCTGCGGCGGCCGCGGCTAAGGAGGCGGGCGGCAAGGGCTGCGTGCTGTTCATGCCCGCCGAAGAGGACACCGAACGCAACTTCTCCCCCATCGTTTCCTATTACGAGACGCTGTGCGAGCGCATGGGCTGGCGCGACTTGGGCCGCGTGCTGGTGGGAGGGGTGTACCGAGTGGGCGACATAGCCGAAAACCCCGCCCTCGAAGAGGCCCGCGCCTTGGGCGCCTCGCTGTAGGACGCACGCCTGCGCAAAGCGAAGCGGCCGTTGCGATACGGATGGCAGCGGGCCGCCTTGCAGCCCGGCAGTAGGTTCTGCGCATGGTCGGAACCTACTGCCGGGCTTTTTTCAAAAACCGCAACAAAAGGCAACCCCTTCTCCGTGTTCATGGGGAAAGGAGATGGGACATGGACGAATCAGCAGAGATGGCGCTGCCTGCGGGCTTCGGCGTCGCAACGCGGGGACGGCCGGACGCGGCGCGGCCCCCGCACGGCGAAGACGCTCGCGAACGCGTTTCCCGCAACGCCGCGGACATCGGCGCATCCGACAACGAGCGCGTCGCGCCGGCGCGCGAGGCGGCAGCGCGGCTCGAGGACGCCGTCGCGCGCTGGGGCGACACGGTGTACGGGCTGGCGGCGAGGCGCACGGGCAACCGCGCCGATGCCGAGGACGTGCTCCAGACCGTGTTCCTGCGCCTGCACCAGAGCGGTAAACGCTTCCGCGACGACGAGCATCTGAAGGCGTGGCTTTTGCACGTGACCGTAAACTGCTGCCACGATCTGCGGCGCAGTCCGTGGCACAAGCGCCGCGCCGAGCTCGACGACGAGAGCATGGAGCGCTTGTCCGCGCAGCCCGAAGCGGAAACCGGCGAGGAGCGCGACGACGAGCTGGAAGCCGCCCTCGCGCGCCTGACCGTCAAGCAGCGCACGGCCGTGCTGCTGCACTATTACGAAGGATACGCAACCGACGAGATAGCCCAGATCACCGGCGAGCGACCCGCCACCGTCCGATCCCACCTCCATCGCGCACGCAAGGCCCTCAAGATCGACTTAGGAGCGCACCTATGAACGAGAAGGAATTCCGCGAGCGCTTAGCCGCTGCGCAGGGGAACATCAAGGCATCGCAGGAACTGAAGCACCGCGTCGTGGCCGAAGCCCTGCGGGCCGACGCCGCAGGCAGCGAGGAGCGCGACGCACGGACGCATGCCGCGCCGGCCAAGCGCCCGACCCGCCGCAGGCCCCAACCGGCTAAGCGCGCGCCCGGAGCCGCGGCCCTCGCCCGCCGCTGGGCCCTGCCCGCCGCCGCCTGCCTCGTGGCCGGCGCCCTCGTCGTGGCCGGCGTGCCGGCGCTCACCTCCGCGCTGCACGGCGGGCCTTCCGCAACGTCCTCCATCGCCCTTGACGAGGCGGCCGCGCGCTGCGGGTTCTCCGTGCAGGCCTGGGCATCGGACCGGTCAACAGCCCTCGAGCCGAGCGAGAACGACATGATCGTCTTCGACCGCGACCTAAGCAATGGCCTGTACGAAGGCGAGCGGTACAAAACCGAAGGGTTCTACACCGGCTGTCTGTTCAGCATTGAAGGCGAAGGCATCGCCCGCGTGCAGATGAACGTCACGCACGGCCGCCTGTATCGTTTCACCACCGAGCTTTGCACAACCGGGGAGGAACCCGAGAAGTGGACCGAGGCCCTCTCTTGGAAACCGACGAAGCGCGGCACGGGAACGTACTTCAGCGCATACGACAACGTTGTGCCCATAGGCAAGCCCGGCGGCGTGTCAGAGGGTTCGCACGGTAAGCTCGTCGGCGTCAACCTTGCTAAGATATTCGGCTCCACCATCGACGTGACCAGCGCCGACGAACCCGGCATAGCCGATGGAACCACGAGCTTCGGCCTATGGACGAACGACGACTACGACGAGGAAGCGGGGATGTTTCCCTTCGATACCGCTGTCGACCTCTTCGACGGCCAAACGCTCACCGTCACCGTCACGTTCGAGGACGGCCACTGTACCACGCAAGTCATCGAGCTGCACGCTGCCGACATGAAAACCGTTCCCGCAAGCACGGAAAGCCTGGGAGGGATGCGACAACAGGTAGCGCCCGAGATCGTTCAAGACCGCGAGAGCCTGAGGGAAGGCGAAACCTTCGTGCACACGCTGTACGGTATCGTCGTCGAAACAAGCAACGAGCCGTTTGCGGGCGACCTGTCCCAAGCCAACGAATACGCTGCAACCGTCATGCCGGCCATGACCCTCGACCGTCAACCCGTCGTCAAGCCGGCGCAGCGAGACGGCCATGCGCTCGCCGTCGCCGAAGGGGCGCGGCTCGAGCCCGGCGATCAGGCGCTCGTGTCGGGCGAGGACGGCAGCACGGCCTCGTTCTCCCTATCCTTTCCCGCCGTGGAGCGCACGCGAACGCTGCCGAAGGCGCTCGCGCTGGAAGACGTCCTGGGCGAGACGGACGCAGCCTATGCGAACCGGATCAGCGAGCAGGTGCATGGCTACCGCATCGACGAGGAAACGCACGAGATCAGCGACGGCTTCTCGTTTGCGACCGTCACCATGGACGTGACGAACGAGGCCGCCGAAGCCCGGCAACTGCCGCTGAACTCAGAGCGGTTGCGCGAACTCGGTCTAGGCGAATTCGCCGTCGTTGACGGACAGGGAAACGCGACGTTCAACGCCCTCAACGAAGCCCTCTACTTCGGTGACGGGGGCGAGAACCTCAAAGGCACGAACCCGTGCGCGCTGTCGTTCGAGCCCGGCGAGACGAAGCGGGCGACGATAATCAAAATCGTCCCCGACTCCGTGCTCGACGACCCGTCATGCCTGTTCGTCGTCGACATCACAGGGGCGGGCATCACCCAGGCCTTCGCCCTCGGCGCGCAGATGTGACGACGAAAAGGGAGCTGTATCAGCCGAAACGGGGCTTTACCAAAAAGTCTTCTGGCGAGAAAAGACCGGAACTTGCAATGGTTCCGGTCTTTTTGGTTTTACAGACAAAAAGGCTACAGGGTCTTATGCCGGGAACACGACCACCATAGCGGAGTTTTCCCGTTAATAGCCTCGAACAGCTTCCCTGTGTTGCGGCGAGCGGAAACATGCCCGAGAGCGACATGAACCAGGCACTCTCGGGCGCGACCCGCCCTGTCTTACACGACGAGTAGACACCGTTTGCGTAAACGAAGCGGGCAACTTTGAACATCATCTTCGAGTTGTAGGCGCACCCGCCCTTCCTCTAAGGCAGAGCAAAGCAAAACAAAAGAAGATACCTTTTTCAACGGTCTTGGGTTGAGCCGATTGATCCTAGCCGAGATCAATAGATTTCTAACAGTTTTTCAAAAACCCCTCTGATTAGCTTGCACGATTCTCACTTCGATACGTAAATGAACTATCAATTTATTAAACTTGCTGCAGAGCAGGAGCGCACCCATCGTCTTCCCATTTGTATTTCCCAATGCGGGACATTGCAACAAAGCTGCAAACCGCAATGCAGCAAATGAGGCAGAATGCGACCATGATGACGTTTGCGTAGGAGCCCAAAGCATCGTAGCTCAGGCTCACGAGCGTTGTGGCCAACCCACCAAGGAAAGCTGTACTCATGTTGACGATAGAGTAGATTCGCGAATAGTATTTTCCTCCAAACAGGCGACGTATGAGCAATGGGTAACCAACTGTAGCGAGACCATTATGCGTACCGAGCAACAGCGCCGCCGCAACGAGGCCTGCCTGAGAATGCCAAAACGTCCACACCGCAAATGTTGCCGCAAACATAACAAGAAAGAGCCCGTATACAGGCTTCATCTTCATACGATCGAGCAGCCACCCAAAGCCAAAAGTCCCCGCAACCTGCCCGATGCCATAGCAAGAAAGCAGCCATCCGCTGAAGGAGACCGCAGCATCCACACTCATGACATCGGGGGCCAGAAACTCGATAGCGATTGAAGGCTGATGGTTGTCGAATGCCATACCGATGCTGGTAGTGCAGGCGGCAATGTACACCATCCAAAAGCCGACTGTCCTAAATGCCTTGCCCGGCCTCATCCCCACGTGTGCGTCTGCTTCGAGGGCATCATCCGAATGGCCTTCTTCGACGCCATAAGGCAGAAGATTCTTGTCTGCAGGATCTCGTTTAAAAACAAACAGTGTCCAGGGAAGGATCAAAACCGCCACCAAGGCAGCGTTAATGAGGTAAGTCGTCTGGAAACCGAGGTTTTGGACCAGCCAAGTAAACAGAGGCGACCAAACCGCCACAGCAAGACCGAGACAGCCCATGGATATGCCCAGCACCCGGCCTTGATACTTGACGGCGAACCAGTTGCCGATGAGCATCACTTCTGCAAGGCCGAACAGATACGGCATACCAAAGCCAATAAACAGGCCGCAGATGATGAAGTGATATGCGTTCGCAGCAAACGCAAAGCCAGCGATACCAGCGATAGTCAGCAATGCACCAACCGTCATGCATACGTTGATGTTCTTTTTTTGCAACAGATAACCTGCGAGAGGCATTGCAGCCAATGCGGCTAAACCGTCGGCAGACAGCCATATCGACACATCTGCCGTATTGATTCCAAGGCCCGAAGAGACTGGAAGCAGATATACGGCCAGCAAGCTATATACGAGCGGAAAGCCGCCAATTGTTAAAAGGCAGCATCCTACAAAGATGAGCCATGCATAATGAATTTGCTTTCCCCCAACAGTCACTTTCCCCCCCTAATACGCACTCATGCGCTCCTCGAAGCATCGTCTTGCAAGAGGGCGCTCCTCTTTGATTCAGTTGCGTGCATATAAGCGCCAAACAGCATACGGAAGGGCCTATCTGATCAAGCGCTGCTCATTGGATAGATAGGCCGCTCCAATAACTGCCTAACCGGTGTATAAATCGTCGCCTAACGACATCGGGCAGATGCGGCAACCCCTTCACCTATCTCCAGGGTTTCTTGCCGCACCCCCGAGTTTATGCTTCAGCTGCCTTGCTATCCTCTGGCCACGGAATCTTGCCGATGAAGGATACGCCAATAAGCGCACAGATCGCAATAACGATTGCCAGGCCGATGCCAAAGACGAGCATGCCTTGTATGCCTCCAACCGCTGCAAAAATGAAGCCGAGAATCGACGAGCTGAAACCGCCGACGGTCGAACTGCACATATTGACGTACGAATAAGTAACGGAATAATGTTTGCCGCCGAACAGGCGGCGAAGGGCCAGCGGGAAGCCTACTGTTGCCAAGCCGTTGTGAGTGCCAAGGCAGAAGGCGCCAACTAGCAACCCGATTTCATTGTGCAGCGTGAACCAGCACACCATGCCGATAACGAACAGAGCCAGGAACAGGACGAAGGTCTGCTTGAACCAACCCTTGTCAAGCAGGAAGCCAAACAGGAACGTTGCGCACAGCGAGCCGATCGAGAACGTGGAGATCATAGTGGCTCCGAACATAGCCGCACCTGCCTCGCCTAGGCTAGGCAGGTAGGAGCCGGCAAGAAGCACGGAGTAGTTCTGATAGCCCATTGCGAAGCAGATCAAACACGCAGCGAGCAAGATAGCCCAGAACGGGAGGGTCTTCATTGCGGCACCGGGAGTGATACCAACCTTGAGATCGTTCTCTTCCTCAAGCGCGCTCTTGCCGCCTGCCTCCTCATTGACGCCGTAAGGTTCCATACCCATATCTTCGGGAGCCCTGCGGAACACGAAAATCGCCCAAGGGAGGCAGAGAATTGCGATAAGAGCGGCGTTAATTATGTAAGTAACGTGATACCCGAAGGTGTTGAGAATCATGGTGAAGATCGGCGCCCAGAAAATCGGGCTGGCCACCAAACAAGCCATGCAGATCGACATCATACGACCCTGGTATTTCTTTCCGAACCAATTACCGATGAGAACGGTTTGCGGAAGCCCGAATATGAACGGACAGCCCAAACCCAGAATTGCGCCGATGACGTACATATGCCATGGCTGACTTGCCATCGTGAAGCCCAGAACGCCAATCACGCAGCAAATGATGCCCGCAGTCATCACTAAACTGACATGTTTGGTTTTGAACAATCGGCCGCCGATTGGAATAACGAACAATGCAACGACCGCCTCTATGGTCAAGAACATTGCAAAACTGCCCATATCCATTCCCATGGCAGTGCTCACCGGCACCATGTATACACCAACGAGGTTGAAAATCAACGGAAAACCGCCTACGCCGAGGAAGCACAAGCCGATCAATACCTTCCATGCGTAGTGCATCTTTTTTTTAGGCTCTCCCACAACGCACCATCTCCTTTTTTGATCGCAAGGCTTTTATGATTGTTCTGGAACCAACAATGCATAGCGAGTCTTGCCGTCCACTTTGCGGACCAGATCCTCGACTTCCCCATAGGCCAGGCACCACGCCTGACAGTGCTGGACGCACATGGGCATCTTGCCTTTGGCGATACGGCCTTCGCACAAGTCGCATGACTTCGTGACCATGGGAAAGAACGCCCATTCCCACTTGCCTGCTTTCGGGCCGACAGTGATCTTCACTGGGCCGAACTCATCGATCTTGATGCCGTACTCACCCTTAGGAAGCCCGAGCTCCTTCTTGCAGGCCACCTCGCAGCTGTGGCAGCCGGTGCAATACTCGTAATTGACGAGAATTCCCTTCATTTCCGCTTCCTCCTACATTTCGCCGGCGACGTAATCACGGAAGCCGCCCAAGCGGGTGATCTGCTCGCCAGGCATGGTGTCGCCTTCTTGGACCTTGTAAATCTTGCAACAGACATTCTTTCGGGGAGCGCCAACACCGCCCGATCCCGTTTCCATAACGTGCGTGATATTGTTCGGATTCGAGTCGAATGTGCCAAACAAGTACGGCTCTTCGGCAGGCTGCTCGGGGAACCACCAGCCGTGCTCGGCCGAGACACACCACTTGCTCACGCCGGGGAAGATCTTCACGCGCTGTTTGAAGCGGCCATCGGGATTCTCGATCCAGATCCAATCACCGTCTTTGAGACCGTATTCTTTGGCCGTCTCGGGATTGATTTTGACGAGCGGATCAGGATGGAATTCGCGCATTGTCTCGAGCTGTCGGTGCTCGGAGTGGAAGAACTCATAAGAGCGGGCACCGTTAACGCAATAGAACGGATACTCTTTACGGAACTCGGGATCGTTGAACCATTTCTGGCTCTGAATGTTCTCTGAGTGGGTCGGCAGCGGATCGATACCCCATACCCGATATGTAGGAGGAACAAGCTCGATGCGGCCGCTTATCGTGTTGAAGCCAACTTTGCCGTCGGGACGCAGCAGGCCCTTCTCATACTTGCGATAAGTGCCGTTCCAATCCCAATATCGATGGCCGCAGCTGTTCTGGACCAAGTCATCGAATAAAGCGATCCCTTCCTCGCTCGCGCGGAAGAGGGTGCGTTCATCTTCGCTATCCTTACGCTCGTTGAGACCGGCATCGTCATCATCGAGCGCCGCAACAAATACGGCCTTGACGATTTCGCCGTCTTCACCGCGTGCGGCAAGACCAGTACGTAGGTAATCCTCGATCAAATCCTCCGCAGTCGGCCAGCGCTTGAATATCTCGGGTGAGAGCAAGTTGCCAAGCCAGCAAATGATTTCTTCATCGGACTTCGCCTCGTAAAACGAAGTCACCTTCTTCATTGCGCGAACGGGCTCCCACCACGTGCGCGCAGAATTGCGCTCGGTGGTCATAGCGACGGGCAGAACGAGATCGGCGAAGGCCACCATTGAAGGAGTCATGAACGGATCTGCATACACGCAGAAATCAATAGCGTTCTTAACGGTTTCATATGTGCGCGGAGCCGCAAATGACATACACGAGAGCGCGTTCGAACTCTGGGTCCAAAGCATTTTGATCGGATACGGCTTGCCAGCCTCCATCGCTATGTTTACCGCGTCAGGATCAGGGGATCCCATAAACGGAAAGCCCTCGTAGCCCAGATCGCGGATGGTGAGCTTCTTGTCGGCATTCGGAAGATACATGTCAGTCAACGCATAGCCTGCATTGATCTCGAATGAATTGTGAACAAGAACCGCACCGCCGGGAACATCGATGTCGCCGCAAATAGCCATGATATCGCTTGCCGCAAGGGTGAGCTCCATTGATGCGACCTGGGTGTCGTAAGCCAGACCCCATTGAATGGCACCGGGACTAGCGTTGGCGTACAGGCGGGCAGCTCCAACGATATCTTCCTCCGGGACGCCGCAAATTTCAGCCGCCCACTCAGGGGTGAACTGCTTTACGTGCTCTGCCAGCTCCTCAAAATATGCGCACCAGCAGTCGACGAACTCGTGATCGTAGAGATCCTCGGAGATGATGACGTTCAGCCAGGCGAGAGCCATTGCGCAGTCTGTACCGGGCCGAACCGGCAACCAGTACTCGGCGCGGGCCCCCCACCACGTGAGAACGGGGTCGACGGAGATGATCTTCGTCCCCATCTGGATCGCCGGAAGAAGCCAGTGGCCGATGTAGCCGTCGGCGTTGGACTTCAGCGGTTCGTTGCCCCATACGACTAAAATATCCGTCTTGCGCCACTCTACGTTTGCATATCGGTCAGGACTCGTCATCGATGCGTCAACGATCGGATAGTCGCCCATCGGAGCGGCGGTGCCGCAAACGCGAGGAGCGTAGCACGACTGCCCGGTCAGATTCAGCGGTCCGACGTTGGGCGTGCCGAGAGCGACACCGATAAGCGGAACCTGCCAGATGACGTTGCGCCCAGTACCGCTACCCACGAAAATCGATTCACGGCCGTAGCCCTGCGCGTCAAGCTTAGCAAGTTCTGCTTTGATGATCTCGCCCGCCTCGTCCCACGTGATGCGCTCCCACTTGTTCTCGCCCCGTTCGCCGACGCGTTTCATCGGATACTTAATGCGCTCAGGATGGTTAACCACCTCGGGCAGGTCAAGGCATCGCATGCACAATTTGCCACCCGCAAACGGATCCAGCGGGTCGCCCTCGACACGCTCCAGCTTGCCGTCTTTGGTATAGTAAAGAAGCCCGCAGGAATTGTGGCAACCGGGGGCGGAATACGGATAGGTGCGAGTTACCTCGTATCCGTCTTCCTCCCAACGCCATTCCCCCTCGTGGTAAGCCTCTCGGTCAATAGACTCGAGAAACTCGTCATAATTGAAAAGCATAAAACCCCCTCTTCTTTGTTGAAATTTTCCTTGCAATAAGAAGATAGAAACCTGCTGCGTTAATAAGCAATTTCCAAAAAACGATTCCCATATAAAACGATTAGACACTCTGGCGCCTTTTGTAAGATTCGCCTGATTTTCAAGCCCCGGCATCCCGCTTAACGAGTGTTTATTTGCCTTTTCGAGCGTGACATTTTGGGGCGTTTGTCAACCCAACAACAGCAAGATTCTCTATAGAATTAAAGACACACGATGTTTGCAGGAAAGGGGCTGTGAACTTTATGCGTTACATCTTTCTTCCGAGCAACGCAGAGATGAGGTTGCGCATACTCCACGCGCTCGACAAACCTGTCGACAAATTGACGGTCAGCGAAATATGCCAAGCTAGCGGCGTATCTCGTCAAACGTTCTATCGCAATTTCGCATCAAAATACGATATCGCCTTTTGGTTCCTCGGGTTGATCGACTCACTTTATTTGGGAGAAATCGGGCGCTCGCTCTCTTGGACAAAGGGCCATGAGCTCGCTCTGTCCATGCTCTACGAGGAACACGATTATTTGAAGTTCGCCTTTGCGGAGAATCCTGATGTGAGGGCTGTAGAAAAGCGCTTAAAGATTCGTTATGAAACGGTGATCGAAACGCTGCAAGACTTTAAGAAGGCTCATATCGATGATGAGCTTCTTTATTTTGCAAGGTTCTACGTCTTCACGGGCGAGGCCTTGATCGTCGAATGGTGCCTTAGCAATACCCCGTACCCGCCAGCAATCTTCAAAAAGTATTTCAGCGCCTGCATGCCCGAGAGGTTGCGCAACCTGTTAAACGAGCCGGCAGCACCTGTCACACGGGATCAGCAGCGCAAAATCGTGACGACTGGCACAGCAGCTGCCCATGCTCATACTGACGGGAGATTATCATGTGCGGCTATGCATGCATGATGTGCGGAAGATGCGGTAAGTTCAAAGGATGGGCGAAGGAAATGCCCGTTCTTACGCGAGAGAGCGTCTCTTTCAATGAAAAACCGGTGAGCCAAATCGGGGGCAAAATTGTACGCAGCGGAAAAAAGACGATCAGTAAGCCTGGAGTGGCGCAGAATAGCTAGCGCTGGGTTTGGTTACAGGCCCGAAAACTCCAGCAAACATTCGAGGGCGTTACTAGCTTGACTGGAAGAATGCTTGCAGATAACCGTAAAATGAGCCTTAAGTTTTCTGTGACTACAGAAGCAGCCTAACAGAGCCTCGATCAATGTAAGAGGAAGGCGCCATGGATAACGTCAAGTATGTGTTTCTTCCTGCAAAAGAGCAGACAAAATTTGCGATTCTGCGCGGAATTGACCGCCCGATTGAAGAAATTACGGTCAGTCAAATCTGTAAGAACTGCCATATTTCGCGCCCTACTTTCTATACGCATTTCGACTCGAAATATGCAATCGCCTCTTGGCTTTTCGATCTTGCCGCCGAACTATACTTGATCCAAATCGGCCGCTCGCTTAAATGGGACACGGGCGTACGCGGATACTTTTCGCTTTTATATAGTGAGAAGCGTCATTTGAGGTACGCTTTCTCAAACACCCCCAACAAGCCGAGCGTTGAACTTCAGCTCGAACATCGCCGCGACGAGTTCATAAAGACGCTGCGCGATTACAAGCATCTCTCAATCGATGACGACCTGAGGTTTTACGCGCAGTATTTCGCTTTCAGCGGAAACAGGTTCGTAGTCGACTGGTGTCTGGAGAACATGCCCACTCCACCCGACCTGACGACCCGCTACTTTACCGAGTGCATGCCGACGCCTCTCATCGAGGCCCTCGACCGCGATACCATCGAGCTCACGTATGACTGATACGGACTCTGGAAGGGGGTTCTTTTGACAGGGTATTTACTATTGACCCAAAACGACAAAGTCAACTTAGAAGCTCTGCACGCAATTGACCGCCCGATCGACGATATCTCGGTAAAAAGCATCTGCAGCGCCATTGGCATCTCCCGCCAGACCTTTTATGCGCATTTTTCGTCAAAATACGACATCGCCTATTGGTATCTCAACTTAAGTGAGGAACTCTATTTCAAAGCCATCGCCTCACGCGAGGATTGGCGCCAAAGCCTTATCAACCAGGTGTATTTCCTTTACGAGGAAAAGGATTATCTCTGCAATGCATTCACCTTGAATCCGCACGACATTGATGTTGTATCACGCTTCAGGTTCAGCAAGGAGCGCCTTCTTGCATGCATCGCCGAACTCGGTATCTTAGTGACAAGCGAAACGACGTACTGCGTTGACGAATACATCAACACCCACTATCGCACGCTCATTTCTTGGTGCATGCGCGGCATGCGCCCAAAGCCTCCCTTCTTCGCAAAAATTTGCTACAACTGCATTCCCAACTACCTTATCGACCTCCTCGATTAACTAACACAAAAGTCGTCTTACAAGACTATCTTGTCAGGCATCCTATAGGCGACAGCTTTCCTGTGACAAACTGGGCGTTATGTCACTTTCTCCGCATAGTTTAGAGACGTTGTAAGGAGCGCTGTAAAAATCCTGCTCATACACTTGACTCATAGGGGTTGTCCATCGCGGCCGAAATGAGCTTTGCGATAACGAACCCGAAGACGAGTGAGAGAGGAGCTTTGCATGGGAGAAAAATGGAGAGAGGAAAGCAACGGAGTCGTCGTCACCCGCGCCTGTGCGTGGTCTCCTCCGGGATGCCATCCCGTTGGATGCGGTCTCAAGCTCACAACCGTTGACGGCGAGCTGACAAAAGTGGAAGGCGATCCGGAGCACCCCATCACGCAGGGCCGCTTGTGCCCGAGATGTCTCAGCCTGAAAGAAATCGTTTACCATAAAGATCGCATCCTCCATCCGTTGGTGCGCGACCCCAAGGATCGCGGCAAAGATACGTGGGAGGAGATTTCTTGGGACGACGCGCTCGATCTTATCGAGATGCATGTAAACCATGTCAAAGAGGAATGGGGGCCCGAGTCCATCATCGGCCTTCAGGGCACAGGTCGCGAGGTCAACGAGTATTGCTTCGGTTTCACCTATTCTGCCTTGGGCTCGCCAAATGCGACTTTCACGATGAGCGGTTACTCGTGCTACGGCCCCCGCACCGCGGTAGCCGACTACATCGTCGGCGGCGGCTATCCCGAGTTGGACTATGCGGCGTTCTTCCCCGACCGCTATGATGACCCGCGCTATGAGGTACCGAAGTACATCATGGTTTGGGGCAAGAACCCGCTCTACTCAAACGGCGATGGCCTGTTCGGCCACGCCGTCATCGACCTTATGAAAAGGGGGACGAAGCTTATCGTCATTGATCCCCGCGTTACCTGGCTTGCGGCACACGCTGAATACTTCCTGCAGCTGAGGCCCGGCACAGACGCCATCGTTGCTCTGGCGATGCTCAACGTGATTATCAACGAAGAAATCTACGATCACGAGTTCGTCGAGAACTGGTGCTATGGATTCGAAGATCTTCGCGAACGCGTACAGGAGTATCCGCCCGAGCGCGCCGAAGATGTTTCGTGGGTCCCACGCGACATCATCATCAGCGCAGCCCGTGCCTTTGCCAACTCAAAGCCCTCGAGCATTTTATGGGGCCTTGCGCTCGATACTGCCAAAAACGCTACCCAAGGTGCTTATGCGGTAATGAGCATTGGCGCTATTTGCGGCTACTTCGACGTGCCCGGTGGCATCACCCTTGCGACACCTTCCCCTTACCTCGGAAAATGGCAGAGCAACGCGCTTCAATCGCTGGGTCCCGAACTTTGGGCAAAACGCGCCGTCGATCCCGAATGGGACGGCTTCCGCATGACGTTCGCCAGCGCCCATCCTGACTCGTTGCTGCGCTATGGCGAACGCGAAACGCCCTACCCTCTTCGTATGTGCTGGTTCTTCGGAACCAACCCCCTGGCGGCTACGGCGTATGCAGAACCGAGTCGCTGGTACAACGTTTTAATGAAGATGGAATTCAACGTGGTTCAAGATATAGTTATGACACCCACTGCCATGGCTGTTTGCGATTTGTTCCTCCCTATCAATACTACGGTGGAACACGTGGGCGTAGCCTATCCGCACTTCGGCAACAACACGCATATGCTAGGCGCCATAGAGGATGTTGTTACCGTTGGCAACTGCAAATCCGACCTTGAGATTTTGCTGTGGGCCGGCCATCGCCTCAATCCCGAGATGTGGCCGTGGAGAACCCCCCAAGAATTCGTTGACGACGCCCTTGAGCCGTTCAACATGACTTACAAAGATCTTCAAGAGCGAGTCACCGTGCAGCAGGAGTTCCATTACAAAAAGTACGAGAAGGGTTTGCTGCGCCCCGACGGCGAACCCGGTTTTAATACCGCCACGGGCTTTGTAGAGCTTAAAAGCACGATTTACCCCAACTTTGGGGAAGACGCTCTGCCCTACTACGAGGAGCCCGTATTCAGCCCGATCAGCATGCCGGAATTGGCCGAAAAATATCCGCTCATCCTGACCACGGGTGCCCGCAGCATCGCCATGTTCCATTCCGAGCACCGCCAAATGCCCAGCCTACGCGCCATCAACCCGAACCCGGTCGTTGAAATCAACCCCGACACCGCTGCCGAATACGGCATCGAAGAAGGGGATTGGGTCGCTCTTGAGAACCAGTATGGCCGTTGCGTCGAGAAGGCCCACGTTACCAAGGGCATTCTCCCAGGCGTTGTTCATGCCCAGCACGGCTGGTGGTTCCCCGAGCAGGAAGCCGCAGCGCCTAACCTGTTCGGATTGTGGAAGAGCGATGTGAACTCGCTTATCCCCAACGACCACACGGCCATTATGGGACTTGGCGCTAACTACAAAAGCACTTTGTGCAGCGTTGCTAAAGTTGATTCGCTTGAAGGCTAGCAGAAGAGAGAAGGTGTCATGATGAAAGGCAAAGCCCTTGTTGTCGATTTTAAGTATTGCACCGGCTGCCACAGCTGCGAGGTAGCCTGCCGTAACGAGAAAGGCATCCCGCTAGACGAATGGGGAATTAAGCTGGCAGACATGGGTCCCGCTCAACTTGGCGGCAAGTGGACGTGGGATTACATACCAATCCCTTCGCAGCTTTGCGATCTTTGCACAGCCCGCATTGAAACTGGGCAGAAGCCCGCATGCGTCCACCATTGCTTAGCACAATGCCTCGAAGTAGTAGACATTGATGATCTGCCGGCAACGCTCAAACAGCTTGGAGATGGAGCTGCTTGTTTCGTACCGTTCCAATAGCATAAGCCTTCAACAGAAAAGGGACGGCTGTTTCAGATACCAGTGCAACAGCTGTCCCCACGGCCACTCTTTCATCATCCCGCATTTGGAAGAAGGGTCGGTAAAAAGGCAAGAAGCAAGAGCGCAGCCACAGCGTAAGAAGTGGCAGAAAGAATACATGAGGAAAAATATATGTGTTTCAGACCAGCAGCCATCGAGACAAGCATTGAATGCCCAAATTGTGGCAAGAAAATCAATCCGGTCATGGGCAACGTTCCCAACGAATGCCCGTTCTGTTCCATAATGCTGAGTGCGTCTGACGCAACGCCTGCGATACCGGGCGTACCTTCGACCCCAAAGGCTCCCAATGCTCCGGGAGTCTCTGGAGAATAGGCAGAAACCCTGTACGCATAAGCAACGAGTTGATTGCTTTGCGCATTCAACAATATAGGAGGAGCGATCATGAAAGCAGTTGCATATTGCAGAATCTCACCTGAAGAAAAAGCCGAAGGCACTAATTTGATCGAGGATCAGAAAGCTATCATCGATAAATATTGTGCGGAAAATAACGTAGAACTTGCAGGTTACTATATCGATGAAAGCGGCGCAGGCCTGCGCGACAAGCGTCCCGAACTCGATAGGCTTCTGAACGGCGATGTCCCTGAACATACAGAAGCCGTTCTGGTAAGCTCTACCGGCACAATTGCGCTCAACCATAAGCGCTATCTGTTCTTGAGCCTTGAGCTTGAGAAGCAGAACCTCAAGATTGTTTGCGTTGATCCTAACGCCGATATCTTCTCTAACATGATGGGCGGCGCTTGCCGCGGTGCGGGTGCCTAAGCATAAAACTTTGAGCTAAGCCACTATTGGCATTAGGGGGCGTGCTGCTTGAATCAGTGCACCATGAAGATTTTGAAGAGGATATGAGCCCCGTCAATCAACACGCCCCCATCGTTTGCTCATAGAATTTATTGTGCTTCCATTTCTTTAGAGTTGTCCTAAGACCTAACGACAGAGAAGTTCTATAGGAACGCAATGAAGCTATTCAGCAACGCATCTTGATATCCTTTAGCCGACCAGCCGCTCCATTTCCCTCACGACCTACCGCAACGGAGCGAGAGGATGCTTGCAAGTGACGAGGGGCCATTCTCGGGCGTAGGCGGACCACCGACATGGAAACGGTGCTCGGCAACATCAAGGGCAACTAGGGCTTCAAGCGCTTCACAATGCGGGGCTTGGAGAAGGCAGCGCTCGAATGGGGCCTTGTGGCGCTCGACACAACA
This sequence comes from Gordonibacter sp. 28C, assembly GCF_003339845.1. GTDB lineage: Bacteria > Actinomycetota > Coriobacteriia > Coriobacteriales > Eggerthellaceae > Gordonibacter. The sequence continues at coordinate 17,171 of NZ_PPTR01000018.1, forward strand.
TGAGGAAGTTGTTCGAAGCGCTGGGCAGGAAGAACACTGCCATGGCGACCGCATTCCCAGCGCAGGACCGCACGGCCTTTCCATTCGCAAAACTAAAAAGAGTTGAAACCCCTTACAGATTCCAACTCTTTTCTCGCCAGAGACTTTTGACAGCCCCCTACGAGGCTTCCATAAACGACCGTTCCACGGTACTCCTATCTTCCCTACCCCCGGATCATCCTCCTTGCGCCGAGATACGTTACGGCGAAGTAGGCGCCGTACACGACGAGGAAGCAGGCGGCGCAGGTGAGGGCCATCGAGCCGATGTCCAAGTGCCCGAACACGGCCACGACGTCGGTGACCACCGTCAGCGCGCAGCAGGCGTGCGCCACGGCCAGCAGCAGCGGGAACAGGAAGTACACCAGCACCTGCGCGAACAGGGCGCCGCTTATCATGCCCTCGGGCGCGCCGAGCTTGCGCAGCAGGCCGTAGCGGCGCACGTTGTCGGACGCGTCGGAGAGCTGCTGGATGGCGAGTATGGCCGCGCAGGCTATGACCAGCACGAAACCCAGGTAGATGGCCAGGTACGCCACCACGGTGGACAGGCTCAGGCTCTGCTCGTACACCTCGGCGCGCGTGAACGTGCTCGAAAGGGGCCAGGTGTCGGGGTTGTCCGTGTCGGACACGGCGGCCAGCATCTCGCCGAGCGCGCGCTCGTCCTCGTCGCTCGCGCACTGCACGTCCAGCACCGACTGCAGAACGACGGCGCTTTCGGGCACCACGTCGTCGTTCACCACGACCGTGCCCGTGTTCATGGGGAACGGCACCGTCATGAGCGACTCGCCGGAGAACCGGACCACCTTCAGATCGCGCCCGCTCACGGGCAGGACCGTGTGGCGCTCGACCATGCCCCGGTAGAACTCGGACGTGATGTCGGAGTCGCTCATCACCGCGCACTCGCCCTCGCCAAGCGACAGCGGCTCCTTCCCCGCCAGCTGAAGGGCCGCGTTCACCTGGGACAGCTTGGTCAGGCACACCGGGTAGCTCACGTAGCCGGAGTTGACGGACGGCCCGGCCGTGTCCTTGAGGCAAAGCCCGCTGGCCGCTTCCACGTCGCCCATGGTGAGCGCGTCGGCGGCGTCGACGTACTGGTCGACCTGCGCCGCGTCCTGCACGAGCGCGTCGAAGTCGCCCGCGCCCAGCGTGGCGGCGCTCTGCCGCAGGCCTGCGGCCATGTCGAAACCCTGCGCTTCGGCGAAGCGCGCGTACGGCTCGATGGTCGGATCGGGCACGTAGCTCCCTTCGGCGTCGAACGAGCCGAACACGCTGACGGCGCTCGCGCTGTACGCGGTTCCCTTTTCCAAACTGCCCTCCACGGCGTTGCGGATGCCGATGCCGCCGCACACGCTGGTGATGGCCAGGAACAGCGTGAGGCACACGACGGACAGCGACGCGAACGTGGTGTTCACCTTGGCGTTGAGCTGGCGCAACGTGAACATGTTGAGACCGCGCAGGTACAGCGGCTTCACCAGCTGCACCAGCTTGAGCAGAAAGCCGGACAGCGCGTAGAAGAACAGCACGGTGCCCACGCACACCAGCACCGTGGCGGCCGCGAACTCGGGCGACGGCTCCATGAGCCCGTTGTCGACGAGCAGCTTGTAGGACACGCCGATGATGGCCACCGACACCGCGAACAGCACGAGCGAAAGCGGCAGGCTGGTCAGCTTCATGTCCTCGACCCTGCTCTCGGCGTGCAGCAGGTCGATGAGCCGGGCCTTGGCCACCGTGCGCGCGTTCAGCAGCGCCGCGAGCGCGAAGATGGCGGCGAACACCGCGACCGTCTCCGCCAGCGCGTCGACCGAGAACACGAACGAGAACCCGCTCTCCGCGGCCACGTCGGCCTGGAACAGCGCCGAGGTCACGTACAGCAGAAGCTGCGACAGGCCCACGCCCACCGCCAAGCCGACGACGAGCGACGCCGCGCCCACGATGAGCGACTCCAGCGCCACGATCCTCACCACGTCGCCCGTGCGCATGCCCAGCATGAGGTACAGCCCGAACTCCTTCTTGCGCCGCTTCACCAGGAAGCGGTTCGCGTACACCACCAGGAACACGAGCACGAACGCGATGAACACCGCCACGCCGCCTATGACCATGCCCAGCAGCTCGAACATCTTGCTCTGCGTCTCGGAGAACGCGAGCACGCCCTGCTGCGCGGCCATGGAGTTGAACGCGTAGAACACCGCCACGCCCAAGAGCACGGTAAGAAAGTAGATGCCGAAGTCCGCGATGGACTTCCGCACGTTGCCGAGCGCCAGCCTAGCAAGCATGGGCGGCCTCCTCTCCCTCGCCGCCCATGTCGGACACCACGTCCGCGATCTTGCGGTAGAACGTCGAACGCGCGGCCCCCTGCCGACGCAGCTCGCCGTAAAGGCGGCCGTCCTTGATGAACACGATGCGGCCGCAGTAGCTGGCCGACGTGGCGTCGTGCGTGACCATGAGGATGGTGGAGCCCAGCTCGTTGAGGTTCGCGAGCGATTCCAGCAGCTGCGCGGCCGACTTCGAGTCGAGCGCGCCCGTGGGCTCGTCGGCCAGCACGAGGCTCGGGTTCGTCACCGTGGCGCGCGCGGCGGCCACGCGTTGCCTCTGGCCGCCCGACATCTGGAAGGGGTGCTTGTCCAGCACGTCGGCTATGCCCAGCTGCTCGGCGGAGGCGCGCACGCGCGCGTCGATGTCGCGGGCCGGGACCTTCTGGATGGTGAGCGCGAGCGCGATGTTCTCGTAGGCTGTGAGCGTGTCCAGCAGGTTGGCGTCTTGGAACACGAAGCCCAGCTCGTCGCGACGGAAGGCGGAGAGCTCCTTGCCGCGCAGGGCCGTGACGTCGCGTCCGTCGACCACGATCTGCCCGCTCGTGGGCGCGTCGATGGTGGCCAGGCAGTTCAGCAGCGTCGACTTGCCCGAGCCGCTCGGACCCATGATGCCCACGAACTCGGCGCGCGCCACGGCGAAGCTCACCCGATCGAGGGCCTGCGTGATGTTGGCGTCCGAGCGCTTCCCCCCTTGGACTCCGTAGCGCTTGCTCACGTTGCGCACTTCCACCACGGTTGAAGTTGGTTGACCTGCGTGCTTTCCCGTTGGCATGCTTCTGCTCCTTCTCTTGTCTGGTTAACCCTCCTGGGCGACCCCTGTAGGGGCGCTCTCCAGAGCGCCCGTTCGCGCCCCTCCCTGTCATCCCGAGCGAAGCGAACGGAGCGAGCGCAGTCGAAGGATCCGGCGCGGCGTCGGCCGTGGCGCTTTCAGCTGCCGCCGCACGGGATCCTTCGACTTCGCGCTTCGCGCTCCGCTCAGGATGACGACAGGGAGCCTTCGCCGCCTCCGCTCAGGGTGACGGCAAGGGCGCCATCGGTTGCTGCCTCTTCAGGTTACAAACGCGGCCTTACGCGCTCTCGCCTGCTACCTTGCGTTTTCCTTACCGAACCTTGCATTTGCCTTACGAGGGAGGGAGAATCGCCCTTCCTTGACGAGAGGGTGTGACATAATGCGGATGGAGAGAAAGGGGCATGCATGGCGGTGACGGGCGGGTTCGGGTTGGTGGAGCGGCATCTGCGGGACAAGCGCGTTCTGCTGGTTGACGACGAAGCGGAGCTTGCGGGCATGGTGGCCGCCATCCTGAACGGCGCGGGGTTCTCGCACGTGGACGTGGCCCATGCGGGCGCCGAGGCGCTTGCGGCCATCGACGAGCGCGCGGCGTCGTCCGAAAGCGCCTACCAGCTGTTCGTTCTGGACGTGATGATGCCGGGCATGGACGGTTTCGAGCTGCTCGCGCGCATACGCGAGCGCCCCGCGCACGCCTCCACCCCCGCGCTGTTCCTCACGGCGAAGGACGAGCCCCTCGACCGCGTGTCGGGGCTGTCGCTCGGGGCGGACGACTATATAGCGAAGCCGTTTCTGCCCCAGGAGCTCGTGCTGCGCATCGCCGCCGTGCTGCGCCGCTGCTATGCCGAGGAGAACCCGCTGCTCGAGCTGGAGGCGAGCCGCGTGAACTTCGCCACGGCCGAGGTGGAGCGCGCCGATGGCGAAACGGTGCTGCTCACGGCGAAGGAGCACGAGATACTGAGCGTGCTCGCGCGCAACGCCGGGCGCATCGTGACCATCGACGCCTTGTGCGAGGCGTGCTGGGGCACGTCGTTCGGCTACGAGAACTCGCTTATGGCCCACATCCGCCGGCTGCGCGAGAAGATCGAGGCCAACCCCTCGAAACCCGCGTCCCTCGTGACCGTGAAGGGCCTGGGATACAAGCTGGCGAAGCGATGAGGCTCCTGTGAGCAGACATTCCGACAGGTCCAACCGCGCCGCGCAGACGAGCTTCCCGCGCTTCTTCACCAAGCAGCTGCTGGCGTTTCTGCTGCTGGCGTTCGCGGTGGTGGTGGTCGACTTCTTCCTGTACGCGGCCATCGCCTACAGCGAGTCGGAGAACAACTTCAACGACGGAACCCCCATCGCCACCGTGCGCGCCGTGGACGCGGGGCTCGCGCAGGAGGACGGCGCCTACGCGCTGTCGCCCGAGGCCGCCGACGTGCTGGCCGAGCAGGAGGCATGGGCCCTGCTCGTGGACGGAACGGGCGCGGCGGTGTGGGAGCACGACGTCCCGGCCGACGTGCCGCGCTCGCTCACGCCCGCCGACGCGGCCATGGCCGCCCACTACGGCACGGTGGCCGACCGACCTGCGTTCTTCTGGGACCGCGACGACGGGCTGCTGGTCGTTGGCTTCCCGAAGGGCGCGTACTGGCACATGTCGATGGACCTCCCCGAGTCCACCATACGCAACCTGCCGCTGTATCTGCTGCTGATGTTCGCCGTGGACTTGGCCATCTTCTTCGTCGCGTACTTTGTGTCGCGCCGCCGCACGCAGCGCGCCGTGGCGCCCATCTTGGGCGCGCTCGACGACCTGTCGGAGGGCCGCCCGTCCACCCTGCGCCTCAAGGGCGACCTGCGCGACGTGGGCGAGCGCATCACCGAGGCGTCGGCGTTGATAGAGCAGAAGGACGCGGCGCGGGCGAACTGGATCCGCGGCGTGTCGCACGACATCCGCACACCGCTGTCGATGATCCTGGGCTACGCCGACGCCGTGGCGCAGGACGGGCAGGCGCCGGACGGCGTTCGCGCACAGGCGGCCGTCATCCGCACGCAGGGCCTGCGGATAGCCGATCTGGTGACCGATCTGAACACGGCTTCGCGGCTCGACTACGACATGCAGCCGCTCGACCTGGAGCGCATCCACCTCGCGCGCACGCTGCGCTCCGTCGTGGCGGCGCACGCGAACGACGGCTTGGACGAGGCGCACCCCCTCGAGCTCGAGGTGGACGAGAGCGCGGCCGACGCCGTGGTGCTGGGCGACGAGCGCCTGGTGACGCGCGCCGTGGAGAACGCCCTGGCCAACGCCCGCCTGCACAACGAGGACGGCTGCAACGTGGTCGTGAGGCTTTCGGTGCGCCAGGGAAAGCCATCGGGCGGCGGGCGCGGCGCGGGCGCGACTGCGGGCGATCCCGCCGGATTCGCCGTCATCCGCGTGACCGACGACGGCGCGGGCGTCTCGCGCGAAGGCCTCGCCGCCCTCGAAGCGCGCCTCGCCCGGTCGCGCACCGCCGCGAGCGCCTCCGGCTGCGCCGCGGGCTCCCCCAGCTCCACCGCGACGGCCGAGCACGGATTGGGCCTGGTGCTGGTGGACCGCATCGCACGGGCCCACGGAGGATGCATCGCCCTCGACGGCGCACCCGGCGAGGGCTTCTCGGTGGAGGTGGCGCTGCCGTTGGCGTAGGACGGCCTAGCGCTCCCCCTGCACCCCGATGCCGATGAGTCCCGGACCCGTGTGCACCACCAGGACGGGGCTGATCTGTCCCTCGTACCAGGTGTCGACGTTGGACACCCGTGCGCCCAGCTCCGCGCGCACGGCGGCGGCCTCCTCCACGGCGTCGCCGTTCACCACGGCCATGGTGCAGCGCGCAAAGCCGGCGGCGAACTTCTCGGCCACCGCCATGGCCTTCTTGAGCGACTGGCGACGGCCCTTCGCCTTCGTCACCGTGGTGTACACGCCCTGCTCGTTGCAGGTTATGACGGGACGCATGTCCAACAGGCTGCCCACGGCGTACGTCACGTTTCCGATGCGCCCGCCCTTGTGCAGGTATTCCAGCGTGTCCACGCAGAAGAACACCTTGGTGTCCTCGACGATGCGCTGGCTTTCGCGCCGCACGTCGTCGAGCGTCGCGCCCGACGCGAGCATCCGCGCCACGGCCAGCGCCACGAGGCCCGCGCCCATGCCGATGTTCTTCGTGTCCACGATGGCGCATTCCAGCCCGGCCATGCCCGACGCCACCGAGCGCATGAGGTCGTAGGTGGCCGAGAGCCCGCTCGATATGGTCACGACGACCGCCTGCCCGTAGCCGTCGGCCGCCACGCGCTCCAACACCTCGCGCGCCACGGCCGGCGTTGGCGTGGACGTGGTGGGAACCTCCTCGGCGAAGCGGTCGTACACCTGTTGCGGCGTGATGGTGACCTTGTCGAGGTACGTCTCGTGCTCGTAGTTCACCTGCAGAGGAACGACGTACATGCCATAGCGTTCCACGTCTTCGGGCGGAACGTCCGTGCACGAGTCGACGACGAGCGCTATGCGGTTGGGTTCCATGGGGCCTGCTTTCTCGGTTACTTTCAATCTAGTATTTAAAACTAGATTATAAACTTGCAATTACTATGTCAAGCGGTTACGTGAATTGACGAAAAAAGCATCTCTTGGTATGCTCGAAGGCACGCAAGCGCACGATCGGAAGGCACGGCACATGAGAGACGTCAGCGCAACTCCCTACGCCCGAAAGCTCCTCGAGTTGCATCTCCCCCGTTACGAGGAGATACCCCGCATCGACCTGTACATGGACCAGCTCGTGGGCTATCTGCAAGAGACGCTCGCGCCCCTCTACCAACCCGACGAGAAGATCATCACGCGCTCCATGGTGAACAACTACGTGAAGCAGGGCGTGCTGGCGGCGGTGAGCGGCAAGAAGTACACGCGCTCCCACGTGGCCTACCTCGTGGTCATCTGCACGCTCAAGCAAACGTTCTCGTTAGCCGAGATCGACCTGCTGATACGTCGCCAGATAGCCACGTTCGACACGCGCGTGGCCTACGACTACTACTGCGACGCCTTCGAGGCGGCCGTCCAGGCGCTGTTCGGCCCCGTTCCGTCGAACCCCCGCGGGCTCGCAAGCGGCGCGGACGCGGGGGACTTCGAGCGCGACCTCGTGCTGGCTTCCACGGCGGCCGTCGCCTACACGCTCTATATTAAGGCAAGCGTCGCGTTCGTGCAGGCCGAGGCGTCGGCGTAAACCGCAATGTAACCAACACGAAAAACCCTCGTCTTCCGTAACCGGCCGCGCGGCGCAGTCGGTTACAATGAGAGGGTCCGGCCCGTCGGCCGACACCTCAAAACGCGCTCGCACACGAAGGAGGACAGCCCTTGGAAACGCTCATGCTCGCACTGCTCATGCTCGCCGCCGTCCTGCTCTCCTCCGTTATCGACCAGCTCGTCCCCAAGATATCCTCCCCTCTCATCCAAATCGGCTTGGGCCTGCTCATCGCCCTGTTCGCCTCTTCCCAGATCAACATCACGCTCGACCCCGACCTGTTCCTCGTCATGTTCATCGCCCCCTTGTTGTACGACGAGGCGAAGAACGTGGACAAGGGCGCGCTGTGGAAGAACCGCCGCCCGGTGCTGTCGCTGGCCATCGGCCTGGTGGTGGTCACGGCCCTCATCATCGGCTTCGCCGTCGAGTGGCTGGAGCCCTCAATCAGCCTGTTCGCCGCCTTCGCGCTGGGCGCGGCGCTCGGCCCCACCGACGCCGTGGCCGTGGCTTCGCTGTCAAAGGACACGGACATCGCGCCGCGCAACAAGAGCATCCTGGAGGGCGAGTCGCTCATCAACGACGCCTCGGGCATCGTGGCGTTCCAGTTCGCCATCGCCGCCGCCACCACGGGCACGTTCTCGCTGCTGAACGCGTCGCTCGACTTCGTGGTCAGCTTCTTCGGCGGCATCGTCATCGGCGTGGCGCTGGGCTACTTCGGCAACTTCCTCGTGCGCCGCGTGCGCTCGTGGGGGCTGGAGAACACGACGTTCCACGTGCTGTTCGAGGTGTTCACGCCGTTCATCGTCTACCTCGTGGCCAGCGCCCTGGGCACGAGCGGCATCATCGCCGTGGTGGCGGCCGGCCTGGTGAACGTCATCTCGCCGCGCACCATCGGCCCGTCCATCTCGCGCATGAACATCGTCTCGTCCAGCGTGTGGCGCGTGCTGTCGTTCGCGCTGAACGGCATCGTGTTCGTGTTCCTGGGCACGCAGCTGCCGAAGGCCATGCGGAGCACCTGGGACAACGTGGCCATCGACAACGCCGTGCTCATCGGCTACGTGCTGCTGCTCACGCTCATCTACGTGGTCGTGCGCTTCGTGTGGCTGTTCGCCATGGAGCGCGTCCACGGGCGCAAGGAGCCGGCCGAGCAGAAACCGGGATGGCGCGCCGACCTGCATTCGGCCCTCGTCATGGCGCTCGCCGGACCGAAGGGCACCATCACGCTGGCCGTGGTGCTCACCATACCGCTGTACTACCTCGATCCCGCGAAGGGCATGGTGGCCTTCCCCCAACGCGAGCTCATCATATTCCTGGCCTGCGGCGTGATCGTGGTCACGCTGCTGCTGGCCACGTTCGTGGTTCCCCTCCTGGCGCCGAAGAAGCCCCTGACCGACGAGGACGCGCGCTGCGACGAGACGCAGGTGAGCCTGGAGATACTGCGCTCGGTCATAGAGGAGCTGGCGGCGCGCCAGACCATCGAGAACCGCGCGGCCACGCAAACCGTCATCCACTCGTACAACCAGCGCATCGCGCGCATCAAGGGAAGCAACGACATCGTGGACGAGCCGAACACCGAGTTGCGCCTGCGGGCCCTGGAATGGGAGCAGGACTACGTGCTGAAGCTCATCGAGGACGAGGAGGTCTACCCCATCGTGGGCTACCAGTACCTCAGCCGCCTCGCGCACATAGAGAACCTGCTCAAGCATCATGCGGGCCGCTGGTCGCTGCAAAACGCCTACCTGCGCCTGCGCGCGCTCGCCCGCACGGGCTGGCACCGGCTGCTCAGCGGCCTGCCCGGCGTGAGCCCCACCGAGCGCACCCAGGCCATCCGCGCGCTGCAGATCAACGGGTCCGAGCACGTTATCGAGAAGCTGCAGGCCATGCTCACCTCGCCCGAGTGCGACGAGCCGGCCGAGGACGTGAGCGCGCTGGTCATGGAGTACCAGCGCACCATAGCGCTCCTGCGCAACGCGAACCCCTCCATCACCGCCTTCACGAACACCGCCGACAAGGCCGTGGACATCGAGCGCCTGGGCCTGCACCTGGAGCTCGAGCAGATACAGACGCGCTACGAGGAAGGCGAGCTCTGCCGCTCTTCCGCCAAGCGCCTGCGCGAGAACGTGTACCTGATGCAGGTGGACCTAGAGGACAACGTGTAGCGGGCTAGGCAGCGCGAAGCGCATGGGCGTCCACGCGAGAAAAGGCCGCCCGGCATCGAGCCGGGCGGCCTTCGTTGAAACGCTCGCCGTTGGCACCGCACGGGATCCTTCGACTTCGCGCCTACGGCGCTCCGCTCAGGATGACATTGCTACATCTTGGCGGGGGCGCTCACGCCCAGGAGGTTGAGGGTGGTGGCCAGCACGATGCGGGTGGCGTCCACGAGGGCCAGGCGGGCGTTCTTCACGCTCTCCTCCTCGCCGATGACGTGGCAGTTCGTGTAGAACGAGTGGAACAGCGACGCCAGGTCCTGCGCGTAGTGCGTCAGGCGGAAGGCGGCGCGGTCGCGGGCGGCCTGGGCCACGAGCGGGCCGAAGTCGTCCATCTTGCGCATGAGGGCGAGCTCGGACTCGTGCGTGAGCGGGCTCAGGTCCACGTTCGCCGGGACCACCTTCGCGGCCAGCTCGTCCATGGACATCTCGCCGGCCTCGGCGGCCGCGGCGTCGGCCGGATCGGCGGCCTTGCGCAGGATGGAGCAGATGCGCGCGTGCGCGTACTGCACGTAGTACACCGGGTTCGACGCGTCCTTCTTCTTCGCCACCTCGATGTCGAAGTCGATGGGCTGGTCGGAGGACTTCGCCAACATGAGGTAGCGCGTGGCGTCCACGCCCACCTCGTCGATGAGCTCCTCGAACGTGATCATCTCGCCGGTGCGCTTGGACATGCGCACGGCCTCGCCGTCGCGGAACAGGTTCACCAGCTGGCCGAGCATGATCTCCAGCGCGCCGGGCCAGCCCCAGGCGGCCAGCATGGCCTCGCAGCGGGCGATGTAGCCGTGGTGGTCGGCGCCCCAGATGTTGATGAGATGGTCGAAGCCGCGCTCCATCTTGTTGTAATGGTACGCCACGTCGCTCATGAAGTACGTCATCTCGCCATTGGCCTTGATGAGCACGCGGTCCTTCTCGTCGTCGAACGCGCTCGACTTGAACCAGGTGGCGCCGTCCTTGACGTAGATGTAGCCCTTCTCGTCCATGGCCTCGAGGCTGCGGTCGACCGCGCTCTTGCCCGTCTCGTCGGGCACGTACAGGCTGCGTTCGCTGAACCAGCACTCGAACGTGGTGCCGAAGCGCTCGGTCACGCGATGCTGCTCGGCCAGCTCGTAGGCGTAGGCGCGCTCGCGGAAGTTCTCCATGCGCTCCTTCGGGTCGGCGTCGAGCCACGCATCTCCGTCCTCGTCGATGATGGCCTGCGCGATGTCCTTCACGTAGGAGCCCGCGTAGCACGCCTCGGGCATTTCCACGTCGCGTCCCAGCAGCTGCTGGTAGCGCACGGCCACCGACTCGCCGAAGTTGTCCATCTGCGTGCCGGCGTCGTTGATGTAGAACTCCTCGAACACGTCGTAGCCCGCGTGGCGCATGACGCGTGCCGTGGCGTCGCCGAGGGCGGCCCAACGGCCGTGGCCCACGTGCAGGGGGCCGGTGGGGTTCGCGGAGATGTACTCGAGGTTGATCTTGCGCTCGCCCTCCGGGATCTCGCCCTTGCCGAAGTCGCCCTTCTCGGCGCGCGCCGTGGCCACGACGCCCTGCAGGACGGCGGGAGCCAGGCGGATGTTGATGAAGCCGGGGCCGGCGATGTCCACCGAGGCGATCATGTCGTTCTCGGGAAGGTGGTCGACGATGATCTGGGCGATCTCGCGGGGATTCTTCTTGGCCTGCTTGGCGGAACGCATGGCCACGGTGGAGGCCCAGTCGCCGTTGCTCTCGTCGCGCGGGCGCTCCAGCGCCGCCTCGGGAGCCTGCTCGAGCTCGAGCGATCCGTCTTCGCACGCGGCCGCGACGGCTGCGTCGATCAGCTGTTCAAGTTGTTCGCGAATTTGCATGGTGAGCGTCTTTCCTGTTCGATAGTCCAAACCGTTGCATATCGGACGATTTTACCACCTTTTCCGCACACGGAGGGCCACGCGATCCCAACGTCCGGACGGCGTCGCTCGTTATGCAGAAAACGCACACACGACCTCGGACAAGGCCCGCCGCCTTGCGCAGGTTCGCCCGCCTGCGCGCCTTGTGGTATCGTGAACGCCGACACCCGTGGGAAAGGACGTGTATGGAATACCGGTTCGAGCAGGGGAACTTCGCGGACGCGCGCATCGTGCGAACCCGCGTGTTCATGGAAGAGCAGGGCTTCGAGAACGAGTTCGACGACGTTGACGAGAGCCCGGACACCGTCCACGTGACCATGTACGACGCCGACGGGGCGCTCGTGGGCTGCGCGCGGACCTTCCCCGACCCCGATCACGCCGACGAACCGGGCCGCTGGGTGTTCGGACGCTTGGCCGTGCTGCCCGAGGCGCGCCACGGCGGGCGCGGGGCGGCGCTTCTGGCCGAGTCCGAGCGCCTTGCGCGGGCGGCGGGCGCCGTGGAGATGCACCTGCACGCCCAGTGCCGCGTCACGTCGTTCTACGAGCGCGTGGGCTACGAGCAGTACGGCCCCGTGGAGCTCGACGAGCACGTGGAGCACATCTGGATGAGGAAAACGCTCTGAGTCTTGTCCGCATCGGTTGCGGCCGAGGCCCCGCGCAGCACTCCTCACACACTTCGCGAAAGTTCGTCGCACTGCGCGGGGCCTCGGCCGCAACCGATGCGCACGCCACAGATCTTGTGGGTGAGGGAAAGAGCAAGAGAGGGAGGGGCTTTCCCTCCCTCTCTCTTTTAATTGCGCTTTCGGCGGCGGATTATGATCGCTGCTGCGGCGGCGATCACGGCGACTACGGCGACGCCGACGATGACGGGGACGAGCGGCGCCCAAGGGTCGCCGGTGCGCGCGGCTGCGGACGGCGCGCTTTTCGCGGGTGCCGGAACGCGCTGGTCCACCATCTCGACGAGCTGGGTGTGGGGCTCGCCCGGGGCGACCTTGGGGTCGTCCACGGTGAACGCCACGTCGTCGGCCTTCAAGTAGCCGGGCGGTGCCTCGAGCTCCTGCAGACGGTACGTCTTCCCCGCCGCGAGCACGCCCTCCGCCTCGCGCCCCTCGTCCGCCGAAGAGGTCCAGGGCTCGACCACAACGGCGCCGGCCTGGTCGACCACTTGCAGCTTGGCGCCCGCCAGCAGGTTTCCTTCGGGGCCCTTCTTGTCGAAGCGAACCACGACCTGCGGCTCCCTCCATACGATGACGCCGCCCTCGTCGATATCGGCCGTGCCCGAGCCGCCGTCGAACGTGACGACCTTCGGCACGCCGCCCTCGCCCATCGCGAACGTGACGGACACGGGGTTCTTCGACACCAGGCACCCGTCGGGGGCCTCGAGCTCGCAGATCACGTACTCCTGCCCCATGAGGACGCCCTCGAACACCAGGTGCCCGTCCGCGTCGGTGACGGCCTTCGCGATGAGCCGCAGGTCGTCTGCGGACGACGGATCGGCCGAGGCCTGCGCCGGCAGGCGCTTGTGCAGCCCGTACGTGGAGCCGGGCAGCACCTTGCCCTCGTCGGTCTCCGACACCTTTCTCAGGTGGATGTCGGTGCGATGCACGTCGTTCACCACCTGGGTCAGCACGCCGTCCTCGCCTGCGGGGGCGAAACGTTCGATGGTGCCGTCGACCCCGATGACCAGTTCGTAGACCGTGCCGTCCGACACGCGGCCGTCGGGAACCGTCGTCTCGTGCACGAAATACGTGCCGGCCGGGATCCTGGCGAACGCCACCTGCCCGTCATTGCCGCTTGCCGTCGCTTCGACGGGTTGCGCGAGAATCGGGTCGCGGTAAACCGTGAACTCCGCGCCCTCGAGCGGCCTCAAGGCTTCGGGGTCCTCGGCCCCCAGGCTCGCGTCCGAGCAGCCCTCCACGTACCGCTCGAGCGCCGTGAAGCCGAATTCGATGGGATCGTTGCCCACCGCGCCCAGATCGACGGAGGGCGTTTGATCGGCGTTGGAGCTTCCGATGGAGAACGGAAGCTTGTCGCCGAGCACCCGGTAGCCGTCGGCCCTCGTCTCCTGCAAATAGTAGTCTCCCCAAGCCAACCCTGCGATATCGAGCACGCCTGAAGCGCCCGGCGCTCCTGCGGCATCATCGGGCGACGGGTACGCGCGGCCGGTCGTGAAGGTGCCGAGCGCCGTACCGGGGTCGGCGGCGTCGTAGAGCTGGAACTCCACGTCGTCGAGCGCGGCGTTCGTCTCCGCGTCGATCTTCAGCAGCGAAACCGAGCCGAGCTTGCGCTCGTTGGCCACGTTGCCGTTGCGGTACAGCGCGTTCTCCACGCTCAGGCGGTACTTGCCGGCCGTGGCCTGGTCGACGTTCTCGTGCAGCTTGAGCTCCTGGCTCTGGAAGTCGGCCGTGTTCTCCACTGTGAACGTGGCGGTGTAGGGGCTGCCGGCGTCCAGCGCGTAGCCCGGCGCCGCCTGCGTCTCCTGGACACGGTACGTCCCCTTTTCCTTCATCACGAACGCCACCATGCCGAACTCGTTCGTGGAGACGGGCAACCCCACGGCGACGAACCCGCCCGCGCCGTCCGACTTCGACAAGGCGAACTGGGTGCCCGCCAGCGGCTCGCCGCTGGTTTCGTCGACCTTGAACACGGACACGGACGAATGGAAGCTCGCGTTGTCCACGAGCACGGCCACCGTGGTGCCGTGCTGCGCCTCGCCGACGGAGAACGTTCGGTGCGTCTGGTCGATCACCGCGTTGCCGGGCGTGGCGGTTTCCACGAAGTAATAGCTTCCCTCGGGGAGCCCCTCCACCCTTATCTTGCCGTCCATGTCGGTTACGAGCCCGCTTCGCAGCGCGCCCGGAGCGCCCTGTTGACAGAGGTCGAACACGACGCCCTCCAGCGGCCCTGCCCCGTCGCGGGTCTTGACCAACTCGACGTCCGCCTTGACGGCCACGTTGCGCAGCGAAAGCCGCAGGCCGTCGGGAGACACGCTTGCAGCGGGCGAACCGTCCCGCAGATCGGGATTGCCCGTCAGCACGATGGCGCCCGCGTCGTTCAGCTTGAACGTCACGGCATCGGACCAGGTGAGGTAGCCGCCCAGGCGATCGGACTCGGTCAGCGTGTACGTCTCGCCCACGATGAGCTCGCCCGCGAATTCTCGAGGATCCGCCCCCGACGTCCAAGAAACGTCGGAGGCGGCGGTACCGGCGAACCGGCCCGAAAGCCTCAGATGCGCGCCGGCGAGCGGGCTGCCCCCGTCGTCGGTCTTGGCTATGGACGCCCGTGTTTTGACGTTGCCGACGAGCCCCAGGTCGACTCCGGAAGCGGCGTTGCCCGCATCGATGGCGAACGTGCCGGAATAAGGGGTGCCTCCCAACCGATAGCCGTCGGGCGCCTTCGTTTCCGCGATGGTGTAGGAGCCCCAGGCGAGGCCGTCGACGCCCAACGTGCCGTCGGGGCCGGTCGCGTACGTGACCGCGTTGCCGCCGGGGCCAGTCAGCTCGAACTCGGCTCCCCCAAGCCCGACGCCGGTGTCCCCATCGACCTTGGTCAGCGTCAGCGAACCGGGGATGCGCGCGTTCGTGACGCCCGCGTCCGTCCAGGTTCCGCCCGTCTTCGCCACGACGACATCGGGGGACGCCGCCCCCTCCCTGACCTCGACCGTCTTGCCGTTGTCCCCCTCGGCCAGCTCGAACGTGGCCGAGAAGGCGTCGCGGTAGCCCTCCGGCACCGTCGTTTCCGTCAAGGTGTAGGAGCCCTTCTTCAGATTGGAGGCGATGAACCTGCCGTCCGCGCTCGTCAACGCGGTGTCCGTGGCGGCACCGCCGCTCGCAGGCTGGTAGGACAGCGTGAACTTCGCGCCCGCCAGCGCCTCTCCGCTCGTGCCGTCCAGTTTGTCCAGCACGAGCGATGCCGAGAACGGGGCGTTGGTCGCAGTTACGGACAAAGGCGCGCCCGAGACGTCGTAGTCGTCGGCGTTCGCGACCGCGAATTCCCAATGCCTGCCGTCGAGCACGGTGTCGTCGGTGGCCTTCGTTTCCACGAAGTAGTACTCGCCCACCTCCAGACCGTCGCCCAAGGGCTCATGGGTGTCTTCGCGAACGACGGTCGAACCGACGGACGTCCATATTCCAGCGGCACCCGTAACGAGGCCTTCCGCGACCAACGCGTCGGGGGCGCCTTTCCTGCACAGGCTGAACTCGACCCCGGAAACCGTTCCCGGCAAGCCTCCCTCGATGGTCTTGGCCAACTCGACCTGGGCCTTCGCGATATGGTCCTTCATGGTGATCGTGATGCCGGTCGACCCGTCGCCCGACACCGCCCCGGGCGTCGCGCTCTCGATGCCGCCGTCGGGCTTGAGCGTGAACGGGATGTCGGAAGCCGTCGCGTAGACCGTCGGCGTCTTCGTTTCCCTGAGCATATAATCGCCCGCGGGAAGGCCCTGCACCTGGTTGTTCCATCCCACGTCCATCGCCGGCCCGAAAACCTCCACGCTCGTGTCGCCGGCGGCATCGCGCGTCCAAACCGCCAGCGCGGCATCCGACGGGAGCGCGCCGGCCGGATACACCGACAGTTCGACGTCGTCGACGGGCGCGCCCGTGTCGGCGTCGACTTTGTCCAACCGGAAAGCGGTCAACCGGTTGGGCACGATGTTCTTGCCGGTCGCACCGTCTCCCACCGCGTAAACCCAACCGGCCGCATCGGACGCCACCACCACGTTGTAGGGGTACTCGTCCAGTATGTAACCGGGAGGCGCGGCCGCTTCGACCACCTCGTAGGTTCCCGCCGGAACGTTGGCGAACACCGCCTGGCCCCTCTCCACCGCCGTGGAATGGGCTCCGCCGTTCGAGTCGCTCCAGTTTATCGTGCCGCCTTGAGGGGCCGACACGGCGGTCGTCTCGTACGGCGAGCCCGACGCCGTGGTGCCGTGCAGCCGGAACGTGGCTCCGGGCAAGGGCTGGTCGCGCTCTCCGTCCACCGTGCCCACCTTGTTGACGACCACTGCGGCCCCGAGCGGCACGTTGACCATCGCGCTGGCCGACGAACCTCCGTCGAAAACGGGAATGGCCTGCCAGGGAGCGTTCGACCCCGCCCCTTGCCAGGTGTAGCGGTTCGAGCCGTCGGCATTAACAGTGAACACGGGGGTGTTTGCGGCATCGCCCCGGGGCAGCACGAAGTCGTCGTGCGTGCCCGTCTCTTTGAAGTAGTAGCTGCCCGGTGCGAGGCCGTTGGCGATCGGCTCCCCGGTGAAGTTGTTGACGAGGGACGAGCCCTCCGTCGTCACCGTGCCGTCCGCGGCGCTTGAGAAGCTGCCGCTCTGGTTCACCTTCGCGTCGTCGCTTCCATCGCTCGCCGCACCCACCCGGTACAGATCGAACTTCGCGTCCTTCAACGGGGTGCCATCCTCGTCGGTTTTCTTGAACGAGGCGTGGCCGACGACGCGCTCGTTGCGCAGGGTGACGGATTTGGAACCGGCGCTCGCCGTGTTGCCGTACGCCGCGTTCGCGCCGAGCCCGGCGGGGTTGTGCAGGTCGAGCACCTCCATCTTGCCGAATTCGTCGATCTTGAACTCGACGCAGGCGAAGATGCCGATGTCCAGCGTTCCGTCGTTCACGGGCAGGTATGCGAGGGGAACCTTCGTCTCGACGAAGCGGTACGTCGCGTCGCGCTCCACCGTGACGGTCTTGTCGGCGTTGTCCGTCGTGTACGTCTCGACCGTATCCCACGACGACCCGTCCCGTTTTTGAAGCTCGACCTTGGCGCCCTCCACGCGAACGCCGAACTGGTCGAGCTTCGCCAGCTTGACGAGAGCGGTGCCGTCCGATACCTTGATGGCTTTTCCGTCGACGACGCCCGGGCCGGACAGAACCCGCGCCTTTCCGTACGCGTCGACCGAGAACTTCACGTCTTGGAATTTCACGAGCTGCTGGTCGTCGGGCGCCTGGTCTTCGGCCAGAACGTACGTGCCCGCAGGCAGCCCGACCAAACTCCAGGTGAACGTTTGGGTGCTAAGATCGGTCACCGTCGCGGAGTACGAAAGGCCGTCGAAGAGGCTCTGGACCATGGTGCCCGTCTTGTTCCCCGCCGCGTCGGTCTCGTAAATCGAAAGCACCGCTCCGGTGAGCGACGTGCCGCTCGGCGAGGTCTTCACCACTTCGAGCGCCGTCTTCTCGTTCTTGATCGCCGAGGTGTTGGCACCGGTGCCGCGCGGGTCGTAGTCCACGCCCCACACGTCGAGGCCTCGGTCGTTCGTCCCGTACGTGACCTCGAAGTACTTCATGCCCTCGTAGGCCGCGTAGCCGGCCTGGGGGTTCGTCTCCTCCAGCGCGTAGCAGCCCCACGGCAGGCCGGCGATCTTGATCGATCCGCCCCATGCCTTGCTCGCGACGACCGCGTCCGGCGAGGCCGTGCGGTCGAACGCGTACGCGCCGTCGGCGCCCGTCAGGCCCACCGGCGCCTTCTTGGCGTTGCCGTAGCCGTTCGGATAGAGCCAGAGCTTGAACTCGGACACCGGGTTGGTTATGTCGCCGGGGCTGCCGAACGTCTTGTCGATCTCGACCAGCCCGTCGGTCGACTTGCGCGCGTTCGTCACCGCGACGTCCTTCGCGTTCGCCTTTCCGGCATCGCCCGTTGCCAGATCGCCCTCGAGCACCTGGTCGCTGTAGCCGACCGGAGCCGACGTTTCTTTGTAGTAGTACGTCGTGTTCGCGGCCAAACCGTAGAACGGGACGGTGCCGTCGTCGCGCGACACGCCCGTCTTGAACAGCTGGGTGCGCCCCGGATCCTTGTACAGCTCGAACACCACGCCCTTGAGCGGCTGCTGGGCGCCGCCGAACTCGTCCTGCTTCACCAGCCTGAGAAGCGCCGTTGCGTCGAGCCAACCCCAGGAATCCACGTTCACTTCCGTGAAGGCGGTCTCCTCGCCGCGCTCCTGGCCGTCGACGGAGAGCACGGCATGGTTGCTCACGCCGCCCCCGTCGACCAGGCCCACCACGTTCGTGCGGTACTCCAGCACGTACGACTCGCTGCCGTTTGGCAGGTTCACCTCGAACCGGGTCTTGCCGTCGTCCGAGAGCGACATGCCCACGGTGCAGCCCGGCACCTCGCCGCCGTGGTCAACGGCGATGGAGCCGTCCGCGTTGTGCTTCGCGTAGTACACCTTCACCGACGAATAGTCGAGCTCGAGCGAGTCGGGCAGCACGTCGGTGACCTTCGCGTCGTGCAGCGCGCTGCCGAGCGCGTTGACCTGCACGGTCCACACGATGTACGAGGGATCGGCGTCGGTTCCCTTCGTGAACGAGCCGCTCTTGCCCACCACGTCGTTCGTGAAGCTGCCCGTTTCGCCGTCGGTGGCGAAGTCGACGCTGCAGGCGTTGCCGCCGTCGAAGTTCGCGTCGGACGCCCAGGCGGTGTTCTTCGTCGCGACGGTGCAGCCGTCGTGCTCGAGGAGCTTGGCCTTCCCCTGCGCGTTCAGCTTCACCGTGAGCTCGATCTCGTAGGTCGAGGACGTGGCGCCGAAGTTGGCGCTGAACTTCTTGCCCGCGAAGCCCCACGTCCCGTTGCCGCCGCTCAAGACGGGTACGCCGTCCCTCGCCACCGAGGCCCCCTCCACGTCCCAATCGGAGGCGTCGAGGGTTCCCACGACCGAGCCGCCCGCGTCGCGGATGTCGCTCGCGAGGGCGCCCAGGTCGTCCTCGACCTCCAACCCGGCGCAGTCCATCTTGCTCGCGTTGGCCGTGAGTTTGAAGCGCAGCAGGTTGTCGCTCGTGCCGGGCGCGGATCCGTCGACCGTCTCGAACGAGGCCGTCTTTTGCAAGAATGTGTTGGGAAACGCCTTGCTCGCGTTGTCGTAGGCGTCGAAGGGGGCGCGGCCGCTCTTCTGCACCTCGAGGTGCGCCGCGTTCGCGTACGCGTGGTTCTTCGCGTTCTCGTGCAGGTAGTTCACGGCCTTCGTGTCCAGCGTGACGACGATCTCGCCGATGCGCTGGCCGTAGCCGCCGTCGTCTTTGGCGGGGTCGACCGACACGGACAGCTTGGAGGTAGCCACGCCCCCGACCGTGAAGGCGTCCTCCGAAACGATGCACTTGTCCGTGATGTCCTCGCCGCCGCACCACACGGCCAGGGAGCCGGGCTCGTAGGTCTGGTCGGCCCGGACGGTGCCGCCCGCATCGGTGTAGGTGCCCAGCGCGTAACCTGCCCCGTTCCACGTCGCGCCGACCACGTCCTCGATCACCCAGCCGTCGTAGCCGGCTGTGCGCGTGGAGGGCGTGATGGACCACGAGACGACGCCCGTCCGCGGATCGGCGCCCGTCGCCTCCTTGCTCACGTAGGAGACCTGGAAGTCCGTGCCGACGGCCGGCATCCGGTGCTCGAACCCGGGCCCCGGCCCCGTGCCGGTAGGCCAGCGGCCGTCGAGCGTGGCGGCGTTCTGGAAGTTCAGGTCCGTGTCCTTCTGCTCGTCGTCCACCAGGTTGATGGAGGCGTCGAACGAAATGCGATGCGCCTCGGCCAGCAGGTCGTTCGCGGCCGCGTTCTTGAAGTGCACCTGGATGGTGGGAAGGCCGTCGGTTTGCAGGTAGGTGACGTAGGTCGCGCTCTCGTCCGGCACCGGCAGGGCCGTGTGCGCCTCGAGGGCTACTCCGTCGACGGTCACCCAGTAGCGGCCCTGCTCGTCGGCCTTCAGCGTGGCGAAGTTGCCCGCGTCGTCGCGGCCGAGCGCGTCGGTGACCACGGCGTCGTAGATGCTGCCGCTTCCGTCCTCGTTCACCGCGATGTCGTAGTGGATGGTGCTCGCGTCCAGCTGCGAGCCGTGCTTGGCAAGCGAGGGCGCGTCGACCGGAACGCTGTCGCTCGTGGTTTCGTCCGCGGGCACGTTCGCCCGGCCCTTCTGCTGCGGCAGCGTCGCCTCGTTCGAGGCCGCGAAGCTGCCGTCGCTCGCCTGCTTCAGGGCGTCCTCGGTCAGGCTCGTCGTCACCTCGATGGTCTGGGGCGCCGTGAGCGCGCTGTCGGACGGGAACGCGCCGGCAAGGTGCCCGTCTTCTTCCGAGAAGGCGAATTCCTCGCCCTGCACCGTTGCCCGGTTCAAGACCAGGCCCTCGCCCAGCGTGTCGACCACCTTGACGCCGGCCAGCGGAACGCCGGGGGTGTCCTTGCCCACCACGATGCTCCACGTGACGGTGGAGTCCCGCTTGTTGAACGCGCCGGTTTTCTCGATGCCGCCCAGCAAGGGGGTTTTCGGCGGCACGACGATGGTGAGCCTGCTGCCGCCGTCGCCCTGCAGGTCGAGGTCGATGTCGGAGGGGTTCGCGTCGTCGAGGCCGTCGGCGTTGAGCCTGAACTCGCACTCGCAGCCGCCCCTGATGTTCTGGTTGCCCTCGTCGAGGTTGACGGCCTGCGAGAACGTCACCGTCACCACGTTGCTCACGATGGAGTATTCGCCCAGCTCCACGCCGTTCTGGGCGGTGATCTTGCCCACTGCGTCCGTGACGGTGAAATAGCGCGAATCGAGCGAATAACGGTAGAAGTCGCCCTGCTCGACGTTGCGGCCCTCGTCGTCTTTCAAAATGGAGAAATCGATGCGCATGTTGAGCGTGTCGATGGATTCGAACGGGACGGCGGACAGGTCGACGGTCTGGTTCCCCTGCGCGTCGGTCGCGATGTCGACGGGATGGACAATGCCGCTCGTATCCCGGTAGGTCAGGGAGCCCGCCGCGAGCTTGAGCTGGCTCGTGTCACTCGTCACGTCGCTGCCGGCCTCGAATGGGGCGGCCAACAGGTCCGCGACGGCGCTTGAGGCGTCGGATTCCCGCCCCGGCGCCCCGCTTTCCGCGGCGGAAAGCGTCACGTCGACGGATGCGCGGGCTTCGAACACGTTCGCCGCGAGTTTGTCGTCGGCATTCGGGACGACGAGCTTGGCGGTCGCCGTCACGGCGACGGGTTCGCCCGTCGCGCTTGCGCGCATGGCGGCACTCGGAACGGTCACGACGGTCACCGTGCAGGGCGCCGCGACAGAGGCGTCGGGGCGGACGTCGCGCGCCGCAGACAGAACCTCGGACAAGGGAAGCGAAACCGCCCCGTCGGCCGCTTCGGCCGCGAGGGGCGCGCGGGACGTCGGATGGCGCAAGGCGCCCGTCGCGTCCACGCCGTCTGCGGCACCGCCCAGGTACACGGCCTCGATGTCGAGCTGGTCTTTGTTGTAGTTCCAGGTCAACTCGCTACCTGACAGGTCGGCACCCGGCGATTCCGCGCCCAGCTCGACGGTCCACGCAACCTGGCCGGACGACTGGTCGAACGACGCCGTTTGGGCGAGCCCGGACGCGATCGCGGAAGCTGGAGAGACATCGAACGGCCGGCGCTCGATCGCGAGGTCATCAAACGATAGCGGTTCGGTCAACGGGACGTTATCGACCGCTCCCGCGTATATGCTATCCTCTTCACCAGGCGATTCGGTGACGGCTTTGCCTTCCTCGATCGCCGAAGCCCGTTCGCTCCCCTGCTCTGAAGCGCCGTCGGCCAACGCGATGAGCGGTTGGTAAACGGCGTTGTTGCAGGTGAAGATTAAGGCGAACGCTAGAAAGAGCGAAAAGACGCGGCGCATTCTTTTCTTGTGCATGGGAGTCCCTCCTGTTGCGTTCGGGCATAGATATGCCCGAACAGGCTCGCGCGCTCATTTTCACGTACCCGCATTTCCGAATCGTAACCGTCAAAGGGAGCGTTAGAGCCCCGTTGGGCATTCGTTGACGTTCCGTTAAACTCCCGAACGCTGCTCTCTTTCCCCTCCCCATGCCTTGTCGATCGACGGATTCGAGCACGTTCGCTTCGGCCACGTCGGCGCAAAGCCAAAACGCGCATCGGCAAATTTCGCGCAAAGCCCCGTCCAGGTAGCTCCAATGCACGCTGGAGCGCATTCTACGCTAACCCCCACTGCATTAATATTGATTCAAAATATGGTGAACGCCTGATCAGAAGTTGATTCTTTCCTTGACAAACGCATGGGGCGCGGTTCTGTCCCCCACCTCCTCCCATGCGCTGACGCACCGCGCGCTACAACCAGGCTCCCGCGCACCGGGCATAAAAAAATCCCCCGCCGAAGCGGGGGATTCGAAACGCGGTTCCGTGCGCGAACGCTACGTCAGCCTATCAGGGCAAACGTTATGCCGCACCCGGTATGATCATCATCGCCGCGGTCAAGATAACGGCGCAGACCACGCCCAAGATGATGAACAGCTTGCCGCCGAACTTGAGCCAGGTGGAGTACTCGATCTTCGCCAACGCGAGGCCGCCCATGATGGCGCCGCTCGTGGGGGTGAACAGGTTCACCAAGCCGTTGCCGGCGCTGTAGATCATGATCATCACGTCGGTGGAGAACCCGAGCGAGTTCGCCAGCGGGCCCATGATGGGCATGGACACGGTGGCCATGCCGGACGACGACGGGATGAGGAACGACAGCACGATGTAGAGCAGGAACGACAGCGGTGCGAAGATTACTGCCGACATGCCGGCCAGCGCGTTCGCGGCGTTCTCGAGGATCCAGATATCCAAGCCGGTCTCGCCCATGAGCACCGTGATGGAGCGCGCCATGGCGATGATCAGCACAACGCTCATCATGTCGGCGGTGCCGTTGATGAACGCCTTGATGAAACGGCTCTCGGACAGGCCGCCGATAACGGCGATGACGATGGCCATGAGCAGGAACCACGTGGTGGCCTCGTCGAAGTACCACTGGCCCAGCGGCACGCCCGTGAGGAACGCGGACCAGCCCTCGGACACCTGCTCCTCGGCGGTGACGGTGCCTTCGACGTCGCCCGTGAACGTCAGCTCGCCATCGAGCGCGCCCGCGTCTGCGGCGTCGGCCCACGAAGCCGAGATGTCGTCGCCGGAAACCTGCGTCGTAACCTCTTCAGTGGCGGCGCCGGCGTTGAACACGTCGATGCCGAAGTCCTCCCAGGGGATGAAGCTGACGATCATGACCACGAACGTGAGCGCGAACACCACGAGCGTCCACTTCTGGCGCCCGGTCATGAGCTTCTTGTCCGGATTCGCCTCAGCCTCTTCGGTCTCCTGCTGGGCCTCGCCGAACTCGGCCTTCATGGTCTCCTGCTCCTGCAGCGACATGATGGTGGAGCCCTTGTTGGCCTTGACCTTCTTCGCGTAGCGCATGACGAACACGATGGAGATGGCCAGCGTCACCAGCCACAGGATCACGCCGAGCATGATGATGGTGCCCTGGTTGACGGCGATGCCCGTGCCGGACAGCGAGTCGACGGCCGCGCCCACGGCGAACGGGTTGACCGTCGAGCCGAGCACGCCGCAGCCGGCGCCCAACAACACGACCGCCGCGCCGACGACGCTGTCGAAGCCCGCAGCCACCATCGTGGCGGCGAGCAGCAGGTAGAACGGCACCGTTTCCTCGCACATGCCGTACGTCGTGCCGCCGATGGAGAAGATGAACATGAGGATGGGAATGAGGATGAGCTCATTGCCCTTCAGCTTCTTCACGAGTGCCGCGATGCCGGCGTCGAGAGCCCCGGTCTCCGTCACGATGCCCAAAAAGCCGCCCAAAACGAGGACGAACAGACAAACGGGCAGTGCGTCGGTAAAGCCCTTGACCGGTGCCGTCGCCACGTTGGCGATCGTCGCACCCGTGACACCTTCCACTCCGGTCGCGCCCATGATCACCGTGATGATCGCCAGCACGATAAGGATGATGGCCAGAATGGTAAATGAAGATATAGATCGCTTCTTTCTGCTTTTTTCCTTCGTTTTCTCGGTCATGAGAACCCCTCCTTATAAGAGGATCGAGGTGAATACGTTTGGCGAACGAGAAACCTAAACGGGCTGACCGGAAGCATAACCGCCCAACTCGCGGATACCCCAAAGCGGCGGCGGGACGCTTCCGCGCCCGCCGCCGCGAAACACTAAGCGGTGATGACCGTACCGGTCTTGCCCTTCAGGCCGTCGGCGGCGCACTCGAGCGACGTGATGAGCGCGCGTCCCTCGGGGTGCTGCTGGACGAACTCGATGCAGGCCTCCACCTTCGGCAGCATGCTGCCGGGGGCGAACTGGCCCTCCTCGATGTACTTCCGGGCCTCGGCCACCGTCATGCTCGTAAGCTCCTCCTGCTCCGGCGTGTTGAAGTTGATGCAGACCTTCTCCACGGCCGTGAGGATGACAAGCATGTCGGCGCGGAAGTCCGCGGCCAGCTTGGCGGACGAGCGGTCCTTGTCGATGACGGCCGGCACGCCGTGGTAGCTGTCGTCCTTCTCGACGACCGGCACGCCGCCGCCGCCCGTGGACACCACGATGTAGCCGTCGTCCATGAGGTCCTTGATGGCGTCGAACTCCACGATGCGCTGGGGCTTCGGGGAGGCCACCACCATGCGCCAGCCGCGGCCGGCGTCCTCCTTGAACGTGAGGCCCGTCTCGGCGGCCTTGGCCTTGGCGGCCTCCTCCGTCATGAACGCGCCCACGGGCTTCGTCGGGTTCTGGAAGGCCGGGTCCTCGGGGTAGACCACCGTCTGCGTGACGACGCAGGCCGTGGAGCGCATGATGCCGCGGCGCTTCATCTCGTTCAGGATGGCCTGCGAGAGCTGGTAGCCGATGTAGCCCTGGGACATGGCGCCGCACTCGGGGAAGGGTATCTCGGGCGTCTTGCCGTCGTTGGCGCTCGCGTAGGCGAACGCGTTGTTGATCATGCCGACCTGCGGGCCGTTGCCGTGGGAGACCACGACGTTGATGCCCTCGGCCACCATGTCCACGATGTGCTCGGCCGTGTTCTTCACGAGCTCCAGCTGCTCCTGCGGCGTGTCGCCCAGGGCGTTGCCGCCGAGCGCGATGACCACGGACTTGCCTTCGCCTTTCTGGTATGCCATAGCTTATCTCCTTCTTTCCTTGTCAGTGCCTTGCTTAGGAGAGCGTGGCGTACATGACGGCCTTGATGGTGTGCATGCGGTTCTCGGCCTCGTCGAACACCTTGGACTGGCTGGACTCGAAGACCTCGTCCTCGACTTCCATCTCCGTCACGCCGAACTTCTCGGCGATCTCGGCGCCGATGGTGGTCTTCGTGTCGTGGAACGACGGCAGGCAGTGCATGAAGATGGCGTCGTCGGAAGCCATGGCCATGAGCTCCTTCGTCACGCGATACGGCTCCAGCAGCTTGATGCGCTCGGCCCAGATGTCGTCCGGCTCGCCCATGGACACCCAGATGTCGGTGTAGATGACGTTGGCACCCGTGCAGGCTTCCTTGACGTCCTCGGTGAGCGTGATGGTGGCGCCGGTCTCGGCGGCAACCTCGCGGCACTGCGCCACGAGATCGGCCTTCGGCATACGGGCCTCGGGGCCGCAGGCCACGAAGTGCAGGCCCAGCTTGGCGCACACGACCATGAGCGAGTTCGCCACGTTGTTCTCGGCGTCGCCCATGAACACGAACTTCAGGCCCTTGAGGCCCTGGGGGAAGTTCTCCTCGACCGTCAGCATGTCGGCGATCATCTGCGTGGGATGGAACTCGGTGGTCAGGCCGTTCCACACCGGCACACCGGCGTTGGCGGCCAGATCCTCGACGATCTCCTGGGAGTAGCCACGGTACTCGATGCCGTCGTACATGCGGCCGAGCACGCGGGCGGTGTCCTCGATGGACTCCTTCTTGCCCATCTGCGAGCTGCCGGGATCGAGGTAGGTGACGCCCATGCCCAGGTCCATGCCGCCGACTTCGAAGGCGCAGCGGGTGCGCGTGGAGGTCTTCTCGAACAGCAGAACGATGTTCTTGCCTTCGAGGTAGCGATGGGGGGTACCCGTCAATTTCAGGTTCTTGAACTCCTTGGACAACTTGATGAGGTAGCGGATCTCGTCAGGCGTGAAATCCAGCAGCTTCAGGAAGTTGCGTCCGCTCAGGCTCGTGGGCATAATTCATTCCTTTCGTTCTTCTTGCCAAGTTTTCTTCGATACGTTCAAACAGACGGGCGACGCCAAGTTAAACCGCCCGCCTCTTTTCAGCCTTCGAGGGGAACCCAAGGCCCCCCTCTCGGCTGGAAAAGATAAAGGGTTGCGGTCCGACCGGCGGCCGGACCTTGTGCGAAACTAGTCCTCGCGCCAGATGGGCATGCTCATGCAGCGTGGGCCGCCACGGCCGCGGGACAGCTCGGCGGAGGGGATCACGACGAGCTTGATGCCCTTCTCCTCGAGCACGGCGTTCGTCACGTCGTTGCGCTCGTACACGCAAACCACGCCCGGAGCGATGCACAGCGTGTTGCTGCCGTCGTTCCACTGCTCGCGCTCGGCCGCGATGCGGTCGCCGCCGCCGCAGGGGATGAGCTCGACCGGATGGCCCATGTAGGTCTCCAGGATGCTCTCCAGCTTGCCGGACGTCTCCTTGACCTTGATGCCGTCGCCTTCCGGCGTGATCTCGAAGACGGTCAGCGGGCCCATGATGCCCGGATGGATGGTGAACTTGTCCGTGTCGATCTGCGTGAACACGGTGTCGAGGTGCATCATGGCGCGATTGTTCGGGATGTTGAACGCCAGGATGGTGTCGATGGGGCTGGTGTCGTCGTTGAAGATGTTGTGGGCCAACGCGTCGATGGCGTCGGGCTCGGTGCGCTGCGAGATGCCCACGGCGAGCACGTGCTCGTTGATGTTGAGGATGTCGCCGCCCTCGATGTGGAACGTGTTGTAGCGGCTGTAGTACTGCGGAACGTCCTTGAAGTCCGGATGGTACTCGAAGATGTACTCGCCGTAGATCGTCTCGCGGTTGCGCGTGACGGAGTACATGCGGTTGATGGACACGCCGTTGCCGATCATGGCGAAGTTGTCGCGCGTGAAGTACAGGTTCGGCATGGGGGCCACGACCATCTTGGAGGCCTCGGAGACCAGGTCGACCAACGAGTTGGACTTGTCGGTGTGAAGCTCGGTGAGGTTGATGCCCTCCATGGTCTTCAGCACGAGGTCCTTGTTGTTGGGATAGTTGTCGTTCAGGTAGTCGAAGATGATCTTCTGGTAGCGGTCCGTGCGGATGCCGGCCTCTTCGATGAACTGCTTCAGGAACGACTCGCGCACATCGGGGTTCTGGTCGAGCACCTCGGTCATGAGGTCCTCGAGGTACACGACCTCCACGCCGTTGTCGCGCAGAGCCTGGGCGAACGCGTCGTGCTCCTCCTGGGCGACCTTCAGGAACGGGATGTCGTCGAACAGCAGCTCTTCGAGCGTGTTCGGCGTCAGGTTCAGAAGCTCACGGCCCGGGCGGTGCAGCAGGACTCGCTTCAAAGGCTTGATCTCGCTTTTAACGTTGACACCAGCCATTGCAACCCTCCTTTTCTTTATGCATTTTCCAGATTTTCGGACTCGAGGGCAGCCGTTGCGCACCGTCTGCCCGTTCGATAGGGCCAAAATCTCACGGTTCGATTCGAATTGCAACCACATTTTCGCAACAAAATCGTACCCCGTTTGATATCGGGTGCTTTTTCGGTGAGCGGTTGCTTTTGACTACCCTCAAATTCACCGTTCCTTCACATTTGCTTTACTGCAACAGAGTGCTGAATCGAACGAAACGTCGCTTTTTGCGCCCCGGGACAAGAGGTTCCTCCCCCGTTTCGACGCAAGCTGATAAATTGGAATGCATAAACGGGGTCAAACATGCATTTCTGGCGCAAACGGCTCATCGATGGGCTGGCAGCTGGGAGCGCCTGCGGGGCGCGCATGCGCCGCCTCCGGACGTCGTGCAGCCAAAATGTAGTTTTTCACGTGCGGTTTCTCCGCAGGGAATAGTTCGGGAACCTTTCCCGTCTCCCCCATATGCGCGAAGGCGTTTTACGGTATAATACCGGTGCTGAATCAAACGCGCTCGTGGCTCAATGGATAGAGCAACGGACTTCTAATCCGTCGGTTGCAGGTTCGAGTCCTGCCGGGCGCACCAGTACGAGCCAGCCGCGTCCCTTTAGGGATGCGGCTTTTTTAATGTTTTGACAAAAAACAAAATATTTTATCATAATTTTATATTTTATGGTGCAAAATTTGAAAATTAGTTGCCCGCTGTTCGCACTCCCGAAAGCTTGCCCGACCCGATTCGGTGCGCGAGGGACCCGTCGGCTCGCCTCGACGGCGCCATCATTTTTCCTTAATAAAATGAACTGCTCTTAAACGATTTGCCTGTTGAGCGCAAAATAAGGCGGATTATCGATTATGATTAAGCTTCCGTTCATATAGTTATCGCCGAAGCCTTCTTTGCGAGCGATAAGGAAAGGAACGCCCATGCCTTACCTGGAAGACCACACCCTCTATTACAAGAAGTCGTGCCCGTACTGTCAGAAGGTGCTGCGGTTCATGCAGGACAACAAGATCAACTTGGACATGCGCGACACGCTCCAACCCGGAAACCAGAACGACCTCATCCGCATCGGCGGCAAGAAGCAGGTGCCCTGCCTCGTGGTGGGCGGGAAGCCGATGTACGAATCGGACGACATCATCGCGTACCTGCGGGGGAAAGCCTAGCCCCTTCCCCGCCATCGGTTTTCAGTTCGCAGCAACCCGCGCAAGCGGGTTGCTCTCTATGCGCGGAAAGCGGCGCACAGCGCCGCGAAGCCGCAACCCAAGAGGCGTCATGCTCTAAGGCGCGTGGCGGATTCCCGAGCGCAGTTCGCCACGTACGCGGCGAACTCCTCTTCGCGCTCGCCCAGGCCGCGGATCCCGAGGCGGGACACGCCGAAGCCCCAGGAACAGCCCTCCATCGGCACGGCCACCACGTCGTCGCTTCCGTTGAACACCTCGAGCTTGGCCAGATGCGGCAACGTGAAGCCCACGCCGCCGCCGTGCAGCACGAACTCGTAGATCCAGAATATCTCGGAGTGCTCGACTATGGCGGGCTGGCCGAGCCCCTCGCCCTCGAAGCGCCGGCACAGCTGCTGGCAGCACTTGAACTCGCGGCCGGGTATGGCGATGCGCCGGTCCGCGAGGTCGCGCACGCCGATGGACGCCTTCGCGGCCAGCGGGTCGTCGCGGCGCACCCAGTACAGCACGGGCGACGAGTACAGCTCGCGGGTGGCGAAGTCTCCCCCGGCAGGCGTTATGGTGAGCGCCAGGTCGTACAGGCCGTCGCGCACGACGGCCTCGCACAGGGAGTCGGGCAGCTCGTTGAGCGTGATGGACACGTCCGGGTGCTGGGCGGCGAAGCCGTTCGGGAAGTCGGGGCCGAGCAGCCCCGGCACCCCCAGCGCGGACGCCACGCGGATCTCCACGTAGCCGCTCGAGGCGATGCGCTCGAAGGCGGCCTGCAGCATGTTGCGCTCGACCTGCATGTGCTTGGCGTACTCGTAGAACTCGTGCGCGTAGGGCGTGGGGCGCCGCGTGCCGTCGCCTTCGGTGGCGAACAGCGGGACGCCCAGCTCGCGTTCGAGATTGTGGATGGCTTTCGTAAAGCCCTGAGGCGACATGGGCACTTTGGCGGCGGCCGCGCTGAAGCTCGGCGAGTCGTACGCCAAGATGAAGTAGTCGCACTTGTCGTTCAGCATGCAGGACCCCTCCCGTCCCCTCCTGAGCGCTTTCGTGCAGCCTCCCCATTATACGCCACCCCCTGGAAGACCGCTTGTATCCAACCGGTTCAACCTTGAGCTTTTCGCTCAACCCGAAACCGTTGCGGGCCGGCGCGGCGAAGGCACATACTGCACCCAAGCCGCAGGAGGGCGGCTGCCCGCAGGGGTGCCGGGACGGCGCGGGGCGTCGGATCGGCGATCGCGGGGCATTTCGTCAAGGAGGTTACCCATGTTCGAGAAAACGCAGAACCTGAGCAGGCGGTCGTTCCTCGCAGGCGCCGGCGTGCTCACGGCCGGCATAGCCGGCGGAGCGCTCGTCGGCTGCTCGCCGAAGGAGACCGAGCCGAAGGCCGGCGAGGCCGAGCCCGCCGCGACGGGCGCCGCCGAGGGAACCCAGGCGACCGACGCCATCTGGAGCATCCCCGAACTGGGCGAGCCGAAGGAGACCATCCAGGCCGACGTGTGCATCGTGGGCGCGGGCGGCACGGGCACGGCGGCGGCCATCCAGGCCATCGACCTGGGCCTGAAGCCGGTCGTCATCGAGCGTTTGAACGGCTACGGCGGATCGTTCATCGGCACCGAGGGCATGACGGGCCTCGAGACGCACTTCACCGAGGCCGACGGCGGCGTGACGTTCGCCGGCGCGTACAACCCCAACGCCCCCTACGGCGTGAAGAACGCCATAAACACCTGCCTGAACTTCCACCACTGGATCCCCCAGCACAAGCTCTACGAGAACTTCTTCGGGCAGACGGCCGAGACCATCGACTGGCTCGAGAGCCACGGCATCGAGTTCGAGGGCAACATCTCCATCGGCGTGGGCCCGAAGGTGTGGCACGTCTACGACAAGGGCGACAACGCCAGCCCCGGCGGCTACTTCATGCAGTGCTTCGGCAAGGAGGCCGACAAGCTGGGCGTGGAGGCGCGCTTCAACACGCTCGGCCGCAAGATAGTCATGGAGAACGGCAAGGTGGCGGGGCTTCTGGCCGAGACGGACAAAGGCGACGTCATCAAGGTGGAGGCGCCCGTCGTCATCGTGGGCACCGGCGGCTACGCGAACAACTCCGACATGCTCTACAGCGTGTCGGAGACGAAGAACGCCAACATCCAGGCGCTCGGCATGGACTGCCGCGACGGCGACGGCCTGAAGATGGCCAAGGACGCCGGCGCCGAGTTCGCCGAGGGGCTGGGCACGGTCATGTGGTGCGGCCCGGTCACCATCGGCGCCGTGACGGCCACGTGGACAACCGACGCGTACTCCGCCGGCGTGCAGCCCACCCTCTGGCTCAACGAGAAGGGCGAGCGCTTCTGCAAGGAGGACCTCTGGCTCGACGACTTCGCGGGCGCGGGCATCTGCGTGCGCAACCAGGAGAAGACGTTCGCGCTGTTCACCGAAGCCGACATGAAGCGCTGGGAGACGGACGGGCCCGACGGGCAGGTGTTCTCGTTCGGCACGCCCGGAACCCCGCTTGCGAAGGCGCGCGAGGTGCTGGAGAAGGCCGAGGGCTGCCACGTGGGCGACTCGATCGAGGCCGTGTGCAAGGAGGTCGGGCTCGACGCCGCGGCCGTGCAGGCGACCGTCGACCAGTACAACGGCTACTGCGACGCCGCCGCGGGCCTGGACGGCGACGACCCCAGCGCCGACGAGGAGTTCGGCAAGCGCGCCAAGTACCTGCACAAGATGGACGCGGGCCCCTACTGGCTCTGCGAGACGGCCGACGGCTTCTACACCACGTGCGGCGGTATCAAGGTAAATGAGAAGATCCAGGTTCTGGACGCCGACGGCCAGGTCATCCCCGGCTTGTACGCGGGCGGCTCCGACGCGGGCGGCCTGTACGGCGATTCCTACGACGTGAAGTTCGCCCCCGGCTCGCAGGCCGCATGGGCCGTGAACTCCGGGCGCTTGGCCGTGAAGGACGCCAAGGAGTACCTGGGCAAGTAACCGACAGCCCCTCCCCTCGCGCCGCCGCACCCCTCCCCCCGCGACGGCGCATGCGCGAAACGCGGCCCCGCCTGGTTGGCGGGGCCGCGTTTTTCTCGGGGCGGTCCGAAACCGGAAACGTCCGGCTTTTTCAAGTTTCGCGCAACGTCAGCTGCAAATCTACGAACGTATGTATCATATACGGTATGAAGAAGTACGTGAAAGTCATATCGTCCACCGACGAGCACGGCAAGGTCGAGCCCCGTAGGATAATCATGGGGCGTCGACGGTGGGACGTGAAGGTACTCGACTCGCATCCCCTGCGCGACCGGCACGGCACCGGCACGCAGTACCACATAGCGATAAACGGCGAGCACTACACCAACCTCTACTACGAGGTGCCCTATCAGCACAGCGACCCGCCCAAATGGTACGTGCACCTGAAAAGCCCCGACCTGGACTAGTCGGGGAAAGGCTTCACGATGTTGCATTCGAGAGGCTGGCGTAAAAGACGATATGAGTAGAGCATTGGGAGCCCCTTGCTCGTGCCGTCTTTGATTTTCCGCGGATCGGGGCCGACAATGGTCGTGTCGTATAAAACCGGCAGCCGGCCAGGTTGCCACACGCACGGAAGG
>NZ_PPTR01000019.1 GCF_003339845.1 Gordonibacter sp. 28C
CGTCGGAGAGCAGGTAGCCCTCCGGCGGGACGGTTTCGCGCAGCTCGTAGGTGCCGTAGGGCAGAAGGTCGCTCGCGGTCTGCGCCACGCCGTCGGCGCCGGAGGTGATGGTGGCCACGTCCTTGCCCGGCTCGTATGTGACGCCTCCGACCACGACGGGGTTCTCTGATGCATTTTTGATGGCGAAGGTCGCGCCTTGCATTGTTCCATCGCCCTGCGCGGTCGCGCTTTGGTAGTAGCCATCGAGCTTCGTCGTCTTTACGCCGCCGCGGATAGAATCGTCCAGGAATTGATGCTCATTCCAGACCTCAGCCGGATTCCCCTCAATACCCGACATTGTAATGCGCTGCACGAATACGTCGTTCGGACGCGCCGCAGAGGACAGCACGTATCCCTCCGGCGCTTTAGTTTCCTGGACGGTCACAGTGCCTAAAGGAAACGTCGGTGTGCCAGCAGCGCCAATATAAAACGGGTCGCCGGATACCACATACGATGAGTCAAAATAGCAGAAACCGTCAGAATCCGTACGCATAACCCACGTGCGCATAGGGCTTATCCCTTGTGCAGCTGGATCGGAAGAATAGTAACCCGCATAGTATTTTACGGTGAATTCCGCTCCTCCGAGCGTTCCACCCCCTTGAGCGGTGCCTCCGGTCAACGGGTCTGCCTTATGAAGCAA
Organism: Gordonibacter sp. 28C; assembly: GCF_003339845.1. Lineage (GTDB taxonomy): Bacteria > Actinomycetota > Coriobacteriia > Coriobacteriales > Eggerthellaceae > Gordonibacter. The sequence continues at coordinate 680 of NZ_PPTR01000019.1, forward strand.
CGCACCTACCGGATCGTCGTACGGCACATCAGACGCTCTAATAACAGCATTGCCTGATACATCGAAGTAATGTCGGCTAGTATCTTTAAAGAAACCCGTTGGTGGTTGCGACTCAACGCAATAGTAGTTGCCATAAGGCAGGCCGGAGGCCGATGCGTAACCAGATGCATTAGTCGTCAATGTCAGTACATAACCGTCATCGTTTGAGCGGTAAACATCGTATTTTGCACCAGAGAGACTGTAAACCGGGTTGCCGTTCGTCATATCAGGCTTAGTTGAGCTCTTGTAGAGCTCAACAGATCCTTTCGGCGTCCAGTAGAAGTTCCCTACCCGCTGGCACGGATAAGGCGCTAAAGATCCTGGATTCTTATTTGCCCCGGTTGTGTCAAGCGTCACATTGTAAGCACGAGCTCCAGAATCCCAAACCCCTGTGAAATTATAAGTGCCATCGGCTGGCGCCGCTTGTCCATAGTCCATGCAGTGGCCAATCAAATACTGGCCGTCGGGCATGGTTATACCGAACCGGTTGTAATGGTCGTTCGTCGGCCCAGGGTTGAGACACACCATGCTTGCGGTGCCACTTATGGTCGATAGGTCACGCGCGATCGACCCCATGACCGGTGGAGCCTGACTGGCCAACAAAAGCGGATCTACAGGCTGCTCGGCTTCCTCTTCAACGTCAGAGGCCTCATTTTTTATAGATTCCGAATCTTCATCCGGCTCTTTCGACACGGGGTTTTCTTCCTTTGGGTTATCAGGCTGCGTTTCCTGATCAGGGGTAACTTCCTGCTCTAGCCCATCCCCCTTATCTGCCATCTCCGTACTTGTGTTAGATTCCGAGATTACCGGCTGTGCCTCGCTATTTGCATGCCCGAAGGCTTCAACATCTTCAGAGACGGGAGCAGGATCGGCTAAGGCCAATCCCTGTGGTATCGCCAGCGTCACCGCTAGCATGATAGCCATCGCTGCGGACGGCAGGCGACGCAGTATGCCTCCTCCTTCTTTCAGCAAGTTGTCTATCATTGCCCTCTCCCATCTCGTTCGCCTTCGATTCTTCTATTTCCACTCCCCACAGGAGCAGTAGTAGCGGCCAGTGTTCACAGTCTCCGTCCCTACAGGAGACGGATAGGCGTTGCCAACGCCTTCCCCTGCTAGGGCATGGTTTTTCAGATGACCCGCTTCGTTTCCTTGAATATCAGCGCCGCAAATCCCACAGAAATTGTGGTAAATAGTCTTCTCTGTCGTTTCGGGAATCCAGTTATGGACATGCGCCGGAGGATCCGGCTCGGGAGCAGGAGCCGGCGCAGGGTCGGGCCCAGGAGCGGGAGCAGGAGCGGGAGCAGGTTCCGAGGAACCTCCCCCGGACGTCGATCCACCTCCGGTCCCCCCGCTTTGCACAGCATTACCCGATGTGGCAGGGGCGCTCTGCACGGCCGCCTGGGCGGCGTCTGACTTGCCTGCCGCTTCGAGGGCTGTTGCCGACGCCTCGACCTCTTCGGCACTCATGTCGGCCAGCGCTTTCGGCGCGAGAGTGATGTTGACGATTATCTTCTTTTCATCGGCTGAAACCGTCTCGAACATGACCATAGCGTCTTCGCGCTCGTTATCCCACTCAAGGCCAAGCGACCTTACGGTGTTGCTCGCGCTCGCAGCAGCATCAGAGGGGGCTTTAAGCTCGAAAGGCTCCCCTGCGGTGTAGGTTGATCCGTCTTCAAGCACGGGGGCTTTGGACACGGACACCTTGTAAGTGGCGTCCTTCACGAACTCATCGGCCTCTACAAGGACGATATTCTCGCCGCACTCGACCTCGCGCTCGATAGGTTCCATCTCTCCGTGCGGGGCCGCAGCTTCGACGCGCACTGTCGCCTTAGTCGCGGTATCAGTCCACCCTTCGGCTTCGATTTTGACCGCGAGGGAATACTTCTGGTCATTCTTAGGCGCAACCGTCTCTTGCTCCGGCTGGGATTTTTCGGGCTGGGGTGCCTCCGAGGGCGTTGCAGCGCCCACGATGCCCGCAATGCACAGCGCGATCACGGCAACGCCGAGGACGGCCGCTGCGACGATGCGGCGCTTGCGCTTGGGCGAACCCCCGCCGTCCACCGTTTCCCCTTGCGCAGGCTCGGACTCGATATCCTTCTCGCCCTCAATCGGCTCGGTCAGCCCTTCGATCTTCTCTTCCGTTTGATATTCCAGCTTCTCGGTCTTTTCGTTTTCGCTCATGTCCCAACATCCTTTCGCCCGGTCTTATGCCCAGTCTGTTTGCCTAGCGCAGGGTTCGTATCCCTCCGATCGGCGGCCCCGATGCCGGGGGGCGCATGGACAGACCGGGCGGAGAGCCATGCGCACCCCGGCATCGGGGCCTAGTTCGTCATTCTTCTTGCAGCTTCGCCTCCCCACCCCCGTCGTCGAACTGCATGACCTTCACGGGAGCCGACTCCCGCAGAACCATCCCGTCGCGGGTTATCGCGATGGAGGGGAACCTCATCATCCGCTGCGTCGGGCGCAGCTCCTTCGGCCCGCGTTCCAGCCTGTCGGGCACGCGGACGCTCCACGCGCCGTCGCCTGTTTTCACAGCCTTGACCCGCGCGAGCACCACCACGCTGCCGTCGTCAAACGTCTTGGTGATGCGGGCGCGCCGCCTCCAGACCACCGCTACGGCGATGAGCACGGCACCTGTCGCCCCCGCTCCGACGACGTAGGGGATCACATCGAACGGCTGCTCCGGCTCCGGCTCAGGTGCGGGTGCAGGCTCGGGAACCTCGTGGTAGTAGGTAACGTCCAGCGCCATGCGCCTGTCCTTCTCCGTCGCGATCCCCTTGTAATGGCCTATGACGGTGTAGGCGATCGTCTCGAGGTAGTCCTCGGTGCCGCGGTAGTTGGCATGGGCCGTGTACGATACGGGGAGCCCTAGGTCGTCGGTGGCCGTGACCTCGAACTCGACGTCAGAGAGGGCCAGGGTCTTGGTCGTCGTCGTATCGGGGCCATCGCCGCTTGTCACGGTGAAGTCCGCGTACGCGGGTATCGTCGCATCGACGTCGTTGGTGGGCAGCCCGGGATAGTCCACCGGCCGGTCAACCTGACGGGTGCGGAGCTGGTAGACGGGGATCTGCTCGACGCTGTCAAGCGGCAGATCCCCTTCGTAGAGTGGATCGATCGTCGACGCGTCCATCGTGGCCGGCATGCTGGCGATGGCGTAGCTAACATCGAGCACGCCCGCTTCCACGGTCGTGTCATGCTCGAGTTCGGCGGTTTGCCGCTCGTACGATTCATCAACGTAGGGTTCGCCTTGCTTTTCGAGTTTGTAGGCATTGCCGCCGAACTCTATAGACGATGGCACGAGCCCTTCCGGCATGCCGGACGCTTCCATGTAAGTGAACGTTTTGGCGATCCTGTCCCCGTCGCCCGCGGCAAGGGCCGCGGCCGGCGGCGACGCCAGCGATGCCGCGAGCAGGATCGAGGCCAGCGCGGCAGCCGTTTTCAGCAGTTGGTTGGAGACGGGTTTTTCCTGGGTCGCCATCGTTCACCCTTTCTATGCGCTTTTCACTAATCCATGATACCCCCCCCCCCAGGGCTGTTTTTCAAGGCCTAACCTGCGAAATATTATTTGCAGCATCATTTACATGTTTAGCATTTCGGTATAGAAGTCTCATATTTAATTATGAGATTTAAGTATTCGTATATTCTAGTATTCAAGTATTTGTATTTTCTCATTTTCAATTTTTCAAGTACTCGTGTTCTACATTATTCAAGTATTCGTGATCTTCACTAACGTTGCCAGTGGGATGTTTCCTCAATTACACGAGTATTCAAGAACTCTATACCTCGCTTTAACAAGTTTTCTATTACTTGAATTTTCTAGTTCTTACAATTTCATATTTTATTGTTTTTTAGTTCTTGTGTTTTCAAGTTTTCATATTTTCATGTTCTTGACTACTCTTTTTCTTGATGTATACTTTACTCGTGTTCTCTAGTATTCAAGTTTTTGAGTTCTCTATCAATCAAGGAGGCAGGGAATGGCAAAGGCCAAGGCGCCGACGTCCCAGAAGAACCCCGCATGGGTCGTCACGGTGGGAGCCATGAAGGGCGGGGCTGGAAAGACCATGGTCGTCGACAACATCGCCGGCTGCCTCGCAGAGCGCTATAAGGTGCTTGTCGTGGACGCCGATCCCCAGGCTAACGCCTCCAAGGGGTTGGGGATCGACATTGCCGACCCGGACATGACCACCCTTGCCGACGTCCTCACGAACCAGGGCACGCCGCCGGAGGACGCGGTGATCCGCGCCCCGTTGCGCGACCTGCCGAACCTGGACGTGATGCCGTCCTCGATCCTGCTGTTCAAAACGGAATTCGAACTCGCGGCAAAAGGCGAGCGGATCAGGCTGCTCGGCTACTACCTGCAGGACAACAGCGAGTTCTTCGGCCGGTACGACTACATCATCATCGACACCAACCCTGGGCTCGGCCTCGTTAACCAAAACGCCTTCTTCGCCGCGGACTCGATAGTGCTCGTGACCGACGTGTCGGACAACGGGCTCACCGGCGTCGAGATGTTCCAATACTTGTGGGGCGAGGAATTGTGCACCGAGCTCCGCATCCCCGACGTCACCAAGGGACTTGTGGTCTGCAACTACGACAAGCGCATCAAGCTGGCACCCGAGATGCTCGACTACATCCGCTCGCGCGAAGACATGGGCGGTCTGCTCGTTGATACCGTCATCCCGTACCGCGTAGCCTACAAGGACACCGAAGTCGAGTCGAAGCCAATCAACCTGGAACATCCCAAATCCAACGAACATACGATACTGGAAGCGGTCGTGAAGGATCTTAGAAAGAAAGGAGCCATCTGATGGCAACCTCGAACCGATTCGCCGCAGCAAGGGAAGCCGCTGCGAAGGAGGCATCCCAGCCGGCACCGCCAGAACCCGAGGTCGTCACGCCGAGCCGGGCGGAAGCCCCCTCTCCCTCGAAGCCGCGCAAGGGTGGGGAAGAGGGGCAGAAGCCGTCAACGGGCAAGCGCCGGGCACCGGCCGCGCGCGCAACGCCGAAGAAGGCCGACGCCGGCGAGGTAAGCCAAGCCTCCTCGAGGGAGAGCGGCGAGCAATCGTATACGACGTACGGCTTCATGATCACCGAGGATCAGAACAAGGCCCTCAACCGGCTCAAGGGCATAGACGGGCTGAACCGCTCGCTGGTCATACGCGAGGCGCTCGATGCGTGGATAGCCGCCCATAAGGACGAGTACCCCGAGTCCCTCGGCCAGTACGGGAAGTGACGTCGTGAAGACATCCAGATACCGCGGCCACGTGCTCGCCACGATCACCGACCGCGACCTCTACTACGGCGGCATCGGCGAGAGCTACCAAGTAGGCCAGGTGCTCATATTCGCCGCCGGCACCAAGCCGAAACCGGGTAGCGAGATGGCATGCGCCGACAACATGGCCGCCGCCACGGAGTACCTCGACGGCGGGGGATCCCCCGCCGCGATACCGGAACCCGCTCGGCTGCAGGAGGATCCTGCACCTGCGCCGCAAGCGCCCTCCGACGGCCGCCTGGAGGCTATCGTCGCCGAAGCGAGGATGGCTGCAGAGGCGCTCGAGAGGGACGCTGCGGCGCAAAGACGGCATACCGACGCCCTTGAGGCGGAGCTCGCCGCGGCGGCCGCCGCGAGGGACGAGGCGGAAGCCGGCCGGCGGGAGGCGGACCGGCAGATCGAGCAGGCGGAGAAGCGAGCCGCAGAATCCGAGGCCGCCCTCAGAGCCGCTACGGAGGCGCTGGAGCGGGCGGGGGAGGATCGCGCCCGCCTCGAAGGCATCGTGGCAGTGGAAACCGCGGCCAGGGCCGAGGCGGAGGCGCAGCTGGAGGAGGCGGCGTCGGCGCGAGACGAGGCGCTCGCCCGGCTGGGCTCGCTCGAGCGCGACGCCGCCTCCTTCGCCGTCGCCAAGGGAGCCGCCGAGACGGAGGCGGAGGAGGCCAGGGCCGCCCTCGAGCGGAGCGAGGCGAGACGCGCAAAGGCGGAGCAAGACCTCGTGTCGGCAAGCTCCGAAAGCGAGCAAGCAGCCCGAGCGCTCTCCATGCTCCAGGACAAGGTGTCCGCGCTTACCGACGAGCTCTACACCGCGCGCAGCAAGACGGAGGCAGCGGAGAGGAGGGTACGGCAACTCGACAACGGGATGTCCGAGCTGATCTCCAACATCTCCGACGAGCGGGATCTGTACGCCAACGTCCTGAAGGAACGGGAACGGCTCGCCGGCCTCCTGGACGACGCGGAATCGGAGCTCTCGCGCCGCTCTTCGCTCGCGGACAGGCTGTCGGAGGAGCTGCAGGCCGCCGAAAAGCGCGCGGCGCAAGCGGAGAACGCCGCCAAGGAGGCCGCCCTCGACTCGGAGTCCCTGGCGAAGGATCTTGAGCATGCCCGGGCGCGTTCGAGCGAGCTCGAGACAGCGCTCGCCGCCGCGAAGGCGAAGGCCGGTACGGCCGAGGACGCGGAAGAAAGGCTCCGCGCGGCTTTGGCGGAACTCGCCGACGTCAAGGCGAAGAGGCTCGAGGACGCCGCCGCGTGGCAGGCGGATCTGCAGCGCATCGACGCGCAGCTGAAGGCGTCGCGGGGGAACGTCGTGCAGACGGGATCGGGGGAGGTGGTTGTCCGGCACGTCTACCCCGACGCGCCCAAGCCGACGATGGCAGCCAGGGCCCAATCCGTAGCGTACACGGTAGGGCGGGGTGCCGTGGCGCTGGTCGTCGTGGCCGCCCTCAGCCTGCTGGCCAGCGCGATCCTCACCGCGGCGTCGAACGGGGCCTCGTTCGGGGAGGGTCTGCGCACGGTGCTCGGCACGGTGCTCGACGTCATCCCATAGCCGTCACGGCGGTTCAGCGGGGGCTACGCCCCCTGCGCCCCTGTTTCCAACAAGAAAGAGTGACGGTTAGAAGGACACTAACCGTCACTCTTTCTTGTTGCGTTATTATTCACGAATGGAAGGGGGTACTTCGGCATCTATGAGAACAGACCGGGCATCTCGTAAGACAGCCAAATCTGAAAGAAGAAGACCATGAGCATTAACCGAGTTATCATCAGCGGCAACCTTACGCGCGATCCCGAGCTTCGCTCCACCGCGAGCGGGCTTCCCGTGCTCGGCTTCGGCGTAGCGGTCAACGACCGTCGCAAGAACCAGCAGACGGGCGAGTGGGAGGATTATCCGAACTTCATCGACTGCACGATGTTCGGCGCGCGCGCCGAAAGTCTTTCGCGTTACCTCAGCAAGGGCACCAAAGTGTCCATCGAGGGCAAGCTCCGTTGGAGCCAGTGGGAGCGCGAGGGCCAGAAGCGCAGCAAGATCGAGGTGATCGTCGACGAGCTCGAGTTCATGTCCAGCCGTAATAAGACCGACGGCTACGACGCCAACGCGGAATTCGCAGCCATCCCGTCGTCCCTTTCGCCTGATTCTACAGCATCCGTCTACGACGAAGACATCCCGTTTTAATCATGGACGCTACAAATTGATCCCTAACATCCTGTTGCATGTTCAGAGCACTCGCCCAAGTGATGATGAAGACAATCGTCCGGCGTGGTGCTGGTGGATGCCCCTCCCTAAATACCACGTCGATGAACGGCTGCTGATAAATGAACTACTGGGCCGAGACACTAGCGGCGCATCCTTGGAGCAAGGGCGGCGGGTGGAAAAAGAGTAAATAGTATGATATTATTCATACCATGCAGAAAGGACGGCAATGAGCCACATCGACATACACCCGAGAATCGAGCAGCGTCATCCGGAGATAAAACCCCAAGACGTTTACGATGCCGTGCGAGGGATGGTGAGCTACACGCGCCGCGAGAGCGGCGAGTGGGTCGGTGTAGGGTTCGATACGCAAGGAAGATTCATCGAGCTCGTTTATGTCTACGATGAGGATATCGACAGCTTCCTTGTCTACCACGCGATGATCCCGCCGAGCGCCAAGACGCTCCGAGAGCTAAGGATGGAGAGGTGAAATCAATGAACGTAGATGAACTTGCGGCCAAGTATGGTTTGACCAACGAATGGATCGAAGAGAGCGCCGCCGCTTATGAGCGCGGAGACTACCCACACGAGGACGGACAGGTGTACAGCGGTTCCCACCTCGACGCAGTGGGCAAGAAGCGCGTCACCGTTGTCTACCCGTGCGAGAAGGTGCAGAGAGCGAACCGCATAGCGAAGAGCAGGGGCGTAAAGCCCTCCGAGATATACCGCGATGCGTTGGCTGAATACCTCGACAAGTACGAGACGGTCGCATCCCGATAAAACGTTGCGGTGTCTTGTTGGTTCTCATTGCTCCGGCGGGGGCAATGAGAACCTTTCTATATAGCCTTTCGCCCTCGCAAGCTTCCTGGATCGGCAAAGGCGGAATCGGAGGGCCTGCGATGGCCCTCCGTCGTTTAGACGCCCATTTTTGGGGCGGCCATCCTCTCCTTCAATGCGGGGTTTTTCTCTTCCTGGTTTCAGGGTCTTTCAACGTCGACAAGGCTTTCCATAATTCGGCCGATTAGGTTTTTTCCACAACGCCGATGCGCGAAGGAACCGCTAGGGATTAATTCCGTAGCGCCGGGATCGGCGTTGTGGAAAAAATCGCCGCGCTCTTTGCGGCGACCGAATTGTGGGAAGGCGCGCTTTCTTGCTCCAAAAACCAAGAACCCCTAAACGCCAAAGCGAGAAAGAAGGGTATCCGCGCCGGCCGCTCTGAGCGGACGGCGCGGCCAATATGCTAGGGCCCGAAGCCCTTTTGCCCGGCTCTCTAAGAGCCGGGCAAAAGGGCCGCAGCAGCGGGGCTCTTCGAGATCGACCGCCCTCCAAACTAAGCCAACCAACCAATCCGAAACCCTGGAACACGAACAGGCGAGTACGCCTTTCCACAATCGAAAGACCGCTCGATTATGGAAAGCCTTGTCGACGTTGAAAGACCCTGAAACCAGGAAGAGGAAACCCCAACCTGCAATGCCGGCTTCGCCGGAAGTGTGGACAGCCGCGAGCGCCTGCCCACACTCGGCGCGGCAACGACCGCGCCGCCGTTTCGCCGCCAGGAGGCCGGCTCCCGAAAATCGCGACGTCGGCCTCGCGTCGCGCCAGAAGGCGCTCCGCTCGGCCCGGTGGATGCTCGCCCCGAGCATCCACCGGGTGGCTTCACACACCCTTCCTCCATTACGGGATCCGCGTAGGGTCCCTTCATGGGAAAGCCTGTGCAAAGCCACCCGCGCCCATCGGCCCGAACCCGCGCTTGCGCTAGGCCGCGCAGCACGTTAAACTCTGTAGGGAGGTTAGCAAGAGACGCACGTTGTAACACAAAATAAATTCTGCGTTACAACGTGCACGGGGCTTCCGCCCCGAACCCTGGAACGCGCCGCACGCGGCGCGTAAGCCGGAGGCAAGCCTCCGGGCCGTACAGGCACGGGTCGGCTGCGCCGACGGGCGGCCGGGCCGCCCCTCGCTAACGCTCGCTCGCTGCGCTCGAAACGCATTGAAGGAAGGAAGCCGGTTGCCGCGATCCAAAGGCTACAAGAAGCAGGAAGCGCTCGACGGCGGCTACCTCAACGTCAGGCTCTCGGCCGACCTGAGCGCGAAGCTCGACCGCGACTGCGCCGACTACGCGCGCAGGGCGGGGAAGCCCGACGCCTCAAGGGTGCGGGGCTCCTACGTCCGGGAGCTCATCTCCGCCGGCCTCCAAGGTGCCGCCGACGCCGATCTGGAATCAGCCTCGAGGGCGATGAAATCGGTGGCGTGGGAGCTCGAGGCGGCGTCTATCGGAGCCTCGCTAGCGCCCACGGCCAAGGCCCTGCAGGGATGGAGCGACCGGCTGATGGAGGCCTCCTTGATGCTCGACCGGGCAGCGGGGGAGCGCTAGCGATGCCGATGCTCAAGACCATAACCGGTCACACGGGCTGCGCCGGCGTCATGGACTACCTGCGCAAGGGGTCGAAGGACGACAGGCGCAAGCGCCGCATGGGCGAGATAAGCGAGGCCGACACGCTCCGCGTGGCGGCGAAGGGCATAGCCGGCTACCTCCACGACGGGCACGGCGCGGAGTTCGACCGCGCCCTCGCCGAGGACTTCGTCGGGATCCCTCCGAGCGCGCAGGGCGACTGGGCTCGGTACATGGACGACCTCAGGCGTGCCGCCGGATGCGACAGGAGGACGGGCGGAAGGGAGGGGAAGGCCGTCACCTACCGCCACTACGTGCTCGCGCCAGACCCCGAGGACGGCATCGATCTGGACACGCTCAGGGCGTACGCGAAGGAGTGGGTGGTGAAGGCGTTCGGCCCCGGAGCGACGGCCGCCATCGTCTACCACGACGACAACCACGAGCGCCTGAAGAAGGGCCTGCAGGGAATACCCCACGCGCACATCTGCATCAACGCGCTCAACACGCAGACGGGCAGGAAATGGCATTTCGCGAAAGACGACCTCGCCCGCCAGGCGAACGTCGCGCAGGAGCTCGCCGAGAAGTACAGCCTGGCGCCGTTGCCGAAAATGAGGACGTCCGACGCCAGGGAAGATCCCTTGAAGACGATGCGCATCTGCAGGACGAAGGAGGAGTGCGCGATGCTCGCCAAGGGGTTCGTGCCTTACAAGGAGTCCATCAGGAAGGCCGTCGCCAAGGCGTGCAGGACGGCCAGCAGCTGGGACCAGTTCAAGGCGGCCCTCGCCGACAAGGGCGTGAGCGTGACCATAACCAGGAGAGGGACGCTGACGTACTGCGACTCCAACGGGCGCAAGGCCAAGGAGCAGAAGCTCGGCCTGAACTTCGGCATCGTCGCGGTAGGGGAGGCCATCAAGCGGAACTCGTCCGAGTCCGTATCCCTCCCCGACGTCGACGCCACGCCGGCGACGTACGACGTCTCCCTCGTGAGGAGGCGGGGGAAGGTCGAGTGCCGTCTCGGCACCGAGAGGCTCGTATGGCACGAGGAGGCGGGATCCCGCTGGCAGCACCTCGACAACATCAAGTCGCTCGAGCGCGCGGCCAAGGTCAAGGAGATCTACGGGATAGTCGACGGCGAATCGTACTCCCGCACCCTCTCGCATCTCAACCTGCAGCTCGAAGAAGCCGCCAGGAACCAGGATCCGGCCGCCGCCCGGATCCGGTGCGAGATAAAGAGCGTCATGTACGCCCAAGCCGTTATAGACCTCGCGTCCGCGCGCAAGCGCATAGGCGACGAAGCGGTGCTGTCGTATTCCGAGTCGCTGCTGAGGCAGGGCCGCCAGCTCGGCGTGGCCAACATAGAGAGCATCGCCGCCATAGCGCGCAGCAACGGCATCGACCGCACGGAAGGATGGCGCGCCGCGGTGCTCGCCGCCGAGCGGATCATGTCGTCGAGGGAGACGGCCCTGCAGGACGCCCTCGTCGAAGGATCGTGGGCGCGCGACGTCGCACGATACGCGGAAGCGGTCGAGGCCATGCGCGGCGTCGTCGGCGGCAAGAGCGAGGCGGCCTGGACGTACGAGGACGCAAGCGCGGTCCAGGCCGGAACGATCGCCGAGAGGGCCCTCGAGGGCATCGCCGAGTCCAGGGGCGAGAGCGTCGCGGACGTCCTTTCCAAGGCCGAGGGGATGGAGCGCTCCATTGGGGCGGCCGAGGCGGCCTACTTCGACGCGGCGAGGAACCTAAGCCGCGTCTCCGGCGCGCGGGACGCGGCATATGCAGTCGCGGGCCTGGAGCCGCCGGCCCGCAAGGCGGCGGGCGGCGAGGCGGTCAGGCCCAAGCCGCAGGGGCAGGAATCCCGCGGCCAGCGCTCGCGCCTCGCAGCCGAGATCCACGCAAGGCACCTCGAAGAGGCGCGCAAGAAGGCCGTCTCGAGGAGCGCGGCGGCGTCGAGGGCCAAGCAGGCCGCCTACCAGTCCGCGAAGAGCCGGAACATCGCGGCGAACGTGGCGGCCAAGGAAGGGAGGGGCGCGTCGCGGTAGGGACGTCAGACCTCGGCGTCCTCGGCCTCGGCGGCCTCGTCCCAATAAAGGTCGACCTCGGCGTCCTCTACCTCGCCGCCCCCTTGCGGGGCCTCCATCGGCAGCACGTCCTTCAGCCTGTCGACGACGACGAGCTCCCCGACCTTCAGGTAGAGCAGGCCGCCGAGGTACCGCTTGTCGAGCAGCTTCTTCCTGACGAGGAACTCGGGCTCGCGCTCGGGTTTCGGGTCGGGGTTCGCGCCGATCCTCTCGACCTCGTCGTCATGGCAGTAGACGTCCGCGTACAGATGGTCGTCGCCGGACATGAAGGATCCGACGTTGACCCTCTCGTCAACCACGGTCGGGTGCCTGTCCGTGCCCCTCGAGTCCGTCCACCCGTCCATGGTCATGAGGGTGGTGTTGTACTCCCTGTACCCCAAAGCCCCCGTCATCACCGCGACGTTCACGATACCGCCGCCTTGTTCGGGTTGCGCTCGGCCCATTCCGCCTCCGCAGCCGCCTTGCTGGGCCAGAACAGCCATATCTGGGACGACGAGTAGGATCCCTTGTAGGACAGGGTAGCGGGCGAGGACGGGATGGATCCGTCCTCGTTAGGCGTCGTGTAGAACGCGAACTCCTCGCCGGCGCTCGCGTTGGGCTGCTCGCCTTCCGGCTCGAAGAACGAGACCTTCATGTTCTCGCCTACCTCCCATTTTCCGAACATCAAAGGCTGCACCAGGGTCTTGTCGTAGTAGCGCGCCGTGCCGTCGCCGTTAAGGGTGAGCACGTACGCCTTGTCGTACTCGACATGGTACCAGGATCCCACGTACCCTCCGCTCACCGTGTCCTCGGGCTCCGCTTCGGGCTGTTGCGAGGATACAACGATGGCGGCCACGAACATCGCCACGAGGGCGACGACCATGATGGCCGCGAAAACCACGCCGCCGTGATCCTTGACCCAGTACCCCAAATCACTCGCTTTGCTCATCCCGACCTGCCTTGTAGCCATGGTCGATGGCGTAGCCGTACATGCGCTCGAACTCCTCCACGTCCGCCACGACAGCCACCGAGTAGCCGTTCTTGGTCAGGTACGCGAACCCCCTCGTTTCGGAGAGCCCTTCGAGTATCCTTGCCGAATTCACGCGGAACTCGGACAGGGGCACAGCCTTCGCCATCGATCCTCCAACATTTCAGGCCCGGTCTTTTCACGATTGTACCAAATTAGCTATCTTCAAGGTATTAATTCGTTTCGAATTGCTGGTATTATCGATCACGACAGCACATAGGAAGAGGAGGGCCCATGATCGGCGAAGCCGGCTACGAAACGTCAGAAGAAAGCAGCGACTTCAAAGATGTCCGAGAAATGCGCGCCGATAAAACCCAGACCTGGCTGTCTGCGGGATTCGGCGACGACAGCCCCCATGAGTTCGTCGGAACGATCATGCCGGCTTCCCGCGCCGCCGAGGGCAAGTGCGCCGCGCTCCACAGGTTCGCCAACGCCGGGGGAACCCTTTACTCTGCCCTCTACGAGGACGGGCAGGAGATACTCTCTTGCGAGCGAAGCGGCGAAGGGAAGATGATATCCGACTACCTCAGCCGGATTCACGTTCTTTAACGCGGAGGGAAGGCCGGCGAAGGCCGCTGCGCGTAAAAAGTTAGCCTAAGTTTACATAATATGTGTTATCAATTTCGCACGGCCGTCCCAATTTTAATATTGAAATTCGAACTCTAATCGCGTATGCTAGTCCCATAATTAATTGCGAGATCGGAGCGTTTGGATATGCATCCAACCGAATGCACGTTTACTGCAAGCGGGTTCAGGCGAGAGGAATTCGATCACTTCATGTCCATTGCCCGCGAGCTGGGAATCAAGGTCGATTGCGCAGTTTCATCGAGCGGCAAGACGGCGACGGTGCACGTGTCCGACATGCCGGACGTCCAGGACGCGGAAACCATGAGGACGCGGCGCGCAGGCCGTCCGAGCAAGGGCGTGGTGCTCCCACATGATTCCATATTTAATAATGAGACTACCTGCGCCGAGTACCTTGCATGGCAGCAGAACCATTCGGTAGAAGAAGGGATGCGGCAACTCGGCTTGAAGCGCACAACGTATTTCCGCAGGCTCAATTCGATCAAGAAGGCGGTTGAAGAGGCCGAGCGCTTGAACGCAGGCCGCAAGAAGAAAGGCATGAAGCCGCTGTGTCCGCTGCTCGTGCACGTGCGCTGACACTTGAAGCGGGACGCCATTACGATCATGCGTGGCATGGCGGTAGATAGGAGACATGGGAATGGAAAGAATGACGAGGAGAGGGCAAGCACCTGTGAAGAAAGAATTGGTCGAGGCATCGATGAGCGCCTTCGTATTCTGGATGGGGACGATCGCCATCGGCTACATGCTCGTCGCCAACAGCGGATGGAGTCTTCCTTTGTTTCCTCACATGCTGCTCCTATTGCTCGTGTTCGCAGTCGGATCCGTCTTTTCCACGGCCTCATTCTTCCTCACGGCCGCGCGATACTTGCACACCCGTGGAAGGAGAGATCCTGGAAATCTGGACGACTACCCTTCCTTGCGCACACATATCGCCCAGGTGCATGAGCAAGAAAATCGATGACGAACGAGAATCTGCGTTGATCAAGATACCGCTCGATCTCCACGGTTTTCTGAATCTGCGCCCTGGGGAGAGCGGCAGGATGGCGACGGTGCGCGTATCCGACATGCCGTCAGTCTGGGAAGCCGAGACTATGGGAACACGGGGAGCGCAGGGGCTCGACCAAAGGCTCTGTTCTTCAAAATGATGCCATATTTAAAAATGATACTACATGCTCCGATCATATTACATGACAGAAAATGCACTCATCGGAAGAGGGGATCGGAATGCCCGGAAAGATGACGAACCGCGAGTTTTACCATGGGACTCCGGAGCGCGATGCCAAGACCAAGGTTCGTGGATACGCGGGAATGAACAACGTGCGCTTGGTGACGATAGAGTACGACGGCGAGTACGTGGACACGGTGAAGGAGCGCTACTACGGAGTGTGGCTCGACCTTCCCTGCGAGCGCGAGGAGGCCTACTGACCGCACGACGAGGAAGCGATACCCTACCGGCCCCTCCCCTTTCTTACCTCATCGACAACATCTGCAGGTGCGAACAGCTCCCATATTTCCACTCCAAGGGCTGATGCGATCGGCTACGTACCGAACGATGAATTGGACACGATCGCAAGAGGCGTCTACGTCAGCTTGCCGAAAGAGCTCCACTGTATGAGCAACCCGATCCACGACGGCATCCGAAAGCGCCTCAACGAGAGCCGGAGCGGCTAGGATCCCAAACACTCCACAAACTGTTCGATTGCCTCCGGCACCCATGCGGGCCTACAATTGTATCAAACATTTGTTCTCTATTACGGAGGTAACAGGTCATCATGCCAGACCGCGACGTCCTGCACAGCGACATAAACTGCTGCTACGCGCAGATCGAGTGCCAGGCACGGCCCGAGCTGCGCGGCAAGCCCGTCGTGGTGGGCGGCGACGAGGAGGCGCGCCACGGCATCGTGCTCGCGAAGAACCTCATAGCCAAGCGCGCCGGCGTCAAGACCGCGATGGCGCTGTGGGAGGCGCGGAAGGCATGCCCCGGCCTCGTCGTCGTGCCCCCTGACTACCGGCTCTACATGGACGTGTCGCGGCGAGCCAGGGAGATCTACTACGATTACACCGACCGTGTAGAGCCCTTCGGACCCGACGAGGCTTGGCTCGACGTCACGGGCACCCGCCGGTGCCTCGGGCTCTCCCCCGCCGAGATAGCCCGCGAGGTAAGCGAGCGCATGGTCGCCGAGCTCGGCATCAGCGTGTCGGTCGGGGTGTCGTGGAACAAGATCTTCGCCAAGTTCGGCAGCGACTACAAGAAGCCCGATGCCGTCACGGTGATAACGCGGGAGAACTACCGCGAGGTCGTATGGCAGGCCCCTGTGCGCGACCTGCTCTACGTAGGGCCCGCCACGGAGCGCAAGCTGCACTCCTCGGGCATCGACACGATAGGCCAGCTCGCGTGCGCCTCGGACGAGCTGTTGCGCAACAGGCTCGGCAAGATGGGGTTCGTGCTGCGCGGCTTCGCGCGCGGGCAGGACGCTACCGAGGTCAAGCCCTACGACCGGGACGCCGCCGACGTCATGCGCGAGATCAAGAGCTACGGCAACGGGCTCACGGCCCCCAGGGACATATGCGACCCGCAGTCCGCCAAGGCGTACGTCTGGATGCTCGCCGAGAGCGTCGCCCAGCGCATGCGCGAGGGCCGCGCCAGGGCCCGCACCGTGTCGGTCGGCGCAAGGGCCGCGGACGACCTCTGCACCCGATCGCGCCAGTGCAAGCTGCCGGTGGCCACCGACGTGACGCTCGAGGTAGCGCGCGCCGCTTGGGGCCTCCTACGCGAGCTTGAGCCGCTAGACGCGAGCCATCCCCTGCGCGGGATCCACGTGCGCGCCTCCGACCTCGAGCCTGCCGACGCCGACCTGCAGGCGTCGCTCTTCGACCCGCTTCCCCGCCGCACCGAGATGCGCGAGCTCGACGCCTCCGTCGACGACCTGCGCCGTCGCTACGGCAACAAGTGCGTCGTATGGGGCGCGCAGCTCGTCGACGAAGGCGCGGCCAGCGTCGACGCCAAGGCCGACAACACCGTCCACCCCGTCAGCTTCTTCCACTCGTGAGGAGCTGCTAAATGCATGGAATCGAGAGCCGCAAGAAGACCTACGTGGAGGCCGTGGTGGACATCGACCCCGACGGCCGCCAGCGACCGCTGGCGATCTACTGGGGAGACGGACGATGCTTTGTCGTGGATCGCGTGCTCGAATCGAGGCGCGCGGCGAGCATGAAGGTCGGCGGCCACGGGATCCGCTATACCGTTGAGATCTGCGGAAGGACAAAGCACCTTTGGCATAGCGACGACGGCCGATGGTACGTAGAGGAGATCGTGCCCGGCAACGCCGGGGCACTCTAGCGCACCAGGTCGGACACCTCTACCTCCAAGGCCTCCGCGATGCGACACAGCTTGTTGAACGTCACGTTTATCTCGCCTGCCTCGAGCAGGCTGATGTAGGTCTGGTTGGTGCCGACCATCCGGCCCAGGCGTTCTTGGGATAGCCGCTGCTCCACCCGCTCGACGCGGACGGCATTCCCAAGTCGCTTCCTTCGCTTGTTAAGCTCTACGTCATCCATTCCCCCATTCTCATTTGTTATATGCAATGATTTATTCAATATATATAATGTTTAGCACTCAGCAAGGAAATGAAATAGTCGCGAAAGGAGCGACTCGTGGACCCAGGATCCGCAAGGCCTGCCATGGATAACAGCCCATGGCCATAGTCGTGAAGCTCGAGGCGCTGATGCTGCAGCACGGCATATCCCTCGACAAGATAGCAGCTGCGACCGGGATAACGAACGTCAACGTATCCAGGTTGAAAACGGGGAAGGTGGTCGCCTACAGGGGGACTACGATCGACGCCCTCATCAAGGCGCTCCGAGCGCTCGGCGTCGAAGGATGCGACGTGGCAGACGTGCTCGGCTTCGTGCCGGACGATGAGATCGCGAGCATCGGCGAGGGGGTCTACATCAGCGTGCCGAAGAACCTCCATCACATGAGCAATCCTTACAGCGACGCCGCGAGGGCGAAGCTGCGCGGCGAGGGCGGTCCGAAGACACAATGAAAAGCGAGCAGTAGCGGGTTGGCGAATTGAATCTAAGCGCAGGTCATATCCCAGATTCCCTCAACCGGATCGTCGAGGCGGCCGACGATCTCTTCGCGCCGTACGGAGACGAGGCCGACGTCTACGTAGTGGAATCGATCCTGCATAGGGAGATAGGCAGGATGGCCCTGCAGGCGAGATCCGGGGCGATCCGGCCGCCTCGACCGGAGAAAGGCGCGAGCCCCGCCTGCAGCGCTGATCGAAACGACAGCGGGCTCCTGATAGAGGCGATCGCCGAACGCTCGGCGCTCTTGATTGCTGGGCTCGGGGGCGACGCGGCATCGAACATCGAGGCCGCCATCCACAACGTTATAGCCAGGCGAGGTGCGTCGAGCCGCCGGGCGGTTGGGATCCGTTCGGTCGGTAAGACAGAGGGCAGGCAAGGATTCCCAAATTCCCCTTGACTGCCGGCACCGGGAGGCAGATCATTTTTTCACTGCCGCACGGCGAAGCCGTGCCGATGCGGCCGATGCCTTTCGGTCATCGGGGGATGCCGTCCGCATCTGCGAGGATGTGCAGGAGCTCCTCGGCGTGCCATTGCATGTCCTCCGGTGTTTCGAGCGAAGGGTTGCTGCGCGTCATCTGGTCGATCTCGGCCAAGAGGGGTACGATCCTTCCCGGTGCCACTCGGCCGAGTCTTTGTAGGGATGTTTGGGAGAGCTTTGAGACGTCGAAGCACCAGGTTGTGCCGCCCGCAGGGCGGTTGTCCAAGGTATCGCGCAGCGATTCCGGCATCCCGCCCTCGTGGCGGGCGTCCGAGGAGCCGCGGAGCGGCGTACGCTTTTCCACAATGCGGCGGCAATAGGACAGGAGAGATCTCACAGGTTGAAGGATTTTAGATGTTTTACGCTCTTTAAGATCGGTTAGTGCGCAAAAACCCTGATCACTAGCTTCGTTTTCAAGCCCCATGGCCTTCGTCCTTTTTTCTGGTGCGCTTTTCTCCACATGGTTATCCACTTTCGGCGCTTGCGCCGCGAGCGCCGCATGCTCGCGAGCGCGCTGGCGCTCGCGGCGCTTCTGGCGCGCCGACTTGCTGTAGTGCGCGTATCCCTCGTAGTTGTAGTACACGTTATGGAAGGGCTTGCGCTCAACTGTTCTCTGGAGCTCTCCATGCCAATTGGACGCATAGCAGCACGCGATCCCGAGGATGTCGCGCAGCTTGTCCCACTTCACGATGTACTTGTTCGATTGACGCGATCCGTCCTCGGCCCTGCCCCCCGTGCGGACGCGCTTGAGGACGCCCAGGCGCTCGAGCTCCGCGCGGATCGAGTGCGCCGACCTCGGCGATACGCGCGCCGCACGCGCCAGGCCGTCGTAGCTGCAGTAGAGCACGCCGCTCGACGTGGCGAGCCCCACGATCGCGCGGATGACCTTGCGGCGCGCGCCCGTGACCTTGTACCCGCCGTCCTCGCGCGGGACGTTGTTCAGCTCGTCGAGGCGCGCGAGGATCTGCCTGTCGCCCTGCCGCTTGCGGTATCGCTTGATGGACTCGTGGTAGAGGTAGCTCGCGTAGGCCTGGTCGAGCTGCCATTGCCCGAAATCAAAGAATTCCGCGCCCTGCTCCTCGTAGTACGCCTTGGCGTCCCTCTGCCAGACGCTCGCCGCAACGCGCTTCTGCAGCTGCCAGCGGGTCTTGGGATCGGGTTCTTCTTCGGCAAGCGTGCCGACGTAATCTATGTGCTGCTGTATGTCCCGTATCGGTCGTTCCATGCCCTGGCGGCACGGGTTCGGCAACTCTCGAAAACCGGCCCCGTACGCCGTCGTATGGGGCGATATGAGGGCTTTCCGGGGCAGATTTGCATATAACTACCCAAGGGTGGTACAATCCACCTCTATCAAAAGTCTTTGGTTTTCGAGTTTTCGGAAACCGCAGGGGCCTCGGGGGCGAACCGGGGCCTCGTTGTTTTCCTAAGCCGTCGCTCCCCCTGCCGCATCACCTCCTTTCAGCTTCCTTTTGCCGCAATACCGCCATGTTGTCCAATCTGGACGGTCGGCCGAGATCCTCGATCGACGCGCATCCTGGTTGGCCACGCGGTTCCGGATTGCGCAGACCGGGCTTTTTGCCCATGGCCGGCGCATGCCGGAAAAGGCAGCAAGCAGCCACCACGGGGTCGAGAGCCCGTGGTGGCTGCTTGCTTTGAAGATGAAGGTAGTGGTGCTGCGGTTGTGTTCCATTGCGCCTTCTGGTCGTCCGGCGCGGAATCGTGACGGCTGCGAGCCGATGCGGTTGCCTGCAACGCAGCAAACCGAGGGGTTGACACACCTCTCCCGGTCAGCGATAATAGAGCAACGACAAAGAGCTCTTCCAATATCACGAAACCGCCGTCTGCGGTTTCTTTCTTTTTTGGGGTTCGTTCCCGGCGTCCCGCCGGAATCCATCACCTGGTTCCTTTCCTGAGCGACAATGATACCATACGCGCCGATTCCGCGAATATCGCATGTTGTGTTTTCGCGCCGCACCGTCACCATACGTCGACCACCTTGCCGTCGCTGAAGTACAGCATGCTCGCCGCGTCCATCAGCGTCGCCTTGTCGGTGAGCAGCGCCTCGACGATCCTCCCTGCCAGCACCGCGCCGTCGGGATTCCCCCGTTGCGACAGGATCGCCGCGAGCCCGCCCAAGCTCGACGGCGCGTCAGACGCGATGGCTGCCGCCACCTCGCGCTTCGCAGCGCGGTATTCTCCGGGGAAGAGCTCCTCGATCATCTTGAGCGCCCTCCGATCCTCTTCCGACAGCCTTTCCTCGCCGGCGTCGGAAAGCGGCGCGTCGGCTGCGATGCCTCTTCTCATCTTTCTCCTTCCCGTGCCGCGTTCAGCTCGGCTGCGCGGCGATCGGCCGCGCGCCTCGAGACGAACACGGAACCGACGAGCCCGAACCTGCGCAGAGCCGACGGCTCGACCGTCGAGGCGACGCCGAGGAACTGCGCGCCGTCGCCGAAGTCGATGAACCTGACCGGCGGATCCACGCATACGCCGCTCGAGACGGAAAACAAGCCATCGGCGCCGCGGCATATGCAGTAGACCGTGTCGCCAGGCTCGATCATCCCGACATCCGCCCTGCCGGCCTCATCCCAGTAAAGCCCGTCGACCGTCATCTCAATCCCTCCGTCGCTCTCGCTATCTCCGCCTCGAGCTGGCAGTCCTCGGCAAGCTCCGGCAGGTACCGCCGCATCAGCGCGCACGCGTCCTCCGCAGACGCCCCTCCCTTGATCTCGGCTGCAGCGGCGCGGAAGCACTCGAGGGCGCACCCCGCGTCGTAGCCCCCTTTCGCGTAGCTGGCGGCCAGCAGGTTGATCAAGGGCTTCACGACGCGCACGTACCCATCCCAGCCTGCGTCCAGCACGCCCTCGCCGTCCAGCACCTCCGACGGTGCGAGAACCTCGGCCGGGACGGGCAGGGGCCTTGCGGGCTCGATGCGCCTCGGCCGGTACGAGCCTCCCCTCCCCTCGTAGGCCCGATGCACCGCCGAGGCGGCCGCCTTGAAGCTCGCGATGACTTCCTTCATCCCTTCCTGGCCCAAACCCCCGCCCGCAGGGGCGACGACGTCCCCCATGCCGAAGTACGCCTCGACCATGCCGTACGCGCCGGCGCAGTCTATCTCGCCCGACGACAGGATGTCCTCGACGGCCCGCCTGTCGCACGAGAGGCCGCATACGGGCTCCGTCACCGCCCCGTCGCCCTCGGTCGCCTCGTACGGGTAGCGTCGCATGAGGGCCATCCCGGAGGCGCCCCTCACGAGGACGGGGACGGCCATGTCGGCCCTGGCGACGGCGCGGCCGTCCCTCTCCCAGTCCTCGGCCGGACGGCACCAGCCGGATCCCGCGCCGTGGGCCCACGCCAGGGCGGCGTTGAGGGGCCCGTAAGTCCTCACCCGGCGCGTGCCGGGATCGTACGTTGCCGTCGCCGCGATGCAGGACAGCAGGCGGGATTCATCGCCGGCCTCCCGGCACTCCTCTATGACCCGCTCGGCCTCTGCCGTGGCGTCGGCCACCGTCGTCGGCAAGGACGTCATCGCCCACCGCCTCCCTTCTCGGCAGCCCCGTAGCGCGCCGATGCACGGCACGCCCTTATGAGCTCGTCCAGGTTCGTGCTCTTATAGGTTTCCATGTCGCCGGCGTAGAGCCTCTCGTAGCGTGCGAGGTCGTCGTCCTCGCCGCCCGCCGCCGGCATTCCCTGATCGACGAGCCGTTCGGCGAGGCGCGCGAGCGCCTCTGACGGCGTCGGGCAGGGGCCCGATTCCACGGCGGCCGAGCCGAGGGCGCCGTCCGGGAGCCAGGACGCCGCGTAGCCGTCCCCGCCGGCCGAGGCGACGGCGAAGCAGGGCGCGCCCCCCGGCGCGCCGCCCAGGCGGCCGAGCGACAGCGGGTGCTCCGCTGCGGCGCGCGATCCCCGCGCGGCCACCGAGAGGATGCCGGCGGGCCCGTCGAGGTGCCATCCCCTGGTCGCGAGATCCTCGGCCTTGGCCGCCTCCTCGCCGATGCGCGCATCGGACACCCTCCTGGCGACGTCGTCGACGTCGCCAGGTGACGTCGCCCCCGCTATCCTCAGCCGCTTGGCTACGGCGAGGCCGGTCGCCTGCTCCACGACGGTGAGCACGGCCCCTTCCGCCCGCTCGACCGTGCCCCAGGGCGCGGCGTACGCGCACGCGCCCGACAGCTCGACGACCGCCTCGTAACCCGGGCGGCACTCGCACACGTAGGACGAGCCCGCTCGCGACCACGCCGTCATCTCCCCGCCCCCCTGGACGGGGCGGCGGCGCGGGCGGCCCCTTCGGCCCCGCTCGCCAGCATGTGCCTGGCAGGGCACCGGAGCCCCTTCTCCGCGGCCGATGCGGCCGTGCGCGTGGCGATGTCGGACGCGATGCTCCAGGCGGCCCTCGCCGACGGCATGCTCGCGCCCAGTATGGCCCTCGAGACGTCCTTCCCCACGGCCACGAAGTCCCCGCCGGCGTCGATGGACGCCAGCGCAGCGTCGCGGACGTTTCGCACGAGCCCGTAGAACCCGATGCCGTTGGGCTGGCCCTCGCTGGCGTCCCGGTCGGCCGCCAGCGACTTGACCAGGGCTAGCGGCCGCCCGCCGCGCAGCGCGACGGATCCGGCCAGCTCTACGAGCTGGCATTGGTCCGACGAGGACAGCCCGTCCGAGCACTTGGCGATGAGCTCGACGGCCTCGCGCACCGCTCCCCTGACGTCCTCCGCCCCGTAGGCGGCCTCCCCCGCCTCGACGGCCTTCGCCATCCCGTCCCATCTCAAGCCCTTGTCCTCCGCGCCGACCCCCATGACGGGCGTGGCGAAGTAGGACGCCGTCTCCATGGCGGAAGCGTCGAGCCCCTCGTAGGCGTAGACCGAGACGTCCCAGCCCCTGTCTATCCCCCTGTTAACCATGATCAGCTCCGCCCGGTCGAACAGCACGAGCCCGGAGTCCTCGAGCGAGAGCTGGTCGCCTCCTATCTCGCTCGCCTCCGCCACGGCGGCCAGGGAGGGATCGTGTCCCTTCTCGCCGATCTTGGCGTCCAGCTCGGCGAGGCGCTGCTTTACCTCCAGCAGGCGCCGCTGCTGCGGGAAGGGCTTCCCGACGCCCTCCCTCGCGGCGGCAAGCTCCGCCTGGGCCCGCTCGAGCCTTTCGGCCGCGGACGCGGCGTAGCGCTCCATGTTCCTCGCCTCTCGCTCGATCCTCGTGACCGCCCCGATCCCGCTGTCCGCCCCCTCGAAGGTCATGGCAGGCGCGTGTCCGACGCCGACGCGGAAGCAGCCCGTGCCCGCCTGGAACGTCGCCGTCACGTCCAGCCCCATGATCGAGCCGACCACCTGGGCCTCGCCGTACGACTCTGCGCATGCCACGAGCGCAGCCCTCAGCGCATCGGCCGCGTCCGTCCTCTTCTCGCAGTACGCCCCCATCACGGTCATGCCGGGGAAGCCGCCCTCGGGGCCCTTGCGCGCCTTCACCGTGGCGGCGTCGCCCCCGAGCCTCTCGATCGCCTCCTCGGCCGAGGCTATCTTCGCGGGGCACACCTCGTCGCGCAGCCGCCGGAGCTCCGCCTGGTCCCTCCTGTGGGCCCGCTCAAGGCTGGCCAGGCGGGGCAGCTCGTTCTGCAACTCTAGGCGCTCTTTCACGTCCGGGTCCCCGGCGCAGAGCGCCTTGACCTCCGCGTAGGAGAGCGCCGCCTGGTCGATGTCATCGGCGCTGCGGGATGCTGCGCCGGATCCGCCGAACACCTGGCCTATGAACCGCTGCTTGTGCTCGACGGTCTGGTACATGTAGCTGTCGAACGTCCCCTTCGTGACGTACCGGTAGATGCCGACCTCCTTGTTCCGGTTGCCCTGGCGCAGTATGCGCCCCTCCCGCTGCTCGAGGTCGGACGGCCGCCACGGGCAGTCGAGGTGGTGGAGGGCCACGAGCCTCGTCTGGACGTTAGTCCCCTCGCCCAGCTTCTGGGTGCTGCCCATGAGCACCCTCACCTCGCCGGAGCGCGCGGCCTCGAAGAGACGGGCCTTGGCCTTTTCCGTCTTGGCGTCGTGAACATAGGCTATCTCCCCCGCGGGTATGCCCATGTCGACCAGCTTGCCCCGCAGGTCGTCGTACACGTTGAAGCCCTCGGGCTTCGGGGTGCTCAGGTCGCAGAACACGATCTGGACGCCGCGCGCCGGTTCGCTGTCCCTCCATATGCCCCAGATCTTCTGCGCGGCCGCGGAGGTCTTCGACCAGTCCCCGTCCGGCAGGTCGGGGATCACGAGCCTCTGGTCGAGGGCGAGCTTTCGACCGTCGTTGGTCACGACGAGCATGTTGTCGCTCGCCGGGTCGACGGATCCCGACCTGATCGCGTCGGCCCGCCTGCCGAGCTCCGCCACCATGCGCACCTGCTCAGGCGACGGCTCCAGCGCCACGTTCTCGCGCCGCGCCTCCGGGATGCCCGGCAGCGCTATGTCGGCGGCGGTCTTGACGTCGCAAACGGAGGCGAACATCGTGATGAGCTCGGGCAAGTTGGTGAACGACGAGAACCTGGTCTTTACCTGGAAGCCGGAGCCCTCCGGCTTGAGCTCGAGCGAGGTGGTCTTCCGAGCGAACATCGACGCCCATGCGTCGAAGCCGTTCAGCCCGGCGAGCGCGAGCGTCTGCGGCTGCAGGTAGCGCTGCATGTTGTAGACCTCGGTCATGCTGTTGGACACGGCCGTCCCCGTCGCGAACACGACCCCCTTGTAGCCCGTCCGCTCGTTGATCCAGCGCGTCTTGTAGAGCATGTCGGACGCGCGCTGGCTGTCGCCGGCCTGCAGGCCGGCCACGTTTCGCATCTTCGTCTCCGTGAACAGGTTCTTATAGTGGTGGGCCTCGTCGACGAAGATGCGGTCGATGCCCAGGTCGGTGAAGTCGAGCATGTCGTCCTGGTCGTGCTTACGCGTCTTCTCGAGACGCGTCTCGAGGCGCTTCCGGCGCCCCTCGAGCTGCTTGACGGTGAGCCTCTTCGCGGCGTCGTCAGACATCCTCGCCTGGTCGATGGCGTCCTCGATCCTGATCTTTTCCTCCTCGATGTAGCGGGCCTCCAGCTCGGGCGGCAACGGGATCTTGGCGAGCTGCGTCTCGGACACGATGACCGCGTCCCAGTCGCCCGCCGCGATGCGCGCCACGAAGCGCTTGCGGTTGTCCTTCTCGAAGTCGGCGTCGGTGGCCACGAGGATCGACGCCTGCGGGTAGAGCCGCATGAACTCGATGCCCCACTGCCCTACCAGGTGCTTCGGCACAGAGAACAGCGGCTTTGAGGCAAGCCCCATCCTCTTGAGCTCCTGGGATGCGGCGGCCATGGTGTAGGTCTTGCCCGCGCCGACGCAGTACCAGAGCAGGGAGTTCCCGCCGAACACGATCCTCGCGGCCCCGTCCTTCTGGTGCTTCGCCAGCTCTATGTCGGCCGCCATCCCCTCGAACGACAGCAGCGAGCCGTCGAACTGCCTCGGCACAAGGGAGTTGAAGCGGCGGTTGTACTCGGCGACCAGGGCCGCTCGTCGCGCGCCGTCCTCCCATACCCAGTCACGGAACCTCGAGGCGATGGCGTCCTGCTTCGACTGGGCGGCGATGGTGGCCTCCCTGTCGACGACGGACACGGTCTTCCGCGCGGCCGGGTCGTACATCGTCCTGTTGACCACCGCGTCGCGCAGGTTAAGGGACGCCTCCATGAGGTCGAGGGCGTTGCGCGCGCGGGTGCCGTACACCCGGTCGACCTTGGCGCCGTACACCTTGCCCTTGTTCGATATGCGCCACTGGGACAGCTCGGGCGAGTACGCGACCGAGATCTGGTCGCGGGAGCCCTCCACCCTGTGGCTCCTGGGCAGCTGGAACACCTCGTAGGCGAACTGCTCGTACACCGCCGCCGGTACCCACGTCGCCCCCAGCTCGAGGGAGATCTCCTCGGCCGGGACGTCGGGCGGCAGGGCCGACTCGAGCGCCTTGACGTTCGCCTCCATGTCCTCGTCCCCCCGGTAGAGCCTCGCCTCGTCGAGCTTGACCCGGACGTTGCCCGAAAGGTACTCCTCCGCCGTCACCAAGGCCGACAGGGCCGGGTCGTAGTACACGCGGCCGGAGAGGCCGGCGCGGATGGCCTCGGGCGCGAGCCCGGATACGGACTCCATGTAGCCCATGTCGACGCGGCCGACCGCGTTGAGGGACATGGCGAGCGCCTCGGCGGCGTCGGCCGCCGTGCGCCGCTTCGGCACCGGGCGGACGGTGCGCCGATCGAACAGGGCGGCCGGCTCCCACTCCCCGTCGACGGGATCCTCCCACGACGACAGCAGCGGCGCGTAGGCGTCGCCCCGCATCGCAATGACATTGGGCTTGTCGTTGAGCCGGCCGTGCTTCTCCACGAGCCGCTCGTAGGCCGCCTTGAAGGCCGTGCGCGCCGACTCGATGGGCTCGTCGTCGGCCCCGGCCGACTGCAGGGCCAGGTACTCCCTGCCAAGATCCCTCAGCCCCGCCAAGGCGCGGATCCGCGCTTCCTGCGATTTGGGCCCGCCGTAGAGGCGCATGGTGTCGCCCTCGCGGTACCACAGCGCGCCGTCGACGACGCCGTAGCAGCCGTCCGGCACGGACGGGTCGGCCTCGATCAAGTCGGCGGCGGCCGCGCCGCCGCGCGCGGCGGGCAGCGGGCGCTCCTCGTAGGAACCGGACGCGAGTTCCATGAGCCTCCCCGCGAGGGAGGCGGCCGCCTCGGCCCAGTCGCCCTTGCAGGCGAGCTGCGGGCCGTAGGGGCCGGACACGACCTCGAGCTCGCCGAGCACGGCCTCCCGGTGCTCCGCGATCCAGCGGTTCACCCGCACGCCGTCCGAATGCTCCACCGTACCGACCCATGGGAGGCCGGCGGCCTCCTCATTGGAGATCCTCTCGTGCCTCTTCCTCAGCACGACGACGTCGCTCGTCACGGTCGTCCCCGCCGACGCCCTGAACGTGCTGTCGGGCAGCCTCGCCGCGCAGACCAGCTCGGCCCTGGCCGCCAGCTCGCGCCTCGCGGAGCTCGACTTCTTATCGAGCGTTCCCGAGGCGGTGATGAACGCGACGAGGCCGCCGGGGCGCACGTGGTCGAGCGACTTGGCGAAGAAGTAATCGTGGACGAGCATCCCCTCGCCGGCATGGCGGCGGTCGTAGACCGAGAACTGGCCGAAGGGGACGTTGGTGACGGCGACGTCGAACGAGTCGTCGGCCAGCGTCGTCGCCTCGTAGCCCTTGCACTGGACGGCCATGCCGGGGTGCGCGTGCTGCGCTATCAGGGCGGACACCGGGTCGGGCTCCACCATGGTGATGCTGGCGAGGCCGGCCATGCCCTCCGGCATCGCGTCGGCGAACCGGCCCGTCCCGGCGGCCGGGTCGAGCACGTTGCCGGCGGAGAACCCGGCCATGGCGAGGTAGTCCCACACCGCGCGGGCCACCTCGATCGGGGTGTAGTAAGCGGTGAGCGTGGACTCGCGCGCCTTGGCGTACTCCCTCTCCGTGAGGCCGGCCTTGAGCCTCTCGCGCTCGGCCGCGTAGGCGTCCGACGTCTCGTCGAACACCTCGGCGAGGCCGCCCCACCCGACGAACGAGAGCATCCTGGCCGCCTCCTCGGGCGTCGCCTCGCGGCCCTCGCGCTCGAGCTCCTTCGCGACCATGACCGCTTCGATGTTCCGCGCGATCCTCGTGCGGGAAGGAGCCGGCGAGGCGTCCCCGATGGGACGGCGGGACGGCTCCGTGGCCGCCGTGCCCTTCTCCGGCGATGCGGCGTGCGCCGCCCGCTCGGGCGAGGGGGCCGGCGACGCCGGCTCGAACACGGGGGCGGCGTCCGACGGCTCGAACAGCAGGTCGAGCGACATCTGGCCCTCCATCACCTTCCTGCCGCGCCTGGAGGGCCGGCGCCGCGCCGCTACAGGCTTATCGCTATGTCCGGTATCTCCGAGATCATGGCCTCGTTCTCCGCCGCCGCGGCGGCGTTCATCAGCGCCGCCTTCTGCTGCGCGTCTTTTGCCTGGGAGCTCTGCGGGGACCGCATCCACGCCTGCGCGGCGGCCGTCCTGCGCGACTCCGCCAGCAGGTGAACCATGGCCATCTCCCTGCCGACCTGCTCCTCGCTCTTGCCCTCCAGCGTCTCCGGCGCGTGCTGCAGGCGCCAGTCGCGCATCGCCACCGCCACGGGATCCTTCGCCCAGCCTTCGAGGCCTAGCTGCCACTCCAGGTGCTCCTTCTCCAGGCCCGCCTCCCTGGCGTCCCGCTCCAGCTCCCTGTAAAGCTCGTCGTAGTTCATCATCTCCGGTCCTCTCTGCCAAGCCGTGCTCGACGGCCATCTCCGCAACCTTGCCCGCGTCGCCGCGGCCCACCGTCTCGTACCGCCCCGCCGTGGCCCTCTCGACAAGGGCCAGGACGTCCGCGTCGATCCTCTCGGCCTCGTCCTCGGCGTGTATCCGGGCGCGGGGGTCGTACGCCCCCTCCCTGGCGACGATCACGTTGACCGACTCCTGTGCCTCGAACTCGTCCTGCGCGAGGGCCGCCAGCCTCGCCGCCCTGTCCTCGTCGGCGTCGGGGGCGAGGTAGGCGAGGCCCATGATGGCCGGCGAGTCCGCCACGACGAACTGCACGAGCCCGTCGAGCCGGCGCTCGCGCGCCGACTGCCGGCGGTACAGCTCCTCCTGGCTCTCCACGCTGCCGTCCAGCAGGCGCGCCGCCTCCTGGTCGCCGCGCGCAGCGTCGTAGATGCAGTCCTTGACCACCTCGCCGACGCACTCGGCCGTGTAGCCGCGCGCCTTGAGCTCCGCCGCGACGGCGTACGCCATCGTCGACTTGCCGGAGCCGGGCCCGCCGAACACGTTCACGTGCACGGATCCCGTTGCGCCGCCCTGCGCGCTCATCGCTCGATCCTTATTCCGTTGTGAATCCGGGATTTCGGTCCCGTGTCGCTTCTCGCCGCCCGCGCGCCGCCTGGATTTGGGAGATGGCTCGCGCTCGGGCACGGTGCCATTATCTCACCTATCGATGCCTTTGTGTAGTGCTCGGCCATGTCTTTCTCCCTTTTTTCAAAAACTCGACTATTCAAGTTTTCCAGTTTTCCAATACCTTGGTTCTCAAGCCGCCATCAACGCGACCGTGAGCGCCGTCAACGCGACCGCCGCCGCGGTCGTCATCCATGCGACGAAGGCCCAGCCGACGGCCATCCCCGCGGCGGCGAGGCTCCCCTTGGCCGCCCTGCGGCGCAGCGGCGTCCCGTCCGCGGCCTTCCAGCGCGAGGCCGCGATGGCGGCCACGTCCGCGAGCGCGCCGAGCCCGAGCAGGCCTCCCGTCAGCAGCCATACGATTGCCGTAGCGATCTTGCCCGTATAGAACCTGTGCGCCCCGGTGAACCCCAGGACGCTGGCGAGCGCGAGCGCGACGTGCCAGCTCTGCGAGTTCGGCTCTTCGGACTCCTCTTCCCGCAGCGGCCGCTGCTCCAACGGGTACGGGCAGAACAGCTTCGACCCGTCGGCCAATGTGACCCACTCGCCCATATCCGCCTCCGATCTAGTACACCAACGAGATGGTTCCGAAAGCCCCGCCCATAAGCGCCATGACGCCGCCCGACACGGCGGCCTGCAGGCCCTTCTTCGCGGCCACTGCGTCGTCCGAGTGGAAGAAGTAGTCGTAGAAGCCGTTGATCATCCAAAGGGTGCCGAGCGCGATCAGGCCCGGAACGGCGAACTCGCGCATGAAGCCGTTCAGGCTCCCACGGCCGAGGTCGTAGGCCGTGAAGGCGACCATGACCCCTCCCGTCGCGAGCATGCCGAGCGCCTGGCGCGCCGCGGGCCCGTCGTCCGAGCGGTTCTGGAAGTACCGGTACGCCCCGAATGCGGTGAGGACGTACCCGGCGAGCTGCACGATGGGCTTGAGCACCTCGCTCACGAGCCTGTCGAGAGTCATGCCGTCCTGCCCCAGCGCCGCACCGTACCCCCATGCCCAAGCCTGGGAGGCGTCGGCAAGGGAGAGCGCCGCGGCGAGCGCGACGACGGCGGCTGTCTTCGATCCATGCCTCATGTCACATCATCTTCCCGACGACCTTGTACGTCGTCATCGTCGAACCGAGCACGACCACCAGCAGCGTCGCCGTGTAGATGAGCCCTCCCCGGATGATCTGCCAGATGTCGCCGCCCGACGTCACGATCACCCCTTCGAGGATCATGGGCGTGATGATGACGACCGCCTGGACGACCGCGATCATGATGGCCGCGCTGCCGATCTCTTTGAAGTACATCCTGCCGGCCTCGGCCCACTCCTCGCTGAGAAGGAACGCCACGGGAATGCTACAGAATCCCGTGAGCACGCTCGCCTCGGCGAACCTGGCCAGGATCACGGCCTCGCCCGCGAAGGACACGATCATCGACATCACCCAGAAGAAGAGAGCGCCGAGGTAGAGCAGGAGCAGGCTGCCGATGTAGGAGCCGAGCGCCCCTGCTATGCCGGCGTTGCCGGAGGCGTCGCCGGCGGTCTGCCCGAGAGCGGAGTTGACGGCCGCGGACAGCGCCGCCTGGTCGAAGGACACGCCGGCCGACCCGCCCGGGGCGTACTGGGAGATGGCGTTCGATATGCCGTCGCCGGCGAGGAGTATCCCGTATATGAGCAGCGGCGCGAGGTCGATCAGCGTTTTGTACAAGAAGAACTTGACCAGCATCATCACGAGCTCGTAAAGCCCCTCCCCATGGATGAAGCTGCCGTCGGTCGCCGTGACCTTCTTGAACACCCCTTGGAAAAGGAACACCATGATGAGCGACTCGCCCACCGGCGCGGCCGCCTTGTTGATGACGGCGATGACGTCGGCGACGCGCGAGGCGTCCACGTCGAACTTGTAGGACGCGAGCTGCGACAGCCAGGTGTCGGACGCCGACTGCATTATCGCCGCCACGCCGTCGCCGAGGCCGAGGGCGGTGAAGAAGTTGTTGACTATGCCGGAGATCGACAGGCCGGTCAGATCCTCGATCCACCCGCCGTAGGCCGTATCCGCGAGGATCATCATAGCGAGCATCGCGATCAGGACGCATGCTCCCGCCAAACTCGTGCGGAAGACCACGCGCCTCCACCGGGCTGCACGATCTACGGTTGCGGACAGATGGCTGATGACGGGATCGGGAGCGACGGCACCCTCGTACGCCGGCGCGCGCCTCATAAAGCATCGCCCCCGCGCTCGATGCGCTCGGGCTTCTCAGACCCTCCGGTCAAAGACTCCAAGGGGACGACCGTGCACGTGCCGTAGTCCAGGGAGTAGGCGACGCCTACGTCGGCCGCTTTCGAGCCGTCGGAATCCAGCAGCTCCACCTCCAGGTAGGACGAGGCGGTCGACGACGGGAAGCTGAGCACGGCCGAAACGTACGCGCGAGACGCCTCGATGCCCTTCTCCTTGCAGTACGCCCCGAGCGCGGCGCGCACCGCATCCTGGTCGACCCGCGTTGCCTCGGCCTGATCGGGGGCGATGTCCAAGGACAAGGCGGGCTCCTCGCCGTCCGCATCGGCGCCGGCCTGCCCCGCTCCCCCCCGGTCGTCCGGCGCGGATTGCTGGACGGCGGGCGCGGCGTCCCTCTTGGAAGGGGACGGGCCGACGCATGAGAACTCGTTGACGGCGACGTTGACGGCGACGGCCAGGGCGAGGAGGGTGATCGCCGTGCGCATGGCCCGCTTCCGCCGGCGCTCGATCTCGTCCATCTCCTCGGCCGTGTCGGGGTTCGCCCTCCATAGGTTGTCGTGCTTCATCTTCACTATAAGTACCGCCTAACCTGCCAGTTGTAAGTGTTCGCCACATAGCTCGATACATCCCCCGAGTAATGGGGGCCGGGCGCGTGGCCCATGCCCATCAGCTGCCCGTCTCCCACGTACATCTCGACGTGATCCCATGTCGGGTTGTACCCGTTAAAGTTGCAGAACACGAGGTCGCCCGGCTCGAGCTGGGAGGCGGAGACGCCCTGCCCTCTCGACCCCGAGGCTATCTCCTTGCCTCCGAGCGACTGGTCGCCGGTGTACCAGCCTATGTCCATGCCGGTGACGGCTAGGTAGGCCGCCCTGCACATGCCCGAGCAGTCGGTGGCGCCCGTCCTGTCGGGATCCACGCGCAGGCTCGCATCCTGGGAGTACACCAGCCACTTGTTCTCGCGCGCCTTGACCCATTCGGCCACGGCCGCCCCGTCGCCCGACGCTCCGTAGGACACCTCGTAATGCTCCAGCACGCGCAAGGGGTAGTTGGGCGTGCCGATACCGTAGCTTCGCGCCAGATCCTCGCTCCACCTGCCGCCGTTGGACAGCGCGTAGGCATGCCAGCCAGGGCCCGAGTTGTACGTCTGCAGCACGTTCTTCAACGCCTCGAGGTCGCAAGGGTCGTCGCATCCCCAGAGCCGCAGCTTGTCGGACAGGTACGCGCAGCCCTGCTTGACGCTGGCCGAGCACCACCAGTCGTCGCCGTCCGCACCCGTCACGGGGTCGGCGACAGTGCCGGCATCGGGGAATCCCGGGCGGGACGCCCCCGTCGACTCGGCGCACTGGAACGGGTCGTGGTCGGCTATCTTCCAGCCGGCACCGCCGCTCTCATGCTGGCAGACCGCCAGCGCGAGCTCGACGAACTCCCCCTTGCCCTCCTGGTGCATGTAGTAGGACACGTAGGGCCTCAGCGCCTGCACCTCCTCCGACAGGCCGACGGCCCTCGCCTGGGTCGAGGACGCGCCAGCGCCGCACATGCAGAGGACGAGCCCGCAGAGCGCGAGCGCCGCGAGCATGGCCATTGCGAGCGCGACCGTCGGCGCGCCGACGGCGGCCGCGGCCGCGGCCAGCCCCTTGCCGGCCCCGACCGCGGCGGCCTTGCCGGCGTTCGCCGCCGCCGCGCGCCCGACGCCGGCTGCGGCCTTGCCCGCCGCAGCTCCCGACGACGCAGCGCCGGACGCCGTGGCCGGCGCTGCGGAGCGCGCGGCGGCGGCCGTAGACCCGGCGCCGCGGACGCCCGCAGCTCCCGGGCCGCCGGGCGCGCGGCCGGCCGGGCGCGCGGGATCGCCGGGCAGCCCGGCGCGGCCCGCGGGCCCGGCCGGGCCCTGTCCCGATCCTGCCCGGCCCGGCCTCCTCGCGGCCCTGCGCGCGACGGTGGAAGCGCCTCCGACCAACATGTCGGATCCGGCCTCCGACGACGTGTCGCGGCCGTCGTCCACGGTGCTCTCCAAGTAGCCCCACGCCGTCCCGGCGATCCCGAGCGCGGCGGGGGCCGCAGCCCTCCCGGATGCGGTCCCCGCGCTCCCAGGGGACGGGGACCCGGCGGCGGGCGAGGGCGCGCCCGCAGACTCGAAGCCCGCCGGCGCGGGTACGGCCGGACGCGGCGCGGCGCTGCCCGTGTCCCCTGCCGCGCCAAGGCTCGCCGGGACGGCGGACGCCTGCGCGCCGGCCCCTTGCAGCGCGCCGGCGGCCCTCGCCGCCGCGCCGGGAGGGGCGGGGGACAGCCTGGAGTCGAACATCGTGCCGGCCGGCGCGGCCGGGCCGGCCGCGAAGCTGATGCCCGATGTCTCGAGCGCCGCCGCATCGGCGCTGCGCGCGTTGCTCTGCGGCGCGTCGCCCGCAAACGTCGCGGAGTCCTCCGGCCTGGCGTCGTCCTGCCAGGCGGCGATGACGTCCTCGCTATGTCCGATGTTGACGTACATGGCCTACATCGCTCGCCCTTTGGTTTCCTTGGGTTTGGAAGTGAACACCTTGTACGTCTCGGTGCCCTTGGGCCAAGAGTCTTTGAACGGCATGACCGACCCCATGACCGACAAGACGCCGTGGCCCTCGGGCGGGTTGACCGTGTAGCGCATCTGCCGCTCGGACATGTGAAGCCGCTCGGCGAGCTCCCTCGCGTCGTCGTGGGCCATGTTGTACATGGTGACGACGCCGGAGTTGTCCAGGGCGCGGGACGCCTTGGCGTTCTCGAGCACTGCCAAGACGTTCTGGGTGGCGCCCGTCTGGTACAGGTCGTACTTGCGGCCTTCCATCCACGCCTTCAAGAAATATTGCGCGGCGATCGGCCAGTCCATGAAGGTCTGGAACTCGTCGAACAGCACCCACGTTTCATAGCCCTTCACCTTGTTCATTACGGCTTGCCTCCAGAACATGTCCGTGAAGGCGAACAATGCGGGGGCCTTGATGATGTCGCCGGCGTTGCGGAACCCGACGCCGAACAGCCTGCAATCATCGTCGTCGAAGGGAGATCCGTCGCGCTGGCTGAACTGACCGCCGACTGCCGTAGTGGTCGTGAAGAGGCTGAGCGCCTGGGCGGCGTCGCGCGCGACGGGGACTTTCATGTCGCCCAGCTCATCGGCGAGCTGCGCGAGCACGGGGACGTCCTCGGCCCGGTGCGTGTCGAGGTAGCGGCCGTAGACCTTCGGTATGCAATCCTGGATGCAAGAATAGAGCAGCGTCGCCTCCTTCGCAGCCCGTGTGTCCTTGCCGTCCATGACCGCGCCCTTGTAGAGCATGCACTCCACCTGGCCCATGAGGTACTCCGCCTTGTCCGCGATGGCCTGCTCTACGTCCTCCACCTGGTCGATGTTGATGGACATGACATTGAAGTAGTCCTTCGAGCCGGCGCCGACCTCGAACCATTTACCGCCGAGGAGCTGAACGAACGGCTTGTATGCGAGCCCGGGGGACGCGATGTAGACCTTCGCACGGGGGCGTCGAAGCAGGATCTGCAGGTTCTCCCGGCACAGGCCGAACGACTTGCCCGAGCCCGTGATCCCGAACACCATCTGGTGCGGCGCGCCGAGCGCCGTCCGGTCGAGCATGATGAAGTCCTCCGACTCCGCGTCGACCCCCCAGTAGATACCGCCCGGATCCTGGTAGCGGCGCGACGTGAACGGGATGAGCGCGCCGACGTTGGCGGTCGTCATCGTGGACGGGGCGTTGATGAAGTTCTTGCCTATGGGAAGGGTCGCGTTCATGGCGTCCTTCTGCCGCTCGCGCCCCGACAGCGGCGTCGCGCTCACGCCCCACCTCCCGCAGGCCCGCTGCAGCTTGGGTATCTGCTCGAGCTTGAGGTCGTCGGGCGTCTCGGCGCGC
This sequence comes from Gordonibacter sp. 28C, assembly GCF_003339845.1. Taxonomy (GTDB): domain Bacteria; phylum Actinomycetota; class Coriobacteriia; order Coriobacteriales; family Eggerthellaceae; genus Gordonibacter. The sequence continues at coordinate 35,856 of NZ_PPTR01000019.1, forward strand.
ACATGCGCGCTCATGGTCGTGTAGAAGAGCTTGTGGCCTCCGAACTGCACCTCTTTCTTGAGCTCCTCCGCGTCCTGGGCGCGGTCGACGTGCTTGGAGGTCATGTAGACGCCCGCCGGCATGTTCTCGCGACGCGCCTCCTTGGCACGGTCGTGCGTGTCGCCCTCGACGGCGGCGATGTAGGCGTCGGTCGCCTTGCGCGAGCTCTCGGCCGACGTGGGCTGCATGTGGATGGTGAACATCATGTCCATGGGCGTCGAGGTGATGACGCTCACCATCCTGTCGTCTATCATGCCGGGCGACTTGCGCAGCAGCAGCGTCGAGGCGTAGAAATCGTTGCAGCGGTAGATCCCGCTGTCCTTGACGACCGAGGTGGTGCCGTTCGGGCGCGGCTTGAGGATGCGCGGCTCGAACGCGAGGGACATCGGGGCCACGGCGTCCTTGGTGGTGAGCCCCGTGGCCTTGCCGGTCTTGGTGTCGACGAGCGTTGCCCAGTCGAACACGAGGACGTCGGAGGGCCAGAACACGCCGGCCACTATCTCGAGCCATTCCGCGCCGCTCAGCACCGTCAGGCCGGATCCCATCGACTCGAAGTCGGGGCGTATGTCCTTGACCAGGCCGTCGAGGATGCTCTGGGCCTCGGCCTCGTTGTCGGCCTTGGTGCAGATCGTGAGCAGCAGGCGCGTCTCTATGTCCGTCTTGCCCTTCGACGCGCGGTCGGTGAGCACCTCGTTGACCTCGTCGCGCAGGCGGTCGAGCCCGTCCGGCTGGTGGGATATGAGCACCTCGTCGAGGATCGACCGGCGGCCGACGACGCGCACGATGACCGACCACTGCAGGTGCGTCGTCGGCTCGAACAGGTTGTAGACCCGCAGGAGCCGGACGTACAGCGCCTCCTTCTCGCTCTCGCCGAGGTTGCGGTAGTCCATGTTGTCCACGTCGCATGTTATCGAGTAGAGCCCTTTCTCGACCTTCACGACGCCGCTCTCGAAGCACTTCTCGTAGCGGATCGCATCCTGGGTGATCTTCGACAGGGGCTTGCCCTTCGCCTTGCGCCGCTCGTACTCGCGGCGCTCTCGCTCCCGGTTGCGCGCCTCGGCGAGCGCCATCTCGGCCTGCTTCACCGTCAGGCCCGCGACGTCCGGCATGGCAGCATCCGCCCTATCGTGCGCTTCGCGCTTTGCCGCGGACGTACTCTCGCTCTTTCTTCTCATGCTTGGCAGACTCCTTCCTCTCCCTGGGCGACTTCGCCGGCGGATCTTCCATCACCTCGTACTCGTCCTCGTCGTCGCAGCCGTACACGTATACGTCCTCCCCGCTCAACGCGGATGCGAGCCGCTCCCTCATGTACTCCTCCGGCGACTCGTAGCCGGGCGGGGCCTTGGTGTTGGCCACGTAAAAGAAGGGGAACGCCACCGCGATGGCGGGCATCACGCGGAAGAGCTCGGGCACGCTCAAAGGGGCGAACCAGAGCGCGCCGCCGACAACTGCGGCGAGGACGATGCCGATGCCGCCGTACTTGAGCTCGCGAGACGTGAAAGGCCCGAATGCCTTCCGCTCGTAGTCGAGCGGGTCGAGGTGGTAGGGGACGGTGAAGGACATTGCGGCCTCAGCTCATGGAGAGCATGAGGACGGCGCCGCCGCCTATGGCCGCCATGATGCCGCCGCCAACCATCCCGGCCAAGCCCGCCTTGGCCTTCGGCCCCTCCTCGTCCTTGTAGTTGAAGTAGTTGTAACCCCCTACCACCAAGATCGCGAAGCCCATGACCGTCATGCCGGGCCCCACGTATTGGGTGATCATGTAGTTGAAGCTTGGCCCGTTGACGTCCACGGCGTAAGCGGGCCTCGCGCTCGCGAGGCACACGGCGCCGGCCCCGAAGAGCGACAGCGCCGCCGCCTTCGCCTTCCCAAGCGCAGATGCCCTGTTCTTGGCCGTTTTCGATGTTTGGTCTTTCATGTCCCGTTCCTTTCGAATATCATTTCCTTGGTCAAAGCCGCCTCGTTGCGGCCGTGATCGCTTCTCGGCCCCGGACCGTGGGAGACGGACCGGGGCCTTTCCATGTCGTCAAGCGGCAAGGGATGCCCGCACCCTCGCGTTGTGCTCCCTCATCTCCTGCAAAGGGAAGGGCCCTGTGACGGCCTCGCCCCTTCGGTCGGGCGCGAAGGGCGAGTCCTTGTACTCGTCCGTGTCCTGCGTGCGGTACTTGCCCACCATGAGGGGCGCGGCGCCCGAGAAGTGGACGATGCACTGCTCCCGCGGTATCTTGTCGACCTCGGCCTCGTCGAGCAGCGGGCGGCCGAGCGACTGGTACGACGACTGAGCGGAATCGTTGCTGCCCATGATCCGGGCGCTCACCGTCTCGCTCACCGTGTGCTCGTAGACCGTCTGGGTACCCAGGGACTCCGAGATGTACGCGCGGCTCTCCTTCGAGCGGCCGCCGCCCATGTAGACGATCGTGTCGCAGGCGTCGAGGATCGCGCCCAAGATGTTCTCGCCCCATTTCTCCTTCGCGAGATCCATGCTCTGGAGGCCCATCACTATCGGCATGTTCCTGGAGCGGGCGGTCATGAGGATCCTCTCCTTGTAGGGTATGTTGCCCATGTTCAACATCTCGTCGATGAACGACACGACCGGGACCGGGAACCTCTCCCCCGGCAGGTTGTCGGCGATGTTGTAGAGGGTGCGGAACGTCTGCTGGTAGAACATGGCCAAGACGAAGTCGAGCTGGCCGCCAGCATCGTCGGCCACGACAAACAAGTTGGTGCCCTCGAAGGGTATGCGGTCGATCTCCATCTCGTCGCGCCACATGAGCTCGCGGATGACGGGGAGGTTGAAGGGCATGAGCCTGACCGCGCACGACACCAGGATGGAGTTCATCGTCCGGCCCTTGCCGGCCAGCTTCAGGCCTTTGTAGGTGCGGCAGGCGTAGCTGTCCGGCTTCAGATGCTCGATCAGCGCGAAGAAACGGTCGATGGTCGTGGGCGTGTTCGGATCCTCGTCGTCGCTCGAAGCCTCGGCGGTGAGCAGGATGTCCGCCATCGTCGGTATGTTCACCTCGACGTCGAGCCCCGGAGCTATCTCCTTCAGCTCGCGCAAGCCTCCGATGATGGACACGAACACCGATTTCTCGGATTTCTCCCAGAAGTCCCCGTCGACGCCCTCATCGGGCTTGCGTCCTGTGGTGTTGCCCATGATGGTGTCGACGGCGATGAGCACCTCCAAATCGTTGCGCGTGTACTTGAGCGGGTTGTAGCCGTGGCTGTTGGACGGATCCTTGGTGTTGAGAACCTTCACCACGCGGTCGTGCCTCATGAGGTACGGCAGCATCCGCTTCACGGTCGTGCCCTTCGTGTCGCTCGTGATGCTCGACGGGTCGGTGGGCCGCCAGAACCGCAGGAGCGCGGGGACGAACAGATAGAACGTCTTGCCCGTGCCTGGCGGGCCGAAGCACATCACGTTGCGGTTGATCTCCACGAAGCCCTTCCGGCGCGTCCCTATCGCATCGGGGTCGAGGCAGAGCTCGACGCCCTGGGCGAGCGGTATGTTGTTCAGCGGGTTATCCGTGTCGGCGTGCCTGTCCTTCTCGTCCTCCTCGCCCCAGCGCGCGGTGCCGTGCTCCATGCCCGCCATGGTCGGCTTGTCGGCCTTCTTGCCGCCGAGCAGGTACACGAGAACGACGGCCGCCGGCCCCGCGAGCCCGACGGCCACGGCGGCCGGGTCGAGGCTCAGCGCCCAAGGGCTCCGCGCGAAGTCGAGCAGGGCTACCGGGATGCTCGTGAGCGCCGCCGCGGGCCCGCGCGACGAGGCGACGGGGATGACGTAGCCCGCCACATGGTTGACCGCAACGAACGCGACCAAGGAGATGCCGGCCATGAGGGCGATGAACCCCTGGCTCGCCTCCCGCTTGCGCGCCGTCGTTGCGACGGGCACCCCGTTTTTCCCGTTCTTGGCCATCAGCGCGCCGCGCCCTTAGATTGCACGGCCGCCTTCGCCCCGCGTTCCACGCCTTGCTGGCGCTTGGCCTCGAGCTGCGCCTTGATCATCTTCACGTCTTTGGAGCATGCCTGCAGGACGTCGCCGATCTTCGCGCCGTCCAGCTTTTCGGCGGAGCCGAACCGCTCGATGCTCGGCAGATCGAGCCCGTCAGGGTTCGTCATCTCCTCCAAGGAGCTTCCGATGTGCGCCTCGCCCGCATCGTCGGCCACTTCCGCCGACTTGGTGGCGGCGACCACCGTCTCTACCGTTTCCGACGGGCCGACGTCGCGCGGCTCGACGACGTAGTCCGCCTGCTCCACGGTTCGCTCCTGGCGTGCTGGGGCGTCGAGCTCGGGAGCGGCTTCGCCGCGCTCCTGTGCGGGCGCTTCGGGACGCGATCCCACGGCGACCTCGTAGCCCCTCTCGGCGAGCTCCCCCGCCGCCAGGGACTCCGCGTACTCCATGGCCTCTGCGAGGTCATCGAATCCGCGCTCGCCGAAATTGGGCCCGTCGGCGTTCCCCCATACCTCCCATCCCTCGAGGGACGGGTCGGATTCCACGACGGCCTTGGCGTACACCGACACGCCGACGACGGCTTCGGCGTCCCATGCGTTCGCGTACGCCTCCAGGCTGTACCTGCCATCGCCGACGTCGATCCACTCCGCCCTGATCGCCTGCAGGGCGTCGTCCCTCACCATCCCCGTCTCGGCGACTTCGCAGAACTCGTCCCAATCCTCGAAGCGCGCAGTGGTGAAGTCCTTGAGGTTCTCCTTCGACGATTTGATATAGCGGTCTGCGATGGCCTTGACGCCGGCGGCGTGCTCGGACGCGAAGGTGAGCGAAGCGGTTTCCGCCGCCTCGTCGAAGGACAGGGAGAAGGGGATGCCGTCCTCCTCCATTGGGCCTCCCATGATGTTCGCGGCCCGGTCCCACTCGACCGTGGTCATGGTCAGCGTGTAGTCGCCCGCCTTGCGCCCGTCGAGGTCGCGCGCGGCAGCTCCCTGGCGCGGGATCTCGACGTTCGAGCCGAGCTCGGCGGCCCTCTGCTCCACGAGCAGCTCGCCCGCCTGCACGGCCTCGCGCTCGGTGCCGTAGACGCCGTCGCCGAAGCGCTCCCCCGCCGCCTCGCCGTAAACGTGCCATCCCCCGTTCTCCGGGTACACGTGGGCGGCGGCCAGCACCTCGTCCTGGCCGGCGTTCCTCGCCTCGAGCGTCGAGCGGGCTCCCTCCCGTTTCCATACGCCCTCGGCGGGAGACGGGAGGTAGCCCGCGACGGCGCGCGCGACGTCCTGGGCGCTCTGGGGATGCCCGTACGCCTGGTCGAGCTCGCACAGGGCGCGCTCCACCATGCTCGCGTCCTTCGCGTTGAACTTGACGACGTAGCCGAGGTTCTCCGGGCGGCGGGCCACCTCGAAGTAGACCCCCATGGCTGCGAGGTCGGCGCGCATCTTGTTCACGGCGGCCACCTCCACGGTGGACGCCACCTCGAAGCACTCGTTGAGCGAGCAGCCGCGCCAGTCCCGCAGCGTCTCGTAGTAGACGTTGTCAACGGATTCCGGGTGCATGGCGTCGTACTTCGCGGCGTAGCCCTTGGTGAGCGCCTTGAGCGTCTCGAAGTGCTTGGCGTCGCACGAGTAGACGAGGCCGCCGTCGGCCTGCGCCACGTACTCGGCCCCTATGCCCGCCGCGGCGAGGTCGGCGGCGAAGCTCGCCGCGTCCTCCGGGGCTATGCGGCCGCTGATCTTCGAGGGGTCGCGCCGGCCGTCGTCCCTCCCCTTCTCGCGGCGCTCGAGGGCCCACTTGATGAGCTGGTACATCAGCTCGGCCATCTCGTTCGCACCGTTGAAGATGAACCGTACGACCTCTTCCTCCGATGCCATTCGCTACCTCCTAGCCTTGGGGGATTCGGCGACGAACTCGCATCCTGCCTCGGTCACCGTGTACCCGTTCTCCAACTGCGCGCCGTTCTCCGCATAGCGGCCGTTCACCTCGACCAGGCCGAGCTCTTTGAGGTAGCCGAGGACGACGGACACCGTTGTCGGGTTCATCTGCAGGTCCCTCACGAGCTTCTTCCGGCCGACGACGATCCTCCGCACGTCGTCGGAGTTGTCCAGCATGTAGCGGAGCATGTCCTCTGCATGCTCGGCCAGGGCCCTCCTCATGCCCCCTCCCCTTCTTCGCGCCTCGTGGCCCAGATGCCCAGCAGGACGGCGGCCACCGCGGCGAGGAGCATGGCCACGCCCTCCAGGGCCGGGACGCGGTCGCCCGTCGCGGTGAGCGCGCCACCGTTGCCTGCCGTGCCCGTCGAGAACCCGTGATAGGAGGATGCGAAGCCGAAGGTGTCGATGACCCGCGTGATCACGTTGTCATGCGCGTCGTCGTACAGCCCCTGCCCGTCTCTCCAGTTGCGGGTGATATGGCTCGTCACGCTGTTGGGGATGACCACCTCGCCGTTGCTGTTGTCCAGGGGCTCCGTTGCGTACACCAGGTAGCTCATGTCCTGCAGCGTGCGGAACCCTACCTCGACCGACCCGTATTCGAGCATGATTCCCGTGACGTATTCGCCGGCGGCGAGGCCGAGCCCGTCGACGTCGAGGCGCGTGCGGGCGCCGGCGGCGACGCCCTCCCTCCAAAGGCGCCACCCGACCGTGCCGATGCGGTCGGTTCCGTCGGCCATCTGGTTCGGGGGGTTGCCGGCGGTCGCGCTGGCGGTCGAGTACACGGCCGACGTATCGGTCATGTTCGTCCGGTACCATACGTTGACCAACCCGTCGGTGTCGCCATAGGCTGCAGGCGTCACCAGCGTGTCGAGCCTGATTCCCAGGTTGACGAACTCGCAAGGATCGACGACCGCGTACTGGTCTGCCCTCACGTTGGTGGAACCCGCGTCGAACGCGACGTCGTAGCGGTAGCGCTCCTTGCCCACGTTGTCGACGCGAACGGGTGCGCGCTCATCCGACTGGAACGCCGCGCTCGTGCGGTCGATGGTCGCCTTGCTCACGTTGCATTCGAGCGATATGGCCATGTTGCCGTACGTCTGCGTCTGCCGGACGTCGCTGTCCTTGTCGGCCTTGAAAAGGTAGCGTCCCCAGGTGGATCCCGCCGACTCCCACCACTCGGCGTAATCGGGGTTCGGCACCGCCTCGACCATCATGTACCAGCCGAACTCCAGGCCCTCGAAGATGACGGCGCCCATGTCGTCGGTCGTCCCCTCGGCGACCATCTCCCACAGGCTCCCGTCCACCTCGCCGTCGGGATCATCCGCGAACACGCCATGGAAGCCCTGACGGCCGCCGAACGTCGGGTCGGGCTCCCCCTCCCCGATCCAGCGGTACAGCCCGAATCCGGTCTTGCCAACCGGCTCGCCTGTGTCCTGGTCGACTTTGTGGGCCTCGATGATGCGCTTGTGGTAGTTCGTGTTCAAGAACACGTAGGCCGGCTCGCCTGCGATCAGGCCCTCCTCGTCGACGGAGAATTCGTAAACCTCCGGGTCGAGGATGTAGTCATCGCCTGTCTTGGTTTCCTGGCAGTAGTAGGCGAGCCCGTCGCCGTGGGGGATGCGCTCGAGGACGAAGCTGCCGTCCTCGCCGGTCGTGGCCGTGGCATCGTACGCTATCTCGCCCGCCGCGTCCTCGGCCCACACGTGCCACTCCGAGCCTGCATAGTCGACAAGCTCGCCGTCGATCAGCTCGGCCTTCTTGAGCAATATGAACGTGGTGGGCGCGTCGGCCGTCTCGAGCACGGTACGCGTCACCTTTACCTCTTGGCCAGCGTATGAGAGCTCGACCATGTGCGTCTCGTGGTCGATGGCCCAGCCGTCGGGCGTGGCCGTCTCACGCACGTTGTAATCGCCCAGGTACAGCTCATCCGTCTCGGCCTTGCCGTCATCGCCCGTGGTGACGGTGGCCACCACGTCGCCGGAGCTCGCATGCACCGTGCCGTCGGGGGTCACGATGTCCGCGGCTGCCGTCACCTCGTAGACCGCGCCTGGCACGGCGCGCCCGTCGGCCTCGTCGGTTTTGACGATTTCGATGACGCCCTTCTGGGGCGCGTCCTCCACGACGGCCCCGGCCCGCGTCACCGCGACCTCCTGGCCGGCGTATGAGAGCGTTACATCGACGGGCTCGCCGTTGAGCACGTACCCGTCGGGCGCGAGCGTTTCTTCGACCTCGTAGCGGCCCAGGTACAGCTCCGGCGTCTCGGCCTTGCCGTCATCCCCGGTCACGACCTCGGCCACCACGTCGCCCTCATGGGCGCGCACGGTGCCGTCGGGCGTCACCACGTCGGCGGCGGCGGTCACGCGGAATTCGATGCCGGGCACCGCGACGGGCAGCCCCGACTCGGCGTCGACTTTGTGGGCCTCGATGATGCCCTTCTGGGGCACGTCGCCGAACTCGGACTCGGCGTAGGCGGCTTCGACCTCCTGGCCGGCGTATGAGAGCGTTACATCGACGGGCTCGCCGTTGAGCACGTAGCCCTCCGGCGCGAGCGTCTCGACGATGCGGTAGCTGCCCAAGTACAGATCTTCGGCCGTTGCGGTGCCGTCGGCGGCCGTGACAATGTGCGCGGCGATCTCGCCGGCGGGCACGTGCACCACGCCGTCGCCGGTCTTGATGTCAGACGCGGCGACGAGGTCGAACTCGATGCCGGCAGCGGGTACGGGCTCGCCCGTCTCGGCGTCCACCTTCATCGCCTTTACAGAGCCCTTCTGGGGCATGTTGGCGTACTCGACCACAAGCGGATCATCCCAGTCCGTCGTGGTTGACACCGTGAAGGGCACGTCGGCATGGCCGAGCAGGTAGCCCTCGGGGGCGGACACCTCGCGAAGGTAGTAGGATCCGGCGTTGAGCTTCTGAGGCAGGTACACGCGGCCCGTATCGCCGACCGTGAGAGTGTCGTAGCTGATCGCCTCGGGATACGTCTCGTGCCACACAATGGGGGTCTTAGACGCATCGAGCACCTGCAGCTGCGTTCCCGCAACCAGCACGGGCAAGCCCGACTCGGCGTCCACCTTGACGAGCTCGACGCCCGCAGTGACGTACGTGTTGTTGGCGAAGAAGTGGTACACCTTCTTGTCCTCGCGGGCAGAGAACGTGAACGGCTCTATGGGATCGTAATTCGGCTTCGGCCCCGTCTCGATCACCAGGTAGTCATCGTAGGGCAACGCGCCGTGCTGATCGTCCGGTCGCGGGTTGTAGGACGTGTCCGCTATGCCGTTCTCATCGGTTACGATAGTGGCATAGGGCGCGGCTCCGTCGCGCACCGTGTAGGTTCCGTCGCCGTTATCCACGAAGTCCTTGGAGGCGTAGATGCTGAACTCGACCCCCGGCAAGGGTATCGCGTCGGCCTTGTCGCCCTCGGTGACGTCATCGCCTATCTTCGTGCCTACCTTGATGATGAAGCACTCCGCGGCCTTCACCTGGTCGTCGATGGCCTGCTCGGTGGTCGCCTCCACAACCTTGCCGTCCTCGCGGATCTCGAAGCGCCATACTTCGTCGGAGAGCAGGTAGCCCTCCGGCGGGACGGTTTCGCGCAGCTCGTAGGTGCCGTAGGGCAGAAGGTCGCTCGCGGTCTGCGCCACGCCGTCG
>NZ_PPTR01000002.1 GCF_003339845.1 Gordonibacter sp. 28C
GCAAGGGCGAAGGGCCATCCGGGGCTGGTCGGCCAGCAACCCCGCAGGGTCAACTCCCATCGTAATCCGCACAGGGGATCAAAGGAAAGAGTTAGACCCAGCAAGAGCTGGGTCTAACTGTAATGGGGCGACTCCCGTTCGCTCAGGATGACAGGAGCATTCGCTATGCGAGCGGCTTGCCGCGCAGGACGACCTGCTTGACCTCCAACGTCTCCTGGTCCAGCAGCACGGCGTCGGCCACGCAGCCGGCGTCGAGGGAGCCGTAGCGGCCCTCCAGACCCAGCGCGCGGGCCGGGTTGGCCGACGCGGCCTTCACGGCGCTCGCCAGCGGGATGCCCATGTCGCGCACCGCCACGTACAGGCAGCGCATGAGGTCGCTCACCGAGCCCGCCAGCGCCCCGTTCTCGATGGTGGCCACGGGGCCGCGCACCGTGACGTCCTGGCCGCCCAGGTCGTAGGTGCCGTCCTCGAGCCCGGCGGCGCGCAGCGTGTCGCTGATGAGGATCATGCGGTCGTCGCCGAACATATTGAAGGCCAGGCGCACCATGGCGGGGTGGATGTGCACGCCGTCGGCGATGATCTCGGCCGTCACGTCGTCGCGCTCGGCCGCGGCCGGAATGGGGCCGGGCTTGCGGTGGTGCATGGGGTCCATGGCATTGAACAGATGCGTGAGCTGGCGCGCGCCCAGCTCGAAGGCGCGCGCGGCCGTGTCGTAGTCGGTGCAGGTGTGCGCGAGCGAGATGCGCACCTCCCCGGCCATCTCCTTGATGAACTCGTCGGCCCCCGGCTCCTCGGGAGCGATGTCCACGAGCTTGAACAGGCCGTCGGCGGCCTGCTGCAGGCGGCGGAACTCGTCGACGCCGGGATTGCGCACGTAGTCGGGGTTCTGCGCCCCCACCTTGCTCGGCGAGATGAAGGGGCCCTCCATGTTGATGCCCACGAGGTCCGCCTCGTCCTCGGCGGGCTCGTAGGCCGCCGCCGCCTGCGCCGCGCGCGCAAGGACGTCCTCGGGCAGCGTCATGGTGGCCGGGCACATGGCCGTGACGCCCCGCGACGCCTCGTAAGCGCCCATCTTGTGCAGGCCCGCGAGGTCGCCGTCGCTGATGTCGGCTCCGGCGCTGCCGTGGAAGTGCAGGTCCACCAAGCCGGGGATCACGTAGCAGCCGCTCGCGTCGACGACCTCGTCGCCGCCCGAGGCGTCCTCGCAAGCCGCGAAGACCCCGTTTTCGATTACGATATCGCGCTCGGCGAACCCTTCGCCGTCGAAAGCCTTGCCGCCAACAATGCGCATAGTCCCGTCCTTTCCTTTTTTCAACCATTCTGCCATGTCGCCGGAAGAAGCAGAAGGGCCTCCACCAAGCAAGCAGAGACCCTTTGAGCCGTCGTGCCGATCAGGGCCTCGCGGCCCACCGCCGTGAAGCTACCCGAGGTCGCGACAGAGCTCGCCCGCCGCAGGGTCCACGATGACGGTGGCGTTGGGGTGGAACTGGAGGATGGAAGCCGGCACCTGCGGCGTCACGGGGCCGAAGAACGCCCGCTTCACGATCTCGGCCTTGTGGGAGCCCTCCACCACCACGAGCACGCTGCGCGCCGCCATGATGGTGCCGATGCCCATGGTGTACGCCTGGCGCGGCACGTCGTCGATGGAATCGAACAGGCGGCTGTTGGCCTGGATGGTGCTCTCGGTGAGGTCGACGCAGTGCGTGGTCTTCGGGAACGTGTCCTCGGGCTCGTTGAAGCCGATGTGGCCGTTCGGCCCCAAGCCCAGAAGCTGCAGGTCGATGCCGCCCGCCTCTTCGATGGCCCGCTCGTAGGCGGCGCACACCGCGTCGGCGTCGGGATTCGAGCCCTCGGGCACGTGCGTGCGCTCCTGGTCGATGTCCACGTGGTCGAACAGGTGCTTCTTCATGAAGTAGCGGTAGCTCTGGTCGTGCTCGGGAGCCAAGCCGCGGTACTCGTCCAAATTGAACGTGGTGACGTCGGCGAAGCTGATCCTGCCCTTCGCGCAATCCTCCACGAGGTCGGCGTACAGGCCGATGGGGGTCGTGCCGGTGGCAAGGCCCAGCACGCAGGCGGGATCGGCCTCGACGAACGAGGCGATGCGGTCGGCCGCTTGGCGGCTCATGTCCTCCGTGCTCTCGGCGATGATGAATTCCATGGGACCTCTCTTCTCTTGCGTTCTTACCGTACAAGCCGCGCGCCCTCGGAGGCGCGGCGGCGCGGCCCGCAGGCGCTCGGAGGGCGCCGGGCGGGAGTGAAGCCTATGTCCAGAACTGGGCCGTTTCGATGACGTTCTGGTACGCCCACGGGTACACGTCGGAGTACCAGCCCGTCTCAGGGACGAAGCACAGAAGCACGCTGTACAGCACCGAAACGGCCACCAGCGCGAGCAGCACCTTCATGAACAGGTTCTGCGCGGTGGAGCCCGGCGCGAGGTTCTCGTTCACGATGAACACCAACAGCACCACGGCCGCCAGGAACATGAAGCTGAAATCGGCGAAGTAACGTTGCAGGATGCCGGCCATCTCGGCGTCGAGCAGCGCCACGATCACCCCCGATACGAGCAGCACCACGATCACGCCCATGATGGTGCGTGTGGAGCGCTGGCGCATGCGCAGCGACAAGATGCGCTTCGCGAACGGCAGCACCCACAGCACGGGCAGGCACGCCAAGATGCCGCCGAACGTGACCTCTTTGATGGTCTGCCCCATGTAGGTGGTGTCGAACGGCGCCGGTTGGATGTAGGGGAACACGCCCGTGGCGCTGGGCGGCTGCAGGAAGTAGGCGAACAAGGCCGGAGCGAGGCGCCCCAGCTTCCAGCCGCGCTTCGTCATGTCGTTCACGGTGAGGTTGTAGTTCGCCCCGAAGTCGGTGAGCGAGCCGAAGCGCGCGTAGTTGTACCCCATGAGGCCGGCGGCCACCACCACGTACGGGGCTGCCAGGCAGGCGAACTCGCGCGCGCCGCGCGCCGAGAGCAGGCGCTTCTCCGTGATGTACGTGCGCCAGAACAACGGGAAAGCCAAAAGAGACAGCACGACGAGCTGCGGGCGGCATCCTACCACGAGCGCCATGCAGAGCGAACCGGCCAAGTACCACTTCTCCGGACCGGTGGAACGCGCCGCCGCCGCACGGCCGCGCATCCAGAAGTACAGCCCCCACACCGAGAACGCCAAGCCCAGCATGATGGGCAGCGAGTAGAACGTGGGGAACTTGAGCAGGTACAATATGCCGCAGCAGGTGACCAGCGGTATCTGCAGCAGCAGGTACAGCCCCAAGCTCACCCGCTTGAAATGGTAGCGCGCGAAGCGGTCGAGCAGCGCCGAGCAGCCCAGCACGAAGGCGATGCACGCCAGCAAGACCCCGATGGCCGTGGGGAAGTTCGCCCCCGTGAGCAAGTAGAACGGCAGGTAGAACAGCACGACCGGAACCACCCCGAAGTAGACGTAGTAGTGCCCGTCGTGGTAGGCCACGTCGAACAGGTACGGCTCCCCCGTCTCCTTCTGAGCCTCGTCGCGCGCGCCCTTGTCGTAGGGGTCGGACATGTCCTGCAGCCACTGCGGCGGCTCCTCCTCGAGATAGAGCTGGCCGTGCGCCATGGCCTTGGCGAGCTCCGCGTACTGCTGGGCGTTGTCGCCGCCCACCTCGAACGCGTTCACGATGCTGTGACCGTCCCACGAACCGCTGTTGTAGTTCTGCGTGGCGACGCCCACCAGGTTCGAGCCCATGAACAAGAACGAGGACATGAGGCTCACCTCGATGACCACGGCGGCGATGATGGCCGCTTTCGACTTGCGCGGCTCGTCCACGATATGGATGCGGTAGATGGCCGACCGCGGGCGGAACGCGAACGCCAGCAGGAGGATGCCGGCCGTGGCCAGGAAGCGCCCCCCGTTGAAGTCGAACGGATGGCGCGCGTTGAGGACGACGTCGGTGAGCTTGATGGGGTAGCTCACGTCGTCGCCCGTGATCTCGATCTTCAGGTTGTCCACGAGGCCCGACGTGTTCAGGTTGATGTACTCGCTCTGGTCGCACAGCGTGGACACCGACACGTCGGGCACGCCCACCGTGTACTCGGTCGAATCGAAGTAGGTATGGTGGGCCTCGTCGGTGAACTGGATCTTCACCTTCAATTCCTGCGCGGGCTGCCGGTAGTCGAAGTTGAGCCAGATGTTGTGCACCTCGGTGTTGAGGTTGGAGAACTCCAGCGTGTGGTTAACGGCCGTGAGCTTGTACTGCTCGTCCACCGTCTCCTGCAGGTTGAGCTTGCCGTTCAAATTGATGGGATGGTAGCCCGCCGACGTGAAGTAGTTGATGTTGAACAGGAACGTCTCCAGCAAGAAGGCCAGCGCGAGGATGGCGAGGACGCTCTTCGCCAGGTGGCGCGCCGCCGGCCGATGCGCGCGCATGAAGCTCGTGTAGGCGTAGGATATGTTCTGGCGAACCGTGGGCATACTGGTAACGAATTATACGGCATGGACAGGCCCGGTCCCGCTAGAAAAAAGGAACGGACGAACATGGTGTTCGTCCGTTCCGCGCATGCTTTGCGTGCTCGCCCGATTACAGGTTGAGAGCCTTCTTCACGTCGGCGTACACGACGTCGGGATCGCGGTCGCCGTCGATGGAAACCAGCAGGTCGCAGCCGCGATAGTAGTCGATGAGCGGGGCCGTGGACTTCTCGTACACGTCCAGGCGGTTGCGCACCGTGGCTTCGTTGTCGTCGTCGCGCTGGTACATCTCGCCACCGCACTTCGGGCAGGTCTTGTCGGCAGCGGTGCCGATGTAGTTGCAGTCGCGGCACATGCGGCGCGACGTGAGGCGCTTGACGATGACCTCGGGGTCCACGTCGACCAGCAGCGCCGCGTCCAGCGGGCGCTCCAGCTTCGAGAGCTCGGCGTCGAGCGCGACGGCCTGGGCGGACGTGCGCGGGAACCCGTCGAGGATGAAGCCCTTCTCGGTGTCCGGATCCTGCAGGCGCTCGGTCACGAGGCCGATGATGACATCGTCGGGCACGAGCTCGCCGGCGTCCATGTAGGACTTGGCCTTCTTGCCCAGCGGCGTGCCGGCCTTGACGGCCGCGCGCAGCATGTCGCCCGTCGAGATGTGCGGCGTGGCGAACTCCTCGACCAACTTGGCCGCCTGCGTGCCCTTCCCGGCACCCGGCGCCCCCAACAACACGATATTCATGATGTGATTTCCTTTCGACATACAATCGATGCCCCGTATTGTAGCAAACTGAGAAGCACGCCGATCATATTTCAAGAGAAAGACTGACGAACATCAACGGCTCTTGCCGGTTGAGCCTCGCCCCCACCTGCGAACGATCGTGCTTCGTCCGCCGCAATTCCCGCTTTCGGCGGGAAGTCGAACCCGCACCGCGAGCACACGACGGCATCGGGTCCGTTGTCGAACCCGCACAACGGGCACACGCCGAAGGTGCGGGGCCGCTTCAGCTCGCACTGACCGCAATGGCGACACGGATAGCACACGGAGGACTCCTTACATCTCGTCGCGCTTCTTCAACAGCTCCTGCTTCGAGTTCACGCCCATCTTCTTGTAAATGTGATAGGTGTGGGATTTCACGGTATGGGGCGACACGAACAGTTTCTCTGCAATGGAGTTCGTGTCGTAGCCGCGCATGAGCAGGATCAAAACGTCGAGCTCCCTTCGCGACAAATCGTAGTCCTCGGCCAAAACCGTACATTTTGCAAGATCATCGTCGACGTGACCTTCCTCGGAAGAGGCTGCAGTGGCCAATCCCAGCCCATCGGGCAGCGCCTTGATTTCACCGCTCGCCGCCACCATGATGAACAAGAACACCACCAACACCAGCGGAACTAAGAACAAGTTGTCTTGGGACAAATCAAGGAAGTCGGCCAGCACCAGGTTCGCCGTACCTGCCAGCGCCATGCCCAACTGAATGCGTATCCTGCCGCGCGCAATACTCTTGATGGGCGTCAATCGCAACCTGTTTGTAAGCTCGAACAGAAAGCAGAAACCCGACACGTCGAACACGGTTAGAAACATCAACAACATCAGGTACAGTACCCATCGCCCCATCCCCGTGACGAACGTGAGTAGCGTCAACACGACGGCGATAACCGGCAATAGCGCCATAACGAGCTCGTTAAAGGAGAAAGACCGCTCCGTGAGCACGTTCACCAACAGCAGAACCCCCACTCCTAAACCCAAAGCAAGCCCCGTCAGCGGATAGCTTAGATACACTGGCAGGTCGGGCGCCATGCAGGCGTAGATTCCCACGCCGAACACCGCGCCGTAGATGACCAAAACAATGCTGCTTTTGTGCAGCAACTTGGAAAGCTTGCGTGACAAGGGCTGGTCTCCCAACGTGCGCGCAGGCCAGAACTGATGGGTGAACACGTAGCATACCAACGAGAGAAAGGCAAGTAGCAAAGCCATGTACAACCCCGCTGAGCCGGCCACCAACGTCGTGACCACAAACACCGCCGCTCCGACGACGACCGACATTTGCATGCATCGTTTGGCGCTGTCCATGTCTAGATAGACGCACGCTTCCGACCAGAGAATGTGAAATACGCCCTGCCACAAGCCAGCAGCGAGCATCAACACCGAACGCACCCATCCGTTCAGCCCGGCTCCCGTCGCGCACACCACCACCAACGCAACCAATACGACGTACGCCGCTACCGCCAAGGGCACCCGAAACCGAAATGAGCGCACCCTGTCATACAAAGCGTAAATGAGCACTTCGAACAACACGACGCCCCAGAGATAGCACATGCGCCCGACATCGCGCTGAGCGACGGTGAGTTCGTCGAGCGGTGTGAAGATGAAGCTGTAGGCGAATATGTAGGTTACCGCCCAGCACAGCGCGAAACCAACCACGACAAAAGGCATAAACTGGCCGTATAAGGTCTCTTCGGCGCCTGATTCTGCCTTCCCCTTCATGAAGCCCCCTTGGCATCAACGGAGATTCGATTATATCCAAAACCGGAAAAAGGCCAGCTGACATACATCAGACGAATCGTATGAATTGCCGAAGTTGCCGATATGAATTCTTCCTTATCCTCGTTTGGCTATAAATAAAAACGCTTGAAAACCCGGTTCACCCGCAAAGTAAGTAGACGCTTGCCAACGGCGCCGCATACACTCGATGCGCTTCATCTCCTGTTCGGACGGGAGAAAGGAGGGAAGCGCATCCGATCGAGGAGAAGCATCGCACGGGCGCAGGCGACGCGCCAAAGAGGACGAAACGAGGGGATGTGAACGTGGACGAGAAGAGAGCATACGTATTCGTGGACCACGACAAGCCATGGCGCTACGAGGAGGACGGCTTGACGGTGACGCGCGGAAGCGCTTGGTCCGGCCCCGGATGCCACCTCGGGTGCGGCGTGAAGCTGTACACCGACGAGGAGGGAGCGCTCGTGAAAGTGGAGGGCGACCGGGAGAACCCCTTCAACCAAGGCAGGCTCTGCATTCGCTGCCTCGACCTTCCCGAAGTCGTGTACAGCGACCGCAGGCTGCTCCATCCTATGAAGCGCGATCGCGCGGATCGCGGGAAGGACGTGTGGCAGCGCATTTCCTGGGACGAGGCCTACGACGAGATCGAAGCGCGGCTGAAGGACATCCGCGAGCGTTACGGGGCCGAATCGGTGCTGTTCATGCAGGGCACCGGGCGCGACATCGCCACGTGGATATCCCGCCTTGCCTGGTCGTACGGCAGCCCGAACTACGGGTTCCCGCTCTCCGGGCTGGCATGCTATCTGCCCCGCGTGTCGGGCATGTACTCCACGACGGGGTCGTTCTGGGTGTGCGACTGCTCGCAGGAGTTCCCCGACCGCTACGACAACCCCGAATACGAGGTTCCCGAGGTCATGGTGCTGTGGGGCAACAACCCCATCGTCTCGAACTCCGACGGGTTCTTCGGTCATTGGGTCGTCGACCTGATGAAGCGGGGCATGGAGATCATGGTCGTCGACCCGCGCATGACCTGGCTCGGACGCCGTGCGGCCCTGCAGCTGCCTATCCGCCCCGGCACGGACGCCGCGCTGGCGCTCGGCATGCTCAACGTCATCGTGAACGAGGACCTGTACGACCACGATTTCGTGGACAAATGGACTTACGGCTTCGACAAGCTGGCCGAGCGGGTGCAGGACTATCCGCCCGGCAAAGTGGCGAACATCACCTGGATCCCCGAAGAGAAAATCGTCCAGGCGGCACGACGGTTCGCCACAGCTGAGCGCGCGTGCATCCAGTGGGGTCTCGCCGTCGACATGACGCGCGAAGCGCTGCCTGCCATCCAGGCCATCGCCGCCCTCACCCAGATCACCGGCAACATCGACCGTCCCGGCGGCATGATCATCCCGCCCGAGATCCTGTTCTACGGCGGCGGTTTCGGCGCCGATCTGCTGAGCGACGAGCAGACGGCCAAGCGCATCGGGCTCGAGAAGTACCCGCTGCTCAAGTTCGGGTTCGCAACGCTGCAGCCCGACGAGATGGTCAAGCAGATGGAAACGGGAGACCCGTACGCGCTGCACGGCATGTGGATGCAGACCACGAACCCCTTGGCCTGCATGGGCGCCGACCCGGACCGTTTCTACAACGCGGCCAAGGACTTGGACTTCATCGTGGGCGTCGACCTGTTCGTGACCCCCACCATCATGGCGTTGGCGGACTACGTGCTGCCCGCCGCCACCTACCCCGAGCGCGACGGCCTGCGCATCGGCGACGGCCCGCAGCGCGGGGAGACCATCAACAAGGTGTGCCAGGTCGGGGAATGCAAATCCGACATGGAGATCAACCTCGAACTGGGACGCCGCCTCAACCCCGACGCCTGGCCCTGGGCCGACGTCAAGGAGATGTTCTCCAGCATCATCGGAGAAACCGGGTACTCGTTCGACGAGCTGCGCGAGATCGCGCCAGCGTATCCCCAGTACGTGTACCGCAAGCACGAGAAGGGCCTGATGCGCCCCGACGGGCAGCCCGGCTTCAACACGCCGACCGGCCGCATAGAGCTGTGGTCGACCCAGTACGCGGGCGCCGGCCTCGACCCCCTGCCCTACTTCGAGGAACCGGAGCCCGGCCCCGGTTCGACCCCCGAACTCTTGGACGAGTACCCGCTCGTGCTCACCACGGGCGCCCGCAACTGGGGTATGTTCCACTCCGAGCATCGCAACATACCGCGCTTGCGCGCCCTGCGCCCCGACCCGATCATCGAGGTGCATCCCGACACGGCCCTCGACCTGGAACTGCGCGACGGCGATTGGGTGTGGGTCGAGAATCAGCGCGGACGTGCGAAACGACGCGTTCAGGTGACCCCGGTGCTCTTGGACCCGCGGTTCTGCTCGACCGACCACGCCTGGTGGCTGCCCGAGGAGGACCCCGAGGACCTGTTCGGCGTGCGCGATTTGGCCATCAACAACCTGGTTCCCTGGGCATGTGGCAAAAGCGGGTTCGGATCGAACTACAAGTGCATGCTGGTGAAGCTCTACAAAGTGGAGGACGGTGAGTAGCCATGGACGGGAAATACGGGATATTGGTCGATTACGACTGGTGCACCGGATGCCACAGCTGCGAGATGGCCTGCCAGATGGAGCACGGCTTTCCCATCGGGCAGAGCGGCGTCCAAGTGTGCACGATGGGCCCTTGGCTCATCGAAGGGGAAACCTGGCAGTACGACTTCGCGCCGATATTCGGCGACCAATGCGACCTGTGCGCCGATCGCACGGCGAAAGGGGAACTTCCGACCTGTGTGCACCACTGCCAGGCGAACTGCATGACCTACGGACCGCTTGACGAACTGAGCGCCCTGCTGGCCGACCATCGCAAGCAGACGCTCTACGCCTTGTAGCCGATCAGCGGTGCAAGCTCGATGCATCCCGTGCATCCGAGCTTGCACCGAAATTTCAAACGGATCATTTGTTGGAAACGCGGCGTCGAACGCCGTGCAAGCGAGACGCTGTCTCGAAATCAGACAACAAGGAGGGAAATCGCATGGCTCAAACAGGCATTGCCGCCTTCGGCGTGCAGAACCGCCAGCTGACGCAGACCGAAAGGTGGATCTGTTTCAGCGCCCTGTTCTTCTTCGGTTTCACCGCAGCCTTCAACCTGTTCAAGGCGGCTCCGGCTATCGCCTTCATCGGCGCCGACCTCGGGTTCGACGAGGCGGGGCTGGGCTACATCATGTCGTCCTATGCCATCGCCGCGCTCGTGCTCGCCTATCCCGGCATGCTCATCATGCAGAAGATCGGCGTGAAAGCCTCAGTGCTCATCTCTTGCGTGCTCATGCTGATAGGATCGGTTATCGGATCCTTCGCGCCAAACGCGGCGCTGTTCTTGGTGGGCCGCGCCATCGAAGGCTGCGCCTACGGCCTCATATGCGTTATCGGACCCAACATCATGCCGCGGTTGTTCCCGTTAAAGAATCAGGGCCTCGTCATGGGCATCTGGTCGCTGTGGATTCCCGTGGGCACCATCATTGCCTTTTTCTTGGCTCCCGTCATCTTCGAATCCGCCGGCTGGCGTCCCATCTGGTATGTGTCGCTCATCATGGAGGTTGTGTCTCTGGTTTGGATGTTCGTCAGCGTGAAGATGCCCCAAGTGCCCGAGAACGAGCTCGTTGACGGCGATGTGACGCGGCGCAAGAAGCCAGGCAAGTGCTTTATGTTCGCCGCCATCATGATGTCCGTGGCATTCCTCGCCTGGGTTTACGTGTACGTCGACAACATTAACACGTTGTACCCGACCTTCTTGCAGCAAACTAAGGGCATGTCGGTGTTCGACTCGTCCATGCTGCCCAACTGGATCGCCATCATCACCATCCCCGTGGGCATTTTGTTCGGCGTACTGTCGGACAAGTGGAACGCGCGCAAATACTTCGTCGCCGTCCCCTACCTGGTAGTAGCGCTGCTCATGTTCTTCTGCGCCTTCACGCCAGGCGAGGATCTGGTGGGCCCCTGGACGTTCTGCATCCTCATGGGCGTATGCGCGGCCGGCATTCCCATGGGAACGCGCGCCATCATACCCGTGCTGGTGCCCGATCCCAAGAAAACCGATTTCGCGCTCGCGACGATGGCGTTCGCAACCGGCCTCGCCCAGTGCATGGGATCGCTGGCCTCGCTCTCGATCGCCGAAATAGGTTGGACGGCGAACGGGCAGTTCATCCTTGCCCCGTTGGCGCTGATAGCGTCGCTCATCGTGTTCATCTGCGTCAAATCCGACCGCAAGGTACTAGCCATCCGCAAGCAGGAAGAGGCCGACGAAGCGGCCGCGAACTAAGTCCGCCCGGCGCTCCGCCATGGCGGAGCGTGAACCCATCTCGAACCGCAGTGCGCAGACCGCGAGCTTGTTCTCGCACTGCGGTTCGGCACAGCGGGTTATAGACGAAGCGGAAGCAGACGAGTGAGAGGAAGAGAGCATGACCGAAAACGGATACCATCTGGTAGAGCACGAGAAGCCGTTCCGGTACGACGAGAACGGCCTGCACGTCACGCGCGGCAGCGCGTGGTCGGGGCCCGGCTGCCACATCGGATGCGGCGTGCTGCTGTACACCGACGACGACGGCAAGCTGGTCAAGGTGGAAGGAGACCCGGAGAACCCCTACAACAAGGGGCGCCTGTGCAACCGATGCCTCGCGCTCACCGAGGTCGTGTACAACCCCGACCGCATCACCACGCCGATGAAGCGCGACCCCGCGCATCGCGGCGAGGACAAGTGGGAGCACATCACCTGGGACGAGGCGCTCGACCTCGTGTACGAGAGGTTCACCGAGATAAAGGAGAAGCACGGGGCGTGGTCCATCCCGTTCGTGCAGGGCACGGGCCGCGACATCGCCGCCTGGATCACGCGCCTGGCCTGGTCGTTTGGAAGCCCCAACTACATGTTCAACATGTCGGGCATGGCGTGCTACCTGCCGCGCGTGGCCGGCTGCGCCGCCACGACGGGCAACTTCTGGGTGGGCGACTTCTCCCAGCAGTACCCCGACCGCTACGACAACCCGGAATGGGAGCCCGCCGAGTACGTCATGGTGTGGGGCAACAACCCCCTCATTGCGAACTCGGACGGCTTCTACGGCCACTGGATGGTCGACGTCATGAAGCGCGGCTCGAAGCTCATCGTGGTCGACCCGCGCCTGACGTGGCTCGCCTACAAGGCGGAGTATTGGCTGCAGATCCGCCCCGGCACCGACGCCGCGCTGGCGCTGGGCATGCTCAACGTCATCATCTCCGAGGACCTGTACGACCACGACTTCGTGGACCGCTGGTGCTACGGCTTCGACGAGCTGGCGCAGACCGCGGCCGCCTACCCCGTCGACAAAGTGGCCTCCATCACCTGGGTGCCCGAGGAGAAGATCGTCGGCGCGGCCCGCACGTGGGCCAACGCCCGCTGCGGCATCGTGCAGTGGGGCCTGGCCGTGGACACCACGAAGGAGTCCCTGCCGGCCGCCCAGGCCATCGGCGCGCTGTGGCAGATCTGCGGCTTCTGCGAGAAGCCGGGCTGCATGATCGTGCCGCCCGAGATCCTGGCCTACTCCGGCGGGTTCGGCGGCGAGCTGGTCACGCCCGAGATGGACGCGCACCGCATCGGCTTGGACAAGTACTCGCTGTTGAAGTTCGGGTTCCAGGTGGCCTCCTCCGACGAGGTCATGAAGACGCTCGAGACGGAGAAGCCCTACAAGCTCCACGGCGCCTGGCTGCAGACGACGAACTTCCTCACCTGCACGGCCCCCGACCCCGAGCGTTCCATGAAGGCCTGGCGCACGCTTGACTTCATCGTGGTGGTGGACATGTTCATGACGCCCACGGCCATGGCGCTGGCCGACGTGTTCCTGCCGGCCTGCACCTACGCCGAGCGCGACGGCATCCGCGTGGGCGACGGCGCGCAGCGCGGCGAGACCATCAACAAGGTGTGCCAGGTGGGCGAATGCAAATCCGACATGCAGATCAACCTCGAACTGGGCCGGCGCTTCAACCCCGAGGCGTGGCCGTGGAAAGACGACAAGGAGATGTTCAGCTACGTCATCGAGTGCACCGGCTACACGTTCGAAGAGCTGCAGCAGGCCGCGCCCGCCTACATCCCCTTCGAGTACCATCGCCACGAGAAGGGCTTGCTGCGCCCCGACGGCCAGCCCGGCTTCAACACGCAGACCGGGCGCATCGAGCTGTGGTCGACGTTCTACAACAACGCGGGCCTGAGCCCGGTGCCCTACTTCGAGGAACCCACCGAGAGCCCCGAGTCCACGCCGGACCTTTACGAGGAGTACCCGTTCGTGCTCACCACCGGCGCCCGCAACTGGTTCATGTTCCACTCAGAACATCGCCAGGTTCCCCACCTGCGCGCCGGCCGCCCCTGGCCCATCGTGCAGATAAACCCGAAGGCCGCCGAAAGGGTCGGCGTGCACGACGGCGAGTGGGTGTGGCTCGAGAACGAGCGCGGCCGCTGCAAGCGCGTGGTGGAGTGCACCGAGATCATGAACGAGCGCGTGATCATGTCCGACCACGCCTGGTGGTTCCCCGAGGCGCCGGGCGAGGAGAAGGACGGCCTGTTCGGCATGCTCGACCTGAACGTGAACAAGCTGCTCAACTCGTACCTGCCGGGCAAGTCGGGCTTCGGCGCGAACTACAAGTCCATGCTGTGCAAGGTATACCCCGTGAAGGACGGTGAATAGACCATGGCTGATTACGGAATCCTCGTCGACTACGAGTGGTGCACCGGTTGCCACACCTGCGAGACGGCCTGCCAGATGGAGCACCATCTGCCGGTGGGGCAGTTCGGCATCAAGCTGAACGAGGTCGGCCCCTACGAGTACGCCCCCGACCGCTGGCAGCTGGCGTACATCCCCGTGCCCACCGACCAGTGCGACTTCTGCGCGGAGCGGCTGGGGCAGGGAAAGCTCCCCACCTGCCAGCACCATTGCCAGGCGCAGTGCATCGAGGTCGGCCCCATCGAGGAGCTGGCGAAGAAGGCGACGTCGAAGAAGAAGCTCGTGCTGTTCCACAACTAGGAGCGCGCACGGGCGAAACGACGGGAGGGCCGGCGCCGCGAACGGCGCCGGCCCTCCCTTTACCGAAAGGAGCGGATCATGTCATGCGGATACGCCTGCGTGGGATGCGGCCGCTGCCGGGGCAAGCCGCGCGAGCTGAACATCACCTCGACCTGCTTCCGCTGCGGGCACGAGAACCCTCCGGGGGCTAGCGCGTGCGAGCGCTGCGGCCTCGAGCTGCCCCGGCTGCCGGGGCCAACGGCGAGCCGCACTTCGAGCACGTGCGGCTCTCGGGCGGATTCGCCTCATGGCACACCGGGCACTCCCCCGGCTTCATGAGCGGGCGCGACTCGCCCTTGCACTTGCCGCAGTTGACGCATGCGTACCCGCAACTCATAGCGGCCCTCCCCTACGCCTTGCTCGCAACGGCGCCGTCCGGTGCGGACGCCGGGGAAGGCACGCGATCCGATGCGGGCTCGGGGTCGACGGCGACGCCGGCCTCGACGAGGTTCAACCGATCCTCCTCGGCGCGCAGCGCCACGACCTTGCGGTCGTCCTTGACGAGGACCAGCACGCAGAACGCCGCCACGAGGGCCAAGGGAGCGCACACGTACTGGGCGTTGGCGAACCAGCCGATGCTCGCCACGCTCATGGAGGCCACGACCGCCGCCACCTGCGCAAGGCCCGTGACGAACGCCATGGTGCCCAGCGCCATGTCGCACTTGAACGAGTTCGTGCAGAACACCGGCACGATGCCCCTGGTGTACGTGGGCACGAACGAGGCGCACAGGCCCATGATGACGCAGAAGGCCCACGAGCTGGCAGCGTCGGTCCCCGGTGTGAAGGCCAGGAAGAAGAAGATCGCGCCCACCACGACGTAAGCGACCACCAACGTCCACTTGCGGATGGGGAAGCGGCCGGAGATCACGCCCGCGAAGATGCCCACGGGTATGGTGATGATGGCGAGCCAGTTGGGAAGCATGGACGAGTCGAACACCGACATGCCCTTCACTTCCTGCAAGAACGTCGGGTACATGCCGTTGATGTTGACGAGGTACAGATAGCACCAGAACATGAACACGATGCACACGGCCAGCGCGGAGCCGAAGAACTGCTTGCCGTGCTTGACCACGACGTCGGCGTTGCCGTCGACGATCTCGTTCTCGTTGACCTTCGGCATCTTCACCAAAACGATCAGCAGGATGAGCGCGAGCACGCCGAGCGCGAGGGACACGTACCAGACGCCGCGCCAGTCGCCCGTCGCGTCGAAGATCATCGGAGCGAGGAAGAAGGCGATGATCGTGCCGCAGGGAATCCACTGCGACCAAACGCCAACGGCGATGCCCATCTGCTTGCGCGGGAACAACCGAGGAAGGATGTTGGGACCGCAAACGCAGATAAGACCGTAGGCGACGCCCTCGACGGCACGACCGAACAGGAACATTCCGGAGCCGCTCGACAGCGCGCTGACGGCCGTTCCCAGCACCATGATCGCGCACGAGGCGACGACCATGGCCTTGACGCCCACCTTGCGCATGATGAGCGCGCCGGGATACGCCATGACGAGCGCGCAGATGGAGTAGAACGTCATGATGAGGCCCAGGCCGCCTGCGTCCAAACCGAGGTCGGCGCCGATGTAGCTGAGCGTCGGCGAGGCTTTGAACAGGTTGCACGAGGCTGTGAAGCCGAACAAGAACAGCGCCGCGAACGTCATCCACCGTTCCCTGTTGGTGGTCTGACGGTCGAGGACGCCGAATTGAGCTATTGAAGCCATAAACACCCCTTTTACCCTATGTGATTATCAAGAGAAGAAGCCCCGACGGGCCCGCAACGGCGAAGGCGGGTTTCGGTTCGCTCGGAGCGAGGGGATCGGCCGTTTCGGCCGCAGTCGACTCGCCACCTGCACGCCGTTCGGCGGGCATACGGGCGCCTCTTTGAAAACATCCCCTTTGGCATACAGCAGATGCCGATGCATGTCCTATCATGAACGGCATCCTTTGTCTCGCATCCTCACCAAGACGCGAAGCAAAGGGCTTGACGGCGAGGAGGCCGAGTTAAGGTTCGCGAGACCCTCGGCCTCCTCGCTTTTCCGCAATTCGATGCGCGCCGCGCTACTTCTCCGCCAGTGTGAACACCGTCTGGTACTCGTGGTCGGCCTTCTTGAGCATCTCGTCAAGCGGACCGAACTCCAGGCATTGGGCCTGGCAGTGCTGCACGCAGGTCGGGACCTTGCCCAGACCGCGGCGCTCCGCGCAGGTGTCGCACATCTTCGTGGGGGCGGCCAGGTACCCGAACTGCCAGGTGTCGCCCTCGATGGGCCAGTGGCCCATGTCGTGGATGAGGATTCCGCTCTGCCCCACGGGCATGCCGTGCTCCATCTGGCAGGCGATCTCGCAGGAGTGGCAGCCGGTGCACCAGTCGTAGTTGACCAGCAGTCCGAAGCTCGCTTCGACCGGGTTTATCATATCGGCAGTAGACATCTCGTTCGACCTCCTTCTATTTGTTCTTCGTCGCGGCGACGGCCTCGGCAACCCGGTCGGTCAGCGCCTGGCCGACGTAGTTGTCCCTCTGGAACGGGCCGTTGGTGTCGTCCTCCGGCGTGACCTTGTACAGCTTGACGAGCGTGGTCTTGTAGTTCGACCCGAAGCCGGACTTGCCGGGAATGCCGGGCAGCAGGTTGTTGACGTTGAGGTCGTGGGAGTCGTAGAGCTTCTCCGGGTCGCCCTCGGGATGCCACCACGCGTGGTCGCAGGCGATGACGCGCGGATCTTGGTACAGGTTCGTCACCTCGACCTTGGACTTGCAGCGGCCGTAGATGTTCTCGACCCACACCCAGTCGCCGTCCACCAGGCCGTACTTCTCGGCCGTCTCGGCGTTCAGGTACACGTTGCACTCCTTCTTCAGGTCGCGCATGCGCTGCACCTGGCGATGCTCGGAGTGGAACAGGCTCCAAGGACGGGCGCCGGTGGTCAGCACCAACGGGTACTCGTCGAGCAGCTCGGGCGTCGAACCCGGGCCGGGAACGGGCTCTTCGAAGTACGGCAGCGGGTCCATGCCGGCGTTGTTGTAGAACGTCGACCACAGCTCGATGCGGCCCGTGGGCGTGTTGAAGCCCGGCTGCCCGTCGCCGCGCAAAAGGCCGGTCTCGTAGCGCCGATAGCTGAACGGCAGGTACACGGGGTGCTTCTCGCGCAGCTCCTTGAACGTGAACGGCGTCTGGGCCGTCAGCATGGCGCTGAACATGTCGTCGACGTTGTCCCACGGCCACGCCTCGGGGTTGAAGCGCTTGCCCACCATGAGGTTGATCTCCATGTCGGACTTGCACTCGCCCACCTGGCACACCTTGTTGATGACCTCGCCACGCTGGCAGCCGTCGCCCACGCGGATGCCGTCGCGCTCGGTGAACGTTGCGGCCGGCAGCACGAGGTCGGACGTCGCCATGATGGTGGGCGTCATGAACAGGTCGACGCTCACGTTGAAGTCGCAGTTCATCAGGCCGATGTACTGCTCGGTGGGGTCGGCGCCCATGCAGGACAGCACGTTGTTCTGCTGCAGCCAGGTCGCGTGGATCTTGTAGGGCTTGCCGGTGGCCATGGCATGGCGCAGCTCGTCGGGCTGGGCGATCTGGAAGCCGAAGTTGAGCAGCGGGTACTTGTCTAAGCCGATGCGCTTCTTCCACGTTTCCTCCGGGCACAGCTCGCGGCCCCAGCCGCCGGCGTAGTTGAG
Source organism: Gordonibacter sp. 28C (assembly GCF_003339845.1). GTDB lineage: Bacteria > Actinomycetota > Coriobacteriia > Coriobacteriales > Eggerthellaceae > Gordonibacter. The sequence continues at coordinate 17,687 of NZ_PPTR01000002.1, forward strand.
GATCTCGGGCGGGGCGATGATGCCGCCGGGCACGTCCACGTTGCCGGTGATCTGGAAGCAGGCGGCGATGGCCTGGGAAGCGGGCAGCGCCTCCTTGGTCATGTCGACCGCCACGCCCCACTGCATGGTGCAGGGCTTGCTCTCGGCCAGGATGTGGGCCGCAGCGCGGATCTTCTCCTCGGGAATCCAAGTGACTTCGGCGATGCGCTCGGGGGTGTACTCCTGCACGCGCTCGGCGAGCTCGTCGAAGCCGTACGTCCAGCGATCGACGAAGTCGTGGTCGTACAGGTCCTCGTTGATGATGATGTTCAGGAAGCCGAGCGCCAACGCGGCGTCGGTGCCGGGGCGGATGGCAAGGTGCAGCTTGGAGTGGGTCGACATCCACGTGACCTTCGGGTCGATGACCACCAGCTCCATGCCGCGCTTCATGAGGTCGATGACCCAGTGGCCGTAGAAGCCGTCCGAGTTGGCGCGCAGCGGGTAGTTGCCCCACACGAACATGGTCTCGGGAACCTGGTACTGGGGGTTGTCGTAGCGGTCGGCGAACTCCTGCGAGCAGTCGGCCACCCAGAACGACCCGGCCGTGGCCGCGAAGCCGGCCACGCGGGGCAGGTAGCACGCGCAGCCGGACAGGAACAGCACGTAGTTCGGGCTGCCGAACGACCAGCACAGGCGCGTGATGTAGGCGGCGATGTCGCGGCCCGTGCCCTGGCCGAACACCACGGCCTCGGCGCCGTACTTCTCCTTGATATCCATGAACTTGTCAACGACCAAGTCCACGGCCTCTTCCCAAGAGATGCGCTCCCACTTGTCCTTGCCGCGGTCCTTCGGATCGCGCTTCATGGGGTAGAGCAGACGGTCCTTGTGGTACACGACCTCGGGAACGTCCAAGCACCTCACGCACAAACGGCCGCCGTTGTACGGGTTCTCCGGGTCGCCCTCGCATTTGACCAGCTTGCCGTCCTTGTCGGTGTACAACAGAACGCCGCAACCGTCATGGCATCCCGGACCCGACCATGCGCTGCCGCGCGTCACGGTCAGATCCCCCTCTTGGTACCTCCATGGTTTCTCGTGGTCGACGAACTGATAGTCGCCGACCAGCTGCGTGGACACGCCGCTGTTGTTGTACCCCTCTATGCCGTGATCTGCCATGTAAGTCACTCCTCTCGTACCTCGCCTTTGCCTTCCAAGCCGTTCGCTTCACCCGAACGCCTGGCTCGAAACGCCCTTTGCATTTCGCTGCGGCAAACGTAAACCCGCTGGGAAAATCCGAACATCGGCTCGAGGGTTGACTGGGCGATGAAAACGCGATGACGCATATCAGCCCGACCGGCTGATGTTTTGACCTGGCAATATACAAAAGAATGCAAAAAAACCGATTGCCAGAGCACTTCGAGCAATCGGTTTCACGACGGCGAAACCTGTCGACTATTCGGCCAAGGGCCGCTTCGATGGAGCGAGAGGTCCAAACGATCCGGCAATCACCCCTTGGACTCTTGGGAAGCCCCCTTCTTGAGATCCTCCGCCCTTTGCTCGACCATGCTGATGAGTTCTTGCTGGGAATGGATGTCCATCTTGTTGTAGATATGGTATACGTGGCTTTTCACCGTGTGCGCCGATATGTAGAGGGCGCTGCAGATGTAAGCCGAGTCGCGGCCCTTCGCGCAGAGCGCGAACACCTCTCGCTCGCGCGACGAAAGGCCGAACGCGTCGCACAAATCCTCGCAGCTGCGCCGCCACACCCCGACGGAATCGACGGCGGCCGCGTCCTTGCCCGCCTTTCCCGATCCCCACTGCCCCCAGTACGAGCAAACCATGACGAGCACCGTCAGCACCACTATCAGCACGAGCGGCAGCGCCTGCGCGACGAGTTGGTTCTCAAGCAGGCTGGTTGCGGCGAGCGAGGCGGCGGCGAGCGCCCATCCGGCAAAAACGCCGAACGCGTTGCCGAAGCGCCCCAAAACGAAGTATCGCGTGAACGAGACGTCCTGAGCCGAAATGGTCGAGAGCAAGTGAGACAACCCCAGCATGTCGTAACTGGTGAACCCCAGCATAAGCAGCACGCAGCTCGCGTATCGCACCTCGGCTGGAAGCACGTTCGCCAAGGCGAAGGGGGCAAGGCCCACAACCGCAACGCCCAGCAGGATCAGCTGCATCAAATCGACCTTGACGCGACGATGAAACCACATGCCGTAGAACATCACCACGATGCCCGCCAGGAAAACGCCGAACCATACGTACATCGAAGACATGTCGCCGCTGCTCGAGTACAAACCCGTCAGCAACGCGAACGAGAAGGCCATGCTGTAGAAGAACATCTGAACCAGCGACACGAAGAACGACCGACGCGACGGAGAATCGCCCTCGAACACGCGGCTCTTCGATTCCGGCGCATCGATGTCGTCGAGCTCGTCGGTCGCACTCGGAACGCGCTTCCTCACTTGGACGAACGAGAACGACGCCACCGGTAGCAGCGCCATCGTCACCGCTGCCCCAACCGACGATATCGGCATCTGCGAAGCGAACACCGCCACCAGGCAGCTGACGAACAACATGACGAACATGACGACGGACGTGTTCTCTTGCCCCTCCCTGAACATCAGATGCGACACGCGAACCAAGATGAAGGCGGCGCCGAAGCCGGCAAGGAACCAAAGAACCAGCAGCAGCGCCAAGGGCAGCGGTCCCGCAAGCGCGTTGACGAGCGCGCCGAGGCCGGCAAGCGGTGTCAGCACGAACGGCAGCATCCGGCTGAAAACGCGGTCGAACAGCGAGCGCCTGCCCGCGCGAACGACGACGAACCATATGAAAAACGCCGTTGCGGAGCCGAGAAACGCCGCCCCTTTCGCATAAAGGGACTCCCAACCCGAACCCAGCAGCAGCGGGCTCCAATACAGAAGGAAAATCCATGCCCAGTACAACGCCGACGACATGACTATCCGCAGAGTCTGCGGTTTGATGGCTGAAGCCACGCTCTCCCCCTCGCTTTTCATCCCCAACGTCGTCGCGATTGCCGCACCCCCGGCATTGAATGCCGCGCGCAATTCGCAACCGATCAACCGCTCGCGCTCGTGCGATCGCGCCTCGTTCGTTTGCATGGGCCCCTGAGCGCCCGATGAATCCTTTTGCCTCTGACCTTACCACACTGCCGCAGTGGGGAAAAGCAACGCTTATGAAAACGAAAAGCCTTCCGCAAGGAAGGCTTTTCGTTTTATCGATCGATCGTACAGCACTCGAAACCTACTTGAAGAACCCGTCGTAATTGTGCATCTTCAGTTGGCTCTCCACCTTGCTCATGGTGTCGAGGGCCACGCCGATCATGATGAGGATCGAAGTGCCGCCAAACGCCTGGATGAGCGTGTTGCCGGTGAAGAAGAAGACGATGGACGGGATGACCGCGATGGCGGCGATGAAGATGCCGCCGGGCAGCGTCACGCGATGCAGCACGTTCTTGATGTAGGTGACCGTGGCCGTGCCCGGGCGCACGCCGGGGATGAAGCCGCCCTGCTTGCGCAGGTTGTCGGCCGTCTCCTCCGGATTGAACACCATGGAGGTGTAGAAGTACGCGAAGAACACGATCAGCAGCACCGTGAGGATCCAGTTGATCCAGCCCGTGGACATGGCGTTGGCCACGTTCGTGAGCCAATCGATGTTGAACAGGGCCGCGATCTGCGCCGGGAAGTATATCAGGCAGCTGGCGAAGATGATGGGGATGACGCCTGCGGCGTTCACCTTCAACGGGATGTAGGTGGACTGGCCGCCCATCATCTTGCGACCCTGAACCCGCTTCGCGTAGTTCACGGGAATGCGGCGCTGCGCGCGCTCCACGAAGATGATCGCGGGAATGCACGCGACGACCACGATGACGATGAGCGCCGTGATGGCGATGCCCATGCCGAGGTCGGCCGTCAGGTTCACCGACGAGAAGATGGCGCTCGGCACGCGCGACACGATGCTCACGAAGATGATGAGCGACATGCCGTTGCCGATGCCGCGCTGCGTGATGAGCTCGCCCATCCACATGATGAACGCAGTGCCCGCCACGAGCGTGAACACAACGATGACGTCCGTCAAGAGCTCGGGGACGGCCGTGCTGAACACGACGCCGTAGGCCGGCGACTTGAACAGGAACAGGTAGCCCACCGCGTTGATGAGGCCCAAGCCCAGCGTGAGGTAACGCGTCACCTGCGTGATCTTCTTGCGGCCCGCGTCGCCCTCCTTCGCCCAGCGGCCCACGGCGGGGATGACGCCCTGCATGAGCTGCATGATGATGGAGGCCGTGATGTAAGGCATGATGCCCAGCGAGAACACGGAGAAGTTCGACAGCGCGCCGCCCGTGAACAGGTCGAGCATCGTCATGGACACGCCCGAGTCCTGGAACGAATTCGCGAACTCGTTGAACGGGATGCCGGGCACCGGCACGTACGCGCCGAAGCGGTACAGCGCGAGAATAGCTAGCGTGAAGAGGATCTTCTTACGCAGCTCCGGTACCTTGAACGCATCGATGATCGAGCTTAGCAAGGCTCTTCGACCTTTCCTCCAGCTGCTTCGATCTTGGTTTTGGCCGAAGCAGAAACCTTGTCGACCTTGACCGTGAGCGCCTTGGTCAGGTCGCCGTCGCCGAGCACCTTAACGAGCGCGTCGGCGTGCTTGATGATGCCCTTGGCCTTGAGGCTCTCGCCATCGACCACGTCGCCGGCCTCGAACTTCTCGTCGAGACGGCTCACATTGACGGGCAGGTACTCCACATGGTTGATGTTCTTGAAGCCGGGGAGCTTCGGCAGACGACGCGCAAGCGGGGTCTGGCCGCCCTCGAAGCCGGCGCCCTTGCCGCCGCCAGCGCGGGACTTCTGGCCGTTCATGCCGCGGCCGGACGTCTTGCCCGTGCCCGCGCCGTTGCCGCGTCCCACGCGCTTGCGGGAATGCGTCGAACCCTCGGCCGGCTTGAGATCCTTCAATTCCATGGTGTGACTCCTTCTCAGTCGCAAACGGGCCCTCGGCCCGCGCTGGCAGCTCGCCGCCAGCTAACTTCCTTAGGCGCCCCGCCTCTACGCGGCGGAAACGCGATCACGCCGCATAGGCGGCGATGATTCTCAGTCGAGTATGATAACACGCGCCGCCCGAAGGCGGCGCATATATCTTGACTATTTTACAGCTCTTCGACTTGCACGAGATGCTTGACCTTGAAGATCATGCCCCGCACACAGTCGTTGTCCACCTGGTCGACCGAACGGCCGATCTTGCCCAGGCCGAGCGCGCGCAGCGTCTGGCCCTGGTCGGCCTTGCAGCCGACGGAGCTCTTCACCTGGGTAACGCGCAGCGTCTTCTTCGCGTCTGCCATTACTCCTTCTCCTTCCAGCCGTAGATCTGCGCGACGGACATGTCGCGGCGCGCAGCCACCTGCTCGGGGCTTTCCATGTTCTTGAGCCCCTCGGCGGCGGCCTTCACGATGTTCATGGCGTTGTTCGTGCCAAGCGATTTCGTGAGCACGTCGGTCACGCCGGCGAGCTCCATGATGGCGCGCACCGGGCCGCCGGCGATAACGCCGGTACCGGGCGTGGCCGGCTTGATGAGCACGCGGCCGGCGCCGAAGATGCCCATGATCTCATGCGGCAGCGTCTTCTCGGGCGTCAGCGGCACGGTGAACATGTTCTTCTTCGCGTCCTCGGTGCCCTTCTTGATGGCGATGGGCACCTCCTGGGACTTGCCCATGCCCACGCCGACGCGGCCGTTGCCGTCGCCGACGACCACGAGCGCGGTGAGCGCGAAGCGGCGGCCGCCCTTGACGACCTTGGACACGCGGTTGATGTAGACGACGCGCTCCTGGAGCTCGGGAACCCCGGCGTCGTTTTGCTGTTTACGAGCCATAAGCTATAACCCCTTCTAGAATTTCAGGCCGGCTTCGCGAGCCGCATCGGCCAGAGCCTGCACGCGCCCGTGATACAGATGACCGCCACGGTCGAACACGACCTCCGTGACGCCGTTTTCCTGCGCCTTCTTGCCCACGATCTCGCCGAGGGCGGCAGCGCCCTCGACCGTCGCGCCCTTCTTGCCCGTGGCCTTGAAGTCGGCGCCGAGCGTGGACACGCCGCAGATGGTCTTGCGGGCGACGTCGTCGACGAGCTGAACGTACATGTTGCTGTTGCTGCGCGTAACGCACAGGCGCGGGCGAGCCGCCGTGCCGGACACCTTGCCGCGCACGCGACGGTGGCGACGAGCCAACCCGGCTTGTTTTTTCTGAAGCTTGTTCATGATTATCCCTTCGATCTCAAACCGTGTAGAGGCTCATACGTTAGTCGCTCTTGGCGGCCTTACCCAGCTTGCGGCGGACGTGCTCGCCCTCGTAGCGGATGCCCTTGCCCTTGTAGGGTTCCGGCTTGCGCCACTTGCGGATGTTCGCCGCCACCTGGCCGACCTGCTCTTTGCTGGGGCCGGAAACGATGATCTCGGTTTGGCTCGGGACCTCGAACGTAATGTTCTCCGGTGCCTGCACGAGCACGGGGTGCGAGAAGCCGAGCTGCATCTCCAGGTCCTTGCCCTTGAGCGCGGCACGGTAGCCGACGCCCACGAGCTGGAGCTTCTTGGAGAAGCCGTTCGAAGTGCCCTCGACCATGTTCGCGATGAGCGTGCGGACGAGGCCGTGATAAGCCTTGGCCTCGCGGCTGTCGTCCGGGCGCTCGACGATGACGTCGTCGCCCTCGCGCTTGATGATCATGATCTCGGGGAAGCTGCGGGTGAGCTCGCCCTTCGGGCCCTTGACCGTCACGGTGTTGCCGTCGATGGTCACATCGACGCCGGCAGGAACGGTGATGGGCTGTTTGCCGATACGAGACATATCTACCTACCTCCCTTTCCTACCACACGTACGCGATGACCTCGCCGCCAACGCCCTTTTTGCGGGCGTCGCGGTCGGTCATCACGCCGAGGCTCGTCGAAATGATTGCGGTGCCCAAGCCACCGAGCACGCGGGGCAGCTCGTCCTTGCCGGCGTAGATACGCAGGCCGGGCTTCGAGATGCGCTTGATGCCGCGGATGGTCTTGGCCTTCTTGTCGCCGTACTTCAGCACGATCTCGAGCGTCGCGCGGGGCTCGCCCTCGACGACGTCGTAGCGCTGGATGTAGCCCTCTTCCTGCATGATGCGGGCTATCTCGACAAGCTTCTTGCTCGACGGCATGGAAACCGTCGGCTTGCCGGCAGAATGAGCGTTACGCACGCGCGTAAGCATGTCTGCGATGGGGTCGGTCATGGTCATGGTTCTGTTCTCCTTTGGTCCGTGATGAGCCGCACGCACGGTTCGTCGGCGCCCATAACGCCTCCGCCTGATACGCGGGCACACCCTTGAACGTGACTTGAGTCTGGCGGCTTACCACGAAGACTTGGTCACGCCGGGCAGTTCGCCTTTGTTGGCCAGTTCGCGCAGGCACACGCGGCACAGGCCGAACTTGCGGTAGTAAGCGCGGGGGCGTCCGCAACGCGTGCAGCGGTTGTGCTGGCGCGTCGAGAACTTGGGCTCGCGCTTCGCCTTGGCGATCATCGATTTCTTAGCCATGCAATTCCTTCTTTCCTATCCTCGACCCGCGCGCGAGCGCGGGTGCAAGTGCAATCCTGGCGGTCGAGCGGTTACTTGTCCTTGAAGGGGAAGCCCAAGGCGCTCAGCAGCGCGAAGGCGTCCTCGTTGTTGTCCGCGGTCGTGACGACCGTGATGTCCATGCCGCGCGTGCGGTCGATCTTGTCGTAGTCGATCTCCGGGAAGATCAGCTGCTCGGTGACGCCCATGGTGTAGTTGCCGCGGCCGTCGAAGCTCTTCGGCGAGATGCCGCGGAAGTCGCGCACGCGGGGCAGCGCCGTGGCCAGCAGGCGGTCCAGGAACTCCCACATGCGGTCGCCGCGCAGCGTGACCTTGCAGCCGATGGCCTGGCCCTCGCGCAGGTGGAAGCCGGCGATGGACTTCTTGGCGCGCGTGATGCAGGGCTGCTGGCCCGTGATGACGCGCAGATCGGCTATGGCGGCGTCGAGCAGCTTCGAGTCGGAGGCGGCAGCGCCCACGCCCATGTTCACGACGATCTTCTCGAGGCGCGGGACCTCGTTGATGTTCTTGATGCCGAGTTCCTGCTCGAGCTTCGGCACGATCTCGGTTTTGTACTGTTCCTTCAAGCGAGGAGCGGTCATTTCGGTTCCTTTCGATGAATTAAACGCAGGATTTCCGACCCTGCGTCCCTCGCCGCCGAAGCGGCAGGGGTCATTGTACTTCATCCGACGCCATAGGTTGCTGAAAAGTCAGCAGGAACGGCTACGGCGTCGGCCCGTTCCGTCGATCGGAGATCGGCGGAACTACTTGTCGATGTCCTTGCCGCACTTCTTGCAGACGCGGATCTTCTTGCCGTTCTCGTCGCGCTTCTTGCCCGTACGCGTGGGCTGCTTGCACTCGGGGCAGATGACCATGACGTTGGACACGTGGATCGGCGCCTCGATCGTGGAGATGCCGCCCTGCGGGTTTTGCTGCGTGGGGCGCATGGCCTTCTTGATCATGTTGACCTTCTCCACCACCACGCGCTCCTTCTGCGGAAGCGCGCGCAGCACGACGCCCTCCTTGCCCTTGTCCTTGCCGGACAGGACCTTGACCTTGTCGCCCTTTTTGATGTTCATACTGTTCATATTACGCACACCTCCCCTACAGCGTTTCCGGTGCCAGAGACACGATCTTCATATACTTCTTGTCGCGCAGCTCGCGTGCGACGGGCCCGAAGATGCGGGTGCCGCGCGGCGCGCCGTCGTTGTTGATGAGCACAGCGGCGTTCTGGTCGAACTTGATGTAGCTGCCGTCGGGGCGACGCACTTCCTTCTTCACGCGCACGACGACGCAGCGCACGACTTCGCCCTTTTTGACGTTGCCGTTGGGCGCCGCTTCCTTCACGCTGCAGATGATCACGTCACCGAGGCCCGCGTAACGGCGCTTGGAGCCGCCCAGGACCTTGATGCACTGCACCTTGCGAGCGCCGGAGTTGTCGGCCACTGCGAGCATGGTTTGCATCTGAATCATTGCTGTAACCTAACTTTCCTCTTACGAGCATGCATGCGAACACGCAGGCTATTTGGCCTTTTCCACGATCTCGATCAGACGCCAGCGCTTCATTTTTGACAGCGGGCGGCATTCCATGATGCGCACCGTGTCGCCGACGCCGGCCTCGTTCTTCTCGTCGTGGGCGTGGAACTTCTTCGTGACGGTCATCATCTTGCCGTACACGGGGTGCGGCTTGCGCTCCTTGACCTGCACGACGCACGTCTTGTCGTTGACGGCGCTCACCACGGTGCCCTGGCGGACCTTGCGGGAGTTACGATCTTCACTCATGTATATAACCTTCCTTATCCGCGCTCTAGGCGTTCAGCTCGCGGGCACGCATCTCGGTCTGGATGCGAGCGATGTCCTTTTTGACCTGACCCACGCGGGCGGTGTTGTCGAGCTGGCTCGTGGCCATCTGGAAGCGCAGATTGAAAAGCTCCGCGCGAGCTTCTTTGAGTTTCGCCTGCAAATCGTCGGCAGAAAGCTCACGGATCTCTGCTGCTTTCATTTACTCCTGCCCTTCCGTTTCCTTGGAAACAATCTTGCACTTGATGGGCAACTTGTTAACGGCGAGACGGAGCGCCTCCCTGGCGGTCTCCTCGTCGACGCCGTCGATCTCGAACATGATGCGGCCGGGCTTGACGACGGCGACCCATGCCTCGGGGTTGCCCTTGCCGGAACCCATGCGGGTTTCGGCCGGCTTCTGCGTGATGGGCTTGTCGGGGAAGATCGTGATCCACACCTTGCCACCGCGCTTCATGTGGCGGGTCATGGCGATACGAGCGGCCTCGATCTGGCGGTTCGTGATCCAATGGGCTTCGAGCGCCTGGATGCCCCACGTGCCGTGGTTCAGCCGGGTGCCGCCCTTTGCCTGGCCCTTCATGGAGCCACGCTGCACCTTGCGGTGCTTGACGCGCTTAGGTACGAGCATTTACTTCGCCCCCCTCTCGTTGCGGTCGTTGCGACGGGAACGGTTCGGACGGGAGCTGCCCTCGAGCGCCGGCTGCGGAGCCTTCTGGCCGGGGAGCATCTCGCCGTGGTACACCCACACCTGCACGCCGATGGAGCCCATCGTCGTGGCGGCGGTGCAGAAACCGTAGTCGATCTTCGCGCGCAGCGTATGCAGCGGCACGCGGCCTTCGCGATACCACTCGCGACGGCTCATCTCCGCGCCGCCCAGGCGGCCGGAGCACTGGATGCGGATGCCCTTGGCACCGCTCTTGCGGGCGGACTGGACCGCCTTGCGCATGGCGCGGCGGAAGGCCACGCGGCCCTCGAGCTGCTCGGCCACGGACTGCGCGATGAGCGCGGCATCGAGTTCGGGGCGCTTGACCTCGACGACTTCGATGGACACCGGGCCGCTGGCAACCTTCTCCAGCTTTTTGCGCAGCGAGTCGATCTCGGCGCCCTTCTTGCCGATCACGACGCCCGGGCGGGCCGTGGTGATGATGACCTTGATCTTGTCGCCGGCGCGCTCGATCTCAACCTTGGAGACGGCGGCGCGGGCGAGGTACTTGTCCAAGAACTTCCTGATGGCCAAGTCGTTTTCCAGGTTCTTGGCGTAGTCCTTGTCGGAGTACCAACGGCTGCGCCAATCTTCGGTGATGCCAAGGCGGAACCCGGTGGGGCTAACTTTCTGACCCATACGGCTTATGCCTCCTCTCGCGGTGCAACGATGATCGTGATGTGGCTCGTGCGCTTGCGGATGCGCGACGCGGAGCCCTTGGCGCGCGGACGGATGCGCTTCAGCGTGGGGCCCTCGTCGACGAAGGCCGTCTTCACGATGAGCGATTCCGGACGCACGTGGTGCTGGTGCTCGGCGTTGGCCACGGCGGAGTTCAGCGTCTTCTCGACGGCTTCCGCCACACCGCGGTTCGTGAACGCGAGGATCTCGCGGGCCTGGATAACGGACTTGCCGCGGACCAGGTCTACTACGATGCGCGCCTTGCGGGGCGAAACGCGGACATAGCGTGCTACAGCTTTAGCTTCCATTGTTTTCACCCCTTCTTATCGCTTGCCCTTGTCGGCGGAGTGACCCTTGAACGTGCGGGTCGGGGCGAATTCGCCCAGTTTGTGGCCGACCATGGATTCGGTAACGTAGACCGGCACGTGCTTGCGGCCATCGTGCACGGCGATGGTGTGGCCCACCATCTCCGGGAAGATGGTGCTCGAGCGAGACCAGGTCTTGACGACGTTCTTCTCGCCCGCCGCATTCATCTTCTCGATGCGATCAAGAAGGCGCGGTTCGACGAAAGGACCTTTTTTCAAACTTCTACTCACTATTACTCCTTAGAGCTCGCGCTACTTCTTGCGACGGCGGATGATCAAGCGGCTCGACGCCTTCTTCTTGTTGCGGGTGCGATGGCCCTTCGTGGGAACGCCCCACGGGGTGACCGGGTGACGACCGGCGGACTTGTTCTTGCCCTCGCCGCCGCCGTGCGGGTGGTCGACCGGGTTCATGACGGTGCCGCGGACGCTGGGGCGGATGCCCTTCCAGCGGTTGCGGCCGGCCTTGCCGATCTTGATGTTGGCGTGCTCGGCGTTGCCGACCTCGCCCACCGTGGCGCGGCAGGTGATGAGCACGCGGCGCATCTCGGAGGACGGCATGCGCAGGATGGCGTAGTCGCCTTCCTTGCCCATGAGCTGGATGCTCGTGCCGGCGGAACGCGCGATAGCGGCGCCCTTGCCCGGCTGGAGCTCCACGGCGTGCACGAGCGTGCCGACGGGGATGTTGGCCAGCGGAAGCGCGTTGCCCGGCTTGATGTCGGCCTCGACGCCGCTCATGACGGTGTCGCCCACGCGCAGGCCCTTCGGATGCAGGATGTAGCGCTTTTCGCCGTCGACGTAGTGCAGAAGGGCGATGCGGGCGCTGCGGTTCGGGTCGTACTCGATGGTAGCGACCTTCGCGGGCACGCCGTCCTTCTGGCGTTTGAAGTCGATGATGCGGTAGCGGCGCTTGTTGCCGCCACCCTGATGGCGCGTCGTGATGCGGCCGTTGTTGTTACGGCCCGCCTTGTTCGACAGCGGCGCAAGCAGGGACTTCTCCGGCTTCGACGTCGTGATCTCGGCAAAATCCGAGACGGTTTGGAAACGTCGGCCGGGGCTCGTCGGCTTGTACTGTTTGACTCCCATTACTGTCCTTTCTTCGGACCTTTGCTCGCACGCCTCTCCGTACCCCAAAGATCCCTTGTCGCTTCGTGGGCTCCGATTGCCGCTGCGCCCTGGGGAGGCTTGGCACACGCGACTCCGGTTTACCACGCGTCCGGGTGTATCTATCAAAGACCAGACGCAACCGAGAATTATAAACCCCTCGGGGTCATGGATCAAGAGTGGATTTGCGCACACAACTTGAGCACAAGTTCGAGGGGCGGACAGGAGGCCTTGCGGAAACCATAGGCGCGGCAGAGGAACAAGGTTGCTGGTATAATCCCCCGCCAAGGGAGGGAATTTCATATGAAACTGCTGGATCGGGTTCGCGGCACGGCCGGCATCAGGATCATCGTGGGGTCGGCGTTTTTCTGGGCATGGCTCGACGCGCTGTTCATGAGCGCGTTCTTCGTGCGGCCGGAGAGCTTCGGGCTCATGTCGGAGCTGGCCGCGGCCGCCGTGTTCGGGCTGAGCGCGCCGGGGTTCGTATGGGCGCTGAGGAGGCCGACCGCGGTCAACCGCCTGCTCGCCGGCAAGCGCCTGCCGCTGGCCGCGGCGGCGCTCGGCACCGCGGGATCGCTGCTGTTCCTGTTGGCGGGCCTCAACCTGGGATGGGCTCCCCTCGTGGCGGGCGGCGTGTGCGGCGGCGCGTTCATGGCCGTGTTCCAAATGGCCTGGGGCGCCGCGTACTGCCACGACGGCGCGCGCAGCGCCACGCCCTACGTGGCGGGCGGGTTCGCATGCGCCGTCGTCATCGACGCGCCGCTTCTGTTCATGATACCCGAGGCGTCGGCCGTGTTCTTCGCGCTGCTGCCGCTGGCCTCCGGGGCGCTTCTCGTCTCGCTCGAGCCCGGCTTGCGCACCTACGCGCAGCCCCGGGACGACGCCCCGCGCGCGACCAAGGGCGTGCGCGCGCACCTGAAGACCCACCTGGGCGCCACCATGACGCTTCTGTGCGCCGTGATGCTGGTCATGGGCGGCTTCGGCTACATGCAGCACCTCGTGTCGTTCTCGTCGTTCGCCGGCAACGAGGCGAGCGGCATCCTGGTGCAGGTGGTGCGCGGCGTTGCGGCGGTGCTCATGTTCGCCCTCGTCGTGGTGGCGGCGCGGCGCGCGAGCGCCGTGTACCGGGTGGGCCTTCTGGCCATGATCGCCGGGTTCATGATGATGCCCTTCCTGTACGGCAGCGACCTGTTCTGGATTTCGGGCGCCATCATCATCAGCGGCTACACCGCGTTCGACCTGCTGATCTGGGTGGCGTTCTCTCAAATCGCCCACGCGCAGTCGCGCGAGCCCCTGAAGACCATCGCCCTCATGCGCCTGCTGAGCGTGCTGTGCACCGTGGCGGGCTTCGTCGCGGGCATCGCGCTCGTGGGCAGCGGAGACTTGGAGGGCGGGTTCGTGGCCGCGGAGACGACGGCGGTGGGCTACCTCGTGGTCATCGCCACCGTGCTCCTGCTGAGCAGCGAGGACATATGGACGCTGTTCGGCCGAGTGCCCTTGGCGACGGAGGGCGACCCGCGCGGCCAGCAGGAGCTGCTCGACGAGCGCTTCGAGGCGTTCGGCCTGACGGCCCGCGAGCGCGAGATAGCCGCGCTGCTGGCGTACGGGCGCACGCAGCCATGGATCGCGGAGCGCCTGAGGATATCGGAGAACACGGTGGGCACGCACGTGCGCCACATCTACCAGAAGGCCGAGGTGCACGACCGCCAGCAGTTCATCGACGCCGTGTTTCCCCCGGCAGGACGCATGTCACCCGATTCGCGTGATGACGGCGACGCCGTCACGGAAGTCGCCTGATTTCCGAAAATACGGTCTTTCGCGCGTTGCGCCCCTTTCCCTGCCGCCCGCATGATGGAACCGTGCGGGCACGAGCCCCGCGCGTCCCGTGCGGCGCGTTCGGCAATGCGCGGCCCACGGGGGACCTGAGGGTACCAAGGGAAGGGGATATCGTCATGGATATCAATCGCAGGAGCTTTTTGAAGGGCGCGTTCGCCACGGGCGCCGTGGCGGCGGCCGCGGTGGCGCTGCCGGGCTGCAGCCCGTCCAGCTCCAAGGAGCAGGCGCCCAGCGCGTCGGGCGAAGCGGCGACCGGCAAGCACACGTGGGAGGTGGCGCCCGCCGCCATCGCCGACGTGGCCGAAACGCAGGACTTCGACGTGGTCGTCGTGGGCGCGGGCCTCGCGGGCATCAACGCCGCCGAAGCCGCAGCCCGCAACGGCGCGAAGACGGTGGTCATCGAGCGCAACACCACGTTCTCCGTGCGCGGCGTGGACGTGGGCCACATCGGCAGCAAGTTCCACAAGGAGAACGGCTTCGACCTCGACCCCCGCGTCGCAGCCCGCTTCCTGCACCAGGCGTCGCACCAGACCACGAACTACGACCTTATCTACGTGTGGGCGTCGCGCTCCGGCGAGGTGTTCGACTACATCGAGGACCTGGGCTCCAAGAACGGCGTGAGCATGGTGCCCGCGCTGTCCGGCACCGCCAAGTACGGCAACTGGGCCACGCTGCCCGACCAGTGGCGCGTCTACCCCGACGCCGTGTCGTTCGTGCGCGGCGGCGAGAAGTACGACGCCCGCGACGACGGCCAGCCCGTCAACGTGACGCTGGGCGAGCTCGTGTACAACTCGGCCGTGGACAACGGCGCCGAGTTCGTGTTCGAGGCGCGCGCCGAGCAGCTGGTGGGCGACGCGGCAAGCGGCGTCACCGGCGTCGTCGTCACCACGAAGGACGGCAAGCACGTGCAGTACAACGCCAAGAAAGGCGTGATCCTGGCCACGGGCGACATCGGCGGCAACCAGGAGATGGTCGACGCGTTCTGCCCCATCTCGAACCGCTCGGACTCCAACTGCTACGCGCCGGCCGGGTTCAACAACGGCGACGGCCTGCTCATGGGCATGTGGGCCGGCGCCGCCATGTCGAAGAGCGAAGCCGCTCCGATGATCCACCAGTTCACGCTGGACACGCTCGAGTTCAACCTGACCTCGTTCATCATGAGCTGGCTCGCCGTGAACGCCAACGGCGAGCGCTACGGCGCCGAGATGCCCTTCGAGCCCATGCTGACGAACGCCCGCATGAACACCCCGGGCAACGTGGCGTGGTCCGTCTTCGACGCGGACTACGAAACCTACCTCATGCAGCAGCAGCCCGAGCGCTTCGACCGCTTCATGGACGGCTTGGACGCCGTGATGGAGAAGTGGCTGGGCAACGGCAAGCTGGTGAAGGCCGACACGCTTGACGATCTGGCCAAGCAGATCGACGTGCCCGCCGACGCCCTCAAGGCCACCGTGGAGCGCTACAACAGCATGGCCGAAGCCGGCGAGGACGTCGACTTCAACGTGCCCGCGCAGTGGCTCGCGCCGGTGAAGACCCCGCCGTTCTACGCCACGAAGAACGTGTGCTCGACGCTCACCATCCCCTTCGGCCTGCACGTGAACGCCGATTCCCAGGTGCTCACCGCCGAGGACGAGCCTATTGGCGGCCTGTTCGCCATCGGCAACGTGCAGGGCGACTTCTTCGGCAAGGACTACCCGGTGCACTGCCCCGGCGTCAGCCATGGCCGCTGCGTGACGTTCGGCCAGCTGGTCGGCGAGGCGTGCGCCAAGGACACGACCATCGGCGAGCTCGACTTCGCTTAGGTTCGCTTCCCGGCCGGCGGGCGGATATGCGCTTGCGCGCACCCTCCCTCCCCTCCCAGCCCGCCGACAGGAATCCGCACTTCGCTGAAAGGGCCGCCTAGGCGGCCCTTTCGCATGGCGTCTGAAACCGCTTTCTCCCACCCGCTGGGCGAACAGGCAATTCCATCCTAGGAAATAACCTTCTTTTAATCCTCGACCCTGACCGAGCAGCAGGAGGTCAACGGTGGTTTGCCATGGACAGCCCTTTGCGCCGCCTCACTTGGAATCGACATCGAGATATCCCCCTAAGTTATCGGCGCCGCGTTGTGGGAAGCCTTGATTTTTGGTAAAATCCAGAGGTCTTGGCCATTCTTTGGCATTCATGCTGCAACGGTTGAAACCCCATCGCTTCGCACCGGGCACACGCGGGTCGTCTGCGCTTTCGGCATCAACAATTCGCCATCTCCAAGGAGGCTCCCATGTTCGTTTTGGAATTGATGCTGCTTGCTTCCTGCATTGCACTAGCCCTGCTCTGCTACAAAGCAACAAGGACGCTTGACGCGATAAGGCGAAACGTCGAAGACATCGCGCTCGCGTTCCGCACTGAACCCGACGAAGAGGCCCCTCGTGCGGAGAGCTTTACGGAGGAGTCAGAATCCCTCGTGCTCCTCAAGGACGCCTGCCGCGATATCGCGCGTTCGTTCGCCCTCTCGAAGCGAGAGGAGGAGGTGCTGTCCTATTTCGCACGGGGGAAGAGCAACATAGCCATTGCGGAAGAGCTCCATATTGGAAGCGCCACCGTCAAGACCCACTCCTTCAACATATACCAGAAGCTGGGGATTCACTCGCGTGACGAGCTCATAAGCATCGTGGAGGAGCGGCTGAACAAGTAGGCGCGTTCGAGGCCGACCAAGCCGCCGGCCGGACGCGCCCTGGCGCCACGGGCCCCAATGCGCTTGCCCGATCGAAGATCCGCAATGCCGTGCGTCGAGCTTTTGGGACGCAAGACCGAAGGACTCCGGCAGGCGGGCAGGCCCTTGCAAGGCCAAACCCTCCCGTCGGAGTCCTTCGCTGCAGCGAGAACCTCTCGCGTTCCCTACTTCAACTTTCCGCGCAAGCCGAAGATCACGGCCAGAAGGCCGATGGCGAAGCACGGAACCAGCACGCACCAGCCGGCCATTGTGTAGCCCACGGCGTTGATGACGTTGCCCATGAACATCGAGCCGAGGAACATGCCCGTGCTCTGGCTGCAGGCGAGCGCCGCCGTGGCCCCGGAGATGAGATGGGAGGGCACGACCTCGGAGCTGGACGCCCACAGCATGGCCGCCACGCCGCCGCCCGTGAAACCGTTGAGGACGATGACGAGAACGTACACGCGCAGGTCGGTGACCCAGAACACGAGCAAGCCGAACAGCACGGCGCTGGCCATGCAGAATATCAGCACCTTGCGCCGCGACCCTATGGCGTCGGAAATCTTGCCGGCGATGGGGCTGAAGCACGCTCCCCAGATAGCGCCCGCGCTGACCAGGGCGGTGCCCACCATCAGCGGCGCGTCGATGCTGGTGGTCACGTAGGACGAAAGGAAGCCCTGGCTCGCGATGAACGCCCCCTCCTCGACGAAGAACACGAAGGCGAGCACCCACACGACCTTGTTGCTGAACAGCTCCTTGTACGAGAACTTCACTTCGCCGGCCTTCTCGGCCGCATCGATGTAGGGCTCCGACGGATCACGGTAGATCACCAGGAACAAGACGAGCACGATAACGTCGAAAACGAGGAGGAACTGCCAGACGCTCAGATAGCTCCCCGTGGCCTCGGCGATGGCCGCGTCGAGCATCGGGGTTATGGCGTTGGCCGCAGCGACCCACATGCCCCACACGCCCAAGGGCAGGCCTCGCCGCCCCTTGGGGAACCACGGCGTGATGGCGGTGACGCCGATGACGCCCATGAGGCCGAAGCCCGCGCCCTCCACGATTCGAGACGCCATGAGCACCATGACCGAAGTGCCCGAAAGCAAGCCGATCAGGTTGCCGACGACGGCACAGGCCATGGCGATGACGACGGAGCTTCTAACGCCGATCCGGCGCACGAACGATGCCGCGGGGAACGCGATAAGCGCTCCCAGGATGTAGAACACCCCGTTGACCCATCCGAGGATATCCGGTCCGAACCCGTAAGACTCCATGACCAGAGGCGCCAACCACATGGTCTTGCCCATGTTCGCCGGCATGCAGAAACCCGCGAGGAACACCACCGCGACGACCGCCCAGGCACGGCCCGATGTCATGTTCCCTTTCTTAGAAGACCCTTGAATTGCTTCAGGCATGACGCAATCACCCCTTGTTTCATGTTGGTCGATTGCGGCGGGGCTCCCCTTTTGCAGCATTCGCCTGAACGCACTCGTCGTGGCGGGCGAGCCCGCCTGCCCCAGGAGACGCCTCTGGAAATTCCCCGATCCGCACGCGCTTTCCCCAAGCGCTGGCACCATGATAGAAAGTCCCGCCCCCCGGAAGCAGACCCACCCCGTAGGATTTTACGGGGTGGGAACGGGTGATATGAGGGTGATATTCGTACGGTCGAACAGGCCTACTCGTCGCCTCCCATGCCGCCGTACTCGCGCTCGCTGGCCTTGTACGCCTCGGAGCGCGTGCGAACGCCCAGTTTGGAGTAGATGTTCTTCAAATGCGACTTCACCGTGTTCTGGGATATCCCGAACGACACGGCTATCTCTCCGCGCGACATGCCGGAGTTCAGCTTGTGCAGGATCTCGCGCTCGCGCTCGGTCAGCGCGTAATAGCCCTGCACGCCGCCGCTCTTCAGGGCGATGCTCTCGTCGAGCTCGACCTCGCCCCCGAACAAAAGCAAGGCCTCCTTGGCGTAGGCGCGCACCGCGAAAGATATCTTGCGCCCGACGACCAGCTTCAGCAGCAGCTCGCGCACGCAGGTTTTCCCCTCGAGGAAAACGCTCATGTAGTCGTTCTGCATGGCCAGCTCGAGCGCTTGGTTGAGGTCGACCATGGCCCGCGTCTCGTCGCCCTCCTCGGCGCGATACGAACTGCGCAAGATGAAGAACTGCGCGAGCAGGTACGCGCTGCCGCTTCCCGCCACGCGCCCCTGGTTCGCATCGAGCAGCGCGAGGCACTCCTCCCGCCGGTCGAGGGCCCACAGCACGCGCGCCTTCGCGAACACGCACGGCAGGGAGCGGAACAGGTCGGGATCGTCGAGGAACCCGTCTATCGCGCGCTCGCTCGACCGAGCGGCCGACATCTCGCCGAACTCCACGGCCAGCGCCGCCTTCAGGGCATGCGCCCGCATGCCCATGTTGCGGGGCACGCACTTCCCGTCGATGAAATCGACCAGGTCGGTCATGACGCCCAGCGCCTCGATGCCGTTGCCCCGCACGCGCTCCATACGCGCGCGCACCAGGCAGACGTCGACGTACATGTCGACGTTGGCGCTGCGCGACACGCTTTGCAGGGCTCGCTCCATCAGCTCGGCCGCCTCTTCCAGCTCGTGCCGCTCGACGCGTATGGAGGCCTGCACGGCCAGGAAGGCCCCATGCAAGGGAGCGCTCTGACGCACCGACGCCAACGCCTTGCAGGCGGTGGTCTCGGCCCCTTCGAAATCGCCCAGGCTGAGGTAATACTGTGCCAGCAGGTACAGGTCGAACAGCTTGTAGAACGAGCTGTCGGCCCGCTCGGCCAGGGAATACGCCTTCAGGTACAGGTCGCGCGCCTGCTTCACCTGGCCCAGGCGCTCGCAGTTCTCTCCCTCCATGTGCATGAGCAGGCACTGGAACTGGCGCGGGACGGAAACGGAGCCTTCTCCTAGAAGCTCGCGAATGATGGCGAGCGAACCGGCGCTGTCGCCCTCGAGCGCCAGGCACAGCGCTCCGATGAACCGGGAAGCCGTTTTCGCGCCCTCGTCTTCCCCCAGATCGAGGGCGACGGCCACCCAGCCTCTGGCCTCGCCCACCAGCCCCGCCGAAAGGCAGTCCCATGCCGCGACCCAAGCGAGGTAGGGGTCGGTCTCGAACTCCGCCGCGGGGCGGGCGAGCAAATGCTCGACGAGGCTTTCCTGCGCATCGTCGCGGACAAGCCCTACGGAGCTGGCGATGGTCCCTTCCGCGTAGTACGGATCGCAGGTGATGGCCAGGCATCTGGCATGATCGCACGTCCGCCCGCGCTCGGCGAACCACTCTCCGGCCCTGCTGGCAAGCTTCTCTATCTGGCTTCGATGCAGGCAGAGGAGCTTACTTTGCAGGTAATCGCGAAACAACGGCGCGTAGCGCCACACGCGCCCTTCGGCGCGGTAGTTCACGAACAGGTTTTTCGCCTCCAACTGCTCGAGCATGACGACGGCGTCGTTGCGGCCGGTCACATGGTTGCACAGCTCGGGGTCCAGATCCTCGAGAAGCGAGGTCTCGATGACGAACTCGCAGGTCGCGGCATCCAAGCGCGCCATGACCTCCCTTTCGAAGAAGCGTCTGCAGTATCCTTGCACCCGACGCCGCATATCCTGCGGGGTTCGCGCGCGCTTGCGGGCCAGCCCGGCGAACACGAGCAGCAGCGGCCAGCGGCCGCCCTCCTCCACCAAGGCCCGATAATCGCCCTCCTCCAATCCCGGAAGAAGCGCCGACGCCAACGCGCGGAAGCGACCGTCGTCGAACAGCATGTCGGCGGCGCCGAATTCGATGACCGGGGAGTCGAGCAGCAGATCGTCGATTCGAGGGGACAGGTACCTGCCCGCCACCACGAAGCGCACGTTGGAGCCCATGTTGCGGTTCAGGAACACCAGCGTTTCGTCGAAATCGACCGACAAGGCGGTGTCGTAGGCATCCAGAAACACCACGTAGTCCGTTTCGGGCGGACACGCCTCGTCGGCGAGGTTGACGAACTCCACGGCCAGCGCCTCGACCCCCGACACGAGCGCTTCGGCTTCCGCCAAGCGGGCGAACCGTCCATCGACGTCGGCGAAGCAATAGGCGAGCGACTGAAGGAACCGATCGGCGCGCGCGTCGTGGGCGTCGAGCGTAACCCAGAGCGGCACCGTCGAATCGCACTCTCGGAACATGCGGAACCACTGCGCCAGCAGCGCGGTCTTCCCGTAACCGGCCGGGGCGGAAAGCAGGCACGCGCGCCACGTCGACGCGTCCCTCACCCGTTCGGTGATCGCCTTTTCGTCTACGTACGGCAACGGAGCGGAGGGCGCTTGGAACTTCCTTTTCAAGAAACCGTCCGGCACCTTGCGATCAGACGCATTCGGAACCGATTCAAACCGCATCGCACATCCCCCGTTCCGCCACTCGGACACGCCGTCTATTATACGGGGCCTTGCCGCATCCGTTCAATCAAGCTTCCCGATCATGTTTGCTCTCGACTTGGAACACGCCGGGCAGCTCGCTTGCCGCGGACGACTGGCCGGGAGGGGCCAGCACGGCCCGCCCGCATTCCAAGCACGTGCCCGAGAACAGGTCCACCCGCCCGCCGCACGAGGCGCAGCGGGCGGAGTTGTTGCGAGCGACCAGGTTGTTCGTACGGTCGAACTTCCCGCAGCTGTTGCATGCGGGGCCGCGGCAGGGAAAGCAGTTCACCGCCGCGCCTTAATCGACGATCTTTTCGACCTTCAACCAGTATTCCAGCGTCTTGCCGGCGAAAGGATGGTTGAAGTCGACGCGCACGGCATGCTCGTGAGCCTCGACGACGCGCACGGGAATAGGCAGGCCGGAAGCGGGGTTCTTCCATTGGAACACGTCGCCCTCCTCGAGTTCGGCGCCGAACGAGAACATCGTGCGCGGGTAGGTCTGCAGGCCGTCGGGATCGTAGGCGCCGTATGCCTCCTCGGGAGGGACGCGCACCACGCGCTCCTCCCCCGGAGCCATTTCGCTCAACGCGTCCTCGATGCCGGGGACCACGCTCCCCGCGCCAAGGACGATCTTCACCGGGTCGCCCTGCGAGCGATCGTCGGTTGCCGGCTCGCCCGCCACGCCGCCGCGATAGCGGACGTACGCGCACGCGCCGAATCGCTGGTTGTTCCTCATCGGATGCTCCTTGCCTCGAGGACGGCCGGCATGACCGACGAAAGCGGTCGAAGCCATGCCGGCCAATGATAGGTCTCGCAGTTACTCAACCAGGCCCAGCTCGAAGTGGTCGTCGTCGGAACGGCGATGCGCCGCCGTCGACCATGCGTCGTTGGACTCGATCTCAACCGGCGCCGCCACCTCCGCGGGCCTGTTCTTCTTCGTGGCCACGAACTCGCCCTTGGCTTCGAGCGGCTTGTACTGCGGCACCCAGAGCACTTGCTTGCCCTTCGCCGCCGCCTTCTTAGCCAAGTCCTCGATCCGTCCGTACGTGATGACGTTCGCCAGGCAATGGTGCACGCACATGGGCTCGCGCCCCTTGCCCGTGCGGTCGGCGCACAGGTCGCACAGGTCGGTCGGCACCGGCACGTAGTTGTAGTTGAACACCCCCTTGCCGTCTTCGATCTCCCAAGGACCCTCCTCGAGCACGTGGATGCCCCATTTCCCCACGGGATAGCCGTGCTCTTCCTTGCAGGTCACCTCGCACGACTGGCAGCCCGTGCAGTATTCGTAGTCGATCAGCAGTCCTACTTGAGCTTCCATTACTGGTCCTCCCTCTTGAACTTGTTCCAAACGAGGTCCATATCGGTGTCCAGGCACTCGTCGATGGGTTTCACGTTGCACAGCAGGCACTTGAACGGCGCGCCGAAGCCCAGCTTGCCGAAGTGGAAGTTCGGCACCAGGTTGTTCACGTTCGACCGGAAGTTGCCGTAGAGGTTGGGCTCGCTCCCCTCCTCCTCGGGGAACCACCAGGCGTGCTGCGCGTGGATGGTCTGCTCGTCCACGGTTTCGGTCAGTTTCGCCTTCTGCTTGCAGCTGCCGAACTGGTTCCACAGCTCGACCCACTGGCCGTTGGCGATGCCCAGCTTCTTGGCCGTCCTCGGGTTGATCTCCACGATGGGGTCGGGGTTCAACTCGCGGCAGAACGGGATCTGGCGGTTCTCGGAATGGAAGAACGCGTAGGGGCGCGCGCCGGTCGTCAGCACGAACGGGTACTCGCCCAAAAGCTCGGGCGTGGCGGCCGGGCTGTACTGGGGCTCCTCGTAATACGGCAGCGGATCGTCGTCGAACTGCTGGAAGATGGTCGAGTACAGCTCGATGCGGCCCGTCGGGGTGTTGAAGCCCACCTTGCCGTCGCCGCGCAAACGTCCGCACTCGTTCTTGCGGTAGAGCACCTCGTCTTGCACGTACACGCTCTTCGCCACGTCGCGGAAGTCGAACTTCTTGCTCAAGCGCAGGTGGTTGATGAAGTCGTCCACCGTCTCGTAGTCCTCCCACCAATGGGGGTTCAGGCGCTTGCCGATCTTGAAGCACGCCTCGGCGTCGGTGAGCGCCTCGCCCGTGCGGGTTGCCGCCTGCGAGAAGCCCTTGATGCCCATGGACGCGCCGTAATGCGTGAACGTGGTGCCGTCGCGCTCGGCGGAGGCGGCCAGCGGAAGGAACACGTCGCACGACGCCTGCGCCGAAGGGGTCATGAACGTGTCGATGGTGAAGCAGAACTCGAGCGACTTGAGGATGGCGTCATGCCAGCGCTTCGGTTCCGCCGACGTGCACGACATGAGGTTGTTTCCGCAGTACATTCCGAACTTGATGGGGTACGGCTCGCCCGTCTCCATCGCCTTCAGCATCATGTCGGCGTGCGCGTTCATGATGAGGTTGCAGTAGGCCGGGTACTCGGTGAGGCCCACCATCTTGCTCGCCAGGTCGCCGACGCCCTTCTCGAAGCCGAATCCAACCTCGTTCAGGCCCGTGGTCGCATCGCCCAAAAGGTTGCCGCCCGGCACGTCGATGTTGCCCGTGATGGCCATGAGGTCCAGGATGCACTGGCCGGCCTGCATGCCGTTGGCCTTCTGGTCGATGGCCAGGCCCCAGGAGATGCTGGCGGGCTTGGCTTGCGCGTACATGCGCGCCGCAGCGACGATCTTCTCTTCGGGGATGCCGCACACCTCCGCCGCCTTGGCGGGCGTCATGCCCTTCTCCGGATCGTTGACGCGCGCCTTCAGCTCGTCGAAGCCGTAGCACCAGCAATCGACGTACTGCTGGTCGTACAGGCCCTCGTTGATGATGACGTTGAGCATGGCCATGGCCAGCGCCGCGTCGGTGCCGGCGCGCAGGCGCAGGTGGATGTCGGCGCGGCTGGCGAGCCAGTTCATGCGCGGATCGACCATGATCAAGCGGGTGCCGCGGCGCATCATGTCCACGACGGCATGTCCGAACAGGCCGTCGCCGTTCGAGGAAAGCGGCATCTTGCCCCACATGATCAGGCACTCGGGCAGCTCGTAGGCCGGGTCGTCGAAGCGCTCCGGCAACGCGCAGGCGTAGTCGATCTCCGGATACGCGGCGCCTATGATGTAGCTGGAGGCGGCCAGGCGCGGGATGTAGCAGGCGTAGCCCGACTGCGTGTAGCAGTAGTTCGGGGTGCCCAGCATGACGCTGCCGTACGGGTTGAACGTGCCGCCCTCGCGCCCGGTTCCCGTGAAGCACACGCAGCTTTCGCGGCCGAACTCCTTGGTGATGCGGTCGTAGTTCTCCTGGATGATGTCCAGCGCCTCTTCCCAGGTGCAACGCTCCCACTTCTCGGCGTTGCCGCGGTCTTTCGGATCGCGCTTCATCGGATGGATGATGCGCGAGGGGTTGTACAGGTAGTCCATGAGCGTGATGCAGCGCACGCAAAGGCGGCCCTGCGTAACGGGATGGTTCTCGTCGCCTTCGACGCGCACGACCTTCTGGTTCTCATCGGTGTACACCTTCAGGCCGCACCCCGTCGGGTGGCAGCCCGGAGCGGACCACGGGGACAGGCGGGTGACGGTGAGCCCATCCTCCTCGTATCGCCACGGCTTGCCGAGGTCGTTCACGTCGGACAGCGTATCGAGCTTCACCGCAGGCGCGGCTTTCATCTCATCCATTGACCCCTACCTTTCTTCTCGTTTCAGCGAAACAACTCGTCTGTGGGGAAGCCGCAGCCGACGAGAACCGCGAGCTTCTGGAGAAGATTCTAAGAAGAGGGCCGGGGCGGGTCATGCCCCCTCGGGCGGGGTTATGGGGGTGAGAAGATGGGGTGAGATCAAAAAAGACGGGTGAGGCGACGTGTTTGCCCGACGTGCGCGAACCGCACGGGGCGCGCGCCGCGCGGTTCGTCTTTCTTCGACGGCATCGCGTCGGACGGGCGGCAGCCCGCCCCTGCGGATGCGTCCCGGCGGCTATCGCCGGCCTTTGCGCGGCTTGTCCGCTTGGCCGCGCGGGGCCGAGCCTTTCGCCTGCGAGCGTCCTGCCGGCCCCTTCGAGCCTTTTGACCCCCTGCGCGCGTCCATGCCCTTCTTGCCGCCCTTGCCGGCGGGCTTCGGCGCTACGGCCTTGCCGCTCCCCTTCTTCGGGGCGGAGCTCGACGAGGCGCCGCGCGACGCCCTGCCGTCGGCTTTCCGCAGCGTGGAGGAGCTCGACGCCTTGCCGCGCGCGCCCTTGGCGTCCGAGGCGGCCTTCTCGGGGCGCACGAGGCACTTCGGACCGTAGCCCACCAGGTCCATGCGGCCGGCCTTGCGCAGCGCCTCGAGCACGAGAGGTCGGTTCTTCGGATCGCGATACTGGATGAGGGCGCGCTGGAGCGCCTTCTCGCGCGGGGATTTCGGCACGTAGACGGGCTGCATGGTGCGCGGGTCCACGCCGGTGTAGTACATGGCCGTGGACATGGTGGACGGCGTGGGGTAGAAGTCCTGAACCTGCTCGGGGTTGTAGCCCAAATCGCGGCAGTACTCGGCCAGCTCTACCGCCTCGTCGAGCGTGGAGCCGGGGTGCGACGACATGAGGTAGGGCACGAGGTACTGCTTCTTGCCCAGCTCGTCGTTCACCTGCTCGTAGCGCTTCGCGAAGCGCTGGTACACCAGGTTGCGCGGCTTGCCCATGTGGGCGAGCACGGCGTCGGACACGTGCTCGGGCGCCACCTTCAGCTGGCCGCTCACGTGGTGCTCGCAGAGCTCGCGGACGAACTCGTCGCCGTGCTTCTTGTCGGCCATCACGTAGTCGAAGCGGATGCCCGAGCGCACGAACACCTTCTTCACGCCGGGCAGCTTGCGCAGGCGGCGCAGGAGCTTCAGGTAGTCAGCGTGGTCGGCCTCGAGGCGCTTGCACGGGTCGGGGAACAGGCAGCGCTGGTGCGGGCACGCGCCCGCCTTGAGCTGCTTGGAGCAGGCGGGGGCGCGAAAGTTCGCCGTGGGGCCGCCCACGTCGTGGATGTAGCCCTTGAAGTCGGGTTCGGCCGCGATGAGCTCGGCCTCGGCCACGAGCGAGTCGTGGCTGCGCGTCTGCACGATGCGCCCCTGGTGGAACGTGAGCGCGCAGAACGAGCATTCGCCGAAGCAGCCGCGGTTGCTGGTCAGGCTGAACCTCACTTCCTTGATGGCGGGCACGCCGCCGGCCTGCTCGTACATGGGATGGCACGTGCGCGCGTAGGGCAGGCGGTAGACGGCGTCCATCTCCTCTTGGGACAGGGGCGCCGACGGCGGGTTCTGCACGACGAACTCGTGGTCGGAGTACGGCTCCACCAAGCGCTTGCCGGTGAAGGGGTCGCTGTTGGCGTACTGCACGGCGAACGAGCGCGCGTAGGCCAGCTTGTCGGCCTGCATCTCGGGGTACGACGGCAGCGTCTCCGCGTCGTAGACGTGCTCGAGGGAACTCGCCCGATAGACCGTGCCGTCGATGAACGTGATGTCGTCGATGGAGAGCCCGGCGGCGAGCGCGTCGGCGATCTCCACGATGGAATGCTCCCCCATGCCGTAGGACACGAGGTCGGCGCCGGAATCAAGCAGGATGGAGCGCTTGAGCTTGTCGGACCAGTAGTCGTAGTGCGCAAGCCGCCGCAGGCTGGCCTCGATGCCGCCCAACACGATGGGCGTGCTCTTGAACGTGCGGCGTATGAGGTTGGAGTACACGACGGCCGCATGGTTCGGCCGCAGGTTCGCCGCGCCGCCCGGCGAGTACGCGTCCTCGCGACGGCGCTTGCGGGCCACGGTGTAGTGGTTCACCATGGAGTCCATGTTGCCGGCCGACACGAGGAAGGCCAGCCGCGGCTCGCCGAGCGCGGCCACTGACGCCGGGTCGTTCCAGTCGGGCTGGGCGATGACGCCCACCTTGTAGCCGTGCGCCTCGAGCAGGCGCGTGATGATGGCCATGCCGAACGAGGGGTGGTCGACGTACGCGTCGCCCGACACGAACGCGAAGTCGACCTGGTCCCAGCCCCGCTCGACCATGTCTTGGCGGTTGACCGGGAGGAATTGTGCGCTCATGGGACTCCTTGTCGGCGCGCACGGGGGCGCGGCATCGATTCGATTACCCCGCCATCCTAGCGGAAATGCGAGGCGTCCGCCACCCGCGTAACCCCTTCCCCACGACCCGATGACGCCTTCGGGCCATCGTCGCAGGCGGACGGGGACACCGCTAGACTGTATCGGTCGAAATCCCCACAACCCCCGACCCCGACCGCAAGGAGAAGGCCATGCACCTGCAAACGTACAGCCAATGGCGCGAGACGTGCATCGCGCTGCACATGGTGGCCCAGATGATGGGAAAAGTGAAGCTGGAACTCATGGAGCCGCAGCCCGAGTGGGGCCATGTGCTGCTCGACGCCACGCCCGACGGGTTCGCCACCGGGTTCGTGCCGCACGGCGCGGGCGGGTTCGAGATCCAGCTGCGTCTGGACGAACCGGAAATGAGGACCGTGTCCACGTCCGGCCAGGAAGCCTCCTTCCCCTTGGAAAGCGGGGCCTCCGTCGCCGACTACTACGAGCGGTTCACGCTCATGCTCGAAGCCGCAGGGCACACGGTGCCCATCTACCCGGTTCCGCAGGAGATGTTCACGCAAGAACCCTTCTACGCGCTCACCGAACCGCTCGCCTTCGACGCGCGGGCCGCGAGGCGCTACTTCGAGCAGTGCCTGTTCGCGCGAGGCGCCCTGACGGACTTCTCGTCGGGCTTTCGCGGGAAGAAGACGCCGCCGTCGCTGTTCTGGGGCACGCTCGACATGACCTGCGTGCTGTTCTCGGGCAAGCCCTGCCCCTTCCCCGCCGACGGCGGCATCGTGGAGCGCGTGGCGTTCGACGAGCAGTTCGCCGAGTTCGGCTTCTGGCCGGGCGACGAGAAGGCCGACGACCCCGCGTTCTTCGTGCTGGCCTACCCCTTCCTCGAGGGGCCCATGCCCGACGTGGCCGTTCCCGGCGCGTACTACGACCCCGCGAGCGCCGAGTACTTCCTGAAGCTGGAGGACGTGCTGCGCGCCGACGACCCGCATGCCGCCGTCGTGCGGTTCTGCCGCGAGGCGTTCGTGAACATCGCCGCGCGCCAGCGTTGGGAGCGCTTCGACTGGCTCACCAGGCCGCTGCTGGTGCCGTAGCGGAGCGCGCCCCTCAGCAGGGCACGAGCACGTCGAGCGCGTGCGGAACGACGTCGACGGCGTACTCGTCGGCCACGAGCGGCTCGCCGTCGATCTGCACGGGAGGGCGCTCGTCGAACCGCACGCTGAGCGTGCGGACGCGGCGCAGCTCTATCTGCTCGAAGCCCGTGTGGCGGCCCCCTTTCGCCAGCAGGAACACGAGCACGGCCCGGCCCAAACCGAACGGCGGATGCGCGATGCACACGTCGAGCAGACCGTCGTCGATGCGCGCGTCGGGGCAGATGCGGAAGCCGCCGCCGTAGGTGGAACCCACCTGCACGGCGAACGTGAACGATTCGCCGTCGACGGGCGCGCCGCCGTCGAACGAGGCCGTGTAGCGGCGGCGGTCCAGGTGGTGCAGCAGCTGGTCCATGCCGCTGGCCAGATAGAGGGCCGTGCCGGTCTTGCCCGTGCGCTTGCGCCGCTCCACCGTGTCGAGCGCGATGGCCGCGTCCACGCCGAACGAAAGCGTTTCCACGAAGAACTCCCCGTTGCACCGACCCACGTCGGCAGGTTGCTTTGACGCCGCGAGCAGCTGGGCCGCGGCCTCGTCCACCGAGCGGGCCGACATGCCCAGCGTGCGCGCGTAGTCGTTGCCCGAGCCAACGGGCACGATGCCGAACGCCGGCCTATCCTCCCGCGGCAGGCGCATGAGCCCGTTCGCCGCCTCGTGGATGACGCCGTCGCCGCCGAGGGCGAGCACCGTGTCGTACGAACCCGCGCCCGCCGCCAGGTCGACCGCCCGCCCGGGCGCCTCGGTGAGCGCCACGTCGAGCGCGCCGTGGCCCAGAGCGGCGCCCAAGAGCTCGCCGGCGCGCCGCGCCGCGGCGGCCCCGTTGCCGTTCTGCGCCGTGGGGTTGGCTATGAGCAGCGTCTTTCCCAATGGGGTTGGCATGGCGGTCCTTTCGCTTCGCTCGACGGCGTCCGCGTTCTCGAGAAAGGGGCGGAGATCGCTGTGCGGATCGGCGTAATTATACCGTCTTATACCGCCCGGCACGGCGAACCCGCGCCAGACGCCCGGCGAGTTTACGCCCTCACGCCGCTCACGACAGCCTTTTGCAGCTCTTCGAGGCTGGCCGCGTCCTCGGTCCACTGGTGCGAGAGCGTGCCGAGGGCGAGGTCGAAACCGCACTTCCCCAGGACCTCGGCCACCTCGTCGGGACCGTTCGAGCCCCAACCGTACGAGCCGAACGGGATGCCCACGCGGCCCTCCCAGCCGGACTTCGGCGAAAGGCCCTTCAGGTAGCACAAAAACGCCGCCACCGTGGGCATCATGCCGTTGTTCAGCGTGGGCGAACCCACGGCCACGTACTTCGCCGACAGCACCTCGGTCATGATGTCGGATATGTGGTTCGCCTTGAGATCGAACATGCGCGCGGACACGCCGCACTCGATGAACGCTTCAAGTATCTCGTGGGCCATGGCCTCGGTGGTGTGCCACATGGAGTCGTAGACGACCACGGCGTAGTCGTCGGGGGAAAGCGAGCTCCAGCGCGCGTACGTTTCGAGTATCTCGGGCACGTGGCTGCGCCAGATCACGCCGTGGCTGGGCGCGATCATGTCGACGTCCAGGCCGCCGAGCGCCCCCAGCGCGCGCTGCACGTGGCGCGAGTAGGGCATGACGATGTTCGCGTAGTACTTCTTCGCCTGCGCGAGCACCTCGGGCAGGCCCACCTCGTCGTCGAAGTGCTTCGACGAGGCGTAGTGCTGGCCGAAGGCGTCGTTGGAGAACAGGATGCGGTCGGCGTCGGAGTACGTGACCATGTTGTCGGGCCAGTGCACCATGACGGTCTGGGTGAACGTGAGCGTGCGCTTGCCGATGTCGAGCGTGTCGCCCGTCTTGACGGGCACGTAGCCGCGGTCGCCGTAGTGGGCCGCGAGGCCGTTCACCCCGTGCGGGGCGCTCGCGTAGATGCGCGCGTTCGGTGCGAGCTCGCAGACGGCGGGGATGGCGCCGGAGTGGTCCTGCTCCACGTGGTTCGCGATCACGTACTCGATGCGCGCCGGATCCACCACCTCGCGCACGCGCTCGACAAGCTCGTCGGCGAACGCGGGCTTGCACGTGTCGATGAGCGTGGGATGCTCGTCCATGATGAGGTAGGCGTTGTACGTAGATCCCCTATCCGTCGTGTAGCCGTGGAAGTTCCGCTCGTTCCAATCGACGCCTCCGACCCAGTAGACGTCGGGCCTCACCTCAACCGCATGCAGCATGATGCGCTCCTTCCTCGTGTTTCGGCCCAGTATAGCCGACGCGCACGGTCAGCCGGAAGCTGCGCGGGCAAATGATAGCGAAAGAACCGCATTAGAGCGGCAGCGTCCCTCGTGCACGCATCGACGCTTCGACGATCCCCCCCCCCCCGAGGTTCAACCGACGCTCAACCCCGGCGGAATTGTCCAAGGCAATGGCACCGAGAGGGGTACAATGCGGGATGACGAGGGGAAACCAAGCGGAAGGCTCGACGGCTATCGACCATGGAATGGAACGTATCGGCTGAAGTTATCGCCTTCATCATCGTGCTCATCATCTCCGTGTACTCGCGCAAGAGTCATGCGGTGCCCTCGCTGAAGAACCGCGTGTTCCGGCTGTGCCTGACCACCACGCTGGGGGCCATCGGCACGAACCTGGCCTCCACGCTCATGATCGCCTACGCGCCGTCCGAGCTGCTGCCGCTCACGTACTTCGTGACCTTGCTGTACTTCGCACTGACGCCGCTGCTGGGCGCCGCGTACTTCTACTACGCCGTTGCCGTGGTGAGCGAGGCGCGGCCCGTGGGGCGCCTCTTCTCCGTCTTGAGCGCGCTGCCGTGCGCCGCGTACTTCCTGTTGGTGTTGGCGAACGTGCCCACAGGCTGCCTGTTCTCCTTCGGCGCGGCAGGCGCCTACCTGCAAGGGCCGTTCATCATCACCACGTACCTGGTGTTCTACTTCTACTGCGTGGCCTGCTTCGCGCTGGTCGTGTTCACGCGCGCGCCCATCGACCCCGTCATCAAGCGCATTCTGGCCGTGTTCCCGCTCATCGCCGTGGTCGTGATAGCCGTGCAGCAGCTGTTCCCCACCTACCTGCTCTCGGGGTCGGCGGCGGCGTGCTCGCTGCTTATCATCTACCTGTACCTGCAGAACAAGCGTCTTTCAGTGGACCAGCTTACGGGCGCCTCGAACCGCCAGGAGTTCCTATCAATGGTGTCCATCATGGACGAGAAGGCCCAGCCGTTCACCGCGGCGCTCGTGTCGGTGTCGAACTTCAAGTTCATCAACGACAAGTTCGGCCACGAGAACGGCGACCGGTTCCTGCGCGAGTTCTCATCGTATCTCGAGTCGATGGGCGAAGCGCGGCTCTACCGCTACAGCGGCGACCAGTTCGCCCTCATCGTGAACGACGCCGGCGACGCCGCCGGTCGGAGCGAGAACGACGGCACCGCGGCCTTGCTTGCGCCGCTCAGGCAGCGCCTCGAGGAGCCTTGGCACATCGGCGGGCACTCCTACACGGTAGGGGCCGCCATCGGAGCCGTGAGCTATCCCGCCATCGCGCGCACGCCCGGCGACGTGGTGGCCGCGCTGGAGTACGCCACGGTGAAGTCGAAAAGCCTGGGACCGAACATGCCGTGCATCTGCACGCCCGGCATGATGGAGGCCATCCACCGGCGTAGCGCCATCGCCGACGTCGTTCGCCGAGCGACGGAAAGCGGCGGGTTCTCCATGAACCTGCAACCCGTCTGGTCCGAAAGCGAGCAGCGGTTCGTGGCAGCCGAGGCGCTGTGCCGTCTGACAGACGACGAGATGGGGTCCATCCCTCCCGACGAGTTCATTCCCATCGCCGAGCAGATCGGCGTCATCGCGGACATCACCCACTTCATGCTCGACCAAACCTGCGCGTTCATCCGCTCCTATCGCGACGAGCACCCGAGCACGGCGTTCCGCGGCGTGTCGGTGAACTTCTCGTCGGTGCAGTTCATCCAAGACGACCTGGCTGAATCGGTGTTGGCCGTGGTGGAGCGGCACGGCATTCCCGCATCGTGTTTGCGCATCGAGGTAACGGAAAGTGCCATCATCGCCAACCCCGACGCCGTGCGCGCCTTCATGGAAGACATGCACGCCCACGGGGTGCGCTTCTATCTGGACGACTTCGGCACCGGGTACTCGAACATCTCCATGATGCTGGAGCTGCCGTTCGACGTGGTGAAGCTGGACAAGAGCATTCTGTGGTCCGTAACGGAAGACGAGCACCTCACCGAGTTCTTCGGGCTGCTCACGTCCGGCTTCGCCGCCATGGGCTCGCAGGTGCTCTCCGAAGGCGTGGAAACGCAGGAACAGCGCGTCTTCCTGAACGAATGCGGGTGCGACCTCATGCAGGGCTACCTGTTCTCGCGCCCGCTGGCTCCGGAGAAGGCCGCCGCCGTCATCGCCGCGAGCGAGGAGAAGGCGCGCTGACGAGCGACGCCGAGACGAAGCCCCTCCTGCCTGGTTCCACGACCTGACGCGCACCCCGTGCCGACCCTATCCGCGCAGCGCCCCTCCGCCGCATCGTCCTACGCCCCGCGCGAGTAAGGGCAGCGGGCGCCGATGCATTCGGCGTTGCGGGCGGCGAACGCGCAGACGATGCGCTCGGGCAGCTCCATGCGCACGCCCAGCACCTCGGCGGTGTAGCCCACGCTTGTCTGGATGGCCGCGAACGACGTGCGCTTGCAGCAGCGCGGGCCGCCGATCTCGGCCAAGCATCCCAGGATGCGGGCCGTGAGCCCCTGCGCCTGCGCCCATGGCTCCGCGGTCAGGGGCGTCGAGCCCGTGACGATGCTCAGGTACATGCCGGCGCTCACGGCCGCGCCGCACGCGCCCCAGAAGCCGCAGACGCCGCCGGGCACGTTCAGGCTGCGCTCGCGTAGCTCGGCGAGCGCGCGGTCGAGGTCGATCTCGCCGCCGGCGTTGCGGTACGCGGCGAGCAGCGCCGCGCCCACCAGCGTGTGGTGCTCGGGGCCGTTGGGGTAGATCGCCTTGTCGGCCATGAGGTCCTGCGCGATTTCGATAGGGTTGCGGGAGTCCGTGGAAGCGCAGCGGGCCATGACCAGGTCGACGCCCTCTTTGCGATGGCAGGCGTCGCACACGTAGTGGCCCTCCCGGCAGACCGCGTGCGCCGCCTCGCGCTTGCCGCAGATGGCGCAAGCCACCTCCCGAGCCTCCTCGAAGTACTGCAGCGGCTCTCCGCAGACCAGGCACGACGCCTTAACGGTGGACATGGGACCTCTCCTTTTCCCGAACAGTCAGTCACCCTGCTTGTCCATGAAGCTTCCCCTCATGATTAATATAGTTTATCACCATGTAAGAAGCATCAAACAGGAAGGACCGGGCGCGAAGGCTTCTCCTGCTATACTATCGGGTATATCCGAAGCCCGACGCGGCTCCGATCGTCACATTTGAATGGGGGTTCATGTGGCATCCCAAGATTTTGGAGAAAGCGTTTTCCTAGCGCCCACTGGCGGAAGCAGCCTACCGTCGGTCACGCTGCCCATGCTGGTTGATTTTCTGGCCGATTGCGAGGTGCTGCATCGACCAGCTGCAGTGCGGCGCACGTTCCGCTGGTTCGCTGCCGTTTCTCGCGAAAGCTCGACGAGTTCCGCACCCGAAGACGTGGGCGACGCCCACCTTCTTTTCGTGTGCCGCGCCGGCAACGCGGCCGACCTGCTTCGTGACAAGCCGGCCGCTTTTGCCGTCGTGCTCG
This sequence comes from Gordonibacter sp. 28C, assembly GCF_003339845.1. Taxonomy (GTDB): domain Bacteria; phylum Actinomycetota; class Coriobacteriia; order Coriobacteriales; family Eggerthellaceae; genus Gordonibacter. Next base: position 51,729 of record NZ_PPTR01000002.1, read on the forward strand.
TGGCGGACGACGAAAAGCTCCCTTTGGATATAGAAGACGTGGCGGATCGCCTGATAGCCGTGCGTCAGCGCGACCGGTTCTCCTACTTCATCTTTCTGCTGCAGTCGTATTTCATGCACCTATTGGTTTGGGAGAACGAGCTCGACCGCATAGTCATGCGCCAGGGCACGCTCACCGAGCTGCTGGACGCGAGCACGCCAGTCATGAAGAACTTCCTCTTCGTAAGCGACAACTCCTTCAACGTCATCGCCCGCACGACCTCTGTCGAACCGCCCGATGACCTGCACCGCCGCATCATGGACACCGGCTGCCTCACCCCGCAGATGATAGCCGAGAAGCGCCAGCGCCTGCCCGAGAAGAAGTTTTACGCCAAAGAACCCTCTGACCTCACGCCGTATGCGCGTCTTTCCCACCCCATATACCTGAACCACACGTACTTCGGATCGCTGTCCATGTCGTGCTGCAACCTTCCGCTCACCGAAGGGCTCAAGGACCTGTTCTCCATCCTCATGCGGCACGCCATGCCGATGTTCGAGCGCCTGTGGCGCTCCCAGGTGAAGCTGAACATCCCCCACTACTTCTTCTTCGCGAAGATGCTCGAGCATGCGCCCGCGACGGACGAGTACGTGCGCGCGCAGCTCGCCCTGGCGGCGCTCGACGAGCAAACCCAGTTCAAACTCGTCGTGCTCGAGATCGACGAGGGCACCGAACCCGAGCGCGCGGCGCTCGTCACCCGGGCGGCCGCCTTCCTCAACCAAGGCTGCGCGTTCTGCTTCGCCTACCAGACCGACGTGCTCGCACTGCTCTACGCACCGCCGAGCGACGCCCGGCTCTCGCATCGAAAAACCGTCGACGAATTGGAAGAGCGCGTGTTCGAACCCTACGGAGTGGTGAGCGGCGTCTCCGGCATATTCGAGCGCATCACCGACCTCGACCTGGCCTACCGGCAGGCGAAGCTGGCGCTGGGTCTGAAGAACACCATCGAAAGCGAGCTGTTCGCCGCCGACGAGGGAACGTGCAAGGGCGTGTACCTGTTCGACGACGCGTTGCTGTACTTCCTCGTGGACCCCACCGGCAAGGACGAGCGCTTCATGCGCTTCTGCTTCGCGCACACCATGCTGCAGAAGATATACCGCGAAGACCAAGAGAACGACACGAACTACCTCGCGCTGTTCTGGTTCTACCTGCATAGCGAGCGCAACGCGACGGCGGTGGCGCAACGGCTGCACATGCACCGCAACACCGTGCTCTACCACATCGACAAGATACAGAAGCGGTTCGATTTCGATTTGTCCACGAAAAGCGCTCGCGACCGCATGCTGCTCGATTTCAAGGTGTTCTTCCTCACCACCAGCCATGAGTCCATCGAGCAGGTGTTCGCCGAGGCGCACGGCGGCGCCAAAGGCGACTAACGGCGTTTTCGCAAGACCGCTCCCGGAGCAAGCCCCTCCCCGCCCGTCTGCAACGCGAGCGAGGCGCCGCAGTCCGCACAGGCGTTTGAGCCCGGCTCGTTCACGTGGCCGCAGGAAGGGCAGCGGCGCACGAGGATGGCGGGGGGCTTCTCGCCGCGACAGCGGCCGCAGTTCATGCAGTAGTGGCAGTTCCCCATGCGCAAGCCCTCTTTCATTTCCGATTCAACCCATAGGCAAGGGGCCGTACCACCCTTGGCACGGCCCCTTGAAACGAACGGCTACTTCGCAGGCTTCGCCCGGGAAGCGGCCGTCCCCTCGTCGGCTATCTTCCTGCCGACGGAGCTGCGCACGTTCGGAAACAGGAACAACGACAGCACAGCCACGACGCACAGCACGGCCGTCGCAACGTAGACGCCCTGGTAGTACGGCACGCCGTCCACCGCGCCCGTAGCCGCAATGGCGATAGGCGAGATGATGTAGGACGCGATGAGGAACATGCCGAAGTTCTGGAACGTCGCCTGGATGCCGCCCACCACGCCGTAGTGCTCGGGCTTCACGCTGGGAAGCAACGTGGGGAGCATCTTCGTGAACGGCATGACCGACGCCATGAGGACGGGTTGGATACAGAACAGCACCCACGTGATCGGCCCGTACGGCAGGAAGAACGCGACCGCGAAACACACGGCCGTGCCCGCCAGGCAGATGATGAAGGGGGCACGCAGGTTCTTGAACAGCTTCGCGAACACCACGGGCAGCGCCATAGAGGCGACGCAGGCGATGACCGTGTTCAACGTGGACAAATCGCCCGCCACGGCCGTGAGGCTCGGGTCGCCCATGAGCGTGGTGACGGCGGCCACCATGTAGGAGCCGTTCACATTCGTCATGCCGAACACGAGGAACGCCACGATGGCGACGGCCCACACGTGCCAGTTCCTCACCACCACGCGCAGGTACTGGCCCACCGGCTCGCTCGACCGATGCTCGCCGTCGGGATGCTTGCGGTACACCGCGAACCACGCGATAACGCCCACGCACATGAGGCCGAAGCTGAACCACCAAGCGTCCTGGATAGCGCTCACGCGGGACCCGAACCAGATGGCCAGCGCGGCGCCGGCCGACATGCCGGCGGTGTACACGCCCATGGCGAACGAGTTCGCCGTACCGGGGAACCACAGGCGCAGCAGCTTGGCGGAGTTGGCGTTGAGCGCCGCCACGCCCATGCCCATGAAGAAGCTCGAGGCGAACAGCATCCAGTAATCGCCCGAGAAGCAACGCGCAAGCGCGCCCAGAAGCGAGACGATGAAGGCCGCCGCGAACACCTTGCCCAAGCCGATGCGATCCGCGAACACGCCGCCGGCCATGCAGAACAGCACACCCGAGAAATACGGGATGGACATGATCATGGAGAACATCATGGGCTCGCACTGGTACTCCTGCATCACGAGTATGGCCGCCCCGCCTGGCACGATAAACGAGAACTGCAAGCTCACGAGCAAGACGGTCATGCCGATAAGGATGGCCCACCGCCATGGGTAAAGCTTTTCCTCTTGCATTGGATACCTCCTTGTTTGCAAATCCCCTGAAATCCGCGCAAACGGCTCCAGCCGACCTCGCCGGGCCAGCCTGAACCGAGAACGCGGAACATCCGCGCTCCCCGGACCCAACAGCCCAGGGAGCTCGGAACATGTTACTTAGCGAAGATCACCATCTTGTCCTTCGCGGCCAGCTTGGCCTTCGCGGCCAACTCCTCGAGCGGACCGTAGACCATGACGCCTGCCTGGCAATGGTGCACGCAGGTGGGCAGCTTGCCGGCCTCCACGCGCGCGGCGCACAGGTCGCACAGGTGCGTGGGCACGGGCAGATAGTCGTACTCCCACACGCCGTCCGAACACGCGCGCGGGCCGTCCTGCAGGATCTTGATGCCGAAGTCGCCCTTGGGCAGGTCGTGCTCCTTCTTGCAGGCCACCTCGCAGGCATGGCAGCCCGAGCAGTACTGGTAGTCGATCAGAAGACCGTATTGTCCCTTTTCAGTCATTGGTTTCCCCCTTTACTCGGCGCGATAGTCGTAGAAGCTGGGCTCGTCGCTCTTGTGCGACGGGCCGTGCGTGTAGCCGTTGGTGGCCGTCACCTGGTAGGTGGGCATGTCCTCGGGCTTGGTGTTGTCGGGCGTGCAAGGGTACACCTTCGCCATGCCGCACTTGATGGGCGCGCCGTAGCCCGAGTCCCCGTTCTCGCACATGGGGATGAGGTTGTTCGGGTTGCAGTCGAACACGCCGAAGAGGCTTGGCTCGGCGGCTTCCTGCTCGGGGAACCACCAACCGTGCTCGGTGGACACGACGCGCGGATCAAGCGTCGCGTTCAAACGCACGACCTGGCGGCACTTGCCCATCTGGTTCTCGATCCAAGCCCACTCGCCCTCGTGCAGCCCGTACTTCGCCGCCGTTTCCGGATGGATGTCGAAGTACGGCACCGGGTGCAGCTCGCGGCTCGTGGTGTTCGCCTGGCGCCATTCGGAGTGGAAGAACTCGAACGAGCGCTTGCCGGTGGTGAGCACGAGCGGGTACTCCTCGGCCAGCTCGGGCGTGGCGACCGGGCTGGTGGGCGGCTCCTCGTAGTACGGCAGCGCGTCCACGCCCCAGCTGTCGAACAGGCTGATGTAGAACTCGTAGCGGCCCGTGGGCGTCATGAAGCCGGGCTGGCCGTCGGGGCGCAGCAGGCCCTTCTCGTACTTGTAGTAGCGGAAGTCGTTGTAGATCATACCGCCCTGGTCTTCCAGCTCCTCCATGGTGAAGCCGCAGTTGCCAACCTGAAGACGCCAGTTCATGTAATCGCGAGGTTCCTTGACCCACTCGGGCCATGCGTCGGGGTTCAGACGGTGGCCCAGATCGATCATGATCTGCTCGTCCTCCTTCGCCTCGTAGAAGCTGGAGCACTTCGTGAGCGAGCGGACCGGATCGAACCACACGCGGATGCAGTCGCGCTCGTTGGACATGGCGCAAGGCAGGAGCAAGTCGGCGCAGGCCACGGCGAACGGGGTCTTGAACAGATCGACCACGCAGATGAACGGCACGTTTTTCATGGCGCGGTAGATACGCGGGGCGTCCTGGCCCATGTTGGTGATGGGGTTGGCCGACTGGATCCACAGCATGTTGACGGGGCGCGGGTCGCCCTTCTCGTCCAGACCGGTCTCGCACGCCACGAGGATGCAGTCGGACTGGGACGACGCCGTGAAGCCGTATTTCTTCAAGTTGTACTTGGAGTTGCCCAAACGCTTCTCGACCATGCCCTCCTTCAGGTACTCGATGCCGGAGTTGTAGCCGAACTCCAGACCGCATGCCTGGTCGATGAGGATGTTGCCGCCCGGGTTGTCGATGTTGCCCGTGATGCCGGCCAGACATGCGATGGCGTGGGCCGTAGGCGTGCCGATCTTCGACATGTCCACGGCGAGGCCCCACTGGATGGTGGACGGGTGCGCACCGGCGTAGAAACGCGCGGCCTCCACGATGAGCTCGGGCTCGACCCAGCATATCTCGGCTACCTTCTCAACCGGGTAGTCCTTCACGCGTTCGGCCAGCGCCTCGTAGCCGTACGTCCACTTGTCGATGAAGTCGTGGTCAACCAGGTCCTCGCCGATGATGACGTTCATCATGCCGAGCGCCAGCGCGGCGTCGGTGCCGGGGCGCAGGCGCAGCCAGTACTTCGACTTCGAGGCGATCCACGTGAGCTGCGGGTCGATGGTAACGAGCTCGCTGCCGCGCTTCATGGCCTCGACGATCCAGTGGCCGAGGAATGCGTCGGAGTTGCACACGACCGGGTTCGTGCCCCAGATGACGACGCACTCGGGAATCTGCCACTCGGGGTCGTTCTCGTAGCGCTCGGGACGGAACTGGCTCATGTCGGCCACCCACTGGTTGCCCATGACCACGTAGCAGAGCGCCGTGCGGGGCAGCATGCACGAGTCGCCCGAGAGGAAGCACAGAGTGAGGTCGGGACCGCCGAAGTTCGCGTACTGGTTGTGTGCAATGACTTGCGACACGTTGCGGCCGGTGCCGATCATGGAGATGATGGACTCGGGTCCGTCCTTCTCCTGGAACTCGCGCACCTTCTGCTCGATGAGGTCGTACGCCTCGTCCCAGCTCACGCGCTCCCACTTGTCCTCGCCGCGCTCTCCCGCCCGCTTCATGGGATGGCGCAGGCGCTCCTCATGGTTCACGAGCTCGGGTAGCTCGAGACAGCGCATGCACAAACGGCCCTGGTTGAACGGGCTGTTCGGATCGCCCTCCACCTTCACCAGCTTGCCGTCGTCATCGGTGTAGAAGATAACCTGGCAGCCCTCGTGGCAGCCCGGGCCCGACCACATGGTCGTGCGCGTGGCGGTGAGGTCGCCCTCCTTCCAGTGCAGCTTCTTCGGGTACAGGTCCATGTTGTACTCGTTGTTGTACTCCATACCTTGTCCTCTCTTCCCTCGTCTTGTGGGGATCGCCGAACGCCTAGCGAATGCGACCGTTCGTCGAATAGCGCCATTCTAGGGAGGACGCTTGCGCTTGCGATACGGAGGAACCTCCAAAAAAGAGGAGGACTTTTTGGAACAACCTCTATAGGCTGGCGAAACCGCCGTTTCCTATACTGCTCGTGGATCGGTCCGCGCTACCCGAGCAGTACAGGATCTTAAGAAAGAGAGGCTTGACCATGTGTTTTAGACCTACGGCAGTTGAGCTCAACAAGAAGTGCCCCCAGTGCGGGCATTCTTGCGAACCGGCCGCGACCGCCTGCCCCCAATGCGGCGCCGAGCTGCCCGCCACGGCAGGAGCTCCCGGCGCTCCGGGAGCCCCGGGTGCACCTAAAGCACCGGGCGCTCCGGCGACCCCGGCGGCGCCCAAGGCTCCGGGACAGAACTAACGCCTCCGTAGGGGCGCTCTCCAGAGCGCCCGTTCCGGCGAAGCCGGAAAAGCAACCGACGTTCGCGTTCTCGCGCTCCGCGCGAGCGGGCGCTCTGGAGAGCGCCCCTACGGATGGCGCAGGCCGTTGACGGCGGTCAAGGGGAATTCACTACATCAAAGGAGGGAACATGACAGAGAAGAGCAAAACCGGAAGCGCGTGGCTGAATTTCGTCCTCGTTTTCGTCATGGGAGCCGTATTCGCCATCGGCTTCTTCAAGGTTCCGCCCGCCATGGGAAGTCTCATGGAGTACTTCCAATGCGGCTTGGGCGAGGCTGGTTGGTTCATGTCCGCATGCTCGGTCGCAGGCACGATCATCGCATTCGCGACTGGCGCCATCCAAACGAAGATCGGCCCGAAGGGCATGCTCGTGGCGGCGCTCGTGTGCATGGCGCTCGACTCGCTCGTGGGCGTGCTCGCGCCCAACGTCGAGGTGTTCATCGCGTCGCGCTTCATCGGCGGCCTGGGCAACGGCTTCTTGGCCACGGCCGGCCCCACGCTCATCGCGTTGCTGTTCAAAGACCCCGCCAAGCGCGGCCTGCCGAACTCCATCTGGGCTTGCTGGACCGCCGCGGGATCGCTCATCATGCTGAACTTCTACGCGCTGATCCTAAGCGCGACCGGCAGCTGGCAGGGCGTGTGGTGGGTCTGCCTCGCCATCGTGGTCGTCGGCCTGCTCCTCACCGTATTCTGCATCCGCATCGACCATGCCGAGGAGATGGAGATGGTCGCGGCGGGCGGCGACGTCAAGCCGTGGGCGGGCCTCACGTCCCTGAACTCCTGGCTGCTGGTCATCGTGTTCGCCTGCTTCGCGTTCATCTTCTCGGTGTGGTCGGCCATGGCGCCCACCTACCTGCAGACGCCACTCGTGGGCATGGACATGGCCGCCGCAAACTCCGTGTCGTCCATCACCACCGTCACCGGCATCGTGGGCTCGCTGATCATCGGCGTGGTGCTGAGCAAGGTGAAGAACCAGCCGCTCGTGCTGGTGGGAACCATGGTGCTGTGCACCGTGGCCGGCGTCATCCAGTTCGTGTTCACCGGCCAGGCCATGATCATCGTCGTCGCCGTGCTCGTGGGCCTGTTCACCAACATCGTGCCGCCAGCGCTGTTCTCGAACGCGCAATGGGCGGCCAAAACCCCGGCCGGCGTCGCGTTGGTCATGGCGGCGCTGCCCATCGGCTCCAACTTCGGCGGCATCCCCGCCGCTCCCATCGCGGGAGCCATCGTGGAATCCACGGGCAGCTGGGCCATGGTGGCCGTGCCGCTCGGCATCGTGGGCCTCATCGGCCTTGTGTGCTCCATCGTGTTCATGGCGCGCTGCAGCAAGTACGCCACCGGCACTGCCCGCGAGCAGTAACGATGCCGCACCGCATCGCTTCGGGCTCTCAAGCGTCCGAAGCCAAATCTGACGTTTCGCGGACCCGAAGCAACCCCTGAGCACCGAGCCCGCTGAACCAGAACCGCCGCATGCCGCAAGGCCTGCGGCGGTTTGTCGCTGGAATGCCGGAACACCTTATAATTCTGGTCGCACTATTCGCGACATGCAGCCTTGCCTCGCCCCTTAGGAGGGGCGATCCGCACCGGCGCTCTCCTCATCCTCGAGCCCCAGGATCGAACCGGTGCCCACCGGCGCGAAGGCGACGGCGCCGCATTGCCGGCACGCGCCCGTGGCGGCATCGACCTCGCCTCCGCAGACGAGACACGGGATGGACGGAGGCGGCGTGTACAAGGGGCTCTCGGGGTCGAACTTCCCGCAGCGGCCGCACATCGTGCAGGGATAGCACATGGCGCAACCCCTACGTCAAATCCACGAGCTCGACCCAGTACTCGAGAGTCTTGCCCGCGTATGGGTGGTTGAGATCGATCTTCACGGCGTCCTTCGTGGCATCGACGATCGAGGCCGGCTTGGCCGCCAGCCCATCGGCGCTCTGCCACATGACCATCGTGCCCTCCTTCATATCGTAACCGTGGTCGAGCACCGAGCGCGGATACCAACGCACGAGCTTCGGGTCGGCCTCTCCGTAACCTTCCTCGGGAGGGATGACCAGCGTGCAGCTATCCCCCACCTCCAGCACGTCGAGCGCTCGCTCGACGCCCTTCGGAACCCGATGGGCACCTATACGCACCGCAAGCGGCTCGTCTTGGGACCGATCGTCGTGGGGCAGCTCCCCCGCCACGCCACCTCGATAGCGTATATACGCCGTCCTGCCCGCTCGATCGAAGCTCTTCATAGCATCCCGCCTTCCAGCGCGCATGCGCGCGCCTTTCCATCGGGTGCCCGCCCCAGGCGTGCGGGCACCCGCTCCGTTCGTCCTTGCAACGAACCTAGAGGATCTCCCCGATCACGTCCGATTCGTCGATCTCGCCGACCTTGGCGTCATGGCGATGGGCGCCGAACGCGGCCACGCCGGTGGCCTTCACCTCCACGTGAGCCGCTCGGTGATCGCCACCCCGATCCACGTGAACGAACTCGCCTCGCGCCTCACGGGGCAGGTACTGAGGCACGACGAGCAGCTGCTTGGGTTTGTCGGCGAGACGCTTCGCCAACTCCTCCACCTCGCCGTAGCGCATGACGTTGGCCAGGCAGTGGTGCACGCAGATGGGCTCGCGACCCTGACCCGTGCGGTCCGCGCACAGATCGCACAGATCGGTGGGTAGCGGGAAGTAGTTGAAGTTCCAGTTGTCCTCATCTATAGCCCACGGGCCGTCCGCGTGCACGGAGATGCCCGTCTTGCCCACCGGGTAACCGTGCTCTTCCTTGCAGGAAACCTGGCACGAGCCGCAGTTCGTGCAGTATTCGTAATCGATCAATAGTCCGTACGTCGCCATGTTCACACCAGCTTTCCGAATTTTTCCCAAACGAAGTCCATGTCGGTGTCGTAGCTTTCGGACACGGGCTCGATGTTGCAGATGAGGCACTTGTTAGGCGCGCCGAAACCGAGCTTGCCCATATGGCCGTTTGGAAGGAGGTTGTTGATGTTGCAGCGGAAGTTGCCGTAGAGGTTGGGCTCGCTGCCGTCTTCCTCGGGAAACCACCAGCCGTGCTGCGCGTGAACGGTCTTCTCGTCCACGATCTCGGACACCTTCGCCTTCATGAAGCATTCGCCGAACATGTTCCACAGGCGCACCCACTGGCCGTCGGCCACGCCGTAGCGCTTGGCCGTGGCGGGATTGACTTCCACGATGGGGTTGGGATTGAGCTCGCGAAGATACGGGATCTGACGATGCTCGGAATGGAAGAACGCCGTGGTGCGAGCGCCGGTGGTCAGGATAAGCGGGTATTTCTCGACAAGCTCCGGCTTGCTCACCGGGCTGAATTCAGGCTCGAGGTAGTACGGCAGCGGGTCCTCGCCGAACTGGTTGTACGCCGTCGACCACAACTCGACGCGCCCCGTAGGAGTAGCGAAACCGGGCTGGCCGTCCGGGCGCAGAAGCCCCTTCTCGTACTTGTAGTAGTCGATGGGCACCTGCGCCACCACGCATTGAGAAACACGGTCGAAGTACTCCCCGTGCTCTTCCACGCCCAAGCGGAACGCCTCCACCAGTTCGTGCTCGTTAGCCCACTTTGCAAAGCGCTCGGGATGCAGGAACTTGCCTAAACGGTACGCGAGTTCCATGTCGGAAGGCAAATTGCCGCAATCGATGGCCTTGTGCATGAAACCCGCCGTCACCGTGCAGGGAGCGTAGTGAGTGAACACGGTGCCCTCGCGCTCGGCCACCGTGGCGATGGGCAGGAACAAATCGCATGTGGCCTGGATCGAGGCGTTCATGAACGTGTCGATGCCGATGCAGAATTCCAGCCTCTCAATAAGGGCGTCGTGCCAGCGCTTCGGCTCCATAGAGCAGTTGGTCAGCGCGTTGTCGCCCATGTAGAAACCCATGCGGATGGGATACGGCTCGTCGGTTTCGAGCGTTTCCAGCATCCGGTCAACCTGCGAGTTCAAGATCATGTTGCAGTACGCCGGATACTCGGCCATGCCGATCATCTTTTGGAACAACTCGTCGGGAATGCACTCCTTGTAGCCGAAGCCCAGCTCGTTGTGACCGGCGTCGGCGCCGGGAAGCAGCTGGCCGCCCGGACGGTCCAGGTTGCCGGTGATGGCCTGCAGCGAGATGATGCACTGGCTGTTCTGCATGCCGTCGGTTTTCTGATCGACAGCGAGGCCCCACATGATAGCGGCTGGTTTCGCCGCGGCGTACATGCGGGCGGCGGCGTAGATCTTCTCGACCGGAACCTCGCAGATCTCAGCCGCCTTATCGGGAGGCATCGTCCGCACGCGTTCGGCCAGCTGCTCGAATCCGTAGCACCAGTACTCCACGAAATCATGATCGTACAAATCCTCGTCGATGATGATGTTGAGCATGGCCATGGCCAGCGCCGTGTCGGTGCCGCTGCGCAGCTGCAAGTGGATGTCGGCACGCGCTGAAAGCCAGTTCACACGCGGGTCTATCTGGATGATGCGCGTGCCGCGCCGCATAGCGTCGACCACCGCATGCCCGAAGAATCCGTCGGGGTTCGATTCGAGCGGCGCCTTGCCCCACATAACGATGCACTCGGTGAGCTCATAGCGCTCGTCGTCCCAGCGGCCGGGAAGCGCGCCGGAGTAGTCCCACTCGGCGTACGTCGTGCCCGTGATATAAGCGGCGGCGGCCAGGCGCGGGGTATAGCAGGCATAGCCCGACTGCATGTAGCAGTAGTTCGGGGTGCCGAACACCATGGTGGGATACAGCGACATCGTGCCGCCCTCGCGGCCGGTGCCGGACATGCCGATGATGGATTCGGGGCCGTATTCGGCGCAGATGCGCTCGTAGTTCTCCTTGACGATGGCAAAGGCCTCGTCCCATGAGCATTCCTCCCACGACTCCGCCTTGCCACGATCGGCGCGGTCGCGCTTCAGCGGCGTCAAAACGCGCGCCGGATTGTAGACGTAGTCCTTGAGCGCGATGCACCGCGGGCACAGGCGGCCCTGCGTGACCGGATGGTTCTCGTCGCCCTCCACCTTGACCAGGCGTCCTTCGTCGTTGACGTACAGCTTGAGGCCGCAACCGACCGGATGGCAGCCGGGAGGCGACCAGGGGCACGTGCGTGTCACCGTCATGCCGTCCTCCTCGTAGCGCCAAGGCTTGCCGAGGTCGTTCACGTCTGCAAGTGTGTCGAGCTTCACCGCTTTCGCGGCCCTGTAGTCTTCTTCCCGCATCTTGCTCTCCTTCTCGTTGTTGCATACTCGTCGCATCCGCGCGAAGGAACCGGGCTCGGCATGGTAGCCGGACCCTTTCCCCGTCCAAACAGGCGGGCGCAACGCCACTTAGTACTGGTAGGGCAACGGGGCGAACAGCACCTGGTTGGGCTTTTCCTCCAACTCCCGCGCCAATTCCTCGACCGTGCCGTACTGCATGACGCCTGCCAGGCAGTGGTGCACGCAGCTGGGCTGCTTGCCCTTCGCCGTGCGCGCGGCGCACAGGTCGCACAGGCGGGTGGGCACGGGTATCTTGTTCCAGTTGAACTTGCCGTCGCCACACTCCCACGGGCCGTCGTCAAGTAGATGGATACCCCATTGCCCTACGGGAATCTTGTGCTCTTCTTTGCAGGCCACCTCGCACGACTGGCAACCCGTGCAGAACTCGTAATCGATGAGCAGTCCGTAAGCAGCCATTTACTTCACCAGCTTTCCGAAGCGATCCCAAACCTCTTGCATGTCCGTGTCGTAGTTCTTGTCCGCCGGTTTCACGCTGCACAGCAGGCACTTGAACGGCGACCCGAACCCGAGCTTCCCGATGTACTTGTGCGGAACGAGCTCGTTGATGTTCGAGCGCCACACCTCGTACAGGCTCGGCTCCTCTCCGTCCTTCTCGGGGAACCAGAACCCGTGCTGGGCGTGGACGACGCCCGGCTTCACGATCTGGGACACCTTCGCCTTGAGCACCACCTTGCCAAACGGGTTCTCCACCTCGACCCACTGCCCGTCCGCCACGCCGAAGCGCAGGGCGTCGGCGGGGTTGATCTCGATGAGCGGATCGGGATTCATCTCGCGCAGATAGGGAATCTGCTTGCCCTCGGAGTGGAAGTAGCAGTACGTGCGGGCCCCGGTGGTCAGCACGAGCGGGAACTGCTCGGCGAGCTCGGGCGTGGACACGGGGCTGAGCTGCGGCTCTTCGTAATACGGCAGCGGATCCTCGCCGAACTGGCGGAACATCGTCGAATACAGCTCCACGCGACCGGTGGGGGTGTTGAAGCCCGGTTTGCCGTCAGGACGCAGCTTGCCCGACTCGTACTTGCGATAGGACAATGTCTCCACCTTCTGGTGCACCACCTCCTCGCGCAGCTCCTCGAAGGTCTGTTTGTTGTTGAGGCGGTAGTACTCGAGGAAGTCGTAGTAATCCTTGAACCGCTCGTAGTTCTCGGGCATGCAGCGCTTGCCTATCTCGTACATGATCTCGCAGTCGCCTTTGCCCTCGCCCACGGTGATGGACTTGTTCACGGCACCGGCCATGATGGGCGAAGCGCCGTAGTGGGTATAGACGACCGTGTCGTGTTCGACCGTGGTGGAAAGCGGCAGGAAAAGCTCGCAGCATGCCTGTATGGTGGGAGTCATCCACACGTCGATGCCGAAGCACCATTCAAGGTTCTTCACCATGGCGTCGTGCCAGCGCTTCGGCTGCGCCGCACACGTGCCCGCAAGGAAGTTCGTGTCCTCGAAGCCGCCCATCTTGAATTCGTAGGGCTCGCCGGTCTCCAACGCGTCGAGCACCATGTCGCACTGGGCGTTCAACACTAAGCCCACGTAAGCCGGATACTCCTTGATGCCCATGATCTTGCTTTGCAGCTCCGGACCCAGGTTGTTCCACCCGAAGCCGAGCTCGAGCCCGTCGTTCACGTCGCCGATGAGCTGTCCACCCGGCACGTCGATGTTGCCGGTAATGGCCTCGAGGGCCAGCACGCAATGCCCGGCCTGTACGCCGTTGGATTTTTGATCGATAGCCAAGCCCCAAGCGATCTGCGCCGGCTTCGCGGAGGCGTAAGCACGCGCCGCCTCGCAGATGAGATCGGCGTCGACACCCGTGATCTCGGCGGCTTTGTCGACCGGCATGCTCCGCACGCGCTCGGCCAGCTCGTCGAAGCCGTAGCACCACTTCTCCACGAAGTCGTGGTCGTACAGGTCTTCGGAGATGATGACGTTCAGCATGGCCATGCCGAGCGCCGCGTCGGTTCCGGGACGCAGGCGCAGGTGCCAGTCGGCGCGCGTGGCCACCCAGTTCACGCGGGGGTCGATGCTCATGAGCTTCGCACCGCGGCGCATCATGTCGATAGCCGCATGGCCGAACAGGCCGTCCCCGTTCGACGGCAGCGGCTCCTTGCCCCAGAACACGATGACCTCGGGCAGCGTGAACGCGGGGTCGTCGTAGCGCCCGTGCAAACCGCCGGCGTAGTCCATCTCGGGGTAGGTCGCGCCCAGCACGTACGTGGTGCCAGCCACGCGCGGGATGTAGCACGAATAGCCCGACTGCGTGTAGCAGGCGTTCGGCGTTCCGAGCGCCGAGTGGGCGTAAGCGGGAAGCATGGGGCCGCCTTCGCGGCCGGTGCCGCCCATGAGCAGGATGGACTCCGCTCCATAGCGGTCCTTGTAGTAACTCACCTTCTCGGCAAGCAGATCGAACGCCTCTTCCCAGGTGATACGTTCCCATGCGTCTTTGCCGCGATCCTCGCGAGCGCGCTTCATGGGATGGCGCACGCGATCGGGGTTGTAAACGTAGTCGGGAATCGTCAGGCAGCGCACGCACAGGCGACCGTTGGTTATGGGATGGTTCTCGTCACCCTCGATCTTCACCAGCTCGCCTTGATCGTTCACGTACGTCTTGATGCCGCATCCGGTGGGGTGGCAGCCCGGCGGTGACCATGCGCAGCCGCGGATGACGGTGAGCCCGTCCTCGACGTAGCGCCACGGCTTGCCGAGATCGGCGGTTCCCTGGCCTTTGAAAATCTTCATGCCCTCTCCTTTGCTCGTCTTCGCTTCCTCGTGCTCCCCGGCGGTCCTGCCCGCACCCGGAGCGTCGCGCGCGGCGCAAAACGACCACGCGCAGCCTTGGCATCGGGAGCCCCGGCCGGGCCGAAAGGCCGGGCACACCAAGGCGGATCAACGCTGCTCCTTTCATCCTGCTGCGTTCGACGGTGCGGATGCGATCGGCTTCGCACCCGACGCGGAACGCGGCACCCCGCACATCCGACCCGCGAGGCACCTGCTTTCGAAGCCCCGCCGTCCGGGGAGGCAGAGCACTGTCTGCAATCTAGGCCACGGAAGGGCGGCTGGGTATCGTACGCGAATTGCGAATTGCGTCCCGAAGGCGCGGCACCCCTCATACCGCCCGTTCGAATAACGTCCGCCCGATCCTGTTTTACCTGATCATCGCCTCATACAAAAGACGGCCCCAAAGGGCCGTCTTTGCGTGCGGTATGCGGTACTCCTCTCAGCCGCTCAGCGGAGTTTGCGCAGCCCGACGAAGAAGATGACGATGCAGATAAGGTAGCAGGGCACCAGCACGGCGTACGATGCCGTGGCCCACCCGAACGCCGCAACGGCGTTGCCCATGAACATGGCGCCCACGAACATGCCGAGGTTCTGCGTCGTGGCCACAAGGCCGTTTGCCACGGGAACGTCGTCGGGGTCGACCGTGTCGGGCGTGGCGGCCCAGATGATGGAAGGCACGAAACCGCCCGCGATGCCGGCCAAGACCATGATTCCCCAATACAGTTCGGGGATCGGGCAGATAAACACCACGGCGGTGTACGCGACGCCGCCGCACAGAGCGAAGAACAGCACCCATTTACGGGTCTTCAGCCAGTCGGACAGCTTGCCGCACAAAGGAGCGCAAATGGCTCCGGCTACGCCGAACGCCGAGGCGATTCCCGTGGCCCATACCAGCGTCGTCGCCAACTGCTCGGTCAGGTACGTGGTCAGAAAGCCGTTGATGGCCATGAACGCCGCCTCGTCGAAGAAGAAGATCATGCCCAGCGCCCACAGCATAGGGTTCTTGAGAGCGCGCTTGAAGTCGGCTTTGCCCGCGTGCTGGTCCTCCTCAGTCTGGAAGGGCTTCTCGGGCTCGCGATAGAAGATCACGAACACGATGCCCACCACGATGTCGAACACGAACGTGCCCCACCACACCGTCTGCCACGGCAGGGCGAGCGAATCCACCACGTAGCCGTACAGCACCGGGCAGATGCACATGGCCAAAGCCACCCACATGGCCCATATGCCCAGCGGGAAGCCGCGTTTCTCGGGCGCGAACCAAGGAGCGATGGCCGAGGCTCCCGCCACGCCCATCACGCCCATGCCGGCCCCTTCAAGGAAGCGGCTAATCATGAACACGGTCACGTCCGTGGTCATGGCGCCTATGGCCGAGCCGAGCGCCGCACACCCGATGGCGATAAGCACGACGTTGCGTATGCCCAACTTGTTGATGAGTCCTGCCGTGGGAAACGCCATGACGAAGCCGAGCACGTAGAACAGCGCGATTACCCATCCCAGGGTGTCGGGTCCGAAGCCGAACGTCTGCATGACCACCGGTGCCAGCGCCGTCACCTTGGCCATATTGGCCGGTGCGGTGAAGCCGGCCAAAAACGTCACGGCAAGCACCACCCACCCGTAACTTGAATCCGTACTCTTGGTTTTAACTGCCATAAGGGCCCTCCTTCGGTAATGTTCGCTCTCTTCCCCGGTGTTTACGGCTCCCCCATAAACGAAGATCGCGCCCGCGGGGTCAGGAAACCCGGAGCACCAACGCGATTATTCCGCGTCGAAAGGCAGCTCGGGAATGGGCCGCAAATGAGGAAAACGAACATTCGAAGGAATACGAGGCGGTTTTTCTCAACCTCATGCTCCCCGTACGAGGCACTCGAACGAGCCTCAGACTGCCTCATCGCCAGCGGCGCCGACCAAACCCCCGGAATCGTCCGAAACCTCGATGCCCTCGATGAAGTCGAGAAGCTCTTGGCGGGAGTGGATACCGAACTTGCGGTAGATGTTGTAGATGTGCGTTTTCGCGGTGGACTGCGAGATGTAGAACGTATCGGTTATGTACTTGGCGTCGCGCCCCTTGAGCAGGATCTGCAGTATCTCCCGTTCGCGCGGCGAAAGCCCGTAGCGCTCGCAGGCGATCTCGCGCTTCTGCTGCCAGAGCGTCTTGCGCTGGCCGTCGTACTCTCTATATGCGCGCGTCTCGTCATCGAGGCTCGTCTCGATAACCGGTTCGAACGGGTACACTTGGTAGTTCACGCGAATCTGCATCCACGCACATGCGACGACCGCTGCCGCGCAGGTCGCGTACAGCGCCAGCGGCGCGTTCCCCGAGGCCAGCCCTCCAACAGAGAACAAAACCCCTCCTACGGCTATGCCCGCGAAGAACACCGACCCCTCCTGCCCGAACAACCACACGGGCGAGATCATGTCGAAACGAGACGTTTCAACCACCGCGTTCAGCAAGACGATAACGTTCAGACTCACCAGGCAGGTGTACGCGCACAGAAGCGCGAGCTGCACCTCGCTGGGCGAAACCGGCAGGGGGAGCAAAAGGAGCGCCGCAGTGAAGGCGGGGCTCTTCTTCAAAGCCTCCTTGTACCTGCGCTCGTCGGTCTGCTCGAGCAGAAGCGAGAATATTCCCGCCAAACCGACCGCAGCGCCCAAGGCAACGACCACGATTTCGGGAGGATATCCGAGGAAAAACGCCAGCAGAGAGCCGCTTAGCATGAATCCGAGCAGAAGCAGCGTGTGGTTGTTCCCCTTCACCTTGATGCTGCGCTTTTTCGAGTCGGCCGCGGCCACCAGATCGCTGTACTGGTAAGGCTTGCGCGCAAACAACAGGGAGACAACGGCGCAAAGCGCAACCGATACGAACAGCATCGCATACGAGTACCAAAACGCCATCTGCGAGAACACGAGCAACATGAGGCCGACGTACATGAACGCAAGGTCGAACACGAGCATGAGGGCTTTGCGCGCCAGTCGCTCGAGGAAGCGGCCGTACAGGAAGGCCGTCGCCACCAATCCGACACCAGCCAGCGCCGCAGAGGCCAGCGGGATGGACAGCCCCAAGGCCGCCATTGCCGCGACGGAGGCCGTCGCCTGGCAGCAAAGAATGGCGCGGCGACCGAGATCGGTCTGCAGGGCGTCCGCGGCGAGCTGGCCCGCACGCAGCGCGGTGGCCACGACAAGGGCCGTGGCCACCGCCACGACGCTTCCCTGCTGAAGGTCGACGGTGGAGCAAAGCGATGCGACGAGAATCAGCACGCCGTTGCCCATGCCCACGCCGAAGCCAAGGCAGCCATCCACCAAAACCGCTTCGAAGTCGCCACCGTTCTCGCCTATCGGCCGAACGGGTGCCTCGACAGCATCCTCGCGCTCTGGTGAAGTATCCATAACGAGCCCCCTTCGTGCATTCAGGTTATAGACAAGCTGCCGAGTCAACAAAAAGCATCATCGACCAGCCTTTTCACCTTACGCTATCGATCGTTTCCCCCACGGGAAACCTAGCGTTTTTTCGGCATCTGCACATCTCGACTCGTATCGAACGACGGTTTCCGAGGACCAACGCCGACATCGTTATTACCGGGGACTCTACTACCCCCGGCCGCAGCGAGCCATCGTACATGAAGTATGAAACGCGCTGCCCGCCTCCTCATCCAGGTGCTAACGGAAGCGGCAAAGGACCAACAGCAGGGTTCCCAGCAAGCCCAGCCCCATGAGCACAACGCCCGCGAAAAACACGTTGCTCAAATCGGGCCCGAGAAGCATTTGCACAAGAAACGTGCCCAAAAATTGCCCCAAGCCCTGAACCATCACCATAACGCCCATTCCCGGCGACGCAAGTTCGGGTCGAGGCAAGAGCTTGACGAATCCCGAAAGGAAGAGGCCGACGCCGCCCATCCCGACCAAACCCATCACTGCCACGGCCGTCCATAAAAGCGCGTCGGTTTCCGTGTAGAGGAGAAACGTGCAGGGGCCCATTACCGCGCATGCCGCAACCAGCAAGGGCTTGCAGCGGCCGACTCGATCGGAGAGCACGCCAAACAGCGGCGAAGACGCCACCGACAGGATCATGGGAGCCGTGCTGATGAGCCCCGAAAGCGTCGGATCGACTCCTTGGGATTGAAGGATCGTCGGAACGTAGGCGAGCACCGCTAGAAGGCAGATGTTGAACGTCGAAAATCCGCCGAAGAAGAGCAGAACATCGCGCGAGAACAGCTCCCGGCCGTGCGCGCGCAAAGAGGGAGCCACAACCGGGTCTTCGGCTACGGACTTTGCCGACAATTGGCCGTCAACCGAGGAAGACGCCGCCCGAGCGGTGGGCATCCTCACGGCAACGAGAACCAGAGCGGCCGCAACGGCTACAACGGCGGCGAACGCCACCCACACGCCCGCGAAGCCCATCGTCTCGAACACGGTCGGCGTTACCACGGCCGCCACCGTCGAACCCACGCACCCCCAGATTCCCCATATCCCCATGGCGGTGCCCACCTTGCCAGGATCCACGCACGCCCGCACCACCAAAGGCCCGCAGGTGGTCAAAATGGTTAAGGCCGCCCCCTCTACCGCGCGCGAGGCAACGAGCATCGCAGACGTTCCCGCGGCAAGGCCGATACCAGACCCGACAAGAGCGATGCCCAACGCCGCAACCATCATGTTCTTCGCGCCGAATCGCTGGGCGAGCAACCCCGCCGGCAAAGCCACGAACACACCCACCAAGGTGAACGCGGACATGAGCCATGACGCCGCCTCGGCATCCATCGAGAACCGGACCATGAGATCGCTTAAGATGGTGGGGACCTTGTACTGGATCATGGCTACCGACACGCCGGCAGCCAGCATAACCAATCCTATTGCAAGAGGATTCTGGCGCGTTCCCTTTCGAGCGCCGTCGTCTTTCCCATCCATTGCCCCTCCTTCGCCAACACCCTGCAAGCAACCATAGCGAACCGCACGAGGGCACGCTATCGAATGCGAGGGACGATATCATCGGAGCGTCTCATACCGCGCTTACGATAGGCACGCCGTCCCGTTGCGGGTACCATCGAACGCAAGCGAAGCCGCAGCGCCGACGATGCGAGCCACCCGCGGGGCGGCCGCCCGTCCAACCCGGCTTCTGGCCGCAACCGCGACAAGGAGGACACCATGGAAGAAAAAAAGAAGGCCGCACCGGCCGAGATGACGGAAAACGAGCAGGAAACGAAAGCCCCTGTCAGCGAAATCTGCGGGAACGCCCAAGAACAAGCGGCGGCGCTCGTAGACGACGACAGCGAGATCAAGCCCGTCGAGGGGTTCTTCCTCACCTCCCAGCGCTGGCACTGAGCCGGGATCGAAAGGAGGATGCGCCATGCCGAGCAAAGGGCAACGTGCCCGGTTCTTGTACCGGGGAAGCTTTCCCGACGGAAAGGTATTCGACGACTGCGAGGGCACCCCGCACGAGGTGATCTTAGGCCGGCACCAAGTCATGCGAGCGCTTGAAGAAGCGCTCTTGGACATGGAACCCGGAGATGAGCGGATCCTCGAACTCGCACCTGCCGAGGCGTACGGCGAGCGCGACGAGGCAGCGCTGCAGCGCGTGCCCACGTACCGTATACCGAACGGAGAGAACCTCCCCGTCGGTCACATAATCGGCTGGACGACGCCACGCAACGCCGAGCCGATCCCCGCCACCGTCGTGAGCATCGAAAACCAGGTGGCGACGCTCGACTTCAATCATCCCCTTGCCGGACGGGATATCGTCTACTGGATCAAGCTCGTAGACGTCGAACCGGCAGCATCCGGGGCTACCGTTTGATGCGTAAGGTCGTGCGCTTTACGACCAAGCTCCCGTCGAAGAAAACGAGGGCCCGTCGCCGAAGCGACAGGCCCTCGTTTTCCCGCGATCTCCTACCCCGGCTTTACGCCAGCGCCTGCTCCACGAAATCGCGGGAAAGCTCCGCGCCCGGCTCTCCCTCGTACTGCGTCATGAGGAAGTGGGTGGCCTTGCGGATCATCGTGGGCGTCTGGCCCAGATCGCGGGCGATGTACTCGATGGCCTCCGGCGCGAGCACCGGGCTCTTGCCCTCTTCGGTGTAGTCCTCGACGAGGCCCTGCACGTACGTCACCAGGCCGTCGGCATCGAGCGCCTCGATGGCGATCTCCTCGAAGTCGTCCAACATGCCGCCGAACTCGGACAGATCGTACTCGGACAAGGGCTTGGTCGAAGTGATGACGGTGTCCAAACCGTGCTGCGCGCGCTCGCCCAGCAGCAGCTTGCACATCATGGGACCCAGCTCCGCGTCTTCGAAGAACCCTTCGAAGTCGTCCAGGAACAGCACCTCGTAGGTGCCCAGATCTTCGAAGAAGCCGTCGTAGACCTCGGCGCGCATGGCCTCGGGCAGCTCTGCGCAGGGGCGGTAGAGCACCCTCTTCGTGGAGAGCAGGTCCTTGTCGAGCTGGCGGGCGCGCAGAAGCGTGGTCTTGCCGGACTCCTTCGGGCCCACGAGGAACAGCTTCTCGGGCTTGTCGTGCTTCTCGGTGATATCGATGACGCGGTCGAACGCTTCGCGGTTTCCGTCGGTTTTGACGAGCTCGTCCAAAGGCATTCTCATGATATGGCTCCCCTTTCGCCTTATTGCCTGAAACGCAGTCGATGGAACGCGACGCCGAGGCGCCGCGTTCCGCATAGGTACTGCCAATCATGGTAACAAGGGGGCGGGGGCAAAGCGAGTATGAAGGCCGACTCTCATACCGGCAGGGCTATGCCTCTGCGTATGAAAAACCGCCCCACGCCCTTGGCGCCTCGTACGTTGCGGCCTGACAGGCGCGCCTTTCGGCGAAGCACGATCCCGCCCTGCCTATTCCCAGCCTTCCGCGCTGCAGCCGAGCTCGTCCGCCGTGTCGCATTCGACCGCTTCCTGCGGTTCGCCGACCAATTCCCCGTCATGCTTGCGCTTCGCCTCTTTGATGAAGAAGGAGCACACCACCGACACGAGCGCCAACCCGCCCAGCATAACCAGCCCGGCGGCCTTGAACGACGTGGCGTCGGCGGCGAGCGCGTAAAGGGACGCGCCGAACGCGATGCCGAGCGTCGTGCAGAACGTGATGAGCGCGAGCGCCTTGTTCGTCATGCCGGGGGGCAGGTTCTCAACCGCCAGCGTGCGCACGCACACCGGGATGCCCGCGCAGGCGACGCCCTCGAAGAAGATGCCGGCCCACACGCCGGGAATGGTGGGCATGGAGTACATGAGCACGACTCCCAGCAGGTACGAAAGCCCGAAGGCGATCAGCCACCTCTTGCGCTTGCCCGTCAAGTCCATCGTGAAGCCCACGGCGAACGACAGCACCGACAAGCCGCTGCACACGCTCACCATGGCGTTCGCCGTCACCGCGTCGATGCCGAAATCCTCCGTCAGGTACACCGGGTAGTACGTGTTCACGCCGCCCGCGCATATCCAGGCGAAGATGAGGAACACGATGCCGATCATCCAGGCGGTCGGCGTTTTCAGCAAATCGGCCCAAGAGCTCTCCTTCGGCATGACCTTGCCCTTGGCCTCCTCCTCTACGAAGTTCACCTTCGGAGTGAGGTTCATCACGCACACCACCACGAGCGCGAGCACCGACCACACGGCCGACAACACGAGCACGAGGTCGTAGCCGTAGTCGAGCAAGCGCGGGATGACGTTGAGGTCGACGATGGTGCCGATGCCGGCGTAGGCACCCATGATGCCCATGGCCGTCCCGCGCGTCTTCTCGGGAAACCATATGCCCATCAGCGGAGGCCACGCCACCTGGTACAAGCCGAAACCCAAACCGATGATCACGCGGCAGAGCAGGAAGAACGCGTAGTTGCCCCCGCTGAAGCAGGCGAGGATCGAGCCCGCCGCCGTGAGGCCGGCCGATATGACGACGACCTTCTTCAAACCCAGCTTGTCGCACAGGCCGCCGGCGGGAAACGCCATGACGACCGCGGCGAACGAGAACACCGACACCAGCATGCCGATGGCGACGGTGTCTATCCCGTAGCGAGGAATGATCACCGAGGCGGCCGGAGGAACGTTGAACATGTTTACCGGACCGGCGCACGCGGAAAACAGAATGACGAACACCACGACCCACGCGTAGCGGGGCGTCTTGACAGCGCCGTCTCTCACCCTAATCACCTCCTGTAATCGATGCCCGAACCGTCCCTTCGAGACGGCTCGGTTTCGGCGATGCGTTCGCAGGACGGCCTCCGATTCCCGGAGGGGGCGGCATGCGCGACCCGCACCGCGGGCACAACGCCGCACCGAGCGGAACGCTCGCCCCGCAGCGGATGCACGCGGCGGAGTCGGCCGATTTCTGTTCCCCTCGGCATCTGCCGCACTTGATGCAGAACAACCCGCACATAGCCGTCCCTCCTTCGTCGACGCGTCCGCGCGGTCGGGCCGCGCCTTCCAGCGCGCGACCCGACCGGTAGCCTACCCTCGGCGCACCGCCCTTGCCGTCACTGCTTCGGCGCGAACAGGGCGAAGCGCGTCGTGCCGTCGATCTGCTTCACCAGGTCCTCCACCTCTCCGTAGTGCATGCACCAGGCCTGGCAGTGCTGGACGCACATGGGCATCTTCCCCTTCTCCACGCGGTCGGCGCACAGGTCGCACGCCTTCGTGACCACGGGAAGCCACGTCCACTCCCATTTGTCGGGGCCCTTGGGCTTTCCCTCGTAGGCGTACGGGCCCGTCTCGGACAGCTTTATCCCGAACTCGCCCTTGGGCAGATCCAGATGCTTCTTGCACGCCACCTCGCAGGAATGGCAGCCCGTGCAGTAGTCGTAGTTGATGAGGATTCCCTTCATTGCTCCGCTCCTTTCCCTTACCTTAAGGTTTCATCGGCTCGTACTCGCGGAAGCCCCCCAACTCCGCAACCTGGACGCCCGGCATGACATCGCCCTCGCGCACCTTGCAGATCCGGGCGGGCAGGCACTTGATAGGCGCGCCGATGTTGCCGGGTCCCGATTCGTAGGCGTGCGTCAAGTTGTTGGGGTTGTAGTCGAACGCGCCTCCGAAATGGGGTTTCGCAAGATCCTCCTCCGGCTTCCACCAGCCGTGCTCGCCGACGATGACCCGTTCGTCAACCTCGTTGGTGACCTTGGCCTTCTGCATGCAGCGGCCGTCCTCGTTCTCGATCCAAACCCACTCGCCGTCGGCAATGCCCTCCTTCTCGGCCGTCTTGGGCGATATCTTCACCAGGGGCTCGGGGTGGAACTCGCGCATAGTCTCCGCCATGCGGTGCTCGGTGTGGAAGAACTCGTAGGAGCGCGTGCCGTTCACGAAGTAGTACGGATACTCTTCGAACACCTCGGGCGTCGTGTCCTTGCTCTTCGAAACCGGCGTGTAAACCGGGTACTGCGGGATGCCCCACGCCTCGAAGATGGTGGGGATGAGCTCGATGCGCCCGGACGGCGTGTTGAACCCCACCTGCCCGTCGGGGCGGAGCATGCCCTTCTCGTGCTTGTAATAGGTGGCGTTCCACGGGTCGTAGGAGTGCCCGCCGGCCTCGACGAGCGAGCGGTGGTCGCGGTAGGGGCAACCGGTTTCCGCCTCGTCCTTGATGTTGCGCTTGACGCCGCCCTCCTCGTCGGTCGAACCGGCGAAGTTGCCCTTGCGCACGTTGCCGTCCTCGTCGATCGCGGCGAGGCCCGTCGTCATGTACTCGTTGGACAGGTCGATGGCCTTCTCGAAGCGCTTGCCCGGCCCGAACAGCGCGGGGTTGAGCCGCTCGCCCAGCCAGATGGCTATCTCCTCGTCGGTCTTCGCCTCGTAGAACTGCGTGACTTTCTTCATGGCGCGCAGCGGCACCCACCACGTGCGCACGGAGTCTCGCTCGCACGAGGCCGCCACGGGCAGCACCAGGTCGGCGAAAGCCACGGCCGAGGGGGTGAGGACGGGGTCGACGTAGACGATGAACGGGATGTCCATCATGTACTTGTACGCGCGCGGCGCCGGCTCCTCGTGCCCGGCGATGGCGTTTTGCGATTGCGCCCAGAACATCTTTATGGGATAGGGTTTGCCCGTCTCCAGCGCGTACGCCATCGCGTCGGGGTTGGACATGCCCACGAAGTCGACGCCCGGCATGTCGATGTAGGCCTTCTTGAACTTCTTGGCCACGGCCTCGGGGCGCCCGTACACGTCGGCCGACGAATAGCCGGCGTTCATCTCGTAGGCGTTGTGCACGAGGATGTGCGTGCCGGGCTTCTCGATGTCGCCGCAGACGGCCATGATGGCGCACACGGTCTGCACCCAGTGCATGCACGAAGCCGACGAGGCGTCGAACGCGAGGCCCCACTGGATCATGCCGCGGTTCGCCGAGGCGTACAGGCGCGCGGCGGCGCGGATGTCGTCGGCGTCCACGCTCGTGATGGGCGCGGCCCACTCGGGCGGGAACTGCGCGCAATGCGCCTTGAACTCGTCGTAGTACGCCACCCACTTGTCGACGAAGTCGTGGTCGATCAGGTCTTCTTCCATGATGACGTTCGCCATGGCCAGCGCGAGGGCGGCGTCGGTGCCGGGGTTGGGCGCCAACCAGACGTCGGCATGGGCACCCCACCACGTGAGCACGGGGTCGATGGATATGATCTTGCTGCCAAGCTGGTGGCACACCATGAGGTAGTGGCCGATGAACCCGTCGGCGTTCGACTTCAGCGGCTCGTTCGCCCACACGACGATGACGTCGGGGCGCTCCCACTCCTCGGCCGCGTAACGTTTCTCCTGCGCCTGCGCGCAGTCCACAACCGGGTAATCGCCCAAGGGTCCGGCGGCGCCGCACACGCGCGGCATGTAGCACGACCAGCCGGAAAAGTAGATGCCGCCGCAGTTCGCCGTGCCGAAGCAGGCGCCGGCGATGAACGGTATCTGCCAGTTGATGTTGCGCCCGGTTCCGTGGCCCACCACGATGGACTCGCGTCCGAAGCCCTTGCCGTCGATCTCCTCGACGATGAACTTCTCAACGATGTCGAGCGCCTCTTCCCACGTGATGCGCTCCCACTTGTTCTCGCCGCGCTCGCCGGCGCGCTTCATGGGGTACTTGATGCGGTGGTCGTTGTTCACCATCTCAGGCAGGTCGAGGCAGCGCATGCACAGCTTGCCGTTCACGCAGGGGTCGAGCGGGTCGCCCTCCACGTGGTCGAGCACGCCGTCCTTGACGTAGAGCAGCACGCCGCACGAGTCGTGGCAGCCGGGATACGTGTAGTTGTAGGTGCGGGTGACGGTGAAGCCGTCCTCTTCCCACTGCCATTCGCCTTCGTGGTAGGCCTTGCGGTCGACGTTGTCGAGGAACGCCTGGTAATCGAATGCGGACATAGTTTCTCCTCCTTCTTCCTTGACTCATTCATGAGCGGAGGAGGCGGGATGCGCTCGGCATTCGGCTCGAAAGCCCTCCCGCCTCGCAGATGCGTCGCGAAAACCCGATCAGACGGCAGCCTGCTGCAGGTCGTCGGCCTGGTCCGGCTCGTCGACCGGCTCGTCGCGCTCGTACTCCACCTTGTTCTTGTTGACGACCGCCAGCACGATGAGCACCACGGCCGACACGATGAGGATGACGACGGCCGGGTACCATTGGTAGAACAGGTTGCCGGACGTCAGACCCGCCACGGCCGCCACGGCCGCCAGCCAGAACGGGGCTATGAACTGCCCCACGCCCTGCATGGCCACGTAGAACGACGACCCATCGGCGGAACGGTGCGGATCCACCACTTTCTTGTTCGCCATGTCCGACCACGCCGCGTTGATGGTGCCGAATGCGATGCCGCACAAAAACGCGCAGGCGAAGAACATAGGCAGGCTCGGGAAGAGCATCGTCACGAGCAGCATGATTCCGTACAGCAGCATCCAGCACGGCAGCGCGATGCGCTTGAGCGCCCGGTACACCGGGATGTACGCGAACCCGCCCAGCATGAGCCCGATGGAGAACCCGGTCATCACCAGGCCCACCGTGGCGCCTGTGCCCAGCTCCAAGCCGACGATGCAGATGGCGGCGTTGTTGATGAACGCGGTCATGGTGCCGATGCAAACCGTGGTCACGGCGAGGAAGGCCCAGTACTTCGAGCCGAAGCCCGCGAGGGAGAACTTCTTCTTCCCGCCGTCGCCCGCCGCAGCGAACGATTCCTTGGGCAGGTCCGAGTAGTTGGGCATGAACACGGCGTAGTACACGGCCCACACGATGATGATCGCGTAGAACCAGTACGGAGCCGTCCAGCTGATGTCTGTGAGCCATCCCGCGATGAGGCTGTAGGCGATCCCCCCGACGCCGGCGAACGCGGTCACCAGACCCACCATCGTCGTGGTCTCCTTGCCGCGCCAGAAGTCGCCGCAGGCCGCGATGGCCATGGCGAACACCATGCCGTAGCCGATGCCGAACACCGCGCGCTCCACCACCACGGCCACGATGGACGGATGGTAGATGGCGGGCATGATGCCGCCCACGAGCGCGAACGCCATGCCCAAAAGCCCCGCCCACTTGTAGCCCATCTTTCGCGATAGGGGCCCGCAAACGGCCGAGGACACGATCATGACGATAGCCGGGATGGTGTTCACCATCTGAACGACGGTCACGTCCGCCTCGGGGAACGCCGCTTGGATGGCGGCGAGTGTCGGCGAGCACATCGCCTGGGTGTTCTGCACCAGAATGAGCGTGAGGACGGCGAACTTGACGGCAGCGCCGTACTTCTTCTTGCCCGATGCCAATTCAGACATGTTTCTTCAACCCCCTTGCCTTGATCTTTGTCGTTAGCGATTCGAAGATGAGGCCTCGAGGCGCACGGTACGCGAAGCACCGGGTGCGGCGCATCGGGAATTAGGGTCAAAACTTGGTTTTCGGAACTCGACAAAAAAGGCTTAGGCGGAACGTTTCTCCTGTTCGCGGATGCAATAGGGGCCGCCCGCCTCGATGAGGCGGATAAGGTCGGTCCGCGAGTGCACGTTCGCCTTGTTGTAGATGTTGTACGTATGGCACTTCACCGTGCTCTTGGAGATGTAGAGGCGCTCCTGGATGAGCTCCGCGCTGAACCCGCGCGCGAGGAGCAGCATGACCTCGGTCTCGCGGGCCGTCAGCCCCACCTCTTCCGCGAACGCCTCGCAGCGCCGCGTCCACTGGCCGTGCCGGGCGTCCTCCCCGCCATCCTCCTCGGGCGCGGCCTCCTCGCTGCCGGGATAGAGGCTCTTCTGGTCGAACACGATGGTGATGACGATGAGCACGATGACGAGGACGGCCACGCTGACGCCGAACGCGCTTCCCTCGAGCAGCCCGCCCGGGAAGGCCACCCAGCCCGCGCACCATCCAAGCGCCACCCCGAGCGTCGAAACCGTCCGGATCTTCCCGACCGTTCGGAAGGGCGCGAGGTCGTCCCGCACGATATGCTCGCAGGTTGCGAACATGGCGCTCGTGTAGGGAAGCAGCGAGACGACGAGGACGGCCGCGCAAAACCACTCCCAGGTCGACTCGGGCATGAAAACCATGAGGAGCAGGCAGGTGGCTATCAGGGGGAGCATGAGGTACCTGATGATAGACTCCCTGATGATGAACGCCTTGAGCGAGTCGATCGCCAGGCAGAGGAACAGCGCGAACGCCAGCAGGCAGACGACCCTCCCCGTGGACCCGCTCGATCCGAAGTCCAGCATGCCGTACAGGGCGAACCCCTGCGCCAGCGAGTTTGAGGCCGTGAGTATGATGGAGTTGGGCGTGATGCGCGACCGTTCGTCGGAGTCTTCCGCGGAGACGTCGGCCAGGTTCCTCGCAACGGGGAACGCCTGCCATTGCGCCAGGTAGACCGCAGCCGAAAAAGCGCCGAGGGCGGCGACGAAGAACGGGCGCAGCTCGTGCTCGACCGCGAAAACAAGGCCGCAGAGCACCGTGGCGAACAGCAGGGAGAACGAAAGGACGGCGCGCGTCCTCTGCGGGGCGAGCCGGCAGCAGGACTCGAGCCACAAGGAAACGGCGATGGCGCCTCCAAGCCCGGGCGCGACACAGCACGCGAGCATCCTCGCCGCCTCCAGGTTCGAGCCGAACGCGAGCAGAGGGTCGAGAAGCGGCAGCAGGCAGCACGCCAAGGAGACGGCGGCAAGCGTCCTGCGCCGCCGCTGGAGACGATCGGAAAAAAGGCGCAGAACGCCGTAGGCGATGGCGAAGGACACGAGGAGCGGCAACCGGTACTGGCCGGCGGCCGACGATGAGGAGAACAGCACCAGCGTTCCGAACACCCAGGCGAAGCACAGCGACGCGCCCGCCATGCTCGCCACGACGGGAACGTTCACGACGAACCGTCCCTCCGACGCGCTCTTCGACGAATCCGCTTTCGCTACGATGGCGCTTTGGGTCCCTGTCGCTTTGTCAAACAACGTCCACCCCCATAGACTTGGTTTTGACTCGTATCGATGCTGCGGCAGGGCCCGGGGATGCGTCGACCGCTCGCGCGGCCATCCGCCGCTGCGGCCAGGTTCGATTGACTCGTTCTCTAGATCCTCCCCTTGTACGCCCTACCGATGCACCAATAATACCGTAGAAGTCAATCGCTCTAGCTGCGAAATTTCCTGTGATTCGATGGGAATTCGAACACGGCCCCCACCTTCGAAACCTACCCCACATCGAGAAAGGCGTCATCGGACTTTAGATTCGGTATTGCACCAGAGGCTCGAACGGGCATCAGACTTTTGGTACGAGACGGCCCGTTGACCGGCGCTGAGCGCCCGCTGACAAATTCCTTTTGTCACGCCGAACATTTTAGACGGCTACTCGCGGCGGCCTCTCGCTCGGACAATGAAGGCGCATCGAGGGGAAACCAAACTTCGTGCGTTCATCGTTTCCAAAACGAGCGAAAGGAGAGGAACATGACGGAGTGGAAGAGGCAAGAGGGCGAGGAGACCATCTTCAGGACCTGCGCATGGTCGCCCCCGGGGTGCCACCCGGTGGGATGCGGTTTGCAGGTGCACGTCAAAGACGGCAAGGTAACGAAGGTTGAAGGCGACCCCGAGCACCCCATCACCAAAGGCTCGCTGTGCACGCGCTGCCTAGCGCTTCCGGAGTACATCTACCATCCCGACCGCATCACGCACCCGCTGAAGCGCGCCAAGGAAGACCGCGGCAAGGACAAGTGGGAGCGGTGCACGTGGGACGAGGCCACCGACCTCATCGCCAAGAACGCCCGCGAGATCACCGAGAAGTACGGCGCCGAGGCCATCTGCGTGTTCGGCGGAACCGGCCGCGAGGGCAACAACTGGTACCCGCAGTGGGCGAACCTCGTGTTCGGCACGCCGAACTCCGTGTACGCCCAGGCCGGCTGGTCGTGCTACGGCCCACGTATGACGAACACCGCCTTCATGATCGGCGGCGGCTATCCCGAGATCGACTACGCCCAGAAGTTCGAGGACCGCTACGAGCACGAGGGTTGGGTCGCCCCCGAGTGCATCCTCATCTGGGGCAAGGAGCCGCTGCGCAGCAACCCCGACGGCCTGTACGGCCACGCCGTCATCGAGATGGTGCGCCAGTTCGGCACGAAGCTCATCTGCGTCGACCCACGTGTGACCTGGCTCGGCACGCGCTCCGAGGAAGTGCTGCAGCTGCGCCCCGGCACCGACACGGCGCTGGCCATGGCGTTCATCTACGTCATGGCGCACGACGACCTCGTGGACCACGACTTCATCGACAAGTGGTGCTACGGCTACGAGCAGCTCGTCGAGCGTGTACAGGACATGCCGCCCGCGAAAGCCGCCGAGATCTGCGGCGTGCCCGAAGAGCAGATCTGGCGCGCGGCACGGCTGTACGGCAACGCCAAGCCCAGCAGCGTGGCCTGGGGCCTCGCCGTGGACGAGAACCCGAACGGCACCCAGCTCGGCCAGTGCCTCATCGCGCTCATGGCCATCACCGGCTTCATCGACGCGCCCGGCGGCACGACGCTCGGCATGGGCGACGACCAGGGCAACGTCGTGCGCGACGGCGGCTCCATCTCCGCCGACGAGAAGGTGGACGACGCCACCGACTCCACGCTGGAGCTCGCGTTCAAGAACGGCATCATGACCGAGGAGACGTGGGCGAAGCGCGTGGGCATCGACAAGTACCCGGCCATGGGCTCCATCCTGTGGACGGTCATGCCCGACGAGTTCCTGAAGGCGCTTGAGACCGAGAAGCCCTACAAGATCCATATGGCGCACTTCATCTCGTCGAACCCCATCGGCACCGCCATCTCCGCCGAGCCGCAGCGCTGGTACGAGGCGCTCAAAAAGCTCGACTTCAACTGCGCGGCCGACCTGTTCATGAACCCCACCACCATGGCCTGCTGCGACGTGTTCCTGCCCATCGCCTCCACCATCGAGCACGACGGCATGGTGGTCACTCATTACGGCCTGAACTCGTCGTTCTACGGCGCGCAGAACAAGTGCGTGCAGGTGGGCGAATGCAAGTCCGACGTCGAGGCCATGATGGCCGTGGGCAAGAAGATGTACCCCGACTTCTGGAACCGTTTCGAGACCCAGACCGACTACGACAACTTCCACGTCATGCGCTCGTGGCTGCCCTACGAGGAGCTGCGCGAGAAGGTCACCGTCATGTCCAACGAGCCGTACTACAAGTACGAGATCGGCAAGCTGCGTCCCGACGGACAGGTGGGCTTCCCCACCAGCACGGGCCGCGTGGAGCTGTACTCCTACATGTACGAGCAGTTCGGCGAGAACCCCCTGCCCTACTACGAGGATCCCGCCTACGGCCCCGAGCGCACGCCCGAGCTCATGGAGAAGTACCCCTTCATCCTCACCACGGGCGCCCGTCGCCAGGAGTTCTTCCATTCCGAGCACAAGCAGGTTCCCAGCCTGCGCCAGATCACCCCGTATCCGCAGATCGACCTCAACCCCGCCGATGCCGCGCGCCTCGGCATCGAAGAGGACGACTGGGTGGAGATCGCCTCGCCCTACGGCGCCGTGCGGCAGCGCGCCCACGTGGTGCCCACCATCAAGGAGGGCGTGTGCCACGCCATGCACGGCTGGTGGTACCCCGAGGAAGACGGCGAGGAACCCAACCTGTTCGGCAACTGGAAGTCGAACATCAACGTGCTCATGCCCAACAGCGTGAACGGCGTGATGGGCTTCGGCAACACGTTCAAGCAGATGATCTGCTCGCTGAAGAAAGTCGAGGGCGAGGGAGGCCCGAACGATCCCGACAACACCGGCATCTTCCTGGAGCCCAGCCGCCAGGCCGAGTTCACCTACCAGCAGGTATGGCGTCCCACCGACGAAACCAAGCAGGCTTAGAACCGTTTGAAAGAGAAGGAGGTACTGAAAATGACGCAAATGGCCCTGTACATCGACTACGAATTCTGCTCTGGTTGCCACAGCTGCGAAGTCGCATGCCGCAACGAAATCGAGTGCGGAATCGACGATTGGGGAATCAAAGTCCTCGAGGACAAGCCGCGCCAGCACGCTGACGGCTCCTGGCACTGGGACTACCTGGCGCTTCCGGGCGAGCTGTGCGACATGTGCGAAGAGCGCGTCGCGGCGGGAAAGCTTCCCGCCTGCGTGCAGTCCTGCCAGGCCAAGTGCCTTGAGATCGGAACGATCGAGGAATGCGCCCAAAAGCTTGCCGCCAAGGGCAAGAAAGCGGCGATCCTCGTTCCTTAGGACCGAAGCGACACGTCGATTCGAAGTCGGGGGATGCGAAGGGTCCGCGTCGCATCCCCCCTCGCAAGGGAGATGAGCGAGATTGGGCAGCTGCGGAGCGTTTTGCTCGTTTTGCGGAAGGTGCGGCAAAACCGTCGAGAAGTCTTTCGCCAACCCGAAACCCCCCGACGTCGCCCCACCGGGCGTGTCGGCTCGGGATGCGAAGCGGGAAGCGGAGGCCCATAAGACCGAAGGGAACGTGTCGAGGGGAAACCACCACATATCGAAGGAGGGGTTATCTTGAGCGCAACCACAGCCACACTACCGAACCAAACCGCCAACGGCAAGCAGATGAAAAAGCTCATCGCCATCGTCGTGGCAGCGTTGGTCTTCCTGTTCTTCCAGTTCGTTTGCCCGGTGCCGACCGGCCTGGAGAGAACCGCCATGTCGGCGGTCGGCATCCTGCTCGCCTGCATCATCCTATGGGTCACCGAAGCCCTGCCGTTCATCGTCACGGTCGTGCTGATATTCCTGCTGATACCCCTAACGGGAATCTTGCCCTACGCGTCGACCGAAACCCAGGCGAGCGTGTTCAATTCGTCCAGCCTGCTCGTGCCCATCTACTGCCTGTTCGTGTTCACGGTGTCCGGCGCCGTCATGTCCACGCCGATTCCGTATCGCGTCGCCAGCGCGGCCCTGAAGTTCGCGGGCAACAGCACGACGAAGCTCATCATCGGCTTCTCGGTGGCCACGTCGGTCCTGTCGATGTTCGTCTCCGACCTCGCCGCCTCCGCCATCTTCATCGGCATCGGCCTGTCCATCGTCGAGGCGAACGGCGGAATCAAGGGCAAATCCGGTCTCGCCAAAGCGCTCACGGTGTCCGTTGCCGCGGCGGCCGCCATCGGCGGCATCGGCACGCCAATCGGCAACTCGCTGAACATCCTGTGCATGACCTTGGTCGAAACCTACATGGGGGTGCGCGTCACGTTCTTGGCCTGGTGCGCCGTCAACATCCCGCTGGCCTTGGTGGTGTCCGTCATTTCCGGCTTCTGGTGCTCCAAGGTGTTCAAGATCGAGGAGATCAAACCGGAGGCCCTGTCGGTCGTGTCCGCCAAGCTCGCCGATTACGGCAAGATGACCGTCATCGAGATCAAGCTCATCGTCTGGTTCGTCATCGCCTTCGGCCTGATGATCATGAGCACGTGGTTCCCGCAGATCAACTCCATGCTCGTCGCCTTCGCCTTCACGGTTATCGCTTTCGTCCCCGGCATCAACCTGCTGAGCAAAGAGCAGTACTACAAGAACATCCCCTGGGAGATCATCATGATGATCATCGGCGTGCAGGCCCTGGCCACCGGCCTGGTGGGCACCGGCGTCGCCGCATGGTTCGTCAACACCGTGCTTGCCGGCGCATCCGCTTGGCCGCTGCTGCTCGTCGTGCTCGTCATGTGCTTCATCACGATGATCCTGCACATCTGCATCCCCGTCGGCCCGCCCACGGTGTCCGTCGCCGTGCCGCTCATGATCGCGCTGGCCGCCACCACCGGCGTGAACGGCGCGGTCATCGCCTGTATCGGCGGCATCCTCGGCGGCGTCACCACCTGGCTTCCCATCGACTCCATCATGATGATCTGCTACGAGAAGGGCTGGATCAGCATGGCGGAGTGGCTGAAGAAGGCATGGTTCCCCACCGTCGTGCTCTGCGTGCTGAGCGCCCTGTACTTGCCCGCCATGACCGGGCTCATGGGCTACTAGTTTCGTTTCCGACCATGCCGGGCGGCCGCGGCCGCCCGGCAGCCAAGCTGTCGCGTTTTATGCATCTAAGGAGGAGGCAATGGGAGACCCCGGCCTTGTCGGCGCGATCGTCGTCGGCATCGTTTTTCTGATGCTGGCAGCGGCCGTCGGTAAAAAGAAGAACAAGAACAAGACGAAAGACCAGCGGTTGAGCGAGTGCTTCGAGGAATACGACCGGAAGATGGACAAGTTCCGTCGCTAGCCTCCCCAACGCCGCTTCACCCCAAAGAGAAGGAGAACCACCATGTGCTTCAGACCAGCGACCACCTCCACGCCCGCCCCCGGAGCCGGAGCGCCCGGCGCCCCCTCGGCCCCCGGTGCACCGGGTGCACCAGGCGCACCCGGCGCACCAGGCGCACCCGGTGCGCCTGCGGCCCCCAGCGCACCCGGCACTCCCGCGGCGCCCGGAAACCCCGGCACCGCCGGCAAATCCGCCGCAACGGACGCGCCCGGCGAATAACCGGCCATTCGCGACCGTTCGACTTCAAGGAGAGGGCTCACCGGTGACTACCCTGCAGATAATTTCGATCGTGGTGTTCGTGGCCGTCATGGCCCTGGTCGTATCGGAGAAGATACACCGAGCGCTCGCGGCGCTGCTCGGCGCCGTCGTGCTGTTCTGCATCGGCGTCGTCGACTTCGACGCGGGCATGGAGTCGATAGACTTCAACACGCTCGGCGTCCTGTGCGGCATGATGATGTTCGTGGCCGTGGTGAAGCAGTCCGGCCTTTTCGAATACGTGGCCATACGGTCGGCCAAGCTGTGCAAGGGAAACCCCTGGAAGATCATGGTCGCCTTCGTGGTCATCACGGCGGTGTTCTCCGCCCTGCTCGACAACGTGACCACCATCCTGCTCATCGGCCCCATGACCATCATGCTGTGCCGAACGCTGAAGATCGACGCGACCCCCTTCCTCATCGCCGAGATCATCGCGTCGAACGTAGGGGGGACCGCCACGCTCATCGGCGACCCGCCGAACATCATGATCGGTTCGGCGGCGGGCCTCACCTTCTTCGACTTCATCCGCTACGACGCCCCCGTCGTGGTGGTCATCCTCGTCGTGCTGCTGCTCGTGTTCAGGATGCTGTACGGACGCAAGCTGTTCGTCGACGAGGGCGACATGTTCAAGGTGATGGCCCTCTCCGAACAAGACGCCATCAAGGACCGCCCCCTGTTCGTCAAGAGCATCGCGATGATCGTGGCCGTCACCGCCGCGTTCATGCTCCACGGCGTGCTGCACCTCGAGTCGGCGGTGATCGCCTTGGGTGCCGCCGGAATCATGCTCCTCATATCGAGAAGCGATCTGGAAGTGGCGCTCGAGGGCGTCGAATGGGGCACCATCGGCTTCTTCCTCGGCCTGTTCGTGGTGGTGGGGGCCATGGAGCACACCGGCGTCATCGCGCTTATCGGCGAGGGGCTCGTGTCGCTCACCGGGGGCAACGTGGTGCTGCTCATGATCGCCCTGCTGTGGGGCTCCGCGCTGCTCTCGGCCGTGCTCGACAACATCCCGTTCGTCGCCACCATGATCCCCATCATCACCGTCATGGCATCGACGGGCATCGACGTGTTCCCCCTGTGGTGGGCCATCTCGCTCGGCGCCTGCCTCGGCGGCAACGGGTCGCTCGTGGGAGCGTCGGCCAACGTCGTGCTGTCGGGCATCGCGAACAAAGAGGGCTACCCCATCAGCTTCATGGGCTTCACCAAGATCGGCTTCCCCATCATGCTGCTGACGGTTGCCATCGCAACGGCGTACCTGCTCGTGGTCTTCTAGCCGACGGCGGCAGGCGCGACGCGAAGTGGAAGGACGGCCCGTCGGGCTCGAACCCGACGGGCCGTCCTTCATGCGCGCCCGCAGGACGCAGCTACGTTGCGAGCCCCGCGAAAGCGGGCGCGGCGTTCCTTGAAGGCCTAGAAGGTGCCTTGGATGCCTTGGGCGAACTTCGCTATCGAGCGGAAGCTCGCCGAGTTTTTCTGGAACAGTATGTAGAAGTGCCAATTCAGGCGAGGATCCGACAGAGGGATCGCGCAGAACCCCGCAGGAGGGGCCACGGAGAACTTGTCGGAGACGATGCCCGTGCCGCCGCTCCTCTTCACCACATGGATCATCGAGCTCGTGCTGGGTATGACGCTGACGTTGGCCCGATCGAAGCCGAGCGAGTCGAGTTGCGCGAACAGCGGCGCGTACTGGAAAACCGGCTCCGACATCAGCAGCAGCTTCTGGTCCTTCAAGTCCATCACCGACAGGCTCTCCTTGCGGCCCAACGGCGATGCGGCGCTCGTCAGCGCGAACGAAACCGACCCCTCCCCCATCTCGAGCACGTCGCAATCGGGGAACTTCCGCTCCATGCACATAACGACGGCGACGTCGGCCTTCCCCGTGCAAACCGATCGATAGCAATCCTCGCAGCTCATCTCGGACACCCGCAGCCGGTCGGAATGCTGCGCGATGTACTCGTCGGTACCCAGCGATATCCCTGCGAAGAGGTTGGTGCTCACCGCGAGGTTGAGCGTTTGGTCGGATGCGTCGGGGCCGGCGAACATGACGTGCAAGCCGTCCACCTTCGTGACGATCTCGCGCGCCTCGCCGGCCAGCTGCTGCCCCGCGGGAGTGAGCACCATCTCGTTGCCATGGCGCTCGAAGAGCGCGATGCCGAGCTCGGTCTCGATGGCCTTGATGGAGTGCGCGACGTTCTGCCTGCTGGTGAAGCACCGTTTGGCCGCCTGGGCGTAACTGGAGTTCTCTGCCGCAGCCAGCAGATGACGAAGTTGGTGGATTTCCATACCCGACCCCCTGCCCCGCTCGTTGTCGACGGCAAGTCCGCGGCACCCTGAAACCCGCGACGCCGTCAACCTCCAAGGAAAACGAATCCCTCCGGCAAAACGCATTCCGCTTCGCCGTCCCCATGGTTCGATTATAACCGATTATCATGAAGCCTCAACGAGAGAGACGAACCGGCATTGTTCCGAGGAGTCGCCTTCGCATATCCGAAATCCGCCGGCTCGGCTCACGCCCGGGAAGCGCACTTCAGATATGGGCTCGATATCGCCGGAATTCAGATCAATGCGTCGAATGCCGCACCGGCAACGTCGTTTGGAACTGACGGTGCGATGAAATCGACCTGGGTTTGCCTTATCCTTTCTTTAGAGGCGAATCGGTACGCAAGCAGCGTCGCATGACTTTGACAGGAGCAAAAGGACATGAAATTGAACGAGGGCATCGTCGAAGGGCTTCGTGGTGATTTTCCCATCCTCTCCCAAGAAATCAACGGGCATCCGCTCGTGTATTTGGATAACGGGGCGACAACGCAAGTACCCGACCCAGTGCTTCGAGCCATCACGAGGCACTATCGCACCGACAACGCCAACGTGCATCGCGGCATCCACACATTGTCGGAGCGATCCACGGCATCGCTTGAACGGGCGCGCGAGAAAGTTCGCGCATTCGTGAACGCGGAATCGAGTGACGAGATCGTGTTCACCAAAGGAACGACCGACTCCATCAACATCGTGGCAAGAGCCTTGGAAGAATCGGTGAAAGCCGGCGACACTGTAGTGGTAAGCGCCATGGAGCACCATGCCAACTTCGTGCCATGGCAGCAGCTTTGCATGCACACGGGTGCGCATTTCGCCGTAGCCCCCCTCGACGAGCGGGGGGATGTCGACCGCTGTGAACTCAAACGCCTATTAGAGCAGGCAAAGCATGTCGCGATAGTTGCGATAGCCCACGTTTCGAACGTGACAGGAGCCGTCAACCCCGCGGCCGACATCGTAAGACTCGTGCACGCGTACGACAGCCCCATCTTGATCGACGCCGCACAAAGCGTCCGCCACGAGGAGGTGGATGTGCGCGCTCTGGACTGCGACTTTCTTTGCTTTTCGGGACATAAGATGTTGGGACCCACCGGCATCGGAGTGTTGTACGGCAAGCGCGGCGAATTCGAAAAACTACGACCCGTTGAATATGGAGGGGAAATGGTGGACGTCGTCACCACGCAGGCAACCACGTTTGAAAAGCTGCCGCTGCGTTTCGAGGCGGGAACCCCCAATTATACGGGAGCCATCGGTCTCGGCGCCGCCATCGACTATCTAGAAGGCGTCGGGCGGGAGGCGATACGCGAACGCGAGCATGCTTTGCTTGCTTACACCGAAAAAAGACTTAACGAAATAGAAGGACTCACCCTTCTCGGAGCGCCGAAACGCCGCGGCGGATGCCTGTCTTTCGCCTTTGATTCGATACACCCTTTCGACCTGGCGACGCTCATGGACACCCAAGGAATTGCACTTAGATCGGGGAATCAGTGCGCGCAACCTCTCCTACACGAAGTCTACCAAGTACAGAACGTCACGCGGCTGACGCCGGCGTTTTACAATACGTTCGAAGAAATCGATCTTTGCATTGCCGCAGTAAAGCGCGTTGCGCCATTGCTGGCAACCGCATCCCGTTGACATTCGAAAAAAGGAGCCAAGAAAGCAACGTTGGATACTTCTACTTGAAAGGCACCGGCCATGGGCAACGTACAAAAAAGTATCGCTGAACTGCAGGACAAGATTGTGGATGACTTCTTAGCGATCGGCGATCCATTGTCCCAATACGAATACCTGCTTGAATTCGCTGCATCGTTGCCAAAGCTCGACGCTCAGAATAAGATCGACGAAAATTTAGTAGAAGGTTGCCAATCTCGGGTTTGGCTCATCCTTGAATGCAAAAACGATCGCCTCTCTCTGACCGCCGACAGCGACACCCTTATCGTGCGAGGCATACTCAACTTGCTCATTGAAATTCTCGATGGGCAAAGCTGTTCAGAGGTGGCCGCAGCGGATTTATACTTTTTACGCGAAGCCAATCTTATGATGACGTTCAACGAAGCTCGACGCAAAGGCATCGGATCGGCCATCGCTTCTATAAAAGCGTATGCTGCATCACAGACCAACCTCGGATGAAAATCTCAGATATCCAACCATCCTGATCGTCGCCTTTTGCAGACACGACGGCATTCGCCCGGAACAACTCGCGGGGATGCATGATGCATCCCCGCGACACTAGCCCAGCATAGGTTTCTCCTCGGGCCCTACTTCGCGTACAGCGCCCAGCGGCTGCCGCCGTCCATCTTCTTGGCCAGCTCCTCGGCCTCGCCGTAGTACATGCACCAGGCCTGGCAGTGCTGCACGCACATGGGCATCTTGCCGGCCTGCGTGCGCGACGCGCACAGGTCGCACGCCTTGGTGAGCACCGGCAGCCACGTCCACTCCCAGCGCTCGGGGCCGTCCTTGCCCTCGCGCTCCCAGGGGCCGGTCTCGGTGAGCTTGATGCCGAACTCGCCCTTGGGCAGGCCGAGCTCCTTCTTGCAGGCCACCTCGCAGCTGTGGCAGCCCGTGCAGTACTCGTAGTTGATCAGGATCGCCTTGGTCATGATGAAACTCCTCCTTACGCGGTAACCGCTACGCTTCGACCTTGGTGCCGGTCTTCAGATCGGTTCGCTCGCCTGTCGCAGGGTCGACCAGTTGGTTGGCCATAACGTCGTATTCCATACCCGCTTCCTGTGCTCTATGGAAACGCTCGATCTCTTCCTGACGCGGGGATTCGACCTTTCGATACCAGGGGAAGTTACCGGTGGCGGCAATCTGCTCGTAAGGCATCGTATCGCCCTCCCGCACCGGGTATATCTTGCAAATCATTCCCTTGATGGGAGAGCCCACGCCGCCTTGGCCCGTCACGAACGCCTTGGTGCAGTTGTTCGGATTGGATTCGAACGTGCCGAACAGGAACGGCGCCGCCGGTTCGGTTTCGGGGAACCACCATCCGTGCTCGGCATGGACGGTCTTTTCGTTAACCACCGGCGATACCCTCGCCTGCTGCTTGAAACGACCGTGATCGTTCTCAATCCACACCCACTGCCCGTCTTGGATACCGTACTTTTCGGCCGTGGCGGGATTGACGAGCACCCGCGGCTGAGGATGCAGCTCGCGCATGGTGGGCAGCTGACGATGTTCGCTGTGAAAGAACTCGAACGAGCGACCGCCGCAGGTCAGAACAAGCGGGTACTCTTCCATGAGCTCCGGCGTAGACAGTGGACTTTCCGGCGGTTCGGTATGGAACGGCGTGGTGTTTAGCCCCCAATAACGGTACAGCATGGGCGCAAGCTCCAATCGACCCGACGGTGTGCCGTAACCCACCGAACCGTCTGCACGGAACATGCCCTTCTCGGCCTTGCGGTACGTGGCGTTGAACTCGTCGTAAGCATGCCCCACCATATCGGGATCGCGCACAAGTTCGTCCCACGAGGCGGTGAACAGCGTCTTGCCCGAATTTTTAGCACCGCCCTGGTCGGTGGCCTCCGTCGTCGCGGAGAACGAACCGGTGCCGTCGTGCAGATACCAGTTCAGCCAGTCGATATCGGTTTCCCATTGACCGAACACCTCGGGATTCAAGCGTTTGCCCAAATCAAGGATGATCTGCTCGTCGGACTTCGCCTCGTAGAAGTCCACCACTTTCACCATGGCGCGGCATGGAGACCACCACGTGCGCGCGGAATTGCGCTCGGCACTCATGGCCACCGGCAAGACGATGTCGGCCAAGGCCACCGACGTAGGCGTCAAATAGGGATCGGCGTTGACGATGAACGGAATATTCCGCATAGCTTTCAACACGCGCGGAGAGTCCTGGCTTGGGCAGGACAGCGTGTTGGAAGACTGTATCCACATCATCTTGATAGGATACGGGAAGCCTTCTTCGATAGCCTGGAGCAAGCCATCGGAGCTTGCATGCGCCACGAAATCGCCACCCTCGATGGACAGCGCAAAATTGTTGTTGAGCTTCTTGGCCCGCCATTCGGCTGGCGTCAGATTCTCGCCTGAAGCGTACCCGGCGTTGATCTCGAACGCGTTGTGAACCAGGATGTTGCCGCCCGGCACGTCCACATTGCCGCAGATGGCCATGAGGTCGCACCCGGCAAGGCACAGCGCCATGGCGGAAAGCTGCTGATCGAACGCGAGACCCCATTGAATGGCGCCGGGCTTGGCCTGGGCGTACAGGCGCGCGGAAGCGCGGATGTCGTCGGCATCGAGGTCGCATATCTCGGCGGCCCACTCGGGCGTGGTCTTCTCGACCGAAGCGGCCAGCTCGTCGAAGCCGGAGCACCAGCAGTCCACGTACTCCTGGTCGAAGAGACCCTCCCCGATGATGACGTTCAACCATGCGCAGCCCAAAGCGGCATCGGTGCCGGGACGAATCTGGAGCCAGTACTCGGCGCGGGCGCCCCACCACGTCAGGCGCGGGTCGATGGAGATGATCTTCGTTCCCATCTGCACGCACTGCACCAGCCAATGGCCAACGTAGCCGTCCGCGTTCGACGCCAGCGGCTCGTTGCCCCACACGACGAGCACCTCAGGCGGAACCCATTCCGCGTTGTTGTAGCGATCCGCATGCGTCTCCGACGCATCCACGATGGGGAAGTCGCCGAAGGGCGCGATGCTGCCGCAGATGCGCGGCATATAACAGGAGAATCCGGTGAATCCGAACGTGGAGATGTTCGGCGTTTTCAAGCCGGCCTGACCGAAGAACGGCACCTGCCAGTTGATGTTGCGTCCCGTACCGTGCACGCAAATGATGGCGTTCCCGCCGTCCGTCTCCCAAATATCCTTCACTCTCGCTTCGATCTCGTCGTACGCCTCGTCCCACGAGATGCGCTCCCATTTGTTTTCGCCGCGTTCCCCCGCGCGTTTCATGGGATACTTCAGGCGGTCGGGGTGGTTGAGCGATTCGTCGAGCGTCAAGCACTTGATGCACAGCTTGCCGTTCGTGCACGGGTCGAGCGG
Organism: Gordonibacter sp. 28C; assembly: GCF_003339845.1. Taxonomy (GTDB): domain Bacteria; phylum Actinomycetota; class Coriobacteriia; order Coriobacteriales; family Eggerthellaceae; genus Gordonibacter. The sequence continues at coordinate 93,301 of NZ_PPTR01000002.1, forward strand.
ATCGCCCTCGACGCGCTCCACCTTTCCGTCTTTCTCGTACAGCAAAATGCCGCAGGACGTATGGCACCCCGGAGGCGAGTAATGGTACGTGCGGGTGACGGTATAGCCGTCCTCCTCCCATTGCCACTCCCTATCGTGATAGGCCGCACGATCGATGCCGTCAAGGAATTCCTGATAATCAGCCATGCCCTCTCTCCTTTCTCTCCTCGTCTTGCGCATCCGGCCGAAGCGCGAACCACGCTTTTCCCAGATGCGTCGAACCGCCGCCGTCCGGCGACGGCCACGGAAACGGTCCGGCGCCGAACGATGCCGCCGGACCGAACGCATAGTAGCCGCCTTAGGCGCTCGCCCGCATCGCTCGCCAAGGCTAAAACGGGATCTTTGGAATGCTTATTTTCAGAGCGCAGCCGGCAGACTCCTTGCCTGAGGGGCTGCCGGCTCAGGTAAGGCTTTAAACCTTAGAGTCCGACCAGCGTGTTCGCGGACAACGCGCTCCAAACAGGTGGGGGAACCGCCGCCCTGCTCGGACTTCCTCACTCCCACTGCGCCCGCAGTTTTTTCTTTTGGGTAAGGGCGACGCCTACCAGCACCGCGCATATGGCCAGGATGACGATTCCGGCAAAGAACGACCCAACGTAGCTTCCCGTGAAGTCGTAGCAAGCCCCCACCGCAGCGGCGCCAAAACAGCCGATAATGCCCGACATGCGAGAGTACGACAATATCTGCGCGAAATACTTTTTTCCGAATAGTTCGGATATGAGCGTTGGAACCGAGATGGTGATGATGACCGAATTCATGCCGAATACGAAAGCGCATACCATAAGCGGCGCTTCCGCTTGCAGGAACGAGAACCCGAGCAGCGAGGCTGCCGTTACACCGAGGGTGATGTAAGTGGACGCAGCCACTCCTATCTTGTCGGTAACCCATCCCATCACGAGCGTTGCCACGCTGTAGCCCAATTGGGCCAGCGACAAAATACCCGCACCGAACGCTGCCGAGTAACCGATCGATTCCGCGAATCCCGGCAAATGATTGTTGTACCCGCTGAACAGGGCTTCGATGCCCGCATATAAGAAAATGCAAACGAACGCGAGCGTGACGATGGCCTTCTTTGCCGGCATACCCTTCGCCGCCGCTTCAGCCGCCGCCATCTCCTCGGCACGCTCAGCCCCGTAAGGTTTGAGCCCAAGGTCCGAAGGATGGAGGCGAAATACGAATATCGTGAACGGGAGAACGATGAGGCACATGATAAGGGCTATGCTCGGATAGGCCATACGCCATCCTACAGCCTCGATGAGGTAATTGCCGAACATCGGGAAGAAAAACCCGCCAATGCCCGACCCGCACATAGCAATGCCCAAGGCCGTGCCTCGTTTGGCAATAAACCAGTTCTCAATGAGCACCGTCGATGCCACCACGAACACGAGCGCACCGGCTATCCCCAAAACGACGCCCGCCACGTACCATTGCCAGAGCTCGTTCATAAAGCCCATGGCGGCCTCAGTCGCCGCGAGAATGAGAAAGCACACCGTCAGGAACACGCGGAAATTCCATTTTGGAAGATACTTCGCCACCAACGGATACGTAAATGTGGTAGCGATGAAGTAGAACGTGAGATAGAGCGCCAACGCTCCACGATCGAATCCGAGCTCGTTGCAAACGGGCACGAAGAAAATGCCACCCGAGTTCATGATGGCCCCCAGAGCCCCGGCCTGAAGAAAGAAGCATCCGATCATCACCCACCACGCGTAGTGGATGCCGTGCGTTTTCTCCGACACGGAAAACACCTCCTTGAAACGACCTCCCCCGCCCGGCCAAGAGCGGGGGAGGTCGAACAATCAGTAGTCATTAGTTAGGCATGAACCACATACGTCCCGGCAAATGCAGCCCCGAGTTCCAGGGAAGACCACCAAGGACGATCGGTCTTTTTGCACTCATACGATCAAACCTCCTACAAACGCTCTTCGCTCTCGAAGCCCGCGTCCATCAAGCTTCCCAATGGGCTTCTTTGACCTTCTTGGCGGGAACGAACGACAGCAGAATGATGACGATGGCAACGGCCGCGATAACGGCGCCGACCAAAAACGAGCCGCTGTACGTCTTCGTCATATCGAAGATGATGCCGATGACCGGAGCGCCCATGGAACCGCACAAACCGACGCCCATCATGCAGTAGGAGAGGATCTTATCGTAGGCCTTCATGCCGAAGTGCTCGCGTGCGAGCATCGGCACGGAAATGGTGACGATGGCGTTGTTCATACCGAAGAAGAACGCCGTTACCATAAGGGCCATTTCGGTCGAGGCCATGGAGAAGCTGATGTAGCAGACGATCAAAATGACGTACAGGATGACCGTGAGCCAACGCACGCCGATCTTGTCGACCAGAATGCCGCCGACCAGGGAGGCGATGATGTAGCCAACCTGCAGGGCGATCATGAGCGTCGATGAGAAGATGAGAGCCTCGGGGCCGAGCACTTCGACGGCATTCGCCTGCACAAAGGAGTTGAAGCTGCCCGGGAAAGCCGACAACGTGCAGCCCAGGAACAGGAGAACGAAGGCGAGCGTCGGCAAGGCGAACTTCAGCGGCACGCCCGGAAGGCTCTTGGATTCGCCCATCTCGTCCTCTTCCGCGCCGAATGCATGCAGGCCGATCTTCGCCGGATCCTCGCAGAACACCGTGAGCGAGAAGATGAGAATGCACAGCAGCAGGACCGCGTTCAGGTAATAGGCGCTTTGCCACCCCATGACCGTGGACAGAGACGTGAACACCAGCGGAAAGAGCGCTCCGCCAACACCGGACATCAGCTGGGCGATACCCAAGTAGCGTCCGAGCACCTTCTTGCCGAACCAGGCGCCCATGAGCAGCGGCGTGGCATACAAAAAGTACATGCCGCCCGTGAGGCCCATGATCGCCCCAATGACCATGAACTGCCAAGTCCAGGTTGCATCAGCGAACGTGAACGCAACGACGCAGAGGGCGGTGACGACAACGTCGAAAGAAATGACGATCTTCGCGCCAAACTTGGGTATAAGTATTCCCGCGAAGAACGTACCGAACAATGCGGCGATACCGTAGCAGGTTATCCACATGGCGAACACGCCCATGTCCACGCCAACTGCGGCGGGAACGATGGCGAAAAACGCAGACGAGGAGTTCAGCACGGTTCCCAAGCCGAACGCCTGCATAACGCAACAGCCCACGAACACGAGCATGGCTCTCTTCTTGCTGCGCGCATCAATATCGGTAGACATAATGTTAATCCTCCTTAAATCTGATATTCCCCTTCTGGGTTGTGCCCTTCGGCACGACAGCGCGAATCACCCCCTCTCGCCGCCGCGCGTTCCCCGAAAAGCCCGTATCGATCGCATCTCTGCGAAATGAACGCGATTCTCGGCCTGCCATCCGCCCATCCGCCGCAGACGACAAGCCCCGCACGGCGGCTTCCAACCCGACGCCGGAAGCCGCCCTTCGCCTCGGGCCCTACTTCGCGTACAGCGCCCAGCGGCTGCCGCCGTCCATCTTCTTGGCCAGCTCCTCGGCCTCGCCGTAGTACATGCACCAGGCCTGGCAGTGCTGCACGCACATGGGCATCTTGCCGGCCTGCGTGCGCGACGCGCACAGGTCGCACGCCTTGGTGAGCACCGGCAGCCACGTCCACTCCCAGCGCTCGGGGCCGTCCTTGCCCTCGCGCTCCCAGGGGCCGGTCTCGGTGAGCTTGATGCCGAACTCGCCCTTGGGCAGGCCGAGCTCCTTCTTGCAGGCCACCTCGCAGCTGTGGCAGCCCGTGCAGTACTCGTAGTTGATCAGGATCGCCTTGGTCATGATGAAACTCCTCCTTACGCCTGCATGGGTTGGTAGTCGTCGCGCCAACCACCGAGCTGCGTGATCTGCTTGCCTGGCATGACGTCGCCATCCTGCACCTTGTAGATGCGGCAGCGCGTGCACTTGATGGGAGAGCCGATGCCGCCCGGACCCGATTGGAAGTTGCGCGTGAGGTTGTTCACGTTGTAGTCGAAGCATCCGTTCAGGTGCGGTGCAGCGGCTTCCTCCTCGGGCTTCCACCAGCCGTGCTCGGCCGAGATGCAATCATCGGGAATTCCCTCGAACACCTGGACCATCTGCTTGCAGCGCCCCTCGTTGTTCTCCATCCAAATCCAGTCGCCGTCCTGCAAGTCGTAATCGGCGGCCGTCTTTGGCGACACCTTCACGCGGGGCTCGGGATGGAACTCGCGCATGGTGGGAGCCTGACGATGCTCGGTATGGAAGAACTCGTAGGAACGGGCGCCGTTGATCATGTAGAACGGCAGCTCTTCCATGACCTCCGGCGTGGTCTCCCAGGTTTCGGGAGCAGGCGTGTACACCGGATACGGCGGAATGCCCCATGACTGGAAGATAGTCGGCACCAGCTCGATGCGGCCGGACGGCGTGTTGAAGCCGACCTGGCCGTCGGGGCGCAGCATGCCCTTCTCGTGCTTGTTGTACGTGGCGTTCCATTCGTCGTAGGCGTGACCGCCCGCCGCAACCAGCTGGTCGAACGTGTAAGGGCATTTCGTGGTGATAGAGGGGCCGCTGTCGTCGGTAACCGACGTATGCCCCCACTCGTCGTCGGTCGCCGCCGAGAAATTGGCCTTCTTCACCTTGCCGTCGGGACCGACGACCGCAAGGTCGGTCAGCAGATAGTCGTTGATGAAGTCTTCGGCGGAATCCCAACGCACGAACAGCTCGGGATTCAAGCGCTTGCCCAGCCAGAGCGCGATCTCCTCGTCGGACTTCGCTTCGTAGAAGCTCGTCACCTTCTTCATGGCACGCAACGGCGTCCACCAGGTACGGGCCGAGTCGCGCTCCACCGACATGGACACCGGCAAGATGATATCCGCCAAGGCGACCATCGTCGGCGTGATGAAGGGGTCGGCGTACACGATGAAGGGTATCTTCGACATGTACTTGTAGGCACGGGGAACCTGCCCCTCGTGTCCGGCGAACGCATTGCAGCTCTGGGCCCACAGCATTTTGATCGGGTAATCCTCGCCCGTCACGGGAATCTTCCCCGCCTCGAGAACCGAGGCCATGGAATCGCAGTTGGACATGCCCACGAAGTCGAGGCCTTCGTCGCCCACCATCCACTTGCGGAACTTGCGCTCCAGCGCGCCAGGATCGGCGTAAAGGTCCACCGACGAGTAGCCGGCGTTGATGTCGAAGGAGTTGTGCACGAGCACATGCGTGCCGGGCTTCTCTATGTTGCCGCAAATGGCCATGAGGTCGCACACCGCCTCGACCCAATGCATGGACGAGCTGGTGCCCGCGTCGAAAACGAGGCCCCATTGGATGGCCCCGCGATCCGCCTGAGCGTATAGGCGGGCGGAGGCCGTGATGAGATCGGCCGGAACGCCTGTTATGGACGCGGCCCATTCGGGGGAGAACTGCTGCACGTGCTCTTTGAGCTCGTCGTAATAGGCGCACCAGTTCTCGACGAACTCGTGATCGATGATGTCCTCGTTCATGATGACGTGGAGCCACGCGAGCGCGATGCAGCAGTCGGTGCCGGGATGGGGCTGCAGCCAATACTCGGCGCGGGCGCCCCACCAGGTGAGCACCGGGTCGATCGACACGATCTTCGTGCCCATCTGCACGCATACGTTCAACCAGTGGCCCAGATAGCCGTCGCCGTTCGACTTCAACGGCTCGTTGCCCCATACCACCAATACGTCGGGACGGGCCCACTCGTCGTTCGCATAGCGGTCGGGAAGCGTCTCGGACGCGTCCACGATGGGGTAATCGCCCAGCGGACCTGCGGCGCCGCACACACGCGGCATGTAGCACCACCATCCGGAGAAGTAGATGCCGCCCACGTTGGCGGTGCGGAAACACGCTCCGGCGATGAAGGGGACTTGCCAGTTGATGTTGCGGCCCGTGCCGTGTCCCACGAGAATCGCCTCGCGGCCGAGGCCCTTGTCGTCGATCTCTTCCTTGATGTAGGTCTCGATCGTGTCGAGCGCCTCTTCCCATGAGATGCGCTCCCATTTGTTCTCGCCCCGCTCACCCGCGCGCTTCATGGGGTACTTCAAGCGCTGGGGGTGGTTGACCATCTCCTCCAAGTCCAAACAGCGCATGCACAGTTTGCCGTTCGCATAGGGGTCGAGAGGATCGCCTTCCACCTTTTCCAGCTTGCCGTCTTTGGTGTAAAGCAGAACGCCGCAGGAATCGTGGCAGCCGGGAGCGCTGTAATTGTAGGTGCGCGTGACGGTGAAGCCGCCCTCTTCCCAAACCACCTCCCCTTCGTGATACGCTTTGCGATCAATGCCGTCCAAGAACCCTTTGTAGTCAGCCATGGACTTGCCTCCTTAATCGTTTGACGCGGGACATCGTCATAAGATCGGAGGATACGGAGCTGAAAAACGGTTGTCATCGTACCGTTCTTGGTGTTCCAGGCCGTACCTCATACTTGACGATGCCCCACCTTGGGAAACACAAAAAAATAAGCCTTCTCGAAAATGCAATAGGTAGGCCCTGCTAAGCCTGGTGCCGCCTAGGGTCGGGCTGTTTACTCCCCGCAACCATCCTTGTTCCGCCCGGGGCGAACGCAACGACGCCGCACGACGAGCATTGCCCTGTCGCAGGGTCCACCACGCCGCCGCAAGCGAAACACGGTATCTCGGCGGGAGGAGTGTAGTACGGGCTGTCTTCGCAGTACTTGCCGCACCTGCCGCATTGCGTGCATGGGTAGCACACAGCCCCCGCCTCCTATTTCAGGTCGACCAGCTCGACCCAGTACTCGAGCGTCTTTCCGGCAAACGGATGGTTGAAATCAAGCTTCACCATATCGGCAGTCATCTCCGTCACCCAAACGGGCATCTTTCTACCATCGTCGGGGTTCGTCCAAAAGATCACGTCGCCGATTTTCAAGCCGTATCCGTTCTCCACCATGGTCTTGAGATGCCATGATGCGAGCTTCTCCTGGTACTCCCCGTATCCGAGCGCGCAGGGCACTTCGATGGTCCGGCTCTCTCCCACTTCCATGTCCACGATCGCGTCCTCCACGCCGCGGGGAAGCTGCAAGGTTCCGATCGTGACGGCAAGCGGCTCGCCCGTCGAGCGATCGTCGATCGGCTCCTCGCCCAGCACGCCGCCCCGGTACCGGATGAAAGCGGTTTTTCCAACCCTGTTTGCCTGTCCCATAGTCTCCTCCAGCATTTCCCTCGTGCGATCGGCCGCAATGGCCGCCTATGCTCCCTCGAGCTCTTCGGTCTCGTCGATCTCGCCGACCTTGGTGTCGTGGCGGTGCACGGCGTAGGACGCTTTGCCGGTTCCCTGAACCTCGATGTGAGCCGCACGGTGCGTGCTCTTGCTGCTGGGCACGAACGCGCCCTTGGCTTCGATGGGGTTGTACTGAGGCACCATCAGGAACTGCTTCGGCTTATCAACGAGCTGCTTGGAAAGCTCCTCGACCGTACCGTAGGTGATGATGTTGGACAGGCAGTGATGCACGCACATGGGCTCGCGCCCCTTTTCCGTACGCTCGGCGCACAGATCGCACAGATCGGTGAGCACCGGGAAGTAGTTCCAGTTCCAATGCGTCTCGTCGATCTTCCAAGGCCCGTCGGAGAGTACCTTGATACCCGTCTTGCCCACCGGGTAGCCATGCTCTTCCTTGCACGTAACCTGGCAAGATCCGCAGTTCGTGCAGTATTCGTAATCGATCAAAAGTCCATACGTCGCCATGGTTACACCAGCTTTCCGAATTTTTCCCAGATCAGGTTCATGTCGGTGTCGTAGCTCTCGGCAATGGGCTCGATGTTGCACACGAGGCATTTGTTCGGAGCCCCGAACCCGAGCTTGCCGAAGTGGTCGTTGGGAAGGAGGTTGTTGATGTTCGAACGGAAGTTGCCGTAGAGGTTCGGCTCATTGCCATCCTCCTCCGGGAACCACCACGCATGCTGCGCGTGGATCGTTTTCGCATCGACAGTTTCCGTGATGCGCGCCTTTTCCACGCATTCGCCGAAGGGGCTCCACAGGCGCACCCACTGACCGTCGGTGATGCCCAGGTCCTTGGCGACCTTCGGGTTGATCTCCACGATGGGGTCGGGGTTCAACTCGCGCAGGTAGGCTATCTGGCGATGCTCCGAATGGAAGAACGCGGTCGTGCGCGCACCGGTGGTGAGGATGAACGGGTACTCCTTCATGAGCTCGGGATTGGCAGGGCCGAACTCCGGCTCCAAGAAGTACGGAAGCGGATCGTCGCCGAATTGGTTGAACGCCGTCGACCACAGTTCAACGCGGCCGGTGGGCGTCGCGAAGCCGGGCTGGCCGTCTTGTCGCATCTCCCCGCGCTCGTACTTGTAGTAGTCCACGGGAATCTGGCACACCACGTTCTGGGAGACCTCGTCGAAGTACTTGCCGCCCTCCTTCTTGCCCAGGCGCAGGGCCTCCATGAACTCCTTTGCGCTTGCGAAATCCTCCCACACTTCCGGGCGAAGGCGACGCCCCAGCTCGTAGCACAGCTCGAAGTCGGTCATGGTCTCCCCCACTTCGATGGCCTTGTGCATGAACCCGGCCGTAACGGTGCAGGGCGCGTAGTGCGTGAACACCGTGCCCTCGCGCTCGGCCACGGTGGACAGCGGCAGGAATATATCGCAGGACGCCTCGATGGACGGATTCATGAACGTGTCGAAGCCGATGCAGAACTCGAGCGATTTCACGATGGCGTCATGCCAACGCTGCGGTTCCATGGACGTGCAGCTCATGAGGTTGTTTCCGGCGTAGAAGCCCATCTTGATGGGGTACGGATCGCCCGTCTCCAACGCGTGCAGCATCAAATCGGCATGGGCGTTCAGGATGATCATGCAGTAGGCGGGATACTGCTCGAGGCCGATCATCTTCTTCTGCAGCTCCTCGCCCACGCCTTTCTCGAAGCCGAAACCGGATTCGTTGTGACCCGCGCCCGTACCCGGCAGGATCTGCCCGCCCGGAACGTCCAGGTTGCCCGTGATGGCCATGAGGTCAACGGTCACCTGCCCGTTCTGCATGCCGTCAGTTTTCTGGTCGGCGGCGAGCCCCCATTGGATGGCGGCCGGCTTGGCTTGCGCGTACATGCGCGCGGCGGCATAAATGTCCTCGACCGGCACGTCGCATATCTCGGCAGCCTTCTCCGGCGGCATCTCCTGCACGCGCTCGGCCAACTGCTCGAAGCCGTAGCACCAGTACTCCACGAAGTCGTGATCGTAAAGGTCCTCGTTGATGATGATGTTGAGCCAGGCCATGCCCATGGCCGTGTCGGTGCCGGCGCGCAGCTGCAAATGGATGTCGGCGCGGGTGGCCAGCCAGTTCACGCGCGGGTCGATGACGATGAGGCGCGTGCCGCGGCGCAGCGTGTCGATGACCGCATGCCCGAAAAAGCCGTCGGGATTCGACTCGAGCGGAGCCTTGCCCCAAACCACCAGGCACTCGGTAAGCTCGTAGCGCTCGTCGTCCCACCGGTTCGGCAAAGCGCCCGCGTAATCCCATTCGGGATACGTCGTGCCCGCGATATAGGCGATAGCCGCCAAGCGCGGCGTGTAGCAGGCGTAGCCCGACTGCGTGTAGCAGAAGTTCGGCGTGCCGAAGCACATGGTGCCGTACGGGGCGAACGTGCCCCCCTCGCGGCCGGTGCCTGCGAACACCACGATGGACTCGCGCCCGTAGGCGGCGGTGATGCGATCGTACTCGCCTTTGATGATGTCGAACGCCTCGTCCCAGGTGATCTGCTCCCACGCATCGGCGTTGCCACGATCTTTGGGATCGCGTTTCATGGGATGCAGAAGACGTGCCGGATTGTAAATGTAATCCTTGAGCGCGATGCACCGGGGGCACAGGCGCCCCTGGGTCACCGGGTTGTTCTCGTCCCCCTCGACTCGCACGAGCTTGCCCTCGCCGTCCACGTACAGCTTGAGACCGCATCCTACGGGGTGGCACCCCGGAGGAGACCACGGACTCGTGCGGGTGACGGTGAGGCCGTCCTCCTCGTAGCGCCACGGCTTGCCAATGTCGTTGACGTCCGAAAGCGTATCGAGCTTGACTACTTCGGCTCTTTTGTAGAATTCGTCTTCGCTCATGGCCACGTCCTTTCTCCTTCTCGTCTACGGTGCCGAAGGGCACCATTGCGAGGGAGGATAACGTGGCGCGAAGCGGGCTGTCATCGTGGCGTTCTTGGTGTTTGCACCGATACCCTATATTTGACGATATTCCATCTGGGAAAACACAGGAAGATTAGCCTTGGGGGTAACACCGATAGGTAGAGAAACACGAGGCCCGTTTTATCTAGTATCTGAGATACGAAACGGCATCATGCAGCCAGAAGGGCCTTCATTCCTCTCCGTACAGCTTCGTGTTCTCGATAAGGTTGAGCAGCTCCTGACGAGAGTGCACGCCCGTCTTTCGATAGATGTTGCGAATATGGGTTTGCGCCGTGCTCAAAGAGATCGACAGCGCTTCTTCGATGTACTTGGCATTCCTTCCCTGAGCCACCAGAACCAGAACCTCGAACTGGCGCTCGGAAAGATCGCACTGCTCGCCCACCACTCGACACCGTTTCTTCCAGAGGCCTTTCGTTTCCGGCATCGCGCCCCCCTCTTCCATGCTGGCCTCGGGAAAGCGCGCTTTATGACAATACGAGGCGACGAAACCGTAGGCGACCGCTATCGCCGCAGACGCCTGAATCGCAAGCATCATATCCGTAGAAGCTATCTCGGCGATGCCGAACCCACTCGCGAATCCAACGGCCACGCCCACGTAGTCGAGCGCCCGGGCCTTTCCGTAGACGCGCAGGGCCGAAAGGCGAGATATGCGCACATGTTCGGCCACGGCGACCGTGCCGAACAAGGTGTAGACCGTGAACAGGGCCGATAGGATGCAAAGCGCAATCAAGCGAAAAACGTCGCCGAACAAATACATCGACAAGAACGCAAACATGGTCAGGGGAGGTGTGAGCGGCGACAAGCTTCGCTCGCTCACTGCGCCTTTTCGGGCGAAGTTTATCGCCAACAAGACCGCCACGACCGCCGCAACGGCTAGGCAAAGCATGCGCTCCGACCCTTCCGCCGCAGATCCGAGCACGTAACCGAACTCAAAGTTGCTAATCGAGAGCATGAGCGCCGAAGTCCATAGGATCTTTGAGCGCTTGTCCGATTCCCTATTCTCGATCGGCTCGGGAAAAACGCTCTCGGGCCTCGATTTGACCAGCACGAGCAGGCAAACCAGAGAAACCGCCCAAACGAGCACAGTGGCTATACGGGACGCCTCGTCTACCAAGTAGCTCTCAACCATGCAGACGAGAACCCCGGCACCGACCGCCGCCGAAGCGAACAGGGGAATGATCTTATGGGGTCGAGCGCATATGAAGCAAAACCAGAGAGCGCAGAGGGCACCTAAACCCAAAGCCGCCCCGCACACGGCAATCAAAACACGCGATGGACCGAACGGAGCCAACGTGACGAGGGCCATGGAAGCCAAGCCTGCGATAGCGCCGACCACGAGAACCCCGCATCGACCAGAAGCCAACGCGTGCGACGCAAAATGAACCAAGGAAAAGGCCAAGGCCAAGGCGAGCGCGCAGCCAATGCGCATCGCGGCCGCATGACTTTCCCCCGGAGCAAAGCCGGGGACAATGAGGAACAGGGCTAGAACCGTCGCAGCGAGCGATGCGAAGCCGACAAACCCTATCAGCGTATCAAGATCGAGCTTCATCGATCCGACACGCGAAATCCCCCTGGATTCGTGCATCATATTCCCAACCTTCATCCTGGAACTCAGTCCGATGGGCTATAAGGATTCCCCAAGGAAACTTTCGTCGATGCTCTCGTTTTCCACAAGGTCCATCAAATCCTGGCGCGAATGCGACCCTGTTTTTTGATAGATGTTGTATATATGGGCCTTGGCGGTGTGTGGCGAGATAACCAGCTGTTTTTGTATGTACTCGGCATTGCGTCCCTTGGCGAGCAAATGGAGCACTTCGGTTTGACGCTTAGACAAACCGTACTTTTCGGCGACCGCATCGCATTTCAGATGGAAGAACCTAACGCCCGAATCGGCGTTTCCGTATCCTGGGTCAACCACCACTTCCCCATGCGGCCCCAACTTGGCGCGCGCCTCCTGCTTTTGCTCTTCGCCGGGATAGTAGCTTTGCTTGCTCACCGTCGTTGAAACCAGAATGAAGAACATAACCACGATCGTCACCATGACCGGAAGCGTAATGGAACCGAACGCCTGCGTAGAAAACGCAACCCAACCCGCCGCCAATCCCAGCAGCAGCCCCGACGACGAAAACAGCCTGCCCCATCCAAACGTCCTTACGGATGACAAGTCGCATCGTGCGATATGCTCGCATGTCGCAAAAATGGCGCTGGCGTAAGGCAGCAGCGAGAACAGGAACGCGAAAACGCACGGCCACACCCAGAGCTCCTGCGGCAAGAAAAACAACGGGAGAATGCATGCCGCGAGCACGGGGAGAAACATCTTCCGAATGAAGGACTCTTTGAGGAAAAACGCCTTCTGAGAATCAACGAGGAGCAGAGCGAGAACGATCAGCGAGCCGCCCTGGATGATCGCGGACACACCGAAGGTGTGCACTTCAGGCGCCAGCAACCAGTACAGAGCAAATCCCTGGGCTGCCGAGCCCATAACGGTAAGAAGGGAGGGCTTCCATGTGATCTGCAGCCTTTGGTCGGACTCTTTAGCCGCTATAGCGGGAAGGTCGTCCATGAGCGAGAAACGCGCATGCAAGAACAGGTACGTCAGCCCGGAGAGCAGAGCGTAGAGCATGATGATGTAAGGTATCAGATGACTGTCCACAAAAACCGTTCCCACATACCATAGAAACGAGAGCGCCAGCATCGCGGCAACCGCAGAACGTATTTGCACCTTCAAGAGCACGCACACGAACTCGATCCACAACGTCGTGAGGACAGCGACGCCCACGCCGGCCAAAGCGGCAATCACATAACCCCATACGGGCTGGATATTGGAAAGGGCACCTAGGGAGTGGGCCGCCCCGCAAACAAGAGCCGTCACCACCAAGACAACGCGGTGATTCTGGAGCCAGTTGGACAACAGCCATTGGACGAAGTACGTCAGCAGAAGCGCGGCAACGAACACGAAATGCAGCATGCCCACATCCGAGGGAGAGCCGCCCTCCCCTGTCACGAAATCGCTCGTCGTAAGGATCGCGAAAAACCAGGTGAAGCAAAACGAAGCCCCCAAAACCCCGGCGATGAGGTAAGGGTTGACGAAAAGCCATTCGTTCCTTTTTTTCGGGTCTTTGCTTTTCGATGAAGTTTCTGATGAGATTTCACGAACCATGGAAACAGTCACCCCCGTTGACGGTTTCATCCACTCGCTTGACGACGTCTTCGCCATCGCCATACCTCGAATAATAGTACGTCCAGCAGGGACTTTGTTCCGAGGTGATGACGATCCCTCAAGTTTCAGGCATGACGCATTAGACTTGCATACGGACATAAGGTCTCGATGCTTACGCCTCCTACCCTAGATTCCCACATCCTTCGCAACATCGCGTCACAAGGGAACTTCGATTATATCCGAATACGAAAACAGATCAAACGATCAAGCTAAATCTCAAACCAGATCCCGAGCCTTCGCTTTGCCGCATGGTTCTTTTCGCATAGCCGGCAACCGCCGCCACCTTCGCCACACCGACCGCAGCACAGCGCTACCATCAAGCGGATTTTGCGGTGCCGAAGCGCTTGGTTTCGCTACGGCTTCTTCATATTGAGGCCGCGCAAGACGATAGGAAGCACCCCTAACGCAGGGGAACACCAGGGCAAAACAGAAGGAGAGACGAGTATGGCGGTGCAGTGGCGGCGAATGCAGACATTAGCCCACTATAAGCGGCAAGTTGGGAAAACGATCGATTTTAGTGATTTCTTTTTTCCAATATTCGGTTATATCCGATTAATGACCAATAAGCTTCGATAGCCTTCACAATATGGATTATTTCGACAAAAGAAGGCAGCTGGGACAGCGCATCGCCAAGGTGCGTAGGGCCCAGAACATCTCGCAAAAGCAGCTTGCCCTCATGTCCGACATCAACAAGGGATATCTCTCCGAGATCGAGAACGGTATCAGCAACATCAGCGTCAACAAGCTCTTCCACATAGCCGATGCGCTCGGCATCTCGCCGAAGGACCTCTTCTCGGACATCGGGGACGACAGAGAAGGCGACCTGACCACTACGTAAAAGCCTTGGAAAACAAGAGAACCGGCCAAGGCCGGTTCTCTTGTTTCGTCTTCGAGAACTTCCGCTATTCCGCAGCCGGAGCCTCGTTCGGATCCTTCACCGTGATCTCCGCGTGGTCGAGGAGCCACTTGTTCGCCTTGATGCGCTCGGCGGCCTCGCGCAGCGCGAAGCCGCGGCCCGACTCCTCCATCTGGCGACGGACGCCCTGCGGGTTCTGCGGGTTCATGGACGCGCACGCCTCCTGCACGTCCTCGTCGCTCACGACGAGGCCCTCGTGGCGGAACACCGCGTCCAGAGCGTAGCCCTGCACGAGCATCTGGCGCGTCTGCATCATCATCATCATGTTGAACTGCTGCTCGCCGCCCTGCTGCTCGACGAACTGGTCCCACGTCATGTTCTGCTGCTCCACCTCGGCGCGCAGGTTGTTCATGAGGTTGCGCGACATGGACTCGTACACCTCGTCGGCGATGCTGCCCTGGAAGCGCTTCGCCAGCTCGCCGGCGGCGAGGTTGCGCTTGTAGTTCTCGTATTCGCCCGAAAGCTGGCGGTTCAAGCCGTTGCGGATGTCATCGCGCATGGCGGCCAGGTCCTTGTACATGGGCATGTACTTGGCCACCCACGCGTCGTCAATGACGGGAGCGACCTTCTTCTGGATTTCCTTGACGGTGGCCGTGCATTCGATCGTCTCGACGATCTCGTTGCCCTCGTCGTCGATTCCGGGGCCCTCGAACGTGAACGTCTTGGTCTCGCCCACGTCCATGCCGACGATGTTCTCGTCGAAGCCGTCGGGCATGAGGCCCGCGCCGGTCGTGTAGGTGCGCGCGTCGGTGGTGAGGCCGGGGAGCTTCTCGCCGTTCTCGTAGGACTCCATGGCCAGAAGGCAGCTGTCGCCCTTGCGCACCGGGTGCGGGTCGTCGGCCACGAACTCGGCGTAGCGCTCGGCCACTTGGCTGATCTGCGCGTCGACCTGGCTCTCGTCGACGGACACCTCCTGCACGGTGATGGACACCGGCTCGTAGGACGTGAGCTCGTAGTCCGGCTTCGGGGTGAGGTGCAGCGCGAACTGGAACGTCTGGCCGCGCTTGAGCGCCGTCTTGGGCTCGGGCTGCGGCGGGAACGCGGGAATGACGCCGGTCTTGTCGATGGCGAACGGCACGAGGGCCTCCACCGCCTGGTTCATAACGACCGAATCGAGGTCCTTGATGCCCATGCGCTCCTCAGCGGCCTGGGCCACCGTCTTGTCCTTCTCCGGGCGCATGCCCATCTGCTGGGCGAACGCGAGATGCGCGTTGTTAAGCGCGTTGCTCACCTCGGCCGTCGAGGCAACGGCATCGATGAACAGCGTGCCGTCGTCGAGTTTCTTCTGCGTGATCTTCATCTTGGTTCCGTCTCCTTCATACGAGCATTGCGGCGCTTGACGCCGGGTGGAGGCGGAAACGGCGTGTCGCATTTCGCGCATCGCTCGGCTCCCGTGCCGTTGACGTATCCGCATACGGCGCACGTTCCGGGCTTCACCGCCTCGCGGCAGCGGCCGCAATGCGTGCAGGGATAGCACACGGGCGTTCCCCCTCCAGTCCTTGCTAGCTAGCAATTGTAACGCACATCGCCGCCCGTCGCGACGAGATGCGGGCAATTATAGGGCGATGTCCAGCAGTTGCGCCCCGGTAAAAAAAGAGACTGCACGGCAAGCGTTCCGCGAAGCCTTGAAAGGCGAACGAGGTGCGAAAGGTCTATTCAGGGGGTTCGACCTTCGCACCCGCGCGGTGCATGCCGTGCAGCACAGTACGTACTATACGGAATCAGTCCGATCCGCGCATTGCACCAATGGGCTTATTTTGATGCGCCGGCCTCATACCGCACGTACCACTTTCATATCATCGCCCGGCAAAACGCGGAAACAATGCCCGGACGCGTCACATCGGCGCGCAGAAGCGGGGCGACTAGGACGGCAGCAAACCCGCGCCCCGCCTCCGAGCGACGCGGAAAACGCTCCGGCGAGACCTGCCGCCCGCCTCAAACGACAAGGCCCCCGGCCAGAGAGAAAGCCGGGGGCCTTGCGTTCGTCGTTGAAAGAGGAGATCGACGAAAGGGGTTTGCTACTTGCCGGGGGCACCAGGAGCGCCGGGAGCCTTCGGAGCGCCGGGGGCTCCGGGAGGCTTCGGGGCGCCGGGAGCGCCGGGCACGCCAGGGGCGCCGGGGGCGCCGGGGAAGCCGGGGGCGGGGCTCGCCTTGGCGCCGCAGTTCGGGCACGCGTCAAGGTTCGCCGCGACCTCCGCGCCGCACTTGGGGCACTTCACGGGGCCGCCCGCATCAATAGCTGCTGGTCTGAAGCACATGAGGAGATCCTTTCTCTTTTACGATAAGACCGATTGCTGCCGGGCCCGCCAGGTGCTTGGTCTCGCGGGCCCGCGAGGATCGCGTTCGGCGCGCGGGGGGCTTGCGCACCTTCATCCAGCCCGACAGAACCGAGCCGATCACACGAAACGAATTCGATCTCTCGTAGTGCACTCTAACAATCAGCTCTGCCCGTCTGCATCCCCTATAAGCGCTTAAATGGTTGAAAAAGCGTAATACCTCTGGTCTGATTTACATATCCGACCTGGTGTTTTACAGCCGAGAATAAATCAAACAAGAAGAATCCCCGCCTGCCGGACGCCAAGCGAGGCTCGTTTCCCAGAGCCGAGGGGCGGGGCCGGCCGCAAGACTCCGCACGAGCCAGGCTGCTCCGCAAGTTGAATTCCTCACCTGCCGAACGTCAAGCGAGCCCCAGTTCTTCGCCTCCCGCCTCCGGGCGGGGGCTCGATGCGAGTTCCGCACGAGCCGAAGCGTCCAGCGGACGCTTCGTGCGAGCCAGGACTGCCCGAGCAGCGAGCCCCCGCCCGGAGGCGGGAGGCGAAGAACGTCACTCGTTGGACTTCAGGCTCTCCACCATGTTGACGCCCGCCAGCTTTCGGCGCATGGCCACCATGACGAACACCGTGAACAGCATGGTGAGCGCGAAGGCGATCAGGAAGCTGGCCGGGTGGATGATGCGGCCGAACATCACCTGGTCGACCTCGGCCGTCACCACGACGAAGCTCTCCATCCACACGCCCAGCACCAAACCGACCAAGCTGCCGATGATCGACAGCAGCGCGGTCTCTCGGTAGATGTAGGCGTCCACCTCGCGCGGCGTGAAGCCGAGCACCTTGAGCGTGGCTATCTCGCGCACGCGTTCGGTGATGTTGATGTTCGTGAGGTTGTACAGCACGATGAACGCGAGCGCCGCGGCGGCCACCACCAGAACCACCACGATCATGTTCACGCTCGACAGCATGTCGCGGTAGGCGTCGATGGTCTCGTCGTTGTAGGCGACGGTCTTCACACCGCCGAGCGCGCCCAGCTCCCGGCTGAGCTCGGCGCGCAGGTCCCCGTCGGAGGTTGCGAGGGCGAGCACCGTTGAGCACGGCGGTTCCTCCCCCGCCATCTGCTCGTAGCGCGCAGGGCCGATGAACGCGTAGTTGTAGATGTAGTTCTCCATGACGCCCGTGACCGTGGCCTCGTGCGGCGCGCCTGTGGCGTTGCCAATGGCGTCCTGCTCGGTCAAGGAGACCGCGTCCCCCACGCCCACACCAAGCTGCGCAGCCAGCTTCTCGCTCAGCACGACGCCGTCCTCGCCGAGCTCGATAGGATCGTGCCCCAAGCGCGTGCGCATCATCACGAAGCGGTCGATGTCGGCCGCATCCTGCGGCACGATCACCTGGACGTGCTGGTCGGCGTCGTCGGGGCCGGAGGCCAGCATGTTCTCGCGCTGCACGCGCGCATGGTCGCTCACCAGCCGGGAATCGCCCAGCACTCCATCGAGCTCCATCTGCTCCTGGCTCGTCAGATCGTCCTTCAGGGTGACCATGGCGTTGTACTTGGTGATCTTGCCGAACTGGTTGTCGATGATGTCGTTGATGGCGTCGGACAGGCCCAACCCCGTCAACAGCAGCGCCGTGCAGCCCGCGATGCCGATGACCGTCATGACGAAGCGCTTCTTGTAGCGGAACAGGTTGCGGAACGTCACCTTCCACGAGAAGGACAGGTGCCGCCATAGGGGCGCCGCCCGCTCCAGCAGGATGCGCTTGCCCGACTTCGGGGCGCGCGGCAGCATGAGCGTGGCCGGACGCTCGCGCAGCGTGGCCGTCGCCGCCGCCCAGGTGGCCACCAGGGTGACGCCCACCCCGAGGCCGGCCGCCAACGCCGCCAGGCCCCCGTCGATGGCCAGGGGGAGCGGCTGCGACGGCACGAAGTAGATGATACCGTACGCCTGCATGATGACCGCGGGCAGCACCTGCGACAGCACGGCTATGCCGACGACGCTGCCCGTCACGCTGGCAATGGACGCGTACACCAGGTACTTCGCCGTGATGCGCGCGCGGCTGTACCCGAGCGCCTTGTAGGTTCCGATGAGCATGCGCTCTTCTTCCACCATGCGCGTCATGGTGGTGAGCGCCACGAGCGCCGCCACGAGGAAGAAGATGAACGGGAACACCTGCGCGATGCTGTCCACCCGGTCAGCGTCGGCGTTGAAGCTGGCCACGCCGTAGTTGGCCGCGCGGTCCATGACGTACCAGCTCGGATTCTCCAAATCGTCGATCTGCTTCTGGGCGTCGCTTAGCTGGCGCTCGGCGTCGGCCAGCCGGGATTCGGCCTCGGCCTTCTTGTCCTCGTACTCCGCCAGGCCGCTCTCGTAGTCGGCCCTGCCCTGCGCGAGCTGCTCGCGCCCGCTCGCCAACTGCGCGGCCGCCGCGTTGAGCTGCTGCTGGGCGGCGGCCAGCTGGGATTCGGCCTGCTGGCGGGCGGCGGCGAGATCGGCCGCGCCCTGCTCGGCCTGGGCCACGGCCGCATCGAACTGGACCTTCTGGCCGTCGAAGGCGGCTTGCTGCCGGTCGAGCTCGGCCTTACCGGCATCGACCTCGGCCTGCTTCTGATCGAGAGTCGCCTTCGCATGCTCCAACGCGGCGAAATCGCCTTGGTGGTCCTGCTCGAATTGGGCCAGCTGCTGGGCGAGAGCGTCGCGTTGCTGCTCAAGCGCTGCTTTTTTGGCGGCGAAATCGGGATCGTCCGGATCGAGCGCCGCGATCTGCGCCTTCAGGGCCGCAACGCCATCCTGCATCTGCTGCCTGGCCGCATAGAGCGGATCGGCGCTTGCGTGCCACTCCGTCCACCCCTGCGCCAACGCGTCGGCTCCCTGCTGCCACTGCGCCCATGCCTGCCGGAGCTGCGCCTGCCCCTGCTCGATGGCGGGGCGGGCGGCCTCCACCTGCGCACGGCCGTCGGCTACCTGCTGCTCGGCAGCGGCCAGCTGCTGCTGGGAGCTTGCGCGCTGGCTCGCCAGCTCCGCAACCCCGCCGTCGTAGCTCGCCTGCCCGTCGGCCAGTTGCCGCTCGCTCTCGGTGATGGCGGCCGCGGCGTCGTCCAACTGGCGCTTCGCGTCGGCAAGCTGCGTCTCGGCGTCGGCCTTCTGCCGCTCGTAGTCGGCGCGCTTCTCGTCAAGCTCTTCTTGCGCATCGACGCGCAGGCCGTCGGCACGTGCTCGCTCGCGCGCGGGAGCGAGCGCCTCGACGCGGTCCTTCACCTCCGCCACGCGGTCGTCGTACGCGGCGCTCGAAGCGCGCTCGCTGGCCGCACCCGCAACCGCGAGAAACGCCTCGGTGTAGGGCAGATCGTCGGAAAAGTCGCTTTCGGGCACGTACATATACTGCTGGATGGATCCGCTGCCGAGCGACGTGGCCCCCAAGTTCGAAGACGTCGCGTAATAGGACGAGCTGACGAACCCGACGACCGTGTACGTGTCGACCGCCAGAGCGTCTTCCATGCCCTCGGTCGTCTCGGTGATGCGCACCGTGTCGCCGATGCGCGCGTTCTCGGCCACCACGAGGTCGGACGACAGCACGCACTCGCCCTCCCTCGCCGGCCACGAACCCTGCGTCAAAATGGGCCGGTTGAGGTAGTCCGCGTCGTCCGAGCGGGCGTTCACCCCGTCGGAGGTGTCCGACGAGAGCGCCGCGGAGGGCAGCGAGTGCACGCGCACCGCGTACTGCTCGTCGCCCACGTCGGCCATGACGTCGGTCTCGTAGGCGCCCATGACCGTCTGCACGCCCCCCACGTCGGCGAGCGCCCCCAGGTCGTCGTCCGTGAGTCCGAGCGTCGAGAGCACCCGGATGTCCATGAGGTTGGTGCCGTCGTAGAACGCATCGGCCGCCAGCTTCATGTCGGGGGCCGTCATGCGCAGGCCCGCGTAGAAGCCGGTGCCCAGCGCCACGATGGCGGCGATGGCCAGGAAGCGCCCGAGCGAACGGGTGATGGATCGGGCGACTTCTTTGTCGAACGCGTTTCTCACGACAGCAGGCAACCTACCATTCCAACGTCTCGGCCGACAACGGCGCCTCGTTGAGCTCGACGCCGGCCACGCGCCCTTCGCGAATATGGATGACGCGATCGGCGATGGCCGTGAAAGCGGAGTTGTGCGTGATGAGCACGACGGTCTTGCCGGTGTCGTAGCACGTGTCCTGCAACAGCTTCAGGATGGCCTTACCCGTCTGATAGTCCAGCGCGCCGGTGGGCTCGTCGCACAGCAGAAGCTTCGGGTTCTTCGCCAACGCGCGAGCGATGGCCACGCGTTGCTGCTCGCCGCCGGAGAGCTGCGCCGGGAAGTTGTCCAGCCTATGCCCCAACCCCACCTGCGCCAGCACCTCTGCCGCATCGAGCGGATCCTTGCATATCTGGCTGGCCAGCTCAACGTTCTCCAGGGCCGTGAGGTTCTGCACGAGGTTGTAGAACTGGAACACGAACCCTATGTCGTAGCGACGGTAGTACGTGAGCTCCTTCTGCCCGAACGCGCTGATGTCGCGCCCGTCCAGCATGATGGTGCCCGACGAGCATCCGTCCATACCCCCCAGCATGTTCAGCAGCGTGGTTTTGCCGGCGCCCGAAGGCCCCACCACCACCACGAGCTCCCCGTGCTCGATGTCGAACGTCATGCCGTCGACGGCCGCCACCTCGACCTCGCCCATCGTATACACTTTGCGCACATCGCGAAACTCGACGAAAGCCACCGGTCGACCTCTCTCTTCCTTTCGGTTACGCTCGAACCACCATACACCAACGCCCCAACGCGCGCCAGCAACGAACATGCTTGTCAAACTATCCGCGTTCCGCGTGAGCAGAGCGCTGAAGGTCGCGTTCGGATTCAACAGCAACGCGACCCTGTGACGCACCCGCGCGAAACGGCTGTTCCCAACGTCCCCAACATGCACGAATGGCGGCCCTTTCGGAACCGCCATTCGTTCACATCTCTGCACTCAGTTTGGAATCGCTTGAGCGCTTTGGGGTTTTAGCGTTCGCGCCTCCTTCTCGACCACGAGAGGAGAACCCCACCGGCGGTTACTCCCGCAAGGGCCGCAACAGCGAGCGGCAAAGCGAGGTCGTCGCCAGTTTTCATGAGAGACGACACCGTCTTCTTGCCGTTGTTGCTTGGCAAACCGGACGGCACCGGGTCCACCACGTCGTTGATAAGAGTGACTTGAACGATGACGGTATGTCCCGCCGAAGAATCGAATCGGAGGGGATAGGTGCCCACCACGGCGGTGTCTCCAGCGGACGACGTGCCAAGACCGAGATTCGCGATCGCGGTAGTCGGAACCGCTCTGACGATCGGGTTCTGGTTCGCCGCGATAACGTCGTTGATCGAACCGAGATGCTCGGCGAACACCGCGGCATCCTCTTCGGTCATGTCACCGAACTCGTCGTACACGCGGGCGTTGGCCGCAACGCGGGCCGTCGCTTCGTCGATTTCGCCGCCCTTCACGTGATAGGTGAAGTTGTTGGCGGAGATACCTTCTTGGTTGTTGTTGTGCGTCTCGTCCCAAACGGTGGCCAGGACGGTTGTCTGAGCGTATCCTCCTTCAACGTCGATGTCCCCGGCGAAGTACGTGACGTCGTAATAGCCGATAGCCGGGTCGATCGACACCCCGGAAGCGGATGGGACGACCGTGGCGTACACGATATCCACCGGCTCTTTGGTATCGAGCATCCATGCCTGAGCGAAGCCGCGGGCGATAAGGTCGTTCAGTTTTTCGGCGGGGCTCAATGCATCGTGAGCCTGCGCCTCGGCCAGCGTCATCCTGAAGGGATTGGCGACCACGACGATCTCGTCGGTATAGCCGGGCTTGCCCATCACCCATACCGCCTTCAGCGTGATCTCCTCAACGGTCGGATCGACCGCCAAGTCCCCGTATGTTTTGTCGTCGAGCACAAGCTGGCCGTTGTATTCCCATTGCTTGAATACATAGCCTTTCTTCACGGGCTCTTCCGAAGGCAGCAGGTTGTTGTCTACCCAGTACACATCGGTTCGATCCTCGAACGGATTGCTGGCGCTTGTCGAATCGGATTGGGATCCACCGTCGAGATCGTATTTCACGGTATAGTGCCGCTCGGTCTCGATCGTGACCTCGCCCTCGGGGTCGGTGCCGCCGTCGATGGGGGCGGTGACCGCGTTGGGGATGGTCGCGTCGACGGCGTCGTCGGCGATGTCGGCGCCGAAGCTGAAGGAACGGGACTGGTTCTGCCCGATGCCCGCGAGGGTCACGGTCAGCGTGCGGGAGGCCTCGTCCCACGCGACCGAGTCCCCGGGCTTCTCGCCGCCGGCGATGCGCACGGCGGACTCGCCGGCGAACACGAGCTTGTCGTCGAGCACGTCGGTGACGACGGCGTCCCACGAGGAGGCCTCGGTGGATTCGTTGGTGGCCTCGACGGTGTAGGTGACCGAGTCGCCGGCGTAGTAGGTGCCGTCGGCGCGGTCGTTGTTGACGACCGTCTTGACGAGGCTCGCGTCGTCGACGTCGTTCTCGGTCTCGATCGTGACCTCGCCCTCGGGGTCGGTGCCGCCGTCGATGGGGGCGGTGACCGCGTTGGGGATGGTCGCGTCGACGGCGTCGTCGGCGATGTCGGCGCCGAAGCTGAAGGAACGGGACTGGTTCTGCCCGATGCCCGCGAGGGTCACGGTCAGCGTGCGGGAGGCCTCGTCCCACGCGACCGAGTCCCCGGGCTTCTCGCCGCCGGCGATGCGCACGGCGGACTCGCCGGCGAACACGAGCTTGTCGTCGAGCACGTCGGTGACGACGGCGTCCCACGAGGAGGCCTCGGTGGATTCGTTGGTGGCCTCGACGGTGTAGGTGACCGAGTCGCCGGCGTAGTAGGTGCCGTCGGCGCGGTCGTTGTTGACGACCGTCTTGACGAGGCTCGCGTCGTCGACCGGATTCTCCGAGAAGACCGCCGTATACATCACCGGCCCCACCACTACCTCGTTGGCAGGATCCGCAACCATCGTGGTGCCGTCGTCGGACGACCAGCCCACAAAGTTGTACCACGGCTGCGTCGGGTCGAGCACAGGTACCGCGCTGCTCCCGGCGACTCCCGCAAAAGTACCATCGGTCGGCACATAGATCGAAGTCTCCGCGTCGAAAGGATTGGAGAGCGAACCCTTAGTCGCATCCCACTTGAATTGCACGCGATTATCGTACACGGCCGTATAGGTGATGGGTGCTTTGATAGTGTCGGCGACGAAAGCGAGCTCGTTTTCCGCAAAGCCCGTTTCGCCATGTAGCTTTCCGCTCGGATCGCCGGCAAGCAGCCATCCGGCGAATCGATACGCACCCTGATGCGCGGCGGCATTGTCGACGACGTCGACGCTTTTCAGGCCGACGTCCGCGTCGCCCTCGACGATAAATGGTTTGTTCGTTGTTGCAGAATTATCGTAGTTCAGCACGCCGCGCGACGAGGCAAGGTCGGCGGCATTCGGATCGACCTCGAAGACATAGCGCCCTTCGTCTCGATCGTCCACTTCGTTGTTGTTTATGTCGATGAGGAACCGCGCCTCGTACGTATGGGACGTCGGGCCGACTTCGCGACTGGTTATTTCGGGGTCGGAGTACTCCGTATCGCTCAAGAACCAACCGATAAAACGGATGTCGCCCGGCTGGTATTCGGGCAACGAAGCGTACTCCGGAGGAACGATCACCTCGTACTCGGGGATATCGCTCTGCTTGACCTTGTCGGTCATGGCTTGGTACGTTTTTGTATCGGTTCGATCATTAGGGGTGTTGGTGAAGCGGCCGATACCGTCCGTGTAATCGCGATCGCGTATCTGGAACGTCACCTTCGTTTCGTCCACGAGCCGGAGGACAACGTCCTTCTGCCCCGAGTTTCGGCCGGGACCGCCGCTCACGGGGTAGGTGAAGTCGTGATCGCCCATGACGGTGATCGTCACCTCGGAACCGCTTGCCACCGAAGCGCCGAGCGCATGCACGGCATCCACGTCCTCAGCGCTCAACGACATGTCGCACACGCCGCCATCCGCCTCGAACTCCCAGTCGCGGTCGATGCCTGCGGCGGGACCGCCGTTGTAGAGCACCGAGAGAATCTGCGGCCCGGTGGCAGTCGCAAGCCACCCGACATTCGAGAAGTTGTACTCGACCACGTCGTCGGCGAAGATGTCGACGACGCCGAACTCGTTCACAACGTGCGTGTGGTCGAACGTCACGCCGCGCGTTGTGGTGTACGTCACCTTGTACGGCCCGTTCTTGTCCACCTCGTAGGGCCATTTCAACGTGCGCGTCGTGTAGTCGACGGAATGGGTCGTACCGTCCGGAAGCGTGATAGAAGCGAAGTACATGCCCTCGGGAAGCGTCGCATCGAAGAATATGGTCCCCTTCGGGCCCTGCTTCGTAAAGGTCGAGCTGGGGCTTCCCGCAGCCGGATCGAAGTACACGCTCTTCGGCGTCACGCCATCCGCTTCGTATCCTAAACCATAGTTGATCGTGTTGACGACGGAGGAGCTCGCCTGCGAGCGATACATCTTCACCACGGCGTACGCCACATCGGGGTTGCCGGTGAAGGAATTCGAGGCGATTCCCGCTATCGAAGCCGGAATCTCGAGAACGCCCCGCAGGTTGTTGTTCGCGAACGCCTCTTCGCCGATGCTTGCAACCGGGCCGAACGCGATGTGTTCGATAGCGTTCCCGGAAAACGCGTTGGCGTTCACCGAGACCACACTCGGCAGCGCAAGGTCGACGATCTTGTTATTGGAGAACGCACCGGTTCCCACGTAGGTGACGTACGGAATATCGAGGGTTTCGATCAGGTTGTCGCTGAAGATATACGTAGGGAGCGACGTCATCCACGACGGCAGCTCGACCGTCTTCATGTTATTGAAGGAAAACACTCCCGAGCCGAAGGAGCCCATCGCAAGCGGCGTATCGGGGAATTTCACCGTCTCGATCAAGTTATTGCTGAACGCGCCGCTTCCCACGGCGTAGGTGCCCGCCTTCAATTCCACAGCGGTAAGCTTGTTGTTGCGGAAGGCATTCGATTCGATCTTCTCGACGAATTCGGGCAGATCGATCGCTTCGATGCTATTGTTGGCGAAAGCGCTGGCACCGATGGTGGCAAGCGATGCGGGAAGCGTCAGGGACACGATCCCACTGCCATCGAACGCTTGCTGCATGACGGTCTTGAGGTTCTTTGGCAAAACCAGATTCGTCAGCGTGTTGCCCCTGAAGGCGAAAGCACCGATCGTCGTCAGCGCCGATTCTGAGGCAAACTCGACATGGGACATTTCGCACGCATCGAATGCGCTTGGCCCGATGCTCGTCACCGTCTTCGGAATGTACACCGTACCTGAAATCTTCGCCTTGCCTCCGGAGGTGCCTCCGCCGCCGAACGCCCTTTCGCTGATCGTGACGATTCCCTCTTCGATGGTTACGTTCGAAAAGGTAACGGACGACGGAAACGTTTGCGGGGCTATGGTCGTAACGACGACGTCGTCGAACTTCGCCGGCACCTTCAGATCGGTCGTGCTCCCGCCGAGATATTTCGTGATCGTGCCGGTCTTCACACCGTCGATCACCTGCACGGAGTATTCCCAGTCATCTGTTTTGTTTCGAACGGGAGGTGTTTCGCCGTCGCTCCAATGGATAGTCGCGTACTCGGCTTCCCATGGTGCTCCCGGAATCGAGTCGGTAAGATGCTGGGTCAGATAGATATCCTTGAGGCTCTTCGAGTCGTTCGCGGCGATGATCCTATGGGCTTCTCCGCCGATCGACTGGATACCGGCACCGAAGGTGATCGACTCGATAACGGAGTTGTTCAAGAACGCCATCGAACCGAACGAAGTCACGCTGTCGGGGACGACGAGGTTTGCTATTCTCGTATAGGCGAACGCCGCTTCGCCGATCGTGGCGAGAGATCCGGGAAGCGTGATCTCTTCCAAACTGGAACAGCCGCTGAACGCGCGGGGTTCGATAGTCGTAACCGCGCTGGGAGTCGACGCGTCGATGGCGTCGAACGCGACCGACACGATGTCGCCGTTGTTTTGGAACGCCCATGGCATAACCGACGTGACGGCCGTCGTTCCCACCTTGCCCGGAACAACCACTTTGCCGCCCGTATCGTCGATAGGATGCGGAGGAGGAGTCGCACCTGACAGCCATGATTCGGCGGCGCGGAGCCCGATCAGCTCACCGGTGCCTTCGTCGACATACCACCAAGAATTGTCATCCGCCGTCTTCCAATACACTGTGCAGAACCTGCTATCGGTTAGGTCTGCACCGCCGACGATGCTGCTGGGGTACGCCCACTCCAGATGGACGATCGGTTTCGTCGTGCCGCCCGTGCGGCCGAACGCCTGAACGCCGATTTCCTTCAAGCGCGTCGGCAGATACACTTCGACGATGGGAGCATATGAGAACGCAAGCATCCCGATGACAAGATCGGCGGTGCCGTCTTCGAACGTGACCGCTGTAAGACCGCTTGATGCGAACGCGCTGTTCTCGACAAGCTCAAGCGATCCCGGAAAGGATATGCTCTTCAGTGCGGTGGTCTTCTGAAAAGCCAGGTATTCGATCGTCTTCAACTGGCTGCCCGCCTCGAACGTCACCGACGCAAGCGAGGTGCAGCCGTCGAACGTCGACGAAGGGATCGCCGTGATGCCGGAGGGAATCGCAACGCTCTTCACGCCCGAATCCCGGAACGTTTGATCGGCGAAGGTGGTGATCGTCGGAAGCTGTATCGCTCCAAGGCTCGGGCAGTCGGAAAAAGCGCCGATGCTCAGCGTGTCGAGCGTCGTGGGCAGATCCACATCGACAAGCGACCCGCATCCCCGAAACGCGTATTCCCCTATGAGGTTTACCGATTCGGGTATGGAGACAGCCGCCAGACCACTGCCGGCGAATGCGTATCCTCGAATAGCCGTAACCGCATTGCCCGCGAACGTGGCCGATGAGAGCGATGCGCAGTCTGCAAAAGCATACGCGTCGACCGCAGAGACGTCCGCCGGAACGACCACGCTCGATATCGAGGTTCCCTGGAAAGTCGCCTCGCGAATCAACGTGAGCCCAGAGGGAAGTCGGCCATCCTTCAATTCCATAGGCAAAAACTGGAACGCACGAGCGGCGATGACGGTTATCTCGCTGTTGACGTCGAATTCGATGCCTTTCACATGGGTGCCCGGGAACACGCCGCCGGCGATTTGCGTGATGGTCACCGGGACCGGCTCGCCGTCCTCGGTGTCGGTGCGCAGGCCGACCTTCGGGATATAGAGATGGCCGTTCGCCGGAAAGCCTTCGAGCTCTTCGTTCAGCCCTCTGACGATGCCGTCTTTGTCCACTTCGAGATACGGCGTTGCGTCCACGTAATCGCCGCTCGGCGCGCCGTTTTCGGCAAGGCTGGGAGCGGCGAACGGTGCAACGGCGCTGCGAGTCGCCCCGTCAGGATCGTCCGAGTCCTCCGGGTCGCCCTCCTCTCCCTCGTCGGATGGGGCCTCGGGGGCGGGAGTCGAATCGACGACGGTCACTTCGAGCTCTTTCTCATGCCCGCCGAAAACCGCGTAGAAGGTGTGGACGCCCACGGGGAGACTTGCCAGATAGCCTTTCGCCATCGTGAAGGCACTTTGCTCCGCCGTGTAGGCATTATCGGCCAGCGCGGCATGCTGGGAGTCGTTCAGCGCGTCGAGATCCAAGGAAGCCGTCGCACGGTAGACGACCCGCTTGTCTTCGTGCAAGGAAGAATCGACGTTAAGATCGAACGTGACCTTTGCGGGATTCAATACGATCTCGTCGGCATGTTCCGACAGGACGGAGACGTCCTGCGGGAAGGCTTCTTGCAAACCTCCCTCTATCGGCTGTCCCCTGTCGCCCGCGTTGTCCGTCGACTGCCCGGCGAACGCGGTCGTCGGCACGAGGCCGAAAACAAGCAACGCCGAGAACAGAACCGACAACGCTTTTCTTGTTTTACGTTTCGTTGTATTCATCTCACTCCCACTCTTCTCTCGCGAAGACTCCTGTCTTCGACTTTGCCCAAACGTCTTTCCCACCATTCGCTTCCGGTTCCCATTGGTTTGATCGGGGTCGGCAATTCCCCCTCCGATTCCGTCCGCGCAGACGAGCTAGGGGTGTCCGATGCGGACGGAACCGGAGAGGAGATTGCCGGCTACGGCTTGCCGAAAACGGTTGTGTCGATGCTTTCCATCACGCTCCCCCCTGCCAGCTGTCGAAGGCGGAGATGATGTCGATTCCCGACGGCGGCTTCATATCGAGCGGACCGGTCTTTCGAACGACCGCGCGCTCGCCGGATTGGCTCGTGCGCTCGATATAGAGCGTGCGCGACGTTTCCGAATCAAGCTGGTACACGAGGTATTGATAGGTTGCGGTGACGCCGATCGTGTCGCGAAGGGGCTTCGCCTCGGGCGGTATGGCCATCGGCTCGCCGGGAGCGGTGGTTTCGGAGGAAACCTCGATCGTCTCGCCCGAAGACGGCTCCGAAGGAGCAGTCGGCTCAGATGCCTCGGGCAGCCGACCGTCTTCTTTCTCCTCTTCGTCATTTGCGATGCGCCCGGGCGAAGCAGCGGGCGCCTGGATCGACGAAGGACTCATCGGCGTCGCATCGGATTGCGCCGAAGATGGGAGGGTCGTCAGAAACCAAGCCCCGCCCAGCAAGGCGGCAGCCGCCAGCCCCGCGATGACGGTTTTCGCGACGACGCCCAGAGAAAGAGCCGACGCCGTCGATACGGTGGCCGCCGCGGCGACGCCTGCGCCCGCGAGCACCGCTTCCTTGAGTTTGTCGACGACGTCGGCGGACGCCACCGCGTCGGCATCGATGCGGAAGGCCTCGGTCATGACGGGAAGGGCGGCCACGCCGAACCCCGACGCCCCGATCGACGTGCCGAACTCGGCTTCGAGAAGCTTGCGGAGCTTCTTCTTCGCGCGGTTCAGACGGGTCGACACGGCGGTCATCGAGATATCGAGCGACGAGGCGATTTCCGCGTAGCTGAAATCCTCGAAGTAATACAGCAGCAGGCATGCGCGGTACTTTTCGGGAAGCTCCGAAACGGCGGCCATCAGGCGCGCACGCTCGTCTTCCCGCTCGACGTACTCGTGCGGAAGGAACTCTTGGCGCATTTCCGGAACGGAGAGAGCCTGAGACTCGATCGGCACCTCGTTCGCCGATCGCTTCATCTTTCGCTTCATATCCATACATGCTCCGAACACGATCCGATACATCCACACATCGAATGCTTCCGGACTCTGAAGTTGGTGAATCGATCGTTTTACCGTGAGCAGTGCCTCTTGCGCGGCGTCCTTTCCGTCGTGCTGGTTCCCCATCATCTCGATGGCTATGTACAGCACGTTCTTTGCCCGGGCGTCGAGCAGTTTCTTGAACGATTGTTCGTCGCCTTGTATTGCCCCTTCGATAACTCGAAGAAGTTTCTCGTCAACCATTTCCACACCCCTAGCGCGTTGGTATTAGATAGTCGTAACGTCGAAGGGCTTTCTTTCACTTTTTCGAAAAATAGTTCCGAAAAAATGAGCGACGAGTATTGCATAATCCGTTCCATAGCGATTTGCTGGAATTTACGGCGGAATTGCCCGATTCGACGACATTCCTCTCCGACGGCGGCGGGAGGCTTGGGCGCATTTGACGGAAGGCGCGGCCTCCTCCCGCAATGAACGCTGCGACGAACCCCCTGCGGCGCGAGAGCCTGAAGCAAGGGTTTGACGAGGTTCTTCTTTTGATTGAACCATCATGGGAAACGTAATGGTAATTTCACTTGTCAGCTTGAGAAGCGCTTTCTCGGCGCAGAAGATTTTTCGCTTGAAAGCTACGTGAAATGACGAAATCGGGCGCTTACCATGCCCGATTTCGTCGTTTCACCCGCATAATATGTAACCTTGCCGTAAACAAGGGGAAAACAAGACGTTATGGTAAATCCACAGGATGCATCCATCGCGGCATGCGTTAGGGAGCCGTTTCCGATCCGCAACGGCGCCCTCATCGAATTGCAGAGGCACCGACAAAAAAGCGCCCTGCACGTTGCAGGGCGCTTTCGGTTAAGCGATGGTGCGAGCCAGAGCGGCTTAGGAGGCGAACAGCTCGATCGTGTCGCCTTCCTTGAGCGTGACCATGGCCTTCTTCCACGTGCGGGTCTTGCCCAGCTGGTAGCGAACGCGCTTGGGCTTCGGCTTCACGTTCAGCGTGTTCACCTTGACCACCTTCACGTCGAAGATGGCCTCGACGGCCTGGGCGATCTCCACCTTGTTGGAGTCCTTCGCCACCTCGAACGTGTACGTGTTCTGCTCCATCATGTCGTAGCTATGCTCCGTGATGATGGGGCGGATGATAACCTCGCGGGGATCCTTCATTATGCGAGCACCTCCTCGATGTACTTGAGGGCGTCGGCCGTCACCACGAGCTTCTTGTTGTCGATGAGCTCGTAGGTGTTGATCTCGGACACCGGGATGATGTTCACCTTCGGGATGTTGCGGAACGACAGGTAGGTGTTCACGTCGTCGTCGGCGATGACCAGCGTCACGCGGCCTTCCAGGCCGAGCGCTTTCATCGCGGCGACGGCGGCCTTCGTGGACGGCTTCTCGAACTTGAAGCCCTCGACGATCACCAACTCGTCGTCGGCCAGCTTGGCGGACAGCGCGGAGCGCATGGCCAGCTTGACCTCTTTGTTGTTCACGCGGAACGCGTAGGAACGCGGATGCGGGCCGAACACGGTGCCGCCGCCGGCCCACTGGGGAGCGCGGATGGTGCCCTGACGGGCGCGGCCGGTGCCCTTCTGGCGCCACGGCTTCTTGCCGCCGCCGCGCACCTGCCCGCGGGTCAGCGTGTTGCTCGTGCCCTGACGCCACGCCGCGCGCTGGGAGCGCACGACCGTGTGCATGACCGGCACGTTCGGCTCGATGCCGAAAACGGAGGCGGCGAGGTCGGCGGAACCGGCCTTCTTCCCGCTCGCGTCTTTGATCTCAATCGTGGTCATAGGTGTATAACTCCTTTTGTTTCAAATCCCACGTTTACGCCATGCGGACGCGAACGATGCCATTCTTGCCGCCGGGGACGGCGCCCTTCACCAGGATGAGGTTCTGATCCTCGTCGATGCGCACGACCTCCAGGTTCTTCACCGTCACGGTGTCCACGCCCATGTGGCCGGGG
Organism: Gordonibacter sp. 28C; assembly: GCF_003339845.1. Classification (GTDB taxonomy): domain Bacteria; phylum Actinomycetota; class Coriobacteriia; order Coriobacteriales; family Eggerthellaceae; genus Gordonibacter. Next base: position 125,046 of record NZ_PPTR01000002.1, read on the forward strand.
AGCTTGAGCCCCTTGAACACGCGGGACGGCGTGGCGCACTGGCCAACCGAACCGGGAGCGCGGTGGAAGTGCGCGCCGTGGCCGCCCGGGCCGCCGCGATGGCCGTAGCGCTTCATGACGCCGGCGAAGCCCTTGCCCTTGGACGTGCCCGTGACGTCGACCTTCTTCGTCTCGGCGAAGGCGGCGACCGTCTGCTCGTCGCCCACGTTGTACTCGCCGGCGTTCTCCACGCGGACCTCGCGCAGGTAGCGCACGGGAGCCGTGCCCTGCTTCTCGAAGTGTCCCTTCATGGGGCGGTTGACCTTCTTCTCCTTGATGGTGCCGAAGCCCATCTGAACGGCCTCGTAGCCGTCGGTGTCCTTCGTCTTGACCTGGCAGACCTTGTTGGGCTCGGCCTGGATGACCGTCACCGGAATGACGCGGTCGTCCTCGCCGAAGATCTGGGTCATGCCGATCTTCTTACCGTAGATTGCGTTGATCATTATCGCCTGACCCCCTTTACAGCTTGATTTCGATGTCGACGCCGGCGGGGAGATCGAGACGCATCAGGGAGTCCACCGTGTTCGGGGTGGGCTCGAGGATGTCGATGAGGCGCTTGTGCGTGCGCATCTCGAACTGCTCGCGGGAATCCTTGTCGACGTGCGGACCGCGGACGACGCAGTACAGGTTGCGCTCCGTCGGCAGCGGGATGGGACCGGACACTTTGGCACCCGTCTTCTGCGCGGTATCGACGATGAGCTTCGTGGACTGGTCCACGATCTCATGGTCGTACCCCTTCAAGCGGATGCGAATCTTCTGATTAGCCACTTACCTTACCTCCGTTATGCTTCAGGTCGCGCGCGCTTACGCGTTCCCGCCGGCCTTGCTGATAATTTCCTCCGCCACGTTCTTCGGCACTGCCTCGTACGAATCGAACTGCATCGTGTACGAAGCGCGGCCCTGCGTGCCACTGCGCAGGTCGGTGGCGTAGCCGAACATCTCGGACAGCGGAACCTTCGCCTTGACGGTCTTGGCGTTGCCGCGATCGCCCATGCCTTGGATCTGGCCGCGACGGCTGGACAGGTTGCCCATGACGTCGCCCATGTACTCCTCGGGCGTTTCGACCTCCACGGCCATCATCGGCTCGAGGATGACCGAGGCGCCCTTCTTCAGCGCCGCCTTGATGGCCATGGAACCGGCCACCTTGAACGCCGCTTCGGACGAGTCGACCTCGTGGTAGGAGCCGTCCACCAGCTCGACGCGCACGTCGACGACGGGGTAGCCCGCGAGCACGCCGGAGTTCAGCGCCTCCTGGATGCCCTTGTCGATGGGCGTGATGTACTCCTTCGGCACGACGCCGCCCACGATCTTGTTCTCGAACAGGTAGCCGTCGCCCGGCTTCTGCGGGAACATGTTGATGACCGCGTGGCCGTACTGGCCGCGACCGCCGGACTGGCGCACGAACTTGCCCTCGACGTTCAGGGCCTCCTTCGTGGCCGTCTCGCGATAGGCGACCTGCGGCTTGCCGACGTTCGCCTCGACCTTGAACTCGCGCAGCAGGCGGTCGACGATGATCTCGAGGTGCAGCTCGCCCATGCCGGCGATGATGGTCTGGCCGGTCTCCTGGTTGGTGGACACGCGGAACGTCGGGTCCTCCTCGGCCAGCTTCTGCAGAGCCACGCCCATCTTGTCCTGCTCGGCCTTCGTCTTCGGCTCGACGGCGATGTCGATAACCGGCTCGGCGAACTCCATGGACTCCAGGATGATGGGGTGCTTCTCGTCGCACAGCGTGTCGCCCGTGGACGTGTCCTTCAAGCCCACGACCGCCACGATGTCGCCGGCGGCGCAGCCGTCCACGTCGATGCGCTGGTTGGAGTGCATCTGCAGCAAGCGGCCGATGCGCTCCTTCTTGTCCTTGGACGCGTTCATGACGTACGAGCCGGAATCGAGCTGGCCCGAGTACACGCGCAGGTAGGTGAGCTTGCCCACGAACGGGTCGGTCATGATCTTGAAGGCCAGGGCCGAGAACGGCGCCTTCACGTCGGAGGGACGCTCGTCCTCCTCGCCCGTGTCGGGGTTCGTGCCCTTGATGGCGGGCACGTCGACCGGCGACGGCATGTAGTCGACCACGGCGTCGAGCAGCTCCTGCACGCCCTTGTTCTTGTAGGACGAGCCCACGAACACGGGGTGGATCTGGCAGGCGATAGTGCCCTTGCGGATGGCGGTCTTCAACTCGTCGACCGTCACCTCTTCCTCCATGAGCACCTTCTCCATGAGGTCGTCGTCGCAGTCGGCAGCGGCTTCGAGCAGCTCCTGGTGGCGCAGCTCGGCCTCCTCGGCGAACTCGGCCGGGATGGCGTCCATGGGCTCGGGCCAGGTCATGCCCTTGTCGTCGGCCTTGAAGTCCCAGGCCGTCATGGTCACGAGGTCGATGACGCCCCAGAAGTTGTCCTCGGCGCCCATGGGCATCTGCGCGGCGACGGCCGGCGCGCCCAGGCGGTCCTTCATGGTGTCGATGGCGTGGAAGAAGTCGGCGCCCACGCGGTCGTACTTGTTGATGTAGGCGATGCGGGGCACGCCGTAGCGGCTGGCCTGACGCCAGACCGTCTCGGACTGCGGCTGCACGCCGGCGACGGCGTCGAACACCGCGACCGCGCCGTCGAGCACGCGAAGCGAGCGCTCGACCTCGGCCGTGAAGTCAACGTGGCCGGGCGTGTCGATGATCTGGAAGCGGTACTCCTTGCCGTCGTCGGCACCGCCGGGGTACTTCCAGAAGCACGTGGTGGCGGCGGCCGTGATGGTCACGCCGCGCTCCTGCTCCTGAACCATCCAGTCCATCGTCGCGGCGCCGTCGTGCACCTCGCCGATCTTGTGGGTCTTGCCGGTGTAGTAGAGGATGCGCTCGGTCGTCGTCGTCTTGCCCGCGTCGATGTGGGCCATGATGCCGATGTTGCGCGTGTCTTGTAGAGAGGTTTTAGCCATAGACTGGGTCCCCCTTAGAAGCGGTAGTGCGAGAACGCACGGTTGGACTCGGCCATCTTGTACAGGTCCTCGCGCTTCTTCACCGACGCGCCCGTGTTCTCGGAGGCGTCCATGATCTCGGCGGCAAGGCGCTCTTTCATCGTGTGCTCCTTGCGCTTGCGCGAGAAGTCCACGATCCAGCGGATGGCGAGCGTCGTGGAACGACGGGAGTTGACCTCCATGGGCACCTGGTAGGTGGCGCCGCCCACGCGCTTGGGCTTGACTTCGAGCGTGGGGCGCACGTTGTCCATGGCCTTCTTGAACACGGCCAGCGGGTCGCCGCCCGTCTTCTGCTCGACGATCTCGAACGCACCGTAGACGATGCCCTCGGCGGTGGCCTTCTTGCCATCCAAAAGAACCTTGTTGATCAGCTGCGTGACCAAACGGTTGTTGTACTGTGCGTCCGGCTGAACTTCACGACGGACTGCTGCTGCACGACGCGGCATGTTTTCTCCTTCTTGGTCCTGCGCGCTTCGAGGCGGCTTTCACCCGCCCATTAGGCCGCCGCATCTCGCCCCCTTTGGGCGGAAGCGGCCTTGCGGCCCGCGCGTCTTAGCGGTTGCTTACTTGGGGCGCTTGGCGCCGTAACGGCTGCGGGCCTGCTTGCGGTTGTCCACGGCGGCGCAGTCGAGCGCGGCGCGAATGACCTTGTAGCGCACGCCGGGGAGGTCCTTCACACGGCCGCCGCGCAGCAGCACCATGGAGTGCTCCTGCAGGTTGTGGCCGATGCCCGGGATGTAGGCCGTGACCTCCATGCCGTTGACGAGGCGCACACGGCAGACCTTGCGCAGAGCCGAGTTCGGCTTTTTCGGCGTGGTGGTGAACACGCGGGTGCACACGCCGCGCTTCTGCGGGTTGCCCTTCAGAGCCGGGGTCTTCTTCTTTTCGACCGTCTTCTTGCGGCCCTTGCGGACCAACTGATTGATAGTAGGCAAAGCTTCTCTCCTTTTACCTCTTGCTTGTTCCGATTGCTTATATAAAGATAAGGAATCGCTTCTGCATCGCTTTCCTGTGCGCTCAGCTGATTCGCACACGAAAACATACGTCCTTCGGGGACGCGAACGAGAACTCTATCATCGCCCCCGCAGCTTGTCAAACGCCACGCATCCGGGAGTATCTATACCCTTCTTCGGTGTTTTACCTGATGGAAGGTGGGAGGCGGGGCTTGTCGGGGCCGCGCCTCCACGGAATCTCGAATTTATTTCTCGTCGTCGAACGCCTGCGCGCGAGCCCGCAAGAACGCGAGCATGTCCGCCGGGCAGAGGCAGGCGACGGGAGCGTGGCGCATGAGGACCGTATCGTTCGTAACGACGAAATCGGCGTCGACGCGCGCGGCGGCGGCCAGAATCAGGTCGTCCCCGAAGTCGTCGTGGAGGTCGCGGTACGTCATGGCGCGCAGGGCCTCGTTCCGGCCCACGGGCACGACCATCGACAGCTCCATGATGCTGCGCATGCTCGACCAAGCCGATTCGCGCACGGCGGCGGCCATGCCCTCGTCGACGACCTTGCCTCGCTCGCGCAGGCACCTTTTCGTCTCTTGGCAAAGGAGGAAGAACAGGTCGGGCATCGTCGCCGACGACGTGTACAGCGCGGCGCCGGCAGTCGTCGCCGCCGTCACGAAGCGCATCGCCATTTCATGCTTTTCTGGATTGCGCTCAAGGAAGTAGTCGATCCAAACATCCGTGTCGACGAGCAGCTTCTGCGGCAAACTCACAGCAGTCCCCTTTCGGCCGCCCTCTCGCAGTACGCTTCGTAGCGCAGATCGTCATAGTAGGCCGCAAGCAGCTCGTCTTCGTCGAGATCCTCTCGGCGCTTGCCATCATAGAATTCCTCTTGCAGGTCGCGCCAATCGATCTTGCGCGGCCCCGGCACGGGCAGGTCGTTGTCGATGAAGAAGTTCCTCCAGATGTTGGCGCCCTCCTCCACCAGGGCCAGGCGACGCTGAACTTCCGCGTCGTCCGCAGCGTCGCGCGCGGGGCGCATGAACGCGGGGGGCTCGCCCTTCTCCTCGGCGTACTCCCACACGGCGCGCACCACCTGCGAGGGCGACAGCCCCCAGCGGGCGAACACCTCGTCGCCGCGCGCCTTCGTTTCCTCGTCGATGCGCACGTTCATCTGCACGGCCGCCATAGCGCCTCCTGTTCGGTCGAACTGCTGCTATATAGTATAGCACACAACGCACCTACGGAGGCAACGCGACCGAAGGCATGAGTCTTGCAGTGCGAGGACAAGCGCGCCCCACGGTCCGGGATGCCGACGCTTTCCGCGCTTAGGCTTCCACGCCTTCCTTCACCAGGGATTCCACCAAGCGTGCGGTGCCCTCGAGGTCGGCCACGGAAATGTGCTCTTCCGGGGAGTGGAAGGCCGTCATGCCCACCCCCAGCGTGACGGCGCGCACGCCGCGCGCGGCCAGGATGTTGGCGTCAGCGCCGCCGCCGTCGTGGCGGAAGCAGGGCTCGAGGCCCGCGGCGCGGGCGGCGCGGGCGGCGGCCTGCACGACCGGATCGTCTTCGTCGTACAGCACGGCGTCGTAGCTCTTCGTCCAATTCACGTCCACCGAGCCGCCGAAGCGGGCGGCGGCCTGCTCGAGCGCGGCCGTCATGGCCTCCTTCTGCGCCTCGACGCGGTCGGTGTACAGCGAGCGGCACTCCCCCGCCAGCGTGCAGGAGTCGGGCACGACGTTCGTCTCCCGACCGCCGGAAATCACGCCGATGTTGCCCGTGGTGGCCTCGTCGATGCGGCCGAGCGGCATGGCCTCGATGGCCGCGGCAGCCATGCAGATAGCCGAGATGCCCGCTTCCGGCACCACGCCGGCGTGCGACGCGCGGCCGGCGAACGTCGCCTCCAGCCCCCAATGGCAGGGCGCGCCCGTGACCACGGTGCCGGGAGCGCCGTCGGCGTCCAGCACGTAGCACGGGGCGCCGACGGGCAGCTCGCCCTCGGCGAGCGCGCCCGAGCCCAGCAGATGCAGCTCCTCGCACGTGGTGAGCAGCACCGTGACGTCGGGGCGAGGGGCGCCCTCCTCCACCACGCAGCGCACGCCTTCGAGGATGGCCGCGACACCCGCCTTGTCGTCGGCGGACAGGATGGTGTCTCCGGCCGAGCGCACCACGCCGTCCACCACCACGGGCTCGATGCCCGCGCACGGCTGAACGGTGTCCATGTGCGCCGACAGCACGATGTGCCCCGGCGCCGTGCCCGGCAGGTGCGCGATGAGGTTGCCCGTGTCCGACTCCGTCTGCGCTGCCGAATCGTCGAAACGCACGGAAAAGCCCAAGCTCCGCAGTTCGTCGGCGCAACGCGCGGCCATGACGGCCTCGTGGCGCGAGGGGCTTTCGATGCGGACGATGTCGCAAAACAGGTCGAGCAGGCGGGTGGGGTTCATGGATGGCTTCCTTCTCATCGTGGTTTCGGCTTGGACCTGGGGCGCGGCACCGGCGGCCACGTCGTTTGCGGCGTTCGGCGGCTCGGGCCTCCCCCGGTCCGACCGCACCATTATAATGCTAGAAGAAGAAGCGCGCCGCCCGTCTCCGGCAACGGAGCCCGAAGCGTAGCGCACGACCGATGCGGGGAGGAAGCCATGCTGCGCGATATCGTGAGGTCCTGCCGGAGCTACCGCCGGTTCCACGAGGAGGAAAGCGTCGATCGAAAGCTCTTGGAGCGGTGGGTGGACACGGCGCGCCTCACGGCCTCGAGCGGCAACGCCCAGCCCTTGCGCTTCGCCATCGTGGACGACGCCCGCCGCGCTGCCGTGTTCGACTGCCTGGCCTGGGCGAAGGCGCTGCCCGAGTGGGACGGCCCCGCGCCCGGCGAGCGGCCGAGCGCCTTCGTGGTGATATGCCGCGACGCCGACCGCGCGCTGACCGACACGTACACCGCCTGGGACGAGGGCATCGCGGCGCAGACCATCATGCTGCAAGCCGCGGAGGCGGGCTTCGGCGGCTGCATCATCGGCTCGTTCAAGAAGCGCAGCCTGGCCGAGGCCCTGGGCGTCGACGGCGAGCGTTTCCAGCCCGACCTCGTGCTGGCCCTGGGCAAACCCGCCGAGGAGGTGCGCATCGAGCCCCTGCCGATCGGCGGCGCCACCGAGTACTGGCGCGACGCCGAAAGCATCCACCACGTACCCAAGCGCAGCCTGTCCGACGTGCTGCTGTAACGCCCGCGAAACCCCTAGGCTCCCAGGATCTTGGCGGCCACCTGCTTCTTGCGGCTCAGCACGCCGGGCATCCACGTGCCGCCCTCGCCCGAGCAGTCGATGTTGAACACGCGGTTCACGATGCGGCGGTTGCCCTCGCAGAGGAACTGGCTGCCCTCGGCCAGGATGTCCGTGACCATGAGCAGCACGAAGTCGTAGTTGTGGTCGTCGCGCAGACGGCGCATGTGCTCGCGGATCTCCTGCTCGCGCTTCATGACGGCCGGCAGGTCCACGGTCTCGTGCTGCGCGATGAGCACGGTGGCGTCGCCCAGCAGAAACTCTTTGGAATCGGCTCCCACGAGCTTGTCGACCGGCATGCTGTCCTCGCCGCCGCGGCACTTGAACACGGCGAGGCCGAACTCGGTGGCGTCCACGCCGGCCAGGGCGGCCAGGCGCTCCACTTGCTCGCGGTCCATCTCGGTGGCCGTGGGCGACTTGAGTATGACCGTGTCCGTCATGATGGCGGACAGCAGCACCGCGGCGATGGAGGGCGGGATGTCCACGTCGTGGCGGTCGAACTCGGTGGCCACGATGGTGGCCGTGGACCCCACGGGCAGGTTCAGGAACAGGATGGGGTTGGCCGTCGACACGTCGGCGATGCGGTGGTGGTCGACGATCTCCACGACGTCGGCCTCCTCGATGCCGTTCGCGGCCTGGCGCGTTTCGTTGTGGTCCACGAGCACCACCTTGCGCCGCGGGCGCACGGCCACGTCGGAGCGCGTGACGATGCCTATGGCGAAACGGCCCTCGTCCAACACCACGGCCTCGCGCAGGGCGCTGGCCATGAGATCTTCCACCGCTTCTTTGAGCAGGCCGTTCTTGTCGAGCTCGAGCACGTCGGTTTCGATGATGTCGCTCACCTTCTGCCCGAGCGAGGCTATGAGGTTGCCGGCCACGGCCATCTCGTTGGCGCCGCCGTCCTCGAGCGCGTCGGTGGCGGCCACGTAGCGCTCGGCTATCATGCGCGTGGTGATGAGGCCCCGGTACGTGCCGTCGTCGTTCGTCACCACGAGCGCGCGCACGTTGTGCTGGCGCAGCAGGCGGCCCGCCTCCAGGAGCGTGGCGTCGTGGCCGATGGAGATGGGGTCGGGCGTCATGACGTCGGACACGCGGGCGTGCACGTGGCTCACCACCTCGGGGGCCGGGATGCCGTTCTGCTCGAGCACCCACGCGCTCTCCGGCGGCAGGGGCCCCAGGCGGGCGGGCAGGTAGCGCGGACAGGGCTCTTTGCCGTTCGCGGCACGACGCGCCAACTCGTTCTTCAGATACGCGTATCCCACCGCAGCGCAGATGGAATCGTTGTCGGGGTTCTTGTGGCCCACCACGATGATGGGTGCCGCTGTGGCCATCGCTTCGCTCCTTCGCCGCGCGACGCCCCGCCCGGGGCGCCTCCGTTTGTTCTTTTCGTATCGGAATTCCGCCCGGGCGCGGGGCCCGCGGCGACGATGCGACCAGTATAGCGGCGGCCGACCGGGCCCTGCGCCCGTGCGGCCGTTTCGTCGCGGAATCTCACGAAATGAACGGTCGGCGGGCGGGTCGAATCCGCTTTGCGCTACTATGGCAGCGGAACGGCGAGATCGCAACACGCGAAAGACCCTTCAGCAAACCACCGGAAAGGACGCGCATGGAAACGTTCGGCTTCTCCGACATCGTCGGCCCCATCATGGTTGGCCCCTCGAGCTCCCACACGGCCGGGGCGCTGCGCATCGCGCGCATGGCGCGCAGCCTTCTTGCGACGGAACCCGTGCGGGCGACGTTCACGCTGTACGGGTCGTTCGCACACACGCAGTCGGGGCACGGCACCGACAAGGCGCTCGTCGCCGGCCTTTTAGGGCTGGCTCCCGACGACCTGGGCGTGCGCGACTCGTTCGAGCTGGCCCGCGCGGCCAGCCTGTCCTTCTCCTTCGCCTGCGACCCCGACGCCCAAGTCGACCATCCGAACACGGTCGACCTGCGCATCGAGGACGCGCGGGGAGGCACGCTGGAGGTGAGGGGCGCGAGCGTGGGCGGCGGCGCGGCGGTCATCGAGCGCATCGACGGCATCGACGTGAACGTCACCGGCGAGCGCACGAGCGTCGTCGTGCGCCAGCGCGACGAGACGGGGGTGCTGGCGCACATAGCCGGCTGCTTCTCGGATTGCGCGGTGAACATAGCCACCGCGCGCATGTACCGCACGCGGCGCGGGTCGGAGGCCTTCACGGTCATGGAGCTGGACGGCGCGGCGCCCGCCGAGGCGAAGGCCGCCATCGAGCGGCATCCCGCCGTGCGCGACGTGCGCATCGTGCCCGCCGACGCTCCCGCAGGAGCTCCCGCCACGGCCGGCCCCGTTTCCGTGGAGCAGGCGGAGGAGCGCTTCGCCGCCCTCGACTTCGCGTCGGGCGAGGAGCTGCTGGAACGGTGCGCCGAGCAGGGCGCCACGCTGGCCGGCGCGTTCCTGGCCCGCGAGGAAGCGCTCGCCGCCCTCGAAGGACGCGCCTGCGACGCCGAGTCCTACGCGGACCGCGTGCTCGCCGTCATGAGGGCCTCGGCGACCGAGCCTTTGCGCGAGCCCGTTCCCTCCATGGGCGGCCTCATCGGCGGCGAGGCGCGCGACGTGCGACGTGCGCGCGAACGCGCGAACGCCGTCGTCGACGACCTCACGGGTGCCGCCATGGAATACGCGCTGGCCGTCTTGGAAACGAACGCGTCCATGGGCCGGATCGTGGCCGCCCCCACCGCCGGTTCCGCCGGCGTCGTGCCGGGCGTGCTGCTGGCCCTGGAACAGGAACGGAACCTGGACGCCGCCGCGCTCAGGCGCGGCCTTCTGGCCGCAGGGGCCGTGGGCTATCTCGTGGTTCGCAACGCCACGGTGTCGGGAGCCGAGGGCGGCTGCCAGGCCGAGATCGGGTCCGCCGCGGCCATGGCTGCGGCGGCGGCCGTGGAAATGGCCGGCGGCGCCCCCGAGCAGGCGCTCGACGCGGCCGCGAACGCGCTCGCCTCGCTCATGGGGCTGGTGTGCGACCCGGTGGGCGGCCTGGTGGAGGTGCCCTGCCAGAAACGCAACGCCACCGCCGCGGCCGCGGCGCTCGTGAGCGCGCAGATCGCGCTCGCCGGCGTGGGCAACCTCGTGGGATTCGACGAGACGGTGGCCGCGATGGACGCCGTAGGGCGCGCGCTTCCCTTCGAGCTGCGCGAAAGCGCCCTGGGCGGCATAGCCGCCGCGCCGAGCGCCTGCGCCTGGTGCGCGGCGCGCGGCTAACCGCCCGAAACGCACGGCGGGGGCCGCGCCGAAGCGCGGCCCCCGCCGCAAACCCTCCCGGTTCGCGCCTTCAGCGAATCAGCGGAAGTCCTCGCCCTGGTCTCCGCCCAAAAGCTTCGACTGCTCCTTCAGGTGCTGCGCCTTCTCGGCAGCCGACACGAAGTCCTCCGGAGCCTCTTCGATCTCGAGCAGCTCCACCTCGAACGTGAGGCTCTTCCCCGCCAGCGGATGGTTCAAATCGAACGTGACCACGCCCTCTTCGATCCCCAAGACGGTGGCGGGCATCGGCGAGCCGTCCTCGCCGCTCGCCAGCATGATGCGCTTCCCCACCTTGACGTCGGTCACGGGAATCTGCTCCAGCGGGATCTTCGCCACATGGCCTTCGAGGTACTCGCCGTACGCGTCGTACTCGTCGACGACGAACGTTTTCTTCTCGCCGGCCTCGTTCATCTCGAGCACGGCCTTCTCAAAGCCGTCGATGGTCATGTCCATGCCGGTTTGGAACTTCATGGGCTCGTTTTCGGTGGCGTAGCCGAAAACCGTGCCGTCTTCGAGCTTGCCCGTGTAGGTGAGGGTCACGGTGGATCCTAGTTGCATTGTCTCGATCTCCTTTTCCGAATTGGTAGTGCGATTCGCAATCGAGCGGCCCGCAAGCGACGCTGCGCTTGCGAAGCCGAGCGGTTGCGTCGCCTTCGATTGGCGCCGCAGTTGGACGAAGGCCCTGCGGCCGGCCTTGCTGACAAGCCTTGCTATCCCGCGATGGCAGGCACGCGAAGCGCGACGCGCCTTGCGACCTTCGGGGAGACAGTTTTTTGACGTTTCTACCGTTCAGCTGTGACCTGAGCGAGACTCGCTCGCCGGACAGCGATAATTGTACCACACAAGCACCGCGCCGCCCTCTGCCGAAGCGGTCAATCAAGGCCGTCCGCCCGAATCCTTCGACTCGCTTCGCTCGCTCAGGACGACAGGGGGAGGCGTTTCCCTGTCCCTCGCCGCGGCTTCTCGGCAATCACATCGCGAGCATCCTCATGCGCAAGGGCGCCAGCGCCTCGTCGTTCGTCTGCCTTTGGCGCAGCTCGAGCGTGGCCACGATGCCCTCGCGGTCGCGAGGCAGGATGCCGTCGATGCGGAACAGGTTCGAATCATGCGAGCCCACGATGAGGGTGTCGCAGGAAAGGTTGTCTATGAACGTGGCCACGTCGCGCATGACCTCGGACTCGGGCGCGAGCTCGAACGCCCCGCTCTCCACCTCCTCGCGCAGCTTGCAGCCCGGGTACGGCGTCATCGTCATGATGGTGATGCGCACCGGATGCAGCTGGCTGAACACCCGGGCGGACTCCCGCGCCGACTCCTCGCATTTCCCGGCGCCCGCGAAGCCTCCCAGATAGAACAGCGAGTACCTGATACCCGCCGCCTCGAGGCGCGGGCACTGCTCCAGAATGTCGGCCGCCGTGTGGCCCTTGCGCATGCGCTCGAGCGCGGGATCCCAGCCGCATTCGGTGCCGAGCGTCACGTCCGTCACGCCCATGGCCGCCATCTCGGCCAGATCCGCGTCGCTCTTCAGCTTGACGTCGGCCGTGCGCATATAGCCGCCGACCTCGCTCACCGTGGGCAGCTTCTCGCGAACGAGCTCGAGCAGCGACACGAGCCTGTCGTTGGGCAGGCCCATGGGGTTGCCTCCGACGAACAGAACGCGATGCGGGCTGCGTTCGACGGACGCTATCTCGTCGAGGTCTTCGATCACGTGCTCGAGGGGAACGGGCTGGAATTCGACGCCCTGGTACAGGTTGCAGAACAGGCACTTGTTGTGGGTGCAGCCCTTCGTGACCTCCAGCAGAACCGAGGCGTACTCGTGAGGCGGTCGATGCAGGTGCTTCGGCGTGTGCATAAGGCGCTCCTTCGCATTGAGGCGGCGATGCTACGCGCCTTCATTGTACCGCCGCGCGCCTGGGCGTACAATTCGGGGGAGGTAACGGCTGTCGCCCGGAGCCGTGCCGCGCTTGACAACCCCCGGCCGAACCTTAAGATGATGCCAGAACGGGAACCGACCCCGAAAGCGAGGCAGCCATGGGAGCTTACGAACGCGAGCAGCAGATGATCGCCGCGGGCACGGGCGAGCGGGGGCAGGCGGCGCTCGCGTACTTCGCCGAGCTGGACGCCGGCCTCACCGAGGAGACCTCGTGCCTCGCGCACCGGCCCGACTACCGCAAAACGCTCTTCGCCCCCGAGCACGACGACATCTACCGGGAGTTCTGCGCCTACCTCGACCTCCCTGAACCGCGGTACTTCGACGCGGTGGAAAACCCTATCAGCGTCGAAGGGTATACGGCCGCCGACGTCTACTTCGCCATGAAGTCGAAGAACGACCGTATCGTCGCCATCGACGGGGCCGCGGTGTACAACATGCTGGTGAAGCTGCGCACGCAACCCGAGATAGCCAAACGGGTCCTGGATTTCCGACCCACCTGCTACCAAGGCGGCTGCGGCATGAAGGACGCCGCGTTCGACCGAGGGTACTACGACTAGCGAGGCGCCGACCGCTCGCGGCGGCGCTAGCCCGCGCGCAGGGCGTTGAGGCCGCCGCGGATGAACGTGTCGAGCGCCTGCTGGACGCGGGCCCATTCCTCGGCGGGCGCGTCGGACAGGGCGACGGCGTAGCAGCCGCTCATCTGGAAACGGAACACGGCGCGCGCCTGTGCCTCGTTGAGCCCCGGCACGAGATACGCCGACAGCGCCCCGCCCTCGACAAGCCCCGATTCAAGCTGCTCGAACAACGTGGGCAGGAAGTGCGCGTCCTTGACCAAGAAAAGGTACGGCCCGGCATCGCGCAGGGCGACGCAGAAAGGCCGCGCACCCGAACTCTGCACCGAACAATCTCCGCAATGCAGATGAACGCCCAGCGGGCGCAGGCTCGTGTAGAAATCGCGAACCAGCTCCGCATACACGTCCTGCACGTTGCCGAAATGCGCATAGAGGGTCGAGCGGCTCACGCCGGCTTCCCTCGCCAGCTCCGTCATGGCTATGCCCGCGATCTGCCTCTTCTCCAACAGGACGAGCAGGGCCTCTTTGACGGCACGCCTGCTTCGCAAGTATCGGGCGTCGACCATGCCTTTCCTTCCGATCTAAACGTTTTATCGTACAGGTTACACGATAATGTCCGACATCCCGGCAGTGCATTGCCTATACTTTTTGAAACGCAGCGAAAACACCTATCGAAGGCCCGCCTATGAAAACGGACAAGCATTTTGTTCTCGATCTGCTCGCAGCACCCGACACGCGCTTCGTCATCCCGGCGTACCAGCGCCCGTACTCGTGGAAGCGGCGGCAGTGCAACGAGCTGTGGCTCGACCTGCAGCGCGCCGCCAAGGCCGATAGAAGCCATTTTGCGGGCACGCTGCTGTACGCGCGCGAGGCCGACGACGCGCAGGGCGCACGCCAGCTCGCCGTCATCGACGGGCAGCAGCGACTGACCACGATCACGTTGCTGCTGGTGGCTCTGACGCGTCATCTTAAAGAGCGCGACATCGCGCTTGCCGACCTCGACGCCGCCGCGCTCGGAGCCCACTACCTGCGCATGGGGGCGCAGGCGGACGCGCCCGGCAAGCTCGTGCTGTCGCGCAACGACCGGGACACCCTGTTCGCAGTCGTGCACGATGCGAAGCCGCCCGAGGCCGCCTCCGAGAACATCCTGCAGAACCTGGCCTTTTTCCAAGAGCGCATGGACGAGGACGGCTTCGATGCCGAACGTTTGTGGCGCGGCGTCAAGCGGCTGTTCGTCATCGACGCGCAGGTGGACGGCACGGACAACGCCCAGCTCATCTTCGAGAGCCTGAACTCGAAGGGCATGCCGTTGACCACGGCCGACCTCGTGCGCAACTACCTGCTGCTCGCCGAGAGCCACGACGAGCAGGCCCGGCTCTACGACGAGTACTGGAGCCCCATCGAGGGCATGTTCCGGCCCGACCCCGGCTCGCTTCGCCTGGACAACGCCATCCAAGGCTGGCTTTCCGTGCGCTTCCGCAAAGTGCGCGCGAGGGGCGCGGGCGAGGTGTACGGCGTGTTCAAGCAGTACGTCGAGGACGAGTTCGACGGCACGACCGAGGGCCTGCTGCGCGAGCTGCGCAACTTCTGCCTGGTGTGGGCGGAGAACTACCGTTACCACGCCGTGAAGAAGTACAAGTCGGCCTTCAGCTGGGCCACGAACGGCGCTCCCACGCTCGTGTCCGACCGACCGGTCAAGAAAAGCGTCGACGAAGCCTACGCCGAGAAGGTCCGCGAGGATCTGGGCTCCGTCGACGCGTCGCTGTGAGGGAGCGCCCATGCTGACCAAACAAGAAATGTTCCTCGATTTTCTGGGAGCCGCCGACGTCCAGCTCGTCATCCCCGTCTACCAGCGCGTCTACGCGTGGACCGAGCGGCAGTGCGACGAGCTGTGGGCCGACGTGCGCCGCGCCGGGCGCACCGGCAGCGCGCACTTCGTGGGGACGGTGCTGTACGCGCCCGAAGCGGGCGCGGGCGACGTGGGAAGGCGGCTCGATGTCATCGACGGCCAGCAGCGCACCGCCACCCTCGTGCTTCTGCTCGCGGCGCTGCGCGACCATCTGCGCGACACCGGCACCGCGCTCGAGGGGATCGACGCGCAGGGCATCGATCGACGCTATCTGCACGTCGCCGGGTCGAGCGGCGCGTGCAAGCTCGTGCTCTCGCGCGCCGACCGCGCCACGATGGCCGCGGTGGTGGACGGTGCGGAGCCGCCCGGCGAGGACGACCGGTCTGCCAACGTGATGGCGAACTACGAGCGATTCCGCTCGAACATGGGCGGAAACTTCACGACCGAGCACGCCGAGGAGCTCTGGCGCGGCATACGACGGCTGCTCGTGATAGCCGCCGAGCTCGACGACGAGGACCGACCGCAGCTCGTCTTCGAGAGCCTGAACTCGAAGGGCATGCCGCTGACCACGGCCGACCTCGTGCGCAACCTCTTGTTGGTCAACGTGGGGTACGACGAGCAGACGCGCCTCTACGAGCGCTACTGGGCGCCCGTCGAGCAGCTGTTCGGCGAGGATCCCAACGCCGTGCGGTTGAACGCCGCGCTGCACGGATGGCTGGCCGTCACGGCGCCCCGGCTGCACGTCGGCGGCAAAGACGACGTGTACGGCGCCTTCAAAACCTACCTCGAAGACGTGCACAAGGGAACGCTCGAAGAGCTTCTGAGAGGTTTGAAAGGGTTCTGCGAAACCTTCGCCGCCAAATCGCAGTCCACGGGCACCAGCCGCGCCAAAGAGCACGCCGCCTGGGCAAACGGAAAGGTCGAGGGCATCATCTCGGAGAAGAGGCTGTTCGGGGATTAAGCGCGGACGGGGCGGGGCGGCGGCAGGTTCCGGCTGCCGCAGGCCGCCGGAACCCTCATGCCGGGTCGGCGGTGTTCAGGCGTATGGCGCACAGCTGCAGCTCGTCCACCAGCTCCCGGGTCACGGGCTCGTCGGGCGGCTCGCCCGCCTCTAGGCGCTCGTCGAGCGCGAAGCAGCGGCGCACGAACGCCTCGTTGCCCGCATTGAACATCCCTTGTTCGCGCGCGGCCCTGAACCCGTCTTCCACGTCGGTGGACTTCGCCACGCGCCACAGATGCAACGTCACCAGACGGACCGACCCGCGAAACCGCCGCTCGACGGACACTTCGACCACGAGATCCTCCCTTTCCGCTATTCCGCAAACCAGTTTACCACGCTAGGGCGACCTGCGAGGATTGCCGGAGCCGGGCGGCGCGCGACACCTTATAATGGACGGCAAGAAGAACGTGATCGGCAAGACCATACGGAACGGAGCATAGGTGGGCAACGAGGCGTTGGACGCGGCCCTTACGGAGTACGCGGAAGTTGGGGAGCGCTACGTGAGGGCGCTCGAGGACAAAGGGCTCGTGTTCGCGGAGCCGCACGCAGGCGAGGCGAGGCGCGCCGAGCTGCGGGCGGAGCTGGCGGCACGCGGCGTGGACGTGCGCAACGCGGGCGCCAGCCTGAGCGCGGGGCACCTGTCCCCCGCCTGCGTGGAGTGCACGGGCAACCGCGGGTCGGAGACGTTCTCCACCACGTTCAAGTGCCACCGCGACTGCTACTTCTGCTTCAACCACAACCAGCCCGACTACGACAAGTTCTTCCGCGAGGGGTGCCCGTGGGAGGAGAGCCTGGCGCGGGCGGCGGACGAGAACGAAACGCTGGCCTGCGTGGGCCTCACCGGAGGCGAGCCGCTGCTCGACCTCGAGAACGCCCTGCGCTTCCTCGAGCGCGCGGGCGAGCTGTGGCCGAGCGCCCACAAGCGCCTGTACACCTCGGGCGACCTTCTGACCGCGGAGAGCGCGGCGCGCCTGCGCGACGCGGGGCTCGACGAGATCCGCTTCAGCGTGAAGGACGACGACGAGGCCGCGCAGCAGGAGCGCGTGATCGCCGCGATGAAGCTGGCCCGCCGCCACATCCCCTCCGTCATGGTGGAGATGCCGGTCATCCCCGGCGCCGACGAGCACATGCGGCAGCTGTTCCGCCGGTTCGAGGAAGTGGGCATCGACGGCATCAACCTGCTGGAGTTCTGCTTCCCCTTCTGCAACTGGGACGAGTTCTCCCGGCGCGGCTTCACGCTGAAGAACCCGCCGTTCGAGGTGATGTACGACTACGGCTACTCGGGAGGCCTGGCCGTGGCCGGCAGCGAGGAGCTCGTGCTCGAGCTCATGCTGTGGGCGCTCGACGAGGGCCTGACGTTCGGCATGCACTACTGCTCGCTCGAGAACAAGCACCGCAGCGAGATCCGTCAGAAGAACGAGCGAGCCGCCCGCGCGCACCCGTGCGTCGAATTCGACGAGGGCGACTTCTTCCTGAAGACGGCCAAGGTGTTCGGACCCGACGTGGAGGCGGCGCGCCGCGCGCTGGAGGCGGCGGGCTGCGCGGACTTCATGGAAGACCCCGACGAGCGGTCGCTCGCGTTCCCGCCGCGCTACCTGGAGGCGGCGCGCACGGCAACGCGAGAGGACGGCGAGCCCGTCCGCCCGATGACGTGCTACCTGGTGTACGAGACCGAGGGGAGCGGCGGCTACCTCATCGACGTCGCGCTGCGCGAGGCGTGAGCGGCTGCCGCATCGCGCGCATTCCGTAGGGGCGCTCTCCTGAGCGCCCCTACGGGACATAGCGGGCTCGCCGCCGATTGCCATCCCAAGCAGAGCGAAGCCGCTGGCTTGTCATCCTAGGCAGGGCGAAGCCGCTAGCTTATCATCCCGGGTGAAGACCCCTTGTTGTCATCCTGAGCGAGCGAAGCGAGTCGAAGGATCCCGTGCGGCGCCAGCAGGGAGCGCCACGGCTGGCGCCGCACGGGATCCTTCGACTCCGGTTGCTTCGCAACCTCCGCTCAGGATGACAACGGGGGCCTTCGCTCGCCCCCCATCCCAAACGTCGTCACTTCTTGCGCACGTACAGCGACACGGCGCGATAGCGCACGTCCTCGTCTCCTTCGACGGCCTCGACCGGGCTGTCCGCCTTGCTGCCGCGGCGCGGCCCCACCTCGTACTCCTCTTCGACCGAGGGCTCGTCGAACCCGGCGTCCGCCAGCCATGCGTAGTTCTCGTCCTGCGTGCGCGCCGCCTGCACGCTGTTGCCGATGGCGCGGGCGCGCTCGACCACGTCCTCGTCGCGCTCCCGGTCCGCGAAGATGGTCTCCATGACCAGCAGCCCGCCGGGTTTGAGCACGCGCCCCAGCTCCTTGACCACCAGGGCCTGGTCGTACAGGAGCGTCATCACGTTGTTCACGTAGACGGCGTCCATCGTTCCCGATCCGACGCCGCAGGCTATGAGGTCTTCGGGGTAGGCCACGCGGAACTCCATGTTGTTGCGCGCGAGGCCGCTCTTGCGCCAGGCGCGGTCCATCCCGTCCCTCGCCTCCTCGATGTAGGCCGGGTTCCAGTCGATGCCGAGCACGCTGCCGTCGTTTCCCGCCATGGCGCTGAGCTTGTAGACGCCCTTGCCCCTGCGGCAGCACAGGTCGAGGATCTTCTTGCCTCGAAGCCGGGCCGCCGGCAGCAGCATCTTGCACACGCTGGCGAAGCCGTCTTCGAACCGCTTGTCGCCGTAATGCGCCTTCAGGGCGTCCGCGAACGCGGCCTCGTCCCGCTCGGCCGGACGCGCCTCCGAGCCGACGGAGATGCCTACGGTGCCGCCCGCGTCGACCGTGCGGGAGTCGGCGAGCTTGATGTTCTCGTTCAAATCCTCCAGCATGCTCGCGCGCTCGGCCAGGCCCATGCGCGCGGAGTCGACCTGCAGCTCCTGGTTGTGGGCATAGTACTTGTCGTTGCCGTAGCGCGCGACGAACCGGGTGGTGGGCTGGCGCGTGGCCAGCTCCGCCATGAACACCAGCATCTCGCGGTTGCCGAAGCACTCGTCCACGAAGTCGAAGGCGCGGTCCATCTTGAGGGACGCCGCGTCCGCCGCCGGCCGGATCTTGCCCACCTCGACCTTGTACGCGCGCTCGATCGTGCGGAAGGCGGCTTCGCCCTCCCCCGTTCCATCCAGCGCGCATTGGGTCGCGAACTCCCGCAGCTTGCCCGTGACCAGGCGCTCCCTGCGAACGTAGGAGTCCGATGCCGTGCCGGACCCCGCCTTGCGGGCCAGGGCGTCCTCCCGATCGGCGATGCGCGGGGCCAAGACCGCATCGACCGCCGCACCCGCCAAAAGCTCGGCCTTGGCGGCGCGCAGGACGTCGCGCAGCTCGACGGCCACGTCCTCCGTCTCGAGCGCGATCGCGCACGTCCGGGCCAGCACGTCGAGCACGAGGCCGATCAGCGCGACGCGCTCGTCGAAGGCGGCCTCCCGCGCGCGCTTCTTGATGGCGTCGCTCGCCTCGCCCGCCAGAATCGCGTCCACCTGGTAGTCGGAACGGTACTTCTCGAACAGCGCGTAGTACACCGAGAACTGGTCGGCCACCTCGTCGTCGCGGAGGAACTGGGCCACCAGCTCGCGGTTCACGGGCTTGCCCATGTCCTCGTACAGGGCGATGATCCGCGCCAGGTCCTCCCACCCGCGGGCCGTGACGAACGACTTGCCTCCCCCCGGCCTCGACTCCACCTTGTAGAAGCAGTCCCGCTTCGCCTCGAGGAACGTGGTGACCACGGGGTGCAGGCCGGCGCTCGACGCGTAGTCCTTCCACGCGGCGTAGTCGGGCTCCACGTCGATCTCGCGCATGCGGTCGAGCGTGACGATGTCGAACTCGTGCACCGAGCGGTTGTACTCCGGCGGGTTGCCGGCGCACACCACCACCCAGCCCTCGGGAACCTTGTGCTTGCCGAACGTTTTGAACTGAAGGAACTGGAGCATCGAGGGGTAGAGGGTCTCGGACACGCAGTTGATCTCGTCCAGGAACAAAATGCCGTTGCGCAGGCCGGTGCGCGCCATGTAATCGTACAGGGCGGCCACGATCTCCGACATCGTGTACTCCGAGGCATCGTACTCGAAGCCCTCGAACGCGCGGTGTTCGATGCGCGGCAGGCCCAAGGCGCTCTGGCGCGTGTGGTGCGTCATCGAGTACGACACGAGGCCCACCTCCAGCTCGCGCGCCACCTGCTCCATGACGGCCGTCTTGCCTATGCCGGGCGCCCCCAGCAGGAACAGGGGCCGCTGGTGTGCCGACGAGATCAAGGGCATGCCGGCGTCGTCCCTTCTCAGATAGGCCTCGACGGTGTCCTTTATCTGCTGTTTCGCTGAAGCGATGTTCATAGCGCGGTCTCCCTTCGATGGCGGTCGGCTACCGCTCGGCCTTGCTTTTCAATCGATCGATGCCGCTCTCGTCTATCAGCACCTTGCACGCCCAAGGGGGGACGGGCGGCGTCGCCCCGTCCCCTTCGTCCACGAACACGAACGCCGCGTCGTAGTCGGGCGTCTTCTCGGGAAATTGGCCCAAGCCGTCGGTGAAGTAGACGAGACCCTTCAAGTTCGCCAGCTCGCCCGTCTTTCGCAGCCGGTCCACGTAATCGAACACGGGTCTGAAATCCGTGCCGCCGAAGCCGCGTATCCGCATATTGCCCAGCACGCGGTCGACGTCCCTCAGGTTTTCGATCTTGGTGTCGGACTGGACCCTCGCGTCGCACTGGACGAGGTGGATGTTCACCTCGCTGGCGTAGCTCTCGGAGCTTTTGAGGATGTCGAACGTATGCCCGAGGAACTTCCGCACCAGCTCTCCGCTGACGGACTCCGACGTGTCGATGGCGATGACGAAATCGTGCACGCGCTCGGTTTCCCGGTACTCGAGCGGCTCGATCAGCGGCATGTTCCCGTACAGCTCCATACCGTAGGTGTAGTAGACGTAGTCGAACTCGTCCATGTTCAGCCGCATTTCCTCGCCGACCACCATGAACCGGCGCAGGAAGTCGGTGTAGCTGCAGGTGGCGCGGTTCGCGAAGGCGAGGTTCGCAACGAGGCTCCCGGCCTCCTCGCCCCATTCCTTCGAGAAGGTTTCGAGGTTCATCTCGATCTGCTTCGAAACGTCCTCCCATTCCCGCTCCTCCCGCTCGGCTTCCCGTTCGGCCTCGCGGCTGCGCTCGCGCGAGTCCGTGTCGGCTTCGTCCGTATCGGCGGCATCGTCGTCGGCCGGCTCGTCCTCGCCCCGCGCCTCGGTTTCGGCGGCCGCCTCGGCGCCTCCGGCCTCGGCGTCGTCGGTCCCCGGCTCCTCGGTGCGAAGGGCGTCCGCTTCCGCCTCGGGATTCCCGTCGTCCTCCGAAACCTCTTCGGGCTCGTCGGCGTCCTCGCCCTGCTTCGAGGTTTTGTTGTTGGCGGGCCAGGCCCCGTGGTCGTCGCGCTCGAACAAGACGCGCCACTCGTTCAGCGCACCCTGTCCCAAGCCGCGGTACTGCTGTCCGTCGGGCGTTTGCATCAAGCCCTTCACCAGGCCGTACACTTTACCGGGGAGCACGTGGCCCACGAGCATCCCGATCTCGCTCAGCGCTTGGCGCCGCGCCGAGTCGTCGGCGCACGCGAAGCGCCCGCCGCACAGGTCCATGGCGGCGTTCTCCACGACGATGTCGCAGGCGAGCCCCCATGCCTCCCGGCTGTCGTGGCCCTCGTCGAACGGATGGCGGAAAACGCAGTGCAGCACCAGGTGCAGGTAGTCGCGCACCGATTCCTCGAACGACTCCCGGAACCGGGCTATCACGCGCGGCGGGTCGTAGAACACCTGCCCGGCATCGGTGGCCAAGGGGTAGCGCGCCTCGACGCGCAGCGGCGCGAGGTCCATGCGCCACAGCGCGAGATCCAGAAAGCGGAATTTGAGCATGAGCTGCACGCGGCATTCGTCGACGATGTCCGCACCCAGGCGGTCCTCTCCCTCGCGGCGCTTGAGCTTGTCATCCATCGTTTCGGGAACGGGCGCCATCGCGGCCTCCTACAGGTCGAAGTCCATCGCGCCCTGCTCGAACCGCAGGCGCCGCGCCTCGAGCAAATGCCCCGTCATGGCGGCGTCCTGCAGCGCGGCGACGCGCTCGATGACGCCGTAGATGTTGTCGGCGTTGAGGTATCCCAGGTCGAGCAGGGCGTCGATGGTCCGCCTGTCGTCGTGCCGGGCCACGTCGACGCAGATATCCTCGATGCCGCACCTCAGCGCCCGGTCGCACATGCTGCGGTTGACCGGCGTGAGGAACACCGGGTCGAGCAGGCGCTCCACGATGCGCACGGCTTGGTCGTACGCGCGCAGCCCCCGGTCGCTCTGCGCGTCGAAGCTGCTGCCGTTGATGATGGCGTTGTCGTAGTGCTCGAAAAGGATCGCCGCGTCCACGCGATCGGGCACGCTCAGCGCCAGCATCATCTGCTGGACGCCGCGGTCGGTGTCGGGAAAGCGGATGTCGAAGCACGCGCGCCCGCAGACCGGCTCCGCCAGATCGAGGTGGATGAGCTCCACGAGGCCGTCCACCGCCAGCCCTCGCATGCCGACGTGCGCGATGCGGTCGGACAGGTGCAGCTCGCGAATGCCGACCACCCCGTTGAAGGCGTAGGGTGCGACCTCGTCGACCTCTCGGGGGATGCGCACGACCGCGACGTCGCCCGTGCAGAGAACCACGCGCGAGCGCCCCGCGTCCTTGCGTTCGAGCAAAAGGCCGGGCGCCGTGTAGAAGCGCTCGTTCCCCTCGTCCACCGACACCTCGCGCAGCGCCGGCTCCTCCGAGCCGTGGTGCGCTCCCCGGGTGACGAGCGCGTTCGGCCCCACGCGATCGAGCCCGGCCGGCAACCGCAGGCTCGCGATGCTCGTGTCGAGGAACGCCTCCTCCCCGATGCTCCGCAGGCTTTCCGGAACGGCGACGCGCGCGAGGTTGCGGCAGGCCTTGAACGCCGCCGCCCCTATTGTTTCCAAGCCCTCCGGAAGAACGACTTCCACGATGTTCGCATGGTTCTGAAACGCCGCCCCGTCGACGCCCATCGTGCGGCTCTCCACGACGTAGCGGCGGGCGTCCGGGTCCATCATGCGCGTCAGGCGCCTCCCCGTTTCGTCCAGACGGTACAGCCCGCCCGCCTCGTCGAGCTCGAGGCTGGCGGAGCCCTCGGCGATGGAGAACGTCGCGGCGGCTCCCGCGTAGGTCAGCCCGGTCCCCGCCGCAAGGGGGTGCCCCAGCTCCTCGATCGACGAGGGCAGGCGCAGCTCGTGCAGGCTCGTGCCCGAAAACGCGTTGGCGGCGATCGACGTCAGACCCTCGCGCAGACGCACCTCTTCGAGCTCGGAACAGTTGAAGAAAGCCTTCTCGCCTATGCGCCGGAGCGACGCGGGAGCTTCGAACGAGACGATGCCCGTGCGCGAGAGGGCGAAGTCGCCGAGCGTCTCGAGGCCTTCGGGCGCCTCCACCCGCTTGACGCGCGAAAAGGTGCTGAAGCCCTTCTTGGCAACGGCCCTGCATCCGTCGCGTATGCGGTACTCGTCTCCTGGCACGGCGAGCGCGACGAGCACGCTGCCGTCGCGGCTGTACACGGCCCTGCCGTCCGTCGCCAGAAACGGGCTGGACGGGTCGACCTCGATGACTTCGAGCCCGCTCTTCGCGAACGCGCCCGGTTCCGCTTCCTCCGTCCCCGCCCCCACGGCCAAAGCGCGCAATCCCGGCAGGTCGAAGATACGCGAGCTCAGCTTGGCCAAGCGGCCGGGAAGCACGAGGCGTTCGATGTTCGGACAGCCTCGGAACCAGTCGGAATCGAACGCGGCGAGCTCCTTGGGAAGAACGACGCTCCGCAGACTCCCGTTGCCGCGAAAGGCGCAGGGCCCGATGGAAAGCACGGAGTCGGGGCACGCCGCCTCCTCGACGACCGGCAGGAACGCGCAGGCGTCGGCCGCCAAGGCAACGACGGGCTTGCCCTCGATCTCGGCCGGCACCTCCAGCCGGGCGCTGCGAGCCTCGCACCGCTCCACGCGCACCTCTTCGCCGTCGAGCACGACGTAGCGCCACACGTTGCCCAACCCGTCGACGTGCTCGCGGACCTCAGACGCACGGGCAGCCTCGATCGCCGAAGCCCGCGCGAGCGACGCGCGACGAGCTCGAGCGCGCTCCTCGGCTTCCAACGTGCGCCAGCGCGACGAGACGCCGTCGCCGAGCGCCATGGGGGTGAACCCCCCGAAGCAAACGTCCAGCTTGCTGACGTCCACCGAAACTCCTGCGCCTGCGTTCGCCGGGGCGAACGCTAGCTGGCCTGCCGGGGCGCTCCTGCGGCATCGACCTTGCGGCGCGCGGCCAGCTCGTCGGCGAACATGATGCAGTAGCGCAGCCCCTTCAGCGTGACGTACAAGCAGGCGATCTCGTGCTTGCCGCCGTGGTTGAACACGTCGTACGTCAGGTACTCGCGCTCGATCATCGGCTCGTAGATCGGGCTTCCCTTCAGCTTCTCCATCAACAGGTTCGTGGATTCGCGTCCCAGCTCGTCCTGCTTCAAGGAAATGTTGTACAGGATGTCCTCCTGCTCTTGCGTCAAACGGCCCATTTCCTCGATCTCGGCTTTGATGGCGTCTTCAGTTCCCATAAGCGCTCGTCTCCTTGTGCGGTTCGGTGTCCATGTTTCCAATGATTCCCATAGCCCCCAATACGGTGCCCGTAAAACTTTCTCGACGGTAAAGCGCTGCGGGCAACGTAGTGCTCACTATTCTAAAAGAGGACCCACTTCGAACAACAAGCGAGTCCTCTCTTTGCCTCTGTGCAAGCTTTTTGCTTGAAGCCTAGCTCACGGGCTTGATATCCTTGAAGCTGCCACCGAGGCCGAGCTCGCCAGCGCCTTCGTTGCCGGTGGCCTTCGTGGAGGTGTAGCCACCCCACGCGCGGCCGACGAACTTGTCCCTCACGAAGAACACGTTCAACTTCAAAAGATCGGGCTTTCCGAGATCGTACTCAGCCATAGCCTCGTCTTGGGTCTTGCCTGCGGCAAGAAGCTCGTTCAGCTTTTCGGCGGCACCCGCAGGATCGAGAGCCATAAACTCATCATGCGTCATCTTTACCCTCCTTCTCTAGTCTACCACGCAACGCCGTGGCCACCGGCCATTCGACCTGCGACCACGACGTATCATATCACACGCAATTACAGCTGGAACAGCACCATCGGGCGATCGAACTCCGCCATCTTGGCCTGCATGTCCTCCAGCGTGCCGTAGTACATAGAAGCGGACTCCTCAACCTGAACGGCCAGGGGACGCTGACCGGCCTTGTCGCCGCCCGTTCCCCAGTGCTCGGAGAAGATGGACGTCGGGCAGGGAAGGTAGAACCACTCCCAAGCGTCGCCGTCGTTGCCCTCGCCCTTCTTGAACGGGCCGACTTCCACTTCTTTGATCCCGAACTGATCGATGGGAAGGCCGAGCTCTTCTTTGCAGGCGATCTCTGCGGCATGGTTGCCGGAGAAGTAGGTGTAGTCAACGAGCAAAGCGTATTTCTGGTCTGCCATTTTCGCCACTTCCTTTCGAGTTAGTCTTGGTCCAGGCTACGGACGCGGCGGACGTTGCACATGACACCCTTGTACGGGGCGCCGAAACCGAGCTTGCCAACGTTGAAGTGCGGCACCAGGCTGTTGAAGTTGGACTTCCACACGCCGAACAGGTTGGGCTCTTCGCCGTCCTGCTCGGGGAACCACCAGCCGTGGGCGCAGTTCAGGATGCCGGGCTTGATGACCGGGGTGATCTCGGCCTTGAAGCGGGCCTCGCCGAACATGTTGTACACCTCGCACCAGTCGCCGTCGGTGATGCCGTACTCTTCAGCGGTCTCGGGGTTGATCTGAACCCACGGCCACGGATCGATCTGGCGCAGCGACGGAACATGACGGTGCTCGGAGTGGAAGGAGCTGTAGCGGCGCGAGCCGGACGTGGTGATCAGCGGGTACTGACCGGCGAAGTCGGGCTTGCTGATGGGGCTGTAGTTCGGCTCCTCGTAGTACGGCAGCGGATCCTCGCCCCAGGATTCGTACAGAATCGAGTAGGCTTCGATCTGGCCGGTGATGGTGTTGAAGCCGGGCTCGCCGTCGAAGCGGAGCAGGCCCTTCTCGTACTTCTCGTACTCGAAGCCGTGGGCGCCGGGCTGGTAGAGGCCCTCCTCCTGGAACTGCTTCCAATCCATGCCGAGCTCTTTGAGCTGGTCGCTGTAGAAGTCCTCGACGGCCGTCGCGAGGGCAGCCTCGTCGAAGGACTTGCCGTCGGCCGGCTTGTACCACGGCCACCAGGACGGGTTGAGGCGCTGGCCGAACATGAGGCAGATCTCCACGTCGGACTTGCACTCGCCGACCTGCAGGGCCTTGTTCATGGGGCCCATGAACACGGTGTTGCGGCCGTAGTGCGTGAGCACAATGCCGTTGTGCTCGGCCCAGGTGGCCATCGGCAGGAAGTAGTCGCCCACGGCCATGGCCGTCGGGGTCATGGTGAGGTCCTGCACAACCACGAACTCGAGCTTCTGCAGCGCCTTGTGCCAACGCTTGGGCTGCGCGGAGCACGTCGGGGTCAGGAAGTTGGAGCTGTTGAACCAGCCCATCTTCAGCGCGTAGGGCTCGTCGGTCTCCATGGTGTTCAGCGTCTCGTCGGGCTGGGTGGTGGCCATGCCGGTGGACAGGCCGGGCCAGGCGGCGGCGCCGATGCGCTTCGACCAAACCTCGTCGTCCATAGCGCCACGCTGCTCCATACGCCACTTGCCGAGCAGAGCGGACGGAGGACCGAGCGTCAGGCCGCCGGGACGGTCGATGGAGCCGGCCAGAGCCGCCAGGATGATGAACGCCTGGGACAGCTGCACGCCGTTCTTGTTCTGGTCGAACGCGAGGCCCCAAGCCCAACCGATCGGACGCTCGGTGCCCACGATGTGGGCGACGCGCTTGATGTCCTCGGCCGGAACGCCGGTGATCTCGGCAACCTTGTCGACCGGGTACTCGGCCGCGCGGGCCTTCATGTCGTCGAGGCCGTAGATCCACTTCTCGGCGAACTCCTGATCGTACTCCTCGTTCTCGAACATGAGGTTCATGATGCCGAGCGCGAGGGCCGTGTCGGTCTGCGGGCGGACCTGCAGGTTGATGTTGCCGTCATGGGCGCCCACCCACGTGATGCGGGGGTCGATGGAGATGATGTGCGTGCCGAGCTTCATCAGGTCGACGAGGCAGTGGCCGAAGAAGCCGTCGCCGTTGGAGGGCAGGGGCTCCTTGCCCCAAACCACGATCCACTTCGGCACGGTGTAGCGCGGATCCTGGTAGCTGCCCGGCAGGTGGCCGGCGTAGTCGAGCTCGGGATAGCCCGCGCCCAGCACGTAGTCGGCGATGGAGCAGCGCGGACCGTAGCAGGACCAACCGGACTGCGTGTAGCAGCAGTTGGGCGACTGCAGGACGGAGAACGTCAGCGCGTAGTAGAAAATGCAAGCCTCACGGCCGGTGCCGCCGAAAACCACGATGGACTCGGGGCCGTAGGTGTTCTGGAAGTAGCGGACCTTGTCGCAGATGGTGTCCAGAGCCTCGTCCCACGTGGTCTGAACCCACTTGTCCTTGCCGCGGTCCTCAGGGTTGCGCTTCATCGGGTGGATGATACGCGACGGAGCGTACGTGTACTCGCGAAGCGCGAGGTTCATCGCATTGACGCGGCCGGTGGTGATGGGGTTGTCATCGTCGCCCTCGACGCGGATGAGCTCGCCGTCCTTCGTCACGACCTTGACGCCGTATCCAACCGGGTGGCTTCCCGGAGGAGACCACGTGTTGCTGCGGGTGACGACCGTCCCGTCTTCCATCACGGTTTGCCACTGTTTACCGTATGCCATATTCTCCTTCTTTCTACACTATCACTCGTGTTCGGTAGAAGCATCTCTGCGCTTGTCATCGCGCGAAACCTCGTGGATCCTCGTGCCGGGGACCACCCCCTTCCCTCGAGTGCGGTGCCCGTCCCCTTGCGGGCACCGGCTTCTGCTTTGTCCGCTTACGCGGTAGGAGGCTTGGGAGCGCCGGGGGCCGCAGGGGCCTTCGGGGCGCCGGGAGCGCCAGGGGCGGCAGGAGCCGCAGGGGCGCCGGGAGCCGCGTTCGGCAGCGGCTTCTCGCCGTTGATGTACGGCGTGAAGTCCGCTTTGCAGAACGGGCATGCCTTCAACGTGACGCCGGCCATCATCTGAATGGTCTTGCCGCACTCGGGGCACTTGTTCATGCCGCCGCTAGCACCTGCATCTGCTGGTCTGAAACACATAGGGGATCCTCCATCTCGATTCTTCGGCCGGTTTCGGCAGCGCCGCACGCCGCCTTGTTCCGACCCCTTGCCGTAACGGTCGCCAGAAGAGCTGACGGGATACAGCTTAGTTGCCGCAGCGGGCCGAGCATCGAATCGCAAGGACAATTTTGGGGATCATACCATCGTCCCCCGAGGTTGATTTTCATCAACCCCTCTGAGTACTAAAGAAGATAATGCCTGTTCAAGTTACGTTTTCCGTTTACTGCAACCATCGCGTTGCCAACTTGTCGAAGCACGGGTAAACAACGTCCGACCCCTCTTGGCGTACGGCCCTGAGGTATAATCTTGTTGTGCAAGAACGCGCCTCAAAGGGGGATTCTTTGAAGAACAACAAGGTGTACCTGCCCGTGGACGCCATCGCGCGCCACGAGGACTTCGACGTGTGGTACGAGGACGGCGACACGTTCCTCAGCATCAAGGGAGACTGGTCGAGCGAGCGCGACAGGGCGACGATCTTCGGGCGCATGGGCGGCGAGATGGGGCACATCAAGCCCGATCACAAGGCCCTCACCTACTACTTGAAGCTCGAACGATGGGAATACGTGTTCCACACGCTCCACCTCTTCCGGCATTACTACGTCAACGGGATGAAGTGGCAGATCGACGGGTCGCTCGCGAACCCGCCGTTCGACTTCGTCAACGAGGACGACCGCACGAAGGAGGTGCACGTGCAGGCGGTCAACTTCAAGGGCCACGGCGAATGCTACGAGATCAGGGCAAAAGACGTGTCCAAGCTGCGCATAGCCGTCGCGGCCGTGATCGCCATGGGCCTCAAGGAGGAGTACAAGGGTCTGAGCGAAGGCCTCAAGGATCCCAACGCCTCCAAGCTCAAGAAGGCCCAGAACTGGCTCTTCGCAGACAAGGGCATCCGCTACGAGGACCTGCCCGACCTGGACGAGAGGCTGCTCGAACCTGCAGGCGACCAGGACTGACCCTTCCGGCAAGGCAACGGCGGAAAGGCCCCTTGGAACGGCGCGAAACGCGCCTGCCAGGGGGCCTTTCCGCATCTCAAGGAGGGGAAGGACGCCTTCGGCGAACCTGCCCCTTAGAAAGCGCCTGCGCAGGCCGCTCCCGAGATCGCACGCGACCCGAGCAGGAAGCGGCGCGGAAAGAACCGGCGTTTCCACGCAGGCCGCTCCCGCCGCGAACCGCCTATCGCCGCAGCGAAACCGCCCGATCCCCTTCCCGTCGAGACGGCGGGAAACGAAGAAGCCCCCGCGTCCTCGTTTCCAAGGAGCGGGGGCTTCGCAAAGCTCAGACTTCAAAGGTGCCGCCGTTGCCGGGCTGTCTCGCCAGGCCCAGCGCACCCCACAAGGACGCGTTACTTCTTTGCGGCCTTGTTCTTCGCCAGCTGGGCGCCGCCGAAGACGAAGAAGTACAGGAACGGGAGCAGCAGGCCGACGGCCATGAGCGGCAGGGCGTAGGGCTGCTTCGACCAGTTGTCCACCGCAAGCGGGCAGACGATGCAGAGCACGGCCAGGATGGCCACGATGACCAGCATGACGATGAAGCGCATGTTGCCGTCCCGCTCGGAGGCGCCGAGCTTCTCTTCCTCGGCCGCGAGCTGGTCCATGGACTTGCCGGCGGTCTCCTTCACGAACAGCACCGTGCAGACGAAGCCGAGGGCGAACGGCACGATGAGCACGAGCACGACCGTCGACCAGTTGGTGGCGCCGGTGGCCGTCTGGAAGAACGCCATGCCGGCGATGCCGCCGAGCACGATGGAGGAGGCGGAGCCGCCGAAGCGGGCGAACGCCTGGCACCAGGACGTGCCGGTGTTGCGGATGGCCGTGGGATAGCTCTCGGGCATGAGGGGCTGGACGGCCGTGATGGCGTAGTTCAGCGCGAAGCCGAAGAGCAGCATGAGGCCGATGCACAGGCCCATGTTGTTCGGAGCCACGAAGATGGAGCACAGGATGATGGCCACGATGCAGAACAGCCATGCGAAGGCCAGGTTGCGCTTGCGGCCCACCTTGTCGGACACGAAGCCCACGACGATGTTGGAGGCGATGGCGGCCACGTTGTTCCACGTTTGCAGCGCCACGGAGTCAGCCTGGGAGTAGCCCAGACCCACGAACCACGTGGGGATCCAGGCGTTCATGCCGTACACGCAGAACTGACCGACGAAGTAGGCGGCCCAGATGGCGCAGGTCGCCACGATGAACTTGCTCGAGAACAGCACCGAGGGACCGGTCTTGGCGGGCTTCGGCGGAACGATGAGCAGGGCGGGGTCGTACTCGTGGGACGTGTGGCGCGTGGCCTGCTCGATCTGCGAGAGGCGCTTGCAGGCCATCTCCTTGTTGCCGGAGTTGGCGTACCAGTGCGGCGTCTCGTGCATGGCGAAGATGAGCACCACGCCGTAGAGCAGCGGGATGGCGCCGATCAGGTAGCACAAACGCCAGTTGGCGAACATCGTCGCCGTGCCGCCGTCGGCCAGCATGTAGGTGACCTGGTTCGTGAAGTCGCCCAGCAGCGGCGTGGCGGCGTTGCAGATGGGGTTGGCGATGAGGCCCGCGAGCACCCAGCCGACGACCATGAAGGCCATGCCGAACGTGACGAAAACGCCGCGCTGCTTGGAGGGCATGCTCTCCGAGAACACCGTGGTGACCACGGGGATGCAGGAGCCCACGCCGAAGCCGGCGATCAGGCGGAACGCCGCGAAGAACACGATGTCGTTCGCGAACGCCTGCGGCAGCGTGAACAGGCCGTAGAACATGACGGCGGCGATCAGCGTCTTCTTACGGCCGATCTTGTCGGACATGATGCCGCCGACCGCGCCGCCGAGCACCATGCCGAGCAGGCCCCAGGTGGTGAGCGAGCCCATGAGCGCGCCCGGGTTCGCGTTGTCGGGCCAGAACGTGTGGGCCACGAACAGGTTCGTCGAGTTGACGATCATGAAGTCGTAGCCGTCGAAGATCATGGCAAAAGCGAGGAGAACGAAGACAACCCACGTGTGCGAGCTGATACCAATGGAGTCGATAACCTCCGATACGGTAAACTCCTTTTTATCCATGAATCCCTCCTTCAGTGTGATTTGTTCGATGAGAAACCAACAGAACATGTGCTTTTGAGACTACCTTGATGATTTCTTGCTTCCCCTGCACAGTAGTAAGACCGGAATCGCAGCGTGCCTGCAGGAAATTACGGACGCCCCCGTGCTTCGCGAGCAACGGGCGCTTCCATAGTTTCGATCGCCCCTACCCCAACGGCAATCGCAACCCGCCTCCAAGAACGCG
Organism: Gordonibacter sp. 28C; assembly: GCF_003339845.1. Taxonomy (GTDB): domain Bacteria; phylum Actinomycetota; class Coriobacteriia; order Coriobacteriales; family Eggerthellaceae; genus Gordonibacter. The sequence goes on from NZ_PPTR01000002.1 coordinate 156,430, forward strand.
TCTCAACCAGAAGAACCGACTGCGCGCATCCTCCCTTCCGCGATTTCTACCGCCTATTCGATCGCTTCTCCTACCACAGAAGCTGACAGAATCGAGCATAAGCAACGGCGAGGGTATGATTGTCGAATCACGAGGACGTTTTTGGATGAGCCCCATCGTCCCGAGAGGTTGATTTTCATAGTCCCGAAAACTACGGTAAACCTGTTAGACCTGATGGGGATACTATGACGGGATTATTGCATTTGAATCGAGCGGGAGAAACGTTTATAGTTAATCACACCGGTCGGATCGACGTTCCGAAAAGACGTCGACCTAACGTGAACGGCGTCAGCGAAACCGCGCCCCGGCCGAGGAGACTGTGTCCGATGATCGCATCGACAGGGGAATGCGAGGAAGCATGGCTATCACCTTTCCGCGTATCAGCATAACGGTGGACGACGATCGGGGTATGGGGACGCAAGGCGAGTTGAACGTCTTGTCGCTCGGCTTCGGCATACACCAAGCTTGGATCTACACCGCCATGTTCGGCACGAACTCCATTTTCCAAGCCCAACCCCCCACCATCTTCTCCGGCTTCGCGGAATCGTCGGTTTCGCTGGTGTTCCTCATCTCCATCGTGGTGTTCGGGCTCTCGCTGCTGTTCGCCGCCATCACCGACCAGAAGTTCCTGCGGTTCTACACGGCCAAGCGCGTGCTTCTGGGGGCGGCCGTGCTCACGGCCCTGGGCACGTTCGCCGTGTTCGCCTCGTCGGTGCCCGGCGCCGTGGGCGTCGCGGCCACCGTGTTCGCCGGCGTGGCCACCGGCATCGGATCGGCGCTGTTGCTGCTGTTCTGGGGCACGGCCTACTCGCGCTACGGAGCCGCCACCATCGTCATGAACACGGCCGTGGCCATCGTCATAGCCGTGGCCATCTACTCCGTGGCGCTCCATGTGATCCCCTCGCCGTTCTCGGGCGTGCTCACGGCCTGCCTGCCGCTGCTGGAGCTGCCGCTGCTGTGGCACCTGACGCCGGTGAGCTACGCCGTGCGCCACGCCATACCCATCTTCAACCCGCTCCCGGTGCGCAAGGGCCCGTTCTCGCTGCGCTTCGCCCTGCCCGTGCTGCTGTTCGGCTTCTCGCTGGGCGCGCTGAGGTCCATATCCACGCAGGTCATTCTGCCGTCGTCCGACCTCACCACGCAGCTGCTGGCGCTGTTCGCCGGCGGCGCGGCCACCGTGCTGCTGCTGGTGACCACGTTCTCCATCGACAAGCGCAGCCACTGGGACTTCCTGTTCCGCCCGCTCATCCCGTTCATAGCCGTCACGCTGTTCTTCCTGCCCTCGCTGGCGCTGGAGAACTCGATGATCGCCGCGCTCGTGCTGCTGACGGGCTACATGTGCTTCGAGGCGCTCATGTGGGTGTTCTTCGGGGAGCTGTCGCAGGAGTTCCGCCTGTCGCCCATATTCGTGTTCGGCGTGGGGCGCGGCTGCTTGGCCCTGGGCTCGCTCGCCGGATCGCTGTCGGTGGTGGATCCCACGTTCCTGGATTCGCTCACGCCGTTCGGCGAGGCGGGAGGCGCGGTGCTCATCATGTTCGCCATGGTGGTGGCCTACGCCCTGCTGCCGCGCGTGCGCGACATCAAGCGCATCATCATCGCGGGCGGGCATAATTTCAGCGCTATCGAAACCTTCAACCGCCAGATCGAACAGGTGACTTGGGGCGCCAGGCACAGCGACGACGAGGCGGAAGCGATGCCGACGCCCGTGCCGGGGACGTTCTACGGCGCGGGAGCATCCAAACCGGATGCGGCGGTCGGCGCGAGCGCCTACAGCCAAGCCGTCGTGCCGGGCTGGCGCGGAGCCAGCATCGGGGCCACGCCGCCGTCGACCTTGGCGACGCCGACGCACGAGGACAAGCAGCCGGCCGAAGCGGTCTCGGACGACGAACGCTCGCGCAAGAGCGGGCGGTTCCGCTCGCAGTGCGAGGTCATCGCCGACCGCTACCTGCTGTCGCGCCGCGAGACCGAGGTCATGTTCCTGCTGGCCAAGGGCCACAACGCCGCCTACATCCAGGACAAGCTGTGCATCTCGAAGAGCACGGCCAAGACGCACATCAGCCATATCTACCGCAAGCTCGATATCCACAACCAGCAGGAGCTGCTGTCCATGGTGGACGAGGCGCGCGACGAGCTGTAGGAGGGCGCGGGCGGGCGTGCCCTGCGGGCGGCTTCGTCGGCCCGCAGGGCAAGGACCCTGGTTCTTGCCGCTCCGCAAGACGCGTTTTCTAAGGTCGTCGGCGAGGGCAGAGGCTTTGCCTACAGCCCCCGCAGATCCAAATCGGGGCACGCCCCCAAATCGACCGCCTGGATGGCGATGCAGCTGGGACCGCCCTGCGTGATGAACGCCGGACCGAGCTCGAACAAGCCGAGACGGCAAGCGGGGAACCGCTCCTGGAGCCAGGCGAGCGCGTCGGCCGCCTGCCCGGGATTGTCGGCATGGCTGACCCCCACGAAGTAGCCGGCCCCCACCCCGCGGCCCTCGAAGTCGGCCGCGATGGCCGCAAGGGCCTTCTTGAACGACCGGGCGATGGCGAGCCTATCCAGCCGCCGGCCGTCGTCGGTCTGTTCCATAACGGGAAACGCCCTGACGAGATGGGCGAACTTGGCCGCGAGCGGCGTGAGGCGCCCGCCGCGGCGCAGGTAGTCGAAGTCCTCGGGCATGAGGCAGGACCGCATGGAGCCCATCATGACGTGCAGCTCGTCCACGATCCGGGCGGCGTCGAGACCCTGCTCGGCCAACCGCACGGCGAAAAGAGCGAGCGCCCGATGGGGCACGCAGAGCGTCCTCGTGTTCACCACGTGCACGCGTTCGGGATTGCGGGCCTGCTCGCGCAGGCCGCAGGTCATCTCGTAGGCGCCCGACAGGCCGTCCGCCATGGCCAGGTGCACCACCTCCTCGTCCGTGTCGTAAGCCTCCAGCGTGAGCGCCGGAGGAGGCGAGGCGCTCTGGGGCAGGGCGCCCGCCCGCACGAGGGACAGGAACTCCTTTGAGGATATGTCCTCGTACTCGAGCCAGGTGCTTCCGTCGACGGACACCGTCAACGGAAGCACCGTCATCCCCAGCCTCGCGCCTTCTTCGATGGAGAGCATTACGGATGAATCGGTCACGATCCTCATGGCGAGCCCGCTTTCTTCTCGTCGGGGTCGAGGTGCGCGCGCCGCTCCCCTTGCGGCCTCGTGCGCGCTCCCGTTCGTTTCATCATGCGGGATGGGGCTGCATTAAACAAGGTCAAATCGAAAAAAGCAGCCGCCCCCACCGATTCGGCACGATCGCTCCCGCCGCGGCCGCGCGCCAACGAGGCCGCTATCGTTCAAAACGGCGGGCAGGGGGCGCTATCCGCCGATCTTCACGATGGGGGCGTAGTCCTTGAGCAGCTTCTTCGTCTGGCCGGACTTCGCGAACTTCACGTAGAGCGTGTCGCCGTCCACCTTCGTCACCTTGCCGCGGCCGAACGTCTTGTGGTCCACGGAGTCGCCCGTCGAGAACGTCATCTTCGCCGCGGCCTTCTTGCCCGCGTCGGGACGCGCGTACGCCTCGGCCCGCCGGTCGGCGCGACCGGCCGAACCCGACGCGCTCGAGCGCCCGAACACGCGGCCCTCCCCCGCCTCGGTGCCCGAGCCGGCTATGCCGCGGCGGCTGCCGCGCTTCTCCCAGCCCGTGCCGGAAAAGCCCGCCGAGCCCACGCCGGACGACTGGCGCAGCTCGCCGGGAATCTCCTGGACGAAGCGCGACACGGGGTTCGCCGACGTCTGGCCGAAGATCTGGCGCTGCGAGGCGCAGGTCAGGTACAGGCGCTTGCGGGCGCGCGTGATGGCCACGTAGGCCAGTCTTCGCTCCTCCTCGATGCCGGCGGCGTCGGCCACGGAGTTCATGTGCGGGAACAGCGTCTCCTCCATGCCGGCCACGAACACGCAGTCGAACTCCAGGCCCTTGGACGAGTGCACCGTCATGAGCGTGACCGCATGGCCGTCCTCGGCCACGGTGTCCAGATCGGTGCGCAGGCGCACCCATTCGATGAAGTCGGCAAGCGAGTCGCCGCGCAGGACGCGCGCCGGGGGCTTCGCCTGTCCGTCGTCGTCCGCCCCGCCGGCGGTCGGCGCCGCGTAGTCCGCGTCCTCGTCGTCGTGCGTGTCCGAGAACTCGTCCACCACGCCCAGGAACTCCTGGATGTTCTCGATGCGCCCGCGCGCCTCGTCGGTGTTCTCGGCCTGCAGGGCCCCGATAAGGCCGCTCTTGTCGATGACGGCCTCGATGACCTTGCGCAGGTCCCCGCCGTACGTGCGCGCCTCGTTCACCAGACCCACGAACTCCGCCACGGACTGCCGCGTGGACGCGCGCAGCTCCGGATCGACGATGGCCAGCTCGGCACCTTCCATGAACGTCATGCCCATCTCGCGCGCGAACTGCTCGATGCGCTCGATGGTGGTTTTGCCGATGCCGCGCCGCGGCACGTTGATCACGCGCTTCGCCGCGATGTCGTCGGCCGGGTTCACCACGAGCGTGAGGTACGCCATGACGTCGCGGATCTCGGCGCGGTCGAAGAAGCGCGTGCCGCCCACGATGCGGTACGGCACGCCCGCGCGCAGCAGCATGTCTTCGAGCATGCGGCTCTGCGCGTTCGTGCGGTAGAACACGGCCATCTGGTTGTACGACAGGCCGGCCGCGCGTTGCTTCTCTATCTCGCCGGCGATCCAGCGGCCCTCGTCGCGCTCGTCGGCGGCCAGGTACACGTTGATCTTGTCGCCGTCCTCGGCGGCCGTGAACAGCTTCTTCTGCTTGCGATGCTGGTTGTTGGCGATGACGGCGTTCGCGGCGGCGAGCACGTTGCCCACGCTGCGGTAATTCTGCTCGAGCTTCACCGTGTGCGCGCTCGGGTAGTCCTGCTCGAACTCCAGGATGTTGCGCAGGTCGGCGCCGCGCCACGAGTAGATGGACTGGTCGTCGTCGCCCACCACCATGATGTTCTGGTGCCCCTCGGCCAGCAGGCCCGTGATGGAGTACTGGGCGTGGTTCGTGTCCTGGTACTCGTCCACCATGATGTAGCGGAAGCGCTGCTGGTAGGCTTCGCGCACGTCCTCGTGGTTCTTGAGCAGCAGGTAGGCGTACAGCAGCAGGTCGTCGAAGTCGAAGGCGTTCGCGGCCTTCAGGCGCTCCTGCAGGCGCGTGTACACGCGCGAGGCCACCTTCCCCACCGGGTCGCTGGCCTGCCTCTCGAAATCGCCGGGAACGACGAGCTCGTTCTTCGCCGTGGAGATGCGGTTCATGAGCGCGTTCACGGGGAAGCGCTTCGGATCGATGTCCAGCTCGGACATGATCTCCTTGTACAGGCGCTTCTGGTCGTCGGTGTCGTAGATGGTGAAGCTCTTCGTGAAGCCCAGGCGCTCGGCGTCGGCGCGCAGCATGCGCACGCACATGCTGTGGAACGTGGACACCCACATGCCGCGGCAGCGCGGACCCACCAGGCCGCTCAAGCGCTCGCGCATCTCGGCGGCCGCCTTGTTCGTGAACGTGATGGCCAGGATCTCCCACGGGGCCACGTCGTGGTTCTCAATGAGGTTCGCGATGCGGTACGTGAGCACGCGCGTCTTGCCCGAGCCGGCACCGGCCAGCACGAGCAGCGGCCCGTCGATGGTGACGACCGCCTCGCGCTGCGGCCCGTTCAGAGTTTCGATGTCGATTGGCATGGGGAGTCCTTTTGAGAGCAGGTTGATGCACAAGCACGCTGGTTGGCGCGCTTTACGTGAGCGGAAGCCGGAGACCGGGCGCCCTGTCATCCTGAGCGAAGCGAACGCCGTGAGCGCAGTCGAAGGATCCCGCGCGGTGTCAACCGCAAGGTTTTCGGCTAGCGCCGCACGAGATCCTTCGACTGCGGCGGCTTCGCCGCCTCCGCTCAGGATGACAGGGGGGGTGCGCTTTACACGATGCGTTTGCCGAACACCGCGGCGATCTCGCGCAGCTTGGCCACCAGCACTTCGAACTGGGCGGGCGTCAGCTGCTGCGGGCCGTCGGACAGGGCCACGGGCGGGTTGGGGTGCACCTCGATCATGATGGAATCGGCCCCAGCCGCCACGGCGGCAAAGGCGAGCGACGGCACCAGGTCGCGCTGGCCGGCGGGGTGCGACACGTCGATGCACACCGGGCACAGCGACTGCTTGTGGATCACCGGGATGGCGGCGATGTCCAGCGTGAAGCGCGTGGCCGTCTCGAACGTGCGGATGCCGCGCTCGCACAGCACCACGTTGTCGTTGCCTTCCGCCGTGAGGTAGTCGGTGGCGGCAAGCCATTCGGCGATGGTGCCCGCGAAGCCGCGCTTGTACAGCACCATCTTGTGCGACTCGGCGGTGACCTGGCCGATCTTCTTCAGCAGGCTGAAGTTCTGGAAGTTGCGCGCGCCCACCTGCAGGCCGTCCACGTAGGAGTGGACCAGCTCGCAGTGAGCCGAGTCCATGACCTCGGTGAGCGTTTTCAGGCCGTGCTTGTCACCCGCGTCCTTCATGATCTGGAGGGCTTCCTCGCCCAGGCCCTGGAACGAGTGCGGGTTCGTGCGGGGCTTGAACGCGCCGCCGCGGATCCACGTGAGGCCGAGGCCCGCGACGCATTCCGCCACTTCGTCGAACTGTTCGACCGACTCGACGGAGCACGGGCCGGCGAAGATGGTGATCTCGTCGGTGCGGGTTCCGAGGTCGGGGATGGGGGCAATGTTCACTTCGCTCATACGGACGGGGTCTCCTTCATGATCTTGAGAATGGTGGCGTAGATCTCGCGCAGGTTCTCGTTGTACAGGGGACCCTCGTTGTAGCTGCTCACCTTGGCGAAGATCTCCTCTTCGCGCTTGGCGTCGTACAGGCCCAGATGGGCTCCGGGCTTGAGACCGCGGATGACCAGCGAATGACCGGCGCGCTTGTTGAGCAGCGCGACGATCTGCCGATCGATCTCGTCGATCTTGGCACGATGTTCTTGAATCTCCGCCAGGGAGCTGTTCTCGTCAGACATCGGCTTTCCTCTCATGACTCATATGCGATAACGAGCATGGCCAAAACGCCGAACGGCAACCGGCCCTCGTGTGCTGACCATGATAGCAAAAGCGACGCGCCTGATTGGCGCGCCGCCCAAATTCATACGGAAGTTGGAGCGAATCGAGGCGGTCGATTCCGGATCGCTCGATTCCGGATCGCTCGCCCGATGAGCGGCCAGCGATCGCCGCGCACCCGCCGCTTGAGGCGGGGCGGACGGCCGGCGCCGAAGCCGCAGATGCTTACGGCAGCATACCCATCGACTCGAACACGAAGTAGCCCAGCACCAGCACGCCCACCACGATGCGGTACCAGCCGAACACCGTGAAGTCGTTCTTCTTGATGTAGCCCATGAGGAACTTGATGGCTATGACCGACATGACGAAGGCGGTGACGATGCCCACCACCAGCACCACGATCTCCGTGGAGGTCATGGCGATGCCCGCGGCCACGAACTTGATGGCCTTCACCACGCCCCAACCGAACATGACGGGGATGGCCAGGAAGAACGTGAACTCGGCCGCCGCCGTGCGCGAGCAGCCGCACAGCATGCCGCCGATGATGGTGGCGCCGGAGCGGCTCGTGCCCGGGACGATGGCGAGCACCTGGAAGAAGCCGATCTTGAGGGCCGTTTTCCAGTCGATGTCGTCCACGTCGGTGATTTTGAACACCTGCGCCTCGGCGCGCTCGGCAAGGCTGCCCGCCGACAAGCGCGCATGGCGGCCGCGCGGCGCCTCGAGGGAAGCCTCGGCCTCGCGCAGGCGACGGCGGTTGCGACGCTCCAGCACGATGAAGATGATGCCGTACAGGATGAGCATGGCCGCAACGGTGACCTTGTTGTAGAAATGCTCGTTCACCCAATCGTCCAGCGCGAAGCCGAAGATGGCGGCGGGAATGCACCCGATGACCACCATGCCCCACAAGCGCCACGTGCTCTTCTTCTCCACGCTGGTTTTGCGCGGCGAGAAGGGGTTGAGCTTGTGGAAGTACAGGATGAGCACCGCCATGATGGCGCCCAGCTGGATGACCACCAAGAACAGCGCCAGGAACTCGTCGGACACCTGCAGTTTCACGAACTCGTCCACGAGGATCATGTGGCCGGTGGACGAGATGGGCAGCCATTCGGTGATGCCCTCCACGATGCCGAGGAGGAATGACTTCAGTGCTTCGATAATCATGCGCGCGTACTTCCTAGTTGTTCGTCGGGATTACTGCTTGTGCTGGTAATGGTCCTGCAGCATGGCGATGGCCAGCAGGGCGACCGAAAGGCACAGCCCCATGAGCACGTAAGTGGGGACCTCCTGCCCGAGCGCGATCGTCGCGAACGCGACGACGGCGATGATGAGCGCCGCCAGCTTGCACAGATACGAGATGCGCCGGTTGAACGAGGCATGCAGATCGCGCCTGCGTTGCTCGTCGAGCTCGTCTTGGGTCAAGGGCTTCCGCACGCGACGGGCGCGCGCGTTGGCGGCGTCGTCCGCCGGCAGCGCAACCCCCGTCGACGACCCCGCCCCCTCGGCACCCATTGGCGCCGGCTCGAGCCCGTCTGTATTCTCGCTCTCGTTATCCATGCAGGTGATTGTACACGACGGAACGCGGCAGGTCGAAGAAAACATAGGGGGGACATGAACGGGAAGAAGGCGAAGGAAAGCGCGTGCCGAGAGCACAGGGGGCTCGGCCGCTATCGATCCCCCTCCCCTCGGCATGCCCGCCTCTGGCGGCCCTGCACGCGCGAGCAATCTTCTTGTACAATGGGAACACGATCGAAGGAGGACCCATGGCCGACAGAGACGAACGACGAGTCCAAGCGGCGAAGCATCTCGCCCTCATGAAGGGGGCGTTGGCAAGCGAGACGGCCGCGACCGTCGCCGCCGCGGTAATCTACGAGGACGGCGAGGGACGAGAACTGCCCCTTCCGGAGGCGGCTTTCGAATCGACCGAGACCTCCGTCACCACCGCGTTCGCTCCCGCCGCCCTGCGCGATGCCGTCGGCAAGACGGCCGTAGTGGACCCGACAGCGTTCACGCGCCCCGGTGGGGGCTACGAGGACGGCGCGTTCGGCCCGGAGCAAATCTTGTGCTCGGAGAGCAACCTCTACCCTATCCTTTGTGGACTCAAAGACGCCTACCACGACGGCAACCGCGGCTACCAGCGCGGGCAACTGTTCACGGATCGCGCCCTCTACCTGCCCGACGTGGTGTTCTCGCACGACGGCACCATCCGCAAGGCCGACGTCATCGCCATCCCCGAGCCGAACCGCGCCCGCGCGCTCGAGAACCATCGCTCGGAGCGGGAGTGCGACCGATGCCTTGCCGAGCGCATCGAAGCCATCCTGCGAATAACCGCCGCCAACGGATGTGAGACGCTGATATGCGGCGCCTTCGGCTGCGGGCGCGAAGGCTTCGACCCGCAACAGGTGATCGGCCTGTTCAAGGATTGGATCGAGGCACACCCAGGGGCCATTGGCCGCATCGTGTTTGCCGTGCCCCGCGCGCATGCGAGCGCATTCGACGAGGCGCTCGGCAAGCCCACAGTCGAAGAGGTCGCGTCGGCTATCGTGGACGAGGACGAGGATGAGGACAGCTTCGACGTGCGGGACGTCGAGCTTCCCGAAGGTGTGACGTTGCGCTAGGGACCGAGCGCGGGCGCGAACGTCCACGGGGGTGGGCGGCATGCGTCAACCGACGAAACGTCGCGCGTTCCGCACCGCCCGAGCCAATCGGCCAGCCTACGCGAGGCCAGGCTCGCCTTCGTCGTTGGCGACGACCGCTTGCGTGCGGCCCTCCGGCAGCTTGCGCGCAACGTGGCGGAAAACCGCGCAGAACACGACGCCCTTCGCGATGGAGGTGATCGTGAGCGCCCACCAAACGCCGTCGAGGCCGAGCGGCGTGGAGCTCAGCAGCAGCGCCAGCGGAATGCGCGAGCCGGTGAGCGTGACGCTGATGATGCTGCAGAGCCTTGTTTTCCCGAGGCCCGACAGCGCGCCCACGGTCATGAGCTCGATGCACATGAACGCTTCCCCGATGCCGATGACGAACAGGTACGACGACGAGATGTCCACCACGTCGGGCTCGTGGAAGAACACCGTGGAGATGGGTCCGGGCAGGAAGATGAACAGCGCCGACACCGCGAGCGCCCACGCGCCCACCGCGGCGAACGCCAGGCGGTAGCCGCGTCTGATGCGCTCCGGGCGGCGCGCGCCGAAGTTCTGCGCCGCGAACGCGTTGAGCGCCGAGCCGACGGCGTCGGCCGTGCACCAGGTGAGCGACTCGATCTGCCCGCCGACGCGCTGGACGGCCACCGCCCCGCTGCCCCAAGCCGCCACCATACGCGTGAGCACCATGGAGATGACCGCGTACAGCGCGCTCTGGATGGCGGCGGGCAGGCCGATCTTCACGATGCGCGACAGATGGACGGCCTTGGTGGGCTGCAGCGGGCGCACGCGCCGCAGCACGTTGGCCGCTCCCCCGTCGCGCACGATGCCAGCGATCATGAGAACGGCCACCACCAGCTGGGCGAACACGGTGGCGACGCCCGCGCCCAGCACCCCGAGCTGCGGCACGGGGCCGAGCCCCAGGATGAGCAGCGGGTCGAGCGCCATGTTCACGACGAGCCCGACCGCGTTGGCCTTGAAGGGCGTCTTCGAATCGCCCTGCGCCGTGAGCAGGCCGGTGAGCGTTTGCGAGAGGTAGATGAACAGGACGAACCCGCCGCAAAGGCGCAGGTACAACGCCGCCTCCTGTGCGACGAGCGGATCGTCCGGGACGAGGATGCCCACGAGGCCGTCGGCGAAAGCCAGTGTCGCGGCCGAAAACGCGAGCGCAAGGCCCACGGCGAGCTGAAGCGCGCCGCGCGCGTACTGCACGGCCTCGTCCGGCCGGCGGTTCCCGAGCGCCTGCGCCATGTTCACCTGCCCGCCCATGCGCGCCATGACCACGATGGCCGAGGCGAGCCACGTGTACATGCCTGCCACGCCCACGGCGGCCACCGCGTTCGAACCGAGCAGCCCGATCCACGCCATGTCCGTGATGTTGTAGGCTGTGGCAAGGAAGGCGGAAGCCATAATGGGCAGCGCCAGCCGCGCGAGCGCCGAGCCGATAGGCTCGTTCACCAGATCGATTTGTCGTTGCTTGGGTTGGGGCACGATGCTCGCTTCGCTTAGTTGGGGGCTTGCACGCAAAGAACGCGCCGGGCAAGCCGACGCGCAGGGGCCATTATAGGCGACAAAGTAGGATGCGAAAGCGGCGAGGGGCAATTTACGAACAGCTCTATGACAAGTAACGCAGTCCAGGATCTCCCAGATAAGACAACTTAGTTTTCCATGTACGCACGCTCCAAAAGGGGCTTCACCTCCTCCAGCTCCTTCAGGGATCTTAGGCCCACTTCCACATCCCCCGTGCCCCAATGGCCTTTGTTGGAGAAATCTCTCACAAGCTCGGTTTCTTCAACCGTCGAAGCGTCGAGCGATAGATGCAGGATGACTCTTTTTTGATTCACTTCCACGCACACGATGTTTCGAGCCTTTTTGATTGCGAGGTAGAGCTTCAATTCGTTCTCGGAAACATTCCGAACGAGGCCATGTATTGCCTCACCTCGTCAACCACCTCTTTGAGCTCGACGGGAGCACCGTCGTACTGTTCGGCGAACGTTTTGTCGCCCGCTCTCTTCGGCGCTTGTTTTTTCGACGACGCCTCTACGGCTGCCACCGTAGAAGGAGCATTCAAAAACTCGAAGAGGATCATATCGTCGTTTTTGGCGTACCTGATCAAGCGGATGTTGCGATTCATCTGCTTGATCGCATGAAGGTCGTACTTGCCGAACGCGCTTGCGACGCAATACACCGCCGGAGACGACCAATCGATGGAATCAGCCGCGGCTTTGCCGAACTCGTCAAAAACAAGCCGCCAATAATCGGCCCGATGATCCAACAACCAATCCAAGTAGAACAGACCTTGGTTGATGACGTTTTCATTGGCATCGCGCTTGTATTCGAAAACTATGGGGCAGTTGTTCTCGTCGATTCCCAAACTGTCTATCCGACCGATCTGGTTCTCGTAGTCGCCCGTGTGGTTAATCACGTACTCGCTCTTCAGAAATCTTACGCCGAAAAAGGCTTCCATATTTCTCTCGATAAGGGTTTGGACCTCTTTTTCCAACTTCACAGGTTTCAGCTCCACAGAAAGAATCTGGGGCTTCAAACTGAAAAGCTTTATATCACTCATGTGCACCTCTTTACAAAGCTCGCCACCGACAAGGCAAGATTCGGCAATGTATTAGTATTGTACTCGCATTGTGGCGCAAGAAGAAGGTGGGCGCGAACGAAGGGCGCCCTCGCTCCCTCGTGCAAAACACGTGCAGGACGGTCCTCGAACGCCGGGCCGGTTTTGTTTTCGTGTAAGATGGCACCGAACAAAAGATCGCTGGGCGCTTCCGACTTCCCGCCCGCACTCGAAGGAGCAAACATGGCTGCAGCACCATCCGACCAGAAGGTTATCGTCGTTGATTTCGGGGCCCAGTACGGGCAGCTGATCGCCCGCCGCGTGCGCGACCAGCACGTGTACTCGGAGATCGTCCCGTGCGATGTGAGCGCAGCGGAGGTGCGGGAGCTCGCGCCGGCGGCCATCATCCTGTCGGGCGGACCGGCCAGCGTGTACGCCGAGGACGCGCCGTCCGTCGACCCGGGCATCTTCGAGCTGGGCATTCCGGTGCTGGGCTTCTGCTACGGCCAGCAGATCATGGCCGTGACGTTGGGCGGCTCCGTGGGCCACACAGAGAAGGGCGAGTACGGCGCGGCTTCCCTGACGAGGTGCGACGAGGGCGCATCCAAGCTGTACGGCGAGACGCCCGTCGAGCAGACGGTGTGGATGAGCCACCGCGACGCCGTGGCGCAAGCGCCGGAGGACTTCACGGTGACGGCCTCGACCGACACGTGCCCCATAGCCTCGATGGAATGCGCAGAACGGCGGCTGTACGCGACGCAATTCCATCCTGAAGTGCGCCACACGCCTCATGGCGACGAGCTGCTGAGGAACTTCCTGTTCGACATCTGCGGCCTCGAGCCGTCTTGGACGATGGACTCCATCATCGAGGACTCGGTGGCGGCCATCCGCGAGCAGGTGGGCACGAACCGCGTGATCTTGGGCCTATCGGGTGGCGTGGACTCGTCGGTGGTGGCCGCGCTGTGCGCACGCGCCATCGGCAAGCAGCTCACCTGCGTTTTCGTTAACCACGGCCTGCTGCGCAAGAACGAGCCCGAGGAAGTGGAAGAGGTGTTCACGAAGCAGTTCGACGTGGACTTCGTGCACGTGCACGCCGAGGACCGTTACGCCGCGCTATTGGCCGACGTCGTCGAGCCCGAGCAGAAGCGCCGCATCATCGGCTCGCAGTTCTGGAAGGAGTTCTTCTCCGTCGCGCAGGATCTGGACGGCGTGAAGTTCCTGGCCCAAGGCACCATCTACCCCGACATCATCGAGAGCGGCGCCCGCAAGACCGGCGGAAAAGCAAGCACCATCAAAAGCCACCACAACCTGATTCCCTTCCCCGAGGGTGTGCATTTCGACCTGATCGAGCCGTTGGACCACTTCTTTAAGGACGAGGTGCGCGCGCTGGGCACGGCTTTGGGCCTGCCCGACCACATCGTGCATCGCCAACCTTTCCCGGGACCGGGACTCGCCATCCGCATCATCGGCACGGTGACGCGCGAGAAACTGGAGATCCTGAAGAACGCCGACGCCATCGTCCGCGAGGAACTGGACGCCTACAACGCCCGCATCTTCGAGGAAACCGGTGACCGCAACAGCGAGCGCAGCGTATGGCAATACTTCGCCGTGCTCCCCGACATCAAAAGCGTCGGTGTCATGGGCGACGAGCGGACGTACGCCTATCCCATCATCCTCCGAGCCGTGGAAAGCTCCGACGCCATGACAGCGGATTGGGCCAAGCTGCCGTACGACGTGCTAGCAAGGGTGTCCGGCCGCATCGTGGCCGAAGTCCCGGGAGTCAACCGGGTCGCTTACGACATCACCAGTAAGCCCCCCGCGACAATCGAATGGGAATAGAGTAGTGGTTTTATCCTTATTAGCACCCTTTATCAGGCGTAGCATGGAGTGCCGCCTAATCCACAAACAGGAACAAATCGCCCGCAATATCTGAGAATAAATAAGAATCGATACTCTGAGGCAAGCGCAATACGGGGGTATTTTTATGCCTTTCGAACTGCGGATTTTATCTCCATGCGTCACCTTGTCATTCCACGGGAGCATACTAGGTAACAAGAGGCACCAAAGCATGGACGAGTGGTTTGCACCAATTATTCCCAAAAGGGTTCCAAGAGGGCGATTTTTCGCTTCATTAGTAGTCACTTAGTAGGCACTTGGTAGGCGCTCCTGTTTTCTAGACCGTCGAAAACATGTTTACACGGGTCGATACTTACGAATGAATTTCAGAAAAAAGTCGCGAAAACGTCTGTTTCAAGGTTTTGAGACGGGCTTTCGCACACCTTCAATTATTCCCTTGATTCCTTCGAAACAGCGGAATCCGCCTCTCCGACACGGGAAATAGTTGCAAGAACGGTCGGGAACAGGCCCGGAAATAGATGCGCGCAAATGAAAAGGAGCCCCACGGGGCCCCACACGAAGGGGCTGGCGATCGAGAAGCTTGCTACATCTTGAAGCAGACTTTCCAGGACTCGTACTCCTCCTCGGAGATCACGCCGCTAGCGATCTGCTCCGCCATATCCTGCCAGGTCTTGATCGCCTGGGCCGTCTGTGGGCTCCGGGCGCGCGCTTGTCCACCTTCGCGGCTCCTCAAACGCGCCGCGATCATCCACCTGGCCAGCAATCCCAACCTCGCAGACGCCCCCGTCAAGTTCGGCTATTTGCAATGCTGGCCATCGGCGAGAGCCGGACGACGATTCGCCACCATCGCGGTTGCTGAGCTATAATTTGATCTAGCGCCTCCTGAGGCGTCCACCGCCCCAGTCCTACAGGGTCATGGCGGTCTTTTGGTTCTTCTTTGAACAGTATAGATGCCCCGTTATTCTGATTGCAATGACTACAATGCCGGTCTTCGACTTCTTGCATCGAGATCAATTGATAAATGTATAATGATTTGATTTGATTGACGTCGACATAAGGGCTAGATATGGCTGATACCGAAGATAGAATCCAGGACTACATTTCTGGACAACTCGTAAAAAATACCCCGGAAGAATCGGAAGCGGTACAACCGTTCTCAAAAATCTTAGTTGAGGATTACGGCTATCCCAAATCGCATGTTCAAACCAGACCCCAGTGGAGGGTAAAGGTTCGCCCATCAGACACAAAAAAGGAATACCCCGTTGATATCGCCGTCTTCTCGGGTGAGCAGCACAATGACGAATCCTTATACATTGTCGTCGAGTGCAAGAAGAAAAACAGGAAGGACGGAAAAACCCAGCTTCAAGACTACATGCGCTTGTCAAAAGCCGCTCTTGGCGTTTGGTTCAACGGCAGCGAAAAGATGTACCTAAGAAAAATCGAGCATGACGGCAAAGTTGAGTTCGAAGAAATCCCGAATATTCCCCTTTATGGTGAGAGAATCGAGGATTTAGGAAAGTTTCGTCGAAAGGACCTTCGTACTGCAGAAAATTTGAAAAGTACCTTTAGGGCGATAAGGAACTATCTTGCCGCCAACACTGTCGGCATCACTCGAGATGAGACGTTTGCATCACAGATGATCAATCTCATTTTTTGCAAAATTTACGACGAGCGTTTTACGAAGCCTGATGACATCGTCAGCTTTCGTGCGGGTCTCGACGAAAAACCGGAAGACATTCAAAAACGAATCTTGAAGCTTTTTGCTCAAGTTAAAAAACAGTATAAGGATGTAATCCACGAAGAGGATTCTCTAACGATTGATGCAAAAAGCTTGCGATATATAGTTGGAGAATTGCAGCTTTATAGCCTACAGGAAAGCTCCAGAGATGCCGTAGGGGCAGCTTTCGAGGTATTCATTGGCCCTTCCCTTAAAGGTGGGCAAGGACAATTTTTTACCCCGCGTAATGTCGTGGAAATGGTAGTCAATATTGTCGATCCAGGGCCAGATGACAAAATTCTAGACCCTGCATGTGGAAGCGGCGGATTCTTGGTCGAAACGCTCAGATACGTTTGGCGAAAGACCGAAGAACGCGGCAAAGAACTGAATTGGCCTTATCATGAAATCGAGGCAGAAAAACAAAGGGTTGCTATCAAAAACTTTTTTGGAATCGACAAAGACAGTTTTTTGAGCAAAGTCGCCAAAGCTTATCTTGCCATTCTCGGCGATGGCAGAGGGGGCATCCATTGCGAGAATTCCCTTGATGCTCCCGCAGATTGGTCTTCGGAAACTCAGAATGACATCAAGATTGGAACTTTTGATGTTGTTGTCACCAATCCTCCGTTCGGCAAGAAGCTTTCAATTGATTCAGAGTCAATTCTTGCCAAATACGATCTCGGTCATCGTTGGACAAAGGATGAAAACGATGTTTACCAAAAAGGTAAACGCTATGACAAGCAACCCCCGCAGATTTTGTTTATCGAGAGATGCCTTGATTTGCTCAAGCCGGGCGGCAAGCTAGGCATCGTCCTACTTGAGAGTGTCTTCGGTATGCCGAAATACAGGTATGTCGTTGACTACATACGAAAGCGTGCAAAAATCCTTGCTGTCGTCACACTGCCAGAAGAAGTATTTCAACCTGAAACTCATGCCAAGTGTTGCGTTCTTGTTTGCGAAAAATTTAAGAACGGCGTGACCTTGGAAGAAATTGGCGACTACGACATTTTTATGTGCCAAACCAAATGGTGCGGACATGACAGCAGGGGCAATAAAACCGCAATTTACGATGCGAACGGTAAGGA
The DNA here is from genome assembly GCF_003339845.1 of Gordonibacter sp. 28C. Lineage (GTDB taxonomy): Bacteria > Actinomycetota > Coriobacteriia > Coriobacteriales > Eggerthellaceae > Gordonibacter. The sequence goes on from NZ_PPTR01000002.1 coordinate 173,358, forward strand.
AATGATACTGGATGATATCCCTTTAGTTGCTGCTCAATACAACGAATTAATGCACGGGGAAAACTAATGCTTTCATTTGCCATCTCTTCAAAAGAGATAAAAGACGACATTTTTATACCGAAATATTACGACACTGAATTGAAGCGAGATTTAGCTGCTTTCAATCAGGGCAGACGCGTCTTCGTTCTTGGCGATCTCATTGATAGCGGTATTGTTGAGGTAAAAACAGGCGATGAAATCGGTAAGATGGCCTACGGAACGGGAGATATTCCGTTTGTACGAACATCAGATATCTCTAATTGGGAGATCAAAGCTATCCCTAAGCAAGGCGTCTCATATGAAATCTATAAACAATATGCTCAAAAACAAGACGTTCGCCCTGGCGACATACTTATGGTGAAGGATGGTTCGTATCTAATCGGAGTAACTTGCTTGGTACAAGAAATGGACTTACCTATCCTGTACCAATCTCATATATTGAAATTTAGGGTCATTGATGACTCCTTAATCTCATCAGAAGAGCTTTTCCTTTCGCTGAATTCTCCGATTGTGCAGAGACAGATACGCTCGTTCCAATTTACAGCGGACATTATCGATACCATCGGAAACAGATATCGTGAAATCGTCATTTCTCTTCCAGATGAGAAAACATCTCAAGGTATCTGTGAAAAGCTAAGGATTCAACAAAGCACGCGTGTAACCAACCGCATGCTCATCAAGCAGTTTCCTAAGCTCATTGAAGATTCCTTAGCAGCAGAAAGCGCACTGCCTTTTCATGAGTTCACTTCCCTTAGTTTTGAGGAGGCGAAGCGCCTGCTTGTCGCCGACACAAGCGCTTTGGAGTTTGGCAACGCTTCGACTTATGTAATGTCGTCCTCTAACGTTGTAGACAATATTTATATTCCAAAGTATTACGACCCATCGATCACCTCTGACCTGAAAAGGCTATCAAGCACATGCGATCTTTTTAGCGTCTCTGATTTAATCTCCAAAAGAATTCTGGAGCTTTCTACCGGCGACGAAATTGGAAAAATGGCCTACGATACCGGAGATATCCCTTTTATCAGGACCACGGATTTCTCAAATTGGGAACTAAAGCACAATGTTAAGCAATGTGTTTCGCAAGAAATATATGACGAATATAAAGACGGCGAAGATGTTATGTCCGGCGATATTCTCCTTGTTCGCGATGGATCGTATTTAATTGGAAGTACATGTTTACTGACTGATAAAGATACTCGAATTCTATTCTGCGGCGGTCTGATTAAAATAAGATGTCTTGACAGAGAATATTTGAATGAAAACCTGCTTATGGCTCTACTGAATAGCTATATCGTGAAGAGGCAGATTCGTGCAAAGCAATTCACCAGAGATATTATCGACACTCTTGGCAATCGTTTTCCCGAAGTTATACTTCCTGTTCCCCGAAAGAAATCTGTCCGAGACCAAATCGCGAACACGGTTCGCGAAATCATGTCAGCAAGAGTATCAGCCCGTGAAACTATCAGGTCTTTGGCGGAATCCTTCTAGTCTGACAAGCTCGAAATGTGAATAGATTTTTTCATAAAAGCCCACGGCGCAAAGTACTACCCAGAAACCGTCGTCCCGACCGCTACTCGGACAGCACTGTCTCACTTTAGGCGCCAATGCGGCCGCATCACGCTCGAGCGATACGAGCTTTCGCCGCATGCTCGTTCGAGAACTGACGCTCCGACCTCGCGTTCCTTCGTGGTAGAATTCTTGCCAAACGAAACCAACGCGGCTCCCAAGGGGGGCGACGTCATGGAAAGAAACCTATTCCTAAGGGGAACATCATGATCAAAGAACTTATAAAAGACGAGGTTATCCTCTCGCAGGTGTGCACCCCTGCCACGGCTGATGACGCGCAGGTGGCAGATGACCTTGTGGAAACGTTGACGTCGATGGAGGGGGCCGCTTGCTTGGCGGCTAACCAGATCGGCTCCGCGACGTGCATCATCGCTTACTTGGACGACGACGATCAGCCGCACGTTATGTACAACCCGCGGCTTTTGCAGGCGCTGGGGGCGTTCAAAGCCGTCGAGGGGTGCCTTTCGCTGGAAGCCGAATCCAAGGTGACGCGCTATGACCGCGTCAAGATCGCTTACGACGAGCTGATCGACGGCGAACTCGTTGCCCGCAAGAAGGACTTCACCGGATGGACGGCGCAGATCATCCAGCACGGCATCGACCACTGCAAGGGCAAGCTGGTCTAAGCCGCATGAGTAAGAGGTCGAATGCTGCCGAGCGTCCTTTGCCGCCCAAACCCAACCGCGTTCCGCGCGCTGGAAGGGGTCCGAACAAGGCGTCGGGTCACAAGGGCGGTATCAGCCGGCAGGGCTCGAAGCGGGGATAGCGCCAGCGAGTCGGCAGTTATCGCGTAACTTCGGAAGCAAGGGCTTGCAGCATGGCGGCATCTCTGCAAATTGAAGAGACTGCATCAAAAACCCTGCCAGAACGCTCTTCGCAGGGTCTGATCTTGCTCTGCCCGTTCAACAAGGCTTGTATTCCCAAGTAGAGCGGGCGGGGTAAGCCCCGCCCCTAAGGAATGACCTCCAGAATGCGTGTTGCGGTGGTTATCGAGACAAGCTCTTTCAGACACACGCCCAAACACAGCTTCGATCCCATTCCGAAAGTCATGAATGCCTTTAGGGGCGCTGGGTCAGCTAGGGTTTCACGCGTCAGAACAGGCATGCCTCGATCAGATCCTTCCTGCGAAGGGTTGCGAGCCACTCTTGTGGGATCGACTCCGCACCGTAGACCATGCCCGCTAAGGCGCCGGCCACGCAGGCGGTCGTGTCGCTGTCGTCGCCCAGATTGACGGCGGCCAGCACGCAGGCGGCGTAATCGTCCGTGTTCAGCAGGCACCATAGCGACGCCTCCAGCGTGTGCACCACGTAGCCGCTCGACTCCACCTCGCAGCGCGGCAACTCGCCCACGCGGCCCACGCGCGAGAATTCCTCGCCCTCAGGCGCGTTGCATTCCACGGCCTCGCGCGCAGGCACGCCGGCAGCGAGGTCGCGTGCGATATGGACGAACGACACGCATGCATCTACGGACACACGATGGGCGTGCGTTACGGCCGATGCCTCGGCGACGTCGCGGTCGCTCGCATCCGCGAACGCCAGCGGCGCGATGCGCATGAGCGATCCGTTGCCGTTGCTTCTTACGTCCACGCACCCCTTCCCCTCGGTGAGCGCCCTGGCCGTGGCGTTGCCGATATCGAAGCAGAAGCCGTCGGGCGTGTATCGTCCGTCGCGCATCCAGTCGCAGAAGCGCCGGCGCAGATCGTCCACGCGTACCTTCCCGCCGCACTCGCGCAGGCTGTCGCAGGTCGCCAGCAGAAGCGACGTGTCGTCCGACCACGTGCCCGCTGGCTGGTCGTGCGCGCCGCCGCCTGCCATGCCCGTGCATGCGAACTCGTCGCGCCGCCGAAACTCGTAGGGCACGCCCAAAGCGTCGCCCACCGCCGCACCGTACACCGCATCCCGCAACGTTCCCGCCATCCGCCGCCTCCGCTCCACCGCACGAGCAAACCCGTGCCCGCCTTCACGAGAAGTATAGCGAAATTCGGCCGGCCCCGTTCAGCGCCGCAGCGGCGGACAGGAGCCCCGAGCGGTCGAGGCGTCGCGACAACGCCCGGACTCCATGAAGCGAACCAACGCCGCGTGCCGGGCGTCGTAGGCGGCCAGCAAATCGGCGACCACCTCGCCCTTTGCTTCGATCGCCTCGAGCATCCTTCTGTCCTCGCCCCGCTTCCATTCCCGGTACCTGGCCATATCGGTCCGATCCTCGTGCAGCTTCTCGATCAGCGGACTGCGCGCGCTCTCCATTCCGGCCACCTTCCCTCCAAACAATGCCCTCTTCTTTCTCTTGCTGGGCAGTATGCCACGGAATGAATTTCCAGCTGTACCGCAAACGGGACAGCTGGACGAAAACCAGCCTGCGGGCCCTCTCCGCCGACTTGGATGAGTGGATCTTCTAGCAGCCCAACGTGCCGTCGAGCTTCTTTGGCGCTGAAGATCCTTCGACTCCGCGCCTACGGCGCTCCGCTCAGGATGACAGGGGGCTTCAGTGTCGCCGCATCGCGCGAACGCTTCAATCGGGTTCGCCTTGCACACTCCCGTGCGAGAATCCGATACAATGCACAGCGATATCTTTGACGCGACGCACGACGGAGAACCCGAGGAGAACCTTTGCAGATCGACTCGAAACAAACGCTCGAAAAACCGCCAACAGGTCAGGCGGCATACCCGACGCCGGACAGCCTGGCCCAAGAACTCGGCGAGAACGTCGGCGCTGGCACCAACGTCGGCACCAGCGCCGCGCCCCCAAGCGAAAGCCCCTCTGACCAGGCCGACGACCCGATCTTCGCCGAAGAGCAGCGCCATCTCTCCGAAACCTACGGCACGCTCCAAGCCATCGGGCGCAACCTCGTGCGGCAGATGGAGAAGGCGCGCCAAGAGGCGGCGGCCGACAAGAAGGCCATGGCGGAGGAGCTGGCGCCCAACCTGGCCACCTACGCCGACGCCATGGAGACCTACGCGGATTTCGCGGCCATGAACCGGGTGATCGACGGCTACAACCTGGCGCAAGATGCCAACGCCGAGGAACTTGCCAAGGTCCAGCTGCTGCTGAAGCAGCCGTACTTCGCGAAGGTGATCCTGCAGTTCAAGCCCGGCCAGGAGCCGAAGGAGCTCTATATCGGCAACGCCGGCATCTCCGACGAGAACTACCGCCGGCTCGTGGTGGACTGGCGCTCCCCCGTCGCGGAGACCTACTACAACCAGGACAACGGCCGCACGTCCTACCAAGCCGACGGGCGCACCATCACGGCCGACCTCAAGCTGCGCCGCCAGTTCGACATCGAGGAGGACCGCCTGCGCGCCTACTTCGACACGAGCGTCGCCATCCAGGACTCGCTCTTGCTCGCGTCGCTCTCCAAGCGGCGCACGGCGCAGATGCAGGCCATCACCGCCACCATCCAAAAGGAGCAGAACCTGGTCGTGCGCCACGAGGACGTGCCCGTGCTGCTGGTGAGCGGCATCGCCGGCAGCGGCAAGACCAGCGTGCTGCTGCAGCGCATAGCCTACCTGTTCTACCAGAACCGGGGTAGCCTGGACCCCTCCGAGGTGTTCCTCGTCACGCCGAACCCGGTGTTCGAACACTACATCGCAGGCGTGCTTCCCGACTTGGGCGAGCGCAACCCCGAAACCCTCACCTGGGACGAGTTCGCGAAAAAGCTGTTGCCGCCCGATCGCGGCAGCGGGGATGTCAACGTGCCCCTCGAGGCGCTGGCGCGCATAGACGACGCCGTCGCCGCCTTCGAGTTCGACGCCAACGACTTCAAGGACATCCGCTGCGCCGACACCCGGCTCGTCTCCGCGGACCAGGTGCGCAAGGTCGCGGCGAAGTTCAGCCGCATCCCGGCTGGCCCGCACCGCGTCACGCTCATGCGCGAGGAACTGCATGCGCGCCTGGAAACCCGCCTCAAGCAGATGGCGGCCACCGACGAAGTGCTCGACGAGCTCTCGGCTCTGGATACGGACGAGCAGCTGCGGATATTCCACGAGCTCATCGCTCCGGCCGACGAACAGGAGGAGCGCGCCCTGGCGCTGCGCTTCCTGACCGACCGCTACGCGAACGCGTTCGAAGCCGTCGAGCGCGACGACTGGCTGCGCATCGACCGCATAGGCATGCGCCTGCTGAACGTGCCCGGCCTCGCGCCCCTTGAATGGCTCTACCTCAAGATGGCGCTCACGGGCCTGGGCAACCCGGATGCGAAGTACGTGATGGTCGACGAGGTGCAGGACTACACCGCCGCGCAGCTCGCCGTGCTGGCGCGCTACTTCAGGCGCGCGCACTTCCTGCTGCTGGGCGACCCGAACCAGGCCATCGCGCCGGACACGGCGTCGTTCGACGACGTGCGCGCCGTGTTCTCGGCTGCACGCGGCCCTGTGGAGGAATGCCATCTCATGACGAGCTACCGTTCCACCCCCGAGATCACCGCGCTGTTCGCGAGCCTGCTCGAGCGCGAGGAGCGGTTGCGCATCTCGTCCATCCAGCGCGCCGACACGGCGCCGACCATCCTCGCGTGCCCCGACGAGGCCCGCTACGTCGCCGAGCTGCGCCGCGCCGTCGAGCAGGCGCGCGGCGAGGAGGGGCTCACGGCCGTCATCGTGCCGTGGAAGCACGAGGCCCGCCGTCTGCAAGCGCTGCTGGGCGATGCGGCACCCGCACTCGTCGGCGAACACGACGAGCTGCCGGACGGCGGCGTGGTGCTCATCACGCTCAAGCTGGCGAAGGGCCTGGAGTTCGACCAGGTGATCGTGCCCGACGCCAGCGCGCGAACGTTCCCCGACGACCCGCTCGCCCGCCGCCGCCTGTACACCACCGTCTCGCGCGCCACCCGCAAGATCACCATCCTCGCCCACGGCGAACTCACGCCGTTGCTGGACGGCAAAGAGGCGCGCACCTGACCGACCGCCGCAAGGGCGGGCTCGTCTCATAACGGTACCCATGCGCGGCGTTCGACGCGCACGACGACAAGAAGGAATGCGAATCATGGAAGAGAAGAACGCGGCCGCCGCCCCCAAGGGCAACGTCAAGGCGCTGCTGCCCATCGGGGTGTTCCTGGTGCTGTACCTGGGACTCGGCATCTTGTTCGAGTACGGCATGGGCATTCCCATGGGCTTCTACAACATCCCCGTCGTGGTGATCTTCCTCGTCGCGCTCTTGGTGGCGTGCTTCCAGAACCGCAAGCTGCCCTTCGACGACAAGCTGTCCATCATGGGCCGCGGCATGGGCGACAAGACCATCGTCACCATGGTGCTCATCTTCATGGTGGCCGGCATCTTCGTGGGCACCGTGGGTCGCGACAGCGCCGAAAGCGTGGCCTACCTGCTGCTTTCCGTCGTTCCCGTGCAGTTCGCCGTGGCGGTGCTGTTCGTGGTGAGCTGCTTCGTGTCGCTGTCGATGGGCACGTCCGTGGGCACCATCACGCTGATCACGCCCATCGCCGTGGCGGTGTCGTCCGCGTCCGGCTTCAGCCTGCCGCTGTGCGTGGCCAGCGTCATGGGCGGCGCCATGTTCGGCGACAACCTCTCGTTCATTTCCGACACCACCATCGCGGCCTGCCAGGGCCAAGGCTGCCAGATGAAGGACAAGTTCCGCGAGAACTTCAAGATCGCCCTGCCGGCGGCGCTCGTGTCGCTCACCATCATCCTCGTGCTGTCGTTCGGCACCGACCTCGGCGGCAGCGTCGTGCACGAGTACGACCTGATCCAGCTCGTCCCCTACCTCATCGTGCTCGTCGGCGGCATCGTCGGCGTGAACGTGTTCGTCGTGCTGTTGCTGGGCATCCTGTCGGGCTCCATCATCATGGTGGCCACGGGCGCCACCGCCGCCACCGACCTGCTGGCCAACATGGGCTCGGGCGCCGCGGGCATGTTCGAGACGACGATGGTGGCGCTCTTGGTGTCGGCCATCTGCGCGCTCATCCGCGAGTACGGCGGGTTCGTGGCGCTGCTGAACGGCATCAAGAGCCTGTTCAAGAGCAAGAAGGGCGGCCAGCTGGGCATGGGCCTGCTCGTGGGCGCCATGGACATCGCCACCGCGAACAACACCGTGGCCATCGTCATCTCGAACCCCATCGCAGCCGACATGGCGAAGACCTACGGCATCACGAAGCGCAAGACGGCATCGCTTTTGGACACGTTCTCGTGCGTGTTCCAGGGCATCCTCCCCTACGGCGCGCAGATGCTCGTGGCCATCTCGGCCGCTGCGGAGCTGGGGCATGCGGTATCGGCGTTCCAGATCATCCCGTTTCTGTTCTACCCGTTCCTGCTGCTGATCAGCTCGCTCGCGTTCATCTTCCTGGTGCCCGAGAAAAAGAGCCCGTCGGCGGCGACCTCGTAGACGCCGCTCGTGCAGCCACTCGTGCAGAAACCGCGAATCGTCGGGCTATCTCTCCCCAACTGCGCACGGGGAGCTTTATACTGATACCTTCGTTGGCACAACAGGCAACAGGCAAGGCGAAAGGCTACCAATGGGCGGATTCTTCGGGGCCGCATCACATCACGATGTGGTGCTGGACGTGTTTTTCGGCGTGGACTACCACTCGCATCTGGGGACGCGGCGTGCGGGCATGATCTTCCACGACAGCGAGGCTGGCTTCCAACGCGAGATCCACTCGATCGAGAACACGCCGTTCCGCACCCGCTTCGAGGACGACCTGCCCGGGTTCCACGGTTGCAGCGGCATCGGCTGCATCAGCGACACCGACCCGCAGCCGCTGCTCGTGCGTTCGCATCTGGGCACGTTCGGCATCACCACCGTGGGCGCCATCAACAACGCCGAACAGCTGGTGAAGGATTACTTCGAGCAAGGCGGCAAGCAGTTCATGGCCATGAGCTCGGGAGCGGTGAACACCACGGAGCTCGTCGCCGCGCTCATCAACCAGAGGGGCAGCTTCGCCGAGGGCATCAAGTTCGCCCAAGAGGTCGTCGAAGGCTCGCTCACGCTGCTCATCATGACCAGCGACGGCCAGATCATCGCAGCGCGCGACAAGGTGGGCCGCCTGCCCGTGCTCATCGGCAAGAACGGCGAGGGCTTCTGCATCTCGTTCGAGTCGTTCGCCTACCACAAGCTGGGCTACGACGACGAGTACGAGCTGGGGCCGGGCGAGATCGTCCGCGTGGACGCCGACGGATACGAGACCATCTCCCCCGCGGGAACCCAAATGAAGATCTGCGCCTTCCTATGGGTGTACTACGGCTACCCCAACTCGAACTACGAAGGCGTGAACGTGGAGGTCATGCGCTACCGCAACGGCGCGATCATGGCCCGCGACGAGGCGGCCGCTGGCGGCGTGCCCGACGTGGACTACGTGGCCGGCGTGCCGGACTCGGGCGTGCCGCACGCCATCGGGTACTCCACCGAGAGCAAGGCCCCCTTCGGCCGCCCGTTCATCAAGTACACCCCCACGTGGCCCCGCTCGTTCATGCCCACGAACCAGGACGTGCGCGACCGCGTGGCCAAGATGAAGCTCATCCCCGTGCCCGAGCTCATCCGCGACAAAAGGCTCATGTTCGTGGACGACTCCATCGTGCGCGGCACGCAGCTGCAGGGAACGGTGAACTACCTGCACGAATGCGGCGCCTCCGAAGTGCACATGCGCTCGGCCTGCCCGCCCATCATGTTCGGCTGCAAGTACCTGAGCTTCTCGCGCAGCCGCTCCGAGATGGAGCTCATCGCCCGCCGCGTGATCCAGGAGCTCGAGGGCGACGAGGGCCAGCAGCACCTGGACGAGTACGCCGACAGCTCCACCGAGCGCGGAGCGTGCATGCTGAAGTCTATCTGCGAGAAGATGGGCTTCGACTCGCTGGGCTACCAGTCGCTCGACGGCATGCTGGAGGCCATCGGCATCGACCGGGAGAAGATCTGCACCTACTGCTGGTCAGGGAAGGAATAGCCCGCCCGGCGCGCCGCGTCAGGCCCGAGGGGCATGCGTTGCCGCCCCTTCCGGATGCCTCGCATACGCGCGTGCGAGCGGCGTAGAAGCCGCGCGCCGGAGCAGTCCTACAGGAGGCCGCCGTGAGAACGTTCGTCGCTTTGCAGCTGCCGGAGGGCTTCGCCTTCGACGTGGCGGCCCTTGCCCGCCACCTGAGCGCCTCGGTCGAAGGCCGCTTCCTGCCGAAGGAGACCTACCACCTGACGCTCGCCTTCCTGGGAGAGATCGACGGGACGGACGTCGCCGCGGCGACCCAGGCCGTCGACGCCGCCTGCGAGGCGGTTCCGCCCATCCCCGTGAGAAGCGACGGCCTGGGCAAGTTCGGGCGCGCGAGCGACGCCACCCTCTGGCTGGGCATCGCGGCCGACCCCGCGCTCATGAACCTTGCCGCCCGGCTCCGCGACGAGCTGTCGGCGCGCGGCCTCGCCTTCGACGAGAAGCCGTTCAAGCCGCATGTGACCCTCGCCCGGCGGGCCCGCATTCCGAAAAGGGACCTGCCGCCGCTCGCGTTCCCGCGCGACGACGAGGCCGTCGCGGTCACGCTGTTCAAAAGCACGCTGGAACGCGAAGGGGCCGTGTACAAGCCCCTGCACACCGTGGAACTCGCCGGCTAGCAGGCGCCTGCCGCAACAGCGAAGTCCGCCGAGAGCGGGCGCGGCGGTATTCGATGCGGCTTTTCTGCCAAGAACCCCCTTTATTATTCCAGCTGTCCCCTTTTCGGTACACATGAACCTGCCTTCGGCGTATATCCTGCACAGCAGCGAGAACGCGCGCCGTGCAAACGCACCGGCGCAAGCCGAGGGAAAGGAAGAGGACATGGGAGAGGCCGCACGCTGGAAAAAGACGGCGACGGAAGCCGTGATCCTGAAGTTCGACCCGAGCGCCGCCTGTCAGGTAAGCGTCGTGCGAACCTCCGCGCCGCGGCACGCGAAGCCCGCTCCCCCGCTTCGTCGCCGCTTGCGGGGCAGCATGTACGGCCTCTCGAAAAGCGAGCTTGCCTGGGCGCGCGGGGCGGGCGTCCTGCTGGCGGCCGTCTCCCTCGCCGTCGTGCTGCTCTAGCCGCTCGCTACTCGTACGCTTCCAGTATTCCCCGCAGGTAGTCCCGGTACTCCCGCGCGAGCGACTTCGGCTTCTCGATGCGCAGGCGGTCGCCGAACTGCGCGAGCCACCCGAAGAACGCGGGGCTCGCAGCGACCGCCACGTAGACGTGCGCGACCCCTTCCCCCGCAGGCAGCGATTCCACGTCTTCGCCAAACCGGTCGATCACCGCGCCCATGGCCTCGTCGGTGGCCAGCAGCGTGGCGCGCACCGGCTCGCCGTCGTACATGCCGAACGCGCGGCTCGCCATCTCCTCCACGTCGAAGCCCGCGACGCGGACGTTCCGGCACGCGGGCTCGCCCGTCACCTCGATCTCGTCCATGCGATCCACGCGGTAGCTGGGGAAGCCGTCGTGCTTCTCGTTGTACGCCACCAGATAGTAGTAGCCGTCGGAGTACACGAGCCGCACGGGCGTCTCCACGTAGCGCGCGCCGCCGTGCTGCATGACCCGCCGCTTCGCCGCGTCGTACTTGAAGTAGAGAAACGATATCTTCCGACGCCGCGCCATGGCCTCTTGGATGCGGTCGACGTTCGCGAACACCGACTCGTTCTGCGTCTTGATGCGCCCCTCCACGTGCAGGCGCTTGTCCAGCAGCTTGCGCTGCCGCGCAGGCGCCAGCCGTTTCACGCTCCGCACGAGCGCGTCGCTTTTGCGCTGCGTGAGGAAGCGGGAGCTCTGCACCGCGTCCACCAACAGCAGCAGCTCCGGAAAGGCGAACTCGCGGCCCACGACGGCGTACTCCACCGGCTGGCGAGAAAGCGTGCGCACGTCCAGGCCGAACTCGCGCAGCGCCTCGAGGTCGCGGTAGACGGACTTGCGCTCGGCCGACACGCCCAGCTCCTCCAACCGCTCGATGAGCTGCGGCATGGTGAGCCCCCGCTCGGCGTCGGTCTCCTCCAGCAGCATCCTCATAAGGTACAGCAGCTTGAGCTTCTGGCGGTTGACCGGCATAGGACGTCCCTTCGATGGCGCGGCATAACGGAACACCAGTGTACCAGCTGTACCTCTTTCGGTACAGAAAGCAAACGGACGGGCCGAAGCCCGTCCGTCGTCAACCGCTTCGCCCTGCCGGGCCGCCCCAGCGCCTCTACAGCATGCTCGCGCGCAGCTCCTCGCCGCTCAGGGGCGACAGGTACGCGGGCGGGATGTCGAACAGCGTCTTGCAGCCCGTCTGCCCCTCGCGGGCAAGGCGGTGCACCGCGCGGGCGCATGCCACGAGCACGCTGCCGGTGAACTCGGGGTTGGAGTCCAGCTTCAGCGAGTACTCCACCACGTGCGCGTGCTCGCCACCCGTCCCCGTCACGCCCGAGCGGATGACCGAGCCGCCGTGCGGAATGCCGGCGTGGTCGCGGTCGAGCTCCTCCTGCGTGACGAACGTCACCGTGGTGTCGTAGTCGGAGAAGTAGTTCGGCATCTCCACGATGGCCTTTTCGATGGCCGCCTTGTCGGCACCCTCCTTCGCCACCACGTAGCATTCGCGCGTGTGCTTCTGACGCGTGGTGAGCTCGGGGTTCTCTCCGGCCCGCACGGCCTCGAGGGCCTCGGGCACGGGCACCGTGTACTGGCGGGCGTCGGCCACGCCCTCGATGCGGCGGATGGCGTCGCTGTGCCCCTGCGAGACGCCGCGCCCCCAGAACGTGTAGTCGCGCCCTTCGGGCAGGATGCTGTTCGCGTACAGGCGCGCGAGCGAAAACATGCCCGGATCCCAGCCGGCCGAGATCACGGCCACCTTGCCACCTGCCTTCGCCTCCACGTCCACGTTCGCGAAGTGGACGGGGATGTTCGCGTGGGTGTCGAACGAGTCCACCACGTTGAACAGGCTCGCGCACGCCGGCGTCTGCTCGGGCAGGTCGCTCGCGCTGCCGCCGCACAGAACGAGCACGTCCACGTCGTCCGCATGGGCCGCCAAGTCGTCGGCGGCGTGCACGGCCACGCCCTCGGTCAAAGGCTTCACGGTCGCCGGGTCGCGCCGCGTGAACAGCGCCGCGAACTCCATGTCGTCGTTCTGCCGGCAGGCCAGCTCCACGCCCCTGCCCAAGTTCCCGTAACCCAAAATGCCGATGCGCGTTTTCGCCATGTGCAGCCTCCTGTTGCGATGGTGTCGGTTTTTCCAGGCTATCCTACCAAGAACGGAGCCGATGCGCGCGCGGAACGAGAGACGAGCAAATTAAATCCAACGCTCCCCCTTGCCAAGCGGACGAGCCCGCGCGGAACGCCGAAGGCTACGCCCGCGCGGCGCGCCAAGCCTCCACGAGCTCGCGGGCGGCGGCCCCGGGGTCGGGCGCGGCGCACACCGCCGACACCACGAAGAAGCCGTCGACCCCCGTGCGCGCGAGGGCGGGGATGTCCGCGGCCTTCACGCCGCCGCCCACCACGACGGGAAGCGGGCTCGTGCGCGCGAGCTCCGACAAATCGGCCAGGCTCCTGGTTATCACGTTGCCCGCCGCGTCCATGCCGCAGTCGGGCTTCGTGGCCGTCTCGTGCAAAGGCCCCGCGCCCAGGTAGTCCACGCAGCCCGTGTCGACCGTGCGCACGTACTCCAGCATCTCGTCGGTGCGCGCCGAAAGGCCCACGACGCCGTCCTCGCCCAGATACCTCCGGCACACCTCCACCGGCACGTCGGACTGCCCCACGTGCACGCCGTCCACTTTGATGCCGGCCGCGCGCGCCGCCAGCGCCACGTCGAGCCGGTCGTCCACCAAAAGCGCCGCCCGTCGGGCCGCGCCGGCGCGCTCGATGGCGCCGGCGGCCTCGCGCGCCACCTCCATCAGCTGGCGCGCCGAGCACTCCTTCGAGCGCACCTGCACGCAGGTGAACCCCGCCGCCAGCGCCGCCTCCACCACGTCGCCCACCGGGCGCCCGGCCGTGTTCTCGGGGCCCAGCACCAGGTACGCCGTTATGTCCAGGTTATTCCGCATGGCCGCCCCCGCCCAAGATGTCGTCCACCTTGCTCACCTTGCGCTCCATCATGCCGGTGTGCCCGGGGCGCACGTCGGCCTTGAGCACGACCTCGGTGCGGATGCCCTTCTCGGCCAGAACGAACGTCGCGTCCTTCACCACCTGGAACACCTCGTCCCACTCACCCTCGATCTCGGTGAACATGGAGTTCGTCCGGTTCGGAAGGCCCGACGCGCGGATGACCCGCACGACCTCCGCCACCTCGGCCGCCAACTCGTCGCCCACGCCCAACGGGGCGATGGCCACCGCCACCAACGTGTTCATACGCCTCACACCTCTCTGATCTCGAACGGATTGCCCGCGACGTCCGCTGCCGACGCCTCGTAGAGCTCGTCCAAAAACGCCGTCTGGAAGCTTCCCGGCGCCTGCACGCGCGCGAACGCGCGCGCCCCGGCCAGGTTGTAGGCCGCCGTGGCCGCGAGCGCCGCGGCGAGCGGCGAGGCGACCGCCGCATACACGGCGGCCACGCCGCCGAGCGAGCAGCCGAAACCCGTCACCTTCTCCATGAGCGGCGACCCTCCGCGCGACGTCGCCACGACGTCGCCGTCGGTGACCAGGTCGACCGCCCCGGACACCGCAACGGCCCCTCCGGTCCAGCGCGCCAGGGCGACGGCCGCGCCCTCGGCCGCGCCCACCTCGTCGGTGGAGTCCACCCCGCGCACCTGGGCCCGAACGTCGCCGCCGTCCAGTTCCCACAGCCCCGCCAGCGCGATGACCTCGGAGGCGTTCGCCCGCACGACGGCGGGCCTGCACGCCTTCAGCTCCTTCAAGATGCCGGTGCGCAGCGACCCGATGCCGATGCCCACCGGGTCGAGCACCCACGGCTTGCCCAGCTCGCGCATGGCCCGCGCGGCGCGCGGCATCGTCTCCTCGTGCACGGGCAGCAGCGTGCCCAAGTTGAGGTACAGCGCGCCGCCCGCCTGCGCCAAAAACTCCGCCTCGTCGGGCAGGTAAACCATGGCCGCCGACCCGCCGGCCGCCAGCTGCGCGTTGGCCACGAAGTTCACGCTCACGGCGTTCGTGACCGAGCCGACCAACGGCACCTCCCGCCGCGCCGCGTCCACCGCCTCGGCCACCTGCCGCTCAAGTTCCGCTTTCTCCACCGCTTCCGCTCCTTTCCTGAAAACGAAAGGACGCCCACCGTTGCGGCAAGCGTCCTCGTCTTCAAAGCATGCTCCCTACACCAGTGTTAACTGACAGGTTCAAAGGATCAGGCTCTCGCCTTCTCAACGCCCGCGGGCCACGCCCGCTCGGTTCTCCTGCATAAGCTATTCAGTTGGCTCCATGGTACCACGACGCAGGCGCGCGCGAACGTCGCGGCGGCGGACGGTATATGGAGGCGGAAAACCACCTCCCCGACGGCGCGCATCCATGAGACAATAGCCCGTGCAGAAAAACCCCAACCCAGGAAAGCGAACCATGCCAGAATTCATTTACCAGATGCATCAGGCCCGCAAGGCGCACGGCGACAAGGTCATCCTCGACGACGTGACGCTGTCGTTCTACCCCGGCGCGAAGATCGGCGTCGTGGGGCCGAACGGCATGGGCAAGTCCACCCTGCTCAAGATCATGGCCGGCCTCGAAGAGGTCACGAACGGCGAGGCGCGGCTCACGCCGGGCTACTCGGTGGGCATCCTGCTGCAGGAGCCGCCGCTCGACGAGGACAAGACGGTTCTCGAGAACATCAAGCAGGCCTTCGGCGACATCTTCGCGAAGGTGGAGCGCTTCAACGCCATCGGCGAGGAGATGGCCTCCCCCGACGCCGACTTCGACGCGCTCATGGACGAAATGGGCAAGCTGCAGACCGAGATCGACGCCGCGAACGGCTGGGACTTGGACAGCCAGCTCTCCCAGGCCATGGACGCGCTGCAGTGCCCCGACCCCGACGAGCCGGTCACGCACCTCTCCGGCGGCGAGCGCCGCCGCGTGGCGCTCTGCCGCCTGCTGCTGGAGGCGCCCGACCTGCTCTTGCTCGACGAGCCCACGAACCACCTGGACGCGGAGTCGGTGCTGTGGCTCGAGCAGTTCCTGCGCACCTACCAGGGCGCGGTGCTGGCCGTCACGCACGACCGCTACTTCCTCGACCACGTGGCCGAATGGATCTGCGAGGTGGACCGCGGCAGCCTGTTCCCCTACAAGGGCAACTACTCCACGTACCTGGAGACGAAGGCCGCCCGCATCGAGGCGCAGGGCCAGAGCCAGGAGAAGCTGGCGAAGAAGCTGAAAAGCGAGCTGGAATGGGTGCGCTCGAGCCCGAAGGCCCGCCAGGCCAAGAGCAAGGCGCGCCTGGCCGCCTACGAGCAGATGGCCGCCGAGGCGCGCGCCAACAAGAAGCTCGACTACAACGAGATCCAGATCCCCGTGCCGCCGCGCCTGGGCGCCAAGGTCATCGAGGCCGAGCATCTGCACAAGGCGTTTGGCGACCGTGTGCTCATCGACGACCTGTCGTTCAACCTGCCGCCCAACGGCATCGTGGGCGTCATCGGCCCGAACGGCGTGGGCAAGTCCACCCTGTTCAAGATGATCATGGGCCTGGAGCCGGTGGACGGCGGCACGCTCGACATCGGCGAGTCGGTGAAGATCAGCTACGTCGACCAGAACCGCGAGGGCATCGACCCGAACACGAAGCTGTGGGAAGTGGTGTCCGGCGGCAACGACTTCATGATCGTGGGCGACACGGAGATCCCCAGCCGCGCCTACGTGGCCAGCTTCGGGTTCAAGGGCTCCGACCAGCAGAAGCCGGCCGGCGTGCTCTCCGGCGGCGAGCGCAACCGCCTGAACCTGGCGCTCACCTTGAAGCAGGGCGGCAACCTGCTGCTGCTCGACGAGCCCACGAACGACCTGGACACCGAGACGCTGGCCAGCCTCGAGGAAGCGCTGCTGGCGTTCCCCGGCTGCGCTGTGGTGACGAGCCACGACCGCTGGTTCCTCGACCGCGTGGCCACGCACATTCTGGCCTGGGAGGGCACCGACGAGAACCCCGGCACCTGGACCTGGTTCGAAGGCAACTTCGAGGCCTACCAGGAGAACCGCCTGGAACGCCTGGGGCCCGAGGCGTCCAAGCCCCACCGCCTGCATCGCAAGCTCACGCGCGACTAGGCAGGCAGAGCCGAGCGCGGCGGCCCCGCCTGCCGCCGCGCTTCATGGCGCACGCCCACCCATCCTCCCACGACGACGCGAAAGGCGGCCCCGTGATCAAGCCCATCATGAAAGACCGGTTCGTCCTTCGCCAGACCTCGGTGCCCGCGTCGGCCGACGACCTGCAAACGGCGCGCGACCTGCGCGACACGCTGGCGGCCCATGCGGATTCGTGCGTGGGCATGGCGGCGAACATGATAGGCGTGCTGAAGCGCATCATCGTCTTCGACGACAACGGCGCCACGCGGACGATGCTGAACCCCGAGATCGTCGAAGCTTCCGGCCCGTTCGAGGCGGAAGAGGGCTGCCTGTCCCTCGACGGCGTGCGCACGACCACGCGCTACCGGACCATCAAGGTGCGCTTCCAAGACGAGCAGCTGCGCGAGCACACGAAGTCCTACCGAGGCTGGACCGCCCAGATCATCCAGCACGAAGTGGACCACTGCAACGGCATCTTGATCTGAAGTTTCGACAAACGAACCCGGAGCTCTTCTTGATGCGCGGTCGCAGCATCGGGGTAGGCTCCACGTTTTTGCACGTTATCGAACGGAATGTTGCGTATGCGAGTTCGTTCGCATGCTCTCTTCATTGCGAAGGCGCTTCCCAAATACAAAACACCATGTCGCGATTAGCTCGAAAGAAGATAGCCTCACTTCACCATGCGGAGCACCGGCATACGGCCTTTCAAACGTAACATTCTGACGAAAAACGTGCGAAAACTCGTGCACGCGCCCCCGGAAAGCGGCAAGCTCTCGCCCTCGCCACCCGGCCTTGCCGTTCGGCAAGGGCCTCCGTCGAGAACGAGAGCACTCACTCTTCCATTCCGTCATCTGCGCCGGACAACCCGTCTGATTCGCCTTCACCGCCCGCCCCGCTCGCATCGCCCGCCTTCTCCACCTGCACGGCGCACACTTTGTACTCGGGGGCCTTCGACACGCGGTCGAGGGCGGCAATGGTGAGCCAGTTGCTGTTGCCGTCTTGGAAATGGAAGGGCATCCACGTCTGGCCGGGATTGGTCTTGCGCGACACGCGCGCCGTGGTCTCTATCCGGCCGCGGCGCGACGCCACGCTCACGCGGTCGCCGTCGGCGATGCCGCGCGCCTCGGCGTCGACCTCGTTCAGCTCGATGAACGAGCTGCCGGATATCTCGTCCAAGCCTTCGGTGCGGCCGGTCATCGCGCGGGCGTTGTACTGGGCGAGCACACGTCCCGTCATCATGACCAGGGGGTACTCGCCATCGGGCAACTCGGCGGACGGAAGGTAGTCGGGCGTGGAGAACGAGCCCACGCCTTGCGCGAACTCGCTCACGTGCAGGATGGGCGTGCCGGGGTGATCGGCGTGCGGACACGGCCATTGCAGGCCCCGGCCGGCCACCTCGTCGCCGTCGAGGCGCGCATGGCTCATGCCCCCGTACGACGGCGTCACCGACGCGATCTCGTCCATGAGCGCCGCGGCGTCCAGATGCGGCTGCGCGCAACCCATGCGGTTCATGACCTCGGTGAAGATGTCCGTGTCGAGGCGCGCGCCTGCCGGCCCCTCCACCGCCTTGCGCACGCGCTGCACGCGCCGCTCGGTGTTCGTGAAGGTGCCCTCCTTCTCCGCATAGCTGCGGCCGGGCAGAACGACGTCGGCGTACTTCGCCGTCTCGGTGAGGAACAGGTCGTCCACCACCAGAAACTCCAGCGCCTCCAGCGCGCGTATCACGTGGTGCGTGTCCGGGTCGGTGCGCACGGGATCCTCGCCGAACAGGAACAGGCCGCGCACGCGCCCCTCCACCATGGCCGGGAAGCACTCGGTGGCCTTGAGCCCGCGCCCGCGCGGCAGCGACGTGCCCCAGGCGCGCTCGAAGCGGCGCACGGCCTCGGGGTCGGCGATCTTCTGGTAGCCCGGCAGATCGTCGGGTCCCGCACCCATGTCGCAGGCGCCCTGCACGTTGTTCTGCCCGCGCAGCGGGTTCACGCCTCCGCCGGGACGCCCCAGGTTGCCGGTGAGCATGGCGATGTTCGAAAGCGCCATGACGCCGTCGGTGCCGGTGGAGTGCTCCGTCACGCCCAGGCAGTACACGATGGCGGCCGCGCCGGCCGAGGCGTACATCTTGGCGGCGGCCACCAGATCGCGCTGGTCGATACCGCAGATATCGGCCACGCGCGCCGGCGTGTAGTCCTCCACCGTGGCGGCCAGCACGCGGGAACCCTCCGTGCGGTTGCGCACGAACTGCTCGTCGAACAGGCCCTCTTTCAAGATGACGTTCACCATGCCGTTGGCGAACGCCACGTTCGTGCCCGGCCGCAGCTTCAGGTGGATGTCCGCCTGCGCGGCCAGCCCTATGTCGCGCGGGTCCACCACGATGAGCCGGCATCCGCGCTCCACGGCGGCGCGCAGCTGCATGCCGATGACCGGATGCGCCTCTTCGGGGTTCGACCCCACGAGCATGACGACGTCCGCCTTCCGCGTCACGTCGTCGATGGAGTTCGTCATCGCTCCCGAACCAAGCATGGTCGCCAGACCGGCGACGGTGGGAGCGTGTCAAACACGCGCGCAGCAGTCCACGTTGTTCGTTTGGAAGGCGATGCGCGCCATCTTCTGGAACAGGTAGATGTCCTCGTTCGTGGAGCGCGAGCAGGCGAAGGCCGCGAGCGATTCCCCGCCGTGCTCGTCGCGCAGCTCCGTGAAGCGCCGCGCCACCAGGTCGAGCGCCTCGTCCCACGAGGCCGGCTCGAGCTGGCCGGTGGCGGCGTTGCGCACGAGCGGCGTGCGCAGGCGGTCGGGCGCGTCGACGAAGTCGAAGCTGCTCGAGCGCCCCTTCACGCATAGAAGCCCCTTGTTCGACGGCCCCGACGCGCCCTCGGCGTCCACGATGCGGCCGTCCTTCACCACGAGGTCCAGCTGGCAGCCCACGCCGCAGTGCGGGCAGGTGGTGCGCACGCGCTCCGTCTCCCACGAGCGGTAGGCGCCGCGGCGCTTCTCGGTGAGCGCGCCCGTGGGGCACGCCTGCGCGCAGGTGCCGCACGACTCGCAGTCGGTGGCGCGCCAATCCTCGCCGAACGGGGCCTCGATGGCGATGCGCACGCCCCGCTTGCCCGTGCGCAGCGTGTGGTTGCGCGCCGCGGCGTTGCAGGCGCCCACGCAGCGCTGACAGCGGATGCACAGGTTCGGGTCGAAGGACAAAAACGGGTTAGCGTCCAGCACGGGCCGCACCGGGCGCGGTTCGGGGCGCTCCGGCCCCTCCACGCCGTACTCGCGGCAGAGGGAGGCCAGCTCGCAGGCCCCGTTCTTGTCGCAGACGAGGCAGGGGGCGCCCATGCCCCGCCCGTGATCGGCCATGAGCAGCTCGAGCGCGATGCGCCGGTAAGTCGCCAGGCGCGGCGAGTCGGTGGTCACGGCCATGCCGTCCCACACGACCGTCGAGCACGACGGCACCGGATGGTCCACGCCCTCCACGTCCACCACGCACACGCGGCACGCGCCCGCGGCGCTCACGTCCTTCAGGTAGCAGAGCGTGGGGATGCGGATGCCCGCCTTCCGCGCCGCCTCCAGCACGGTCGCGCCCTCCGGCGCCACGAGCGCCGTGCCGTTTATCGTGATGCTAGGCATATTGGCTCCTGCCTCCCTCGGTCGATCCGCAGCCGAAGACGTCGCAGCGCAGGCAGCGCCCGCACTCCTGTTCGACCTCCTCGCGGCTCATGCCCTCTTCCACGTCCAGGAAATCCCGCTTGCGCTCGCGCGCCGGGCGTTCCGCCAGCTCCACGCGGCCCTTGGGCGCGCGGTCGTTGGGCGCGGCCGCCGGAGCGTGCACGTCGCAGGCGAGTTTGTGCGAGTACCCCAGGTAGGCGTCGATGTTGCGCGCGGCGACCTTCCCCGCGCCGATGGCGCGGATCACCGTGGACGGACCCGTTTGGCAGTCGCCGCCCACGAACACGTTGCCGAAGCCCTCGGCCGCGAGGTGCTCGTCGGCGTCGAAGCGCCCCCAGGTGGTCTTCATGCCGAAGTCCTCGAACGGCTCCGCCTCTATGTCCTGCCCCACCGCGACGAGCACGACGTCGGCCTCGATGCGGCGCGGGGGCTTGTCGGCCGGCACGGGGGCCGGACGGCCGCCGCGCACGGCGCCGATCATCTGCGGCTGCGTGACGAGCGCGGCGCAGCGCCCGGTCCCGTCCACCTCGATGGCCGCCGGCGCCTCGAGCGCGATCAGCTCCACGCCCTCGGCCACGGCGCTCTCCACCTCGGCCGGCAGCGCCGTCATGTCGCACTTGCGGCGGCGGTACACCACCGACACCTCGGCGGCCCCGGCGCGCACGGCCGTGCGCGCGCAGTCCATGGCCACGTTGCCGCCGCCCACCACGGCCACCTTCTTGCCCGTAAAGTCCGGGTAGTCGCCGTCGCCGACGGCGCCCAGCAGCTCCACCGCCGACATGACGCCCGCTGCGTCCGCGTTCTCCATCTTGAGCGTCTTGCCCGCCTGCGCGCCCACGGCCACGTACACGGCGTAGTAGTTCTCGGCGATCTCGGCCATCTCGCGCGCGCCCACCGGCGTGTCGCAGAGCGCCGTGATGGAGCCGGCGGACAGGATGCCGCGGATGTCCTCGTCCAGCCGCTCCCGCGGGAAGCGGTAGGCGGGAATGCCGTAGCGCAGCATGCCGCCCAGCTGGCTGCGCGCCTCGAACACCGTCACGCGGTGCCCCATGAGGGCGAGGAAGTAGGCGCAGGTGAGCCCGCTCGGCCCGCCCCCGACGACGGCGACGTTCTTGGCCGTGTCCACGCTGTGCGGCGGTGGCGGCACCCGGTCGGCGGAAGCTTGGTCCACGGCGTAGCGCTTGATGCCGCGTATGTTGACCGGCGCGTCGACGAGCGTGCGGCGGCACCGCGCCTCGCAGGGGTGCTCGCACACGAACGCGCACGCCGTGGGGAACGGGTTGTCCTTGCGCACCAGGTTGACGGCCCCGGCGTAGTCGCCGGCCGCCACGAGCGCGATGTAGCCGGGCACGTCCACGTGCGCCGGGCAGAGCGTCTCGCAGGGGACCGTCTGGCCCACCCCCTCCTGGCACGCGCCGCGTCCAACATGGCTCGCGTACTCGTCGGCGAAGGCGTCCATGCCTTCCAGCACGGCGTTCGCGGCCTCGTAGCCGATGGCGCAGTCGGAGGTGTCGCGCACCATCTCGGCCAGCGCGCGGGCCTCGACGAGCACGGCTTCGTCCGCGTCGCAAGCCGCCACGCGTTCGAGCAGCGCCGCCAGGCGCGGCAGGCCGTCGCGGCACGGCACGCACTTCCCGCACGTCTGCGCGGCGCCCGCCTGCAGAAGCGACAGCTGCACGACGACCGGGCACGCCCCCGGAGGCGTGGTCTCCACGCGCCGCGCGTATTTCTCCAGATAGGCGGCTAGGCGCCCGTCGTCCTTCGCCCTGGGCGCCACCGATAGCTTCGCCAACGTCCCTCCCTGCTCGCATGGGGTCACTGCATCACCGCATCATAGCAGAGCGCCGGGCAATGGGAGCGCGCCGCCATCAATTCTCGACGGCTGCCACGGCGGCCTTCATGGTTCGCACATAGGCGGCCACCGGGTCCACGCAAGCGCGGCCGTGCTCGACCACCAGCCTCACGATGGCGCTGCCCACGATGACGCCGTCGGACACGGCCGCCATGGCGGCCGCCTGCTCGGGAGTCGACACGCCGAAGCCCACGGCGCACGGCACGCGCGGGTTCGCCTGCCGCACCTGGGCCGTCATGGCCGCAACGTCGGTGGAGATGCTCGATCGCGCGCCCGTCACGCCCAGCGACGATACGCAGTACACGAACCCCTCCGCCTCCCGGGCGATCATCCGCACGCGGTCGTGCGACGTGGGCGCCACGAACGACACGAACGACACGCCCGCCGCGCGGCAGGGGCCGGAGAACTCGTCCCTCTCCTCGAAGGGCACGTCGGGCAGGATGAGCGCGTCCACCCCCGCCTCGGCCATGCGCCGTGCGAACCGCTCGACGCCGAACGAGAACGGCACGTTGGCGTACGTCATGAACGCGAGCGGCACGTCCGTGCGCTTCCGCACGCGCTCTGCCAGCTGGAACACCTGGTCGGTGGTCGTGCCTCCCGCAAGGGCCCGCAGGTTGGCGGCCTGGATGACGGGCCCCTCAGCCGTGGGGTCGGAGAACGGGATGCCCAGCTCCACCAGATCGGCCCCCGCCTCGGCCATGGCCACCACCAGCTCCTCGGTGGTTTCCAAGTCGGGATCGCCGCAGGTGACGAACGGGATGAACGCCTTGCCGGAGACGAAGGCGCGCGCGACGCGGTCGACGCCCGATGCGGCGGCGGGCGCGTTGTCCGGCCGGGCGGCCGGCGCTTGGATGCTACTCATGGAGGTCCTCCCCTCGATAGCGGGCTATGGCGGCGCAGTCCTTGTCGCCGCGCCCGGAGATGTTGATGACCATGATCTGGTCCTTGCCCATGGCGGGCGCGAGCGTGCGCGCGTGCGCCACCGCATGGGCCGACTCGATGGCCGGGATGATGCCCTCCATGCGGCTCAGGTACTCGAACGCCTCCACCGCCTCGTCGTCGGTGACGGGCACGTACTCGGCGCGCCCCGCGTCGTGCAGGGCCGCGTGCTCGGGCCCCACGCCGGGGTAGTCGAGCCCGGCCGAGATGGAGTACACGGGCGCGATCTGGCCGTGCTCGTCCTGGCAGAAGTAGCTCTTCATGCCGTGGAAGATGCCGAGCCGCCCCGTGGCGATGGTGGCGGCCGTCTCGAAGCCGTCCACGCCGCGCCCGGCTGCCTCGCAGCCGATCAGGCGCACCGACGGGTCGTCGATGAAGTGGTAGAACGCCCCGATGGCGTTTGAGCCGCCGCCCACGCAGGCCAGAACCGCGTCGGGCAGGCGCCCCTCGCGCTCGGCCAGCTGCTGCTTGATCTCGCGCGAGATGACCGCTTGGAAGTCGCGCACGATGGTGGGGAACGGGTGCGGGCCCATGACCGACCCCAGCACGTAGTGCGTGTCGTCGATGCGCGTCGTCCACTCGCGGAACGTGGCGGACACGGCGTCCTTGAGCGTGGCCGTGCCCTCGTCCACCGCGTGCACCTGCGCGCCCAAGAGGCGCATGCGGTACACGTTGAGCGCCTGGCGCTCGGTGTCCTCGCGACCCATGAACACCTCGCACTCCATCCCCATGAGCGCCGCCGCGGTGGCGGTGGCCACGCCGTGCTGGCCGGCTCCCGTCTCGGCGATGAGGCGGGTCTTCCCCATCTTCTTGGCCAGCAGCGCCTGGCCCAGCACGTTGTTGATCTTGTGCGCGCCCGTGTGGTTCAAGTCCTCGCGCTTGAGGTACACCTTCGCGCCGCCCAGGTCCTCCGTCATGCGCTCGGCGAAGTAGAGGCGCGAGGGGCGTCCCGCGTAGTTGTTGAGCAGGTCCGCGAGCTCTCGGTTGAACTCCGGGTCCTCCTTGTAGTGAGCGTAGGCCTCTTCCAGCTCGCCCACGGCGTTCATCAACGTCTCGGGGATGTACTGGCCCCCGTGCACGCCGAACCTTCCTTTGGTCATCGTTGCTCCCTTGCTCTCGTCGTTTCCGCCTCGGGTGCGCCCGCGCCGTGCGCCTCGGCCACCGCCCGGGCCATCTTGCCCGCGTCCTTCGTCCCGTCCGTCTCCACTCCGCTGCTCAGGTCCACGGCGAAGGGGCGCGCGGCCGCGACGGCCCGGGCGATGGTGCCGGGCTCGAGCCCTCCCGCCAGGAAGAACGGCCGCCCGCACGCGCGGGCGAGCTCCCAATCGAACGTCCGCCCGCTGCCCGCGCCGCTGTCGAGCAGCACGCAGTCGGCCGCGCTCGCCTCGGCCCGCGCGACGTCCGCGGCGCTCGCCACGCGGAACGCCTGCACGAGCGGCTTATCAGTCAGCTCGCGCAGCGCCGACACGTAGGCCGCGTCCTCGCTTCCGTGCAGCTGCGCCGCGTCGAGCGTGCCGTCGTTCAGCAGCTCCGCCACCGTCCGCACCGGCGCGTCCACGAACACGCCCACCGCGTGGATGCCCTCGTCCAGCCGCGCGGCAAGCAGGCGCACCTCCGCGGGCGACACGCTGCGGCGGCTGGCGGGCACGTCCACCACGAACCCGGCGTAGTCCGGACGCGCGGCGTTGGCGGCGTCCACGTCGGCGGGGCGGACGAGGCCGCACAGCTTGATCCGCGTCATGCGCCCTCCCCTCGCAGCTCGTCCAATGCGGCGCGCTTGTCCGGGGCGCGCATGAGCGTCTCGCCCACGAGCACCGCATCGGTCCCCATCGCGCGCAGGCGCTCCACGTCGTCCGCCGTGCGGATGCCGCTTTCGGACACGAACAGCACGCTCGACGGGGCGAGGGCGCGCAACCGGCCGCTCGTGCCCAGGTCGACCTCGAACGTGGCCAGGTCGCGGTTGTTCACGCCCACCACGCGCGCGCCCGCCGCGAGCGCGCGCTCCACCTCGCGCTCGGTGTGCGCCTCCACGAGCGCCGAAAGCCCCAGTTCGTCGCAAAGCGCCCGGTAGGCCGCCAGCTGCCCGTCGTCCAGGATGGCGCAGATGAGCAGCACGGCCTGCGCGCCCAGGGCCTTCGCGCCGTACACCATGTACTCGTCCACCACGAAGTCCTTGCGCAGCACGGGGACGTCCACCGCGCGAGCGATCTCGGCCAGGTACTCGTCGCGGCCTTGGAACCAGAAGGGCTCCGTCAGGCACGACACGGCCGCCGCGCCGGCCGCCTCGTAGTCGCGCGCGATGTCCACGTAGGGGAAGTCGCGCGCGATGAGCCCCTTGGACGGGGACGCGCGCTTCACCTCGCAGATGAACGAGACGCCGGGCCGCGCGAGGGCCCGCTCGAAGGGAAAGGCCGACGCCCCGCCCGCATCTTCGCCCGCCGAGACCCCGACCGCAGGGCCGCCGGCCGCCCGTTCGGCCGCCGCGCGCTCCTCGGCCGCCCGGCGCACGTCGGCCAAGGGCCGTGCGCGCTTCTCGTCCTCCACGCGCTCGCGCGTGCGCGCCGCGATCTTCTCCAGGATGCTCATCGGTTGCTCTCCCGTGCGAACTCGTCCAGCTTCGCGCGCGCCGCGCCGGAATCGATGAGCTCCTCGGCGCGCCGCACGCCGCCGGCCATCGTGTCCGCCGCGCCGCCGATGTAGAGCGCCGCGCCCGCGTTCAAGCACACGGCCTGGCGCTTGCCGCCGCGCTCGCCGCCGTCCAGTATGGCGCGCGTTATGGCGGCGTTCTCCTCGGGCGTGCCGCCCACGAGCTCGTCTTTGGCGCAGCGCTTGTAGCCGAAGTCCTCCGGCGCCACCTCGTAGGACTGGAACCAGCCGTCGCGTATCTCGCACACGCTCGTGGGCGCGGACATCGATATCTCGTCCAGGCCGTCCTGCCCGAACACCACCATGCCGCGCGCCACGCCCAGCTTCGCCATGACCTGCGCGAGCGGCTCCACGAGCGCCTGTTCGTACACGCCCATGAGCTCGCGGTTGGCGCCAGCCGGGTTCGACAGCGGGCCCAGGATGTTGAACACGGTGCGTATGGCCAGCTCCTTGCGCACCGGCGCCACGTACTTCATGGCTATGTGGTAGTTCTGCGCGAACAGGAAGCAGATGCCGATGCTGCCCAAAAGCTCGGTCGAGCGCTCGGGCGCGAGCGCGATGTTCACGCCCAGCGCCTCCAGCACGTCGGCCGCGCCGCACTTCGAAGAGGCCGCGCGGTTGCCGTGCTTGGCAACCGGGACGCCGCCCGCGGCGATGACCATGGCCGACGTCGTGGAGATGTTGAAGGAGTTCGAGCCGTCGCCGCCCGTGCCCACGATCTCCAGCACGTCCATGTCGTGCAGCAGCTTCACGCAGTGGGCGCGCATGCCCGCGGCCGACGCGGTGATCTCGTCCACCGTCTCGCCCTTCATGGCCAGCGCCGTCAGGTACGAGGCGGTTTGCACGGCGCTCGTCTCGCCGCCCATGATCTCGTTCATCACCCCTTCCGCCTCGGCGTAGGTCAGGTCCTCCTTGCGGGAGAGCTTGAGTATGGCTTCCTTTATCATCGTGCTCGACTTCCTTTCCGGTTCCGTCGTTTTCCTCTACCTTACGCCCGCCCGGCCAGCGCCAGGAAGTTCCCGACGATGGCGGCCCCGTCCGGCGTCATCACCGACTCGGGGTGGAACTGCACGCCGAACACGGGCAGCTCGCGGTGCTCAACGGCCATCACCTCGCCGTCGGCCGTGCGCGCGCTCACGCGCAACCCGGGCGGCAGCGTGCGCTCGTCCACGGCGAGCGAGTGGTAGCGCGCCACCGGGAACGTGCGGGGCAGCCCCGCGAACAGCGCGCTCTCCCCCGTCGTCTCGACCGGCGACACCTTGCCGTGCATGAGCTCCTTCGCGTACCCCACCGTGGCGCCGAACGCCGCGCAGATGGCCTGGTGGCCCAGGCACACGCCCAAGATGGGCACCGCGCCCGCGAAGCGCTCGACCGCCTCCATGCACACGCCCGCGTCCTCGGGGCGCCCGGGACCGGGCGAGAGGATGAGGGCGTCCGGCGCCAACGCCGCGACGTCGTCCAAGCTCACGGCGTCGTTGCGCACCACCTGTATGTCGGGGCGGACAGCGCCCGCCATCTGGTAGAGGTTGTAGGCGAAGCTGTCGTAGTTATCCACGAGCAGGATCATCGCAGGCCCCCTTCCGCCGCCGCGAGCGCGTCCACCACGGCGCGGGCCTTGTTGCGGCACTCGGCGAACTCGGCGGCCGGGTCGCTGTCGGCCACGATGCCCGCGCCCGACTGCACGCACACGCGCCCGTCCTTCTTGTAGGCCAGCCGTATGGAGATGCAGGTGTCCATGTTCCCCGTGAAGTCCAGATACCCCACCGCGCCGCCGTAGATGCCGCGCTTCGTTCCCTCGAGCTCTTGGATTATCTGGCAGGCCCGCAGCTTCGGCGCGCCTGACAGCGTCCCTGCCGGCAGGATGGCGTCGAGCGCGTCCACCGCGTCGCGGTCGGCGCGCAGGCGGCCCTCCACCTCCGAGCCCAGGTGCATCACGTGCGAGAACCGCTGCACGGCCAGATGCCGGTCCACCCGCACGCTGCCCAGCTCGCTCACGCGGCCCAGGTCGTTGCGGCCCAGATCGACCAGCATGTTGTGCTCGGCCAGCTCCTTCTCGTCGGCCAGCAGGTCGTGCTCGTTGGCGGCGTCCTCCTCGTCGGTCGCGCCCCTCGGGCGCGTGCCCGCCAGGGGGAACGTGCGCAGCACGCCGTCTTGCAGCTTCGTCAGCGTCTCCGGCGAGGCCCCCGCTATCTCCACGTCGTCGCTCGAGAAGTAGAACAGGTAGGGCGAGGGATTCGTCGTGCGCAGCACGCGGTACGCGTCGAACAGGCTGCCCTCCGCGGCGGCCGTCAGCGGGTTGGACAGCACCACTTGGAAGATGTCGCCCTCGCGGATATGGTGCTTCGCGCGCTCCACCATCTCGCCGTACTCCTGCTGCGAGAAACGCGGGGCCAAGGGCTCGCGCAGGCGCAGGGGCGGGAAGTACGCCTTGGCGCCGCTCTCCAGCAGCGCCACCGTCTCCTGCAGAGCCGCGCGCGCCCGCTCGTAGGAGGCCTCGAGGCCCTCGGGGTCGTCCGTGCGCACGCCGCCCACCACGAGTAGCTTCTGCCGGTCGTGGTCGAACGCGATCACCTGGTCGAACAGCATGAGGTCGACGTCGCGGAAGTCGCGGTCGGCCAACTCGCCCGCGCGCAGGCGCGGCTCGGCGTACTTCACGTAGTCGTACGAGAAGTAGCCCACCAGCCCTCCGGCCAAAGGAGGCATGCCCGGCACCTGGGGGCTCTTGCAGCTCTCGAGCACCGCGCGGATGGCCCGGCCGGGATGGTCGGTTTCCTCCACCGTCTCGCGCAGCGGGGAGCCCTCGCGTCCCTCGCGCATGCGCAGCGTACCGTTCGTGCAGGTGAGCTCGAGAGTGGGGTTGCACCCCAGAAACGAGTAGCGGCCCCACGCGCCATCCTGCTCGGCGCTCTCCAGCAGAAAGCAGTGGCAGCTCGCGGAGCGCAGCGTGCGCATGACCTCGACCGGCGTGAACCGATCGGCCATGAGCTCGCAGCGCACGGGCACGCGACGGTAGTCGCCGCCCGCGGCGATGGCGCGCACCTCTTCGAGCGTTGGGTACATGGCCGGCACCTTCCTTCCGTTTCCGTCGGGAGGGCATGAAAAAAGCCCGCCCTCGACAAACCATCATTGCCAAGGACGAGCTTGCTGCCCGCGGTGCCACCTTGTTTCACGGCTCGCGCCGTGCGCTTTGCGAGGTACCTTCATACCTCCGGCAACTGACGTATGCCCTCACGTCGCGAATACTGAGTCGGCGGAAACCCGTTCCGCCGCCGTTCACCGCGCCCTCCGTGGTCCATTTGGCAACCTGCGTTCGATCCGGCTCTCAGCCACCCGGACTCTCTGTGCGTGCACGGCTGCTTTGACTTCCACTTCAGCGGTTTCGTTCAAAACTGGAGGCATCATACCCCCGCCCCTGCGAGTTTGTCAAACGAAAAAACATGCGCGATGTGCATTCGACGCGCGTCCTTGACGAACCTCCGGCCATGCAGTAGGTTCGATGCCGCACGTCGTCAACCATCGAGAGGAAGGCTTCCCCATGGCCAGAGCCGTCGACAATCGCAAGGTCGCCATCATCGGATGCGGGTTCGTGGGCTCCGCCACGGCCTTCGCCCTCATGCAGAGCGGGCTGTTCACCGAGATGGTGCTCGTGGACGTGGATCGCGAGCGCGCCGAGGGCGAGGCGCTCGACATCGCGCACGGCATGCCCTTCGCCGGCCCCATGAACATCTACGCGGGCGACTACGACGACGTCGCCGACGCGGCCATCGTCATCGTCACCGCCGGGGCGAACCAGCAGCCAGGCGAGACGCGCCTCGACCTCGTGCACAAGAACGTGCGCATCTTCAAGTCCATCGTCCCCGAGATCGCGCGGCGCGACTTCCCCGGCATCCTGCTCGTGGTGTCGAACCCCGTGGACATCCTCACCCACGTGGCCCTGAAGCTCTCGGGGCTGCCCGAGAACCGCGTGATCGGCTCGGGCACGGTGCTCGACACCGCGCGATTCAAGTACATCCTGGGCGAGCATCTGGGCGTGGATCCGCGCAACGTGCACGCGCGCATCATCGGCGAGCACGGCGACAGCGAGATCGCGGCATGGAGCACGGCGAACGTCTCGGGCATCCCCGTGAACGACTTCTGCGAGCTGCGCGGCCACTTCGAGCACGAGGAGTCCATGCGCCGCATAGCCGAGGACGTGAAGAACAGCGCCTACGAGATCATCGCGAAGAAGAAAGCCACCTACTACGGCATCGCCATGTCGGTGAAGCGCATCTGCGAGGCCATCGTCCGCGACGAGAAGCCCATCCTGCCCGTGTCCAACTACCAGCACGGCGTCCACGGCCTGAACGACGTGGTGCTGTCGATGCCGGCCGTGGTGGGCAAGGACGGCATCGAGTACCAGGTGCCCACCCCGCTGTCGGCCGACGAGCTGGCAAGGCTGCACGAGTCGGCGGAAGCGCTGAAGGAGATAATGGCGGAGCTGGATTTGGGGTGAGCGAATAGCCCATTATTATATCTAAAAGCCGCATGCGGCTTTTAGATAGCGCACGGCGGAGATCATTCGTAATCGCGAGCGTTCCGCAGCGGGACCCTCGGCATACACCCTCTAGCACTTAATGAAAGGAAGCCCACAAAAAGTTCTGCATGGTCCGTGTTTCGCGGCAGCGAACAGCATTTCCCCATATCCGCAGGTTTGTCAAAATGAGAGTATTTGGCCCATCATGCAGAAGGTGAAGCGAAAGGGTTCTGGAGACCCCCCCCCCCCCGAACCAAGAAGGTCTTGCCAAGCCAAGAGACGATCGGCCGCACGCTAGGAAATCGCTAGCAAACCTCAAAGGACGATTATGTTTGGATCATTCATTTTCGCCCCTGCGTTTCCAAGAGTCTCCAAAAAGCGTTCGTTCTTCAGATAGTTTAATTACCCCGTTCGATTCTATTCCCTTTCTTTCATATTGGTCTAGGCGACTGATTTCATCGATGGCAACAAAGATCTGCCGACCTTTAACGGATATATACCTATCAACAATATTCGAGAGTGCACTAACTTCAATATTTTTTAAAATCACGCTGTCATGGATAAAAAAGGGCAGCTTCGTTAACTCAAGAATCGCTAGATCAAATATCACGAGGGCGGCGTACGCTCTACCGGTACCGGAATCGCTATCTATGGAGTAATCGTAGCTAGCTTGATACAGATTTAAGCAAGGAAATGGAGAGCTTGGAATAACATCAGAAGAGATTGCTTTGATTTCTTTATTTGTCAAAGCGCTGACTTCATCTATTGCGTCGGTATATGCGCATTCTTCATTGTCCTTTGCAAGATTTAAACACTTTTGAAGTGCAAGCTTACGTTCGTATAAATGCAGAACCTGTTCGTTAGCTATACGATCGGCGATCAGCCGCGCTAACTCTTCGGCTTCAATCTCTACAGAAGAAATGCTCCCTGCAATAATCGAATTGAATCTATTATCCAAACTTTCGATCTCTTTTTGAAATTTTCCGATGTCAGCGGCTGTCCTCTTCCTCTCTTCCGCAATGTATTGATCTAGTATTTCATTCAGGGATACATGAAAGTCTTCGATTTCTTCAACAGAGCGCATATCAACCGATGGGAAAAAGTCATGTAGTTCGCTTATTTGCCTCTGGATTGCTTTTGCTGAACGCTTGGTGGTCTTGGAGGCATTAAGACGATCGAGTCGAGAAGTTAGTTCACTTATTTGTCCCGAAATGCGGGACCTTCGATTTCTTAAGCGCAAAACCTCAGGCGTAAAAGAGGCTTCCATATTTTCTTTAGAAAATTCAAGACTCGCGGTCAACTTTTCTATTTGATCGTTAATGACTTTGATTTGCTTTTCAGCAGCCTTGGCTTCACGCTTCGTAGTTTGAGGCAAATAACATTGCTTCTGAGCTTGGTCTACGGACCTTTTCTCAGCTTCTAATCGGGAAACCTCTGTAGCAAATTCTTCTACGGTCCCATAAAGCTCGAAAAGCTTGACGAGTCTGGCAACAGACTTGGCACCGCTCTCGTTCGGAACGGTATTCAACGGCTTCAAAGGGTCAATATTCCTTTTGCCCCAGATTCTCGAATACAACCCGACTGCGTCCCTAAAGCCCATTCCTGTATGCTGCAATTGGTATTGCCCCTTCAGGAAAGCTTTGAACTCATTGAGCGTTATCGTCTCCTTTTGACCTCTATCTACACGCAGAACCTTTTCTGGATCTTTGGTTGTTCGTATAAACTCGTATTCTTGGCCACCGAATATAAATACTGCTTCTATTTCATGATCGCCTAAAGACTCGACTATCTCATCGGACCTTGCATAATGATTGCCTCCAAAAGCAAAATCTATTAACAATAGTGTTGTTGTTTTTCCAATGGAATTTGAAGCAGCATCATCGCCCAGTATAAAGTTTGCCCCGTCGTGAAATAAGAGCTCCTTCTCTAGAAGCAAACTACATTTAATTCTTTTCAGCATGAAGAAGCACCTCCGAACCTACGACCTCGATTTCTCTCAAAGCATAGAGGCATTCGAGGACTTCTATAAACTCCGCAATGTCGCCGAATGACTCTTCACACCGTTCCCAAAGAATCGCAATATTTTCGGGACCTTGAAGCAAAGCTTTTTTCAGGATGACAAACTGGGGAAATGAGCTTTTTGAATAGGAGATGACTTTATTGGGTAGCATCGCTAAACACCTCGCAGTTCTGCACAAAAAATGATGCCACTATCTCGCATGCCTGCAGAGAAACCGAGAGACCCGCTTTTGTCCGAATCCATTCGGACACAGATTCAAAAATGAGCAATTTGTCATCTGTCTTTCTTGCCGCGCTAAGATAGAACGCACGCACCTCGCAAGCTATACATTCGAAAGTGCCCGGCAAAGATGCATCCAACTCGGAAAAAAGGTTTTGAATAAAACGAAAATAGTCCACTACATTGTTTTCTATCGAACGTCTTTTATAAAAATCGAAGTTAGAACCTACTTTCCCTTCGATCTTCAAAGCCTTCTTCACAGTTCTCAATTCGCCATTATCAAAATCACATTCAGATAGACGGTCAACTACTACGCGGATTTCGTCTTGAATCCCATATTGAGCATACAGGTTCTTTAGGTGCCGTTTCTCGATGTATTCTTTCTTCAAGTTGTATAGTTCTAAATATTCTTCATGTGTTCTTGGATTATCGAATATGTCATGGCAACTTGGACACAAAATGATAAAGTTATCTAAGCCGTTAATATCGTCCGGTTCCGGTATTCCTTTCAAAGCGATGGAATCTTCAAGTGTCGGGTTCAAAGGGTATATATGAGCGGCTTCACCAATTAGTCGCCTTCTTGCCCCCTTGTTTTCCAGCAAACTTTGTTTGCATCTTGGACAAAAATTATCAACTTCAGAATAAAGAAGCTGCCTGTCAATACCGTTTGGTTGATCCCTTTTTCGCATTCCGCAGACCCCGTTGGTCATCCATTTTATTTATAAATATAGCTCATCTGATGGATTTGGTAAAAGGATTCTTTTTGCATCCAGGGAGATACAAGCAGGGTTAAAAATGCAGAAGGAACTTTCTATAGAACTATTGGGGACGCCGAGCGCTTTTCGTTAACGCATGCCCCTCACCGCCACTTCGTGCGCAGTTCCCAGAAGGCCACGGCGCTGGCGGCGGCCACGTTGAGGGAGTCCACGTCGTGGTCCATGGGGATGCGAACCGTGTAGTCGCAGGCCGCGATGGTGGAGGCGGCTAGGCCGTCGCCCTCGGTGCCCAGCACGAGAGCCAGCTTGTCGCATGCCTGCAGGCGCGGGTCGTGGAGCGGCAGGGAGTCGTCCGACAGCGCGAGCGCGGCGGTCTTGAAGCCCAGCGAGCGCAAGAGCCCCACGCCCTCGGCAGCCCAGTCGCGCACGCTGCCGATGCGGGTCCACGGCACCTGGAACACCGTCCCCATGGACACGCGCGCGGCGCGGCGGTACAGCGGGTCGTGGCACGAGGGCGTCACCAGAACCGCGTCGATCCCCAGCGCCGCAGCCGAGCGGAACACGGCGCCGATGTTCGTGTAGTTCGTCACGTCCTCGAGCACGGCCACGCGCCGCGCGTCCGCCAGCAGGTCCTCCACCCTCGGCAGCGGCGGCCGCTCGAACGCGGCCAGCGCACCGCGCGTCACCTCGTAGCCCGTCACGGCATGGAACTGCTCGCGTGTCGCCACGAGCACCGGGAACGCGGGGTCGGCCGCGCACAAACGCTCGATGAGCGGCTGCGTCTGCGCGAGCCATTTCTCCTCCAGAAACAGCGACACCGGGCGCACCCCGGCGACCAGCGCGCGGTCGACGACCTTCGCCGACTCGCCGACGAACAGCCCGTGCTCGAAATCGGGACAGTCCCGCAGCTGCGCGTCGGTCATGCCCGAGTACACCGCGAGCCGCGGGTCGCCCACACCGTCCAAGTGCACCAGCGGCACGGCGCGCCCGCCCTACGCCGCGGCTTGCTTGATGGCCGCCAGCAGGTCGTCGAACTCCTCGAACGCGGGGAGGTCGGGGTTGTCGGCCTTGATGGCGTCGGTGCTGCGGAACAGGAACCCGGCCTTGCTCGCCTTGATCATGCCCAAATCGTTGAAGCTGTCGCCGGCGGCGATGGTGTCGAAGCCGCACGACTGCAGCGCGCGCACCGTGGTGAGCTTGGACTCGGGGCAGCGCATGCGGATGCCCGAAATCTCGCCGTCGGGCGTCATCTCCAGCTCGTTGCAGAAGATGGTGGGCCATCCCAGCTTCTCCATAAGAGGGCTCGCGAACTGGGTGAACGTGTCGCTGATGATGATGACCTGCATCTGCGCGCGCAGCTCGTCCAAGAACTCCTTCGCGCCCGGCAGCGGGTCGATGGCGGCGATGGTGCGCTGGATCTCCGCCAAGCCCAAGCCGTGCTCCTTGAGCGTGTCCAAGCGGAACTTCATGAGCTTGTCGTAGTCGGGCTCGTCGCGCGTCGTGCGCTTGAGCTCCGGGATGCCGCTCGCCTCGGCGAACGCGATCCATATCTCGGGCACGAGCACGCCCTCCAAATCAAGGCAGGTCACATACATGGGGCACAACCCTTCTCTTCAACGTCGTTGCATTCTTGCAGCATACCCGAGCACTTGCCGTTGGGAAAGCCCGGAACGCCTGTTTCCCGCCGCTCGGGTGCACACGCCGGGAGGCGGCCGACGGTCTCGCCAACCGTCGAGGTTCCCCGCGCTCAGCCCTGCGGAACCTCGGCCACGACCTCCACCTCCACGAGCGCGCCCTTCGGCAGCCGCGCCACCTCCATGGCCGAGCGGGCCGGACGCCGCGCGCCGAACCACTTCGCGTACTCCTCGTTGAAGGCGGCAAAGTCGTCCATGTCGGCAAGGAAGCACGTGGCCTTCACCACGTGGTCGAAGTCGGTGCCGGCCGCCGCCAGCAGGGCGGCCACGTTGCGCATCGCCTGCGCGGCCTGCTCCGTCGCGGTGTCGCCCACGAGCTTCCCCGTAACCGGGTCGAGGGCGATCTGTCCCGAGGCGAACAACAGTCCTTGCGAAACAACCCCTTGCGCGTACGGCCCGATGGCCTCCGGGGCGTCGGACGTTGCGATGGTCTCCATGGGCGAACCCCTTTCGTCATGGCGCGGCGGCGCTCCCGCGCGAAGCGGCGCGGACACCGAGAAATCCTTGATCATTCTAGCGCATCGCGAGCCGCACGGGTGCGCGTCGGCACGACAACCTCCTTCGCGCGGCGCCTCGGTTGCTCTATAATCGTCTGAACGTTCGTGCACTGCCGATGCAAAGGGGGCCCTGTGGCCGCTACTGTCAAAACGCTGATCGAGAACAACGGCGAGCTCTACTGGGGCACGCGCCACGCCGACCCGGGATACCACTACGGCCTGTCTTTGGACGTGATGGAGAACGGGCTGGTCGCGCGCCTCGTGTACGTGATGAGCGACCTCAACGACAACGACGAGCCGCTCGTGACGCCCGAGACGCTGGTTTCTTGCTACCACGTGGACGACTTGCCGGGGAACGGCATCGTCATCAGCGACCTCATGGAGGAGGACGAGGACGCCATCGGCTGGTACTGCGTCGAAGAATCGTTCTTCGACAAGGACGACGTGGAGGCGCTGCAGCAGAGCAACGCGCAGCTCGGCGGCTACCTCGACATCGTCTTGCAGATCATGACCATCTCGGCGGACGAGATTGCGGCCGGCATGCCGTCGTTGAACGAGATCACGTTCTTCGACCTGCTCGCCGAGCTGGAGGGCATCGCCGAGAACATCGACAACGGCAAGCTGGAAAAGCCCCTGCCCTTCACGTTCCGCCTGATCGGCGACGCGCTGCTGGGCTGGCAGTTCGCAGACGAGGCCGACTGGCGCTAGGTTCGGGGCGGGCAGAGGCTCTTCCTTGGTCGGGCGATCTCCGTAGGGGCGCTCTCCAAAGCGCCCGCTCGCGAGGAGCGCGAGAACGCGAGCCTCGGTTGCTTTTTCCGGCTTCGCCGGAACGGACGCTCTGGAGAGCGCCCCTACGAAGGCGACGGGGTCGCACGGCTCCCCTCTCACTCGGGATGACAAGAGGGGAAGAAGGGCGATCGGCCGCTCCGGCGTTTCACTGCTGGCGCGGTTCCTTCCTTTTATGTTACTATGCAAGTATCATTTACTAGCATGAGCCGGAACCGAGACCGCAAGGGAAGCGAGCCATGATCGACAAAGCCATCTTTGCGCTGCCGGGGATCAAGCGCATCCTCGGGCTGCTGGCGGCGTTCGCCACCCTGCAGGCGTTCGCGGTGCTGGGGCAGGCATGGTCGCTGTCCACGGCCGTGACGAACCTCTGGCTCGGCGACGCGGTGTACGACCAAGCCCTGCTCGTGGCCGCGTTCCTCGCGTGCTTCGTCGGTAGGCAGGGCGTGCTCTACGTGCAGTCCGGCCTGCTCGACCGCTACGCCTACGAGCAGGCAAACGCGCTGCGCCAGGCGCTGCTGGGCAAGGTGTTCACCACGAACGCGCGGCTCGTGCAGGCGCACGGCACCGGCAGCGTGACGGCGGCAGTGCTCGAGGGCGCCGACCAGGTGGAGACGTACTTCAAGCTCATCCTGCCCAAAGTCACGGGCATCGCCATCATTCCCACCATCCTCCTGATCGCGGCCTTCGCGCTCGACTGGGTGTCGGGCCTCATCATGTTCGTGGCCTTCCCCTTCATCATCCTGTACATGGTCATCATGGGTCACACGGCGAAGGAGAAGGCGTCGCGCCAGCACCGCACGTTCGAGATCATGTCGAACCACTTCATCGACACGCTGCGCGGCATCGACACGCTCAAGCTGTTCGGCATGTCCAAGCGCTACGGGAAGAGCATCTACGAGGTGAGCGAGCGCTTTCGCGAGGCCACCATGCGCACGCTCAAGGTGGCGAACCTCTCCAGCCTGGTGCTGGACACGTTCGCCACGCTGTCGGTGGCGGCCGTGGCGTTCATGCTGGGCTTCCGCTTGATCGACGGCTCGGTCACGCTGTTCCCCGCGCTCGCGCTGCTCGTGATCGCGCCCGAGTACTTCCGCCCCATCCGCGAGTTCGCGGCCGACTACCACGCCTCGCTCGACGGCAAGAACGCGCTCGCCTCCATACGCGCGCTCGTGGATGCCCCCGACGACCCGCCCGACGAGCTTCCGCTGCCCGCTTGGAGCGACGGCGCTCGCCTCGCGCTCGACGGCGTGGGCTTCTCGTACCCGGAGTTCAAGGCGCTCGAAGGCGTGTCGCTTGCAGCCGAGGGCTTCCAGAAGATCGGCATTATCGGCGCGAGCGGATCAGGCAAGAGCACGCTGGTGAACCTGCTGGGCGGCTTCGCGTCGCCCGACGAGGGCGCCGTGAGCATCGCCGGCACGCAGGCGGGCAGCTTCCGCCAGGACGCGTGGCAGAGCCAGGTGGTCTACATCCCGCAGGACCCTTACATCTTCCATGCCACGCTGCGCGAAAACATCGTGTTCTACCGCCCCGACGCCACCGACGCGGAAGTCGCGCGGGCCGTCGAGGTGGTGGGTCTGGACGAGCTGGTGAGCGAGCTGCCCGAGGGGTTGGAAACGCGCATCGGCGAGGGGGCGCGGGCGCTGTCCGGCGGGCAGGCGCAGCGCATCGCGCTCGCGCGCGCCTTCCTCGACCGCGGCCGCAAGGTGCTCCTGTTCGACGAGCCCACCGCGCACCTGGACATCGAGACGGAGATGGAGCTGAAGGAGCGCATGCTGCCGCTCATGGAGGGGCGCCTGGTGTTCTTCGCCACGCACCGTCTGCATTGGATGCACGACATGGACTCCATCGTGGTCATGGAGGACGGGCGCGTGGCCGAACAGGGCACGTTGGCCGAACTGCGCGCGTCCGACGGCGCGTTCGCGCGCCTGGCCGCGCAGTTAGAAGGGGGTGCGCGATGAGGCAGAACGCCGCCCGCCGTCCCGACCGCTGGGTCGTGCCCTTCTTCAAACGGTACTGGAAGGCGCTCGCGCTGGCGCTGTTCCTGGGCGTGGCCACGTTCGGGTTCGCGAGCGGGCTCATGGTGACGTCCGGATTCCTCATCAGCGCGGCGGCCGAG
The DNA here is from genome assembly GCF_003339845.1 of Gordonibacter sp. 28C. Lineage (GTDB taxonomy): Bacteria > Actinomycetota > Coriobacteriia > Coriobacteriales > Eggerthellaceae > Gordonibacter. The sequence goes on from NZ_PPTR01000002.1 coordinate 211,713, forward strand.
ATGCCCGGCAGCATCCTCATGGTGCACCTGCCCACGCTCTTCGTGCGCATCTTCGGCATCGGCAAGCCCATCCTGCAGTACCTCGAGCGTCTGACCAGCCACGACTGGGTGCTGCGCATGACGAGCAGCCTGCGCCTCAAGCTGTACGAGACGCTTGAGCACGACGCCGTGTTCTTCCGCCGCAGCCACCGCACGGGCGACATCCTAGGGCTTCTGGCCGAGGACATCGGGCATCTGCAGAACCTGTACCTGCGCGCGGTGTTCCCCACCGTGGTGGCGTGGCTCGTGTACGCGCTGGCCGTGATCGCGCTCGGGCTGTTCTCGCCGTGGTTCGCGCTGGCCTTCGCGCTCGTGCTGGGCGTGGAGGTGTTCCTGGTGCCGCTCGTGTCGATGCTCGCGAACCGCGCGCGCGTCGAGCGCCGCAAGGCCATGAAGAACGAGCTGTACGGCGAGCTCACCGACAACGTGCTGGGCGCGTCCGACTGGATATTCGCGCGGCGCGGCGCGGAGTACCTCTCGCGCCACCAGGCTGCCGAGCGGGCCATGCGCGACGAGAACGCGCGCCTCGACCGCTTCGCGCGCCGCCGCGACCTCGCGTCCACGGCGGTGTTCGGCGTCGCGGCGGCCCTGCTGCTCCTATGGGCCGGCGGCTACTTCGGAGGTCAGCCCGGCGGGGCGGCGAACTGGATAGCCGCGTTCGTGCTGGGCTTCTTCCCCCTCATCGACGCGTTCGCGCCGCTGCCGGCGGCGGCCACCGAGGGATGCGTCTACCGCGACTCCATCCGCCGCCTGAACGAGCTGCCGCAGGCGGTCGAGCAGAGCGAGCCCACGCCGGCCGTGGAAGCGCCCCTCTCCATCGTCGTCGACCACGTGGCGTTCAGCTACCCCGGCTCTGCGCGCGTCGTGCTCGACGACGTGAGCCTGACCATCCCGCAGGGCCAGAAGATCGCTATCCTGGGCCGCAGCGGCTCGGGCAAGAGCACGCTGGCCTCCCTCGTCCGCGGCGATCTGGCGCCCACGACGGGCAGCGTCACGCTGAACGGCGTGCCCGCCAGCCGCTTCGGCGACGACATGGCGAAGCACATAGGCGTCATCCAGCAGCAGACGTACCTGTTCAACATGACGCTGCGCGAGAACCTGCGCATCGGCAACCCCGCCGCTGCCGACGAGGAGGTGTGGGAGGTGCTCGCCCACGTGGGCCTGGCCGACATGGCCCGCCGCCTGCCCGAGGGCCTGGACACCCTGGTGGACGAGGCCGGCATGCGCTTCTCGGGCGGCGAGCGCCACCGCATCGCGCTCGCCCGCGTGCTGCTGCAGGACACACCCGTCATCCTGCTGGACGAGCCCACGGTGGGCCTGGACCCCGTGACCGAGCGGGCGCTGCTCGACACGTTCGTCGAGAACGCCCAGGGCAAGACGCTCATCATGATCACCCACCATCTGCAGGGCGTGTCGGCCATGGACCGCGTCGTGTTCGTGGAGAACGGCAAGCTGGAGATGGAAGGTTCGCCCGCCGAGCTGGAGCGCACGAGCGAGCGCTACCGCCGCCTGCTGGCCTTCGACTGCGGGATCGCGGCGGGGTAAACGGGCAACGCGCGGCGGCAGGCGAAGCGGCGACAACGAAGACAGTCCCTTTTTTCACAGCGGCGCAACAGCGCATTCAACTCTCTTGTATTCATGCGTACGCATGAAGTATACTTTTAAATATAGAAATTCATTTGAACGCATGAATACAATGATTATTGCCCTCTATTCACTCGTTCGAATGAATTGTGTTCAGAACGCCTACCCGAGCGAAAGGAGCGCACGTGACCGCATTCGCCACTGCCGAGGAACTGGGCGCCATCGTTCGCACTGAGCGCAGGCGACAGGGCTACACGCAAACCAAGCTGGCGCGCTACTCGGGCGTCGGCATAAACTTCGTGTCGAACCTCGAGAACGGCAAGGAGACCTCCGAGCTGGGAAAAACGCTGCGCGTCGTTCAAACATTGGGCCTCGACCTCTCCGCCTGCGCGAGGGACAACCGATGAAGGCGCTGTCGGTGTTCCGGCTGGACGGGCCGGAACACCAGCTCGTCGGGCGCATCGTCCTAGAACCCGCAACGTTCGCCTACGACCCCGGCTACCTTGCGCTTCCCGATGCCTGCGCGCTCAGCTGCTCGCTGCCCTTGCGCGAAGAGCCTTACTCGGAAGACCGGCTCATGCCGTATTTCGACGGGCTGCTCCCTGAAGGCACGGCGCGAATCGCCCAAGCGGCCGCCCTCAACGTGGAGCCCGACAACTACCTCATGCTGCTGCTCCGCTGCGGGCTGGAAATAATCGGCGACATCGCCGTGACGGAAGGAGAACCGCCCGCAACGCAGGGGGGCTACCGCCCCTTAGACGAGCGCAACCTGGAAGCCCTGTTCTCCAGCATGGGAGAGCTTGCTGAATCCAACTCCGAAGCCCGCCTCTCGCTTGCCGGAACGCAGGGGAAGACGGGGCTCGCGCACGCATCGGGCGCAACGATGGAAAGCGGCTGGCTGCAACCTCGTGCGGGCGCCGCGTCCACCCATATCCTGAAGGTGGGCGCGCTTCCCGACGTGCCCTTCTTGGAATACCTCTGCCTGAAAACCGCAGCGGCCTGCGGCATCGACTCGCCGGAAGTCGATCTGCTCCGTTTCGGGAGGCCAGTTCTGTGCGTTGCGCGCTACGACCGCGCCGTCACGCCCGGCGGAGAGTCCCCGCACGTCGCCCGACTTCATCAGGAAGATTTTGCCCAAGCCCTGGGCGTCCTCCCCGACGCGAAGTACCGCGAACTCGAGCCTTCGACGGCCACCGCGGTCGCCAACCTCCTGCGCACGCGCTCGACGCGCCCCCTGGAGGATATCGAGACGTTCGCCCGCGTCACCCTGTTCAACTACCTGGTGGGAAACTGCGACAACCACCTGAAGAACCTTTCGCTGTTGCATCGCCCGTCGGGCGCGGGGCTGCGCTTGGCACCCGTGTACGACCTCGTGTCCACCACACGCTTCGACCGATTCTCGCGCGCCATGGGAATGAGGCTGGGCGGGGCGAGCGTCATCGACGACGTGAAGGCCGATGATTTGACGAAGTTCGGCGAAACGATCGGCGTCGATCGGAGAGAGCTGGCCGAGATCGCCCGCGAGCTGGCAGAAGCGGTGACGGGCGCCTTGCGAGCAGCGGGCGACGAGCAGCCGCAATTCCCCGAGCTGCCCTACGTAGCCGACGACCTGCTCGAGGACATGGCCCCCCGGTTGGACGTGCTCGACCATTTCGCCACCTGATCGACGTCGGTCGCGCGCACCTGCAAGGTGGGAAATTCACGACAGCAATCAGGCGCAAAATACGAGATGGGAAGCGCGGCTGCGAGGGACGGTCGTCTCTCTGGACGCGCGTTCTTTTTCATAGCAGTCCTGCCTCGTCGGCGAAGTACGTGCATCATATTACTCGGGCGATGATGCACGTAAGCAGGATCATGAGGCAGAAACCAATACCGTTCGGGAACCGAAACCCACGGACGGGCGGTCCCCCCCCCCCGCCGTAACCAATCCGCGTTTCGCAACATTACGTTGCTTTACGCCGAAGCGCGCGCCGTGGTTCAATGGGGCGGCGGCCGTGCCGGCCGACCACCCGCCCTCGCCCCGACGAAAGGACCCCTCATGGCCATCGGAGAGACCCTCGCCCGCATGCGCAAGGAACGCGACCTCACGCAAGAGGACGTGGCGCGCAAGCTCTACGTCACCCGCCAGGCCGTCTCGCGCTGGGAGAACGGCGAGACCGAGCCGAGCGTGGACATGTGCAAGCTCATAGCCGCCACGTTCGACATGCCGCTCATGCAGCTGCTGGAGATGCCCGACGGCGACTACTGCCAAAGCTGCGGCATGCCGTTCTTCCAGGAGGACGACCACGGCAGCGAGGCCGACGGCGGCCGCTCGGACGACTTCTGCTCTATGTGCTACCAGAGCGGCGCGTTCGTGGGCGACGAGTCGATGGAGGAGCTCATCGAAGAGGCTGCCCCCGAAATGGCCGAATCGTGCCACATCACCCGCGACGAGGCCGTCTCGTTCATGGGCGCGCTGCTCCCCCACCTCAAACGCTGGAGGTAGAACGGCCAATTCGCCATATTGACAACCCGATGCGGTGTGTTATATTGAACATGTTCAAATCATGTTCAATATAGAAAGGGCACACCATGGCGAAGGAGAGCGCGCAAGGCACACGCGATCGAATAGTGCAGGCAGCGAAAGAGTTGCTGGACGAGGCAACCGACATCGACAACATCACCGTGCGGGACATTGCTCAACGCGCTGATGTGGGAACAGGATTGGTCAACTATCATTTCGGATCGAAGGACGCGCTGCTGGGCATAGCGATCGGCGATACGATGACGCACGTGATCGAAAAGGCAGCGCAAGCGGGCCGGCCTTCGGAGAGCCCCCGAGAGCACCTCAAGAACATGCTCGAAGAGCTCTGCGACATCGCCATGGAGAACCGCAAGCTGATGCAGTTCGTACTCACCCAAAGCGTTACGGGAGGCGACACGGACACGCCGTTGCGCCTCGTGCCGTTTCTCCGCAACCTGTTCGGCGAATACGCAGACGAAAGAAAGCTGCGCGTCATCGCCCTGCAGATCATCCATCCGTTGCAAGTGGCGGCCCTCTCGCCCGAAGCATTCAAAGCCTACAGCGGATTCGATTTGGAAGACGCCGAATCGCGCAGACGCTATCTGGCCCTGCTGGTCGACAACCTGACCGCACCGGCAAAGGAGGCGGTCCGATGAAGGCCCTCGCCGTTGCCAGCGCAATCGCCACGTTCCTAGCCTCGTTGTCCGCCGCGATCTGCGGGGCATGGATGCATGCGGGCGGCGCAAGCGTAGCCGATGCCATCGAGTTCCACACTACATGCGCCGTCGGAACGCTTGTTTTTAGCGGAATCACCATCCTGCTCGTGGCAACCGCATTGCGGCGAACGCACGGCAAAGATCGAGCTTCGCAATGAAGACGCTCGTCGCCTACTCCACGAAATCGGGGGCAAGCCGCCTGTGCGCCGAACATCTGGCCGAGCGCCTCCCTGCCGCCACCCTCGCCGACTTGTCGTGCGACCAGCCCGACCCGACCGGGTTCGACGCCGTCGTCGTGGGTTCTGGCGTTCGCATGGGCAAATTCTACAAGCCGGCGCTCCGCTTTCTCTCTGCCAACGAACAGGCACTTTCGAGTACGCCGCTCATCCTCTTCACCTGCAACGCCTATCCCGACACCTTCGACAAGGCCCTGCGCGACAACGTTCCGCAATCGCTGCTCGGCCACGCCCGCTGTGCATTGTCTCTGGGCGGCCTCCCGCCGTTTCGGAAGGTGCCGTTCTCCGAGTGGGCGAATACGAAGGCGATCGATCACCTTTGCGCGGAGCTAAGAGAACTTGAGCCGTAGCGCTCGGGGCGCGGCCGGACAAGCTAGCGCGCTCGGTCGGCCGCGCCCTTCGTCGCAAGCTCCGTCAAGCCGACGCCGCTCCGTCCCGCTCGGCAAACACCTCGCGTGCGACCGCAACCGCGTTCAGCACTCGGGGGAACCCCACGTAGGGCACGCATTGGATGAACGTCTCGATCACCTCTTCGCGCGTCATGCCCACGTTCAGACTCCCGTTGACGTGCACCTTCAGTTGGGGCTCGCACGCTCCTTGGGCACACAGGCACGCGATGGTGACAACCTCCCGGTCGCGCAACCCCAGCCCCGGCCGTTCGTACACGTCGCCGAAAGCAAATTCGACGATGTAGCGCCCCAAGTCGGGCGCGATGTCCCCAAGCGACTCCACCACCGCTCGACCGCCCTCCCCGTCCACGCTCGCCAGGTTCGCGAGGCCTCGTTCGTAGCGCGTGCCCTCCATGATCTTGCTCCTTTCTGCTAGACTGCGAGCATCACGATAGAACCTGAACTGCAGTTGAGGTCAAGGGGGCTTCGCCATGAAGATCGGGGAATTCTCGCAGTTGGTCGGGCTGTCGATAAGCACGCTCCACTACTACGAGCGGCGTGGACTGCTCGCGCCAGACCGCGACGCTTCGGGCCACAGGAGTTACTCCGAAACCGATGCGGCCTGGATCGCCTTCGTGAAGCGGCTCAAGGAAACCGGCATGCCCATCGCGGGCATCGAGCGCTACGCAAAACTGCGCGCGCAAGGCGACGCAACGCTCGCCCTGCGCCTCGATATGCTCGAGGAGCACCGCGTCGCCGTCGTCGTCGAGCTTCGGCGACAGGAGGAGAACCTAACGCATTTGGACGAGAAAATCGAGTTCTATCGAAACGCATTGCGAGCGGCCGACTGACCTTCGCTTTACGGTCGCTTCGAAAAGAGCCGGAATCCGGCTGTCTACACTCGCTTCACCGCGCGCATCTCCACGTAGCCGGCGACCGGGTCGGGCTCGTACTGCACGCGGGGGCTGTCGTCGTCCCATGCGTAGCCGACAACGGCCGGGTCGTAGCGCTCCATCGCGCGCTGCACGGACTCCACGGCGCCAATGAAATCCTCCTCGCGGAAGGGTTCGCCTTGGAACGCGAGGTAGGTGGCGGCGGGCAGGTCGACGACGTCGAAGCCGCCAGGTACGGGGCCCTCGAAATCGGCGGGCATCTCCGCGCCCTGCACGTAGACGGACGTGCCGGCCGGACGGTAGCGCGGCGGCAGCCACAGGCTCACCGGCTCGCCGCCCAGCTGCTCCATGCTGGTGACAAGGCCCCACACCTCGCAGCCCACCTCCTCGCCGTACGAGAAGTAATCGAACGCCCGCACGCCGCGCTTCAGCACCACGCGCCGCGCCGGCTTCTCCACCACCTGCACCAGCACGGTGCGCTCCTCTCCCGCCGAAGCGGGCTCGTGCGCGCGGCGCAGCTCCTCGAACTTCACGCCGTAGGGAACGAACAGCCCGATGGGCACCGGCTCGGCCGCGTAGGCGCCCGGGTTGCAGCCGAACTCGCGCAAGAACGCGCGCTGGTAGCCGTCCACGCTGCCGAAGCCCGACTCGAACGCGACGTCGGACACGCGAAGCCCTTCCTCGCGCAGGCGCGCGGCCGAACGCGAGAGGCGCAGGCGACGCCGGTAGTCGGCCGGCGTCATGCCCGTGTAGCGCTTGAACAGCCGATAGGAATGCCACGGCGAGAACAGCGACACGGCGGCCAGATCCTCGGTCGACACGTCGTCCTCGACGTGCGCCGCGAGGTAGTCCTGCATCCGCTGCACCGCCAGCACCTGGTCGTCCACTCCGCACCTCCCCTTTCAACCGTCGCGGCCCACTCTACCGCATGTTCCTGCAAGCGCTCGACCGTTTTGCCCTTTTCCCTTCGAAAGACCGAACGGCCACGGCCGTGCACGCCACGGCCAGTGCGACCAGATCACCATGCTCACATCGCGCATGTTCAGCTTGAGCTCGATGCCGAGCGGCGTAGCGAACGCCTTGGGTTCGATGCCGCCAGCGACCCCCGAAACGCACGAAAATCACCGCTGTGAAGCGATTCGACGGCCCCGACGCGTCCTCGAAGGGCCCTCGCCCGTCCCCGCCTCGCATGCCGCGAACGTTTTCCCAGCTCGCAAAACGCGTTCGTGCCGACCCTCAAAGCCGCGAGCTTCACAGCGGTGATTTTCGTGCGCTTCAAGGGCGATCCGCTGCATCAAAACCTTCGTCGACGCGCCGCGCGTCCTCTGCGCAGCGCCCGACGGCGATCCGGTGCCGCGCGGCCCCGAACGGCCCAGGCCGATTTCGGCTCGACGGCGGGCTCGACGGCGCGGCGAGCGTGCAACTATAGGGGCTTTTGATGCATGCCCCAGGCACGTGCCAAGCGACCACCTTGCCGGCCCGTCGTCAGCGCTTGTCCAGGAACCGCTCCCACGCGCCGAGCTCGGATTCGGCCTGGGCCCTCCCCCGTGCGAAGTTGGCGGCGAGCTTCACCTGGTCGCGCTCGGTGTTCGCGACGCCCTGGTCGTTCGCGTAGAACACGTAGGCGCTGCCCTCGGCCTCCAGGCGCGCGAGCAGGTCGAGCTCGGCGTTGTAGCGCCGAGCCCACGTGTCCAGTGCCGCGCGCATGCGGGGGCGGCGCCAGAAGAACGCGTCGTAGAGGCGGTTGGGGCGCTCGGGACGGCGGAAGCCGCGCGGGCGCGTGCACACGACGAAGAACCGCCGCAGGCCGTCGGCCGTCGCGGCGGGCAGCATGATGCCGGCCCCATCGCCGATGCCGCCGTCGTACAGCGCGCGGCCGTCGATGCGCGCGGGCGGGAACACGATGGGGTAGCTCAGCGAGGCGCGCACGCGCTCCATGAGCGCATCTTGCGTGGGAAAGTCGCCGCGCGCGAAGCGCACGGTCTCGCCGCTGTCGCGGTCGACGGCCTGCAGCGTGAGGCGCGCCGGGTTCGCCTGGAACGCCGCGAAGTCGAACGGCAGCGCGCAGCCGGTTCGCGCCTCGCCGTCGCCGCGCCGCAGCGCCCCGAGGCCGTCCGCGAACGCGAGCGGCGCAAGCCACCAGCGAAACGCAGGTCCCACAAGGCACTCGGTGAACGACGCCTCCGCACGGCGCGCATCGCGCGACAGGTAGTCCGCCGCGTTCGTCGCCCCTGCGGACAGGCCGTACACGTCGTCGAAGAACAGCCCGTTCTCCAGCATCACCGAAAGCGCTCCCGCCGAGTACGAGTTGCGCATGCCGCCGCCCTCGAACACGAGCGCCACGCCGTGCACGGTGCTTTCCATCGTCCGCCCTCCGTCCCTGTCCGCCCTGTCCGTCGCCCGAGCGCCTGCGCGAACCCTACAGGGCCGCGATCTCCTTGCGCACGGCCGGTATGTCGGGCTGCGGTCGAGCAAGGGCGCGGTAGAGCCTCTGGACGTCGCCGCGCAGCGCGATCTCGCGCGGCTCGTTCAGCGCGAAGAACGCTACGCGCAGGTAGAGCTGCAGGTCCTTGGCGCTCTCGAGCTCGTCGACGGGTTCGGCACCGTGGTTCTCGCGGTCGTCCGCGAATGCGACGAGCAGCCCTTTCGTCACGCGGCGCATGCGCGCGAGGCTCTCCCTGCGCGCGCGGCGCGCGGTGACCTGCGGAAGGAACAGGGCCGTGCACACCGCCAGCAGCTCGGCGCACGCCGTGAACCATTCGGGCAGCGAGCCCATCTCCATACGGAGCCTCCTTCCGCAGCGAATCGTTGCAACCGTTCGGCCTTCATGGTACCGAAGGCCCGCTTGCGGCCCGCCGTTCGAGCCGAAGCGTCAACGCGACGTTGGAAGCACGTGGAAAGGGCCGGAAGGCGTCGCCGGTCGCCCGCGGCCGAGCGCTGCGCGGAAAGCGGCGCCGTCGCCGCCATCGTTTGATGTGCATGGGGGCCTACCATAGGTGCGAAGCCCGGCGGAATGCCGGCCATGCGACCGCGTCGCCGAAAGGAGTCGAACATGCAAGCCACGAACGAGATCAGGAACATCCTGGCGAAGGGGCAGGCCGTGTCGGGCGCGAACCCCCTCGCCTTCCTCGACGGCGTGTTGAGCGGAGATCCCCTGGAGGCCCTTGCCGGAGGCGTGGGCACCGCCGACTCGTCGGCGGCGTACGCCAAAGCCGGCAAGCTGCGCACCGAAACGGAGGTCGTGCCGCTTTCCGTTCCGTTCCCCGAGGCCGTGGCCCAGGTGAAAAGCGCGGCGGCCCGCTTGGGAAAGGACCTGTTGGCGTTGCGCGAGGCCCCGACCGCGTTCCCCTTCGTCGCCTACTTCAGCAAAGGCGTTCTGGCCAACCCGACGGTCGTGGTGGTGGAGGTGCGCCCGGCGGGCGACGCCGCGCAGGCCGTGCTCACCGCCTTCACGACGAAGGTGGGGTTCGTGCAGGGCTACTCCTGCTCCAAAGCGCTCGCGAAGTTCGCAAGCCTCTTGCGTTGACGCGGGCGGTCGATCCGGTGCGTCAGGGGCGCGCCAGCAGATCCCGGCTGGTTCGGGCGATGCGGTCGGCAAGGCTGGCGGGGTCCTCGCGGCGCAGCGAGGCCACCTCGGCCAGGGCGCCGCGCAGCAGGCGGGCGAACTCCTCTGGCGGAACGGCTGGACCGCTGGCAGGCGGTTCGTCGGTTTCCAGCAGCAGGCGCTTGGCGGGAACGGCCTGCGCGTAGGCGCGGCCGCGTTTCGACGCCAGCATGTGGGGGCCCACCGAGAAGCGGCAGCCGGCGCGGATGGCGCGCTGCAGCTCGTCGGACGTGCCGGAGAACCAGTGGAAGATGCAGGCGTTCTCGGCTAGGGCGCCCGCGCGCTCCAGCACGTCCAGCACCTTGCCCGCCGATTTCACGGCATGGATCGAGAGCACCTTGCCGCCCTCGGCCGCGCAGGCGCGCGCGATGCGCTCGAACGCGGCGATCTGGGCGTCCCGCGTGGAGGCGTGCGCGGTGCCGAAGTCGAGGCCCACCTCGCCGACGTACCGGGATGCGGCCGCGTTGGCCGCCGCCTGCTCGGCCGCGTCCTCGCCCGCCGGCCCGGCCTCCACCCACCACGGATGCAGGCCGGCGCCCACTCGCACGTTCCCGCACGCGCCCAGCAGGGCGGCGGCGCGCCCGTAGCCTTCGGGCGTCACCGTCACGGACAGGCACCCGACGCCCCGTTCGGCCAACCCGGCCGCCAGTTCGGCGGGGTCTTCCGCGAAGTCAAGGTGGCAATGCAGGTCGAACAGCCCCTCCGTCGACTCCGCAGGAGATCCTTCGACTTCGGCCTTCGGCCGCCGCTCAGGATGACAAGCTGGGGCGGCCTTCGCGTCATCGCTTCGCGACGCCTCCCTGCGCTCGCTTCGCGTGCTCGGGACCTCGACAGTCCGCTGGACTGTCGAATGCTCAGGATGACAAGCGGCGGCCGTCATCGCGCGCTCCCCGCGTCCGCGTCCACACCTGCCAGCTCGCGCAGGACCTCACCGGCGATCATCTGCCCCATGATGGGCGGCACGTACGACGCCGTGCCCAAATTCGACCGCTCGCGCCGGGCGGCCCCCTCGCGCACGGGCACCGGCACCGGCTGCTCGCACGAGTACAGCACGCGCAGGCGGCGGATGCCGCGCTTGCGCCCCTCCTTGCGCATGATGCGGCACAGCGGGCAGTTCACCGTGTCGTACACGTCGGCCGCGCGGAAGCACTCGGGGCGCAGCTTGTTGGCCGCCCCCATGCTGCTGATCAGGCGGATGCCCTGCGCGTCGGCGTACTGGGCGATGGCCAGCTTCGTGGAGACGGTGTCGATGGCGTCCACCACGTAGTCCACCCGGTCGCGGTACGCCCCCAACAGCTCGGGCACGTTCTCCGCCAGCACGAACGCGTCGAGCGGCTCCACGCGCGCCGCCGGGTTGATGTCGGCCACCATGGCGCGCACCACGTCGGTCTTCTTGCGTCCGAGGGTGCTGTGGAAGGCGATGGCCTGCCGGTTGATGTTGCTGGCCTGCACCACGTCGTGGTCGACCACGACCAGGCCGCCCACGCCGCCCCGCGCGAGCGCCTCCACGCAGTTCGAGCCCACGCCGCCCAGGCCCAGCACCATGACGGTGGACGCCGCCAGGCGCTCCACGCCCTCGCGGCCCATGATCAGTTCGAGTTTGGACGTGGCCCCGTCGCCGCCTGCAACCATCGCGATCCTTTCTGTCGGCTCCCCATGGTAGCATTGCGCGCCGCCCCGCGCGACCGGCGCGGCGACGTGCGCGTCAAACGGATATCCCCACCCTCCGCACGTCTTGCGCGAAACGCTCGGCGGCCAGCCCCGCCACCTCGAACATCGCCGCCTTGCCGGGCAGGCGCTCGTTCGCGAAGCGGCACAAGTCGACCGGGAAAGCGCAGTCCGCATCGAGGGGAAACGCCAGCAGCTTGTCCACCAGCACGTTCAAGAAGGCCACCGGGCGGCGGCCGTGCGTCCGCGTCGCCTCCGGCGCGCCGGCGAAGAACAGGTACGCGTCTATCTCGCGCTCGCCGAACCCCGACGCGGCCAGCGCGCGACGAATCGCCTCAACCGCCACGTCCTCCCAGGTGCGCCAATCGGCAGGCTGCATGCAGGCGGCCGCCGCGAACCGGTTGCCCGCGTTCGCCAGAAGCAGCACGTCGCGTCCGCCGAGCGGCACGCGATGCGCCTCCCAGCAGAAGAACAGGTCGTCCACCTCGCCGTACGGCGGACGCGGCAGGCGCAGGAACCGCTGAAGCGGTATGGTGATCCCCAGTTGCATTCCTACCGCCCCGCCTGCAGCCACGCCTCCCAGGAGTCGGCCTCTCGCCGGGCCTGGGCGTAGCCGCGCTCGTAGGCGTCTTGCAGCTTCGCGTAGTCCGTCTCCCGGTTGGTCACGGTCATGCGCTCGGGGTAGAACACGCACGCCGAACCCTCGCGCTCCAAAAGCTCGATCTCGTCGAGCAGGTCGTTGTACGGGCGCCACCGCTCGATGGAGCGCTCGGCCACCAGCGGGTGCTTGCGGAACGCCGCGCGGAACAGCGCCTGGGCGCCCGGCCCCAGGGGCTTCTTGCGATAGCCGCGCTCCTGCGAGCGGATGATGAAGAACCGCTCGAACCCGTCGCGACGCGCCGCGTCCAGAAGGATGCCCCAGCTGGTGCCCAGCCCGCCGTCCAGGTACGTGCGCCCGTCTATCACCGTGAGCGGCATGAACAGCGGCATGCTGGAGCTGGCGCGCACGCGCAGCATCATGTCGTGCATCGTGGGGCAATCGTCCTTCGTCCAGGGCACCGTCTCGCCCGTGTCCCAGTCGAACCCCTCGATGTGCACGTCGGCCTCGTTCGCCGCGAACGTGTCGAAGTCGAACGCCATCACGGCGTCCGTTCCCGCCAGCTCCTCGGCGATGCCCCCGTACAGGTACGGCGCGTTGAAGAAGCCGTCGCCGCGCAGGAAGCTGCGCGCGCCGCCGAAGCGCGGGTCGAGCACCAGGTCCACGAACGACGCCTTCGTCCGGGGAATGTCGCGCGAAACGTAGTTCACCGCATGGCTCGACCCGGCCGAGATGCCGTACGCGCGTCCGAAGCGCAGGCCGCGCTCCAAAAGCGTCACCACCGCGCCCGCCGTGTAGCTGGCGCGCATGCCGCCGCCCTCGATGATGAGCGCGACGTCGGGAATGTTGACCGACAAATCATCCATACGGTCATTATAGCCATCCACGGCGAAATGCTCGGTAACGGATTCCGCAGGGCGCGCGACGACGGGCAAGGATTATACTGAGGGGAAAGCGGGCGCGCGCCCGCAGAGCGAAACGCGCGAGCGAGAGGAACCGAACATGGACAAGCCGATCCTGTACTACTGGGCCCCGTGCCCCACCTGCTCCATCCTGACCCACTTCGCCGAGGAGCACGGCATCGAGCTGGACAAGCGCGACGTGGAGCAGGAGGAGCCCTATCGAGAGCTGCTGGAACTGGGCGGCAACGCCGACCTCATCCCCTACCTGTACGACGAGGGGCGGCTCGTCAACGGCAACGACGAGTGCATGGCGTACCTGACCGAGAAGTACCTCTAGGAAGAGCCCGCCTACGCACGGGCGACCGGCAAGGCGGTTCCCGCCTGGACCGCCGCCTTGCCGGAGGACGCGCTGGAGGCGGAACCGCCCGTCGAACCGGAGGAGGAACCGCCCGTCGAACCCGACCCGCTGCCGGGCTGGTTCGAACCCGACTGCCCGGAACCGGACGACGATCCGTCCGAACCCGGTTTCGAGGCCGGGTCCTGCGAACCGCTGCCGGACTGACCGCCCTCCGTCGACCCGCTTCCGTCTTGGGACCCGCCGGAAGAGCCCGTCGAGCCGGACGATCCAGACGATCCGGACGACCCCTGGTCGCTCCCCGCGTTCGAGGACGCGTCGCCGCTCGAGGACGAGCCCTTCGACGCGTCGCCCGCCGAGTCGTTCGGCGCGGTCGACGCCGCGTCCTTGGAAGCATCCGGGGCACCCTCCGCATCGCCGCCCGCTTTCTGCTCTTGCGGAACGACGAGGGGCGGCGTTTTCGCGCCCACGCCCTGCCCCGTGGTGGCGAGGTCGATGACGACGGCCGACAAGGCCACGGCGGCTACAGCCGATACGACGGACACGATGACCACGCCGCGCTGCACCTTCTTCTTGCGGTCGCGGCGCTCGCGCGCCTTGGCCACCGACGGGTCGCCCCGCAAGGCGGCGTCGTCGGCGCGCGGCGTGCGCGTGCGGCGCGTTGCGGATCCGAGCGGCACGACCGGCTCCGGCACGGCCCCCAGGCGCACCGTCTCCGCAGCGTCCGCCGTCGCGCGGCCGCCGGCCGTCGCCGCGGGGGTTTCCGCCCCCTGCGGCGGCACGTAGCCGGTTTCTCCCGGCTTCAGTTCGCGCAGCTTCTCGGCCGACGCGGTGAGGAACTTCTTGTACAGCTGCGACGCCACGGCCGACACGACGGAGCCCACGGCCACGCCGATGACCGAACCGGCGATGCCGATGCGCGAGGCCAGCAGCATGGAGGTGACGGCCGCGAGCGCGCCCGCGACGACCTGGGCCATCGACAGGTCGTCGAACAGCCTGCCCAGCTTGCCCTTTCCGTCCGTGCTCCGCGCCATGCCGCATCATCCTCTTCCGTCTCGCGTCTGCCTTCGGGGCGCATGCCCCTCTCGAACATACCGCACCTGCGCGCGACGGCTTCTTTTTTCACCCAATTGCTACCGGCCGGCCACAGAATGCCCGCACGGTGTTCTCAACCTGTTCGTATGTCCAGATGACGGGCATGCAGATGCCCGCGTCACCGCGTCGGCCAACGCGGCGAGACCGATATCACGCGCCGCGGGAGAACGGGTCCACGTACAGGCGCATGCCGTCGGGCAGGCGAACGAGACCCGCCTCTTGAAGCACGTCGGCGAACGGCGTGGAGAGCACGGGCAGGCCGTTGAACGCCTCCACCACCAGCTTCTTCCGCGCGCCTTCCGCCCCCTCCCGCCGGATGGTGCGCGCCATGTGCGCGACGAGGGCGACCACGGCATCGCGCAGCGATTCGTCGTCTTGCGTGAACGACAGGACGGAGCGCAGCCCCGCCGTCGCGTACAGCGCGAGCCGGCCGCCGCGCACGACCACGAGGCTCCCCGGACGCCGCGAGGGGCGCGAGGCGCGCTCCTCGTCGCCTTCGGAGGCGTCGGCAACGGCGAGGGGCGGCCACGGAACGCCGGCTCCGAACAGGCTCGCCGGATCGTCGGCCGCAAGCACGACGGTTTCGGGCCCGCGCTGCGGGAGGCGCCCGCCCGAAGCGCCTTCCTCGCCGTCCCCGGCATAGGCGCGCAGCAGGTCCACCGTTTCGCGGGCGGCGAACTGGGCGGGGCCGAGCCCCTTCACGAACACGCCCCGCAGCACGTCGCCGGCGTCTTCCAGAGACCGCAGGACCGGCATGAGCGCGCCCAGGCCGCCGGGCACGCCGGCGAGCACGGCCACGTCGCGCGAGAGCACGCCGTAACGGTCGAGGATGGATTCGACCAGCGCCAAGGCGCGCACGGTGTCGTTCTCCGAAGAGGGCGCGAGCAGCGACCACCGGCCGGAGCAAACCGCCGCCGGCGCGCCGAAGCCCTCCGAGGCAACGCGGGCCGCGCCGCTCCCGGCCGCCGGCGCGACGGCGTAGCGGCGTCCCGAACGCCGGCTGCTCGCACGCCGTTTCGGCGCGGGACGCTGGCGCGCGGCCGAGCTTCCGGCGTCGGCGGCGCGAACCGGCGCGAACGTGTCGTTCGTGGCGCGCCCGCTCCACGCCAGGTCCATGAGCGCCGCGGCAACGGCGGCCTCGTCGACGCGCTCGGGTTCCATCCGACGTCGCACGGCGTCGGCTATCTGGCGGAAGAACAGCCCGTAGCCGCTGCCGAGCGCCTCCACCACCGCCTCCTCCACCGACGGGCCGGAGGCGGCGGGGTCGACGGTCTCGAACGAGCCGTCCTCCGCATCCGGACGCACGGGAGCGAGCGGCGAGTCCGTGGGGTAGAAGGCCACGAGCATCGCCGAGGACTCCGCTTTCCGCTGCGCGGACCGTCCGCGCGCTCGGCCGTCGTCCGAACCGCCGTCGCCCTCGCGGCGGGCGCCCGCCCACACCACGTCGCCCGAGGCGATGAGCTCGTCGAGCATCGAGGGGCGGTAGTCGCGCACGCGGCTGGGGAACACGGAGCCCTCCCATGCCGCAGCCGGCAGGAACACGCCTTCGAACTGGGCAATGACCTGCGCCAACCCGTCGACGCCCTCGAGCGCCGCACCGTCGCCGACGCCCTGCAGGTCCAGCACGTAGCGGACGTAGGCGTCCGGCGGCACCGCGCGCACGGCGGCGCGCGCCTTCGCGAGCGAGAGCGACCGCAAGCGCCGGAACACCTCCGCCGACACCCATCCGCGCTCGCCCTCCCCGCCCGGAGCCTGCCCGAACCGGCCTTGCACGAGCTTGCCCTGCGCAGCCAGGCGATGCAGGCTCTCGCGCGCCACGGCGGGCCCGATGCCGAAGCGGGCCGCAGCCTCCTCGCCGGAGAAGGGTCCGTGCGTGCGCGCGTAGCGCGCGAGCAGGTCGTCCAACGGCGAGCGGTCGTCCGCAGCTTCGAGGAATGCGGCCGGAACCCACGCGGGCACGGCCGTGCCCAGCGCCTCGCGCAAGCGGCCCGCGTCCTCCACGGCCGCCCAGCGCTCCGCGCCGCCTATCGTCGCGACGAACGCGCGCTTCGCGCCTTGCAGCTCCTCGAGCACGGCAAGGGCCTCGTCGAGCGTGGCGTGCGGCGCGGCAATGGCACCGTCATCCTGCGCCTCGTCTGCAGCCGCTGCTTCCCCAGCGCTTTCGGCTGACGCCGCGGGGGATCCTTCGACTCCCTTCGGTCGCTCAGGATGACAAAGGGGGGCTTCGTCCGCAGGGTGGCCGTTGGGGGTATTGTCCGCGCTCGCCGCTTCTCCGACGCTTTCCGGCTGTGCCGGAGCGGGCGCTCCGGAGAGCGCCCCTACGGGGGTTTCCGCTCCGAGCTGCGGATCGTCGCTTTGCGGCGGCTCCAGGCGCAGCGCCGCCTCTTCCGTGGACAGCGGGCCCAGCACGCGCAGCAGGTCGGCCGCGCCTTCCGCGCCGCGGGCGCGGCGGTCGGGGGCCGTGCGCTGCAGCTTCTCCTCCACCTCGGCCACGACGCCGGGGTCGAGCAGCTCCGCCATGTCGGCCGAGCCCAGAAGCTCGCCCAGCAGCGCCGGGTCGAGCGAAAGCAGCGACGCCTGGCGCTCCGCGTGCGGCAGGTCGCCCTGGTACAGGTGCTCGCCCACGTAGCCGAACAGCAGCGGCCCGGCGAAGGGCGACGGGATGCTCGTCTGCGCCTCCACCATGCGCACGGTGCCCGCCGCGAGCCCCTCCATGAGCTCGCGGAGCGCGTCCAGGTCGTACACGTCCTGCAGGCACTCGCGCGCCGTTTCCAACAGAATAGGGAAGTCGCGCTCGCCGCGCGCCGCCTCTAGCAGCTGGCCCGCCTTGAGGCGCTGCTGCCACAGCGGAGCGCGCTTGCCCGGCTGCGTGGGCGACATGAGCAGGGCGCGCGCCGCGCACTCGCGGAACCGCGCGGCGAACAACGCCGTCTTGTCCACCCGGTCCCGCACGACGCGCACGAGCTCCTCGGGGTCGAACACGAACAGCTCCGCGCCCGGCAGGCGCGTCTCGGTCATGGGGATGCGCAGCAGGATGCCGTCGTCGGCGGCCATGGCCTGCGGATCGAAGTTCAGCGTGCTCGTCACGCGGTCCTGCACCGCCATGGCCCACGGCTCGTGCACGCGGCGGCCGTAGGGCGAGTGCAGCATGACGCGCCAGTCGCCCGTCTCGTCCTCGCACCGCTCCACCACGAGCGTCTTGTCGTCGGGCACCGCGCCCGTGGCCGCGCGCTGCGCGCGCACGAGGGCGGCCAGGTTGCGCTGCGCGTCCTCGTCCAAGCCGTCCTCCGCCAGCCGCTCGCGCAGAGCGGGGTCGAGGCGCGACGCCGCGTCGACCAGTAGGTCGGCCTCTCCCGCCGGCTCGTCGTCGATGCCCGCGGCCAGCGCGCGCAGAAACGCCCCCCGGGCCCGCCCCGTCTCGGCGGGACGGCCCACGCCCTCGCCGTGCCAGAACGGCAGGCGCGCCGAGCGGCCCGGCGCCGGCTCCACGATCACGCGGTCGCGCGTGATCTCGCTGATGCGCCACGAGCTGGTGCCGAGCGCGATGATGTCGCCCACGCGCGACTCGTACACCATCTCCTCGTCCAGCTCGCCCACGCGCCGACGGCCCTCGTTGCCGTCGCCCTCGGGCAGCACGACCGAGAACATGCCGCGGTCCGGGATCGTGCCAGCCGCCGTCACGGCCAGGCGCTGGGCGGACGGGCGCGGCGCAAGCTCGCCGCTCTCACGGTCCCACACGATGCGCGGCGCGAACTCGGCCAGGTCGGCCGAGGCGTAGCGGCCGGACAGCATGTCGAGCACCGAGTCGAACGCACGCCGCGGCAGCTCCGAGAACGGAGCGGCCCGTCGCACCGTTTCGTACCAGCCGTCGGCGGTCGCGCCGCCCATGGCCACGGCAGCCACCGTCTGCTGCGCCAGCACGTCAAGCGGGTTGCGCACGAGCGCGGTGGCCTCGATGGAGCCGGCGCGCATGCCCTCGGCCACCACGGCCGCGTCGATGATCTCCGTGCGCGTGCGCGGGTAGATGGAGCCGGCGGAGCGGCCGCCCACCTGGTGGTTCGCGCGCCCGATGCGCTGCAGGCCGCTCGCCACGCTCGGCGGAGCGGCCACCTGCAGCACCAGGTCGATCGAGCCCATGTCGATGCCCAGCTCCAGCGACGAGGTGGCCACCACGCACGGCAGCTCGCCGCTCTTCAGCTCGCGCTCGACCTGCAGGCGCTTCTCCTTCGACACCGAGCCGTGGTGCGCTTTCGCGATGATCTCGGGCGCGCCCTGCGCCAGCTCGCCCGTGGAGCCGAGGTCGGAACGGATGTGCGACGGCGCCCCGCCGTCGGCGCTGCTGCCGGGCTCCAGCAGCCCCTCGCGCTGCGCGTACAGCTCGTTCAGCCGCGCGGTGAGCTTCTCGCACAGCCCGCGCGAGTTCACGAACACGATGGTGGTGCGGTGCGCCAGCACCTCGTCCAGGATGGACGCCTCGATGAGCGGCCAGATGGACGACGACCCCGCGCGGCTGTCGGGCGTGGCGCCCTTCGTCGGCGAGCCGGCCAGGTGCGCCCGCAGAGCCCGGTCCGACTTCCACGCCTGCTCGGCCGGCGCGCGCCGCGGACCGCCGCCGCGCGCCGCGCCCGCACCGCGCGCGTCGGCGCCCGGGAACGCCGGGATGGCGGTCATGTCGCGCACGGGCACCACCACCCGCACGTCCAAATCGGGCTTCCCCTCAGCCGCGATGACGCTCACAGGGTGCGGCCCGCCCAGGAAGCGCGCCGCCTCTTCGCGCGGCCGCACGGTGGCCGAAAGCCCGACGCGCTGCGCGGGGCGCGCGAGCAGGTCGTCCAACCGCTCCAGGCTGAGCGCCAGGTGCGCGCCGCGCTTGTTGCCGGCCAGCGCGTGCACCTCGTCCACGATGACGGTCTCGACGGTGCGCAGCGTCTCGCGCGCCTGCGACGTGAGCATGAGGTAGAGCGATTCCGGCGTGGTGATGAGGATGTCGGGCGGGTTGCGCAGAAGCGAACGACGCTGGTCGGGCGTGGTGTCGCCGGTGCGCATGCCCGTGCGCACGCTCGGGGCCTTCGCGTCCTCGGCGGCGAGCCGCTGGGCGATGCCAGCGAGCGGCGCCTGCAGGTTGCGCTCCACGTCGGCCCCCAGCGCCTTCAGCGGCGACACGTACAGCACCCGCACGCCCTTGGCGGGCTTCGCCGCCGCGGCGACCTCCGCGCTCGCGCGCTCCCCGCGATCCGCGCCCGCCTTCTCGCGCATGAGCGCGTCGATGGCGAACAGGAACGCCGCAAGCGTCTTGCCCGACCCGGTTGGTGCGATGACCAGCGCGTTCTCCCCGCCTTCGATGGCCTCCCATGCCCGCTCCTGCACCGGCGTGGGGCCGGGGAACGCGTCGAGGAACCACCCGCGCACGGCGCCGGAGAACCGGTCGAGCGCGGCGTGGGGCAAGGCGTCGTTCGCAGCGTCCATGGGCTTTCGCCACTCCCTTCCGTCGGCGATCAAGCGGCAACTTCCATCTTAGCGCAAGCGCCTTGTCCGAAGCCCCACGCAACCCACCTGTTGCAAAACGCCCCCTCCGCGCCGCCCTCCGGGGTTGCCGAAAATCCACAGCGATCGGAGCCCGACGCCTACGACACGATCTCGAATCCCTCCGCGTCCAGCTCGGGCGCGCCCGCGGCCCGGCGGCGCTCCACCAGCCGGCGCGCCGCGGGGATGGAGGCCAGCAGCGCGGCGCCCATGACCACGGACGCGACGATCACCATGATCCACACGGGCGCGAACGACAGGTACGCGTCGAACATCACGCCCGAGATCACCGCGCCCGCGGCGGCGCCCAAAAGCTCGAACGCCGTCACGATGCCCGTGACGGTGCCAAGGTCCTTCTTGCCGTACTCCTTCACCACCATGATGGGCGGCGCCACCGTGCCCATGCACGTGGCGAACCCGAAGAACAGGCACGCGAGGATCGGGCCCCAATCGGTGGCCGGGAACAGCAGCATGGCGCCCGCCAGCACCGACGTGAGGGTGCCCAGCACCGTGCCCGCCCGCATGCCGAAGCGGTCGTAGATGGCCCCGAGCGCGATCTTCGCCACGATGACGACGGCCAGGTAGAACGACCACACCGAACCGGCCCACAACACGGAGTGCCCGCCGGTCACCACCTCCGTGCCGCCCACCGTCACGCTCGTCATGTTCGCGATGGAGTTCGTGATGATGCACCCGTTCGTCACGCCCATGGCCACGAAGCCCACCACCAGCAGCCAGAACGCGGCGCTCTTGCGCAGCGCCTTCCAACCCACCGACACCGTGACCGGCTCGTCGGGCGAGCGGTCGGCCTTCTGCTTCTCGACTTGGCCCGCGCCGTAGGGCTTGAGGCCCTTGTCGCTCGGCCGCGTGCGGAACGCGACCACCGCCAACGGCAGCGCCGCCACCAGGCACACCACGGCCAGCAGCAAAAACGCCGAGCGCCAACCGGACGCCTCGATCATGGCGCTCGTGGCCGGCGAGAGCACTACGCCGCCGATACCCGACCCCGAGAGGGCGATGGACACGGCCAGCCCGCGCTTGAGCGTGAACCAGTTCGAAATGATCACCGACACCAGCAGGCGCGTGCCGGCCACCACCACCATGCCGGCGACGACGCACAGCGCGTACAGCTGCCACAGCTGCGTGATGAACGACAGTCCCACGAGCACCACCGAGCTGGTGAGCACCGTCACCGCGCCCAGCACGCGCGCTGAGCACTTGTCCGTGAGCTTGCCGATGACGAGCGACGCGAACACCGCCACCACCGTGGTTATGGACACGCCCGTGTTGAACTGCCCCACCGTGAGCCCCAGATCCTGCACGATGTGCGTCTGGAACAGCGGGATGCAGTTCACGAACACCGTGTAGCACGTGGCCATGATCAGCAAGCCGCCGATCACGATCCACCACCCGTAGAAGAACCTCCCCTGCTTGCGTGCCGCCGCGTCTGCCATGTTCCATCCTTCGCTTTCCGGCGCCCGCCGCTGCGAGCGCGCTTCCCTATCCCGCCTTGCCCGCCGTGCGCACCCGCCCGTCGGGCCCGGCTACTCCCCCAGCTGGTCCAAATGACGGATGAGCTCGGTGTAGAACCCCACGCCGCGCTTGTACGAGTCCACGTCCAGGTTCTCGTCCTGCCCGTGGACGCGGGAGCGCTGGTCGCCCTTGAACAGGAAGCCCGCGAAACGGTACGTGCGCGGGCAGACGCGCGCGAAATGGCGCGCGTCGCTGCAGCCGGACTGCACGTAGGGCGCGATGCCGGCCGCGGGGTACACGGCGTGGATGACGCGGCGCAGGTAGTCGAACGCCGGATCGTTCTCGAACGGTGAGACGGGCGAGGGCTCGCTCACCTCGAACAGCGAGAACTCGGTCTGGTCGTCGAAGCGCTCCTTTATGCGGGAGAAGGCCTCGTCCACCGTCTCGCCCGGATCCACGCGCACGTTCACCGTGGCGTGCGCCTGCTTGGGAATGATGTTGTGCGCCGGCGCCCCTTCGAGCTGCGTGAGCGCGTAGGTGGTGCGCACCATGGCCGCCGTCTCGGAGCCGCCCTTCATGATGCGCACGACGACGGGCCGGAAGAGCCAGAGGTTGCCGAACACGATGCGCAGGGCGAAGCCGCCGTGCGCCACCAGCTCCCGAAGCATGGCCGCCACCGGTTCGGACAGCTTCGAAGCCGGCGGGTTCTTCTGCAGCGCGTCCAACCCCGCCACGAGCTTCGCCGTGGCGTCCTTTAGCGAGGGCGTGGCGGCGTGGCCCCCCTCGGAGTTCGTGGTCACGCTCGTGTTGAACACGCCCTTCTCCGACACGCCCACGACGGCGAACTGGCCCTTCACGCCAAGCGGCGGGTTGTCGATGACCGCGCCGCCCTCGTCGAGCACCAGGTACGGCACCCGGCCCGCGTCCCGCAGGCGCTCGACCATGTGGGGCGCCGTGTCGCCGCCGTCCTCCTCGGTGTTCGACGAGAAGAAGTAGACGTCGCGCGGCGGCACGTAGCCCTCGGCCAGCAGGCGCTCGGCGGACTCCATGAGGGCGGCCCACACGCACTTCGTGTCCACGGCGCCGCGCGCGAACACCCTGCCGTCCTCGACGTCGGCGGCGAAGGGGTCGTGCGTCCAGCCCTCGGGGTCGGCCGCCACCACGTCGTGGTGGGCCATGAGCACGACGGGGGCGAGCTCGCGGTTCGAGCCCTTCCACAGAAGCGAGATGCCGTAGCCGTCCACCAGCTCCAGCTCCAGATGCTCGAACACGCCGGGATACAGCCGGCGCAGTTTGGGCACGAACCCGTCGAAGGCCGTGCGGTCGGCGTCCGGGTTGCGCAGGTCCCACACGGTGGCGCTGCGCAACAGCTCGCGGAAGCGCTCCACCGCCGCGTCGTCGCCCTGCACGTCGCTTTCCGGCAGCGGGTCGACCACGGGCGTGGGCTTCAAGCGCGCCGCGTTCGCCACGAGGACCGCCGCCAAAACGACGACGATCGCCAAGATAACCAAGAGTGCAACCATGCCCGCCCCTTTCCGAGCCGCGTCGGCGAACGCTGGCGCCGGCCTCCGCGAATTCGCCGCCTCGCGCAGGAAAGCCAAGCGGAAGGCCGGCGACGAGTCGCTCTGCTGTCGTCGGCCATTATAAGCCTCTTGGAGACGGACGCGCCCGGCTTTAACGAGTCGAAACAAAGACAAGGGAATGCGATCCGCAAGAAGGCCCGTCGGCGCGGGGCGAAACCGCGCAATCGCCATGCGGGCGTGTGCGGGCCGCCCGCCAAGCAGCTCGGACCTTGCGCTACAGCGTCACCAGCAACCCGAGCGCCACCACGGCGATGCCGCTCAGCAGGTTCACGGCGTCGTTCGTGATCCAGGCGTAACCGGACACCAGCGTGTAGCTCGACGCGCTGCGGGCGGGCGCGGCCTCCACGAGCGTCTCGTCGACCCCGGCGAGCGCCGCCGTGCCGGCCATCGCAAGGCCGCCCGGCAACGAGAAGCCGGTTGCCGCGGAACCCTCGACCGCGTCGGCGCCCGACACCCGGTACTTCGCCTGCAGCAGCGCGCCCAAGAAGCTGTCCACCACCGAGCCCGCGACGCCGCACGCGACGATGAGCAGGAACGCCTCGGGGCCCGCAGGCACCGCGAACCCGAACGCGTGGAACAGGAACGTGGCCAGGAAGGCCGAGGTCGCGGCCCCCACGACGGTGGCCCCCAACCCAAGCGGGCTCACGCCGCCCGACAGCCCGCGCTGCATGGGCTTGCGCGTGACGATGTTGACGGGAGGCTTTTTGCTGTGCACGCCCACTTCCGACGCCCACGTGTCCGCCGTGCTCGCCGCCAGCGCGCCGGCCGACACGACGAGGAACCACGCCTCGCCGGTGGCCGCGTAGGCCAGCGCGCACACGAGGAACGGCACGCTGTTTGCCAGCACCTGGCGCAGCCTGCGCGGACCGCCGCTTTTCTCGCTTTCCCGCACTCCGCGCACCCGGCGCATGAGCTTCGACGCCACGTTCGAGCTGCCGAAGAACCACATGAGCAGCAGCCAAAGAGGCCATCCGCCGAACGCGAAGGCGAGCGCGCCAACCGCCACGGCCCCCAGCGCCCCGGGCACCGTGAGCAGCCGCAACCGAAGGGCGGCCAAAGCCACGGCGCCCGACAGCAGCATGCCGGCCAGCAGCGGCGTGTAACCCGTCGCCGGCAGGAACAGCACCGCGTACAGTCCCGTCGCGCCCAGCGGCACGCTCAGGTTGTCGAGCCCCGCCGGCGACGCCGCCTCCAGAAACGCGGCCGCCGTGGCCAGCCCCAGCGCCACGAGCACGATCGCGCCCACGAGCCCTGCCGTCAATCCGGGAGCATTCGCCGAGACGTCCGCTCCCCCGATCGCCGTCGCGAACGACGGCGCCGCGCCCTCCCAACCCGTCGCACCCGCCGCCGTCAGCACCGCCGCGCACGAAGCGAAGCTCGCCGCGAACATCACGGCGGTGCCGACGAGAGACTTCCCGCCGCCCGTCCCCGGCAGCGCACGGCGTCCGAACCGCTTGCCCAGAACGGCCGCGAACCCGTCGCCGAACGCCATGCAGAACACGCCGAGCGCACCCACGTAGGGCGCGCCGATACCGAACGAGAACAGGGCGAGCAACGTGAGCGACACGGCGTAGTACACGGTCCCCGGGGTTTCCTCGCCCTCGCCGCGCGCCATGAAGGCGAGCGTCTGCTTGCGATAGGCCAGCGCGTTCACCACGACGAACGCAGCCGGCAGCGCGGCCGCCCACCACGGAGACGAGAAGAACAGCGCCGCGACGACCCACCAGCCGCCCAGCGCGATGTGCACGAGCTTGCGCGTTCCCTCGGCACCCATGCCGCGCCGCGAGAAAAGGCTCGACGCGCCCAGCACCGCCAGCACGTACGCCAATGAAAGCACCAGGCCCGCCACGTTCCGTATGTCCATCACCAACCTCCCGTCGCGGCGGCGCCGTAAGCGCCCTCCGCCGAAAGCGAGGGCGCGGCCCCCTGCGAAAAGGCGCGGGAGGCGCCGGGGGCGCGGCTTTCGGCCTCCTCGTCCTGAAGCCCGGCGAGGAGCGCGGCCGCCTCCGCCGCGAGCGCCCGCGTTCGGTCCGGCGGCACGACGCTGCGGCGGTCGAGACAGCGATAGCCGTCGGCGCGTACCTGGTCCAAAATGCCGCGGTACAGGAACAGCGCCGAGAGCGTGGGCAGGCGGCTGTCCCCGTCCAAGCGCAGGATGTCGCGCTGCATGGGAAGGTACAGCTCCGCGGAGCGACGCGCGACGCGCTCCCACGCGCTGCGGAAGGCGTCGCCCGCCCGGCCCGGTGCCAAGTCGGCGGCGGTGCAACGCGCCTCGTCCAGCACCTCGACGGGCAAATAGACGCGCCCGACGTCGCGATCCTCGCCCACGTCGCGCAGGATGTTCGTCAGCTGCATGGCCGCGCCCAGCGCCACGGCGTCCGCCCGCAGCGTCTCGTCGATCGGCCGTTCGGCGCATAGCAGGGGCAGCAGCATGAGCCCTACCGAGCCCGCCACGTAGTAGGCGTAGTCCTCCAGGTCGGCCATGGTTTCCGGCTGCCGGAACGCCAGGTCGCGCCGCTGGCCCTCCAGCATGTCGAAGAAGGGCGCCGCGTCCAGGTCGAAGGCTGTGAACACCGTGCCGAGCGCGCGCCACAGCGGATGCTCGGGCACGGAGCCTGCGCGGAACCGCTCCAGATCGCGAGCGAGCCCGTCGAGCCGCTCGCGGCTGGCGTCCACGTCCGCGCAGTCGTCCGCCGCGCGGCAGAACGCGTAGACGGCGTACACGCCGTTGCGCTTGAATTCGGGCAGCAGCGAGAACGCTCGATAGAAGCTGCGCGAGTTCCGCCTGATCACGTCCTCGCACCAGGCGAAGTCTGCGGCACGAGCCTCGAACGCATCGCGTTGGACGATCATCGCGCACCCCTTTCCGCGTCCGCCCGGCCGCGAATGCCCGAGCCGGCCGACGCGGAAACACGAGCCCCGCGCCCCGCCGCGAGCGTTCCGTCGCCTGCGGCGTCTTCCGCGCCCCCCGCCACGGCGACTCCCGTCCTGCCCGCCACGGCGGCCCCGCGCGCCGCCACCACGGCAACCGCGCCCGCGGCCTCGCGCTCGGCCGCCGCGCCCGCGCGGTCGTCGGCCGCGAGCTCCTCGGCCGCGAGCTTCGCGCTCAGCAGCACGATGGGAACGCCGGCGCCCGGATGCGTGCTGCTGCCGCAGAAGTACAGCCCTTCGCAGTTTTCGGCCTTGTTGTGCGGTCGCCAGTAGTTGCTCTGCCGCAGCGTAGGGCGCAGCCCGAACGTGGCGCCGCGGTGGGCGTTGAAGCGCTCGGAGAAATCGAGCGGCGTGTAAACCCGTTCGAACGCGATGTGGTCGCGCACGTCCTCGTAGACCGTCTCGCGCTCCACCAGGTCGAGCACCCGGTCTCGATAGGAAGCCGTCTCCTCGCCGTCCCAAGCGGGCCCGTCGGGCGACAGGGGCGGCACCGGCACCAGCACGTACAGCGTCTGGCAGCCCTCGGGCGCGAGCGACGGGTCGAGCGACGAGGGCGCGTAGCAGTAGAACGACGGATCGTCCGGAAAGCGCCCGGCGTCGAAGATGTCGGCTATGTTCCGCTCGAAATCGGGTGCGAACCTTATGGAGTGCACCGCGTCGTCGGGATAGCGCTTGTCCAAGCCCAGGTACAGGATGAAGCACGAGCACGAGTACTCCATGCCGTCGATCTTCTCGTCGGTGTAGCGTCCGCGCGCACGCCCGTCGTCCACGAGCTCCTTCATGGCGTAGGGGAAGTCCGCGTCGCACACCACGTAGTCGGCCGGGACGAACCCGCCGCCCGCTTCCACGCCCACGGCGCGGCCGCCCTCGACGACGATGCGCTCCACCGGAGCCGACGTATGGAGCTCTCCGCCCAGTTCCCCGAACAGCCGCCCCATGCCCTCGGCCATGGCGTACATGCCGCCGGGCATGAACCACACGCCGTACAGAAGCTCTATCAAAGGGATGATCATGTACAGCGACGGCCCCTCGTACGGCGATATGCCGATGTAGAGCGTCTGGAACGCCAGCGCCTTGCGAAGCCGATCGTCCTTCACATGGCGGGACACCGACGAGTAGGCGTCCCCCAACGTGTGAAGCCGCAATCCCGCCACCAGGCTCTTCGGGTTGTAGAAGTCGGCCGGCGTGCGGAAGGACCGCTGCAGGAAATTGTCCTTGGCTATGCGGAAGCGCTTGTACAGCAGCGCCAGGTACTCGAAGTAGCCCTGGGCGTCCGCCTCGCTCACGTCCTCGAGCGTGCGCGTGAGGTCTGACAGGTCGTTCGACAGGCGCACCCGCTCGTCCGGGCCGAACGATATCTCCATGAGCGGCTCGACCTTCTCCAAGGGGATGTAGTCGTCCGGATCGCGTCCGGCCAGCTCGAACACCTCGCGGTACAGCGCTGGCATCATCACGATGGTGGGGCCGACGTCGAAGGTGAAGCCGTCCTCGCGAATGCGGTTCATCTTGCCGCCGACCTGCGGCTCCTTCTCGTACAGCGCCACGTCGTATCCCGCGCACCGCAACCGGATGGCCGCTGCCAACCCGGCGGCCCCCGCACCCACCACGATTACCCGTTTCATGCAACTCCTAAGCCGCAACCGATATGCCATCCGGTTATGGTACGGGTTGCCGCACAGGTGCGACCTGAGCGCCCACAATTATGGGGCAAGCCGTTTCGCCCACGTCAAACGGCCGTTGCCGACCCGCTGGGGCACCTTGGCGGAAGCAGCGCGCCCGCTCAATGTCCGCGATGCTTGCGCTTGCGCTTCAGCGTGCGCAGCTCGAAGGCGCGGCGCGCCTCGGCCTCGCGGCGGTCGCGGGCATCCGCCCGATGCTCGTCCTTGCGCTCCTCGTAGGCCGCCGCAAGCGCCTGCTGCGCCTTCGTGCCCACGCCGCGCCTGGCAGCCTCGAGCGTCCTGCGCGCCTCGCGCTGGGCGCGCTTCGGGTTGCGTGCGCCGACCGGCGCGCCCTCGCTCGCGTCACCGCCTTCGCCGTCGCGCATGCGGAAGTCCAGGCGGTCCCATTGCCGGCACACGAAGGCCAGGACCTCCTCGTCGGCCGGCTCGGGGCCGAACACGAAGCGGCACGCGCCGTAGCGCGAGCCGTCGCGCTGCTCGCATATGCCCACCCAGAATTGGCCGTCGTGAAGCACCGTCAACGTCGATGACGTGTTGACCTGCATGAATCCTCCTTATGTCGTTGTGAACGAACGAAGAAGGGACAACCAAGGAGGCAGGTTACTGACGGCGTCCGCCGTGCCCGTTGGCAGGCGGATCCACCGCACCCCGACTACCCGACGGGGTCGTGTTTTCATCTTCGCAGGGGCAGTATAGCACGATCGGCCAGGGGGCGAACGCCTCGCAAGGCGGACCCGCGCACGCGCGACGAGCCGCTCCGCCGGCAAGCCCGCGCTCTTCAGCACGCCAACCGCGCCTACGCGTCGCCCGAGCGTTTCCCCACCTGCCCGAAGCGCAGGGCGAGCGTGTCCTTCGGGCAAACGTCCGCGCACGCGCCGCACTGGATGCACTCGGCGTCCACGATGGCCCCGCCCTGCAGCAGGCCCGGCACGACCAGGCTCATAGGGCACGCCTTCGCGCATTTCCCGCACTCGACGCACGTCTCCGGCCGCGCGCCCACGTGCAGCTGCGGGATGCGCAGAGCGCGCCCCAGCTTCCCGCCCAGCACCATGAAAGGCGCCATCCAGCAGATGCAGTGGCACATGGCCCGACGGCCCAGAAACAGGTTGGGAACGAAGAACAGCGCCACGATGCCGAAGTAGATGCCCAGGCCCAGCGGGTTGTTCAGCGACACGCCGCCCGGAATGCCCAAAAGCGGGTCGACCGCCGCGAACCCGCCGGCAACCCACGCGCAGGCGGCGATGGAGGCCAGCCACGGAACCCAGATCACGTACTTGATGCGCGTGCGCCACCCCAGCTTCGCCGGCTTGCCCACCGCGTCGGCCTCTATCTCCTGCAGCCCGCCCGCCGCGCACAGCCACCCGCAGAACGCGCGGCGGAACGCCAGCGCCAGCGCGAACTGCAGCGCGAACACGAGCATGCTGCCCGCCACCACCCCCGCCAGCGCGCCCTCGATGACGAGCACCGGCGAGAAGTAGAAGATGGTGACGGGAAACAGCAGGAACGACACCGTCAGCAGCAGCCGGCGGACGCGCTGGCGCCGCCCCGCCGCGCGTCGGGCGCGGGTGCCTGCCGCGCGCCCTCGCCCCGCCTTCGCCGAACGCGCCATCGCCCTCACCGCGCCTTCGCCAGAAACGCAAGCGACGCCGCGTTCAGGCGCTCGCGCATCTTGTCCGCGTCGAAGCCGGCGCCGTTCGCCAGCATGGCCGCCAAACCGTGCGTGTAGATGATCATGTCCAGGTACAGCTCGTGGGCCGCGCGCGCGTCCAAGCCGCCCATCCGCGCGATGCACTCCTCGATGCCGTCGAGCGCCACGCTGGCGAACAGGCCCTCGAAGCTGTCCGGCTGAAGATGGGGCGACAGGTACAGGAAGCGGAACAGGTTCGTCTCGGTCTGGGCGAGCCGAAGATGCGCCAAGCCGTTCGACTCGAAGGGGTTCTTGCCGTCGCGGGCATGGTCGCGGTTGTAGTCCGCCACCCACGCGCGAGCGTGCTCGTACAGCGCGTCGACCAGCCCCTTCATGTCGCCGAACAGGCTGTAGATAGGCTGCACGGAACAGCCGGCCCGTTCCGCCACCGCTCGCGCGGAGAGCGCCTGTTCCCCCTGCTCGCGCACGATGGCGAGCGCGGCGTCCAGCACCCGCTCCCTCGAAACCCGCTGCTCCGGCATGGTATCTCCCTATAGATAACATACGTTATATTACAGTCGTAATATATAGGGGTTCGAAGCGGAAGTCAAGCGGGAAGCCCCCTCCGCCTTCGATGTGTCATCATAGGGGGCATCGAACGAAACGAGGAGGACCGCACCCGCATGCCGAACGACAACCCCGCCGAACGAGAGCATCCCAACGACCCGCTGCACGGCGTGACGTTGGAGACGATGCTCAAGCGCCTGGTCAACAAGTACGGCTGGGACGGTTTGGCCAAGCGAATACGCATCAACTGCTTCAAGAACGACCCGAACCTCAAGAGCTCGCTGGCGTTCCTGCGCAAAACGCCCTGGGCCCGCAAGAAGGTGGAGGACCTCTACAAGAGCTCGAAGTTCTGGGTGGACCTCTAGGCTGCGTCCTCTTTCACGCTCAACGAAAAAGGGCTCGGCCTTCGCAGCCGAGCCCTTTTCAAACGACGCGCCGTCGCGAATCGCGAAAACCCCTACCCGTTCGCCGGGCGAATGTCCTCCAGCGGCATGGGCACGTCGGGCATCTCCTCGGGTTCGCGCGGCGCGCCGACGGCCTCCTCGTGGCCCGGCAGTATCACGTTCATCAGAATGCCCACGACCGAGCCCACCGCCAAGCCCGACAGCGAGATGGTGATGCCGCCCAGCGGCAGCACGATGGCGCCCGCCGCGCTGTAGGCGATGCCCAGCGACAGCACCAGGATGAGCGCCGTGATGAGCACGTTGCGGCTCTTCATGAAGTCCACGTGGTTCTCCACCAGGTTGCGGATGCCCACGGCGGATATCATGCCGTACAGCACGAGCGACACGCCGCCCACCACACACGCCGGCATGGCCGCCACCACGGCCGCGAACTTCGGCGAGAACGAGAACACGATGGCGAAGCACGCGGCGATGCGGATGACGCGCGGGTCGAACACGCGCGTCAGCGCCAGCACGCCCGTGTTCTCGCCGTAGGTGGTGTTGGCCGGCGCGCCGAACAGCGACGCGATGATGGTGGCCAGGCCGTCGCCCAGAAGCGTGCGGTGCAGGCCCGGCTCGGCGATGTAGTTGCGGTTGCACGTGGAGCTGATGGCCGAAACGTCGCCGATGTGCTCGATCATCGTGGCGAACGCCAGCGGCATGATGGTGATGATGGCCGTGATGGCCAGCCCCGCGTCGAAATTGTCCCCGAACAGCGCGAACACCGTGTTGTCCCACGCCACCGGCAGGCCGATCCACGGGGCCGCGGCCACGGAGGCGAAGTCCACCTCGCCCGCGAACGCCGCCACGATGTAGGACACGATCACGCCCAACAGGATGGGGATGATCTTGATCATGCCCTTGCCCCAGATGTTGCACACCACGATGACCGCAATGGCCACCACGGCGATGAGCCAGTTCGACGATGCGTTCGTGATGGCCGAGCTGGCCAGAATGAGCCCGATGCAGATGACGATGGGCCCGGTGACCACGGGCGGGAAGAAGCGCATGACGCGATCGGCCCCGAACACGCGGAACAGCGCCGACAGCACCAGGTACAGAAGGCCCGCGCACGCCACGCCCAAACACGCGTAAGGCAGCAGGTTCGCCTCGCCGTTGGGCGCGATGGCCGCGTAGCCCGCGATGAACGCGAACGACGACCCCAGAAACGCCGGCACCTTGCCCTTCGCCAGGAAGTGGAACAGCAGCGTGCCCAGCCCCGCGAACAGCAGCGTAGCGGACACGGAGAGCCCCGTCAGCGCCGGCACGAGCACGGTGGCCCCGAACATGGCGAACATGTGCTGCAGGCCGAACAGCGCCATCTTCGGCACGCCGAGCGGGCGCGCGTCGTACACCGCGTCCGGACTGTCCTTGGCCCCCATGGTCGGCGTCGGTTTATCGCTCATTGGCAAACCCCTCTCGCATCGCACCCGGCGCGGCCCGTCCCCTGACGGCCGCGTACGCAAATCTACGACATTATCCTACAAGCAGATACCGAGAGAGACGACAATCGAGAAGAACGCCCGCATTCCCGCCGGAAGGCGGAGGCCCTGCACGGGCTCCGAGCAACCCCTCCCCGGGAGGCAACCGCGCCAGCACCGCGAGACCGGCGCGACACGGTACAATCCCCTTTATTGGCAAGGCTCAAAACGGAGGGCTCTATGTTGGAGCAAGATCGAAACCCCCTGCGAGAGGGTGGGCAACCTGTGCCGCAGGCGGATAAGGCCGACGAGGAGCCGCTCAAACTGTACGAGTTCGACGCCATGATCCAAAAGGTGCCCGACATCGACGGCGCCTACGTGGAGTTTCCCTACGACGTGCGCGCCGAGTTCGGCAAAGGGCGCGTGAAGGTACATGCGACGTTCGACGGCGCGCCTTACAACGGCAGTCTCGTGCGCATGGGCACGCCCGGCCACATCATAGGCATCCGCAAGGATATCCGCGCAGCCATCGGCAAGCAGCCTGGCGACACCGTGCACGTGACGGTGCGCGAGCGCAGCTGACCTGCGCGCTCCCTACGAACGCCGGGCTTTGAGCGTCCGCACCGTCGCGTCGACGGCGTCGATGGCCAGCGCCAGCAGCACGAACCCGCAGAACGCCGTCTGGATGTTCGACAACGCCCAACGCACGGGCCCGACCACGACGTCTCCCGTCGACTCCAGAGCCCCGATCAACGCCTGCCCGTCGACAATCTGGTAATTGGACAGCCAGAACACCACGAGCGCCGCTGCCAGCACGTCCACCACCAGCGTCACCGCCAGCAACCGCATCGTGTAGCGGCCCTCGACCAGCTTGAAGCTCTCCCCGGCAACGCACAAGAGCGTCCACGCGATGACGATCCAAGCCGAGGCGCGAATGGCCCCCACGTCGAACGGATCGAACGGCACGCCGTCCGCACGGTGCGATAACGCGTTCAGCACGTCGGGGAACAGCAGGAACACGGCCGCGAACACCACGGAGAACACGATGCCCGCCACAGCGTCGCCGCGCGTGGATGCCTTCGCCTCGCGCGGCACCGGCGGCAGGTCGTCGAGCGATCCCATCACCTCCACTTCCACGCCTTTGTGCGAGAACACGGCGAACAGCACCGTCACGAACGAGAACGCGAAGGCCAGCGCCGTGACCAACGTGCCCAGCCAGCCGAGACCTTCGATCAGCATGCCCCCAGAAGCCCCGGAAGCCAGCGACAGCACTCCCGCCACGACAATGCCGCCGGTCGTGCAGGCCAGCACGATCTTCAACACGAACAGGTACTGCGAGTAGTACGGCTGTCCGATGAGGCACTTCCCCTCCCCGTCGGTGTACTTGCGCACCATCTCCCCCGGCGTGCCCAGTTCAGTGAGCACGACGCGAACGTCTTTGGCGGTGGGAGGAAGCGCTCCGCAGCGCTCGTCCAGCATGTCGGATATGAGCGTGCGCAGCTCGTCGGCCACGTCGGCGCGCTGGCCGGCGGCAGGCGTCGCGTGATGGCGTACAGGTAGCGCTCTATCAGGTCGTTATCGTGTGCCATCGTTGCGTTCCTCTCCTTCGCCGTTGCCGGTCTCTTCCACGTGCACCGCCGACTCGAATCGTTCGCCGCCGGCGGAGCCGTCGGCATCTTCTCCCGCGCGAAGCAGCGCGTTCACCCCGCCGCACAGCACGCGCCACTGCTCCTCCACCTCGCGCAGAACCCGCAGGCCTTCGTCGGTGGTTCGGTAGTACTTGCGCGGCTTCGAGCCGCCGTTGTCCCATTCGCTCGCCAGCAGCCCCTGTGCCTCGAGGCGGCGCATCAGCGGGTACAGCGTGTTCGCCTCGATGGGGATGCCGTGGTCGGCGAGCGACTTCACCAGCGCGTACCCATAGGCGGGCTCGCGAAGCTGGCTGAGCACCAGCATGACCAACGTGCCGCGGCGCAGCTCCAGCACCATGCTCGAAACGACGTCGTCGTGACCCATGCGCTCCCTTTCCCTTACTGTGTGCCGCACACTATATCATATATCACACATTAGTGTGCGGCGCACAGTATAGAAATCTCGCATGTTGCGCGAGACCGGATAACGAAGCGCGGCCGGCAGGTAGACGCAGACGAGCCGAAAGAGCGCCGAAGGAGAACGGGGTAAGCTCATCAGCCTTCAGCAGTAAAGGCATCGGCGCTTGCGACTTCGAAACCGCGCCCGGCCCCATCGCCGAGAGCGACATCAAGGAGGCGGCGGGCGGCGGCGCGGCGGTCATCGGCAGAGGTTCTTCTGGTTTGCGCCGCACTTACGGCAGCGGAGAAAGGGTCAGCCGCACCGAGGCTCGTCTGCAGCGCGTCCAAGCTGGAACGACGCTATGCGAACGGGCACGGCTACCGGCGCGTTTCGCAACGGCAACGAACGGGCTGCCACTCATGCGCCGCGCAAGGGGTGCGGTTCCGCTGCGCTACGCTGGATGCATGAGCATAGAGCAGCGACACGACTCCCGCCCTGCGGGGCATCCGGCGAAGCCTTCCACGGCGCGCCGCTTGATCGTGGTCGGTCGCTGGGCCCTCGTCGCGGCGGGCGTCGTCGCCATCGCGCTGGGATTCGCGGCCGCTTCGCCGGCGGTGCGGTTCGCAGCCTTCGCCGGCCTGAGCTTCCTTTTGGCGAACGCGCTTTGGCAGCATGCGCCTCTTTCGCGGGCTTGCGTCGCGGCGGCGGCAATCGCCATCCTCTTCGGCGCGGCCGTCGCGCTGTACCGGCTGTTTTTCTGGGGCATGGGCCTTGACAGCTGGCTGCCCGACGCCCTCGGCGCATTTATCGGGGCCCTCGTAGCCTACCCTGCCCTCAAGCGCATCGACCGCGTCTCGCCCAGCGGTTTGTAGCGCCTCCTGCCGGTACCGAAGCCCAACGGCCTTTGCCTCGGAAAACCAGCGGCCCTACGTTCGGCACAAAAACCACCGACGTCCCCGTCAAAATGCCCGCCGAAGCCCGTCAAAGCCCCTCCTCTGCACGCGCGCCTCGTCACATTAAACGCGTTTTCGCAGATCGCAAGATTCCAAAAACAGCGCGATCTCCTTGCGAGCGCTTCAGGATGGGGGCATCGGTGATTTTTGCGCAACGGACGCCCTTCCCCGAAGATGCAGGCAGCTCGTCGGCGGCGGCCCAAGCGAATGCCCCGACCCCCGATTTGCAGAGAATCCAGGGCTCCGCCGTTAAACCGCCGTTGACGTAAGCCCTTTCGAGCCGCATGGCGCCCGATGGCGACCTGGCGCTCCGCAGAGGCGAACGGGCATGCCGAAGTGTGGGTTTAACGGCGGAGATCCGAATCTTGGCACAAAAACCGAGTTCAGGGAATCGGTTCGGGCCGTTTCGTGACCTTTCGCGATGAGGGTTTTAGAAAACCCCAGGTCACACGATTCGGCAATCATCGAAAAGCGAACCGGCAAGCACTTCCCATTCCCTGAACTCGGTTTTTCTGCCAAGATTCCCCTTCTCCGTTGATAAACCACCGTTATGCACCCCTGCATAGCGCCTGATGGCGGCCTGGCGCTCCGCAGAGGCGAACGGACGTGTCAACGGTGGTTTAACAGCGGATCCAGAGCCGATGGCACGATAATGACAGATTCTCTGCACGTGTACCGCCTTGTTGGATCTTTGGAATCGTTTGCAAGTTGTGCGACCTGGGGAGACAATGGAACTGGGTGATGGCAGCCGAGTTTCGGGGAAGCTTTCGGCTTTGGACCTGCAGAGAATCTGTCATTATCGTTCCAACGCCCCCCCCCCCCGAAGAAACCATGCGTCTTGCTGGCAGTGATTTGAAGATTGCGCATCGAAAGCAACTTGGACAGAGCGCCATCCTTCCCATACCCGCACGCGCGCTCGCGACATCTTCGATGCGCCGGGCGCGACCGACCCCGCCGGCAGGCTCCGGCAGCACCGAGCGCTCAAGCAACCGCCCGCCCATCGGGCGAAATGCTTGGAGTTCGCCCCCGCCTGCCTCTTGAACGACACCGCTTTCCGTTATAATCTCCCCACGAGAAAAACCGGCTTGTGCCGGGTCGAACACGAGGAGGTCCCGCATGGATTCGAACAAGCGCCCCGAGGATATGGAGCGAATCACCACGCCCGAGCTGGCGAACGCGTTCATCGACGAGCAGGTCGACGCGATCCGCGCCCAGATCGGCGACCAGAAAGTGCTGCTGGCGCTGTCCGGCGGCGTGGACTCGTCGGTGGTGGCGGCGCTTTTGATCAAGGCCATCGGCAAGCAGCTCATCTGCGTGCACGTGAACCACGGCCTCATGCGCAAGGGCGAGAGCGAGCAGGTGGTGGACGTGTTCCAGAACCAGCTGGACGCGAACCTCGTGTACGTGGACGCAGCCGACCGCTTCCTCGAGCTGCTCGACGGCGTGGCCGAGCCGGAGGCCAAGCGCAAGATCATCGGCGCCGAGTTCATCCGCGTGTTCGAGGAGGAGGCACGCAAAGTGGGCGACGAGGTGAGCTTCCTCGCGCAGGGCACTATCTACCCCGACATCCTGGAGTCCGACGGCGTGAAGGCGCACCACAACGTGGGCGGCCTGCCCGACGACCTGCAGTTCGAGCTGTGCGAGCCCGTGAAGCTGCTGTACAAAGACGAGGTGCGCGTCATCGGCCGCGAGCTGGGCCTGCCCGAGTCCATGGTGGAGCGCCAGCCCTTCCCCGGCCCCGGCCTGGGCGTGCGTTGCCTCGGCGCCATCACGCGCGACCGCCTGGAGGCGCTGCGCGAGGCCGACGCCATCCTGCGCGATGAGTTCGCCGCGGCCGGCCTCGAGGGCAAAGTGTGGCAGTACTTCGTGAGCGTCCCCGACTTCCGCGCCACCGGCGTCCGCGACGGGGTGCGCGCCTTCGAGTGGCCCGCCATCATCCGCGCGGTGAACACGGTTGACGCCATGACGGCGGAAGTGCCGGAACTCGACTGGGCGCTGCTCAAGAAGATCACGGCGAGGATTTTGGACGAGGTGCCGGGTATCTGCCGCGTGGTGTACGACATCACGCCGAAGCCCATCGGCACCATCGAATGGGAGTAAAGGGCCTCCATAGCGCCACCCACAAAACCCTGCTATAAAAAGACCTTTCCAACGATCCTATTGGCAAGGTCTTTTTATAGCGACGCTAAACTTCGAATCCATTTCAGATTGCAGATCCGTCTTTCCCATCCAGCAGCTCCCGATGCACGAAGCAATCCACCACATGGTCGTTCACCATGCCGATGGATTGCAGGTAGGCGTACACGATGGTGGAGCCGACGAACTTGAAGCCGCGCTTCTTGAGATCCTTGCTGATGCGGTCGGAAAGCGGCGTGGTCGCGGGCACGTCCGCCTGGGTTTCCCAATGGTTCACAATGGGGACGCCGTCCACGTATCCCCATATGAATGCATCGAAGCTCCCAAACTCATCGTCCACGTCCAGGAACAGCCTCGCGTTGGTCACGGCCGCCTCGATCTTGCGGCGATTGCGGATGATCCCTTCGTTCGCCACGAGCTCCTCGACTTTTTCCCTGCCGTAGAGCGCCACCTTGGCCGGGTCGAACCCGTCGAAAGCCTCCCGGTACGCTTCCCGCTTCTTGAGAACGGTTATCCACGAGAGGCCCGCTTGCGCGCCCTCCAAAACCAGCAGCTCGAACAGCTCGCGGTCGTCATGGGTAGGCCTTCCCCACTCGTTGTCGTGGTAGTCCAGGTAGATCGGAATATCTCCCGGCCACGAGCATCTGGTTTTCTCTTCCATGCGATCGACCCTCGTTCTCAAACCGTCGCTTAGCCTAGCGAAAACATCATACGACGTTTCGACCATGAGGCCTCGGACAAAACGAACGTGCACATGCTCGAGTGCTCAGGCGGGTCGCGCAAGGAGAAGCGCGCGCATTGAAGGTTCGCCTTCCTCGTTCGCGCATCCAATCCGCGTTAATTTCTTCTCTGATGCACGGCGTGAGACCGCTCGAGCCCTACGGCGTCGAACGTGAAAACGGAGGCGGCTCGCACGGCGTCGCTACCGTCGCCCGGACAAAGCAAGGCCCAAGCCGGTTCGATCTTTGGCGAACCGGCTGGGATCGGACCGCTTTAAAACCTCCGAGACACCACCGTGGAAGCAGGATCGCTCTCGAGCTTGTCGATCTCGGTCTGCGATGCGTAAATGACTTGGCCTTCGAGCAGGACAGAACCATAGTAAGGCGCACTCCAAGTCGAGTCGGACTGAACCACCGTTTCCGTCATCGAACCGTTCGGCCAGGTAATCGAGATCCTGGAACCGGGCACTCCTTGGCCGTGAACGAATAGGTCGCCCGCGTAGACAACTTCGAACGCAGGAGGAACGCTCTTGGCCATCTTGACGTTCGAAACGGAGAAGTCGGCCAGGGGCGCGCCGTCGACGGTGACGCCTCCCGCGCCCACCTCCACGGCGTAGGCGGTCGAATCCGGCTGGTAGCCGACGGGCGCCTGCGTCTCCACCAGATCGTAGGTTCCGTACCCCACGTCGGGGAATACGACCATTCCCTCGTCCGTCGAGGTGGCGGTGAGCGCAGCGCCGCCCGACCGATCCTGCAGGGAGAACACCGCGCCGGCGAGGGGCTGCCCGGTCTCAAGGTCCAGCTTCGGGAACGATACGTCAACGGCCTGCCTCGGAACGACGTACGTTCCCGTCGCGCCCAAGGCGTAGTCTTTTCCAAGAATCTTGACGTTCTCGGTCGTCGAAACGCCCGACGGGGCCGCCACCGCCTGCGCCGAGCCGCCGCCCGCGAGGACGGGGGCCGCAAGCAGCGCCACGAGCAGAACCGACACGACGCCCGCGCCCCCCTTGCCCTTTTTCCGCAGAACGACCAACGCGGCTCCCGCCAAAGCAGCGAGGCCGACCAGCCCGCACGCCAGCAGGGGAAGGGGATCCGCCGTCTTCGCCAAGCTCTCGCCACCACCCGGGCCAACGGGAACGGGGACGGGGAGCTTCGCTTGGAAGTCGATCTCGAGGGACTCCCCCGGCTCGAGGCTCGCGGCCGCAACCGGCGCCTCCGTCGTGACGAACCCGATCTCCGCGGGAAGGTCGACCGACAGCGTCGCCTCGCTCACGGCGAAATCGTTGCCGTTCGTGAAGACGGCCTTCCCCGTGACGGTGTCGCCGGCCTCGTACGCGGCCTTGTCGGTCGTCAGGTCGAGCGTCATGCCGTCCTGCCCCGCCTGGCCGGCGAAAGCGGTGCCCGGGATCAAGAGCAACGCCGTGGCGAAAAGGGCTATGACGAGGTTCCGTGCTGCGTTTCGTGTTGCGGTTTTGGCGCCCATATCCACTCCTTTTCGGGTTTCCATGGGCGCACCATACCAAAGCCCTTTCAACGGTTGCGAATTTGTCACGAACACGTTGGATTCGAAGCTGTTCGCCGGCCTTTCTTGAACGACCGCCTGCCAACGAGACATCTCGAACGCGTTGCATCGCAACCGAACGACCCCTGGGCGCGAAATAGCTATCGGAAGGTCATGCGGTAGGCCAATGTGGCGCTCTCGCCCGGCTCGAGCGTGCGCACGCCGGGCTTCTCGGCCAGCTCGCGCGGGGAGAAACGGGCATCGGGCAGGGCCGACCACGGCTCGATGCACAGGTAGCGCGCGTCGTTCTGCCCCGCTTTCGTCCACAAGCCCAGGTAGGGGAAGTCGGGGAACTCGACGGTGACCGAATGGCCGTTCTTGGAGCAAGCCAGCATGGCCGTGCTGCCGGGCACGTTTTCCAGCACGATGGTGTCAATGCCCAGTTGCTCGGGCG
Organism: Gordonibacter sp. 28C; assembly: GCF_003339845.1. Classification (GTDB taxonomy): domain Bacteria; phylum Actinomycetota; class Coriobacteriia; order Coriobacteriales; family Eggerthellaceae; genus Gordonibacter. The sequence continues at coordinate 251,333 of NZ_PPTR01000002.1, forward strand.
TCTTCGCCAGACGGCCGTCTTCCAGCGGCACCGCGATCTTCGGCAGCGTCAGGATGCCCGCCTCGTCCATACCGAACATCTCGATCTTGTCGAGTCTCTCGAAGAGCACGTGGTAGTCGGCCATGCGCTCGCCGGGTAGCAGGCGCGTCGCATAGGCCTCGTGGCCGCCCAGCTCGAACGGCATGGGAGCGTCGCCCGTGTTCTCCACGGTATGCGTTTTGACAAGGGTGCCGCCCTCGAGCGAGAAATCCACGGTCAAGCGGAAGCCGAAGGGATAGACGCCCCGAGTGCCTTCGTCGGATGCCGTCTCGAAGCGCACCTGCGTGTGCGACTCTTGCAAGACGGCGAACGCGCGGTCCCGGCAGAAGCCGTGCGTCGGCGCGGCTATCCTGCGGCCGTCAAGCTCGTACTCCCCGTCCCTCAAACGACCGATCAAGGGAAACAGCAAGGGCGCCCGTCGCCCCCACACGGCCGGATCGCCCGACCACATGCGCTCGATACCGTCGCGCACGACGCTCTGCAACTCCGCGCCCACCGACGAGATGCGCACGGCAAGCGCGTCGTTTTCGAGCGCGCATATCAACGGATCCGCCATCGACAATCCTCCACCCTGCAAGGAAATCTTTTTAAATAGGGAACGTGCTGCCACGCTTGAGAAGACTCGCCACGAAGCAACGCCTTCCTACTTCCCGCACTCCGCGATCTCGCCGCGCCTATATGCGGCCAGCAGCTCCTCCAGCTCGGCGATCTGCTGCTTCAGCTCGGCGCCGATGTCGGTGTCGGCCACGAGGGTGCGCTTGTCCAGGCTCTCCACCACGCTGCGGGACGAGTGGATGTCCAGCTCGTTCACCACGGCGGCGCGCATCGACTCGAGTGGCTCGTGCGCAGCGAGAACGAAGCCGTACGAGTTCGAGATCAGCGTGTAGCCCGCGATGCCGGTGGTGGGCTGGTAGGCCTTCGAGAAGCCGCCGTCGATGGTGAGCACGTGCCCGTTGCACTTCACCGGATCCTCGCCGTCCTTCACCTTCACGGGGATGTGGCCGCACACGATGCGCGACGTCTCGAAGTCCAGCCCGAAATCCTCGAACACGCCGGCCATCACGCGCTCGTCGTCCAGGTAGGTGTAGAACGGGTTCTTGACCTCCTTGCGCGCCTCCTTCTCGGCGATGAGGTACAGCTCGAACGTGGCCATCTTGCTCTTCGCGAACAGGGGCGAGCCCTCCCCCAGCCACATGTACCACAAGAGGTCGCGGCCGCGCTTGCGCATCTCGGGGTCGGGGTCGAAGAACGCCGCGCGCACGTAGCGCTCCATGACGTCGTAGAGAGCGCGCCCCTTGTACTTCGTGCCGAATACGTCCGTCTCCATGAGCGAGCCGTCCGCGTTCAGCGGCACGCACGCGTGGAACAGCAGGTTGTTGTTGTACACCTTGTACAGGCTCCCCGCCTCCAAGAAGAAGCGCATGTGGCGCTGCAGCTTCTCGCAGCCGGTGAACGCCTGCTCGAGGCGCTGCATGACCTCCTCTTCCTCGGGCGTCAGCCGGTAGGGATCGGCCGGGTCCACCGTGGGGAATACCGTGTCGGTGAGCGCGTACTCGGTGCCGTCCAGCATCACGGTGCCGCGTTCGTAGTCGATCTTGTCCAGCAGCTTGCGCCCCTCCAAGCCGAAGCCGGGGTTCTCGTCGATGAGCTTGCCTTCCACCTTGAACTGGATGATGGCCATGGCCTTCTGGATCTTGACGTTCATCTCCAGCTCTTGCGGCGGCAGGTCGGGGTTGCCCTTCAGGCCGAACGCGACGCAGGGGTCGTCGGCGTACGCATCGAGCGCGAACGAGGCCAGCGGCAGGATGTTGATGCCGTAGGCGTCCTCCAAGATGGACAGGTTGCCGTAGCGCGCGCAGTTGCGCACGACGTGCGCAATGCAGCCGCGCTGGCCGAGCGAGGCGCCCATCCACACGATGTCGTGGTTGCCCCACTGCATGTCGAGCGAATGGTAACCCTGGAGCGTGTCCATGATGACGTCGGGGTACGGTCCCCGGTCGTAGATGTCGCCCACGATGTGCAGATGGTCGATGGCCAAACGCTGGATGAGCAGGCACAGCGCCTCGATGAGCGCGCCCACGCGGTCCGTGCGGATGACGGCGTCGATGATGGCGGCGTAGTAGGCCTTCTTGTCCGCGCCGTGACGGTCCTCCGTCATCAGCTCCTCGATGATGTAGGCGAAGTCGCGCGGCAGCGCCCTGCGCACGCGGGAGCGCGTGTACTTCTGGGCGGCGCGCTTGCACACGGCCACGAGGCGCGGCAGCGTTTCCTCGTACCACGCCTGCGGGTCGTCGGTCTGGGAAAGCACCAGCTCCATCTTCTCGCGCGGGTAGTAGATGAGCGTGGCCAGCGAGCGCTTCTCCTCGGCGCTCAAGGCGTCGCCGAACACGTCGTCGATCTTGAGGCGGATGGAGCCGGAGCCGTTGCGCAGGATGTGCGAGAACGCCTCGTACTCGCCGTGAATGTCCGAGGCGAAGAACTCGGTGCCCTTCGGAAGGTTCAGGATGGCGCTGAGGTTGATGATCTCCGCCGAAGCCTTGGCGGCGGTGGGAAACGACCGGGAGAGAAGTTCCAAGTACCGCTTTTCCGTCACATCCATGTACAGCCTCCTTGCAGGGTACCGTTCAGCACGTCAACCGTTTTATAGTAGCCGCTTGCGCGCCGCATGGGGCGACGTTGCATCCAAACGGCACGAATAGTCGATGGAAAAAGTCCGTGTCTTTTCCGGCCGAGCGCCGCCAAGCCCCTCTTCGCAAGCTTCGCAGAGCCCTTCCGCACCGCGAACCGCACGCGGACATCGCATCCCGTCCGAGCAGCCAAGGACTCGCGACGCGTTTTCCTCCTGCAAGCTGCGAGAGCCGGCGCGTTTGTTCGATCCGCAGCCGCAACGGAAGATCGACTTGGGGTAGAATGGGGTAAGCGGTCTAGCATTTACCGCAATACCGTCGAACCGCGAGGCCTTCTGCGCCTCCCCTGTTCGGAGCGCACTTTGCGAAACCCACGTCCGGATTGCGTCGTCCCGTTCAAGGGAGCGCGGCCCGTATAAGAAGAGGGAACGTATGACCGAGACGAACGCAGCCGAAGAAAAGGCGGAGACCCCGCAGCCCGCAGCGAAAAAGGGCACGGATCGAAGCGAGGTGCTCGCCGACCCGCACGATGCCGAGGTCCTTGCGCGGGAGATGAACGAGCAGCTCCTCTTTCTCGGCGATATTTCCCGCTACCTGATCGTCGGCAAGAACCCGGACGAAGCTATTCACCAGGCGCTGCAGAAGATCCTGGAGCACTTCGACGGCGATCGATCCTACATCTTCGAGCTCGACGACGAGAGGCGGGAATCCAGCAACACCTACGAGGTGTGCGCCCCGCACGTCGTTTCGGAAAAGCCGAACCTGCAAAACGTGCCCTATCAAAAGCAAAGCTATCTTTTGGAGGAATTCCGCAGCAGCCGCGTGGTCTGCATCGAAAGCGTGGACGACATGCCGCCCGCCGGCAAAGAGGAGCAGCGAATTCTCCAGCGGCAGGGCATCCGCAACGTCTTCCTCGTGCCCCTGTGGAACGACGGCGAACTTATCGGCTGCACGGGAGTGGACAACCCGAAAAGGAACGCTCGGCATGCGAGCATCTTGGCGTCCGTCGGCGATTATATAGCAGCCATGCTCCTAAGGCGCGACCACGTCATGCGCATGGAGAAGGACAACGAGCTCATGCAACGCCTCATGAACGACACCCCCGGCGGCTTCGTGCGCATGAAGATGCTGCCCGGCGGCAACGCGGTCCCCGAGTTCATCAACGACGGCTTCTGCGAGATCATGGGCATGACCCACGACGAAGCCATGGCGCTCTACACCGAAAACGCCTACGCGGGCGTGCACCCCGACGACATTTCCGGCATCCAACGGGCGGCCGCGAAGGCCATGGAGGAAGACGCCATGTTCTCGGCGCGAGCGCGCTTCCTCCACCGAGAGAAAGGCTACGTGCCGTTCCAAGCGTTCTACCGAACCACCACCGAACCCGACGGGTCGCAGTACACGAACGGCTACTACGCCGATATGACCACAGAGGCGGAGCAGGAAGAGCGCCAGCGGGAGCTGCTCGACAACCTGCCCTGCGGGGCCATCATCTTCGAGATCGACGCGAACGGCACCATAGACTCTCCGCACATCAACAAGCGCTACATGGAGCTGGTGAACCGATGCGACGAAGAGCTGCGCGCGCACGACTCCATCCAGGCCATACACCCCGACGACCGCGAGAGGCTTACGCGGTGCATCGACGACGCCATCCGGCAGAATTGCGACGTGGAGACCGACGTACGCGTGCTGAAGGGCGGAGGCGGTTACGTCGCATTCCATCTGGTGGGTCGCATCGTCGAAAAAGAAGAGCAGAAAACCGTCATGTACACCACCTACACGCCCATCAACGAAGAAACCCGCTCGCTCAGCGTCGCGCTGGCAGACCAGCGCAGGGCCGAGCAACTGGCCCGAGAGACCAACGAGCAGCTGCGCTTCCTCAACGACGTGTCCCGCTGCCTGCTCACAGGCGACGACCCTCACGACGCGATCCACTCGGCGCTCCGAAAGACGATGGGGTACTTCGGCGGGGACCGATCCTATATCTTCGAATCGAACGACGAGAAGCGCGAAACGTCCAACACCTACGAGGTGTGCGCTCCGGGGGTGACGCCGGAAAAGGACAACCTGCAGCACGTGCCTTTCGAGCTTCAAGAATATGCTCTCGATCTGCTGCGAAAAGGCGAAAGCATCTACCTTGACAGCAAGAGCACGATAGCGAACAGCGGAATCGACGCGGAACGAATCATCACGAGCCAGGGCATTGACAGCATCATCCTCGTTCCGCTACGGGTCGGGAAACGGCTTGTCGGGTTCATGGGAGTGGACAACCCGAAACGGCACATCGTCCACATCAGCCACCTCATGGGCCTAGGCGACTCCGTGACCGCCATCCTCCAGCGCCGCGACAACGAAGAGCAGATCCTGCGCGACAACCGCGTCATGCGGGACCTCATGAACGACATGCCCGGGGGCTTCGTGCAGCAGCGAGTGAGCCCCGACGGCAAGACCGTACCGGTCTTCATCAACGAGGAGTTCTGCCGTATGAGCGGCATGAGCCACCGCGAGTGCGTCGAGTTCTACAGCGCGGACGGCTTCACCGGCGTGCACCCCGACGACAACGAGATGGCGAAGCGCGCGTTGGAGAACCTGATCGTCACGAGGGAAACGCTGACGCTGCGCCTGAGGCTCATACGCGGCGACGGCAGCTACGTGCCCATGCAGGTGTTCTACCGGGTGACCGACGACCGCGACGGCAACCTGCTGCTGAGCGGATACTACACCGACCTCACCGACCAGTTGGCCCTTGAAGAGCGCGAGATGGCCGAGCGCGACGAGCTGACCGGGCTGTTCAACCGAACGAAGCTCGCGCATATGCGGATGGGCGCGTACCAGGAGCTCCAGTCCTGCGGCATCCTGTTCTTCGACGTGAACCGCCTCAAGATAGTGAACGACACGCAGGGCCACACCCAGGGAGACGTGCTGCTGCGCCTCGTCGCAGACGGCATCCGTTCCCTCGCCAACGACCGCGTCCACGGATACCGCTACGGCGGCGACGAGTTCCTCGCAGTGGTGTGCGACGGCACGGAGTCCGAGCTTGAGAAGCTGGTCGAGCAGTGGAAGGCGGACATGGGCGAGCTGGCGAGGGAGAGCGGAACCCCCGTTACCGCCGCCGTGGGAACCGCTTGGGGCGAGCGCCCGTTCTCGCTGAGCGATCTGATCCGCCAAGCGGATCAGGCGATGTACGAGAACAAGCACCGCAACAGGCAAGGGGCGGAGTAGCGGAGCAGGACGGGTCGAAGGTCGAAGGTCGAAGGTCCGCTCGAACCGCCCCTGCGCAACAGAGAACGGCCCTCGGACCGCAAAACCGGATCCGAGGGCCGTTCGGCGTTCATGCCGCTGCGTTCGCTACGCCAGCGGCGGGGTGCCCTCGGCGTTGCCGAAGATCGCGTCGATCTGCACCAGGGCGTCCATCGGCAGGGCCGAGGTGCCCACCACGCGACGCGCGGGCGCGCCGGTGAAGTAGCGGGCGTACGCGTCCTCGATGGCGGCGAGGTCGTCGAGGTTCCTCAAGTAGACGTTCACCTTGACGGCGTCTTCCATCGTGTGCTCGACGTTCTCGATGATGGCTTTGATGTTCTTGAGCGCCTGCTCGGCCTGCTCGGCCACGCCGCCGGCCACCAGCTTGCCCGACGCGGGGTCGACGCCGATCTGCGCCGAGATGTTGTTGTAGTGCGAGAAGGCCACGGACTGCGTGGACAGCGGGTCGATCGGGGCGTTCGTCGTGTTGTTCGCCTCGATGATGAGGCCGTGGCGGGCCTCCACTTCCTGCGGGGGCGTGCCGTCGCCATGGGACACCACGGCTTCGATCTGCACGAGGGCGTGCATCGGCAGCTCGGCGACCTCCACTACGGTGCGGGCGGGCACGTAGGCCACGGCGCGGGCGATGGCGGAATCCGGGAAGAAGCGCGTGTACACCTCGTTCACCGCGTCGAGGTCGGAGAGGTTCTTCAGGAAGACGGTGATCTTGACGATATCGTCGAAGGGCACGTCGATGCTCTCCAGAATGGCCTTGACGTTCTTGAGGCACTGGGCCGTCTGCTCAGCCACGCCGCCTGTCACGATCTGGTTCGTCTTCGGGTCGAGGGGCAGCTGGGCCGTGACGTTGTTGTAGTGCGAGAAGGCCACGGTCTGCGTGGACAGGGCGTCGTAAGGGGCGTTGTGCGTGTTGTTCGTGTACTTGACCAGGTCGCCCGCCTGCGGCTCGTTCGGGATGGTGCCCTCGCCGTTCGTCAGCAGCGCCTCGATCTGCACCAGGGCGCCCATCGGCAGGTCGGCCACGGCCATGACCGTGCGCGCGGGAACGTAGGTGGCGAAGAACGCGCGGTACACCTCGTCGACGGCGTCCATGTCGCGGATGTCGCGCACGAAGACGGTGAGCCTGGCAACGTCGTTCAGCGAGTGGTCGATGCTCTCGACGATGGCCTCGAGGTTCTCGAAGCACTGCTCGGCCTGCTCCAAGACGCCGCCCTCGACGATCTCGCCGGTCTCCGGGTCGATGGGCAGCTGGGCCGAGATGTTGTTGTAGTGCGAGAACGCCACGGTCTGCGAACGCAGAGGGCTTTTCGGGGCGTCGTCGGTGTTCCTTGCCAATACCACGTTGTCGCCGCTCATGTAGTACCTCCCTTGTATAGTGCTCCGCTTAACGATTCCTGCAACCAGGCCGCGCGGGCCTGCCTTCCCCTTTGGGCCGTTCCATCGAGCCCCGTCTTTTGGGAAGGCTGCATTATATCGTTTTGTGCACATGCACAAAACAGGTTTCGAGCGATTTCTTTTTTCGGGGAAATCAGGCGATAGACCGTTCGCCGGAAAATGTGGAAGCCCCTGGGGGCGCCATGCAGAAAACGGGTGCGAAGCCCGCGTTTCATGCAGGATTATCGCACCTACCGCTCGCCGATTGGTTTCCGGCGTTTCCGCGCCCTCCGCAGAAAGTCCATCAATTCCGGCCTACCCCACCAGCTTGGAGGACTCCACCTGCTCCACGTACCAGTTCATGAACTTCGCCAGCGGCTTGCGCAAGACGAGGCCGACGAGCGCCGCAGGCACCAGGAACAGCAGCAGCAAGCCGATCTCGATCCAGAAGTCGTTGCCGTAGACGCCGAACATGGCGGCGCGCATGGCGTTCACCACGTGCGTGGCGGGCAGCCAGGGGCTGAGACCTTGGATGAACGACGGCAGCAACTGCAGCGGGAACGACCCCCCGCAGCCCGTCACCTGCACGATCAGCAGCAGCACGGCGATGGCCTTGCCCAGGTTGGCGAACGCCGCCACCAGCGCGTAGATAAGGAACGTGAACACCAGGCCCGCCGTCCAGAAGCACAGCATGAAAAGCATCGGGTCCGCCACCTGCACCTGCAAGAACAGCATGTTCCCCAAACCCATGAGCGTGGTCTGCGCAAGCGAGATGAACGACATGACCCCGAAGCGGCCCAGGAACAGCTCGTGCGGCTTCGGATCCGCCAGACCCTCCCGCGCGCGCCCGGAAACCGTCGGCTTCACCACCACCAGTATGAGAAGCGAGCCGATGAACAGGGCGAGCGTCGTGTACAGCGGGGCCATGGCGGATCCGAAGTTGTCCACCGGGAACACGGCGACGCGCTCGATGCCCACCGGGGCCGCCAGCGCCTTCGCCAGCACCTGCGAGTCCGACCCCAGCACCTGGCGGAGCAGCTCGACATCGCCGGTGGCCAGCGCCTGGTCGATGCCGTCCGCCAGCGTGCCCAACCCGGCCGAGGCGTCGTGCAGCTTCTGGACGACCGCGTCGATCTTGTCTGCGGCGCCCCCCATCAGGCCGCCGGCGGATCCCGCCGAATCGGACAGGCCGGAGCCCGCGGAACGCAGGTTGTCCATGCCGGCGCCCACATTGGCGGCAAGGGAGGCCGCGTCGTCGGCAAGCTGCTGCAGGCCCGGCCTCAGGTCGGTGTCGAACTCGTTTTTGAGGGCGGCGGCGTTTTGCCGCGCTTGGTTCGCCAGCTGCTTGATCTCCTCGCGCTCGGCCTGCGTGTCGGCATCGCCCGCCTCCAGTTTGGCGGCGGCGCTGCTCAGGTTGTCGCGCATGCCCGCCATCAGGTCGATGGACGCGTTCAAGCGGGCGATCGCGGCATCGACGGCCGGCCGGTACTCGTCGGGCACGCTCTCGCGCAGCTTCTCGAGCTCGTCGACGATGGCCTCGCATTGGGCGACCTGCCCGTCGAGCACCTCGGCCTGGCTGCGCATCTGCGCCGCGCATTCCCGCGCCCCCGCCGAAGCGGTGTCGAAGAGCGCGTCGACGGAGCTCGACACGGCCTCGAAACCCTGCCCGCTGCTCTCGATGGCGCGCGAAAGATCGTCGAGCGAGGCCCTGAGCGCATCGACCATGCTCTCGGCCGACGACGCGCCCTGCGATGCCGCGGCCCCCATGCCGTCGATCTCGCCTTGGGCCGCGTCCACGAGCTTCGCGGAGTCGCAGATGAGCGACTGGGACGCGCGCGCGAGCGACGAGTACAGCGCCAGCACCGACGCCGTCCGCTCCGTCTGGTCGCCCATGCTGCGCACGTGGTCGGCGACGTCGGCGATGCGGCCGTCCAGGCCGGACTCGTCGGCGTACTTGGTGAGCGAATTGGCGATTCCCAGCGCCACCTCGGAAAGCGTTTCCGCGAACACCTCGTTCACCTGGTACGAGACGGAGTCCGCGCCCTTGTCGGTGATCTTGGGGGCGATGGCGCTCTTCTTCTCGTTGGAATAGTAGACGATCTTCGCGTGCTGCACGTCGCTGGAATAGAACGTGAGCATGTCCCTGCTGAAGCCCTGCGGAATGACCACCGCCGCATAGTAGCGGCCCGACTTCGCTCCGTCGACGGCGTCCTGCTCGGTGGTGAAGGTCCAGTCGATCTCGTCGTTGGCGCGCAGCGCGGACACCACCTGCTCGCCCACGTTCACGCGCAAGGGCACCAGATCGCTCTCGTAGCCTTCGTCGACGTTGGCCACGGCCACGGTGAGGTTGCCTGTGTTGTCGAACACGTTCCAGCAGGCGATGATGTTGTACCACGCGAAGATGGACGGCATGACCACCAGCCCGACCACGATGATGACGCTCATCGCGTTCGCGAACAGGTGCTTGAAGTCGCTGCGGACGAGGTGCCAGACGTTACTCACGAGCAGCGCCCCCTTCCGCCCCGTCGCTCGCGTCGCAGTCGGCGTCGACGTCGGAACTCGCGTTCGCATCCGTCTCGGCGCCCGAGCGCTCCATGGCGTTGCGCGCAGCGCCCAACCCGAGCAGCCCTTCCTCGGTCATGTCGTCGAGCCTCATCTGCCGCTCGAAGCTGGCGCGCAGGCTCTCCAGCACCACCAGGAACACGAACACCGCCACCAGCCACACCAGCCACGCGGTGAGCAGCCACACCTTCTCGGTGGGCGTGAGCGCGAAGACCACCGTGAGCGCGACCGGCACCGACAGGCCCAGGGCCACGGAGGCACGGATGAGGCGCGGGTACCATCGCGCGAAGCGCTCGTAGCGCGCCTGCAGCTCCTCGCGGTACTCGTCTTTGTCCGACAGCGCGCGGAACAGCTGCGAGAACCGGTAGGGGCGCGCGGGTATCTCCACGTCCTCGCCGTTGAAGATGCCGCTTTCCCTCACCTGGCCGGCCACCATGCGGTTGACGTTCGCCATCAGGGGACGCACCAGCAGCCCCAGCGCCATGAACAGCGCGAAGAACAGCGCCAGCGTGCCGATGGCGTCCGCGTAGTGCGATCCGTAGAAGCCGCATATGGCCTCGCGCATGGCGCCGATGCCGTACGTGAACGGGAAGAACGGGTAGACGGCCTGGAAGAAGCCCGAGGTCATCTCGATGGGGTACAACCCCGTGGCGCCCGGAATCTGCGCGAACACGAGCACGATGCAGATCCCCTTGCCGATGTGCTGCAACGTGACCGAAAGCGCGTAGATGATGCTCAGGTACGAAAGCGAGGCCACGGCGGCCGCGAAGAACAGCGCCGCCGCGTTGGCGGCCTGCACGCCGAGCGCCAGCACGCCGGCGCAGCAGATCACCGCCTGCAGCACGGCCATGGCCGCAAGCAGCAGGAAGCGGCCCAGGTAGCGCTGCGTGACGGTGAGGTTGCGAATGCCCTCGCCGTCCACCTCCTGCTTCATGATGACCAGCAGCATGAAGGCGCCTATCCAAAACGTCAGGTTCATGAACAGCGGGGCCATGGCCGAGCCGTAGGCGTTCAGCTCGTAGAGCTGCTCGGTGACGAGCTCGGTGGGAGAGCCCATGAAGTCGGCGATCTTGGAGGCGTCGAGGCCGTCTTCGCCGAACGCCTTCGTCAGGGCATCCGATTCGCTCAGCGCCAGCACGTCCGTGCGCACGGTGTCCATGTCCCGCTCGAGGTCGCCGAGCATGCCGTCGGTTTGGCCGAGCGCGTCCTTGGCGACGCCCAGCGTGGAGGAAAGCTGGTCGAGCACGAGCTGGGCCTGGTCGATGAGCAAGCGCTGGTTCGACACGGCGGTCGCCAGCGACGCCGACGTCGCGCCCAGCTGCGCCAGGCTCTCGTTGACGGCGGGTATCGTGGTGCCGAACAGGCTGTTCGAATAGGCCTCGGCTCCGCTGGCCGCCTGCTGCACGGCGGCGTTGAGGGAATCGCTCGCTTGCGACACGGCCTGCGTGGCGCTACCCGCCTGGTCGTTGAGCTTGCCCAGGCCCTCCAACGTTTTCTCGGCGTCGGCGGCGTTTCTGTCGAGCTCGTCGGCGATGTCCCGCATCGCTTGCTTGGCCGTCTCGTCGACCTGCGAATCCGCCAACTCCCGCAGATAGGCGGCGAGGGCCTTGCTCTCGTCGACCACGGCCTGCCCCTGCGCCAGCGTGGTGCCGATGCTCCCCTGGGCCTCTCCCGCCGCGCCGATAAGGCCGGACGCCGCCTCGTTCGCCTTGGAAGACGCCTGGGAAACCGCAGCCAGCCCTTGGCTCACGGCGGGCATGGCCGCCGCGGAGAAGCCCGCCAGCTCGGATTGCATCCGCATCGTCAGGTCGGAAATGGTCGAAAGCGCGTCGCTTGCGGTCCCCGCCGCCGTGCGCGCGCGGCCGAGCGCGTCCCTCGCATCGCCCACCTTGCCCTGCGCCTGGTCGGTGGCCGACGATATCTCCGCGAACGAGGCGCGGGCGTCGCCCACCGCCCGCACGACCTCCGCTATCTCGGAGACGGCCCGGGAGCGCGACGCGTCCATCGTTTCGCGCGACTCGTCCAGCGCTTGGTCGATGGCGTCGGCGGCGACGTCGCTCACCGTGGACACGAACGTCGAGTTGATGGTCTCGTCGAGCGTGCTGGCGCCCGTGTCGGTGATCTTGGGGGCCACAGGGCCGGCCTTCTCGTTCACGTAGTACTCCAGCTTGGGCTGCGTGAAATCCCCCGTGGTCAACGAGAGCAGTTGCTCGGTGAAGTTCTCGGGGATGACGAACGCGGCGTAGCTTTCCCCCGACTCAAGCTCGCGCATGGCGGCGTCGCGGTCGGTGAACGCCCAGTCGAGCTGCGTGTTCTCATGCAGCTCGTCCACGATCATGTCCCCCACGTGCAGCTCGCCGGTGAGGTCGCTCTTGCCGCCCGCGTCCTCGTTCACCACGCACACGCGCAGGTTGCCCGTGTTGTCGTAGGGGTTCCAGAAGCCCACGACGTTGTACCAGGTGTACACCGAGGGCAAAACGAGCAGGGCGAGCACCACCACCAGGGCCGGAGGCACTTTGAGCAGGCGCAGGACATCGCGCTTGAATACGCGCCACACGTTTCCCATGCCCGCCGAGACCCCTTTCCGCACCCGATCGAAATACCGGTCAATGATACTCCTACCGCGAGGGACCGTCAGGCAAGTTTGACGGATCGGCGCGTTTTGTCAATCCGCAGCGAAGGCCCGAGCAGAGACCGAAGGCCGAACCTTTTTCGTCATCCTGCGGAAACCGAAGCCGGACCCCCGTTGTCATCCTGAGCGGAGCGCGAAGCGCGCAGTCGAAGGATCTTCAAGAACGAAAGCCCTCTGTTGCCGAAGATCCTTCGACTCCGGCCTTGCGGCCTCCGCTCAGGATGACAACGGGGGCAGCCTTGCGGCCTCCGCTCAGGACGACAACAGGGACGACCTCCTTTCGCAAGCGCTGCCAGGCTTCCGCCTCTCCCAGTTGCGTCCCGTCATCGCCTATAATGGCAAGCCGACACATCCTCGAGATCAGGAGCAAAGACCGTGCCTTCCATCCAAGCAACCATCGCCCAGGAGCTGAACCTCACCGCCGCGCAGGTGGCGGCCGTCATCGCCCTCATCGACGAGGGGAACACCATCCCCTTCATCGCCCGCTACCGCAAGGAGGCCACCGGCGGCGTGGACGACGCCACGCTGCGCGACCTGGACGAGCGCCTTGCCTACCTGCGCAACCTCGAGGCCCGCAAAGACGAGGTGCTGCGCTCGATCGAGGAGCAGGGCAAGCTCACGGCCGACCTGCGCGCGAAGATCGAGGCCGCCACGGTCATGCAGCGCGTGGAGGACCTGTACAAGCCCTATCGGAAGAAGCGCGCCACCCGAGCCTCGAAGGCGCGCGACGCCGGGCTCGAGCCGCTCGCGCTGCTCATCCTCGCTCAGGGGCGCAGCGGCAAGGAACCGCTGGCCCTGGCCGCCGACCTCGTGAACGCGGAAGCCGGCTTCCCCACCCCCGAAGCCGCGCTGCAGGGCGCCCAGGACATCGTGGCCGAGGTCGTCGCCGACGACGCCGAGCACGTCGCGGCCCTGCGCACCTTCACCAAGCGCAACGGCGCGCTCGCCGTCGAGGCGGCCGACGCCGCCGAGAAGACCGTCTACGAGGCGTACTACGATTTCTCCGAGCCGCTGACGCGCATCCCCAACCACCGCGTCCTCGCCGTCAACCGCGGCGAGAAGGAGGGCAAGCTCAAGGTGAAGGTGCGCGTCGACGCCGATGCGGCCATCGAACAGCTGGAGCGCCGCATCGTGCGCGGCACCGGCCCGTTCGCCGCGCCCCTGAAAGCCGCCATCACGGACGGTTACAAGCGCCTGATCGCGCCGTCGGTGGAGCGCGACCTGCGCGCCGAGCTCACCGAGCGCGCCGAGACGGACGCCATCCGCGTGTTCGCCAAGAACACCGAGAGCCTGCTGCAGCAGCGCCCCGTGCGCGGCGCGCGCGTCATCGCGCTCGACCCCGGCTACCGCACGGGCTGCAAGGTGGCCGTGCTGGACGAGTACGGCAAGCTGCTCGACCACACCACCGTCTACCCCACCCCGCCGCGCTCCCAGGTGAAGGAGACGCAGGCACGGCTGGCGGAGTACGTGCGGCGCTACGACGTCAACGTCATCGTCATCGGCAACGGAACGGGCAGCCGCGAGACCGAGGAGGTGGTGGCCGACCTCATACCCCAGCTGAATAAACCCGTGCGCTACACCATCGTGAACGAAGCCGGCGCGTCGGTGTACTCGGCGTCCAAGCTGGCGAGCGAGGAGTACCCCGACCTCGATGTCACCACGCGCGGCGCCATGAGCCTGGGCCGCCGCCTGCAGGACCCGCTGGCGGAGCTCGTGAAGATCCCGCCCCAGTCCATCGGCGTGGGCCAGTACCAGCACGACCTCAACCAGGCGGCGCTCGAGCGCGCGCTCACGGGCGTGGTGGAGAACGTGGTGAACCGCGTGGGCGTCGACCTCAACACGGCCAGTCCCAGCCTCTTGGGCTACGTGTCGGGCGTCAGCGCCGCCGTAGCCCGAAACATCGTGGCCTACCGCGAGGAGCACGGCGCGTTCGCCGACCGCAAGGAGCTCAAGAAGGTGCCGAAGCTGGGCGCGAAGGCCTTCCAAAACTGCGCGGGCTTCCTGCGCATCAGCGGCGGGAAGAACCCGCTGGACGCCACGAGCGTGCACCCCGAAAGCTACGCCGCAGCGGGTGAGCTGCTCAAGCGGGCGAAGGTGAATCCCGAAGCGCTCGCGGACGGCGGCGTCCCCGACATCGCAAGCCGCCTCGGCGACGTGGACGCGCTGGCCGCCGAGCTGGGCGTGGGCGCGCCCACGCTGCGCGACATCGTGGCCGAGCTGGAGAAGCCGGGCCGCGACCCGCGCGACGACGCGCCGGAGGTCGTGTTCAGCGAGGGCGTGCGCGACTTCGACGACCTCGCGCCGGGCATGGAGCTCACCGGCACCGTGCGCAACGTCGTGGACTTCGGCGCGTTCGTGGACGTGGGCGTGAAGCAGGACGGCCTCGTGCACGTGTCCAAGATGGCCGACCGCTTCGTCAAGCACCCGAGCGAGGTGGTAGCCGTGGGCGACACGGTCACCGTGTGGGTGACCGGCGTGGACAAGGACCGCGGCAAGATCTCCCTTTCCATGGTGAAGGGCAAGGCGTAAAGCCCCTCCCCCGATCCTCCGCCCCATCGGCAGGGCGGGCTCCCTTCTTGCAGCACAGCATCCGCTGGCGAACGAAATGCGGAAAAGAGGGGTGAAAGGGCGGAAAACCGCCTCGATACACTACCATGTCAAAGAAACCGACTACGCGGAAAGCAGGCGATCCTTCGGCATGGAACCGGTCCATTCGAACGCAACGGCGGCAAACGCAGACCGCTGCCAGCACGGCCCCGACCGCATCCAGGTGCGCGGGGCGCGCGTGCACAACCTGAAGAACATCGACGTGGACATCCCGCTCGGCCGGCTCGTGGGCATCGCGGGCGTGTCGGGGTCGGGCAAGTCCTCCCTCGCTCTGGGCGTGCTGTACGCCGAGGGATCGCGCCGCTACCTGGAGGCGCTCTCCACCTACACGCGGCGGCGCCTCACGCAGGCGGGCCGCGCGGCGGTGGACGAGGTGCTGCACGTGCCCGCGGCCCTCGCCCTGCACCAGCGCCCCGCCGTGCCCGGCGTGCGCAGCACTTTCGGCACGTCCACCGAGCTGCTGAACAGCCTGCGCCTGCTGTTCTCGCGCGCAGGCAGCCACGTGTGCCCGAACGGCCACCGCGTGCCTCCCACGCTGAACGTCGCCGCGGAGCGCCCCATCACGTGCCCCGTCTGCGGCGTGGAGTTCTTCGGCCCCGGCGCGGAGGACCTGGCCTTCAACAGCGGCGGCGCCTGCCCCGAGTGCGACGGCACGGGCATCGTGCGCACCGTGGATCGGGATTCGCTCGTGCCCGACGAGACGCTCTCCATCGACGAGGGCGCCGTCGCGCCGTGGAGCACGCTCATGTGGGACCTCATGAAGCAGGTCGCGCGCGAGATGGGCGTGCGCACCGACGTGCCCTTCAACCAGCTGACGCCCGCCGAGCGCGACATCGTGTTCAACGGCCCGGCCGAGAAGAAGCACATCCTGTACAAGGCCAAGAAGACCGACACCTTCGCCGAGCTGGACTTCACCTACTACAACGCCGTCTACACCGTGGAGAACGCGCTGGCGAAGGTGAAGGACGAGAAGGGCCTGAAGCGCGTGGCCCGCTTCCTCAAGCAGGGCGCCTGTCCCGTCTGCCACGGCACGCGCCTATCCGAGGCGGCGCGCCGGCCGCAGGTGGCGGGCATCAACCTGGCCGAGGCGTCCGCGAAGACCTTGGGGGAGCTGGTCGCATGGGTGGATGCCGTGCCCGACGGCCTCGCGCCCGAGATGCGCCCGATGGCCGCGAACATCGCCGAGTCGTTCCAGCACACGGCCGGCCGCCTCGTTGACCTGGGGCTGGACTACCTCGCGCTCGACCGCGCGGGCTCCACGCTCTCCACCGGCGAGCGCCAGCGCGTGCAGCTGGCTCGCGCCGTGCGCAACCGCACCACCGGCGTGCTGTACGTGCTGGACGAGCCGTCCATCGGCCTGCACCCGTCGAACGTGGACGGCCTCCTGGACGTGATGCGCGACCTCTTGGCCGACGGCAACTCCATCGTCATGGTGGACCACGACACGCGCATCCTCTCCGCCGCCGACCACATCGTCGAGATAGGCCCCGGCGCCGGCGCGGACGGCGGGCGCGTGATCGCGCAGGGCTCCGTGGCCCAGATCGAGGCGGACCCCGCCTCGCGCACCGGCGGTTTCCTCTCCGGCGCGCAGTCGGTGCGCGTGCGCCGGCGCGCGGCAGCGGAGCACGTCTTCGACCTCGGCCGCATCCGGCTGGCCACGGACGCGCTGCACACGGTGAAGCCGCTCGAGGTAGCCATCCCGCGTGGCCGCCTGACCGCCGTGACGGGCGTGTCCGGCTCGGGCAAGACCACGCTCGTGCTGGAGAGCCTCGTCCCGGCGCTCAAGGCGCGCGCGAGCGGCGCCAAGCTCCCCGCCCACGTTTGCGCGATCGAGGCCGAGGGCATCGATCGCGCGAACCTCATCGACGCCTCCCCCATCGGCATCAACGTGCGCTCCACCGTGGCCACCTACGCCGACGTCCACGACGAGCTGCGCCGCGCTTTCGCGCGCACGCCCGACGCCAAGGCAGCCGGGCTTAAAGCGGGCGACTTCTCCTACAACACGGGCAAGCTGCGTTGCCCCGAATGCGACGGCACGGGCTCCATCAGCCTGGACGTGCAGTTCCTGCCCGACGTGGACATCACCTGCCCCGTGTGCGGCGGCTCGCGCTACGCCCCGGAGGCCGACCGCATCCGCCGGCCGCATGCCGACGACCCGGTGGATATGGTCTCGCTGCCCGACCTCATGGCCCGGAGCGTGGACGAGGCCCTGGAAGCCGTGGCGGACCTCAAGAAGGCGCGTGCCCGCCTGCAGACGCTTCACGACCTAGGGCTCGGCTACCTCACGCTGGGCGAGGCCACGCCGGCGCTGTCGGGCGGCGAGGCCCAGCGCCTGAAGCTGGCCAGCGAGATGGGGCGCGAGCAGGAAGACGCCGTGTTCGTGTTCGACGAGCCCACCATCGGCCTGCACCCCTTGGACGTGCGCACGCTGCTCGAGGTGTTCGAGCGCCTGGTGGAACGCGGCGCGACGGTCGTGGTCATCGAGCACGACCTGGACGTCATCGCCAACGCCGACTACGTGGTGGACCTCGGCCCCGGCGGCGGCGCCCTCGGCGGCCGCATCGTGGCCGTCGGCACCCCCGAGGAGGCGGCCGCGAACCCCGATAGCGTCACCGGCAGGTACCTGTAGGACCAGGCGAGCCGACCGGCACCCCGAGCGAGCAAGGCTCCCCGGCTGTCATCCTGAGCGCAGTCGAAGGATCTTCGACAACGGGAGACCTCCTGCGCTGAAGATCCTTCGACTCGCTTTGCTCGCTCAGGATGACAAAGGAAGGAACGGCGAAAAAGAAGCAAAGGCTATGCATCCACCTCGATGTCCGCGATGTCGTCGAAGGCGATGCGGGTGCGGACGACGGTGACAGTACGGGCCGCGAGGTCGATGTCGCTCACTAGGCCGCGCGTCGTCACGTACGCCTCGCCGTCGTAGTGGACGACGCGCGCCATCGTGCGCCGCTCCACCTGCGCGAAGCGCTGCGACAGCTCGAGCGCCTCCTCGTCGGTCAGCTCGCGCTTCGGCTCCACCGTGCGCTCGCGCTCGCGGATGAGGTCGTAGTAGCCCCTGAGCGCCGCGAAGGGCATGAACTGCTGCGCGCGGTCGGCGCGGGGGCGCTGCTCAGGCATGGTGGCCCCCTATCTGCTCGTTGCGCTCGCGCGCCGTGGCCTTCTCCTTCAAGCTGGTGCCGCGCAGAAGCGCGTTCTTGCCGAACCGGTCCTTCACGGCCAGCACCGCCTTTTGCAGGTTGCGCTCCTCGGCCTCCGCAGCCTCGTCTGTGAACAGGTCCATCGTGGCGAATTCCTCGGGCATCACGCCTCCAAAGCCCACGCTGATGCGACGAATGGGAAGGTCCTTGCGCGTCGTTTCCTCGAACAGGTCGAGGAAACGCGGCATGAGCTTGGAGTAGAGGTTCGTGCGGTCGGGCTGTCGGCGCGTGGCGCCGGTGTGGGCTCCGCCGCGCCTGCCGCTTGCGGGACGCCTTCCGTGGCCGCCGTCGAAATACGCGCCGGGCCCCTCCCGCCCATCCGGATCCGCATCCGCTCCCCGCTCTTTCGCGTACCCCACGTACAGCGATATCGAATCGGCCACCAAGCCTTTGTCCACCAGGTCGAGCACCAGCTGGTCCACCATCTCCTTCAGCACGTCCTTCGCCTCGTCGTGGGCGTAGTCGCACGGCAGCGCTTGGCCGTTCATCAGCGAGTGCGCGCTGGGCTCGTAGGCGTGGATGTCGGCGATGGTGCACGGCTCCACCCCGTGAGCGTGGTCGATCAGGTACTCGGCGTTCACGCCGAACTCGCGGTACAGCGTGCTCTCGCTCATCTCGCACACGCCGCGCAGGTCGTACACGGCGTACTTCGCCAGGCGCTTCGCGATGCCCGGACCGATGTTCCAGATGTCGGTGATGGGCCGGTGGGTTTGAATGGTGCGCTCGAACTCGGCCTGGTCGAGATAGCCGATATGGTCGTCCACGTGCTTCGCCGTTATGTCCAGCGCCACCTTGGCCAGAAACAGGTTCGTGCCCACGCCGGCCGTGGCGCAGATGCCCGTCTCGGCCAGCACCGCGTCCATGAGCATGACGGCGAACTCCTTGGCGTTCACCTGGTACAACGCCAGATACGGCGTCGCGTCGATGAAGCACTCGTCGATAGAGTACGCGTGGACGTCCTCGGGCGACACATAGCGCAAGTAGACGGAATAGATGTTGGCGGAAACCTCCATGTAGCGCTGCATGCGCGGCTTCGCCATGACGTAGTCCACGCCCGTGGGAATGTCGAACACGCGGCAGCGGCTCGAAAGCCCCAGCGCCTTCATGGACGGCGTGATGGCCAGGCAGATGGTCTTCTCCGTGCGGTCGGGGTCGGCCACGACGAGGTTCGCCGTCAGCGGGTCCAGCCCGCGGTCGACGCATTCGACGCTCGCGTAGAAGCTCTTCAAATCGATGCACATGTACGTGCGCTCCTTGGCCACGCCGCCCTCCTCACCGCACAATCATAGAAACACTTGTTCGTACAGTATACTTCTTTTCCAACGGAAACCTTGTGCGGATATTGCATGGATCTTGCGCGGATCTTGCTCGAATCCAACGCCGAAAAATTCTACTCTCATCAGGTATTACACCATGGTACACTCGCGCCATGAACATGATCCTCGCCTATACGTCCGCACTCGAATTCTGGCGCTCCGCCCTCAGCGACGCGGGCTCCGCGCGCGATCCGTGCCGCACGTGCAAGCTCCCCGAGAACGCGCCGACCTCGTTTTTCGCGCAGGAACACCCGCTTGTCAAAAACGGAGCCCTTTCCCTCCCCGTCCACGTCCTGGCACTCGATGGGCACCGAAGGAACACGCCCGGGCTCGTCGTTCATCAAACGAAGCCCCTGCCCGTCGGCTCGCTGCGAGCGATCACGCTTCCAAACGGTGGCGAGGCCCTTCTTGTCACGAGCCCCGAGCTGACCTTCGTTCACCTGGCCTCGCTCCTGAGCTTCCCCCGCGCGGTTCATCTAGGCTGCGAGCTCTGCGGCACCTACGCACCCGACGAAAGCCAGCCCTACCGCGTCAGGAACAGGACGCCCCTCACCACGCCCGCGAGATTGGCCGCCTACCTGAACAGGATCGAGGGTGTACGCGGCGCGAAAGCCGCGCGTCAGGCGCTTCCCTTCGTGATGAGCGGGTCGGCTTCTCCGCGCGAGTCCACCTTGACCGCGCTGCTGACGCTTCCCTGCACGCGGGGAGGAAGCAACGTGTCCCGGCCGCGCATGAACGCCCCCGTCCCGCTCGGCAAGCGAGCCGGCTGGATCACCGACCGCGATTTCTTCCGATGCGATTTGCTCTGGCCCGGCGAGAAGGTGGCCGTCGAGTACGACAGCACGCTGTGCCACACCGGCGCGACGCGCATCGCCGAGGACGCCGCGCGTCGCAACGCGCTCGAATCCCTCGGCCTCACCGTAGTGACCGCAACGTGGCGGCAAGTGACCAACTATCGCGAGTACAACCGTTTCGCACGCATCCTGGCCGGGCACTTGGGCACAAGGATCAGACCGCGATGCCGCGACTACCCCGCCCGACAGCTCGCGCTTCGCTCGGAACTGCTTCGTTAACGCCGCCTTCCGGTTCTTCGATGTCGCTCCTGTGCGCGCTCGTGGCCGAATACGACGGAAGTTCGTCATGCGGTATACCGCACATGGTTGGTTGCGAGTATTGCCTCTTTCGCGAACAGGGGAAACACTGCAGGCTGCTGGAGACCCCATGCGCACGACAAAAACCGAAGCTTCAAGATGACAAATTTCCGTCATATTCGGCCACGATTCGCCAAATCAGACACGCAGGCCGTCTGCACCCGCGGCGGCACCGCGCTCCGCGCGCAGACCGCCTGCAACGCCCATCCGCACCCCTCGGCCGCGCTGCACGCACCCGCGTCGGTGCCGCCGCATGCGAACGCCACGCCTCCCTATTCCAGGTACGCGCCCGTCTGGCGGCTCCACAAATTCGCGTACTCGCCGCCGGCCTCGATGAGCCGGGCGTGCGGGCCGTCCTCGGCCACCTTGCCGCCGTCGAGCACCACGATGCGGTCGAGGCTGGCCACCGTGGACAGGCGGTGCGCCACCACGATGCACGTGCGCCCGCGCATGAGCGTGGCCAGCGCGTCTTGCACCAGCTGCTCGCTTTCGGAGTCGAGCGCGCTCGTGGCCTCGTCCAGCACGAGCACCGGACAGTCGGCCAGAAGCGCCCGCGCGATGGCGATACGCTGGCGCTGCCCGCCCGACAGCTTCACGCCGCGCTCGCCCGTGACGGTGTCGAAGCCCTGCGGCAGCCGCTCGATGAACTCCAGCGCGTTCGCCTGGCGCGCCGCTTCGCGGATCTGCTCCATCGTGGCGTCGGGCCGCCCGTAGGCGATGTTCTCGGCGATGCTGCGATGGAACAGCAGCGCCTCCTGCGGCACGTAGGCGATCTGGCGGCGCAGCGACTGCTGCGTCGTCTCGGCGATGTTCTGCCCGTCGATGAGGATGAGCCCCTCCTGGATGTCGGACAGGCGCAGCAGCAGCTTCGTGAGCGTGGTCTTCCCCGCCCCGCTCGTGCCCACGAGGCCCACGCGCTGGCCCGCGGGGATGTGCAGCTCGAAGTCGTCGAACACGTGCGTGCACGCGTCGCCGTCGGTGTACCAGAAGTCGATGCCCTCGAAGTCGATGGCGCCCTCGCGCACCTCCAGCTCGGGCGCGCCGGGCTTGTCGTCCACGAGGCGCGGCTCGTCGAGGATCACGGTCATGCCGCTCGCGTCGCCGAACGCGCGGTTGAAGCGCTGCAGCCCGTTGTTGATGAAGTTGAACTGGTTCGTCACCGTGTAGGTGTAGGTGAACATCACCACCAGCGTGCCGGGCGTGATGCCGTACCACGCGTTGCCGCCCGCGATGAACACGGCCACCACGCTCATGATGACGATGGTGATGCACGCCGTCACGATGCCGCGCGTCAGCGACGCCCACATGCGCTTCGAGTCGCGCGCCACCACCTCGCGGTTCGCCTGGTCGAACAGCCCCCGCTCGTAATCCTCGCGCCCGTAAGTCTTCACCGCCAGGATGTTCGCCACCGAATCGGACAGCTCGCCCGACAGCTGGTTCTGCGCGCTGGCCGCCTGCTCGTTGAGGTGCAGGATGCGCTTGTACATGTAGTACGACACGCCCGCGTACACCGCCAGCAGCACCATGAGGATGGCCACGTACACCGGCACGCGGGGCGCCAGGATGGCGCAGGTGAACACCACCGAGCAGATGACCGGCAGAAACGGGAACGTGATGGTTTCCAGCAGAAGCTGGTAGGCGCTCATGAACTTCGTCGTCTGGCTGACCAGCGTGCCGCCGAAACGGTTGGAGTGGAACGACATCGATTGGTTCGACAGCGCGTCGAACGACATGGTAGCCAAATCGTAGGATGCGGCGATCTCCAGCCGGTACATGGTGTAGTCCTGCACCTTGCTGGCCGCCTGGCCGGCCACGTTGATGAGGATGAGCGCCAGGATGTAGGGGCCGAACACCGCGAACACCTCGTCGGGCGCCACCGAGCCCGCGCTCACGCGATCCACGACGAGGCTCATGACGTAGGGGTTACCGTACGAAAGCAGCGCCACGAACAGAAACGTCGCGGTCATGAGCGCGGCGAACAACCCGAGGTGCTTTCGGGTGACCAGCCAGAAGTAGTGGAGCGTGCGGCGCGTCGTCGACGGAGCCCCGGTTCGTGCCATGCGGATTCCCTTCTCTTGCATCCGCTTGATTATGCCACAACAAGGCGAGGCCCGGGACAACTCCCGGGCCTCGTAGCGCGCTTCGGCCGCAAGGGCCTACCGCGTCTGATCCTCTTCCTCGTTTCCGAGCTCCTTCGCAGCGGCCTTCTGCTGCTCGTTGAACTGGTCGGCGCTGCGCTTCTCCGCGTCTGTCGCCTTCTTGAACTCGGTGGGCTGGTTAAGCACCACCTGCGGGTACGGGATGCTGATGTCGTACTTGTCGAAGATCAACTTCATCTCGCGGTTCAGGTCGCGCTCCAGCTGGATGCGGTCCGTCTCCGCGCACTGCACCACGATGCGGATGTTCACGCTGTTGTCACCCAGCGCCACCACGCCCTTGTAGAACGGGCCGTCGATGATGGCCGGCAGGCGCTTGCGGACGAACGGCAGCTCCTTTGCCAGGATGTTCTCCACGCGCTCGAGCGACTCGCCGTACTCTATCCCGACGTCGCACGAGGCGTAGGACGTCTCCTTGGTCATGTTGATCACGTTGCTGATGTCGCTGTTGCGGATGACCTTGATGTTCTGCGAGCCGTCCTCCACCTTCGTGGTGCGCACGCCTATCTCCACCACGGTGCCGCGCCAGTCGCCCACCTTGATGATGTCGCCCACGCGGAACTCGCCCTCGAAGATGATGAACAGGCCCGACAGGATATCCGACACCAGCTCCTTCGCGCCGAAGCTGATGGCGATGGACAGGATGCCCGCCGAGGCAAGCAGCGTCGTGGTGTCCACGCCCACCAGGGCCAGGCAGTAGTACAGCATGCCGATGATGGTGGCGTACTTGATGAAGCTGCCCAACAGGCGGCACACGGTCTCGCCGCGGGCGCCCAGCACGGTGGCCAGCAGGTTCAGCAGCTTTTGCACCACCGCGACCACGGTGAGGGCCACGCACACGAACATGAGGCATGCGGTAAGGGCGAACACGTTCAGACCGCGCTCCCACTCGCCGCCAAGAATGTAGGAGAAGATGGAGTTGCTGCCGAAGAAGCGGTCCTGGAACACCACGGCCACGCACACGGCGACCACCGAGATGCCCACGAGCCACTTCACCACCGCTGCCGTCTTCTGCTCGGCCGTGCGCTCTTCCCACCTGAACGATCGGTCGAGCCAGCGGCTTGCGGCGGACTCGGTCTTGGCCACACGACCGCTCGGCATCTTCACGTCGAACATGCGCGATTCGGTTCCCTCCTCCTTGCGCCGAGGCGCAGAGGAGCTGCGACGGGGTTCGAACGACAGCAGCAGGAATATCACCGCCAGGCACACCAGGGCCACGCCGCCCGTGGCGAGCGTCAGGGGAACGCGCTCGGCCATGAGCTCGCCTTCGGCGCCGGCGATGTAGAGGTAGTAGTCGTCCGTTTCGGCCGATGAGGCGTAGTACTGCACGCCGTCGACGGACACGTAGTCGCAGTACCCGTCCTTCAGCTGGTTTTCCGTCATGCCGTGCTCGAGCGCGTTCTTGCCGACGAGCCGCTGGTCGGGGAAGTAGGCGAACGTGTCGTCGGCCTTGCTCACCGCGAAGGCGAACCCGTCGGATCCGGCCTTCACGCCGTCGAGCACGCTGCCGATCTGCACGGTGGACAGCAGGTTCTCCAAGCGCGTCGGGCGGACGCTGATCTGCACGAGGCCGCTCGCGTTGCCCTTCGCGTCATGCAGCGACACGCCGATGTACTGGCGCAGCTCGCCGGTTATGTCGTCGGCCCGCGGCTCCTGGACCACCGCGTCGGCGCCCTGGAGCAGCCTCCTGAACTCGTAGGACTGGTCGTCGGGGTTCTCGCTCAAGGTGAAGTTCGTGTACGAGGAGCTGGTGGCCGTCATGAAGCCGGTCTCGTCGTAGACGTACAGGTACTGTATCTGGAGCACGTCGCCGAGCTTCTTCAAATCGTCGCTGTTCGCCAGCGCGGGGTTGCGATCGAGGATGTAACCCGCCACGCGGCATTTGCTCAGGTAGCGCTCGCCGTACTGGTTGCTGAGATCGTCCGTGCGGTCGTTCGCGCGTTGGATGGTCTCCACCATCTCGTCGGCGCGCTCGTTGTTGGCCACCGACTGCGACGAGAGCGCGAACAGCGTTTGCATGTAGAACGACACCAGCAGGATGCCCAAAAAGCCCACGAGCGACAGCACGGCCGCCTTCCTGCCGATGACCTTGTTGTAGCGCAACGGCCCCATTTCGCGATAGTTCTCGGAGTCGTGCCCTTGGCGCTCGTCCTCGCGCATGACGAACACGCCGTACATGATGACCACGACCATGACCGCGAAGAAGATGAACAGGATGACGCCCACCGTGATGTTGCGCGTGGCGGCCATGTCGCTTTCGGGCACGGCGGCGATGTAGTACGTGTCGCCGATCTTGCTCACGTGACAGTACAGCGACTCGCCGTCCAGCGTCATCCACGAGAAGGCGCCGTTTTCCAAATCGGCCGCGTCGATTCCCTTGTCGATGGCGTCGGCGCCCACCAGGTTCCTGTTCGGGTGGTACTCAACCAGGTAGTCTTGCGCCGACACCGCGAACATATAGCCGTGCTGGCCTATGGCGATGTTCTTGAGCACGCTTTCGGTGGAACCCGCGATCTGCGTCAACTCGCGCAGCTCCGCGGGGTTCTGCTCGATCACCACCATGGTGGAATCGTCGATGCGGGCGGCGTAGTAGCGCATGAGCCAGTCTTGGTCGGGCAGCTCTATCTCCACCGCCTTCGACGGCTTCCCGTCCTCGAACACCGTGCGCAGCTGGTTGAAGCGAGAGTAGGTGAAATTCGCGCGCGTGTCCTGAGCCTGCGCGATCAGATTCCCTTCGCGGTCGACCACCATGACGTTGTCGACGCCTAGAAGATCCTGGTACTCGGCCATCTTCGCCGGCGTGGCTTCGAACCCCGTGTTGTTGTTCGCCATGAAAGCCACGCTCTCGGCCTTCGATTGGAATATGGCATCGTACGTGGCCGTGTTCTGCTTGACGCCGTCGTCGGCGTCCACCAGCAAATCGGGAAGCGCGCCCGCCTCCTGCTGCATTTCCTGGGTGTAGCCGTCCAGCGACAGGTCGGTCTGCATCGTGGCCAGCAACACGCCCATGGCGGCCATGCTGACCGCCGCGACCGCGATGAGGATGGCGATCTTGACTTTGAGTTTTCTCGACATGTTCCAGCGCCTCCCCGTCAGTCCCACTTGTCCGTCAGCTCGGCGACCGTACCGTCGTCGATCATCGCCTGAACGGCGTCGGAAACCGGTTTGCTCAAGGGGGAGTCCTTCTGCGTGGCCACACCATAGCTCTGGGTGGCGATCTTGAAACCGAGAATGCTGCGGCCGTCGTTCAGGTACGTGTGGGCGATGCTGCCGTCCATGCACGCGGCGTCGACGGTGCCCTCCTCCAGCGCTTGGCTGAGATCCCGATACGAGTCGAGCTGCACCAAGCGGAAGTTGTCGAACACCGTTTCCGCGTGGTCCTCGGTCTGAGAGACCACCTCGCCCGACGTGAAGCCCACGTCCGTCAACCTCTGCGCCAGCTGCGGAGCCGTGTTCGCTCCGGACATGGTGGCGATCGTCTTGCCCTTGAGTCCCTCGATGCCGGCGACGAGCGAGCTGTTCTCCACCATCACGATGGAGGAGTCCTCGTAGTACGCCGGCGAGAAGTCGAAGTTCTTCTCGCGCGACTCCGCGACGGAATAACAGGCGACCAGGCAGTCCACGTCGCCGTTCTGCAGCATGTCCTTGCGGTTCTCAGGCAGCACGGTCACGAACTCCACATCGTCGTAGCCCAGCCGCTCGGCCATCTCGTTGGCTATGTCGATCTCCAGGCCGTAGTACTTGCCCGTGTCCTCGTTGAGGTAGCCGAAGCCCACCACGTCGCTGCGCACGCCCACCCGCAGCGTTTTGCCGTTGCCCGCAGCCTCTTTGCCGCCATCGCCGCCGCACCCGGCCAGTCCCGCGAGCGCAAGCGCGAGCGCGAGCGCAAGGGCGGCGAGCAGGAGCGCCACGCCCCTTCTCATGCCAGCTTTGCCCATCCTTCTCCTCCGATCCGAGTACCTCTACCCCCGCCGCAGCGCGCCCCGTGCAAGCTTCGGCGCGTGCGGGCCCATCTTGAAAAACGCGGCGCAACCTGCCCGAGCGCTTTTGAGCGCGATGCGGTCGCATATGCGTCGCTAAAACTGTAAGTATGCCAAAACGAAAGGAGGACAACGGGGTCGAACGAAGGTTCAAATTATTATTAAGGGTTGCCAAACCGCAGGTCAAAAAGGTAAGGCGATGCGGATGAAGCCGCAGCCGCGAACCTCTTTGACGGCAAAGAAAAGCGGCCTTGGCGGGACGATCCCGCCAAGGCCGCTTCCGCGTTCGCAAGAATGCGCGCCGTTACGCCGCCAAGCGCTTGGCCACGGCCAAGATGAAGTCGCGCGTGCTGAGCTTGACGGGGTTCGGCAGCGTGGTGATGAGCGCGAGATCGCCCGTCATCTCGCCGGCCTCGATGGTGTCAAGCGTGGCCTTCTCCAAACGGTCGGCGAACGCCACGAGGTCGTCCAGGCCGTCCAGCTCACCGCGCTTGCGCAGCGCGCCCGACCACGCGAAGATGGTGGCCACCGAGTTCGTGGAGGTCTCCTCGCCCTTCAGGTGCTTGTAGTAGTGGCGCTGCACCGTGCCGTGCGCGGCCTCGTACTCGTAATAGCCCTGGGGGCTCACCAGCACCGACGTCATCATGGCCAGCGAGCCAAAGGCGCTCGACACCATGTCGCTCATCACGTCGCCGTCGTAGTTCTTGCACGCCCAGATGAAGCCGCCGTCGGCCTTCATCACGCGCGCCACGGCGTCGTCGATGAGCGTGTAGAAGTACTCGATCCCGGCTTCCTCGAAGCGCGCGGCGTACTCGGCGTCGTAGATCTCCTGAAAGATGTCCTTGAAGCGGTGGTCGTACTTTTTGGAGATGGTGTCCTTCGTGGCGAACCAGATGTCCTGGCGCACGTCGAGCGCGTACTCGAAGCAGCTGCGCGCGAAGCTCTCGATGGACGCGTCCAGGTTGTGCATGCCCTGGGCGATGCCGGGGCCGTCGAACTTCTGCACCAGCTCGCGCGTCTCGGCGCCGTCGGCCGCGGTGTACACCAGCTCCACCGTGCCGGGGCCGGGAATGCGCAGCTCGGCGTTCTTGTACACGTCGCCGTAGGCGTGACGGGCGATGGTGATGGGCTTCGTCCAGTTGCGCACGCACGGCTCGATGCCCGCGACCGTGATGGGCGTGCGGAACACCGTGCCGTCCAGGATGGCGCGGATGGTGCCGTTGGGGCTCTTCCACATCTGCTTGAGGTCGTACTCGTCCATGCGCGCGGCGTTCGGCGTGATGGTGGCGCATTTCACGGCCACGCCCAGGCGCTTCGTGGCCTCGGCGGAGTCCACCGTCACCTGGTCGTCGGTGGCGTTGCGGTGCTCCAGGCCCAGATCGTAGTACTCGGTTTTCAAATCGATGTGCGGCTCTAGCAGCTCGTCTTTGATCATCTGCCAGATGATGCGCGTCATCTCGTCGCCATCCATCTCCACCAGCGGCGTGGTCATCTGAATTTTCGCCATGGTCGCCCTTTCGTCCTCATGCGGCCGCCCCGACCCTCCGGGCGCGGCAAACCCGTTTTCTCGTACCCGACCATGATACCGTCAGATTCAGCCGAATCGCCCCGAAAACAGAGCAAGAACCGGAGCCGCCGGCCCCAACCGCGCGGCGCCGGCCGGAATCGCCCCGCAGGAGCGGGCTGCCGCCCCTGCGATCGCCCCGCTCAGGCAACGCCCAGCTTCTAGGCGAACAAAGGGCGCCCGATGAAACCCGACACACCGTTCGCCACGAGGGTCTGCATCATTTCGAGGAATTCCTCGGGCGGCAGGTCCCTGCCGTTCCCGCCCCACTGGCTCACGAGGCCGAACATCGCGTGGAACATGAACGCGGCAAGGTACTCGACGTTCGGCTCGTCCTCCGACACGCCCGTGACCTGCAAGAAGAACGGCATCATGGTCCGCTTCACCTTCACGAGGAACCGCGGGTCGCCCTTGTCGCCCAGCAGCACGAGCACCTCCTCGTTGTGCGTGGCGAACAGCTGCGCGCACCGCATCGAGAACTCGTGGAGGCTGCGCGGGATCCCTGCGCCGACGATGGCCGCCGCATTGCGCTCGAGCTCGTCCAGCAGCTCGTCCTCCAGCTGATCGAGCAGGTCGTACACGTCGGTGAAGTACTCGTAGAACGTTCCGCGGTTGTAGCCGGCGTCCTTGGTCACCGCCCCCACCGTCACCTGCTCGATGCCGCCCTCGCGATACCGTTTCCAAAACGAGTCCATGAGCTTCTTGCGCGTCTGCGCCGTCTGCTCCGGCTGCTTCTTCATGCCATGCGCCTCCGATCGTCCGACATTCGCAACGAAGTTGTCGGTTGATGTACGGGCTTGCGCCCCCTATGCTTTTATCACACAACACGTTGTTGGATAGTTTACCACAAGCGTAAGGGGTGATGCGCATGCCCGAGATAGCGATTTCCCATCTGACGAAGGACTACGGCCACGGCCGCGGCGTGTTCGACGTGTCCATCGAGGTGGAACGCGGGGAGTGCTTCGGCTTCCTCGGCCCGAACGGCGCCGGCAAGACCACCACCATCCGCCACCTCATGGGCTTCTCCCGCCCGCAAGCAGGCACGACCGCCATCCTCGGGCAGGATTGTTGGACGCGCTCCGCCGAGCTGCAGCGCAGCGTGGGCTACCTGCCGGGCGAGATCGCACTGCCCGCCGGCATGACCGGCACGGCGTTCCTGCGCATGATGGAGCGGATGCGCGGCGTGCGCAACGACGAGCATCTGAAGCTGCTGCTCGACACGTTCGACCTGGACCCGAGCATCTCCACGCGCGAGATGAGCCTGGGCGTGAAGCGCAAGATGGCCGTGGTCACCGCGTTCATGCACGATCCGGACATCCTGATCCTCGACGAGCCCACGAGCGGCCTCGACCCCGTCATGCAGCAGGTGTTCATCGACTACGTGCGATGGGAGAAAGGACGCGGCAAAACCGTCTTCCTCTCTTCGCACCTATTCAACGAGGTCGACGCCACCTGCGACCGCATCGCCATCATCAAAGACGGGCGCATCGTGTCGCAGTTCGAGACGAACGAGTTCCACCAGCGCGGCGAGAGGTTCTACCAGGTGTCCTTCGCAAGCGACAACGCCTATCGCGCGTTCACCGCCCTGCCCTACGAGTTCGCCGCGCAGAGCCCCGAACGGCGCCGGGCGAAGATCCACGTGAACGACGCCCAGGCGAACCGGCTGATCGCCGACCTCGCCGACACGGACGTGACCGACTTCGAGGAGATCCCCTTCACCCTGGAGGACTACTTCATGCAGTTCTACCGGGAAGACCGCCAATACGAGGAGGTGAGGTAGATGGAAGACGCCGTCATCCGCGTGGACGGCCTGACCAAGGACTACGGCCACGGTCGCGGCGTGTTCGACCTCGACCTGCGCGTCAAGCGGGGCGAGGTGTTCGGCTACGTGGGCACGAACGGCTCCGGCAAAACCACCACCATCCGCCACCTCATGGGCTTCATCAAGCCCGACGCGGGCAGCACGTCGATCTTGGGGATGGACTCGTGGCGCGATTCCACGCGCATCATGAACCACGTGAGCTACGTGCCGGGCGAGATCGCCTTCCCCAGCCTGCCCACCGGCACCGCCTTCCTGAAATCGCAGGCCGAGTTCCTGGGCGTGACCGATTTCACGTACCTGAACCACGTGGTGAAGCTGCTGCAGCTGGACCCGTCGGCCAACCTCAAGCGCATGTCGAAGGGCATGAAGCAGAAGACGGCCATCGCCGCCGCGCTCATGGGCGACAAGGAGATCCTCGTGCTGGACGAGCCCACCACCGGCCTGGACCCGCTCATGCGCGACACGTTCCTCGACCTCGTGCGCGCCGAGAAGGCGAAGGGACGCACCGTGTTCATGTCGAGCCACATCTTCGAGGAGATCGAGGAAGTGTGCGACCGCGTGGCCATGATCAGGGACGGCAAGATCATCGAGGTGTTCGACCTGCGCGAGCTGCGAAACGGCGACGCGAGGACCTTCCATGTCGCGTTCGCGTCGCGCAGCGAAGCCGGGCGCTTCGCAGGCGCGTGGAAACCCGTGAAGTCCGTCGACGAAGCTGCGGCCACCGTCACCGTCGAGGTGTCGGCGAAGGACCTCAACCACCTGCTGCGCACGCTGAAAGCCTATTCGGTGGCCTCGTTGAGCGAAGAGCATTTCACGCTGGAGCAGCACTTCAAGAACGTGTACCTGAAGGGAGCGAACTAACATGGGCGCGAACACCAAGACGACGCGCTTCTTCTCGAAGCCTTTGATGAAGCAGACTTTCAAGTCCAACCTGGTGCTGGCCTTGGTCATCCTGGTCATCATGTGCGGCATGTGCGTGGTCATCAACTACGCGACGAACCTCATGGGTTCCGACAGCAAAAGCGAGCTGACCGCAGACGAGAAGACCGAGGCGCAGCAGGACTTCTACTCGTACCTGTACGCCATGGCCTCCTACGACGAGATGGCGCAGGCCGACCTGTCCTACGACGACTTCGCCAGCACGTCGGACAAGGCGCCCTACGAAACGCTGTTCGATCTCATGAACAAGCAAGCCGACCTGGACCTGAGCGTCCAAGGGCTGCAAGACGCGGCGGTGCAGCTGGAGAAGTCCGACGTTCCGCTCGACACCTACGTCGAGCAGTTCGAGTACGTGTACGCGCTGGGCCAGGTGAAAGGCGTGTTCAGCGGCGACGACCTCGATATCGAGGACATGATGAACACCATGTTCGCCACCATGGGCGTGTCCACCGACCTCATGGACACCATGGGCTCCATGGACAGCACGTCCATGCTCAACCAGATGTACTTCACGGTGATGGGGCTGCTGCCCATCCTGCTGCTCATCGTGATCGTTGCGAACTCGCTCGTGGCCGACAAGGTGGACAAGGGATCGATGGCCTACGTGCTGTCCACGCCCACGAAGCGCTCGGCCGTGGCCATCACCCAGGCGACCTACCTGATCGTGGTGCCGCTCGTCATCATCGGCATCGTGTGCTGCGTGCGCATCGGATCGTCGATCGCGCTGTTCGGCGAGGTGAACGTGGAGAAAACCGTCATGTTGTACGCGGGCATGTACGTTCTCGTCGAGGCGATCGCGGGCCTGTGCTATTTCGGCAGCTGCGTGTTCAGCCAGAGCAAGAAGTCCATGGCCTTCGGCGGCGGCCTCACCGTGTGGTTCTTCCTCGCATCGCTTCTGGGCATGTTCGGCTCCCAGAGCCTCGTCGACATGGGCATCGGCGTGGAGGCGCTCGGGGTGTTCAACAACCTCACGCTCATCGGGCTGTTCGACATCAACGCCATCGGCACCATCGGCTCGGGTGCCGTGGACTACGCCTTCGTGTGGAAGCTGGCCGTGCTGGCCGCCGTGGCCGTCGTCTGCTACGTCGCAGGCGCCATCCGCTTCCAGAAGAAGGACCTGCCGCTGTAAAGCGGCAGGCGGAGATATCTCGAGATGCGCTTGCGCGGCAAGCGCCCCGCTCATGCCGCGCAAGGTCGCCCGGAATGCCTCGCAAAGGGACAGTTCCCTTTCGAGGCGTTCCGGCTCAAGATCCTTCTCCGCTTGCACGCCCCTCCCGCAAGCGCGATAATCGAGTCTTCGATACCGTGCTCGACGAAGCAAGGAGACGCCCATGAAGGTGCTCGCCGTCAACGGAAGCCCGCGCAAGAACAGGAACACGGCAACGCTTCTCGAAGCGGCCCTCGAAGGCGCGACGTCCGCCGGCGCGCAGACCGAGCTCGTGCACCTGAGCGACTTGAACTGCAAGGGCTGTGCGAGCTGCTTCGCCTGCAAGCTGAAGGACGGTCGGCTCGTCGGGCGCTGCGCCCTGCGCGACGACCTCTCGCCCGTGCTCCAGCGCGCCATGGAAAGCGACGTGGTGATCTTGGGGTCGCCCATCTACCTGGGCGGCGTCACCGCCGCGACGAAGGCGTTCCTCGAACGCCTCGTGTTCCCGTGCCTGTCCTACGACGCGCCCGACCGCCGGTGCTTCGAGGGGCGCATCGCCACCGGCTTCGTTTACGCCATGGGCATGCCGCACGACCGGGTGGAGGCAGCGGGCTACCCGCATCTGTTCGACGAGAACAAACGATATCTGGAGCTTCTGCGCGGTCCGTCCGCGTACGTGGTCTCGGCCGACAACTACCAGTTCGACGACTACGCCCGCTACGCGGCCTCGAACTTCGACGAGCCGCACAAGGCCGCCGTTCGCGCCGAACGCTTCCCCCAAGAGTTGCAAGCCGCCCGTGACATGGCGGCGAGGCTGTGCGCGGTTTCCGCCTAATCGGCCTCGATGGATGAAACGTAGTCGATCAGCTTCTGTTGCGCGTGTATGTCCGTCTTGTTGTAGACATGGTAGATGTGAACGCGAGCCGTGTTCCTTGAAATGAACAGCTGCTTGCCTATGTATTCCGCCGTTCTGCCTTTGCACAACAGGAAAAGTATTTCGGCCTCGCGCTCGGTCAGCCCGCACTCGCCCCGAACGATGTCGCATTGCCGCCTCAAAAGCGCATCCGGCCCCTTGTCCGGAACGCCAACGGGCACTCCCTTGCCCGCATTCCCCTCGCCGTCCTCCCGTGCGAAGGGGGTGGCAAGGCTCGGTGTGAAAAATACGGCAGACACCACCAGCACCAATACAACAGCCGCGTCGGCGTAGACGACGAGATCCTGGCTGCCTCCCACCGCCAGCCCCAAGGCAACGAGCGAACCCGCGAAGAAGCCCGCCAGAAGGGGAAGCAGGGCCCGCGAGATCACCGGCGTGTCCAAGTTGCCGATCTTGACGCACTGGCCGAAAGCCCACCCAAGGTTGCGCAGAAAGTAGAAGCCGAACAACCCCAGCAGCACGCCGTTGGCAACCGGTGCCAAGAACTCCGGCTCCACCATAATGCAGAGGAAGCAGCCGGCCGCCACCAACACCACCGCTTCGTTAACCAGCTTGTCGTTGCTCTTGCGCGGCAGCAACCCGGCAAGAACGACTCCCAGAGCCAACAGGGCAACAACAACCAGGCCGTTTGCCTCGTACTTCAGGGAGAAGGACGCCGTCATGCCGAACACGATGCCGTACAGGGCGTTGGCAAACGGAGCGCGCTTGTTGAAGCGCGCGAAAATGTTCACCAGGGGCTTGTCCTCATCCGCCTCGATGTCCTTCGCCTCCGCAAGCTCCGCGCTTAAAAGCACCGCCCCCACGAAAGCCAGGATGACGAAGGGGACCACCACCTGCTCAACTGCCATCAGCGCAAAGCACGTCGCCAGCGAGAAAGCCGCCGCCACGCCGTGAACGCGCATCGGGCCGGACAGCACGTCCGAAAGAAAAAGCATCGCGACGATCACCGTCCAGCTCAAAGCGCCCGAAAGGGCGGCTGAGATAGCGGCGACCGCCAGATTTCCCGGCATCATGCGCAGGGAAACGAGCAGGGCAGCCATCAAAACGCCGAAGCACAGGCCGCACGCCATCGGGCATGTGCGCTCGATGTCGGTCAGCACTTGGGCAAGGCTGGGCAAGCTCAGCAGGAAGGCGGCCACGGCGAACCCGCCGGCAAAGCACGCCAGCAAGAAAACGTCCAGCAGCGGCGGCATTGCGATAGCCGAGGCGACAAGCAGGCACACGCACGTTCCCAAGCACCACGATAGGGCGCCGTGCAGCACCGCACGCGTGCCCGACACCACGGTTTTTCGCTCCCCCATAGCTCTCCCTGCCCCTAAACGTCAGAAGCCTGCCCCATCGCGCGGACGGGGCAGGCGCGTTTACACGCTTATTCAGATAGTACCCAGAGCGAGACGATCACGCAAATGCTTGATCGTCCTTCGATGCGCGAGGGCCGCCGTCCGGGGCGCCTCCTTGCGCGATCTTCCTCGGATCAAAACCGCTGACCTTCGCAGCTATCGCCGTCGACAGCGGAAGAACGATCAACACCAATACGAACACGCAGGGAAGCGCGATGGGGTACACGTGGAGCCACGCGTCGATGGTGCCCATCAAGCCGAGCGCCTGAATGTTGTTCACCCAGCACAGAATCATGCTCAGAATCGTTGTGAACACCACGTCGAATATCAGGGCGGTTATCAGGCTCGACGCAACCTTGTTGGTAATGCGCAGAGCGGCGACCGCTTTATTCGCCCAATTCGAGACGGGAAGGGCTTCGCCGATGAAGCAGGCTACGCAATATCCCGGAATGAACATCACGATAGAGTTCAACGGGGTGAAGATGGGCGCTTGCGGCGCGGCGGCCTGCGCGCTGCCCAAAATCAGGCATACGAAGAAAATCGTTATGACGAAGTTCACGACCATGTTCATAATACGACCGAAACCTGCAGGTCCTTGATAGTACGGCATGTTATTCCTCTCTTCGGAAATACAGTAGGAACCCCGAGCGCTCTTGTGCGAAGTCGCTGCTATTTCTCAATCACGTAAAGGCATTGCTTGGCATCGGTAAGCCCCTTGGCCAACTCTTCCACCTCTCCGAACCGAAGGCAGTTCGCGAAGCAGTGCTTCACGCAGGTGGGCAGCTCCCCCTCGGAGGTGCGCGCGGCGCAGGCGTCGCATTGGTCCGTCGGCACCGGCAGGTACGAATGCTGCCATTTCTCGGCACCCCCCTTGTCCTCGTAAGGCCAAACGCCGATCTGGGTGACGACGATGCCGTTCTCCCCCACTTTCATGCCATGCTCGGTCTGGCAGGCAAGCTCGCAACCGTGGCAGCCGTAGCACCAGCGAGCATCGATAAGCAGTGCTTTCATGGCTCTCTCCTATTCCTCGTACTTTCGGACGGCGCAGAGCTGCGCCTTGATGTTCGTGCCGAACCCGTGCTTTCCGCAGTCGTACTCGCACAGGTTGTTGACGTTCACGTCCATGACCCCGTACAGGTCCTCGGGGTCGCCCTCGGGGAACCACCAGGCATGGTCGGTCTGGATGTTGCCCTCCATGATCTCGGGCGTCACGCGCAAGCGCATGTGGGCTTTGCCGTTGTTGTTGTAAAGCTCCACGATGTCGTTGTCTTTCACGCCGTATTTCTCCGCATCGGCGGGGTTCATCTGGGCAAGCGGCTCCTTCACGATAGCGCGCATGCGCGGCATGTTGCGATGCTCGGAGTGGAACGTGGTCCAGCGACGCACGCCCGTGGTAAGGATGAGCGGGTACTTCTCGTACAAGTCCGGCGTGGCCAGCGGGCCGGGACGCACTTCCTCGTAGTAAGGCAGCGGATCCTGCCCGATCGACTGGAACATGCCGCACCAAAGCTCGATGCGCCCGGTCGACGTGTTGAAGCCCGGCTGCCCGTCGGGACGCAGCAGGCCCTTTTCATACTTGCGGTACTGGAATGCGGGGAGAACCGGAGACACCTCGCACAGTTCCTCGAAGGTGTATCCCGTGGGCTTGATCATCTCGGTGAACATCTCCTCGACCGTGTCCCACGGCCAACCTTTCGGGTTGAAGCGCTTGCCCAGCTCCAAGTTGATCTGCTGGTCGGATTTCGATTCGCCGCGCGGTTCGGTCACTTTGACCATGGCGGCGGCGCGCTGGGAGCCGGTCGTCAGAGCCACGCCGTTGCGCTCGGGGAACAGGCACACCGGCAGCACGACGTCGGCAAGCGCCATGGTCGTGGGCGTCATGTACGGAGTGACGTCGACGAAGAAGTCGAGCTTCTGGAAGGCCCTGAGCACCCGCTCGGGCTCCGGCGCCATGCAGCTGATGGGGTTCATCGTCTGGTTCCAGCAGGCATGCAGCTCGTAAGGCTCGCCCGACTCAAGAACCTTGAGCACCTCTTCCGATTCGGTGTACGGGGTGGCGAACGCGTACATGGGGTATTTTTTGATGCCGATCTTCTTGGCGAGCTGTTCCTGGCTGATGAGCTCCCTGCCCCAGCCTCCGGCGTATCCGCCGGGGAGGATGTCGGTCGGCATGATCATGCCGCCGGGCACGTCGACGTTTCCCGTGATCTGGAACACCGTCTGCATGGCATGCGCCGCCGGCACCGCTTCCGCATTGGACGAATCGGCCGCAAGACCCCATTGCAGGGCGGCCGGACCGTCTTCTACGATCATGCGGGTTGCCCGGACGATATCGTCTTCTGCAAGCCAGGTGATGGCGGCCACCTTTGAAAGCGGGTACTCCTTGGCGCGCTCCGCCAACTGCTCGAAGCCGTAGCACCACTTATCGACGAAGTCCTTGTCGTACAGGTCGTTCTCGATAAGGTAGTTGATCATGCCCATGGCCAAGGCGCCGTCGGTGCCGGGACGCGGGCGCAGGACGAGGTCGGCTCGGGACGACAGCCAGGTGATCTTGGGATCGACGTTGATGAGCTTCGAGCCGCGCTTGAGGCATTCGACCATCCAGTACCCCATCACCCCGTCGGAGTTGGACACGAGCAGGTTCACGCCCACGTTGAAGATGACGCCGGGAGCGCGCCATTCAGGATTGTCGAAGCGGTCGACGAACTGCTGCGAGTAATCCGCCAGCCAAAAGCCGCCCAGCGTGCCGACCATGCCGGCGATGCGCGGCAGATAGCAGGAATCGCCCGATTGCCCGACGCCGCCGAAGTTGGGACTGCCGAACGACCAGGAAAGACGCGTGATGTAAGGCGTGATGTCCCGCCCGGTTCCCTGCTGGAATATCACGGATTCCGCGCCGTACTTCTCTTTGATGTCGTTGAAGGTCGCCTCGATGAGGTCGTATGCCTCGTCCCAGGTGATGCGCTCGAACTTGTCCTTGCCGCGATCTTCCCGCGCCCGCTTCAAGGGATAGAGCAAGCGGTCGTCTGCCGCCAGCGCATCGGGAACCGCGAAGCACCGCGCGCACAAACGGCCCTGGTTGAACGGAGTCGCCTCATCCCCTTCGATTTTCGTGACGTTGCCTTGGTCGTCGGTGTGGATCTTGATGCCGCAGCCGTTGTGGCAGCCCGGCGCCGTCCAGGCGCTTGTGCGCGTTACCGTCTCCCCGTCTTTCCTCGTATGGAGCGGAAAGCCTTGTCCTGCCGCTATGGTTTCCATGCCGCCCTTCCTTTCCTCGTCCCTCGTCTTATGGGGCTTCATGAAACGAAGTATGGAAGGGCAACGTCCGGCTGTCTTAATCAACAGGAGCTTATTTACCGAGGCAGGCTGCGGATAATGCTGCAAGCATTATCCGCAGCCTGCCTTTTTCGCTTGAGGGGGAAGCTTGAGCGATAGGCGCGCCTTTGCCGTCCGAGCCCGCTCGCTCAGACAACCGGGCTCTCACGCTTTGCGCGAGCAGGCGGTCAGGAGATCGCCCCTACGGAGGGCGAAAGCAGTTCCTCGGCGAACCCCACGCGGAAGTTCTTGAACACGGCCTCGCCCTCCTCTTGGGTGGCGTCCAAATCCACATCCGCCATGATGCCGAAGTCGTGGTCGCCGGCCTCGTCGCTGAATATCTGGTGCACGTGCCACACGCGGTCTGCCTTCTCGTCTGCCTCGTCGATGGAGAGGTAGGCCATCGAGCGGGCGTCCGCATCGATGGATATCTCCTCGTGCGCCTCGAAGTACGCGTCCAGCGCGCGCTGCCAGCGCGGCTCGCCGCAGCCCCACTCCGCATCGATCGCTCCCAGCTCGGCGACGCGCCCCTGCGCGGCCAGCCGCACGCGGCGGAACAGCGCGTTGCGCACGAGCACGGTGAGCCCGCGGCGGTCGGCCACCACCGCGTCGCCCGCCTGCGGGGGCGCGGCGTCCAAGATGGATCCCGCGCTCTCCCATTCGTCCACCAGGCTCGAGTCCACCGAGCGCACCACGAAGCCGAGCCACGCCACGATGTCCTCCAAGCGCTCGTCGCGCCGCTCGGCCGGAATCGTGCGGTCGAGCACGCGGTACGCGTCGGCCAGGTAGCGCAAAAGCGTTCCCTCCGACCGCGCGATCTTGTAGCGGCCCACGTAGGTCTTGAAGTCCGACACCGTCTCCACCATGTCGCGCACCACCGACTTCGGCTCCAGCTGGAAGTCGCGCGCCCAGGGCACCTCCTCGCAGTAGCGCTCGAACGCGGCATCCAGCAAATCCTCCAGCGGACGCGGGTACGTCACCTCGGCGATGCGCTCCATGCGCTCGTCGTACTCCACGCCGTCGGCCTTCATCTCGGCGATGGCCTTCTCGCGCGCCTGGCGCTCCTGCGCGCGCAGCACCTGGCGCGGGTTCTCCAGCGTGGCTTCGGCCATGGAGATGACGTCGAGCGCGTAGCTCTCGTCCTCGGGGTCCAACAGCTCAAGCGCCGCCAGCAGAAACGGCGACAGGGGCTGGTCCAGCGCGAAGTCCTCCGGCAGATCCACCGTGGTCACGTACTCCACGGCGCCGTCCTCGCCCTCCAGGCGCTCCACCACGTCGGCGTTGACGAGCGTGTCGAATATCTCGTCGGCGCGCACCCGCAGCGCCGCCTTCTCCTCGTCGGTCTGCGCCGAGTCGGCGATGAGCCGGCGCACCCGGCTGTACGCGTCGCCGCCCTGCACCACCTCGGACAGCACCATAGAGTGCGTGATCTTCATGCGCGGCTTCAGCGTTTCCGGCACGGCCTCGATCAGCCGCTCGAAGGTCTGCTTGTTCCACGTGACGAAGCCCTCGGGCGGCTGCCGCTTCTTGATCTTGCGGATCTTCTTCGGATCGTCGCCGGCCTTCGCCAGCAGTTTCGCGTTCTCGATGTCGTGCTCGGGCGCGAGCGCGACCACCATGCCCTCGGTGTCGAAGCCCGACCTCCCGGCCCGCCCGACGATCTGATGGAACTCGCGGGCGCGCAGCCGGCGCATGCGGTGTCCGTCGAACTTCGTGAGCGCCGTGAGCACCACCGTGTGGATGGGCACGTTGATGCCCACGCCCAGCGTGTCCGTGCCGCAGATCACCGGCAGAAGCCCCTGCTGGGCCAGCTTCTCCACCAGCAGACGGTAGCGCGGCAGCATGCCCGCGTGGTGCACGCCCACGCCGCTTGCCAGCAGGCGCTTGAGCGTCTTGCCGAACGCCGTGGTGAAACGCGTTCCCTTCACCGCCTCCTTCACCTGCTCGCGCTGCTCCTTGCTGGCCACGCCGTAGCTCGACAGCGACTGGGCCGTGGCCAGCGCCGCGTCCTGCGAGAAGTGCACCAGGTACAGCGGGGCCTCTCCTTTGCGCAGCGCCAGCTCCACCGTGCCCTCCAACGGCATCTCCACGTACTCGTAGGCCAGCGGCACAGGGCGCGGCGCGTCGGCCACCACGTCGACGTCCGTGCCGGTGCGCTGTTTAAGCGACGCGGCGATGTCGGTCACGTCGCCCAGCGTGGCGCTCATGAGCAAGAACTGCGTCTTCGGCAGCGTGAGCAGGGGAACCTGCCACGCCCAGCCGCGGTCCGCGTCGCCGTAGAAGTGGAACTCGTCCATGGCCACGCAGCCCACGTCGGCGCGTTCCCCTTCCCGCAACGCGAGGTTCGCCAGTATCTCGGCCGTGCAGCAGATGACGGGCGCGCCCGCGTTGATGTGGGCGTCGCCCGTGATCATGCCCACGTTCTCGCGACCCAGCAGGTCAACCAAATCGAAGAACTTCTCGCTCACGAGCGCCTTGATGGGGGCCGTGTAGTACGCCCGGCGCCCCGTGGCCAGCGCCATGAAATGCAGCCCCAGCGCCACGAGCGACTTGCCCGACCCCGTGGGCGTGCCCAAGATGACGTGGTCGCCCACCATGAGGTCCATGAGCGCCTCTTCCTGGTGCGGCCACAGCTCGATGCCGCGCGCGGCCGTCCACTCGAGGAACCGATCGAGCGCCTCGTCCGGCGTCAGCCACGGCTCCGGCTCGGGCTCACCCTCCTCGGGCTCCCACCACGGGGGCGCGAGCCGCCCGAGCGAACCGTGCGCGAAGGCCTCCCCTTGGAGGGACTCCGTCGTTTCTTCTGCTGAGCGTTCAACCATGCGGGGCAACCTCCGGGGCTCGAAATCACGTCGAATGCGTATTTTACTCGCAACCGCCCCCGCACGCCGCCCGAGAACGCCGAATCAACCGAGGATGCACGATCCCTCCCGTCGCCCTGCGCGGCCCGCATACTGTTATAATCGAGCACCGAACAGACAAGGGACGGGCGAAACCCCTCCCTTCCACCTCGACCAGGAGGTCGACCATGAGCTTCGCATTGAACCCCTACACCGCGCCCGACTTCGCGAAGGCCCCGCTCGCGGACGCGCCGGACGCGGTCATGGAGCCCGCCCCGAAAGACGGCGTGGCCCCGCAAGGCTATCACGCCCTGAGCGTGTACCCCGAGTACTTCAAAATCGACGGAGAATGGCTGCTCGCCGAGGACAGCCGCATGGACTGCGTGCCCGTCTACGAAGGCGGGAAGATACACGTGCGCGAGTTCCGCCACCTCAAACAGGGCGACCTCGTGGTGTGCGGCCGCACGGAAACGGGCGCACACGGCATCTACGTCCATACCGACGGCTTCTGCCCCGCCGACTGCGGCGCGGAGGCGCCCGATGACGCGGGCCGACGCGCGGACAACTTCGCCTTCCGCCTGGGCCGCTCGCGGGAAACCGCGTTCTCCCGCGAGTACGACGAGCTCTACGAGCTGCTGAAGTACGAGCGCGAGCACGGCTACATCGTGTGGGTCATGGGGCCGGCGTTCTCGTTCAACGGCTTCTCGCGCACGGCCTTCTCGAAAATCGTGAACGCCGGCTTTGCCGACGCGGTGTTCGCCGGCAACGCGCTCGCCACGCACGACCTGGAGGGCTCGTACTTCCACACGGCGCTCGGGCAGGACATCGAGACGCAGGAGAACCGCCCGCTCGGCCATTACAACCACCTGGACACCATCAACCGCGTGCGGTTCCACGGCTCCATCGCCCGGTTCCTCGAAGAGGAGCAGGTGGACAACGGCATCATGTACGCGCTGGAGAAGAACAACGTGCCCTACGTGCTGGCCGGCTCCATCCGAGACGACGGCCCGATGCCCAGCGTGATAAGCAACGTTTACGAAGCGCAGGACGCCATGCGCCACCACCTGCGCAAAGCAACCACCGTCGTGTGCATGGCCACCATGCTGCATTCAATCGCCACCGGCAACATGACGCCGTCCTACCGCGTGCTCGAGGACGGCACCGTGCGGCAGGTGTACTTCTATTGCGTGGACATCGCCGAGTTCGCCGTCAACAAGCTCACCGACCGCGGCTCGCTGGCCTCGCGCGGCATCGTGACGAACGTGCAGGACTTCATCGCGAACGTGGCGAAGGGGCTCGGGCTGTAGCGGGCGCGCGCCGCCGTCCGGCCAACGGTGCACGGGCAGGCGGGCGGGCCGCACATCGCCGACGGGCCGCCGGACCGTCGGCGGCGCAAGGCCGGTCGGAGCCGACGGCTCGCAACCGGGGCCTCGAACGATTACCCGAGCGGCAGCGCCAGCTGCTCGGGTCCGCCGGACGTCTCGAGGGGAGGCCAGCGATGCCTCGCCATGTCGATGGTCTCGTCGTCCGCGAAGGCCACGCCCTCGTCTTCCAGAAGCCGCCGCTGCACGCGCTTCCCGCCGAATGCGTACGTCGGCGCGAGCGTTCCCTTGGCGTTCACGATGCGATGGCACGGCAGATCCCACCCGCGCTGCACGCGGCTCATGGCGAGCCCCACCTCGCGCGACGCCTTGGGGTATCCCGCCAGCTCCGCGATGGTGCCGTACGTGCACACCGACCCCGCCGGCACCCTGCGAACCTGCTCGTACACGCGCTCGAAGAACAGGTCGTCCATCTCGATCATCCCCGAGCCCGCTGCCGCCGCATCCTGCACGGCCACCACCCCCTCGCCCGTCCCAATGCCCCAGAAGAGGCCAGGCTCCTTTTGGGGCAAGGCACCTTTTCGAACGCCTTTTCAAGATCATGATACCGCAACCTGACGCCCGCGCCCGGCACCCCCGACGCAGCCTGCGATAGAGCGCTGTTCTTTTTGCAGTTTGAGAGCGCAAACGCAGGAAGGCGGGCCGAAGCCCGCCTTCCGTTTCGCGCGCTATGCAAGGTCGGCTAAGCCGCGACGACCTCTTTCTCGGCCTTCTTGCCGGGAAGGAGCGCCGCGATGCACGCCAGCGCCGCACCGACCACGCCGACGATCACGAGCGGGGCGCTGCCTGCGTTCCAAGCACCCGCATCCAGGTACAGGATGGCGCGGATACCCTCGCTCATGAAGCGCTGCGGCGCCCACGGGTACACCCAGTCCTGCCAGAACGCCGGCAGAGCTTCGAACGGGAACGTGCCCGTCATCATGCCGAGCGCGAATCCCACCACCGCCAGGAGCGCACCGAGCCCTGTGGAGATGTTGAACGCCCCCACGAACAGCAGCATCACGCAGAAGCTGGCGAGCCACATGAATGGCACGATGGTGCCCATGGGAGCCTCGATGCCCGCAACCCACAGCAGCATGCAGTACGCGCACAGGCTGACGATCAGCGAGGCCGCAACGGCGTATGCCGCCTGGATGCCGATCGACTTCCAGCGCTCGGCGCTCGTCGCGCCGGGCTTCTTCTTGAAGATGCGGCTCAGGAACAGGCCGGTCATCATCGAAACCATGAACAGGGGCATGATGGCAAGCTGGAGCGACACCATGCCGGACATCGGATTCGCCGATGCGGCGTCGTCGCCGGAAGCCGTGCCGGTGTGGATGGTCTCGACGTCAACCTCGACGCCCATTTCCTGGAACATCGACGAGATGCTCGTGCTCATCTGGCTGGCCACCAGGGGACTCTTCGCCTTGTCGATGATCACCTTGAGCGCGGGGGCCTCGACATCGGCGGTTTCCGTCGCCGTTTCGGACTGCCCGGCAAGCGCGGACAGCGCGGCGGCCTGGTCGGAAGCGCCGGT
Organism: Gordonibacter sp. 28C; assembly: GCF_003339845.1. GTDB lineage: Bacteria > Actinomycetota > Coriobacteriia > Coriobacteriales > Eggerthellaceae > Gordonibacter. The sequence goes on from NZ_PPTR01000002.1 coordinate 295,037, forward strand.
CTGACCGGCCGCGGCGGCCATCGCGGCGGCCTGGTCGCTGCTTGCGTCAGTCGCCCCGCCCGCAGCTGCGGCGGCCATAGCCGCAGCCTGATCGCCCCCAGCAGCGTCGCCGCCAGCGGCCAGCGCCGCCATCGCCGCGGCCTGGTCGCCCGCAGCAGCGGCGCCACCGGCAGCCGCGGCCTGGGCGGCGGCCGCCGCCTGCGCCTGCGCGGCCATCAGAGCCTGGGCCTGCGCCAGCGACGCCTGCGTCTCGGCCTGCTTCGCAGCCATCTGCTGGGCGCTGAAGTCCGCAGGCACGACCAGCGCGCCGTAGTACTCGCCGTTCTCAAGGGCCTCGTCCAGCTCCTCCTGGCTGCCCACCTTCGTCCAGGCGATGGGCGATTCCTCGCCGTCCTCCGTCGTCGAGGACGTGATGCCCTCGATCATGGTCTCGCCGGCGTTCATGGTGCCCTGCGACGTCTCCACGCCCTCGTCGAGCGAGAGCACGGCGAACGGCAACCCCTTCATCTCCATGTTGGCCATGGGGTAGAACATGACGGACATGACGCACGCCACCACGATGCCGAGCACTAACGGCACCACGTATTTCGCTTTCCCGAGTTTTTCGAACATCGGGAGCCTCCTTCCAATCTGCCGCCGGGCACTTGACCGACCCTTCGGCATCACTTATCCTTAGAGGGCATTTTATTGGTCTATCTGACTAATTAAAATAGATAATATTGTTCTCGTTGTCTAGTTTTGAGGTGCAGCGATGCCACGACCGCGCAAAGACCAGGAGGGGCCCAGCGCCCGCGAACGCATGGAGGAAGCGTTCTGGGAGGCCCTCACCGAGAAGCCCTACGCCAAGATCACCGTCGGCGAGATCGCGCAGCGGGCCCATGTCAACAAAAACGCCTTCTACTACCATTACGACGGGCTGCAGGCGCTGGCCGAACAGGCGCTCGACCATATGCTCCCTCGAGAGGTCGCCCGCATGCTTCTGATGAGGGGAGGGTTGCCGGAGGACATGGACGACGCCCAGATAAGCGCCCTGGCAAACGAGCCCAACCTTAAAAAGCGCCTGGATCGGGCGCTGCTGGTCGTGGGCAAGCACGGATCGAGCGAGCTGGTGTCCGTGCTCAAAAACCTGGTCATGCAAACCTGGTTCGACCTGTTCAACGTGGACGGGTCGCGCTTGAGCAGCGAGGCCATGGTGGTGGTCAGGTTCACCTTGGGCGGCCTGCTCGAGATTATAAGCGACGAAGCCTGCCACGGGAACAACGCCAATCCGATACAAGCCATCCTCGGCTCGGGCATCGCGGCAACCGCCTCGGCGAAGGTCGTGGAAACGCTGCGAGCCGCTGCAAGCGAGAACCCTCACGGTCGACCGTCCCGTCCGCAAGCGGAAAACCAGTAGCGCCGTGTTTGCCTCGGCGAAGCATCGGAAGCGCGCACGGGGGCCGAAAGGAACCCCCGTCGCAAACGTCGCGCACGGCAAGCGCCCCGTCGATCCCGGTCGCTTCGTCGCCCCGAGCTTCTACAATCTGTTTTGGATTTTCATCGTGTGCAGCGTCGGAGGCTTGGTCGTGGAAACGCTGGTGAGCTATCCCGTGGACGGCGTATGGAAGGATCGAGCCGGGCTGGTGTGGGGCCCGCTCTCGCCCATCTACGGCGTGGGCGGCGTGCTGGTCACCGTCGCGCTCAACCGGCTGCGCGACGCGCGAACCATCGTCCTGTTCGCGGCGGCGGCCGTCGTCGGCGGCCTGTTCGAGCTCGTGGCCGGCTGGTTCTGGGAAAGCGCGTTCGGCATCGTCGCCTGGAGCTACGCCGACCAGCCCTTCAACATCGGGGGTTACACCTGCTTGGGGATAGCGCTCGTCTGGGGCTTGGCCGGCCTGGTGTGGATGAAAGGGGTGCTGCCGGCCGTCATGCGCCTCGTCGACCTGATCCCCGCGCCCTTGCGCACCGCCGCCACGGCGGTCCTGGCGGCGTTCGTCGCCGTCGACGTGGTCGTCACGCTGATGGCCTTCAACTGCTGGTTCGAGCGGCTGGCCGGCGCCTCCGTCGACACCCCCGTGCAGGAGTTCTTCGCCGAGCACTTCGACGACGGGTTCATGGAAGGGCGCTTCCAAACCATGTCGCTCTACCCCTCCCTCGCCGATCGGGGCGACGATCGTTGAACAAAATATTACAATTTGTTTATTTTATTTAAACAATATGCCTAATACAATGCAACTAGAGGACATCACGTTACGCGGTTGGCCCGTTCTTTCGCAGGCTGCGCTAGATCAGGAGGGCAAAAGAACCCGGCAAGATGTCGAGGAGTTGCCATGTCACGAACGGTACCGGAAACGGAACGAACCCCTTCGCCCTCCTTGCGCGTCGGCATCGACGTGGGGTCCACCACGGTCAAGGCGGTCGCCATCGACCCCGCGACGAGCGAGGTGCTGTTCTCCCGATACCGCCGCCACCATGCGCGCCAAACCTCGAGCGTCGCGCATCTGCTCGAAGAGATCCGCGAAGCGCTGCCCGGCGCGACCATGCGCTGCGCCGTCACCGGATCGGGCGGCACCACCGTGGCCGAAGCTCTGGGCGCACCTTATATCCAAGAAGTGGTGGCGAACTCCGTCGCCCTCCAACACCGCCACGCTTCCGCGCGCACGGCCATCGAACTGGGCGGCCAGGACGCGAAGATCGTCTTCCTCTCCCCCGACGAGCGCACCGGGCAGCCGACAGTCTCCGACATGCGCATGAACGGCTCGTGCGCCGGCGGAACGGGCGCGTTCCTCGACGAGATCGCCGCGCTGCTGAACGTGCCCGTCGAAGAATTCGACGCGCTGGCCGCCTGCGGCACGTCGGTGCACGTCGTGTCGGGACGTTGCGGCGTGTACGCCAAAACCGACATCCAGCCCCTGCTCAACCGCGGCGTGCCCAAAGAGGACCTCGCGCTGTCCACGTTCCACGCCGTGGCGAAGCAGACCATCGGCGGTCTGGCTCAGGGCCTGGACATCGAGGCCCCCGTCGTGTTCGAAGGAGGCCCCCTGACGTTCAACCCCACGCTCGTGCGCGTGTTCGCCGAACGACTCGGCCTCGACGACGGGGACGTCGTCGTGCCCAAGCATCCCGAGACCTTCGTCGCTCTGGGCGCCGCGCTCGCGGTGGGAGGCCCCCTTGCCGAGAACGCCCCCGCCCTCGAGCTCGATCGCGCGGCGTCCGTCCTCGCGATCCTCGACGACGACGCGGCGCGCGCGGACGACGCGGCCGCCGCCTTTTTCGCCGACGCCGACGAGCGCCGCGCCTTCGAGCTGCGCCATGCGGCCGCCGACGGCCGCCGACACGAGCCCCGGCGCGGCGAGGCGGTGCGAGCCTACCTGGGCATCGACTCAGGCAGCACCACGACGAAGTTCGCCCTCATCGGAGAAGACGGGGGCCTTCTCGACTGGTTCTACGCCTCGAACGAGGGGGAGCCGCTCGCCGTGACGCGCGACGCCCTGCTCGCGCTGCGCGACCGCTACCGTCGCGCGGGGGCCGGCCTCGACATCGTGGCCGCGGGAACCACCGGCTACGGCGAGATGCTGTTCGCCGAAGCGTACCGCGCCGACTGCCACGTTGTGGAGACCTCGGCCCACGCCCGGGCCGCCCGCACCTGCCAGCCCGACGCCACGTTCGTGTTGGACATAGGCGGCCAGGACATGAAGGCCATTTGGATGGACGACGGCGTTATCACGAACATCGTGGTGAACGAGGCGTGCTCGTCGGGGTGCGGCTCGTTTCTGGAGGGGTTCGCCGCAACGCTCGGCATTCCCGTGGAGGGCATCGCCGAGGCCGCGTTCTCGTCGGCGTCGCCCGCGTCGCTCGGCAGCCGCTGCACCGTGTTCATGAACAGCGGCATCGTCACCGAGCAACGCAGCGGGAAGACGCCCGCCGACATCATGGCGGGGCTCTGCCGCTCCATCGTGGAGAACGTGTTCACCAAGGTCATCCGCGTGTCGAACCTGGACGGCCTGGGAGAGCGCATCGTGGTGCAGGGCGGCACGTTCGCCAACGACGCCGTGCTGCGCGCCTTCGAGGCCTACATCGGCCGCCCTGTCGTGCGCGCGCCCCACCCCGGGCTCATGGGAGCCCTCGGCGCGGCGCTCTTGACCAAGGAGCGGGTGGAGGCGGAACCGGGCGGGACCGCCGCCCATCGCACAAGCTTCATCGGGCTCGACGCGCTGGAGACGCTCTCGTGCACGCAGGAGCAGGACGTGCCCTGCCCGTTCTGCTCCAACCGTTGCAACCGCACGCTCGCGCGGTTCTCGTCCGGCACGGTGCTGGTCACCGGCAACCGCTGCCCGAAGGGCGAAGTCGTCGGGGATCCGGCCGATCCCGCAGTGCGCCAGAAGGCGAAGCGCGCGGCCGAAGAGCGCAACGGCGTGCCAAACCTGTTCGACGAACGCGAGGCCCTGCTGTTCCGAGATTACCCGCACGCCCGGCTGGCGCCCGAGAACGGAACGGTCATCGGATTGCCCCGCGTGCTGTCGCTCTGGGACAACGCGCCATTCTGGCGCACGCTCTTCCGGTCCCTCGGTTTCACGGTGAGGCTGTCGCGGCCCAGTTCGCGCGCGCTGTACGAAAGCGGGCTGTCCTCCGTCACCTCCGACACGGTGTGCTTTCCCGCCAAGCTCGTCCACGGGCACGTGCGCGACCTTGCCGAGCGGGGCGTCGACCGCATCTTCATGCCCATGGTCACGGTGGTGGAGCCCGAGGGCACGGCGGACACGAGCGAGTCCATGTGCGCAGTGGTCAAAGGCTACCCCATGGTCGTCCGCTCGTCCGACGACCCGCAGAGTCGCTGGGCCGTTCCCTTCGACACGCCGCTGTTCCACTGGTACACCAACCGCGACCGCGAACGCCAGCTCGCCGCATACCTGAACGAGACGTTCGGCATTCCCGCCGACCAGGTCAAGCTCGCCATTGCGGCGGGCGACGCGGCACAGGCCGCCTTCAAAAGCGAGCTCGAGCGGCGCGGCGCCGAAGTGCTGGAGAGCGTCGAGCGCTCGGGCGGCTACGCCGTGGTGCTGGCCTCGCGCCCCTACCAGAACGATCCCCTGGTCAACCACGGGCTCCCTGGGCTGTTCGTGGAATACGGCGTGCCCGTGCTCACCGCCGACGCGGTGCCCGGCGTGCGCGACGTCGACCTTTCGAACAGCCGCTTGGACATCGTCAACAACTACCACGCCCGCATGCTCGCCAGCGCGCTCATAGCCGCGCGCAGCGAGCACCTCGAGTACGCGCAGGTGGTGAGCTTCGGCTGCGGTCACGACGCCTACCTGTCCGACGAGATCGCCCGCCTCATGAAAGAGGCGGGCGGCAAGGCGCCGCTCGTGCTGAAGGTGGACGAGAGCGACGCCGAGGGTCCGCTGCGCATCCGCGTGCGCTCGTTCGTGGAGACCGTTGACCTCCGTCGCCGAAAGGCCATCCGGGCCGGAAGCGAAGCAAACGCCGGGGCGCGCCCCGCGCCGGGCGCCGCAGAGGCGCGGAGCCTCCCCGCGCCGCGTTCCCTGCCCGATCCTTATCCTGCGAAGTACCGCGAGCGGGACCGGCGCGAGAAGGTGGTGCTCGTGCCGAACACCTCGCATGCGTTCTGCCGCCTCATGACGGCCGCGTTCCGCAAGCAGGGACTGCGCGCCGAGCCGCTCGACATCGGCCGCGACGACGCCATCCGGCTGGGAAAGCGCTACGTCCACAACGACATCTGCTTTCCCGCGCAAATCGTCATCGGCGAAGCGCTGGCCGCCCTCGAGAGCGGTCGCTACGACGCGGACGAGGTCGCCATCGGCATGGGCAAGTACATCGGCGACTGCCGCCTCACCCACTACAGCGCGCTGTTGCGAAAGGCTCTTGACGACGCCGGATACGAGCGCGTCCCCATCCTCACGAACGACGACGCGGACGACCACGACCTGCACCCCGGCTTCCGCCTGAGCGTCGCGTCGGCCGTGCGCATCGCCTTCGCGCTGCCCATGGTCGACGTGCTGGAGGAGCTGCTGCGCAAGATGCGCCCCTACGAGCTGGAACCGGGCTCCTCCGACCGCGCCTTCGAGGCCGCCCTCGACCGCGTGGTCGAAGGCTTGGAGCGCGACGGCGTCGGCGGCGCGAAACGCGGCTTCAAGCAGGCCGTGCGCATCATGGGACGGGTGCGCTACGATCGCTCCCGTCCGCGCCCGCGCGTGCTCATCGTCGGCGAGTACCTCCTGAACTTCCACCCCGGCGCGAACCACGATATCGAGGCTTACCTGGAGCGCAGCGGCTTCGAGGTCGTCGAAGCGCGCATGACCGACGTCATCCGCAAGACGTACTTCTACCAACACGCCCAGGTGAGAGAGTACCACGTCGACCGCCCGCTGCCGAAGAGGGCCTGGTTCGCCGTCGCCGACAACGTCTTCGAGGTCGCCCACGACGCGTGCGACCGCATCGCGGCCGCCCACCCACTCTACGAGCGCGCCGTTCGCATGCCCGAGCTGGTGCGCGAAAGCGACGACATAGTCCACCACACGTTCGATGCGGGCGAGGGCGTGCTCATCCCCGGCGAGATACTCCATCACGCCGCGCACGGCTGCCGCGCCTTCGTCATCCTGCAGCCGTTCGGCTGCCTGCCCAACCATGTGGTGGGGCGCGGCATCGCGAAAAGCCTGAAGCGGCGCTATCCTAACGTGCAGATACTGCCGCTGGACTACGACCCCGACGTCAGCTTCGCCAACGTGGAGAACCGCCTGCAGATGCTCGTCATGAACGCCCGCGCGCAAGCGGCCGAGCCGAACGCGATCGACCCGAACGAGGCAACGAACACGATCGGCGCCATCGCGCCGTCGCCGTCGCGACCCAAGGAGCAACCGTGGCAAGACCGAAGAAGCAACCAGGAGAACCCGACGTACGGCAACGCATCGGCGACGCCTGCTGGGAACTGCTAGAGACCCGCCATCTCCGCGACATGACGGTGGGAGACGTCACCGACCGGGCGCGCTGCAATCGCGGAACGTTCTATTACTACTACACCGACCTGAACGACCTCGTAAGCAGCGTTCTCGAGCGCGAGCTCACCGCGGACGGCTCCTGGCCGGCGGCCGTCTTCCGCCTGACCGCCGGCCAGGAGCCGTCCGAGAACTGGCAGAAAAGCGTTCGAAGCATCGAGCGCGTGCGCCTTGTCATGGACCGCGGGGGCATGGGCCTCGTGCTGGCGAAGACCTTGGAAGTGGCAATGCGGATGTGGACGACCGTCCTCTGCCCCGACGGCTCGCCGCTCAAAGAAGAGGCGCGGCTCGCCATCGAGTACTCGGTCAGCGGCACGCTGGGACTGCTCGCGCTCGCAGGCGCAACCAAGTCGGGCGGCACCGACGCCTATCGACCGGCGCTCATGTTCCTGCAGAGCAACGCCTGGTTCCTGCTCGACAAGATCAGCGCGGCGCAGAACGTTTCCGAGAACGAGCTGCGCGCGCGGCTCGCCATCGTCGCCCGCATTGCGGAAAGCACGAAGCCATGACGTCGAGGGGCCTCGCGCCGTCGCGTCGAGGGGCCCCTCGACGCCTCCCCGCCGACGAGAACCTCACTCCGTCGACAGCTGCATGAACCGATTGAACATCTTAAGGCGCAGGAGCACCTCGTCTTGGGGTATTCCCTGCGCCTCGCTGATCTGCGAAAGCATGAACGAAGCCGACTCGCCCATGAAGCGTTCGGGAATGCAAACCTCCCCTCCCTTCGCGTCTTGGCTGCCCGCGAACGAGAGCACTCCCAATACGCCGCCGACCGCGTACTCAACGATGAAACGCGCGTCCGGCGACAGTTCCGCGCCGTCCGGGCACAGCACCGTCCGCCACATGCCCAATATCGTCTCCTTGATCAGCCCCTCCACCCGATCCATGCCGCCCCGCTTCATCACGAGAGCGAGGCGCTTCATGCGATTCCCCTCCACAATGCGCGCGAACAGGTCTTCGCCGGCTCCGGTCACCAAGTTGAAGATATCGTTCGGCAGCGCTCCGTCGCCCATCAGCTCGCGTTCGACGGCGGCGGAAACGAGCGCGTCGATATCGGCGTAGTGGTAGTAGAAGGTCCCGCGGTTGCACTGCGCTTCCGAGCAGATGGCGCCGATGGTCAGATCCTGCAGGCGGCGATCTTCCAGCAATTTCCAGAACGCCTCCACCAGCTTCTGCCGGGCGTCGGGCGCCCCGGCGTCTTTCTTCGGTCTGCCCATGCGGTGCCGCCTCTCGTTTCCGCTCCCAGAATCTTCGAGCATTATAGCGAACAGATAATTTATTAAATATAGTGTATGGTGCTTATTATGCAATATGTTGTGTTTTCTAAGGGCGTTTCGCAAGTTCACCTGAGCACCGCGCAACGAGCGCCCCTCGAAACGCCACGAGCGACCGAAAGCCCTCTTATACGGCATCGATGGAAAGAAGCGTTACGGTATAATTGAAAAGCATATAGGCGAAGCGGCTGCGAAAGAGCCCTGCGCCCCGGCATCGGTTCGTCCCACACGGTTTGGAGACTCCGCCCATGGCAAAAGATTTCAGCAATCCGAAGAAGCTCGGCTTCATGCGGCTTCTCCAGTTCTTTTTCGCGTTCAACGTGGTGGTCACCATCGGGCTGCTGGTGTTCTACATCAAGGGCAGCTACGAGCTGGAGTTCTCGGACATCCTCGATTTCGTCAACCTTATGTTCGACGCCGTCAGCTTCTGGCTCATCTGGCAGCGCAAGCGGCTGGCGCGTTACTTCATCATCGGGTTCAGCCTGTTCAACATCGTCCTAGGCACCGCCTTCAACATCGCCACCGGCGTGTTCAACCCCGTGGACCAGCTGTTCGCCTGCTCGTCCGACATCGTCCTGCTCGTGTACTTCCTCACGTCGCGCCGCGCGAAGGCGGTGCTCACCAAGCCCTTCAACGCCGAGGTCAAGCAGCAGGAGCTCTCGAAGGACATCAACTACTACCGACCCAAGACCTGGGCGTTCTGGCGTAACCTCATCATATACTTCTGCGTGTTCAGCGTGGTGGGACACTGGATGGAGGCCGGCTACTGCACGCTCATCCGCTTCGGTCTCATCCCCGGCATCTACGACCCGAACTCCCAGATCTGGTCGGACTGGCTCTATCCCTTCCTCGTCTACGGGTTCGGCGCCGTGGCGTGCGTGCTGTTGCTTTACCCCGTCAAGAACCTCTTAGAGAAGCATATAGGCAGCCGCGTGGTGCCGCTCGTCATCAGCTTCGTCATCAACGCGCTCGTGTGCACGCTCATCGAGCTGGCCATGGGCCTCATGCTCAACCAGCCCGGGCCCGACGGCAAGCTGCCGCTCTGGGACTACAGCGACATGTTCTGCAACTTCATGGGCCAGGTGTGCCTGCAGAACGCCGTTGCCTTCGGCGTGGTGGCAACGCTCATGACCTGGGTCATCTATCCGGCGCTCGAGGGCCTGCTCGCCAAGGTGCCCCGCGACGGCATGAACATCGCCTTCATCGCCGTGGTCGTCGGGTTCTGCATCCTGTTCTTCCTGTACTGCATCAACGTGCTCATTCCCGGCATCGAGGTGACGTCGGACGACGACACGGGCGAAAGCACGATCGAGTTCTCGCGCCAGTACGACTCCGATGCGGGCGCATAGGGCCCTCGGGGACGCATAACCCATGCCCCTTCTATCCAAAGAAGACGAGCTCCATGGCTACGCGCCGGACTCCTTCGCGTTCTGGCGCAACCTGGCCGTGTACTTCTGCGTGTTCAGCGTGCTCGGACACTGGATGGAGATCGCCTACTGCTCGTTCATGAACCTGTTCGGCATCGTGGACGCCGACTCGCTCGTATGGGACGACCCGATGTACCCCTTCCTTGTGTACGGGGTGGGCACCGCCGTGTGCGTGATCGTATTGGTGCCGCTCAAGACGGCGCTGGTCGCCCGCCGCAAGACCTTGGCGGGCGCGGGTGTGCAGTTCTACGCGGCCACGGTGATCATCTGCATGCTCATGGAGCTGGCCATGGGCTTCATGCTGAACCAGCCGAATGCCGCAGGCGTCTACCCGCTATGGGACAACTCCCAGCTGCCGCTCAACGTGCTCGGCCAGGCATGGCTCGTGAACGACGTGGCGCTGGGCGCCGTGGCCATGGTGTACACCTGGATCATCTACCCCCTGTGCCAAAAGGCGCTCGCCAAGCTGCCTCTACGGGTGATGAACGCGGCATCGGCGCTCGTCATCATCGGCTTCATCGCCCTGTGCGCGGTCAAGTTCTCGTAATCACGCTTGCCGTCCGCGCGAAGACGGCGAAACGAGCGTCCGGGAGCCGCGCCGGGCAACTCCCGTCTCGCGTAACCGCCCTCCCAACGTCGAAGCGGCGCCGTCTGCGCGGCGCCGCTTCGATCCTGCTATATCTCGGGCCGACCGGCCCGCCGGGATCAGTGTCAACCGGTAAGGCCGTAGTTCTCCGCCAGCTGCGCTGATTTGACGCGAATGCCCTTTTCGTTGAGGGCCCAGTGTTCGAACAGCACCGTGTTGCCGCTCGTGAACACGTCGTAGATGCCGTCGAACGACAAGCCGCCGCAGGTGAACGCACCCTCGATCGACGTGAAGTACGCGGCCGCGTCTTCGTTGAAAGCCCCGTCTTCGAACGCGAGGACGCGCGCCTTCTTCCCGTGGCCGCCCAGCGGCACGAGCACGGTGTTCCCGGAGAACTCCACAGGCAGGCCGCGCCCCGCGAACGGCACGCGCTCCGCCGCCTGCGCCGGTTCGAAGCGATCGACCCACTGCTTGCCGTCGTGCCGAGCCCACGCGGCCCACGCCTTCGTGAAGCGCAGGGTATCGTCGCCGTACAGAGCCTCGAAGAACTCGCGGTACGTCGACGCCCCGTCCAGATGCTCGCGGAACTCGGGCCGCATCCCTCCCCCGATGGAAACCAGCGAGAGCACGCGGGTACAACCTTTGCGCTGCCGCTCATCTAAACCGTTGACCTGGTCTTTCAGCTCGCAGTAATCCATATCCTACCTCGTTTCCCCCTGTTCGCGTCCAAGCGCGCCTTTAGCATACAGTATAGCGCGCGGAACCACGCACGGCACCTGCGGCAACGAGCCCCTTTTACCGACGGGTCGAAGGGGCTCGAAAGAAGCTCTATCAGCGCGTCGGCGGCTGTTGGTTCGGCGGATAACCGGAACGATACGCCCCGCCTGCCAACTCGAACGGCATCGGGTCGTCCTGCCCGCGCCACGCCGGCACGTCGAACTGCCTCGTCCAATACCCCAACGCCCGCGTGACCATCGCCATGACGAACATCGCCAAAACCATGGACGCGAACCCCGCGAGCACCGCCAGCACGACGGCCACGCCGCCGATGGCGAACACCATGCTCACGATGGCCGCATCGGGACGGCTCGCGTTGATGTTGAGGTTGCCGCCCGTGACGGCGACGCCGACGGCCACGCACACGAACACCACCAGAAACGTGATGATGGACGCCACGACGGTCACCGCAATGCCCATCAGAACGGCCATGCCCAGAATGCGCAAGATGCCGTTGAAGTCATGGCGCAGCATGCTCCAGACCTTTCCGAACTGGAAGCCGGCCGACAAGCGCCCGTAGATGCTCATGCGCATGGAGCCGACCCAGAAAAAGAACACCGCGAACAGGCTCGCCGCTATCGACAAGACGAAGAACACCAAGCCGACAAGGCCCGACGCCATGCCCAGCGGAAGCGACATGAACCCGGAACGGTATCCCCAGCCAGCCCAGAACCCGAAGGAGCCGCCGGTCAGAATGGACCCGATGATCTCGACCACCCAGGGGAGCAGCGAGCACGCGAGCCCGATGACGAGCACGAAGAACCCGCGGCTGTACAACCTGCCGTCCTCGTTGCCGAAGATATGCTCGGGCATGGGCGAGCGAACGCCCCATGCCATGTCGCGCGCCCAACCGTACAGGTAGCCCGCCACCACGATGGCTCCGAATATAGGGATGAGACTCACCAAGCCCAGCAGCAACAGCTTGCCGAACCATCCGGGCGAGCTCTTGATGTCGTTCCAAGCGGCGGAAAAGTACCCTTGCATGGCGGCTCCTATCCGTTCGTCTGCACGCATGCGCAGCCCGTCGATTCTCTTGCTTACCAGTTTACGCGCTTAACTATACGGACGCTTCGAAAAACGAGAAAGAACCGTTGCCGACACGTCAGCCAATCTCGCAATTCCCGTCAGATTCGAAACCCGCATAACGACAAAAGGGGCCCGCTGCAAAAGCAACGGGCCCCTTGCGCGCGACCGCATGGCCGCGACTCAACACGCAGCGATAAGCTACTTGAGGGTGACGGCGGCGCCGGCTTCCTCGAGCTTGGCCTTGATCTCCTCGGCCTTGTCCTTGGCCACGCCCTCCTGGATCGGCTTCGGCGCGCCCTCGACCAGCTCCTTGGCCTCCTTCAGGCCCAGGCTCGTGATCTCGCGGACAACCTTGATGACGGCGATCTTGTTGTCGCCGAAGCCCTCGAGCACGACGTCGAAGTCGGTCTTCTCCTCGGCGGCGGCGCCACCTTCGGCAGGAGCGGCGGCGGCCACGGCCACGGGGGCGGCGGCGGAAACGCCAAAGGTCTCCTCGATATCCTTCACCAGTTCAGAAGCCTCGAGCAGGGACATCTCCTTGAGGGCCTCGATAATCTCTTCGCGAGTAACAGCCATGTTAGTTTCCTTTCAAAGCGGTCGGGCCTTCCCGACCGGTCTTGTACAACTTTCGGTTAGGCAGCGCTCGTCACGCTGCCAAGCTGCGGGTTAAGCAGCTTCTTTCTGATCGGCCACGGCCTTCGTGGCCTGGGCCAAACCGCTCGGCACGCCGTTGAGCGCCACGGCAAGGCCGCGGGCAACACCGGAAATGGCGCCGGCGATCTGAGCCAGCAGCTCTTCGCGGGACGGGAGAGAAGCGATAGCCTCCACCTGCGCGGCGGAAACCTGCGCGCCTTCCATCAAGCCGCCCTTGATCTCCAGGTTCTGGTTGGTCTTTGCGAACGTCTTCACGGCCTTGGCGGCAGCAGCCACGTCTTCGCCGGCGAACACGAACGCGCTCGGACCTTCCAGCATATCGTCGAGCGTGGGCAGATCCGACTCCTCCAGCGCGATGTGCATGAGCGTGTTCTTGTACACTTTCAGGCTCGCACCGGTCTCGCGGATAGCCACGCGCAACGCCTGGATGTCCTTCACCGTCAGGCCGCAGTAGTCCACGACCCACACAGCGGAAACGCCGTCCAGGTCCTCTTTGATCTTGGCGAGCATCTCTTGGTTCTTCACGTTGGGCATGTAGTACACCTCCTTCTTCTCAAACTCGGGTTCCGCCCCTCGCGGGTGGGATCGTCGCCTGAGAAAAGGGAACGACCCCCGCCGTCTCATGACAGCAGGGGTCGTCTAAGCGCGAAACTTATACAACCACCTCGGCGGGCCGCACCTCGTGCGATTAAACCTTGCGGTGCCTGCTGTCTTGGGCAGCGGAACTATCCATCATCGCGCCGCCTCCGAAAAGGCAGCCATTACATTGTGCCACCAATCCGGAGATTGTCAACCGTCTTGCCTTATAAAACCGAGCTTATGCGGCGTTCCCAGCCGCATCGCCCGTAGCCTGGGCCTCCTTGGCCGTGGCGGCCGCCGAGGCGCCGTCCGCCGCGAGGATCTCCTCGACGGGATTCGTGGGCTCGGCCTCCACGTACTTGAAGGCGATGGGGTCGCCCTCCTTGTACCCCACGATCTCGATGAGGCCCGGAAGCGCGAAGTCGTAGATGTCGGAGCCGTCTTCCAGCTTCACGTAGAAGTGGGAGTTGCCCTCCACCACCGCCTGCGCGATGTGCACGATCTTGCCCTGCGCCTCCAGCACGCCCAATGCCTCGGCGTCACCCGTCGACACGCCGTTGGTGGCCAACAAGGCCTGATAGGACTTCTGGCACTCCGCCACCGTGTCTCCTATGGCCACGTACTGGTACTGCTTGATGTTGATCATGGCGAATTTCTTCACGAGACCCGCGTCGTCTTTCAGCGCCATGAAGTACGTGGGCTCGTTCGACACGTTGATGAGCAGCGGGAACGTGGCCTGGTAGCGCAGGTTCTGCACCTGGCCCTCGGCCGACTGCATGGCCGACGCCTCCGTCGCGCCCGGCACCGAATAGAAGTGCGACTCGGCCGAACGCTGGTTCACCAGCACGAAGCCCACGATGGAGTTGTCGGCGGTGGCCGAGGTCACGCCCGTGTACACCCACACGTCGTCGTCCTTGGCGATGTAGTTGTAACCCAGGAGGCCGTCGGAGCCCGGCGTGGTCTGCACCACGCCCGCCTGACCGAACACCGAGTTCAGCCAACCGTCCTTGTACTTGCCGCTCCAGTTGTACTGCTCGATAAGCAGCTCGGCGGGAAACGCACGGTCGACCCACTGCGGCACGTCCTCGATGGCCAAATCCTGCGTCTCGCCCGTCGTCGCGTCGCACAGCACCACGCGGTTGATGGTCGTGCCGCCGAACAGGCCGATCGTGCGGGTCTGCACCGGGCAGATCCACCACGGATGGCCGTCCTCGTCGATCTCGAACGACTTCTCGTCGAACATGTAGAACGGATAGCTCAGCTGCACGTGGCGGTCGATGTTGCGCACGAGCGGCTCGGACTGCGAGTAGTGTATGGGGCTGTCGCCCAACTTCACGATCTCGGCATCCTGCGTCGTCATGTTCACCAGCGCGTAGGCGGGAATGCCCGCCTCGCGGTTCGTGAACCACTTGAACAGGTCGGCGTAGCCCAGCGGGCTCACGCGCACCGGCGCGCCCTTGTAGTTGATCTGGCTGTACAGCGGCGAAATCTCGAACTGGCTCACGAACTCGGGGATCGAGCCCATCTCGCGGTTGCCCAGAAGCACGGCGGAGTCGCGGTCGATGATGGGAATCTCCGAATAGTTCACTTCTTTGATGTCGTTGGCGAAGTCGAGCGTGTCGGTCTGCAGCACGTTCGCGTACTTCTCGGCGTTGCCGGGGAAGATGGACAGCGACATGATGGCGCCGATCACTCCCAGCACGGCCACGGCCACCGGCACGTAGCTCGCGAACTTGAACGCCTTGGCCTTGCCGGGGTTCGCCTCTATCTTGCCCGCGCCCGCCTTGTAGCTGTGCGACCGGCTCCAAAACACCAGGAACAGCGGCAGCAAGATGAACACGGCCACGAACATCCACGTGTCGGTGCTGTGGATGTTGATGGGCGGATGGAACCACCAGTAGGCGCACAGGCCGATGATCACGATGACGATGGCGGCGATGATGAGCGCCTTCTTGCCCCAAGCCGCCATGCGGTCCGCGAACGGGACCTCCATGTGCGCATGCGGCGGCTTCGCGCCGCCCCCGTTGCCGCCGGAGCGACCTGCGCCGTCCGACGGAGCCTCCGCGTCGGCGTCGAACCGACCGTCCACATTGACCCCTGATTGCTTGAGCGCCTCTAGCAGCGCGTCGATTCCGGATGTCTGTTTCACGGCATCCCTTTCCCGTATCCCTCGATTGCCTAAAGTATCCATTATACGGCAAAGCGCCCGGTTGCTCGTCGCGACCGGGCGCCAACGTTGCTTTGCCCTTACAATAAACTTCTCAACACGTACGGAAGGATGCCGCCGTGCTCGAAGTAGCACCCCTCGGTCGGCGTGTCCACGCGCACCGTCGCCTTGAAGGACGCCGCCGAGCCGTCGGCCCGCTCCACGCTCACGTCCACCACGCGCGGCTCGGGCAGCCCTCGGGAGAAGTCGATCGGCGCCACCGTGTAGCGCTCGGTGCCGTCGAGCCCCAGGCTCTCCGCGCTCTCGCCCTCGGCGAACTGCAAGGGCAGGACCCCCATGCCGATGAGGTTCGAGCGATGGATGCGCTCGAAGCTCTCGGCGAACGCGGCGCGGATGCCCAGCAGCGCCGGCCCCTTCGCCGCCCAGTCGCGCGACGAGCCGCTGCCGTACATCTTGCCGGCCACCACCACGAGCGGCACGCCCGCGGATTCGTACCCCATGGCCGCATCGAACAGCGGGCGCACGTCGCCCGTCAGAAAGTCGTGCGTCCAGCCGCCTTTCCTGCCCTCGGCCAGCATGTTCTGCAGCTTCACGTTCGCGAACGTGCCGCGCATCATCACCTCGTGGTTGCCGCGCCGCGCTCCGTACGTGTTGAAGTCGGCCGAAGCGACGCCGCGCTCTTCCAGATAGCGCGCCGCCGGAGAATCGGCCGCGATGGAACCGGCCGGCGATATGTGGTCGGTGGTGATGAAGTCGCCGAGCCGCGCAAGCGCCCGGGCTCCCTCGATGGGCTCCGGGGCCGACGGCTCGCGCTCCATGCCGTCGAAGTAGGGGGCGCGCCGCACGTAGGTGGAATCGTCGTCCCATGCGAACGTGTCGCTCGGCTCGCTTCCCAGCGCCTGCCAGGCTGCGTCGCCGTCGTACAACCCGCGCGCGCCGTCCTCGTACAATCCGCGCGTGACCTGCGCGTCTACCAGAGCGTCGATCTCCGCCTCGCTCGGCCAGATGTCGGCCAGGTGCACCGGCGCGCCGTCCTCGCGGTACCCCAGCGCATCGTGCTCCAGGTCCACGTCCATCGTGCCCGCCAAGGCATAGGCGACGACCGTGGCCGGCGCAGCCAGGTAGTTCTGCGACACGTCGGGCGAGATGCGCCCCTCGAAGTTGCGGTTGCCCGACAGCACGCTCGCCAGCTCGATGTCGTCGGCAACGGCGTGCAGCTCGTCGGCTACGGGGCCCGAGTTGCCGATGCAGCTCATGCAGCCGAACCCGCACGTGTAGAAGCCCAGTTGACGCAAACCGTCCAAAAGCCCGGCGCGTTCGAGCAGCAGCTCGGTGGCCTTGCTGCCCGGCGCGAGGATGGTCTTCACCCACGGCTTGGGCGAAAGGCCCGCCGCGGCCGCCTTCTGCGCCACGAGCCCGCAGGCCAGCATCATGCGCGGGTCGGTGGCCGTGGTGCAGCTCGTCACGGCCGCGATGGCCAGCGCGCCGTGCGTGAGCTCGTGCATTGCGCCCGCCAGCTCAACGTCCACCGTCTTCGCGCGATCGAGCCCGCGCTCGTCGCACACGGCGCGGAAGCGCTCCTGCGCGCCCGCCAGCGGAATGCGGTCGTGCGGACGCGAGGGCCCGGCCAGCGAACGCTCCACCGAGCCCAGATCCAGCTCGATCACCTCGGCGTACGTGCGCGCCGGAGCATCCGGATCGTTCCAGAACCCCTGGGCTTTCGCGTAGGCCTCGACGAGCGCCACCTGCTCTTCGGAGCGGCCGGTCAAGCGCAGGTACGCGAGCGTCGCGTCGTCCACGGGGAACAGCGTGCAGGTGCTGCCGTACTCCGGCGTCATGTTCGAGATGCACGTGCGCTGCGTGGCGTTCAAGCTGTCGAGGCCCGGTCCGAAGCACTCCACGAAGCACCCCACCACGCCCTTGGCGCGCAGCACCTGCGCGAACGTCAGCGCCACGTCCATGGCCGCCACGCCCTCGGAGAGGGCTCCCGTCAGCCTCACGCCCACCACCTTCGGCACGAGCGTCGTGATAGGCTGGCCGAGCGCCGCGGCCTCGGCTTCGATGCCGCCCACGCCCCAGCCCAACACGCCGATGCCGTTCGCGGTGGGAGTATGGCTGTCGGTGCCCACGAGCGTGTCGAAGTACGCCACGGGGTTCTCGCCGTCCGCTCGGACGATCCCCGCGTCGTCCGACGTCATGACCACGTGCGCGAACTGCTCGATGTTCAGCTGGTGGCAGATGCCCGCCCCGGGCGGCACGATGCGCACGTTGTCGAAGCTCTGCTGCGACCACTTCAAGAAGTCGTAGCGCTCCCTGTTGCGCGAGAACTCCAGCTCCATGTTGCGCTCGAGCGCGCCCGCGCAGCCGGCAACGTCCGCGATGACCGAGTGGTCGATCACCAGATCGCAGGGAATCTGCGGGTTGATCTTCGCAGGGTCGCCGCCCAGTTCGGCGCACGCCTCGCGCATGACGGCGAAGTCCACGAACACGGGCACGCCCGTGAAATCCTGGAACAGCACGCGCGCCGGCGAGAACTCCACCTCGCTGCCCACTTCGCCTGCGTTGCCCGCAGCCACGATGCGCCCGGCCAGCTCCTCGGCCGCCTGCGCGTCGCGCACGTTGCGCAGCACGTTCTCCAGCAGCACCGTGAGAGCGTAGGGCAGCGTCTCGGATCCCGGAACGCTTGAAACGGGATAGTAGGTGTAGGCCGTGCCGTCCACGTCGAGCGTGGCGACACGACGGTTGGTCTCGTCGGTCATGCTTGCTCCATTCCGCCGCACGAGGCGGCTAACGCGCGCGGAGATCGGAATCTCCCTCCGCGCTTCCCTCTCGTCTTCGCTAATCGAGCGCCGCGATGAGCGCGTCGGTGAACTCCGTGCAGGTCGCCGCAGGCCCCGCCGACCCGGATGCGCGACGGATATCGCCCGTCAGATGGGCGCCCTCCGCGTACACCGCGCACACGGCACGCCGTATGCGCGCGGCGGCCTCGGCCTCGCCCAGATGGTCCAGCATCATGGCCGCAGACAGGATCTGGGCCGTCGGATTGGCCTTGTTCTGCCCCGCGATGTCGGGCGCGGAGCCGTGCACGGCCTCGAACACGGCATACTCCTCGCCTATGTTCGCGCCGGGAGCCAGCCCCAAGCCGCCCACGAGGCCGGCCGCGAGGTCGCTCGCCAGATCGCCGTACAGGTTCGGAAACACGATCACATCGAACTGCGACGGATCCATCACCAGATTCATACAGCACGCGTCCATGATGCGCTCGTCGAACGCCACGCGTCCTTCGTACTCCTTCGCCACGTCGCGCGCCACGCGCAGGAACAGGCCGTCGGAATGCTTCATGATGTTCGCTTTATGGGCCGCCGTGACTTTTCTTCTGCCGTGCTCGAGCGCGTATTCGAAGGCATGGCGCACGATGCGCTCGGACGCGGTAACGGAAATGGATTTGATGCTTATGCCAGAATCGGGGCGGATCGACCCCGCGCCCTCCGCCTCGCAAAGCTCGATGAGCCTGCGCGCGCCCTTGGAGCCCTCTTCGAACTCCACGCCCGCGTACAGGTCCTCGGAGTTCTCGCGGACGATAACCAGGTCCACGTCGTCGTAGCGCCCTCCGGCACCTGGCAGCGACTGCACGGGGCGCAGGCAGGCGTACAGGTCGAGCTCCTTTCGCAACGCCACGTTGACACTGCGAAAGCCCGTGCCCACCGGCGTGGTCACGGGCCCTTTGATAGCCACTTTGTTACGCTTGACGGATTCGACAGTTTCTTGCGGAAGCGGCGTGCCGCACGTTTCCACGCAGGCCGCTCCGGCCGCCGCCACGTCCCAAACGACATCGATGCCGCTCGCCTCCACCACGCGCCGCATGGCGGCCGACGTCTCCACCCCGATGCCGTCGCCCGGGATGAGCGTCACCCTATGCTGTGTCATATGCTCTCCTTCACCGAATCCCCGTGCGCCGCAGATCCGGAAAGGCGCGGCGAAAAAGCGGACTCGAGAGGCCCGCCGCGTATATGAGGTAGAGGTCAGCTTGCCTGCACGTTGTCGACGATCTGCTTCGCGCGACGTTTGAGCGCGCCCTTGCCGTTCTCGGAATCGAACTTCATGCGGTCTCTCAGCTCCTCTTTCACCTGGGGTGCAAGCTTGCCTGCCGAGAAGTCGACCACCGCCACGAGCATGTCCTGGAACTCCATATCGCCATGCCAGCATTGAATGGCCTCGTCGATAAGGGGCCAGGTTTTCTCAGAGCGGTTCTCCGTCGTGGCGCCCAGCTTGCACAGGAAGCGCATGGCTGCAAGCCGCACCGGACCGCTCTCCTCGTCGAACAACGCGGCCTCGGCCCCCGCCACGGCCTTGTCGCACGTGCGGGAATCGTGGTCGACCAGCGACGTGAGGATGTCGAGGCACTCCCAACGCGTCTGGGCCTCGGGGCGATTGAGCGCGTCCACGAAAGCGGATCCATGGGGAACGAGCGACTCGGGAGCCCCCTTGGCGACGATGGCAAGGGCCGAAGCGGCGTTCTGGCGCGCACGTCGCGACCCTCCCGACAGCGCTTCCGTCAATTCTCCGAGCTTGGCCTCGTCGCTCATCGCCGACTCGGCCATCTTCGCCGCCTCTTGTGCCTTGTCGCTCACCAGACGTTCCTCCGTCCCCGTATGAAAGCATGCAGGTAGAATGCTCCTCGCTTCATTATACCCTCGGCCGAACCGCCCCCCGTTCCCCCGCGCAGAATCAACACGACCCCTCCCGGGAGCGGGCGGCGGGCGGCGGCGCGGGGAGCGGAGGGGCCGCCCCTCCCGCGAAAAAAAAAGGGGGGGGGCCGCCCGAGGGCCTCGCGCCGACAGCGAGCGGACATGGGAGCCCCCCCCCCGAAACGCCGACAGGCCCCCGGACCAGATGGTCCGGGGGCCTGTCGGAAAAGAGAAAGCATCCTCCGCGAGCGCGACGCCCTATCCTCCCACGGACTACACCGCAGTACTTTCGGCGATGGCGGGCTTAACTTCCGAGTTCGGAATGAGATCGGGTGATCCCCGCCTCCATGGTCGCGCTCGCGGGGGATGCTCCCGCGGGCATTTCTGCCCCGCCCGGCGGCCTGCGCCACCCTGGCGGTCGCATAGCGGGCATCGAATGATCGCGGAACCCTATGGATTCCAAGTTGTGAAGAAGAGCTCGGGCTATTAGTAGCGCTCGCCTGAACACGTTGCCGTGCTTGCAGCTGCGCCCTATCGACCAGGTGGTCTACCTGGGCCCTTACCGGAAAGGGAACTCATCTTGGAGGCGGCTTCCCACTTAGATGCTTTCAGCGGTTATCCGTGCCGGACGTAGCTAGGCGGCGGTGCCGTTGGTCGACAACCGCGTCACCAGAGGTCCGTCCACCCCGGTCCTCTCGTACTAGGGGCAGATCTCCTCAATTCCCTTGCGCCTGCGGAGGATAGGGACCGAACTGTCTCACGACGTTCTGAACCCAGCTCGCGTACCGCTTTAAATGGCGAACAGCCATACCCTTGGGACCGACTTCAGCCCCAGGATGCGATGAGCCGACATCGAGGTGCCAAACCTTGCCGTCGATGTGGACTCTTGGGCAAGATCAGCCTGTTATCCCCGGAGTACCTTTTATCCGTTGAGCGACGGCCATTCCACTCTGAGCCGCCGGATCACTAGAACCTGCTTTCGCACCTGCTCGGGTTGTAGCCCTCGCAGTCAAGCCCGCTTGCACTCTTGCGCTCTCGGGACGGTTGCCGACCGTCCTGAGCGGACCTTTGCGCGCCTCCGTTACATTTTAGGAGGCGACCGCCCCAGTCAAACTACCCGCCTGACACGGTCCCCCCGCCGGATCACGGCCGGGGGTTAGGTCGCCGGAACGACGAGGGCAGTATTCCAAGGTCGGCTCCACGGGAACTGGCGTCCCCGCTTCGAAGCCTCCTGCCTATCCTCTACGCGCCGAGCCAACGACCAATGTCAAGCTGCAGTAAAGGTTCACGGGGTCTTTCCGTCCTTCCGCAGGTAATTCGCATCTTCACGAATAATACAATTTCACCGGGTCCATGGTTGAGACAGCGCCCAAATCGTTACGCCATTCGTGCAGGTCGGAACTTACCCGACAAGGAATTTCGCTACCTTAGGACCGTTATAGTTACGGCCGCCGTTTACTGGGGCTTAGTTTCAGAGCTTCGCCGTGAGGCTAACCCATCCACGTAACCTTCCAGCACCGGGCAGGCGTCAGACCCTATACGTCGCCTTGCGGCTTAGCAGAGTCCTGTGTTTTTGATAAACAGTCGCTTGGGCCGTTTCGCTGCGGCCCCCTCCCGCTCCGGACGCGAGGTCCATCACCGGAAAGGGCGCTCCTTCTCCCGAAGTTACGGAGCCAGTATGCCGAGTTCCTTAACCATGGTTCTCCCGATCGCCTCGGTATGTTCTACCCGCCTACCTGTGTCGGTTTTGGTACGGGCGCCGACAAAGCTCCCTAGAGGTTTTTCTCGGAAGCATGGGCTCGCCGACTTCGGCTAGTGCCTTCGTCTCGCGTCTCGGGATGCGTGCTGCGCTGATTTCCATGCGCAACTCCCTACGCGCTTTCACGGGGACGTCCAGAACCCCGCCCGGCTACCCTTCTCCGTCACCCCGTCGGTCAAACGCTCGTCAGCGGTACGGGAATATCGACCCGTTGTGCATCGGCTACGCCTTCCGGCCTCGCCTTAGCTCCCGACTGACCCTGGGAGGATTAGCCTTGCCCAGGAACCCTTAGGCTTACGGCGGCGGCGTTTCTCGCGCCGCTCTCGTTACTCATGCCAGCATTCTCACTTCCACGCGGTCCACCAGCGGTCGCCCGCCGGCTTCGCCCCCCGTGGAAAGCTCCCCTACCACTGAAATAAATCAGTCCGCCGCTTCGGTGCCGTGCTTAGCCCCGTGAATTGTCGGCGCATGTCCACTTGACCAGTGAGCTGTTACGCACTCTTTAAATGCATGGCTGCTTCTAAGCCAACATCCTGGTTGTCTAGGCAAACGCACATCCTTTGCCACTCAGCACGAACTTGGGGACCTTAGCGGGCGGTCTGGGCTGTTTCCCTTTCGAGCACACAGCTTAGCCCACATGCTCTGACTCCCGATCTCTGGAGTGCCGGTATTCGGAGTTTGGTTCTTTTCGGTAGGCGGTGAAGCCCCCTAGAAGATCCAGTGCTCTACCTCCGGCACTAAACGATCGAGGCTAGCCCTAAAGCTATTTCGGGGAGAACGAGATATCTCCGGGTTTGATTGGCCTTTCACCCCTATCCACGGGTCATCCCCTCCGTTTTCAACCGAAGTGGGTTCGGCCCTCCACGGGGTCTTACCCCCGCTTCAGCCTGCCCATGGATAGCTCACCCGGCTTCGCGTCTGCGGCACGCGACTCACTCGCCATCTTAAAGGCTCGCTTTCACTGCGGCTCGGTTCAAACCTTAACCTCGCCGCGTACCGCAACTCGCTGGCTCATTCTACAAAAGGCACGCCGTCACCCCGCAAGGGGGCTCCGACTGCTTGTAGGCGCACGGTTTCAGGTACTATTTCACTCCCCTCTCGGGGTGCTTTTCACCTTTCCCTCACGGTACTGGTTCGCTATCGGTCACAGGAGAGTATTCAGCCTTGGAGGGTGGTCCCCCCGGATTCATACCGGATTTCACGTGTCCGGCATTACTCGGGTGCCTTCCTCGGAGGCCGCGGGGTTTCGCGTACGGGGCTCTTACCCGCTCCGGCCGGCCTTTCCATGCCGTTCCGCTACCTCGCGACTTTGTAACTCCGTCCCAGGTCTGAGGCCCTGGAAATGGAAGGTCCCGCAACACCGCATGCAGCAACGCCCTCAAGCTTACACGTGCATGGGTTTGGGCTGGTGCGCTTTCGCTCGCCGCTACTCGCGCAATCTCGGTTGATTTCTGTTCCTCCGGGTACTTAGATGTTTCAGTTCCCCGGGTTGCCTCCTCGCACCCTATTCTATTCAGGTGCGGGTGACCGGGCATGACCCCGGCCGGGTTCCCCCATTCGGAAACCTGCGGATCGAAGGGTGTTTGCCCCTCCCCGCAGACTATCGCGGCTTGCCGCGTCCTTCTTCGGCTTCCTGTGCCAAGGCATCCGCCGTGCGCCCTTGACATCTTCTTTCCAACTTTGGTAATTCAGGTATCCATATCGTTCTTATTCGCGATCGTCAGATGCGAATCATTGTATTCGGCTATCGCCGAATCGTTGATTCTCATTTTCGATGCTACGCTATGCAACTGTCAAGGTGCGCGGGCGCGCAAGGCGCCCGAGGGCGAGAGCCCTCGAAACCGAATATTGCGAGGTCGGGCGGAGAGCCCTTCGAATCTCTTAGGTAGGTAAATCTCTTCCAGGCGAGGGAGCGGAAGCTCGACCTCGTCGGACACGTGAGTGTCTCCCTAGAAAGGAGGTGATCCAGCCGCACCTTCCGGTACGGCTACCTTGTTACGACTTCACCCCCCTTACCCTCCACACCTTCGACGCCTCCGCCCCTTGCGGGTTCGGCCGGCGGCTTCGGGTGCAGACGACTCGGGTGGTGTGACGGGCGGTGTGTACAAGGCCCGGGAACGTATTCACCGCGGCATGCTGATCCGCGATTACTAGCAACTCCGACTTCACGGAGGCGGGTTGCAGCCTCCGATCCGAACTGGGGCCGGCTTTGAGGGATTCGCTTCCTGTCGCCAGGTCGCGGCCCGTTGTACCGGCCATTGTAGCACGTGTGCAGCCCAGGGCATAAAGGGCATGATGACTTGACGTCGTCCCCACCTTCCTCCGGCTTGACGCCGGCAGTCCCATATGAGTCCCCAACTGAATGCTGGCAACATATGGCAGGGGTTGCGCTCGTTGCGGGACTTAACCCAACATCTCACGACACGAGCTGACGACAGCCATGCACCACCTGCGCAGGCTCCTCTCGGCCACCGGGTTTCCCCGGCTTCACCTGCATGTCAAGCCCTGGTAAGGTTCTTCGCGTTGCTTCGAATTAAGCCACATGCTCCGCTGCTTGTGCGGGCCCCCGTCAATTCCTTTGAGTTTTAGCCTTGCGGCCGTACTCCCCAGGCGGGACGCTTAATGCGTTGGCTGCGGCACGGAGGGTCGATCCCCCCACACCTAGCGTCCATCGTTTACGGCTGGGACTACCAGGGTATCTAATCCTGTTCGCTCCCCCAGCTTTCGCGCCTCAGCGTCAGTCGCGGCCCAGAAGACTGCCTTCGCCATCGGTGTTCTTCCCGATATCTGCGCATTCCACCGCTACACCGGGAATTCCATCTTCCTCTACCGAACTCGAGGCGTCCAGTTCGGAATCCGGCCGGGGGTTGAGCCCTCGGATTAGAGATTCCGCTTAAACGCCCGCCTACGCGCGCTTTACGCCCAATGAATCCGGATAACGCTCGCTCCCTACGTATTACCGCGGCTGCTGGCACGTAGTTAGCCGGAGCTTCTTCTGCAGGTACCGTCACTATCTTCCCTGCTGAAAGCGGTTTACAACCCGAAGGCCGTCATCCCGCACGCGGCGTTGCTGCGTCAGGGTTGCCCCCATTGCGCAAAATTCCCCACTGCTGCCTCCCGTAGGAGTCTGGGCCGTATCTCAGTCCCAATGTGGCCGGTCGGTCTCTCAACCCGGCTACCCATCGCAGGCACGGTGGGCCGTTGCCCCGCCGTCTACCTAATGGGCCGCGACCCCATCCCCCTCCGTCGGGGCTTTCCCGCCCCTCCCATGCGGGAGGGGCGGAGTATCCGGTATTAGCGCGGGTTTCCTCGCGTTATCCCGGGGAGGGGGGCAGGTTGGTCACGTGTTACTCACCCGTTCGCCACTCTATGCACGGCCGAAGCCGTCTTAATCGTTCGACTTGCATGTGTTAGGCACGCCGCCAGCGTTCATCCTGAGCCAGGATCAAACTCTCCGTTTAAATGGAGCGGCATCGCTGCCGCGTTCGATCTGGTTCTTTTTTCGCCGCCTCCCCCTGCCCTTCGGTGGGCCGGGTTCGGCGGACGGGTTCTCCGTACTTGATTCGATTCATCTCGCAATATCCGGTTTTCAAGGTTCTCGCCTCCCCTTCCGGGGGGCTCGCCGCTCCCTTTCGGGGCGAGCGGCGCAAGGAGATACTTTACCTTCCCGTTGCCTCGGTGTCAAGAACTTTTTTCAAAAACTTTCGAAGTTTTTCGAGGTGCCGTCGAAACGAGCTCCCGATCTTCGAGCCTTGAAGCATGCTCTTCCGAAGAAACGTCCCACGCTCTCCTCAAGCGCGGGTTTTGTATAATACCGGTAAGCTATTACCAACGCAATGGGTAATTTCAAAATTCTGTAAACTTTTTGACACCTTTCGACAAAATGCCTGATGAAAGCCCTTAGCATGAGTGCGGAGATTGTGAATGAGGTCGCTCTACGCCGCAAGAGCGCAATCGGGCGAACAAGGGACGCCCCTCCTCCGCAAGGTCGCGCTCGTCGCTTCGCCGTCGTTCCGCTTCAAGGGAATGCCGGCCCAGAGCGTGGCCGGAAGGGATCGGCGCGCCCTCGATGCAAGGTTGAAAAACGCCGCAGCCGCGTCACTCGTTTTCGGATCGTCGAGAAAAAGCGGTCTACTGGCAAGCGCCCCTGACCCCATCGTCCTTGCGCGCGGCTTCCGTATTGCGGGAAGCGGGAAGGCGCGCCCATGCGTCCCATGCGGCTTTAGCCGGCGTGGTGCCCTTTGCCGCCTTCGCCCCTTCCTTGGCCTTGGGCGCCTTGCCCATGGCCGCTGCCGCCCCCCGCGACATCGTGTGCCTGCTCGCCGTATCCCTCGCCCTGCCCCTCGGATCCGCCGGCTGCGTCTCCGCCGAGCGCCGCGATGCGGTCGCGCAGCTCGCGCATGCTCATACGGGCGCAATCTTCGAGCGTCAAGGTGTCGTCCAACGCCAGAAGCTGCAGCGCAGCTTGATAGCGCCCCGTGCCCATGCCGGACGCGGAGGCCGCCGCATGGGTTTCCTCGTCGACGGCATGGCAGGTCCCCTCGCATGGAAGATCGCGCAGGCGGGCGTCGCTTTGCGCGCGAAGCGCGTCGGACTGGCGGGCGTCGTCGGCCGCGACGCTTATCGCCACGAACGCGTCACTGCTCATATAAGGTTCGAATGCGGCGCTCGAGGTGATCTCGGCGACGGCATCGTCGTAGCGTTTGCCCGTTATCGAAACGGCATCGAGCAGCGCTTCGCCGTCGCCGTTGTACGCACGGGCCGAAACAACGATGTCGAACCGGTTGATACCGAGCTCGATCGAGGGGTTCACATCTATGTCCACGAAGGCGGTCTCCTCGAAGTACAGCCGCGAGCCCGTCAGACCGACGACCGCCAGCACCAGGCATGCGGCGAGGGCGACGACGGCGCGGCGCCACACGACAAGGCGAGGGACGCGGCGCGCAGCTGCGGCAGCGCCGTTTCGCACGGCAGGTTCGGCCGTTTCCCGCGCATCGGATTCGACCGTCTCCTGCACGGCAGGCGCGGCGGCGCCCTTCTCCTGCGCGGCCAAGGCATCGATGGCGGCGAGGGTGCGGGCCCTCGTTTCGGAAGGAAGCTCCACCTCGTCGAAGGCCTCGCGAACGCGCTGCTCCAAATCGTTCATGACAGGGCCTCCTTCAACAGCGTCTTGCCGCGCGCGATCCACGAGTAGACCGTGTTGACAGGTGCGTCGACCATGCGCGCGATCTCAGGGGCGGTGTACCCCTCGTACAAAGAGAGGTACAGGGGCGTGCGCGGCGGATCGGCAAGGCCGCGCATGGCATCCACCACCTCGCTGGAAAACGATGCGGGCTGCGCTTCCACGTCGCTCGAAACGAGCCCCTCCGCCCGCGTGCCCTCGTCGAGCGGCACATTGGCGCGGCTCGCCGCCTTGAGCATGTCCTTGCAGGTGTTGGTCGCCACGCGGATGAGCCACGCTTTGCGGTGCTCTTCGCCGTTGAACGTAACGGCATCGGCCAGCGAGTACTTGATCATCGTGTCCTGAAACGCGTCTTGGGCGTCGGCCGAAGCGCGAAAGTAGAGGACGCACACGCGCCATACCGTCGACCCGTGCGCGTCCATCGCTCGCTCTATGTCCTCGTGCGACCTCATGCCTTGCTCGACGCGCCGGAGGCGCTAGCAGCCCCGGCCGTGATGGCCGCCGCCCCGAGCCTGGCCCTGGCCGGCCCCTTGGCCGCAGGCGCCGCCGTTGCCGCATCCGCCGCCCTGGCCGTTGCCCGGGCAGACACCGGCAGCGTAGTTGTCGCAAACGCCGTCGCTGTCGGCATCGACGTAACCGCGGTGGTGGGTTCCCTGGGCGGTGGCGTCGCAGTTGTCGCAGACGCCGTCGTTGTCGGCGTCTGCGAAGTTCGCGCAGGGCGCGGCGGCGCGTTCGGCGGCAGGTACGGCAGCCTGCGTCTCTTGCATCGTCGCGAGTGCCTTCGGCAACGCGGCGGGCATCGCATTCGCGAACGCGATCGTGGGCACGGCCACCACGGCCAGCATAAGGGCGGCGGCGATGGCGATCGTTCTTTTCTTCATGGGTCGGTCCTCCTGCGGTTCGGCTCGGTTCTTCCTTCACCGCTAACACGAGCGAGGCGGGCGAATCCTTGCAAACATTTTTAAATGTTTTCGCCCTATGCGAAAAAGCCCGCTCCGCCCAAGGGCGAAACGGGCATGTAGCGTTCCCGAACCTAAACCAGGCGCACGAACTTGCGCTTGCCCACCTGGAGCGTGGCGCCCTCCAGCATGGCCGGATCGACGTTGTAGGACTTGGCGGCCACGGGCTCGCCGTTCACCTTCACGCCGCCGCCGTCGATGAGGCGGCGCGCCTCGCCCGCGCTGGCCGCAAGGCCCGCGTCGGCGATGAGCTTGGCCAAGTAGACCTTGCCCTCGTCGTTCGGCGCGAGGTCGGCCTTGATCTCCGGGATGTCGTCGGGCACGGCATGCTGCTTGAACACGAGGTCGAACTGCTCCTCGGCCGCTTGCGCGGCGCTTTCGTCGTAGTAAGCCGCCACGATGTTCCGAGCCAGAGCCCGCTTCACCTTGTTGGGATGCAGCTCGTCGGCGGCCAAGCCGCGCTCGATATCGTCGATCTCGTTCACCGGCAGGGCCGAGGCCAGGCGGTAGTACTTCACCATGAGCTCGTCGGGGATGGACATGACCTTGCCGAACATGTCGGCCGGCTCGTCGGTGAGGCCGATGTAGTTGCCGTAGCTCTTCGACATCTTCTGCACGCCGTCGGTGCCTTCGAGCAGCGGCAGCGTGAGGCACACCTGCGGCTCCATGCCCATCTTCTCCATGAGCTCGCGGCCGGCCAGCAGGTTGAACAGCTGGTCGGTGCCGCCCAGCTCCACGTCGGCCTCGATGACGACCGAGTCGTAGGCCTGCATGACCGGGTAGAGGAACTCGTGCAGGCTGATGGGGAGGTTGCCGGTGTAGCGCTTGTGGAAGTCGTCGCGTTCGAGGATGCGCGCCACCGTGAAGTTGCTTGCCAGCTTCAGCAGGCCCTCCATGTCGAGCGCGAGCAGCCATTCGGAGTTGTAGCGCAGGGTGGTCTTCTCGGGGTCGAGGATCTTGAAGGCCTGGTCGACGTAGGTCTGGGCGTTCGCCTTGATCTGCTCGGACGTGAGCTGCGGGCGCGTGGAGTTGCGGCCCGACGGATCTCCGATGAGCGCGGTGCCGTCGCCGATGATGAGCGTGACGCCGTGGCCCAGGTCTTGGAACTGGCGCAACTTGCGCAGGGGCACGGCGTGGCCCAGATGGATGTCGGGAGCCGTGGGATCCACGCCCAGCTTGATGTTCAGGGGCTTGCCGCGCTTGAGCTTCTCGAGCAAGGCGCTTTCCGGCACGATCTGCGCGGCGCCGGAAGCGATGGTGTGCAGTTGTTCTTCAGCGGATAGCATCGAGTCCTCTTTCCTTACTATATATAGTGTTGGAGATTCTAGCATATATGGGGGTCGGTTTCCCGGCTTCGCCGGAACGGACGCTCTGGAGAGCGCCCCTCGAGGGGCGAGGGCAAGGTTGCAGGGGAATCAGAGCACGGTTCGCCATGCGGGCGAGGGGCCACGGGGCGCCCTCGCAGGGATCGGGTGCGTTGCTCGCCGCAGGGGCCCCGCACTCGCGAGGCGCCGCGCCGGGGGGGCAGCAGCCCGCCCCTACAGTCGACCGGCAAACCCGGCAATTGGCTCCGACGCCACAGTGACCTACGAGACGCCCCGGAACAGGTGGCCGCTCGTGGTGCCGGGGGTTTTGGCGAGGGCGTTGCCGTCGCGCTGGGCCACGTCACGAGCGCGAACGGCGCGGGCCACGGCGGACGCGGTCTCCTCGCCGTTCATGAGCGTGGCGTCCACCATGAGCGCGGACACGCCGGCCGCGATAAGGTCGGGCACAACCTGCGCCACGTCCAAAACCACGCCGTTGTACACATGGCTGCGCCCGAGGGCGTCGGTGACCACCGGGAACTCGTAGTCCTTGCGGTCTTTGAGATAGTGCGGGCTCTTGCGGCGGACGCACTCGTCGCAACGCTCGTCGCACGGACCTTGGCCCATGAGCAGGCAATGCTCGCACACCATGAGCTCCTGGGCGCCCATGATGGTGAGGCCGAGCGCGACGGGCGCGTTCTCGGCAAGATCGGCCACCTGGCCCAATGTGAGCTCGGGGGAAAGCCATACCCGCTCGACACCCAGATCGGCCATCGTCTCGAGCGAAAGGCGGTTCGTGACGGGCAGATGCGGTCCCGCCTCGACCACGGCCCCCATCTCGAGGGCGCGCGCGACGGCCCCCAGGTTCTCGGCGAGCACGGGCTTGCCGGGCTTCACGTAGCGCCACGGGTCGAAGCCGAGCGCCTCCTCGCGCGTGCCGGGCACCGGGTCGTGGTCGACGACGGGCAGCGCCGTGACGCACTGCTTCGGATATCCCGCTTGCTCGGCCGTGCCGGTGCGCTGGCCGGCGATGACGGCCTCGCCGCGCTTGTAGTTGAGCGCGGGAACGTAGACCACGTCGGCGCCGGCGCGCTTGGCCGCCCGCGCGCACACCGGATTGGTCGTCCATGCGGCGATGGAGCAGCCGCGGCGCTCGGCCGGAGAGCGACGGGCACGCTCCTGCACGCGCGGCAGTGCGCGGTCGCGATAGGGTGCGAGCAGGCGCATGGCGAGATCGTCGAGCGCCTCGGCGCGAACGCGATGCAGCTGGGAGAACCCGATGCCCACGCCGTCGTCGAGGTCGACGTCGAGCGACACGAGCTCGAACGGAGTTTGTCCAAGCCGGTCGATATGGGTCCGAACGTCCTGAGCCTCCACGGCTTTCGTGCGCGCGGCTTCCACGACGTCGCCTTCGGCGGAACCGACGACGCGGGCGACACCGTGGGCGTCGACAAGCGAGAACTCCATGCGCAACGGCTCGCCTCTGCGCAGCCTCGCCGAACCTGCGACGGGAATGCGCGGCGCAAGCGGATCGTCGGCGAAACCGGCGGCCGCGTTGCGCACGCGGAACACGCGGTCGCCCTTTCCCACCGCACGCTGCGGCGCCGTGCGCACGTTCCCCTTCTTGTCGACCTCGACGGGGCCGAGCGTATGGGCGAAATGCCCCTTGTTGGTCCAAAACTCCAGCACGTCGCCCTCGTGGAGCTCCTCTTCGACCGCAATGCCCGCCACCCCGTCGCGCGCGTACGCCACGCGGCCCACGAACACGCCTCGGTTGTTGGGACGGCCGTAGCTCATGATGTCGTTGCCGCGTTGGCCGGTGAGGTACGCCGTGGTGAAGCCGCGCGAGAACGCCTCCTCGAGCACGCGGCGCTCCTCGTCGGTGGCCCGCACGGAAACGTCCGGTCGCGCCGCGAGCACGCGGTCGAGCACGGCCCGGTAGGCGGACGTGACCGCGAACACGTAGTCGGCGGACTTCATGCGGCCCTCGATCTTGAGCGAGGCGGCGCCCGCCTCCACCAACTCCGGCACGAGGTCGATGGTGCACAGGTCCTGCGGAGAGAGCAGGTGGTCGCCCGGCGAGGGCAGTTCCTTGCGCTGCGCCCGATTGCGCAGCTCGTAGGGCAGGCGGCACGCCTGGGCGCACAGGCCGCGGTTGGCGGAGCGCCCCCCTATCATCGAGGACATGAAGCACTGGCCCGAATAGCACACGCACAGCGCGCCGTGGGCGAAAGCCTCCACCTCCATGCCGAGACCGGACGCCACGGAGGACAGATGCGCGACCTCCGCCAGCGACAGCTCGCGCGCGAGCGTCACACGGCGGGCGCCCAGCTTGGCGGCGGCTTCGATTCCGGCGGCGTTGTGGGTGTTCATCTGCGTTGATATATGCAAGCGCGCCTGGGGAAGCGTCCGCGCAAGCTCGGCCGCCAAACCGATGTCCTGCACGATGAACGCATCGGCCCCCGCACGGTAGGCTTGCCGCGCGCATTCGAGCGCGCGATCGGCCTCCGAAGGCAAGATGGCGGTGTTCAGCGTCACGTACACGCGCACGCCGCGCAGATGCGCGTAATCGCAGGCGTCGCCGAGCGTGGCGAGGGTGAAGTTGTCGGCGTTGCGGCGCGCATTGAACGCGTCGAGGCCGAGATAGACGGCGTCGGCACCGCCGGCGACCGCCGCGTGCAGAGCCTCCACGCTCCCCGCGGGGGCGAGCAGCTCGACCGGAGGGGCTTCTTCGATTTGATGCGACATCTCATTCCTTACTGCGTATATTCTGCGGTCAGTTCAAATTTATGCGTGCGAACAGCCGCTTTATGCTCATTTCCTTGCGCCGGCCTGCCTCGTTACGATTCGGCAACGGCAGTATGGTAGTATAATCCAACCATGAAAATACGGCGAAAACAGCGCGAAACGCGCACCCATGCCGCAAAGTGGCTTCTGCTCGTCGCAGCGGTGGCCCTTTGCTTCGTAGCGTACCAGGGCGTTCAAGGCATGCTCCACGTGATGCGCGACTGGACGAACGACCTTCCCAGCCTTGCGAGCACCGACGCGTTCAACTACGCGCAGGAGTCCACCATGTACGCGGGCGACAACAGCACGCTCCTGGCAGAATTCCAGCTGGAGAAACGCGACCCCCTCGCGTCCCCCGACCAAGTGAGCCCCTACGTGCTCAAAGGAACGGTGGACACGGAGGACGTGCGTTTCTACGAGCACGACGGCGTCGACCTTCCCGGCATCGCACGCGCCGTCTTCGTCAACCTGGGCGGCGGAGCCCTCGAGGGCGCCTCGACCATCACGCAGCAGCTCATGCGAAACACCGTGCTGTCCGAGGAGGCCAACGACATCTCGTTCGAACGCAAGATCCGCGAAGCGCAGCTCGCCGTCGACTTCGAGAAGATGCACACGAAGGACGAGATCCTTCTTATGTACCTGAACACCATCAACTACGGCGACGGCTGCTACGGCATCGAGGCGGCGGCGCAGAACTACTTCCAGGTGTCCGCGCTCGACCTGACGCTCGCGCAGGCGGCGACCCTGGTGGGCATCCCCCAGTCCCCCACCTACCTCAACCCCAAGACGAACCCCGAAGCGTGCCAAACGCGCCGCAACGTGGTGCTCGACCGCATGCTCACGGCCGGCGACATCACGAAGGAAGAGCACGATGCGGCGCAGAGCGAGGAGCTGAATTTGAACCCGGCGCCCGACGCGCCCGCCGACGGCATCTACGCGTACCCCTTCTTCACGAGCTACGTGCGCAATCTTTTGCTCTACCACAGCGAGGATTACGGAATGTCCGAAGGCAACCTGTTCGAGGGCGGCTACACCATCTACACGACGCTCGACCCCGCCATTCAGAATATGGCAGACGAGGCGTGCGAAGCGCAACGAAACCGCATGGACGATGATCTTGATGCGGCGCTCGCTGCGGTGGAGCCCTCCACCGGAAAGGTCTTGGCACTTTCCGGTGGCAAGGATTTCGAAGCGAATCAGGTGAACCTCGCCACCGGCGACGGCGGCAGCGGCCGCCAAGCGGGTTCGACGTTCAAGGCCTTCGCCCTCGCGGCAGCCATCAAGGACGGAATCAGCCCCACGACGCGCATCGACTGCACGGGCCCTATGACCCTGTCCGACGGCACGGAAATCCAGAACTTCGACAATGCCAACTACGGCATCCGCACCATTCAGAGCGCCACGGCCATCTCCTCGAACACCGGCTATATCCGACTCACCCAACAGCTGACGCCGGGCAAGGTCATCGACATGGCCCGCTTGGCGGGCATAACCTACGACCTCCCCAACGTCCTCACCGTCACCACCGGCGCCGGCAGCGTGACGCCGCTGGAGATGGCGAGCGCCTACGGCACGTTCGCAACAGGCGGCGTCAAGCACAACCCCGTTGCCATCACGAAGATAGTCGACAAGAACGGCGAGACCATTTACGAAGCTCCCACTGAGGGCGAGCGCGTGATAAGCGAAGAGGTTGCCGGCGCGACGACGAAGGTGCTGCGCACCGTATTCGAGACGTCGGACGGAACGGCATACGGTTCGGGGCCCTCGAACGGCCAGCCCGTGGCGGGCAAAACCGGCACATCGCAAAACTTCGCCGACCACTGGCTCGTCGGATACGCTCCACAGCTCTCCTGCGCCGCGTGGATCGGCAACCCTGCCGGCAGTATCGAAACGGACCATTACCTGAAGGCCAACGACCTGTGGCAGGACTTCATGTCACGCGCGCTTGAGGGCACGGAGGTCGCACAGTTCCCTGAGACGAAGGATCCGGAGTACAAGAACCCGTTCAACACGGAGCAGCAGAAGAAGTACGAGAAAGAGGACGAGAAGGACGCCTCGAAGGCGCCCAACGTGGTGGGCAAGACGCTCGAAGAGGCCACGAGCCTGCTTGGCGGCTACAATGCATACGCGGCGTACGAGTATTCGGATACCGTTCCGGCCAACGTCGTGATGAGCCAGTCCGTGCAAGGGTCGAACATCATCCTCACGATATCCAAGGGGCCGAAGCCGGCCGATCCGACGCCAACGCCTGCGCCCGATCCTACGCCGACGCCGGATCCCACGCCAGACCCGCCACCCGACCCGACTCCGACCCCTGATACCGAAACATAAGAGTCCCTAGGCACTCATCACAAACGACGCCCCGTCCGCAATTGCGGACGGGGCGTCGTTTTGCATCCAGCTTGGCTGCCGCAAGGGTGTTTCCGCACCGGAAAACACCCTTGAAAGATCCCTAGTTCTTTTCGGTGGCCTTGTTGTCGCCCGACTGGAGCTTGCCTATGCCCTCGTCGTATGCGCTCTTGATATCAGCGATACGCTGGTCGTACGTGGAATAGTCGAAAGGCTGGGCCTCGGTGGCGCTGTCGATTTCCGTGTAAAGCTCGATGTAGGAATTCAAGGCGTCCTTGAGCTTGCTCGAACCGTCGACGTACTCCTGCTGGACGTCCTTCAAGTCGTCGGGGACCGTGAGCTTGTCCAATTCGTCGAGCGCCTTGAAGGCGTTGTCGGCCTGCATCCTCATGCCCACCACGTCGCCGCGCGACACCGCGTCGGTGAAACTGGACAATCTGCTTTTCAGATCCTCCATGACCTGGTTCACCTGGGTCATGTACTGCCGGTTCTCGGCCTGCTGCTTCGTCGCGGCGCTTTCCTGCGAGGCGCAGCCGGCGAGCGCGGCGACCATCACGGCAGCCGCGCATACGACGCCGACGACCTTGATGAGCATGGAACGTTTCATGTACAACCTACTTCCCTGTCGAGTAAAGCGCCGCTCGGATGCGGCGCGTAAGCTTATATGGTTCCAGTTTATCTATTATGCCGCAAACAGTTCGAGCCCGCGCGACCAAATCGTCGGAGCAGCGAACCTGACTGCAAGCGAAGCCGGGGTCGTTCCGCCTCCGGTGCCGCCGCCTGATTCTCCGCCGGACTCACCGCCCGTTCCGCCGGTGCCGCCGCCTGATTCTCCGCCGGTGCCGCCGGTGCCGCCGGACTCACCGCCCGTTCCGCCGGTGCCGCCAGATTCACCGCCTCCGGACTCGCCGCCGCCGGTCGTACCGCCGCCCGGCGTGCCGGTTCCGCCAGTCGTACCGCCGCCAGTAGACGAACCGGAGCCAGTGCTGCCCGAGTCGCTTGGTTTCGTCTTGTCATCTGAAGAATCGTCCGAGCTCGAGGAGCCCGAGCTCGAGGAGTAACCGTATCCGCCAACATGGTAGGTGCTGTCGGAGAACGTCTTGTACGGAGGGTCGGCGGCATCCGCGAAATCCTCGAGCGGGCGGCCGGCCAGCGCCTCGTTCATGAAGTTGCTGAACACGTCGGCTGCAGTGGTATGGTTGGGCAGCGCGACCCCGGTTTCCGGATCGGAAGAAGAGGGGTCGCCCAACCAAATGGACGTGGACAGCTGAGGCGTGATGCCGCAGAACGTGATGTCCATGTAGTTCTCGCTCGTTCCGGTCTTGGCGGCCACCACTTGGCCGCTGGACAGCGCCGCCTCGGGGCCGGTCGCCTCCGCGCCGGTCACCACGGTTTCCATGACCTCGGTGGCCGCATGGGCCACCTCGGGAGAGATGACCTGCTTGCTCGTCGTCTTCTTGAGATCGCTGCCCTCTTCGGCCGTGTTGTCGATGATCAGGTTCCCATCGCCGTCGTACACCTTCAAAATGGGGTTGGGATCGTTGTAGACGCCCTCGTTGGCGATGGCCGCGTAGGCACTGGCCATGTCGAGCATCGTCACGTTGTTCGTGCCGAGCGTCATGGCCGCCGTCCGGCTCAGAGGGGACGTGATGCCCATCCGCTCGGCCACCTCGGCCACCTTGTCTATGCCAACGGCCATTTGCAGCCGCACGAAGCCTGTGTTCGACGATGCTTCGAAGGCGCGCGCTATGCTGCGCGTCCCGTAGTTTCGGTTGTCGATGTTCTCAAGAGGCGGAATCGTCGAACCGTAAGGGGTGTTGGGAATGGTTGCGGGCGAGGTGCAGTCGAGCATCGTCTGAGGCGAGATGCCCGCCTCAAGCGCGGCAATGAGCGTGAACGTCTTGAACGACGAGCCGGTGGGCCGACCAGGGCTGTTCGGATCGCCGCCTTCGCCGGTGGCGAGGTTCACATCGGAGGGGCCGCCCACCATGGCCTTGATGTTGCCCGTCGACGGCTCGATGGACACCAAAGACCCCTGCAGCGCGTCGCTGCCGGTGGCCTCGTGCAAGCCCTCTACCTTGTCGTTCACGGCCGCCTCGGCCTGCTCCTGCGTTGCGGGGTCGAGCGTGGTGACGATCTTCCAACCGCC
Organism: Gordonibacter sp. 28C; assembly: GCF_003339845.1. Lineage (GTDB taxonomy): Bacteria > Actinomycetota > Coriobacteriia > Coriobacteriales > Eggerthellaceae > Gordonibacter. Next base: position 331,696 of record NZ_PPTR01000002.1, read on the forward strand.
GCCGCTCACCTCGTTCAGCGAGTACTTGTAGGGACCCTCGGGATCGGTGAGCAGGTTGCGCACGTAGCGCACGAAGTGGGGGTACTGGTAGATTCCCTCTTCGGCCGGAAGCGTTTGGTTGAGCACCAATTCCTCGGCCTGGGCGGCATCGTGCTCCTCCTGGGAGATGTAGCCGTTCGACAGCATGCGGTCGAGCACGAGGTTGCGACGGGTCAGGCAGTTCTCCCCGTTATTGACAAGCGGATTGTTGACCGAGGGCGACTGGGGAATGCCCACGAGGGCGGCCGCTTCGGCCAGCGTGAGGTCGGTCGCGTTCTTCGAGAAGTAGCGCTGCGAGGCGGCCTGGATACCGTAGGTGGCGTTGCCGTAGTTGATGGTGTTCAGGTACATGCGCAGGATCTCGTCTTTGGAGTACACCTCTTCGAGCTTCACGGACAGGTACATCTCGCGCACCTTGCGCTTGATGGATATGTCGGTCATCTCGTCGGCGAGGATGGTGTTGCGCACGAACTGCTGCGTGATGGTGGACGCGCCCTCGCGGCCCGAGCCGGTGAGCGTGACCACCGCGGCGCGCATGATGCCCCACAGATCGAAGCCGCCGTGCTCGTAGAAGCGCTCGTCCTCGGTTGCCACCGTGCCCTCGAGCACGTATTGGCTGATCTCGTCGAGGCTGACGGGATCGCGGTTCTCCAACTGGAACCGCGCCATCTGCGTGGCCTCGTCGGACGCATACATGTCAGACGGCATGGCCGTGTTGAACGACTCCGCCTTGGTGACGTCGTAGTCGGTCAGGTCGCCTATCCACGAGGAGCAGGCGGCGAAAACGCCCACGCCTCCCGCGAGGACGACGGCCGCCAGAACGCAGACGACGGTGAGCAGCCCGATCTTGGGATGCTTCTTCTTGGCACTGGGCCTATTCTTTATCGAACGTGAAGCCACGTGAACACCTCCAGAAAAACTCCCGCCATTGTATCATCGGGAGAATGCCCCTCTTGAATCAACATAAGTTTGTTGGAAAATGGTCACAACGATATAAGGGCCGATGAGAAGCCAAAAACCAAGCGATATGAAGGCTCGTTCGGAGGCCGGATGACAGACAGGTAAACGATTGCTTGAAGGCCGGGCTAAGCGCGCAGCCTCTCGCGGAACGGGGAAATCGTCGGCTTCGACCGCCGCTCGCCTGCCGCCCCGAGCGAGCAAGGCGGACCCCTTGCCGCTCACGCGAGATCAGGGAAAGACGCCGCCCGCGCGGAGTTAGAGCGCGCGGGCGGCGTGCGTCGACGTCCTAGAGGGAGGCCTCGTCGGCTTCGAGGACGGCCTTCGCCTGCGCGAGCTGTTCGGCCACCACGGCGTGGCCGGTGCCGCCTTCGGTGGTGCGGGCGGCCACGATGCTCTCAAGGTCAAGGCAGTTCGCGATGTCGGACTCGAACAGCTCGCTTTCCGCGCGGAAGTCGTCGAGCGCCAGGTCCTCCAAATCGCAGCCGCGCTGCTCGCACAGAAGCACCAGGTGCCCCACCACCTCGTGGGCCCGGCGGAACGGCATGCCCTTCTTGGCCAGGTAGTCGGCCACGTCGGTGGCGGCCAGGTAGCCCTTCTTCGCCTGGGCGCGCATGCTCTCGGGCTTCACGGCCATCGTCTCGACCATGCCCGCGGCGCATACGAGGCAGTCCTCGAGCGTCTTGGCGGCGTCGATGGCTCCCTCCTTGTCCTCCTGCAGGTCCTTGTTGTACGCGAGCGGCAGCGCCTTCATGGTCACGAGCAGCGCCACGAGGTCGCCCACCACGCGCCCCGTCTTGCCGCGGATGAGCTCGGCGAAGTCGGGGTTCTTCTTCTGGGGCATGATGGACGAGCCCGTGGAGAACGCGTCGGAGAGCTCGATGAAGTCGAACTCGGCGGTGGACCACAGCACGATCTCCTCGCACAGGCGCGACAGGTGCATGCACGACACGCTGCAGGCGTAGGACAGGTCCAGCAGGAAGTCGCGATCGGACACGGCGTCGAGCGAGTTCGGGATGACGCGCGAGAAGCCCAGCTGCTCGGCCGTCATCTGCCGGTCGAGCGGGTACGTGGTGCCTGCGAGGGCCGCTGCGCCGAGCGGGCTCGCGTCGGCGGCGCGCCGGGCCGCGGCAAGGCGCTCGAAATCGCGCGTGAGCATCCACACGTAGGCGAGCATATGGTGCGCGAACAGCACGGGCTGGGCGTGCTGCAGGTGCGTGTAGCCCGGCATGACGACGTCCGGATGGGCCTCGGCCTGCGCGACGAGCGCGTGGCGCAGCGCCACGTTCGCGTGCATGAGGTCCTCGCAGCGCTTCTTGGCGAACAGGCGCGTGTCGGTGGCCACCTGGTCGTTTCGGCTGCGGCCCGTGTGCAGGCGCGCCCCGGCGTCGCCGATGTCGGCGATGAGCGCGCGCTCGACGGACATGTGGATGTCCTCGTCGTTGATGTCGAAGGAGAACTCCCCCGCCTCGATGCGATCCTGCACGCGGTCGAGGCCGCCCGCGATGGCGGCGGCGTCCTCGTCCGCGATGGCGCCGGCCTTCGCCAGCATGGCCGCATGGGCTTTCGAGCCGGCGATGTCCTGCGCGAAGAGCGCTTTGTCGACGGGCAGCGACGCGCCGAAGCGCTGCGTGAACTCGCTCACGTTCTCGGTGAATCTGCCTGACCAGAGTGCCATGGGTTTCCTTTCGGCTAAGCCAGGACGGCTTCGGCTTCTTTGACGACGGCTTCGGCGCCCAGCGGGGTGACGTCCTCGTACTTGCCCTTCTTGAGGGGGCCTTCTTGGTTCTCGGCGTCGAAGAGCTCGGCCGGGGCGCCTTCCTGCCTGCGGTTCTTCGCCCAGGTCTTGGTGGACAGGCCGTGCAGTTCGATGAAGCCCTTGGCGGCCGCGTGGTCGAACGAGTCGTCCTTGTCGTAGGTGGCCAGCGCGTAGTCGTACAGCGAGTAGGCGCTCTTCCGGCCGACGACCGTGCAGGAGCCCTTGTAGAACTTCAGCTTCACCGTGCCGGACAGGCAGCGCTGCGTGGAGGCCATGAACGCGTCGATGGCTTCCTTGAGCGGGGAGAACCACTGGCCGTTGTACACGGCGGTCGCCCACGCCTGCTCCATGCCCAGCTTGTAGTGCAGCACCTCCCGCTCGAGCACGAGGTCCTCGAGCGCCTTGTGCGCCTCGATGAGGGCGAGGCCGGCCGGCACCTCGTAGCACTCGCGGCTCTTCACGCCCACGAGCCGGTTCTCGATCATGTCGATGCGCCCGTAGCCGTGCTTGCCGGCGATCTCGTTCAGCGCGTAGATGATGCCCAGGAAGCTCTTCTGGTCGCCGTTGATCATGTAGGGCAGGCCGCGCGCGAACGTGAGCTCCACGTACTCGGGCTCGTCGGGCGCCTGCAGGGGGTCGGCCGTCATGGTGTAGATGTCCGCCGGCGGCTCCATCCAGGGATCCTCGAGCACGCCGCACTCGATGGCCCGGCCCCACAGGTTGTCGTCGATGGAGTACGGCGACGCCTTCGTGGCGGGCACCTCGATGCCGTGCTTCTGCGCCCACTCGATCTCCTCAGGCCGCGTGTGCAGGTCCCACTCGCGCACCGGGGCGAGGATCTCGATGTCGGGATCGAGCATGGTGATGCTCGACTCGAAGCGCACCTGGTCGTTGCCCTTGCCCGTGCAGCCGTGCGCGATGTACTTCGCGCCGAACTTGTGGGCCGCGTCCACGAGGTGCTTGGAGATGAGCGGGCGCGACAGCGCCGAGACCAGCGGGTACTTGTTCTCGTACATGGCATTGGCGGCGAGAGCCTTGGCCAGGTACTCCTTGGCGAACACGTCGCGCATGTCCACCACGAGGCAGTCGAGCGCACCGGACTTCAGCGCCTTCTGCTTGATCTTCTCGAGGCCCTCGTGCTCCTGCCCCACGTCGCCCACCACCGCGATGACGTCGACGCCCTTGTTCTCCTGAAGCCACTTGATGCAGCACGACGTGTCGAGGCCGCCCGAGTATGCCAGAACCGCTTTTTCCTTTTGATCAGCCATGATGATAACCCTTTCGCATTATTTGCTTTTGATGGATGTATGCCCGGGTCTACGATGCGGGTACAGGTGGGCCTTGGATCCGCGCGGTCTTCAAGGACTTGCGGATACACGGATTCCCGTGCGCATCGCGGCTTTTCGCGATGGCGTGAGCGCCGGGCGGCCCTCACGACTTTATGCTGCCAGGCAGCCTTGGGGGAGGTGGAGGGGGAAAAGCGCCCCTCACGAGAAAAGTAGACGACTAACGTCGTCGCAGTCGGTCGATGGCGCGCTCTACTTCGACAGCGGCCTCGGGGCTCTCGGCGGCGATCATGATCGTGTTGTCCCCGGCCACGGTGCCGAGCGCGCCGCGCAAGCTCGCTTTATCGAGCGCAGCGGAGACGCCGGCGGCTCCGCCGGAGAACGTCTTGACCACGATGAGATTGCCTGCCACGTGTACCTCTTCAACCAGTTCGGAAACCATGCGCTGGAGGCGCATTTCCTCCGGCAGCACGTAATAGCCTTCGCGGGACTTCACCAGGCCCATGTCCATGATGTCGCGAGAGATGGTGGCCTGAGTGCAATCGTAGCCGGCGGCTTGCAGCTGATCCGCGAGATCGCGCTGCGTTTTGACATTATGCTCGCGAATGATGTCGCGGATGATGTCGTGCCGTTGCTGACGTTTCCTCATGCCCTCGACTCTCTGTCCCTTGCCGGAGAACTATCACATACGGTTTCACAGCCATTCGCTCGGTTATGCAGAAAATCGCAAGACCGGCAAAATTTATGCAGTAAATAGTAACCCATGACACTGCGTTTGCGAAGCGGGAATTTCCAAAAGTGCGAAAATTCCCGTAAAGCGGTCATATCGGCCGCGCCCGACGCACCTCGAGGCGGGTTTTAGGCCGCCTGCGCGCACGTTCGAGCGAACGACGCCCTGCGAAGCGTCGGCGCCGGCGCTTTTCGCCGCCCTACTCGCCCAGCAGCCGCGCCAGCCCCTCCACGAGCGCGTCCACGTGGCGCTCCTCGCACACGAGCGGCGGCAGGAAGCGCAGCGTGCGCGGACCGGTGGCGTTGAGCACGAGGCCCTCGCCCAAGCCGCGCAGGACCACGTCGTTCGCGTCGACGCCTTCGGCGACGTCGGCGGCCGCCATGAGGCCCAGGCCGCGCACCTCCGTCACACGGGGCAGCTCGGCGAGGCGGGCGCGCAGGTAGGCGCCCACGCGCTCGACGCGCTCGGCGAAGCCCTCGTCGGCGAGCGTGCGCAGCGTGGCTTCCGCCGCGGCGACGGCCAGGTTGCTGCCGCCGAACGTGGAGCCGTGGTCGCCGGGCTCGAAGGAGGCGGCCACGCTCGCGCGCGCCGCGCACATGCCGGTGGGCATGCCCGAGGCCACGCCCTTGGCGATGGTCACCACGTCGGGCACGACGCCGAAGCGCTGGAACGCGAACGGCGCTCCGCAGCGGAAGACGCCGGTCTGCACCTCGTCGCATACAAGGAGCGCGCCGCGCTCCTCGGTGAGCTTGCGCGCCGCTGCGAGGAACGCGGGAGTGCACGGATGGACGCCGCCCTCGCCCTGCACGCATTCGACCATGACGGCGCAGATCTCGTCGCCCCGGGCCGCGAACAGCGCCTCGAGCGCGGCCACGTCGTTGAGCGGCGTGTGCGCAAAGCCGTCGGGCAGCGGCTGGAACGCCTCCTGCTTGGCGGGCTGGGCCGTGGCGGCGAGCGTGGCCATGGTGCGGCCGTGGAAGCTGCGCTCGAGCGTGACGATGACGCGCGGCGCGGCGGCCGCGGCGGCGCGGGCCTCGTCCTCGCCGACGCCGGCGGCAAGGGCCCGGGCCTCCGCGCGCTTGCGGGCGTGCAGGCGCGCCAGCTTGATGGCGCACTCGTTGGCCTCGGCGCCCGAGTTCGCGAAGAAGCTCTGCCACGGCTCCGCATCCGCGGGTGCGCCGTTGTTGAGCAGGTCGGAAAGGCGGCGCGCCACTTCCCCGCGGCCTTCGATGTAGTAGTAGTTGCTCACGTGGATGAGGCGCTCAGCCTGGCTTCGCAGCGCCCCGGCGACGGCCGGATGGCAGTGCCCCAGGCTGATGACGCCGATGCCGGCGATGAAGTCGAGGTAGGTGTTGCCCTGGTCGTCGACGAGCTCCATGCCCTCGCCGCGCACGAACTCGACGGGCTTGCGCCCGAACGTGTGCATGACGTAGGTCGCTTCCAGGTTCTGCTGTTCTTCGAGGCTCATGGGGATCGCTTCGCTTTCGGTTGGAGGACGGCTACGATTGCGGGTGCTGGGCTTCGCGCAGGGCTTGTTCGCGGTTCTCCAGCAGCTTGGAGGCGAAGTTGCCCAACGGGTGCGTGTCGAGTTTGCAGGCCTCCTCCGTGGAGTGCATGGTGGTGCCGACGCCCGTGCTGGTGAGCAGCTCCAGCAGCAGCGAGTGCGGCGTGGTGCCGTTCAGGATGTGCGCTCGGAACACGCCCGACTCCAGCGCGTGCACGCACGACTTCAGCTTGGGGATCATGCCCGTGGACACCACGTTGTTCTCTATCATGTACTGGGCCTCGAACAGCGTGAGGTTCGAGATGAGCGTGTCCTTCTCGCCGAAGTTCTCGTACAGGCCGTCCACGTCGGTGAGGAACACCACCTTGTGCGCGCCGATGGCGGCGGCGATGTGCCCGGCCACCATGTCGGCGTTCACGTTGTAGAAGCCGCCGTCCTCGCCGAGCGCCACCGACGCCACCACGGGTATGTAGTCGCCGGCCACGAGGTCGTCCAGAAGCGGGCGGTTGATGCGCGTGATGCGGCCCACGCGCCCGAGGTCGGGGCTGGCCTGCTCGGCCACGATGACGCCCGCGTCCGCGCCGCTCACGCCCACGGCGAAGTTGCCGTGCTCGTTGAGCGCTTCCACGAGCTCGGTGTTCACCTTGCCCATGAGCACCGTGCGCACCAGGTCCATGGCCTCGGGCGTGGTGACGCGCTGGCCGTCCTTGAACTCCACGGGGAACTGCATGAGGTCCATGGCCTGGGTGATGGCCTTGCCGCCGCCGTGCACGATGACGGGGTTCACGCCGACGATCTTCAGCAGCACGATGTCGTTCATGACGTCGGCGCGCAGCTGCGCGTCCACCATGGCCGAGCCGCCGTACTTGATGACGACGGTCTTGCCGGTGATGTTCTTGATCCAGGGAAGCGCCTCGACGAGCACTTCCGCCGCTTTGTGCGATACGCCCTTGGGGCGCGTGTCCTTTGCGTACTTCATGAGCGGTAATCTCCGTTGATCGTGACGTAGTCGTGACTGAAGTCGCACGTCCATACCGTCGTGGCTGCATCGCCGGCGCCGAGGTCGACGTCGATGACGATTTCGGGGTTCTCGAAACGCCGCAGCGCCTCGTCCTCGTCGAACGGCACCGTGAGCCCGCCCCGGCACACGGGCATGCCCATGATGTCGATGGCGGCGTCCTGCTGCCGGAAGGCCGCGCCCGACTTGCCGATGGCCATGGCCACACGGCCCCAGTTGGCGTCGTGGCCGTACACGGCAGTCTTGACGAGCGGCGAGTTGGCGACGGCGCGCGCGGCGGCGTCGGCGTCCTGGGGCGTGGCGGCGCCGGCCACGTTCACGGTGACGAGGCGCGTGGCCCCCTCGCCGTCGGCGGCCATCTGCCGCGCGAGGTTCTGGCACACGGCTTCGAGCGCCTGCTCGAAGCGGGCGAGCGCCGGAGAGCCCGGATGGAAGGGAACGGTGCTCGACGTGGCGCCGCCATTGGAGAACAGGAAGCACGAGTCGTTCGTGGACGTGTCGGAATCGACCGTGACCTTGTTGAAGCTGCGGCCCACCGCGCGGGAGAGGGCGGCGTGCAGCGCGTCGGGCCGGATCGGCGCATCGGTGGTGAGCACGGCTATCATGGTGGCCATGTTCGGCATGATCATGCCCGAGCCCTTTGCCATGCCGCCCACCGTGAACGTGCAGCCGTCGTAGCCGATACCGTCGCCCGAGAACGTGACCGCCGCCTCCTTCGGGCGCGTGTCGGTGGTCATGATGGCGCGGGCCGCGTTGGCGCCGCCGCTGACCACCGAGAGCTCGAGGGCTGCGAGGGGGATACCCGTAGCGAACGGCTCGAGCGGCAGGTGCTCGCCGATCACGCCGGTGGAGGCCACCAGCACCTCGGCGGGCGCGCAGCCGAGGACGTCGCTCGCGATGCGGGCCGTTTCGCGCGCAGCCGCGAGCCCGCGCTCTCCCGTGGCGGCGTTCGCGTTGCCGGAGTTTACGACCAGGGCCTGCGCGATGCCGTAGCCGCAGTCCTCCAAATGCTCGCGGGACACCGTGACGGGCGCTGCACAGAACACGTTCTGGGTGAACACGGCCGCGCACACGCACGGCTTGTCGGCGGCCACGAGCGCAAGGTCGAAGCGGCTGGGGTCTTTGCGAAAGCCCGCATGGACGCCGGCCGCGCGGAAACCGCGCGCCGAGGTGACCCCGCCGCCCTCGACGACCGCGAGAGCGTCGGGGAGGGGCACCGGGGTTTCTGCGCGCAGTGGCGTTACGCTGCTGGTGGATGACGGCGGGGCGGATGCGGCGTGCGTGTCGGTCATGGCGGCTTCTTTCTGGTTGCGTTGCTCGGGCTGTTCGCTGGCGGGTTTCTTCAGACGGGCACGGCGACGGCATCGAAGCCTCGTCGCTCGGGCAGGCCGCAGACGATGTTCGCGCACTGCACGGCCTGGGCGGCCGCGCCTTTGCCCAGGTTGTCGATGGCGCACACGGCGATGAGCATGCGCGCGGCCGCGTTCACGGCAAGGCCGACGTGGGCGTTGTTCGTGCCGGCGACCGAGGAGGTCTTCGGCATGGAGCCGGCTCCGAGCACGTGCACGAACGCGCTGTCGCGGTAGAAGTCGCGGTATAAGTCCACGTAGGCGGCGGCGTCGGCCGGCGCGTCGGGCGCGAGCGGGACGTTCGCCGTGGAGAGCAGCCCGCGGTTGAGCGGAGCGAGATGCGGCGTGAACACGAGGCGGCCCTGCCCCGCGATGCCGAGGATCTGCTCGATCTCGGGCGTATGGCGGTGCGTGCCCACGCCGTAGGCTTCCAGGTTCTCGTCGGCGAAGCAGAAGTGCGTGCGGACCGTGGCCTTCTTGCCCGCGCCCGTAACGCCCGATATGGCGTCGACGACGACCGTGCCGTCCGGAGCTGCGAGACCCGCGCGGATCGCGGGCGCGGCCGCGAGCGAGGTTGCCGTGGGATAGCAGCCGGCGCAGGCCACGAGCGCGGGCTCGCCGGCGGCGCGGGCTTGGGCGACGCGCTCGAGGTCGTCGTGGAACAGCTCCGGGAGGCCGAACGCCGCGCGCGCCAGCAGGTCGGTGGCGGTGTGGGGCGTGGCGTACCATTGCTCGTAGACGGCGGGGTCTTTCAGGCGGAAGTCGGCCGAGAGGTCCACGACGGTCGCGCCGCCGGCCACGAGGCGCGGCGCCATGGCGAGGGCCGCCGTGTGGGGCACGGCCAGGAACACGAGCTCGCACGCGTCGAGCGCCGGGTCGTCATGCGCGGCGAACGCGAGGTCGGTGGCGCCGGTGAAGCCGGGGTACTCCGCAGCCACAGACGTGCCCGCCAGCTCGTTGGACGTGACGACCGCGAGATCGAGGTCGGGATGGCGCAGCACGAGGCGCACCAGTTCGATACCGGCGAATCCCGCAGCGCCCACGATACCCGTCTTGATAGCCATGTCGATCCCTCGTTTGCCGTCGCGCCGAGCCGAACCCGACTTGCCGAGGCGCAGAAACCTCAAAATCGTGCATCTGCACAAAAATACGCCGCAGCATCGTTGCGCTCCATCGTAAAAAAGAACGGCACGTTTGGCAAGGCGAGAAATGAAATAGTTACAGGAAACGAACCACCCCGTCCCATGAATTCGGGGGCGGTTTTATCCCTTAGAACGAATGCCTCAGGCTATTTGGAGATAGCGGAAATGACAGCTTCGTATTTCGCTCGATCCAACTCTATCATCTACGCTTCTCTCTGCAGTCGGGCCTTTTCGACGCGCATCTGCCCCGCCGATACGACTCTAGCACCGCGCCCATCGAAGACTCATATGCCTCCATTCGGCATCTCCTGCAACACCTTCAAAGAGGGCGGGGTCGAAGAACTCCGCCGCCAGCTTCGCCGCCGCGTCGAACCCCGCGTAATCCCGAGGAACGCCGTTACGTTTTGCGAAAGCGGCGAAGCGCGGCCGCCAGATCGAGGGGGCCTCAAAGCGCTTGGGAACCGTCATGTTCCTCTTCCCGCATTCGCTCTCGATGGCGGTTGCGAGCTGGCGCAGGGAGAAGTCCTCATGGGTCGCGTAGGCGACCACGTCGACGAGGTCCTTCATCCTCGACGACGGCCAACCTCCAGGCTGCAGCTCCATGATGGCGCACAACTTGTCGGCGAGTTGGTCGGGCAGAGGATAAGCAAGGTAGTCGCAGGTCTCTGCACCTTCGATCTTCACGCGGTTGGCCGGGGATACGCGCTCGGGCGGCAGGGTGGTCGAGCAGTCGAGCGAGAGGTCGATGAGGATGGGGTCTTTCTCCTCGTCGCCGATGAAGCTCGCATACCGCAGCCTGAGCAGGCGCGAATAGCCGTTCTCGTCGAGAGACTCTTCGCTGTTCGTGAGCCTGAAGGAGCAGAAGTCGCCCAAGTCCCTTGAGGCGAGGACGTTCAGCGTCCGGAGGATCGTCTCGGCGCTCTCCCGCGAGCTCGTGGCGAAATCGATGTCCTTCGTCGCGCGGGCGTCGGGAATGCGCGCGAGCAGGCCGCTTCCGCCCTTCAGCACGAACCTGCCGTCGGCACCGCCGAACACGCGGCAGAGGAAACGATCCCTCAGCATCTCCCGGTACGCCGTCCCAGGATCGCGCCCCGACTCCTTGATGGACCTCTTCGCAGTCCGGTCGAACTGCTCCGCGCTCTCGAAAGCCATTCGTTACTCGCCTTCCGCCAACAGCCTGTAAAGGCTCTCGCCCTTGGGAATCCCGGCCTTTCTGCCACGCAAGTCGACCTCCTCTGCGAGTTTCCCCACATCAGCGACAAGGCCCCTTTCGAGGGCGTCTCTCAGCACGCTCGCCACGAGGCTCAGATCCTCTCCGCAGTCGATAAGGTCGAGCACGGTACGCGCGGGCGACGTAGCGAGGATGCCGCTTGCGTAGACGATATCCTCACTGCCGATGGCCCTCTTCCGCACCGTGAGGCCGTCGCGTTGCGTCTGCTTTCTCTCGACCGTGCAGAACTCCATCGGCGTGGGACCGATTTCCCCAAGCTGTTGCAGCCACGCCGAAGTCGCCCCCGTTGCGACGGGCACACGAGCTGCGTCGGTCGGCGTCCCCGGCTCGCGCCCCGGGTCGAGCGAGAGCCAGACGGCGATAACCTCTTCCTCGCGCAAGCTCGGCGCGCCGCCCATACGGTACACGCCCCTGACCACCCGCTCAATAGAGCCGTCCTTTTCAAGACGCGACAGGACGTAGCGCTCCACGCCCAGCCTCTTCGCCTGGGCCGAGGTGAAGAGACCCTTCTGGTAAGCTGAGATACTGTTAAGTTTTTTTATTGTCTCAATCGTCTTCATGCTTGAATTGTAGCATTTTGTTTGCAACATTTCAAACATAAAGGCAGGTTGGATCCAGAGCGGAACTGCGCTTAGCAGCCTTGCGACGGACTCTCTTAACGCGCTTCTTCATTTTGCGTTTATGGTTCTTCACGTCCACCGCAATAGGCTCACCAGCGAAAACCGCTTGCGCTTTGTCGACATAAGAGAGAAAGTTCCCCCGGCTTGTCTGTCTCTCGGCACGTCGGCGTCCTTTCTTGTTCTTTTTCGGGTCGCGGCCCCAATCGCTGAAATCCCGATCGCTACCGCCATTTCGGTATCTGTTTTTCTTAATCGCACCTTCTTTTTACGTCCGCATCTCAAATGCGATCGCAAATCCAAATACAGAGCCATCATTACCCCCTCTCCCGCCAAATCTTGTTAAGCTGATCTGTAGACTCTACAATATAGAGACGACGGAAGAAGGAGCCATGGATTTACTCAGCCTGATGCAAGCATGCGTCGACGGACTCGCTAGCGGCAGTCTTTCGGCTTTCGGGTCCGCCCTTGGGGCGGCTACTGTTACTCTGTTCAAAAAGCTTGCCGGACGAAAAGAAGATATGGACGAGAGCGAGCTGAAAGCGATGGGGTCTTTGGCAGATCCCGAAAAACTCGCTCAGGAAGCAGCCAGACTCGCAAATGAAGACTCTGATTTCGACGAGCTTCTTGCCAAGTGGTGCGATCTCATGGAAAAGCACCTCGAAGGCACACGGGAATCGAAGAACGCCTCGAATAGCGCTTCGGGGGTTTTCTTCAATAGCCCCGTTTCCCAAACGAATATCGTAAGATAAGACAATGACGCCCCCCCCCCCCGTCGCGTATTTGAGAACCCCTCTCCCCTGTTGAAGCCGGGCGGAGGGCCGAGGACCGTGGCGTTCGAGAAAACCGTTCTCGTCATGGTCAGAAGCCCCACCACCCTTGTCAGGTCGGCGGATTTGGCGAGACACCTCTTCTCCGATCCGAGGATTCAGGTCCTTTTCACCATATCGGAACCGCGATCGACCTTCTCGAACGAGCTTGAGCTTGCAATCAACCGGATGGGGCTCCCCTTCGTCCCCTGGAACGAAGCCGTTCTCGAAACGTATGATCTAGCCATCATCGAAAGTTCGCTCGATCCGCTTCCCGAAATCAAGGCCCCCGTCATCATGCTTTCCCATGGCGTCGGGCACAACAGCGTCCGATCCATCTCCGGCGCGAACACCGTCCATTCGAACTGGCTCGACGAAGGACCGGGGACGGATTACCCTCGCATAGTTGGCTTGGTTTCTGAAGACGAAACGAGGATGTTCGAAGGCCGCTGCCAAACGCGCGTGGTGGGCGACCCGGTGTTCGACTCAATGCTCCAAGCGCGGCATCGGCGAGACGATTTCCGAAAACCCTTCGGCGCCGAAGGACGGAAGCTGGTCGTGTTCTCTTCCACATGGGGTAAGAACTCGTCCTTTGCGAAACACCCCAATGTGCTCTCCGAGCTCCTGTCGTCGCTCCCCGCGGACGAATACGCCGTTGCGGCGATCCTCCATCCGAACATATGGATGGGCCATGGTCCTTGGCAAGTGAAAACGTGGCTGAGAGACGCTCTCTCCGGCGGACTGAAACTGATCCCGTTCGACGGCGGATGGCAGGCCACCTTGCTCGCCGCCGACTGCCTTGTGGGCGACCATGGATCCGTGTCGACGTATGCAAGCATGCTGGGAATTCCCACCTGCTTGTTGAGCTATCCGAAACAAGAGATGCACGGCGAGTTGAGCATCGTGCAGGCAATGGGAGCAAACGAGATCGTTCAGTCCGTCAGCGAGATCGCCGACTTCGTAAAGGCACTGGACCCGCAGCCATGCGTCAACCCGCACGAGCAGTCGGGCAACGCTTTCTCCCACGTCGACGACGCCCTAGGGAAAGTCGCCGAATTGGCATACGGCTTGATGGGTATCGAGCCTTCGAGCTCGGCCGTACTTCCCTTGCGCCTGGAGCCGCCGCTGCCCTCCGCAGAAAAGCCGAGCTCGTTCTGGGTCGGCTTCGTCCGCGAGCACGACGGCACCTTCAGCGTGAAGAGGACGCCGGCGTCGATAGGCCCCTCGAACATCCGCTCAGATGCAACCCTGCTCGCGGCTTCATCGGGAGAGGCGAACTACCGGCTGCTCCAATCGGCATCCTGCGTGATGCTTGAAAAGCCCGAGGCCGACGGATGGTGGCGCGATGCCAGCCCGTTCGCCCGTTGCGCCTACTGTCAGCAAGACACAACGGGTTGGCTGACGGACAGATGCGGCGCACGGACGTTGTTCGAGGTGCCGGAGCACGCCGATCACGCCACGATTGGGGCGCTGCTCGCGCATTGCCTGGCGCGAGGCGACCTCAACGGAATCTACCGAGTGGCCGAAACCCTTTTCACCGTAAGCGATTCGAAGGTCACCTGCAAAGAGAGTCGATGAAGCGGGCGACGCGCTCGCGTTCCTCATCAAGCCCGATGCTGCCGTAGTAGTCGCGAACGCCCTCGGCCACCGACGCGGCGTCCTCGTCCTTCCCCAGCGCGTGGAGCGATTCGGCGACCGCGAAGAGCGTGCGGTAGGCTCTGCGGTATTCGCCCAACTGCGCGAACAGCTCTGCGGACTCCTTCCCGAACGAGATCGCCTCCTCGTGCTTTCCGGCTAGGGCTAGCGCGAAGCAGAGCTCCTGCGCGCTTTTCGCATACGTATGCTTGTCGCGGTCGCGGTCGACCTCCGCGATCGACCGGCGGGCGGCTTCTTCTGCCTTCCCCGCCTCCGCAAGCTTCCGGTATGTCCGAGAGAGCAGCAGGTCCTGAAGGCAGCACCCACGGCTGTTGCCTCGCGATTCGTTCCCCGCGCGGGCCTCCGAGAACTCGGCGACCGCCTCGCGGCAGCGCCCGAGCTCGTGCAGGCATATTCCGCGGAACTCGTGGAACATGGACAGCACGTCCAGTCTTGACGACCCTTCGTGCTCGGCAAGAGCGGCATCGATGGGCCCGAGCCCTTCGGCAGCTCTTCCGAGCTTTGCCAGCATACCCGATGCCATGACGGCCAGGCGCGAAGCCGCCAACGCGCTTCCTGCCCGGCGCGCCAACCGCGAGCACGCTGAGAACAACTCGTATCCCGCTTGATAGCGGGAGGTGCCGTTGTAGAACGACCAGAGCGCGTCGCCGATGGCCCAGACGTCCCCGTTTGACGCCGGGAGGAAATCCATGATCCGGGGAATGGAATCCAGAAGGGCGCACTCCGATTCGAACACCTCGAACTCCGTCCTGCCCACAAGAAGCTCCCTTACCAGATTGTTCGAGGGAATCCTGTCGTACAGGCGGAGGCGTGCGGGTTTCAGCGAGTGGTCAAGCTCCTGGACGAGCACCCGATAATGGGAGAGAAGCGCGGTGATGGAGCTTGCCTGGGTTCCGTCGAGCGACCCTTCCTCCGCCATCTGGGCTCGCAAGTACGCTCGGATGGCTCGCGGGAGCGAAACCTCGCTCGCAAGGGAAAGCCCTCTGTCGTCCGGAGGCGAATCGAGCGAGACGAACCCGAACCCCAGAAGCTCCCCGACGATGGACCTCGCATCGACAGGGCCGACGCCCCACACGGCCGCAAGCGTGCCGAGAGTGGCCTCGGACGACGACAGCGCGGCGAACGCGCGAATGGCGCTCAAGCACCGCTGATCAAGGGCTCTGCAGCACTCCCTCCACACATCGGCCAACTCGGGGCGGCGGAACACCTCGCTCTCAGTGCACACGAGCCTTCGATGGAGCTCGACCGCCGAGCGGGCTCCCCCTTGCCGCAGGATGTTGGCGCTGGCGCGTATGGCCAGGGGCAGCCCGCAGCAATGCTCCAGCACGGACGCCACGCCCTCAGCCTCGTCGGGCGGAAGAGCCCGCAAGGCCTTTTCTCCAGACATGCCAAACGCCACTCGAGTGAAAAGGTCGAACGCATCGTCCTGATCGAGCTCGCCTAGAGGGATGGTGGTTATATCTGCGTCGAGGGAGCCGATGTCGGTCCTCGAGCTGGTTGCGAGCACGAGCGACGAGGGCGAGTTGGGGATGAACGGCTCGATGTCCGCGTAGCTGGACACGTTCTCCAAGACTACGAGGATGTCTTTGTCGCACGTGAAGCTGCGATATTGGGCCGCCAGATCGGCGGGTCGCGTATGGGACACGGCATCGGGGCCCGCCATCTGCGAGAGCTTGGACCGAAGCGCGTCGGCGACGGGCGACGCTCCGCCCTCTCTCGTGGGACATAAATCGAGGTAGAGTTGCCCGTCCAAGAAGCGGCTCTTCCGCTGCTTGTTTCCCCATGCGCTGACCAGGGCGGATTTTCCGACGCCCGGCATTCCACTGATCACGACCACGTTGGGCGAAGGGAGACGGGACTCGCACGCGTTGTCCAGCAAGCTGCGCTCAAAGTTCCTATCGACGAAGTGCGAGCACGGAGGGGGCAGCTCTTTGGGGACGGTTCCGCTGGCGGGAGCGCGGGCTATGCTCACCTGAAAGACGGGCGAGTTCACGAACAAGCCGACTGCTTCGTTAGATGCGGAGACAACCGCCACTGCCCACCTCGCCTCACGTAAGAGATCTGTTCGAGTGCCGAGCTCAGGCCATGCGGAAACCCGGCGTTGTCGTTTTTTACAGTGTATCGCTTTGGGAGGTGGAAGTGGGAGGTTTGCCGGGGGAAATCATGGGTGATTGGGTGAGGCTAGAGGCTCCTCGACCGCCGGCTCAGCCTCATTGGAATCCGGCTCCTCGCGCTTCCCGCCGTTTCTTGATTTGGCAAGTAAATCCGCCTGCGGCTTCCCCACGAACCATACGAGAAACGCCTCGCACGCCCCTTTCGCCTTGTCTGCGAATTCCTTCACAGCCTTCGCCATCATCGCGTAACTCATGCTCCTAAACGCCGCGAACACGAGCACGTAAGCGGAGAAGATCAGCATCTCGAACGACGCTAGCCCCGCCTCCGTGCCAAAGCCCGAGAAAGCCATCGCCACCAACGAGAGCACTGTTAGGGCCCCTCCAAACACGCTGCCCGCCTTGGTTCTTCCGGGAAAGGCGATCACGAAGGCAAGCAAAACCAAGCCGACAACGCAGAGTGCGCTCACGAACCATCGATCGGGGGCCACCGTCCAAGCGGCGGCGATAAGCAGCAGCCCAGAGCCCAGCATGGCCGCATTCCACGGATGTGCCAGGGAATCGCGCTTCGTCAAGGGGAAGCGCAGGGTGGGATCGATCGGCTCCCCCTCCTCGTCCACCTCCGGCGCGTCCTCAAGACCGTGGGTCTTGCGCACCATGTCGGCCAGCCACCGCACATGCCGCTTGCCGTAGAGGTCGCTCGGCCCCTTGACCACGAAGTGAGCCCATCCCTCCAAGGCCCACGTTGTCCCCACGAAAACGATCCCGAACAGCATCGTCGCCAGGACCACGAGCGCCGCGCTAATTACGAGCGCAGGGAAGGCATGTTCGAGGAGCTGGGGGTAGGCGAAGAAGAATCCAGCGGACATCCTCAAGGGATATCCGAGAGAGACCACGAGCAAAATGACCGGCGAGGGGGCCTCCCTCTTCCGCAGCGCCTCGTAGAGCAAGGCGAGAACGAAGATGGCCGCGAGTGCGACGGCTAGGACGACCGCACGTATATCGGACACGCAGAGAATGATCGCGACAGCCAGCAGCAAACGGTAGACCAACACCCCCGCAGATGCCGCGATGGGGGCAGATCCCATCTCATCCCTGAAGACCGCCAGCCTTCCGCGGTCTTTGTGCTTCGGATTGCGCGAGTCTTCCACGTAACCTCGAATATCGTTCCATTGGTAGCGCGCCTGGTACCCGAGGAGGTCGACAACCGCCAGGAGGATCACCCAGTCGAGCGGCGTCATAGAACTGCTCGCGGACCCAGCCAAAGAGGAGATCTGCATCCCAACCAGAGCTCCCGCAACGACGAACAGGACCTTCATGAGATCCTGAGGACGTGGATAGAGCAGGTACAGCAGCAGACCGGGCAAGCGGGACGAAATCTTCTTGCGGGAAGAATCGTCCTGCTCGGCGGATTGATCGGCCTCTTGGTATTTCCTCAGCGCTTTTTTCTTGGACAGCTCGTACATCTCGGACGTTGTGCTCGTCCCTTTGTACGAGGAGTACACGAAGAACACGATTACTGGCGGAAGGGCAGCCACGGTCACTAGAAAAAGCCACGAAGAGGGCACGCCGTTGCTCATGAAGTAGAATGCGCTGACGAACATGAGGCATGTCGCACCGGCGGCAACCACGGCCAATACGATGCTCGCAAAGTGCATCGCGGTGTACTTGGTTTCGATATGCCCGATGTTGAGCGTGACGATGGGAGAGCTGACTTGGCTCCAGCCGAGATACTCCACGTCAGGACCGAGTTCTTCGGCTAGCCGTCGCTCGAGTTCCACCATGTAGTGATACCTCAAACTCGAGACCATCCCCTTGGAGAGAATGAGGAGGAACGCCGCCGAGAATAAAGCGAGGGTTAGCGCGAAGCACAACAGCATCATGCCTCTGTTTTCCGTCTGCTCGACCGCAACCGAAAACACAATGGCAACGGCGGCAACCACCACGACTATCGTCTGGATGATCTGTGCCATCGAGTCGCGGTCGTCGCTCCTGCAGGATTCCAGCTCCTGAAGGAGGACGTCCACGAGAGAGTTGGGTTTCGCGTCGGGCCTCTCGCTCACTGCTCCCCCTCCAGAGGTCGAGGCGAGCCGTCCGTCTGGCGCACCGGAACGCATCTGTGGCACTTCACCCATGTGTATCCTTCTTTCCCCGATGCGACGGGGCCGTATCTCAACGGCTCCTCAAGAAAAACTACCTCTGTCCGAGCGAACTAGCATCCCTCGAACAAAGTTCCCACAGATGAAAGCTACCGCCCCTGCGCGGCGTACCTCGCCTCGGCGGCGTCCTTGGCGGAGGCCCACCAGCCCTCGTTGGCGCGGTACCACTCCACCGTCTCGGCCAGGCCTGCGAGGAAGTCGGTGCGCTCGGGGCGCCAGCCGAGCTCGCGGCGGATCTTGGAGGGGGTCGATGGCGTTAGCGGCGGTCGTGGCCGGGGCGGTCGGGCACGTGGTCGAAGGCGGAGGGGTCCTCCCCCATGCACTCGAGGATGGCGCGCAGGACGTCCGCGTTGCTGCGCTCCCCGTCGGCGCCGACCAGGTAGGTCTCGCCGATGCGGCCCCTCTCGAGGATCGCCCACACGGCCGAGGAGTGGTCGTCGACGTGGATCCACGCATAGGTTCACCCAAACCCTCGCGACCTGTGCCATGATTAAAATGAGGTGCGAACCCGCCGTCCAATCCAGGTAGGCACGCGATTAGTTATCCCACATCGTAGCTCGCAGCATAGATGCCATTAGCTGGGTATTTCCGTCTTTTTCTGGTGGCGCGGAGATTTGCATCGAAGCGAATAGCCATCCACAAATACGAAGACAAATGCAAGAAAACGCTCGTTCACCTTGCGCATTGCTTCTTTCAGAAAAGGCATATCGTCTCCTTTCGCCTCCATTTCAAACCAATGTCTTTCATGAAGCGCTTTGCAGATCAGAAGTATTTTCTTAGCCAAATCCCCCTGTTGTTTCTAAAACCCATTTATCTTACCTTTCCGACGAGCAAGATTTTGCTCCTGACCTTGAACAGCCATATCGCCCCCAGGCATGCGATCGCCGCGATGAGCGCGTACCGCAGCCAATCAACCTCGCAAGCATATAGCACAAGGGAGACGGGCATGGACGTCAGCCCGACCAAGAGGGGCAGTCCGGAGGTTTTGAGGGAGAACACATCCGGAGAGTCGAACTTTCGCACGATGATCTTGTGGACAAGCACGAGAAGCGCATTGCTGACGATGTTGGCATATCCTACGTACTCGAAGCCGAGAGCCGTTACGAACAGCCAACACAGCGGAAGATTCAGCAAACCGAGCAGAAGCGTGGCTACTCCCCCGGCACGAACGTCTTTGTGGTAGGTCTCAAGGTACACGTATTGGTTCGTGAGCATGCCGAGCAGGCAGTTCGCCATGAAGCTGGGCACCAACCAGATCGTCGGGGCGTACTCTTCGCCTCCCAGGAGCAAGACGAGCTCGGGAGCGAAGAGCGACACGAGCACCGTCAGCACCGCGATACCCCAGATATAGACCTTGAATGTACCCGTCGCTTTGTCGGAGGCGCCCGCCTCAAGGCAGTCATAGAGCCATGGAGCCCACGCATTGTTCAATGCATTGATCAAAATGAGCGCGATCTGGGCAAGAGTCGTGGCGAGGCTGAGGAAGGCCACCTGATCGGCACCGCACGTATGCTGGGTGACGATGCGGCATCCTAGGAGAAGAATCTGTCCCCCCAACGCCGCGATAACCAGCGGAACGCAGAGGGGGATTGCGTACTTCAGGTGCTCAAGGCGAAACCTGCCGCCCGTCTTCCAATACCATAGATAGAATCCGATGCCAAGGACGGCAAAGGGGACGTACTGGCCGACGATCCGGCCCATGAGGGCATCGGGCAGGACGAGCACGAGCGCGACGCTCAATAGAGTCGCGAGCAAGGATGCGCCCAACGACAACCCTGCCGACAGCTTGTAGCGGTACTGGACCCTCTGCAACGTCTGGAACATGGTGAACGCGGGTTGGAACAGCAGGTACAGCACCATTATGTAGAGGTATTGCCTGTCGAGGTCCGTCAACGACTCAGGGACGCCCGGGGCGACGAGCAGGAGCATCGCCAGCAGGAAGGTGAGCCCCATCCCGCTTGTGAGTAGGGTGAATTGGTAATCCTGGAGCTGTTTGCCGTGGATGTCGAGGCGAGCCCTGTTCAGCGTCGCATAACCCTCGAGGCTGAACAGGGAGAGAAGGATCACCTGCCATGCTGCGAAGTTGTTGTAGAGGCCGAACTCCCCCGTAGTCATTATGCGGGTGAAGATCGGGATAGTGATGAATCCCAGGCCCTTCGTCAGGAAGGTTGCGGCCGTATACCAAACTGCCGACCTCCCGGCCGCCTTGGCCTTACCTTCGATGTCAGCAGCCATGGATCTTTCCTTCTGAGGAACGAGTTTTCCTGTTTTTGAGCGACACCAGGTAGACCACCGCAAGAAGAGCCCAGAAGGAATCAGTGTAAAGATAGGAGACCGACACGGCGAGCTTCAAGCTCAAGAGAGTGAACAACAAGATGAGATCCTTGTATTCGGGCGATTCCGCCACGACATAGCCGTGCACAACATAGATGATGAGCAGGCAGAAAACCATCGCGCCGGGTATTGCCCCAAACGTGATCTGCAGCTCGTAAACAATGTTGTGGGGATATCCCCAATAGAAAAGTTGCCCCAGATAATATCGGTCGCCATACAACCCATAACCGAAGAACGGTCCTTCTTCTATCAGCTTGGTGGCAAAGGCATAGATGCTTTCGCGTCCGTTATCATCGGAAAAGGACCCTTGAATGAGCGCATCTATCGATCGAGAACCGATCCCGAGCCTATTCAGCCATTCAGACAGGAAGGCAAGGATGTCTCGATACGCAAATACAAAGAAAATAATCATTAGAAAAGCCACGAGAAACGCGAGAACGTAGGATGTCTTGAATCTGCCCTCGATTCTGCCGTATCGAAAGCCAAATGCCAGAAATGCAACCGCGATAATTCCCAGGGGCGCACGGTTTCCCGCAACAAGAATCATTCCTACGGTGAGAATGGCCAGCGTGATATTCAAGGACTTGCGCACACCCTTGAAAGATAGCAGCATGAACACGATTGCGCAAAACAGCATATCGTACCCAAAGCCAAGGCTGTAGCTTCGATGAACCAATGCACCGGTCTGGATATAGGCCTCCCAATATCCACGCTCAAAAGCAACCGCGAAGCGAACAATCCCATAGGCGAAACATAGCAGAGCAGCCAACTGAAGCCCTTTGAAGATGGTCTCCGGTTTCCTTGTCGCCAAGACGACGGCGAAAGCGTACAGACCGGTCAGCGGATAGAGAACCGAGTCGACGAAGTTGTACTGCCAGCCCTCTTGAAACACCTTTGAAGAATACTCGGGGTGAACGGTTAAGGTGACGGCCAATATCCCCACTATGGTACAAAATAAGAAGGGAAAACCCAGATGCACGGACGCCTCGCCTCGCCTCGCCCTCTCAATCAATGCAAACAAGAGAGGCGCATAGACCACCAATACCGAGAAGATGTCCGCACCAGGCAGGTTCGCCAATCCGAAAACGAACTCCGCAGCTTTCCGGACCGGATCGTTGCAGAAGAACAGAGAGAACGTCCAAAGAAGCAACCCCTCCTCATGCGCCGGGATCGTCTCGTTTTCCGGCGCATGTCTGCTAAGCATCCTCGCGCACCCCTTCAGCCACCGACTTGACGATACGATCAACCGTTTCCGAAAGAGGATACTGCTGGACCCATCCTGTGTCTTGGCTAAAAGCATCGCTGCAACAAGGAGATCTCACGGAAGGGGCGTCCGACTCTCGAACCGTCATTCTGCAAGAAGTCCCGGTCGTGCGCGAAACCGAAGCAATCACGGCTTCGGCTATGCATGTCAACGTATAGCAATCGTCTGAACCGAGCACGTACTCGCGACGCCACATCGCGGAATCCGACCCCATCAGCGTCAGCAAAGCGTTTGCGGCATCTCTGACGTCGAGAAAGCCGAAGCGACTGCCGTTTTCGGCGACCGCTAGATCATCGCCCAGCAAGGCTTTACGCGCCATCTTGTTGACCACGCGCTCGTCGAATCCCGGACCAATCAGGCTCGCCATGCGAATGTTGGTGTGCGGGATATCGGAGCAGTGCGCCCCGAGCATCAGTTCCGAAGCGTATTTGGCCACAGCGTACTTGCTCTCCAGACACAGCGGCGTCTGCTCGTCAGCAGGCTCCACCCTATGCTGGCTGTAGACGCTTTGCGAGGACACGTTCACAACGGCCCTCACATCGGCCTGGGCAGCCCCTGAGAAAAGGCCGTCCAGAAACTTCATGCCAGAGGCCAGGCTTTCCCCATCTGCACCGCGCGGAAAAGCGCAGTTTAAAAGGACGTCCGCATCCCGCATGAGCGTCGGTTCACCAAGCAGGCGGTCGGGTGCCACGAGTGTGATGCCCTCCAGCTCCTCGCTTGCCGCAAGCGAGGGCTTGCTCGAAACGGCGATCACCGTCACGTCTTGCCTGTCCTTCAGCTGCCGCAGTACCTCGGTTCCCAAAAAACCACCGGCGCCAGTGAGGATCACCCTCATGCCATGCCTATTCAATTCCGTAGACCCTTCGAGGATCCATTTTCACGACCATGTCGTTTCCGTTGGAATCGAACGCGTTCACGTGGCCGTTCAGGTATTCGATATCACGAGCCATCTGATCCCGGCTGTCGCAAATCATGACGAACCGTATCATGAGTTGGTGGAGGGTGTCTCCATCCGGAACCGTGGACCCGACAGGATAGCGACTTTCGTATTCTATGACGCTCTTCGTTCTCGCAACCGCGTCCTCTAAGCCCTCTATAGCCCCCACTACTCCGCCCCTTGCGACAAACGAGACGACACCGCAGCACTTGCCGCCCAGATAGGGATCCTCAGCTCCGGGGTCGTAATCCACCTCGACACCGAGGGCGTGATCGACCAGAAGATGCAGATAGTTCACCCCGTTCACTTTATCCAAAAAGCGATACGGAGCCTCGCCCGCGCTCCTCAGCCCTGCTTCGAATATCGCGAACCTCTCGCCGTCGAACAGTCCCTGGATGAAGAGCACCCCTTCCGTCAAGCCTATGCCCTCGCAAAGCCGGGTCATGGCTTCGTCGACCTGCCGTATGTAGTCGTCCAGAAACAAACTCGGAAAGATCCTCCCAACCGGGATGGTCGTGACATCCCCCTGGTGAATTGCAACGGGATATCGATTGTCAACGCACGACAATGTAGCCTTCCCTTTGTGGATCGTGTAGTGAGCGGTGAACTCGTCTCCTTCGACGAATTCCTCCACGATGATGCTTCCCGTCGGGGAAAGGCCGATGTCTTCCGTCGCGCGTTTCTCGAGTTGCTCGGGGTCTTTGCATATGAACACGCCGCTCGAGGAGCTCCCGTCGACCGGCTTCGTCACCACGGGAAATCGAAGGTCCTCCCATGGTATATCCGCCACGGAGTCGCCGATGTAATACGTCCTCGGGCAGGGAACTCCAAATTTTATGCAGAGCTCTCGAAATCCCCCTTTCGTATTGACGGCACGCCATTGATCCTCGGTGAAGTAGAAAGGCATGTCGTACTTTTCGCAGAGCCGACGGGCCTGGTTGAGATTGAAGCCGCTAACCCCCGCGAAGATCCCCGACACGTCGCGTTCTTCCACGAGCCTGCATAGCTCTTCGAAATCCCCCGTAGAAATCGGAAGCGCCTCGTCTGCCTTTTGTTTTGCCTTGGAGCTGGCCACATCGTTCCAGTCGGCCACGATCACGTGTGCTCCACTTTGGCGTGCGTACTCAACCGAGTCATCGGCGGTAATGTTGGATCCAAGGACCAGCAGCGTTTTGCCTTGGAATCGGCGGCTGTTCTTCATAGGAGGAATGGCAACCTTTCTAACGGGATCCGGACAGGATCTTTTCCGCGTATTCAACGGGAACCCCATCCAGGTTGATGGCGGAGCCGTTCTCGTCGTACCCCATGAACGTTCCCCTTTTGGAAGTCGATCGGGCGTTCGCGCTTTTCGAGTCGAGCGCAAACCTGACCAGATTAGCGAACATCCTGCAATCGACCTTGAAACTCACGTTTTCGACGTACCAAACATCGTTGTCGAGCTGCTCCTGCCATGTCCATACATGATCGGGCAATTCCCTCGGAGGGCACTCGAGCCCAGGTCGCACCGCTAACCTCATCCTGTGACGTTTGTTATAGCGTCCGACATATTCGGGAACCAGAGGACGCGGTCCGATTATGCTCATATCCCCCTTGAAAACGCTCCAGAAGTTGAGCAGCTCGTCCAATGAAGTCTTTCGAACAAACTTCCCGAATTTCGTTACCCGATCCTTCGAGGGGAACAGCTCCCCATTTTCGTCGGTGGTGTTGCGCATGTTCCGAAACTTGATGATGGTAAAAAGCTCTGCATTTCGGCCCACGCGCCGTTGCTTGAAAAAGATCGGCCGACCCAGGTCGAAAAACGTAACGACGCCGATGACAAGGTTGACGGGCAAGGTGGCGATGAGCGCGATCCCAGATACGATGATATCCACGGCCCGCTTGCCATATCTAGCGTAGAACGTCGTGCTGGGATGCACGTCCTCGAGCTTGCTGTTAATGGAGGGGAGCCTGTCGGCGGCAAGAGCGTCTGCTATTTCCCAACGTTGGGCTTTTGTCAATTCGTCCCGCAGCATGGAGATACTTTACCGCCCCCTCTTCTCCCACTCCTGCACAACGGGCTTCTTCTTCCCGGAACGCAGGACTGGGATATCGTCCACCATCTCAAACTTTACGTTTGCGTCATCGCCCAATGTTGCAAGCATCTGCTTTCTTATGGCCTCCAAATCCTCACCGTCGCGCAAGCAGAGCCTGAGCGCATAGTCGGTTTCCCCGACCTGCGCGAACTGCCATTGCATAATTTTCGGATAGTTCTTGAGCACGCGAGAGAACACCATCGGCTGAACAGGATCACCTTTCGTGTCGTAGACGATATCCAGGCGGCGCCCAAACAGCTTGCTCATAACCGGCCATTCGCCTTCCCCGTCGGAAAGCACGCAGACATCGCCCGTATCGTAGCGGATCATGGGAAATGCATGGTTGAAGAGATCCGTCACGACGAGGCGGCCCATCTGTCCTCGCTCAACCGGACGATCCTCGTCGAAGTCGAGCACCTCGATGACGTAGCCGGCATGGTTCAAAACGAAATCGGTCGAATCGACTCTTTGGTATCCGAACGTGCCGTTCTCCTCGTTGCCGTAACTGTCGATGATGGGGCAATCCAGATACTCTTCGATAATGGCGCGCGTGCGCTCATCGAGGGTGTCGGATTCGGAGATGATCAGTTTAAGCGTGGAGAGCCTTCTCGGATCGCCTTTGCCGCTGGCAAAGTATTCGGCCAAGGTGCGGTGCCAGCTGGCATACCCCCGTAGAACTTCAATCCTTTCGCGCTCGATGAGCGATATCAGCTCCTCGATGGTGTCGTCGCCCATGTGCTCCACATTGAAGGCGTAGATGTTTTCTTTGAAAGTTTGCCATTTTGATTTGTTCTGCCACTGGGTCCAGACACGGCAGTGACAGAGTTTCTCATGGGACTTGAATCCGTTCAGCTCGTTGAACCACTTGATTTCGGAAATGCGGCGTTGGCGCTTGAGAAAGTCCTGGGGCACCGCGAAGGAAACGCCTGTGGAGCCGCCGGTTTTCTGAAGGTGGACCGGACGTCCATCTTGCCCAGGAATGTCACCCTCCACCACGCAGTGCGCGTCGTAGTGTTCGATAAAGTCGGTTTTGTTGAGAACCGGCCATTGGGAGAGGTCATCCTCCTTGCCGGCGTACTCGCGATAAAATCGGGTATGGGACGAAGCGTAGCTCAGCAGATCGTGCAGCCTTTGGCGCTGGATTCGCCTGCCGGTTTCGTAATTGCCCAGAACAGCCTCAATGTCGTCGAAGCCCTTGCGTACGATTCCTCCTCGTCGCCAGTCATTAAACCAATACGCATGACGCTTGACGAATGCGTTGAAGCCCATAATCTACTTCCTGCCGTCCGTGCTGGAATCAACCATTACCCTTACGTGATTGCTCGTGTTGGCAATGTAATCCTCGAACGATTCTTGTTTTTCAAATTCGAAGAACAGGATACCGAGAGCTTTGTTTGCCCCGTCGAAGTGATGCACGGGAGCACCTGCTTCCTGGTAGACGACCTCCCGGTAACATGCAACCTCCGCTGCAGCGGAGAGTTCATATCCTTCGTATGTCCCGTCTTTCAGCGTGTGAAGCACATGCGTGGCGAAATAAACGTCCTCGGGGTCCCACGAAATGCCACCCGGATCGTCCCCCATGGCGCACATGACGTTGGCGCGCACAAGGTCGATGCCGCTCGCATCGCCCAACTGGACGGGAATCATGTTGCCTCCCGCGCGGCTGCCCAGCTCCAGCACATAAGGCACATCGCCGTCCCCTATGATGACCTCAACGTTCAGCTCGCCGAAGCGAATACCCAGACTGGAGACCAGCAGCTGGAGGGTTTCCTTGACCTTCGAGAGCTGCCCTTCGGAAAGCCCGGACGGAATGGCTTTGCCGACCGGAACCAGACTCGCTTTCGAATCGCGAAGGCAGCGCATCAACCCCCAGAAGCGGATCATGCCGTCGACGACGAAGATATCGCCGCCCACGACATTGGGGAATGCCCGCTCGATGTACTCCTCGGCGATCAGGATTCCGTTGCGGCTATTGGCGCCGGCGTGCTCCAAAGCGGCAGGCATCTGCGTGGGTTCGGTCACCACGCTCACTCCCTTTGACCCCGAGGAGTCGGTGGGCTTCACGACGAGAGGCCACCGGAATCCCTCCACCAAGCACTCCACTTCGGCCGCGCTCGCGCCAGCTTCGAAACTCGCGGCTAAGGGGCAGGGCAATCCGACTTCGTGCAGGTGCCTCCTGAACAAGCTCTTCGTGCTCATGATCTCAACCGCCGCCAACGGGTTTGTGAGCATGCCCAACCGTTCGGCCACATAAGCCGCCGTAGGACTGGCGGGATCGGAGGAGTAGGCTATCACGCCTTCGACCTCCTCCCTCCTGGCCACCTCGAGCACCGCCTCGCGATCCACCGTGCTCACGAGATGGAACGAGTCCGCATAATGCCGCCCGGGATTGTCCTCCAAGTAGTCGCACAATACCGTACGATACCCGCATTTCCTGGCAACCTCGATGGCGACCACCTGCTGCCGGGAGCCCCCCAGCAGAAGCAGCGCCCTTCTTGCGTCCGGAATCAATTCGCGCACTTCCTCACTACGGCGCAGATTCGATCGACGTCGTCCAAGGCTAGATCCGCGTAGATGGGAAGGGCGAGAATACGGTCGCCCGCCCATTTGGCGACGGGCGTTTCGGAAGAGTCGTGCTCGCTTCTATAGCATTCGAAATCGCTGGCGATCGGGTAGAAGTACTTGCGGGCGCCGATGCCCTCTGCGGCCAAGGCTTCGAGCACGTCGTCGCGTGTCGCGCCGAACGCGGAGGGATCGAAGAGGACCGGCATGTAGGCGTAGTTATGCCGGACGTTGGGCTTGGGTTTGCAGAACTGTATGCCGGGGACGCCCTCCAGGTTCGCCCAGTAACGTTCCGCAACCGCCTTGCGCTTCGCTATCTCGACATCGATATGGCGGAGGTTGCAGATGCCCATTGCAGCAGCGAACTCGTTCATCTTCGAGTTTCCTCCAACGTACTCCACGCTTTCGGTGCCAGTGATGCCGAAGTTGCGCCACTGGGCAAGCTTGTCGCACAGCAGGCTGTCAGAATGGGCGATGGCGCCCCCTTCTATGGTGTGGAACACCTTTGTGGCGTGGAAGCTGAACATGGAGGCGTCGCCGAAGCTGCCGACACCGACACCGTCTTTGAGGACGCCGAACGCATGCGCGGCATCGTAGACCACCTTCAAATCGTGCTCACGGACGATGGATCCGATGGCATCGACATCGCAAACGTTGCCGTACACGTGCACGGGGAGGATTGCGCACGTCCTCGGGGTGACCAATGCCTCTATCTTGTCGGGATCGATAGTGAAGTCATCGGGTTTTATGTCGCAGAAAACGGGCTTTAAACCCTTGCGAACGATGGCATGAATGGTGCTGGCGAAGGTGAACGGAGTGGTGATGACCTCGTTCCGGCCGTCCCTTCCGAGCTCCATGGTCTCGAGTATGCACTCCAGGGCGCTGTGGCCGTTGACGAACAGCGTCATGTATTCGACGCCCAAGTACTCCTGGATCATGTCTTCGAGCTGCCTGTGCTTGACACCGCGATTCGTCAGCCAAAGCGTATCCCACAGATCGCGTATCTCGTCGCAGTATTCCTCAAAGGAGGGCATCGAAGGACGCGTGACAAGTATCCTATTCCGCTCGGCCACCTTAGAAACCCACCCTCTCCCATATATCCTCGTGTATGTCCTCTATGCGCCGCAGTTTCCCGTTGTCCAGACACTCCACCTGCTCCCAGCCGTAGCGCCCGCAGCAGTGCTCTGCGGCAGCTTGGCTTTTCCTCAAGTGCTCGACGTCACGCTCGTGGATGTCCATCAACAGACCGTCGCTCTGGCACCGCTGCGCGAGCAGACGCTGGCTCTCCTTCACGGGGAGGTGCAGGTAGAAGACCTTGTCCGGCTTCGGTAGACCAAGCTTCCCGAACTCGAAGTCGAAAAGCCACTCCAGGAAGCCGTCCCATTCCTCGCATGGAAGCTTGCTGCATTGGTGTATCGCGTTGCTCATCACATAGCGGTCCGCAAGGAAGACGTCGCATCTTTCGTAGAGTTTCTTCCACTCGCGCAGATAGCTCGCGAACCGGTCCATCGCGAAAAAGCTGCTGGCACCGTACGCATTGACGGATTTGGGACTTGCCCCGAACGATCCCCCTAAGTACTCCTCGACGAGCACGGCGCTTGTCTGTCCGTAGCGAGGAAAACTCAGGGACACGACGTCGAGGCCGAGCTCCCTCAGACGGCTTTCGAGCAAACGGGTCTGCGTTTCCTTGCCCGATCCATCCAAGCCTTCTATGGCCATCATCTTTGCCACTTGGTCACCTACCGCCCCTGTTCCGCATATTTGGCTTCGGTGGCCTTCTTGACTGGACGCCACCAGGCCTCGTTGTCGCGGTACCATTGAATGGTGGCAGCCAGACCCTCGGCGAAGTTGGTGTGCCGCGGCACCCAGCCAAGCTCGGTGCGGAGTTTCGTCGGATCGATTGCGTAACGGCGATCGTGCCCGGGACGGTCGCGGACCCAGTCGAAAACCTCCTCCGCCATCCCGAAAGCTTTGAGTATCTCGCGAAGCACGGAGATGTTGCTCCTCTCTCCATCCGCGCCGACGAGGTAGGTCTCACCGGGACGTCCTCCGGTGAGGATGGCCCATACTGCGCTGGAGTGGTCCTCTGTGTGGATCCAGTCGCGGACGTTCAGACCGTCACCGTAGAGCTTAGGCCTCGCCCCATCAATGAGGTTGGTGATCTGGCGGGGTATGAACTTCTCGACGTGCTGATAGGGGCCGTAGTTGTTGGAGCAGTTGGAGATTGTTGCGCAGACGCCATAGGTGCGCACCCAGGCGCGCACGAGCATGTCGGAGGCGGCTTTCGTGGAGCTGTACGGCGAGCTCGGGCGATAAGGGGTCTCCTCTGTGAAGCGGGTGGGATCGTCGAGCGCCAGATCGCCGTAGACCTCATCGGTGCTCACATGGTGCAAGCGCCTGCCGTGCCTGCGGCAGGTCTCGAGCAGCTGATAGGTTCCCCCGACGTTGGTTCGAAGGAAGGGCTGAGAGTCGGCAATCGAGTTGTCGTTGTGGCTCTCCGCCGCGAAGTGGACGACGGCATCCACTTCGGGAACGAGCTTTTCCAGCAAACCCTCGTCGCAGACGTCGCCTAAGGCGAACGTCACTCTTTCCTCGGGAAGCCCCGCGATATTTTCTAGATTCCCGGCGTAGGTGAGCTTGTCGAGCACGGTCACATGCGTGTCGGTGTTTTCGACGACCCAACGAACGAAATTGGACCCGATGAATCCAGCACCACCGGTGACGATGATCCTCCCAGGTTCGAACATGGGCTTATTCTCCCGCCTTCGAAACTGCACTGTTGATCACGCGCCGTGCTAGCACGTTGTGCAGATACCGCCCGTAGGAGGACTTTCCGTACTTGACCGCGGCCCTCTCGAGGGAGTCCTCGCCGATCCATCCATGGTTGAAGGCGATTTCCTCGAGGCAAGCGATCTGGATGCCCTGGTTCTCCTCGACGACGCGCACGTACTCCGTGGCGGCGAAGAGGCTTTGGGCGGTGCCCGTGTCGAACCAGGCGCTTTCGCGATGTAGAAGCTTCACGCCCAAGCTCCCATCATTCAAATACATTTGGTTGAGGCTGGTTATCTCCAGTTCACCGCGTGCGGAGGGCTTGACCAGCTTCGCCCACTCGACAGCGCGATTGTCGTAAAAGTAGAGGCCCGTCACGGCGTAGTTGCTCTTGGGCTTCTTGGGCTTCTCCTCGATTGACTCGGCCCTGCCGTCCTCGTCGAACGCGACGATGCCGTAGCGCTCGGGATCCTTGACGTAGTAGCCGAAGATTGTCGCGCCGCGATCTTTCGCCGCGGCATCTCTCAGCTGGGCGGTCAGTCCGCCGCCGTAGAAGATGTTGTCGCCCAGCGTAAGGGCGACCGATTCGCTACCGACGAATTCCTCACCGATGATGAGAGCCTGAGCGAGCCCGTCAGGACTTGATTGAACCCGGTACGAGAGACTCACGCCGAACTGGCTCCCGTCGCCGAGAAGGCGCTCGAAGTTGGGCAGGTCCGTAGGCGTCGAGATGACGAGAATATCCCTGACTCCCGCGAGCATGAGAATGCTCATAGGGTAGTAGATCATGGGTTTGTCGTACACGGGCAGCAGCTGCTTCGATGTGACCGTCGTGAGCGGGTACAGCCTGGTTCCCGTTCCTCCCGCGAGAATGATCCCCTTCATTTTCGACCGGTTCCTTTCCCATTCGCACTCGTTGCATTCGAGGAGTTGAAGAGCTCCCAGGCCTTGCCTACCTCAGCCTCGCTAATGTTTTGATTTCGGGAGACGGTCGGTACGAGCCCCCTCTTCTCTAACGAGAGCCGCTTTGCCGCGCTTTCGGAGAAAACGCCGATCTTCCGAGCAGGAACCCCTGCGTAAATCGAATTCGGTTCCGTGCTCCTCGTCACAACACTTCCAGCGGCGATGATGTTGTTCTCTGCGATTCTTACCCCATACATGACAATTGCCCCGTTGCCGACAAAGCTGTTGTCCATGATTTCGATGCAGCCGATCCTTTCGCCAAACCCCTCCTCGCAAAGAGGGGAGGGGTTAAAAACCCTGTGGATCACGTCGTGAGTCACTAGTTCTACTCCGCGACCGACGACAACGTTGTCATGGATGCTAATTAGCTTTGAGTAAAGCGGAAGCGTATGAGGCTGAAAGACCACGTTGGTGCCGTAGTATGCGAACAGCCCATGTCTGTCCGCATACGCTTTCTTCTTCCTCGACCCGCGTGCCAAGAAAAGGCGTATCGAATGCCACAATCGGCTCATTTTTCCCATTTCACCACTGCTCCCATCGCTTTCACCTCAGTGTTCTGAAATCTGAGGAGCCGCCGCAACCGCAGCCAGTGAGAGCATGATGCCAAACGCGCGCTTGGCGAAGCGGCACGCAGCCCGTCCTTCCAACACGCGACGGAGCCGGCACGGAACCCTCCGCTTCAGCTTCAAGCTCGGGCGCGAGGAACGCTGCATCTGAAGCATCGATCCCCTCGTCCCCGTCCACCGCCATCGCGTTCTCCTCGACGGTCATGCGGCCGCCTTCTCGCGGCGGGGCGTGTGGCTGACTCGATGCACGGCTACCTTGTCCGACTCGACGGACGACTCGACGAAAGGCAAAGCGCTGGAATCAACGCCCCCCCCCCGTCGGCAAGAAACACCGATGCCCGCCGAGAGCGGGCAACAAGGGGGTGTTGTTATTTTTCAGGCCTTCGGCCGACAATCGCCAGTCCTATCTCTACGTCGATGGTTCTTCCGAACATGCTCACTTCGGCGCGGGCGGTTCCTTTGCGGCGGTTGACCTCGGTGATCCAGCCTTCGCGGCCGATCATGGGGCCCTCGGTGACCACCACCTCGTCGCCTTCGATCACCGCCTTCGACAGGTGAATCGTGCGATGCTTCTCGGTGGTGAAGGCGTTGATGAACGCCCTTTCCGACCGATCGAGGGGAACGAACGACTTCTCGCTGCCGAGCATCCGCGTGAACGTGGGAATCCTTACCAAACGGTCGTTCAGCTCGTCCACACGGTTGGTGACGGCTATGACGTAGCCGGGGAACAGGTTGCGCGTGAGGGTGCGGTACTGCCCGTGGAACTTGCGCTCCACCTGGTAGCGCGGCACGAAGCACTCCTTGAGGACGGGCTTTCCATCCCGGGAGAGCTCGCCTGACGCATGCAGGCTGATGAGCTCGCACGCCTTGTCCTCCTGCCCTGACAGAACCTGGATCACGTACCACATGGGAGGCCTCCTCGTTCTCGGGCGGACACGGCTTCGCCATGCGGGCCCTTCGGCCCGCGGCATCGAGAGTATTCATTCCCCTGGTTCCGCTCGGCCCGCCGATGGCACCGCCCGCGCTTCTCAGGATATGTTCGTTGCGGTTTCCCGCCGGGAGCCCAACGCGCTTTCGCCTTGGGCTCCCGGCGGGAAACCGGAGTCGTGCTAGTTCTTCACCGGAACGTTCAGCGCCGCCTGCAGCACGCAGTCGCCGTCTCCCCCCTCGTCGAAACGGAGGTAGGCCATCCGCTTGTGGCGGTTGATCTTGCGCACGCGACTCTCGCAGCCTCGCAGCGGGCCCCGCTCCACGCGCAAGACGCCGCCTTCGATGCGCCCCTCGCTCGCGCGCAGCACGTGCGCGTCGTCGAGCGCCGACTCAAGCCACGTCTGCACCGCAGGCGAGAGCGGTGCGTACGAGCGGTCCCTCCCGCCCACGAGCGACACGGGAAACGACAGCTGTCCGAGAGCCTTCGACAGCGCACGCACGTCGCGCGTGGCCACGAACACGTACTCGCTGAACATGGGGTGGACGACGATGCGCCAAGCGCCTTCGTGCTTCATGTACCGTTCGTATTTGGGAACGAAGCAGTCTTCGACAATATCCGACGCCAAAAGTTGGCGGCACTTGCCGGCCACCGCGTCTTCGCGGCCTTCGGGCACGTGGATGGCGTACCAGCGAAGCGCGCCGTCGCGAGACGGCCCGTTCGAGAGGAACCCCATGGGCAATTCCCTGCGCTGTCCTGCCTCCGTTGCCACCGGCTTCCTCCCTCGCATGCTTCGTGCAAGTTCGGATGCTGCAACTGGCAGAGCGAATCGCCGCCATGCCTGAGCCGCTGTAGCAAACGTAGACTTTTTGACAAAGATGGCCGATAATCTCGATTGAAAGAAAAGAGCAGGTCGGATGCAAGGCCTTGGAAATATGGCAAGCTAGTTATACGTGCGACAAAAAGTCTACGTTTTGGCAACGAAAATTATTCAGACGGCCTTTTCGACTGGCCTTTCGCCGTGAGCTTCTTTTTCTATCCGCGCCCCGTCTTTTTTCATCCATCGATCGAACGTCCTGGTGCACACGCACAGGCGTTTGGCAGCTTCCGCACGTGTGAACTGGCCCGATAGGTACGCGGCTTTGACGGATTGGAACGTGCTGGGCAGCTCGATGGCCGGTCGGCCGAACCGCACGCCGCGCGCTCGGGCCGCCGCAATGCCCTCCGCTTGCCGTTGGCGAATGTTTTCACGCTCCAGTTGTGCAACATAACTGAGGAGCTGCAGAACGACATCGGCCAGGAACACACCCGTAATGCCGTTCTGGTCGTTGCGCGTGTCCAGGAGCGGCATGTCGAGCACCACGACGTGCACCCGCTTCACCTTCGTGAGAATCCGCCATTGCTCGAGTATCTCGTTGTAGTTTCTCCCCAGCCTGTCGATGCTCTTCACCACCATCACGTCGCCGGGTTCGAGCCGCTCGACCAGCCTGCGGTATTCGGGCCGCTCGAAATCCTTGCCGCTCGCCTTGTCTGCGAAGATGCGCTCCGCCGCAACGGGAAAATCAGTCAAGGCGTCTATCTGCCGACTGAGCTTCTGATCCTTCGCCGATACGCGCGCATATCCGTACACGTTGCCTTCTCGCTCCATCGCTCACCCCATCGCTTTCGCCAAAGCGAGCCCTTTTGGGCCGCTTTGCCATCGGCCGTCAAAAGAGGAGCCGACTGGCGCGCGGCCCGTCGGCTTAGGGTTCATTATCGCGAATCGACGCCGTTCGAGCCATGCGAGAGGGATTGGGGCGAGGAGGCGTGTTGGCGCGGGGTGGAAGACGCGGGTACGCTCGCCACACCGATTAGGGGGTGCGGCCGAGCGCGCCGGGCGGGCAGCAGCCCGCCTCTACGGAGGGGATCGCCAGCCGGAGAGCTTCCCTACGCGCAGTTCTTGGTGTGGCGGTAGGTGGGGACGGCTTCCTCGAGGATGCGCACGGCTTCCTCGTCGGTCTTGCCGATGGCCCCCTCCAGCTCGTCGAGCTTGGCGGCCACCTCGTCGTAGCTGATCTCCTGGCCGGTGGATATCATGATGGACTTGTTGTCGGTGGGAAGCGTGCTCTCCTCGTCCATGAGCAGCTCCTCGTACATCTTCTCGCCGTCGCGCAGGCCGGTGAACGTGATCTTCACGTCCACGTCGGGCACGAGGCCCTGCAGCTGGATGAGGCCCTTCGCCAAATCGACGATCTTCACCGGCTCGCCCATGTCGAGGATGAATATCTCGCCGCCGTGCGCCATGCCGCCCGCCTGGATGACCAAGCGCGACGCCTCCGGGATGGTCATGAAGAAGCGCTCGATCTCGGGATGCGTGACCGTGACGGGGCCGCCGGCCGCTATCTGGCGCTGGAACACGGGGATGACGCTGCCGTTCGAACCCAGCACGTTGCCGAACCGCACGGCCGAGAAGATGGTCTTCGACGTGCGGGCGTAGTACTGCATGATCATCTCGCCCATGCGCTTCGTGGCGCCCATGACGCTCGTGGGGTTCACGGCCTTGTCGGTGGAGATGAAGATGAAGCGCGCCGCGCCGTACGCGTCGGCGGCCTTCACCACGTTGAGCGTTCCGAACACGTTGTTGTGGAGCGCCTCGCGCGGGCACGCCTCCATGAGCGGCACGTGCTTGTGGGCCGCGGCGTGGAACACGGCGCCGGGGCGGTACTTCGCGAACACCTCGGCCACGCGGGCCTCGTCGCACACGCTGCCGATCTCGATTACCACGTCGATGTCGTCGTACTCGGACAGCAGCTCGTTGCGCAGCATGTAGGCGTCGTTCTCGTAGATGTCGAACACGACGATGCGCGCGGGCGCCACCTTGCACAGCTGGCGGGCGAGCTCGCTGCCGATGGAGCCGCCGCCGCCCGTGACGAGCACCGTCTCGCCGGCGATGTAGCCCGACACGGCGCGCGTGTTGAGGATGATCTCCTCGCGGCCCAGCAGGTCGGCCACGTCGACGTCGCGCAGCCGCACGTCGCCGATCTCGTCGAGCGACAGCTCGCGGATGTTGGGCAGCGTGCGCAGCTTGCACTCGGTCTTCGTGCATTCCCCGTAGATGCGCTTGCGCTCCTCGAGCGAGGCGGAGGGGATGGCCACGACGATCTGCTCGATGTCGTAGCGCTCCACCAGCTCGACGATGTCGTGGGTGGTTCCCGCCACCTTCACGCCGTGGATGCGGCTGCCGCGCTTGGACGCGTCGTCGTCGGTGGCGACGACGGCCACGCCGGGCATGAGCGGGTCCTTCGACGCCATGCGGCCGATGGCGAGCGAGCCCGTCTCCCCCGCGCCCACGATGAGCGTGCGCGGGCGGTCGCAGGCGCGCTGCGCGGAGACCAGGGCGCGCTTCTTCTGGCGCATGACGCGGAATATGAGGCGTATGCCGCCCATGAAGAATATGAGCAGGAAGCACGAGACGAAGAACACGCGGATGGGCAGGCGCACGTCGATGATCCACAGGAACACGGCGCCGATGAGCGTGGACAGCACCACGGCGAGCATGATCTGGATGGCCTCGTCGACGCTGGCGTACTCCCAGAGGTTGTTGTAGAGCCTGAACAGACCCAGCACGGCCACGTTGATGAGCGCGAGGATGCCCAGCATGAAGTAGATCTCGTTGTTGACGAACACCTCGTCCTCGACGGCGGTGAGCAACGACGCGAGCCAGTAGGCGGCGTACGTCGCTACGATGTCGAGCAGCAAAAGCAGCGCTGTTCTTTTTGTGATATGAGCATCCAAAGGTTGCCCCGTCCCCGAATGGAAAAACGAATGGTGACATTTTGCCGACAAAGCTCGGCAGCCAAAAGGGTATTGTATACAAAGTAACGTAACCTTGCACGGACCAATGCTTTCCAGGAGCTTGCTACATGAATAAAACAGCCGTCGAGGATGTGACCGACGCACCCAAAACCGAATCGGGTTCCCCTGCTGACCAGCCTGCACGGTCGAGCAACGTCGACGCCATCGTCTCGTACTTCGAAAGCGGCATCACGCCCGCCGACGAGCCGGGCGAGCTGGGGATCGAGCTGGAGCACACCCTCGTGCACGACGATATGAGCCCCGTGTCCTACAGCGAGCGCTACGGCGTGGAATGGCTGCTGGGCCGGTTGGAGGCCGACTTCCCCTCCACGACGCGCGACCCCGAGGGCGACCTTCTGGGCGTCGCCCGCCCCGGCGAGGCCGTGACCATCGAGCCAGCGGCTCAGGTGGAACTTTCGGCCGGACCGTACCGGTGCCTCGACGAGGCCCTCGAGACGTTCGAGGCGTTCGAGCGGAAGCTGACCTCGGTGCTGGAGCCGCAAGGCGAGCGCGCGCTCACGGTGGGCTACCACCCCAGCGCCAAGGCGCTGGACCTGGAGCTCATTCCCAAGCGGCGCTACAAGTTCATGAACCTGTACCTGGGCGAGAAGGGGCCGTTCGGGCCGCGCATGATGCGCGGCAGCGCCTCCACGCAGGTGTCGATAGACTACTGGTCGACGGCCGACTGCCTGCGCAAGCTGCGGCTGGCCTTCGCGCTCGTGCCGCTGTTCTCGCTCATGTGCGACAACGCGCCGGTGTTCGAAGGGGAGCCTCGCACCCACGAGCTCGTGCGCACCGAGATATGGCAGCACTGCGACCCCGACCGTTGCGGCCTGGTGCCCGGCGTGATGGATCCGGCGTTCGACCTGCACGGCTATGCGGAGTACATTCTGGACACGCCGGCCATCCTCATACCCTGCCGCAAGGAGCAGTGGTGCTACTCGGAGCGCACGTTCGGCGAGATATACGCCGAGCGAACCATGACGCGCGCCGAGGTGGAGCACGCCGTGTCCATGTTCTTCAACGACGTGCGCCTGAAAACGTACATCGAGATCAGGCCCGCCGACGCGATGCCCGTTCCCTACGTGGTGGCGTACGCCGGCCTGGTGAAGGGGCTGTTCTACAACGCCTCTAACCTCGATGCGCTCGACGAGCTGTTCGCGGGCGTGGACGCGGCCGCCGTGGACGCGGCCAAGGACGCGCTCATGGAGCGGGGCTACGAGGCCGAAGTGTACGGACGCCCCGTGGCCGAGCTGGTCGACGAGATCGTGCGGCTGGCGCGCCGGGGGCTCGCTGAAGACGAGCGGCGCTACCTGGAGCCGCTGGCGCGGCTCGCGGAGCGGCGCGTCACGCTGGCGGATCTGGCGGAACGCGAGGGCTAGGGCGAGGCGGACGGCTTCGGCTTCCGTCCATGACGGCGGCAGACGCGAGACAAGGAGGCTCACGTGGACAACGCGGGCAAGATGGTGAAGGTGGCGTACAAGGGCTTTTTCGACGACGGCGCCGTGTTCATCGACCAGACGGAGCAGCCCATCGAGTTCCCCTGCCTGGACGGGTGGATGCCGCCGGCGTTCATCGAAACCGTGCGCGACATGGAGGTGGGCGAGACGCGGCGGGTGCACGTGGGCGCGAACGAGGCCTACGAGGAGCGCACCGACGAACGCGTCATGGAAGTGGAGCGCGCGAAGATCCCCGCGTCGGTGAAGCTGGTGGTGGGCGAGATGGTGAACCTGGAGGATCCCACGGGGCAGACCTACCCGGCGCGCCTGGTGGAGTTGACCGACGCGAAAGCGGTGTTCGACATGAACCACGAAGCCATAGCCAAGGCGCTCAACTTCGAGATGACGCTGCTGGACGTGTGCGAGCTGCCGCATCGCTGAGAGCGGGCGATGACGCGCGCTTCGGCCTCTCGACGAACTTATGACGACTTGGAGAGGCTTTTCGCCCAAAGGCGAGGGGCCGCACGCCACTGGGGTAGACTGGATCCACTGTTTTTCACATCGAGAGGAGCTCGTTCATGAGCAACGAAGGCAAGAAGGTCAAAGTCCACTACACGGGCACGCTGGACGACGGCACGAAGTTCGACTCGTCGGTCGACCGCGGAGAGCCCATCGAGTTCACCTGCGACGCAGGCCAGATGATCCCCGGCTTCGACGCCGCAGTCAAGGACATGGCCCAGGGCGAGACGAAGAACGTGCACATCCCCGCCGCCGAGGCGTACGGCGAGCGCCGCGAGGACATGGTGCAGAAGGTGCCCGTGGACCAGATCCCCAACGGAGAGCAGCTTCCCGTGGGCCAGACCGTGTACATGCGCGGCCCGGGCGGCCAGTCGTTCCCCGTGTTCGTGGAGTCCATCGAGGACGGCATCGCCACGTTCGACATGAACCACGAGCTGGCCGGCAAGGACCTCAACTTCGAGATCACGCTGGTCGAGGTGGCCGACTAGCACCCAGCGAGGGCTCGCCTTCGTGCAAAACCGAGAGAAAGACGCCTGCGGGCGTCTTTCTTCGTTTGGAGCCCCGTTGCCGATACGGCCCCGTCGCGCCCGCAGCGGGCGCTCACTCGCGCGCGGCGTCCGCGAGGCCGGCGTCGATAAGGGAGCACAGGGCGCTGCTGGCACGCTCCCCTTCGATGCCGAGCGCCTCGAAGCGCTTCGCCAGCTTGAGGCAATAGCTCAGCTCGTGGAGCGGCAGCTCCGCCAAGGCCGCGACGGCCTGTTCGTTGAGCACGTTCTCCATGGGATTCTCCTTCCGTTCGCCTGCCTTGCGCCTCACAGTGTACGGCGCGGGGGCCGGCGGGCCTTTGGAGGGGTGTGAGAATCGGAGCCCCTCCCTTTGTCCGATCGGACAAAGGGAGCTACGCGCCCAGGGCGACGAACGCGAGGAAGCGGGCGAGCTCGCGGTCGGACGCCTCGGGCATGCCGAGCACGTCCCTGGCTTTGCGCAGGCGATAGCGCACGGTGTTCGGATGCTGGCCGAGGCGATCGGCCGCCGCGCGAACGTCCCCGCACGAGGCGGCGAACGCGCGGGCGGTGGCGGCGAGCTCGGCGTCGTTCGCCTCGTCGTAGGCGGCGAGCAGGTTGCAGTAGAGCGCGCACGTGCGGGCGAACAGGCGGTCCTCGCGCGCGGCGATGCGAAACGCCTTGTCGCGCATGTCGGCCCAGAGCACCGTTGCCGCGTTGCGGGACCGGGCCTCGTCGAGGGCCGCGAGAGCCTGGCGGATGGCCAGGTCGCCTTCCGAAAGCGGCGTCTCCTCCCCCATACCGCAGAACACCGGCGCGGCGGCGGACGCGCGGGCGAGCAGGTCGGCCTCCGATTGCGAGCGCGCGCAGGCCGGCGGCTGCGCGTACGACACGAACGCGAGCAGCGCGCCGTGATGGCGGCAGGCGCGCGCGTCCACGACGCTGCCCCAATCACGTCGGAATTCGGCAAGCACGCCGTCGAGCACGCCGAGTGCGGCGTACAGCGAGCATTCGTCGCTCGCTCGCGGGGCGACGGCCAGGCATTGCACGGTCGACCCGGTGAGGCCGGCTATCTCGTAGAGGGCCGCGCGCAGGGCGGAGCCGTCCCGCTCGGCGAGCAGCGCGTCCACCTTGCGCCCCTTGTCGGATTCCTCGCGATCGCGCCGTATGAGGTCGAGCGCCTGGTAGGCGACGACTTCGTGGTAATCGCCCTCGTAGAGGAACAGGGGCACCCCCTGCGCCGTGCTCGCGGCCAGAACGCGATCGCTGACGGGCGGCGCGTACACCGTCTTGACGGCCACGGCGGCCACGCCGCGCGCGAGCATGGCCAGAAGGGCCCGCTCGCAGCGCTCGGGGTCGTCGCGCGCGAAGCCCAGGTTCGAAACGATGAACTCCCCCGGAAGGTAATCGGCGTAGCCCGTCCCGTCGGGCATGCAGTCCATGATGCCGACGTTGGACACGCCCCGCCCGTACCCGCCCGGGCACATCGCGGCGAGGCGCACCTGCTTGAAGGCGGGAAGCGCCACGATGTCCGCCACGGTTATCACGCCTCCCCCTCTCCCGAACGCACGGCTTTCGGCCATGATACGGAGAAACGACGCGGAAGTCGAGGCGCGGAAGCTTTAGTTGGCGTACATGGACGCGTAGGGGCGGGAGGAGGCGGGCTTCAACCGGAAGAAACCCGCGCCCGTCGTGTCGACCGGCGCCTCGAGCTCTCCGGCGAACAGCTCGTTGTAGCGGCCGAGCAGCGTTCGCAGCGTGGCGCGGTCGTTCTCGTCGAGCGGCTCCTGCACGAGCCCGGAGGGAACGTCGTCGTCCGCCAGCTCGTGCTTCAGGTAAATGACGCCGCCGTGCATGCCGGTTGCAAGGTATGCGCCCGGCTTGCCCAGAAGCACGATGACGCCGCCGGCCATGTACTCCCCCAGGAAGCTTCCCGCGTCGCCGCCGACGACGATGGCCGGGCACTTCTGCTCGAACTGCTTCATGTGGATGCCCACGCGCCACCCGCACCCGTCGCGCACGAATATCTGCCCGCCCCGCATGCCGTACCCCGCGGCGTCGCCGCAACGGCCGTGCACCACGATGCATCCGTCGTTCATGGTGTTGCCTATCTGGTCCTGCGCGTTGCCGTACACCTCGATGGACCCGCCGTCCATGTAGCAGGCCATGTCGTTGCCGGGAATGCCGTGGATCTTGAGGGTCTTGCCCGCCGGCATGCCGCAGCCCAGGTAGCGCTGGGCGAACGCCTGCTCGACCTCCACCGTGTCGGCAAGCTCGAACGCCTCGCGCACCACCTCGTTGGCCTCGGTGAAGTGCTCGGTGCCGAGCGACACCGTCACCGCGTTGCCGCTAACCCGCTCGGGCGCGGAAGCCTTGGTCTCCGCCGTCATACCTGCTCCTTCCATCCGCGCGCGTCCCGATCGGCCGGGTAGCACTTGTGCAAACGAGCCCACCGGACGTCGGCGGGGAAATCGAGGTTGAGCGGCGCGTCGGCGAACAGGTCGCCCGTCAGCGAGGACAGCGGGACGCGCTGCTCGATGAGCGCCGTGTATATGCCCGCGTTCGCAGGGCGGTTCAGCAGGATGTAGCCCACGAGCCTGTCGTCCTTCGTCACGAACTTGGCGTACACGGAGCCCTCTGCCACCGTGCGCACGTCGTAGCCGCCCTCCTCGGGCGGGTTGATGACGCCTGCCGTGAGCAGCGATATGTCGAAGAAGTCGACGGCGTTCACCGCAAAGCTGCCCA
Organism: Gordonibacter sp. 28C; assembly: GCF_003339845.1. Lineage (GTDB taxonomy): Bacteria > Actinomycetota > Coriobacteriia > Coriobacteriales > Eggerthellaceae > Gordonibacter. The sequence continues at coordinate 373,498 of NZ_PPTR01000002.1, forward strand.
GGTAGGGCTCCGCATCGTCGGCCCCGGCCATGTGGAGGCCCGCCGCCTTGCCCTGGCGCATGGCGTTGGGCCACAGCGCGAGCGGATGCCGGGAACCGTCCAGCAGGTCGGTCACCTGGGTCACGTCGCCGGCCGCGTACACGTCGGGCAGCGAGGTTTGCAGGTCGGTGCCGCATACGAGGCCGCGCCCCTGCTCGGCGCCCGCGTCGACCGCCAGCTGCGAGTTCGGCCGCACCCCGACCGCCGCTACAACCAGGTCGCAGGGCAGCTCCTCGCCGCTCGTTAGGAGCAGGGAGTCCGCCTTGTCGCCCGCACCCCGGAGCTCGTCGGCGGAGGTGCCGGTCAGGCAGGAGATGCCGCGTTTGTCCAGCAAGTCGAGCAGCACGGCGGCGCCTTGGTCGTCCAGCACGGCAGGCAGGATGCGCGGCGCCAGCTCGAGCACGACGACGTCGTCGACGTGGTGGCTGAGCGCCTCGGCCGCCTTGAGCCCGATGAGGCCGCCGCCGATGACGACGGCGCGGCTCTTGCGCTCTTCGGCATGGGCCCGCTCGGTCGCCGCGAGGGCGGCGTGCCAAACGCCCAAGCCATCGTCGAGGGAGAGGAAGGTGTGCACGTTCTCCTTTCCCTCGAGCCCCTTGATGGGCGGCGTGAACGGGACGCTGCCGGTGGCGACCAGGCACTTCCCGTACGAGACGACGTCGCCGTTCGCCAGCTCCGCCTCGTGCTCGGACGCTCGAAGCGCCACGACCTCGAAGCTCGGGCCGAGCAACGTGTCGATGGCGTTTCGCTCGTAGAAGTCGACGTCCTTGAAGCCCATGCCCTCCTCGGTCGTCTTCCCTTCCAGCAGGTACGAGATGAGCGGCCGTCCGTACACGGCATGGGGTTCGCGGCTGACGACGAGGATGGATCCCTCTTCGTCGCGGGCGCGCAGGTACTCGGCGGCGGTGACGCCCGCGGCCGAGTTTCCGATGATGAGGTAGTCGGTCGTGCGGTTCGCCATGCTAGCAGCCCTCGCTTTCAACGTAGATGAGCGCGCGGTTCGGGCAGGCCGCCACGCAGCTCGGCTCGCCCGGCTGCCCCAGCCCGTCGCCGCAGAGGTCGCACTTGTAGGCGACGCCCTTTTCCACGGCGTCTTCGATGCGCACGCAGCCGAACGGGCACATGCCCACGCACGTGCGGCAGCCCACGCACTTCTCGGGGTTCGACGTCACCACTCCGGTGACCGGGTTTTTCGTCATGGCGCCCGAGATGCAGCCCTCGACGCACTTCGGATCGGCGCAGTGCCGGCAGTTCACCGCCACCGACAACTGCAAGCCGCCTTCCACGCGCACGCGGTTCTGGGGCTCGGGATACTCGACCGTGAAGGCCTTGACCGTGTCCTTGCTTTGGGAATGGAACGTCTTGCAGGCCACCTCGCAGCGCTTGCAGTCGATGCACCATTGCTCGATCGCGTAGATTCGCTTCATGTCCCTCACTCCCCCGCGTGCTTCACGCCGAGTATCTCAAGTTCCTTCTCGTTGAGCCCCACGCCGCGCAGCATGAGGCGGTTGCCCCGCAGGCTGTCGATGGCGTTGATGCCCATGCCGCCCATCATCTCCTGGATCTCGTGGTTCCAGGCACGCACGAGGTTCACCACGCGCTCGGCGCCGATCTCGGGGTTGAGGCGCCGCGTGAGCTCGGGGCGCTGCGTGGCTATGCCCCAGTTGCACTTGCCGCTCGCGCAATCTTGGCATTGGTGGCAGCCAAGGGCGATGAGGGCGGCGCTCGCGCAGTACACGGCGTCGGCGCCCAAGGCCACGGCCCGCACGACGTCCGCCGAGCTGCGGATGGAGCCGGCCGCCACGAGGCTGACGCGGGACCGGATGCCCTCGTCGCGCAGGCGCTGGTCGACCGCCGCCAAGGCGAGCTCCAAGGGAATGCCCACGTTGTCGCGGATGCGCGTCGGGGCGGCGCCGGTGCCGCCCCGGAAGCCGTCGATCACGATGACGTCGGCCCCGGCGCGCGCCATGCCGCTGGCGATGGCGGCGGCGTTGTGGACGGCCGCGATCTTGACGGCGACGGGCTTGGCGTAGCGCGTTGCCTCCTTGAGCGAGAAGATGAGCTGGCGCAGGTCCTCGATGGAGTAGATGTCGTGGTGGGGCGCCGGCGAGATGGCGTCGGTTCCCTGCGGGATCATGCGGGTTTGCGACACCTCCTCGTTGATCTTCTCTCCCGGAAGGTGGCCGCCGATGCCGGGCTTGGCGCCCTGCCCTATCTTGATCTCGATCATGGCACCCGCGTTCAGGTAGCGGACGTCCACGCCGAAGCGGCCGCTGGCCACCTGGACGACGGCGTGCGCGCCGTAGCGCTCGAGGTCCTTGTGCAGACCGCCCTCTCCGGTGTTGAAGTAGGTGCCCAGCTCCTCGGCGGCCATGGCGAGCGACTTCTGAGCGTTGAGCGACACGGATCCGAAGCTCATGGCCGAGAACATAATGGGCACGTCCAACTTGATCTGCGGGGGAAGCGGGGCCACCGCCGTGCAGGCGCTCTCGTCGACCTTGAGCACCTCGGGGCGGCTGCCCAGAAACACGCGCGTTTCCATGGGCTCCCGCAGGGGGTCGATGGACGGGTTCGTGACCTGGCTCGCGTTGAGCAGCAAGTGGTCCCAGTAAATGGGGTAGTGCTGGGGATTGCCCATGGACGACAGCAGCACGGCTCCCGTTTGGGCCTGCTTGGCGATATCCTGCATGGCCTGGAGGGTCCAGTTGTTCGACCCGTTGCCCACTTGGGGCCAACGCGCGATGGCGAGCGCCTGCGTGGGGCACATGACCACGCATCGCTGGCAGTTCACGCACTTCTTGTGGTCCGCCGTGACGCGGCCGAGCTCCTCGTCGACCCGATGGACCTCGTTGGCGCACGAGCGCTCGCACACGCCGCACTGCACGCACTGGTCGCTGTCGCGCAGAACCTTGTAGCGGGGAAGCAGGTAGTCGAGCATGGCTTACACCTCCCTCTTCTCGTTGACGGCCGACACCATGCGCACGGCCGGGACGCAGGATCCGCCCTCGACGGACGGGCTTGCAGCCGCTTTGCGTGCGGCGACCTCGTCCAGCTGCACGACGAACGGCACCCCTCCGTCTATGGAGCGCACGTTCTCGACGTCGGGGCAGACGATCTCGATGGCCGCCTGCTCGGACGCCAGGTACACCATGCTGCCCTTCTCGCCCGCCATGAGCGCGCGCAGCTTCAGGCGGTCGTTCAGCGCGAGCAGCCCCTCGTCGGACCCCAGGATCACCGACATGGGGCCGTTCACGAGCGCGCTGGAGTACACGCATCGAAGCGCCGTCTCGAACGCGGCGCGCTCGGGCTCCATCTTGTCGATGAGGTCCCAAGCGGGCGCGCACATGATGTGCGCGGCCATCTCCTGAGAGAACCCGTGCCGACGCACGAGCAGGTCGAACAGGTACGTGATGACCTCGGTGTCGGTCATGAGGGCGCAGTCGTAGCCGTACTGCTCGACGTAGCGCCGGTTGGCGTCGTAGCTGGAGATTTCGCCGTTGTGCACGATGGACCAGTTCAGCAGCGTGAAGGGATGCGCGCCGCCCCACCAGCCGGGCGTGTTCGTGGGAAAGCGCCCGTGCGCGGTCCATAACCAGGCATGGTAGTCGCGGATACGGTAGAACTCGCCGATGTCCTCGGGGTAGCCCACGCCTTTGAACGCGCCCATGTTCTTGCCCGACGAGGCCACGAACGCGCCGTCGATGTCGGCGTTGATGCGGAACACGTGCTGCATGGTGTACTCGGCCTCGTCGAGGCCGCTCATGTTGAGCTTCACCGGATGGGGCGCGGCGAAGTAGCGCCAGATGTCCGGCGGGTCCTGGATGCCGCGCACGCTTTCGGTGGGTATGCGCTCCTGCTTCTCGCACATGAAGTGCGCGTCGAGGTACGCCTCCGTCTCGGTGCGCGCATCCTTGCTCTCGTACATGATGTGGAACGCGTACAGCTCGGCGTACTCGGGGTAGATGCCGTAGGCGGCGAAACCGCCGCCCAAGCCGTTGCTGCGGTCGTGCATGAGCGCGATCGACTTCAGTATGTCGTCGCCGCCGTGCCGCTGTCCGCTTCGGTCCATGATGCCGGCTATGGCGCATCCGGATGGGATGCGGATCGCACCTTCCCGGAGTTTATCCCGTGGTGGCATGGGTCACTCTCCTCGTCTGCAAGCGCCGCGCCGATCGCGCGGCGGCCCGTCGCCGTTCGCAGCGGAGGCGGTCGACGCGCGCTGCGAGCAGTTGATGCCGTTCATAAGAAATGTGGGGGCTTTGCACCCTCGTCGCAGACTGTCGGGGCGACGCGCGGAGGTCCGAGTCGACGCGCCGTCCGCAGCTGCTGCATTGCAACGAGGTGATCGCCTGCGAAACGCAAGCCCCCTCGAGGCGGCAGACGAGGGTGCAAGGCACCCACATTCTGTGGTGCAACAAGTTTACGGCGCTTATGTTTCGGCCACGTATGTGTCGTGTTTCGACTCTGTTACGAACCCCGTTCGCTCAACCCGCATCCGCGTCGAGCGCATGCAGGGGATCCATCGCCCCTCCCCTCGGCGACGGCAGGCGGCCCTCGCCGCCTCCGAGCAGGATCGCCTCGAAGGCGGCAGGCGACAGCACGACAGCCGCCTCTTCGGCCCCGTCCGCGATGACGACGGGACGGGGGTACCCGCGAACGAGCCGGACGAGCGAGCGAACGCTCCCCGCATGGGCCAGCTGCAAGACATCCATGTCGTCAACCCCTTTCCAGGCGGCGCGCGAGATCGAGCATGTTCCCGTAGAAGGCGTGGCGGGCGTTATGGTTCATCACCGCAACGCGCTGCGAAAGGCTCTTGAGCGCATCGTCGGAAAAGCGGTCGGGGACGCTGAGGCCGTAGTCGACCGACGCCGCGCCGGAGCGGCGGGCGCTCGCGAAGCGAAGGGGCCCTCCCCCTTTGCCGGGACTCGAGCCCACCAGACGCGCGGCCTTCTCGCGCGCCATGCGCGCTTGGACCATGTCGTACTCGAAGCCGAAAAACGTCATCTCCCAGAACGCGCTCGCAAGGGCCAGGTAGCGTTCGCGCGTGCGCCAATCGCCCCCAAGCCACACCTTGCAGCCAAGCGTGTGCTCCCAGGGCGACAGCGCGTAGCTCCGCTCTCCGAAAGCGTCTTCGTCCAACGAGCCCCTCCCGCCCGCCGCCAGAGAACGCAGGCGACGGTCGGCCGCTTTCACCTGCTTGTACGAAGCCGCTTGCCCGCCGGAGGCGTCGAGCAGACGCTTGGCGGCGGCCACGTCGTAGCGCGGGACGAGCGCGGCGCAAAGCCGCCACGCTATCGACGCCTCGCGCGCGTCGAGCACGTACGACTCGCGCGGAGCCAGCACCCATCCCTTGTTCGGCCCCCGCTCGACCCGAAGGGTGCTCATGGCGTCGAGCGACGCGTCGAGACGGCGGCGCATGCGCTTGAGGCGCTTCGCGTCGACGCAGGCGCCGCGGCAAGCGAATTCCTCGAGGATGACCCGCTCCAAAAGGTGCCGGTCGCATGCGTCGAGCGCTTCTTGGAGCGTGGGCAGGTCGCCGGGGCGCAGGCGCGCACGATCCCAAAGGCTCGCGGCGCTCATGACGCCCGCCTTCCAACGCCGCCCGCATCGAAGCACGTGCCGGGTTCCGCAAACGCGCGGGAGGAATGAAGACACCGGCCGTTCGCAGCAGAGAAACCGCACCGGCGGCCGCACACGGCCGACTTCCCACACCCTGCCGACATCGCAAACGCGACCATGGCAAGACACCTCGCTTCCCTTGGGTTCCTGGGCTGAGAGGATCCTGCAAGCGTGGTACGGGCGACGCGGAACACCGTCGCCATCTATGGGCTGCGCCGTCGCCTTCGGCGAAGGGAATGGCAGCGCTTGCACTGGCTCTTTCGTTCGTTGACATTGTAGCATATTATACGAACGTTTGCTTGTGAAATTTGCAAAAATGCAGCGCTCTTTTCACCTTTTCCGTTGTTCGCCCTATCTTCTTTCGCGCGAAACATAGTCTGGATCTCAGCCGTCGCCCCGTCCCGCACCCGAATGGCCGTCGGCATCCCTTCGCGTCTCCTCGCGCCTGCGCATGCGGTAGTACACCGCCGCGCCGGCGACGACGAACGCGGCGATGCCTCCGGCAACGAAGGCGGCCGCACGCCAGTCGCCACCCGCCGCGAGCGACGAGGCCAGCGCCGAGGCGGCTATGGAGGGAAGCCGCCCCGCCGTGGTGATGAGCAGGATGCGCAGCGGCTTGACGCCGGCGAGCGCCGCCGCGTACGTCATGACGTCCTTCGGCGCGACCGGGACGAGGAAGTAGACGAGCAACAGCAGCTCGAAGCGCGGCGAGTCGCCCAATCGCTCGAACCGCTCGAGCCTTCCGGGGGACACGAGCAGCCTGAGCACACGGTCGCCCACCAGGCGCACGACCACGATGATGGCGGCGGTGCCGAACACGCTCCCGGCAAGGTAGACGAGCGCGCCCTCCCAAAAGCCGAACGCGTAACCGGCCGCCAGCTCGAAGGGCTCGGCCGGAATGAACGCAGAGAGCTGCTGCACGACGACGAGGGCGGCGAAGGCGATAGGCGCCACCGGCCCCAAACGGGCTGCCTGCTCCTGCACGCGGCGCCCGTCGGCAAGATAGGCGAGCGCGTCCCGTCCGTAGAGAACCGCCAGCACGGCAACGGCTGCGGCAACGCACGCGACAACCAGGACGAACGCTTTCCGTCGCCCGCGCAGTGCCCCATTGTTTTCGCTTTTCGCCATGCCATGAATTGTCGTACGCCGAAGCGATGCGGGCGTCGGGACGGAGAAACAACTTGGCAACCTCCCGCAAAGGGGCTGTAGCGAAAGCCGCCGAAGCACGCTTAAAAGTTGGCTCCCGCTATAGCGCGAAAGCCTCTGCGAATGTCCCAATTGGGGACTGTCCCCAATTGGGACATCGGGGACGAGCCGGAGGGGGCGCGGGATGCAGATTGTCGCTGGATGGCAGGAGGGAAAGGAACGGCCCGGCACCAGGGAACGGTGCCGGGCCGTTTTGTCCTAATGGGGGACTGTCCCCCATTAGGACATTTTGCGACGGGCGACGAGGGCGACGCAGGCGGCAGCCAGCGCGGCCGCGACGACCGGCACCGGGGCGAGCGGGTCGCCGGTGGGGGCGAGCACCTTGCCGCCGTTGCCGTCGCCGTTGACCGGCGTCGGGGTCGGCGTGGGCGGATTCGGGTTGGGCGTGGGGCCAGGATCGACCGAGGCCACGGTGAACGACGTGGAGGCCGTGCCGTTGGCGAACGTCGCCACCAGCGCGTGCTTGCCCACCGCAAGCTTTGCCAGGTAGTCGGGCGACAGCGTCACCGTCATGCCGTCGTCCGCCAGCGTGTAGTCCGTGCCGAGCACGAGTTTGACGCCGTCAACCGTCACGGACTGGAACTCGTCGCGCGGGGCGTCGATGGTGAACGACAGGCCCGGCTGCCCCGGCTTCCAAGTGCCGTCGGCACCGGCGGTCACCCGATAGGTTTTCAACGCCTGCGTGGTGAAGGAATCGCCGTGCGCCCACTCCGACGCCAGCGGGTCGCCGCCCACGATTGCGACCGACTGCACGCGCCACTCGTAGCGCGTGCCCGGAACCAGCCCTTCCAGCGCATACGCGGGCGTCGACAAGTCGGCAACCTCGGTCCACTCGTCCGTTCCGGCCACCCGGTAGGCAACCGTATACGTGCCGTCGGGCGCGTCGCTGGCCGCCCACGAAAGCGCGGCGTCCCTGAACCCGACTTCGCTCACCGCAAGACCGCTCGGCGCATGGGGCTCCACGCGCACGCGCGCCTGATTGCTGTACACGACCGCCGGCTCCGTCGCCGCAAACGTCTCGATGACCTCAGGCACCTCGTTCGCCCCAAGCGTCTCGTTCGCCTCGGGCGCCGCGGACATCTCAGGCGTCTCAACGACCTCGGCCACCTCAGCCATCTCGGCCGCCGGGGCCGCCTGCCTGGCCACGCAGCGCACGTAGCCGGACGTATTGGCGTCAAGCTTCAAGATCCGACCCGTCGCGTTGGGGATGGTCTCCCACGCGTCCTCGAGGGAATCGAGCGCGCGGTACTGCCATTCATACGAAACGTCCTCGGCATCCCCGCGGTTCGTGAACACCGCGAAACTCGCCTGCTTGTCCGGTGCAACCACCACGTCGGGGGGCCATATGCGCGCGATCTTGAGCGACCCGCCCGACAGCGTGACGAACCCGCTCGACTCGGACCACCCGCTCGTCTGGCCGCCTTGCTCGGCTTGCACCTGCCACTCGTAGGACGTGCCCGACACAAGGCCGTCGACGGAGCAAGTCATGTTCGCAGCATCGATCTGCCCTGCGGGCACCTCGACCCAATCAGTATCTGAAGCACCTTCCTCGCGATACTGGACGTTGAACTCGACCGAATCGGCCGTACCCGGCCCCGCCCACGTCCATGCGAGCGTGGCTGTATCCCTCGTCACTTCTCGCGCGTCAAGGCCGCCTGGCACCATCGGCGAAAGCGCGAGGGACACCTCGTCGCTGTACACCGTCTTCGGCGTGCCGCCTGTCGGCGTCGCGGTGACGGCGCAGCGCAGGGCGTACTTCCCCGCCTCCCAGGTGGCAACCGACAGATGGGTTCTCTCGCCGTTCTCGCCGGGCAGGTCGACCCACGTGGCGCCCACCTTGCTCTGCCACTGGTAGGCCAGCGCCTCGCCCTCGCCGCCGACGATATCCTTCACGAAGAAGTCGGCAACCAGCGCGCTCTCCCCCGCCACGGCCTCCGCGCTCAGCGGTGCCGCGGCAGCGCTCTCAAGCGTGCTGTTCAACGCGGAAGTAGTGAACTTCTCCCCGCTCGCCCATTCGGACGCGAATCCGTCGACGGACACCGCGCACACGCGCCATTCGTACGTCGTGTTGGACGCAAGGCCGTTCAAGGTGTAGGGCGACTCCTTGATACCGCCCACCACCGTCCACTCACTCGTGTCCGCCACCCGGTACGACAGCGAGAAGGTGCCGCCCGTCGGCAGCGTGCCGAGGTACTGCCACGAGAGCGCGGCCTCGTCGCTGCCGTTCACGCTAGCCGACAAGTCGGTGGGAGCATCGAGCAGCGTGCGCACGACCACGCGCACCTCGTCGCTGATCTGCGTTTGCGCATCTCCCGAAACAGGCGTGTACGTCGCCGTGCAACGCACGTAGCCGCTCGTGCCGGCATCAAGCTGCACCTCGCGCGCGTCCTTGCCCTCGATAAGCTCCCACGCGTTATCGTCGCTCGGGTCGGAGTCGAGCGCGCGCCTCTCCCATGTATACGCAAGCGCGTCCTTCACCACCACGCCGTCAAGGTTCGTGGACGCGGTGAGCGTTGCCCGGTCGGTAGGATCGAGCGTCTGGTCGGCCGGCTTCACCGCCACCGCCTCAAGCGTCAGCGGGGGAATCTCCGAAGACGTGGCGAACACGCCCATCGACGACGGAAGCGACCTCACGTCTTTCTTCAATTCATCCCACTTGAACCCGTCTTTCTGCACGGCCTGCACGTACCACTCGTAGGCCGTCTGGGGCTCCAAGCCCTCAAGCGTGTAGGTTTTCGCGCCGTCGCCAACCTCCGCCGCGTACCATTTCTCGGTGCCGGATTCGCGATAGAAAACCTCGAACCGATCGGCCGCCAAAGCCCCGCTGGTCCAATCCCATGCAAGCGAAGCCGTGCTCGACTCGATATTCGATGTCGTCAGATTGGTGGGAGCAGCGGGCGCGAGCGTCAGCGAGACCTCGTTGCTTGTCGTATAGCGCAAATTGTCCACGTGAACCTCGCAGCGATACCTGCTCGTTCCAGCTGCGGTCGCGTCGTCGGCCACGACGTTCAGTGTGGGCGCGTTCGGCGCGTTCGGCACCGTTTTCCACCCCGTGCCGTCGTTGCGCTGCCACGTGTACTCTATTGCCTTCCCGTTGACCGCGGCATCATTGGGTGTGGCCGTGAACGTGATGGTGCGCCCGTTTCCGATGACCGCCGCCGCTGTCGTGGGCGTGACGTCGACCTTCGGCGTGGTGAACGTCGAGCCGTACACCCACTCCGTGTGCGGGCCACCCGCAGCCCAACCTCCCAAGTTATTGCTCAGCGCGGAACGCACGCGCCACTCGTAGGTCGCATCCGCCTCCAGAGAAGACGAAGGCAAGGTGCTCGAAGTCCAGTCGTAATAACTTTGCCACGGCACCTCCACCCACTCGCTTGTGCTAACCTTGCGATAGCTCACGTCAAAGCCGAACACCTTCTTATCATCTCTCGGGCCCCCAGCGCGCGAGTCATCGCAATCCCAACGAAGAATAACGGTGTAGTTGTTGTAAGCGCTACCTCCTATCGATGCGGTAAGACCGGTCGGCGGCAGCGGCTCGACGCGCACGCGCGCCGGGTTGCTGGCCACCGGGTCGCCGGGCACGCCGTCGATAGTCTGCGTCACCTGGCAGCGCACGTAGCGGTTCGCCTTGTTGTTGGTCGGTTTCTGCTCGTCCGGGGAAAGCGTGAGCGTGTCCGAATTTTCGTCGTCGATTGTCGACCAATCCTCGTCGGATATCTTGCGAGGATCATCGGCGAGCTCGCACCACTCCCATACATACGCGAGGGTGTCTTTACTCTCCTTGTCCGCGTTCGTGCGCGCCTCCAGCGTGACCGAATCGGTCGTGCTCAACAGCTTGTCGGACGGCGTCACCTCCACCCAATCGAGCTCCTCGGGCTCTTTCAGCGTGGTGTTGAACGTTTCAACCTCCGACCAAGGCGACGCCACGCCGTTCTGCACGGCCCGCGCGCGCCACTGATAGGTGAGACCCTCGTCTTCCATCGACCCTATCACGTACGCCATGCTCTTGTCGTACGGAAACGTTTCGATTTTCCAATCTGCCGGGGCACCATCTCCTGCGATCTTTTGATAGCTTATCTCGAACTGCACCTCATCCGGCTGGTCGAAGGCGCCGTCCCACGCAAAGTGGAACGTGCCCTCAACTTGCCTTCGATCGGGATTATCGGGGTGAACCCTGTGAAGATCAGTGACGGAAAGATCAGTCGGCGCGACGGGCGTCACCGTCACGACCGCCTCGCCGCTTTCGACCTTCTTCGGCTCGCCGGCATGGTCGCGCGTGGCCGTGACCACGCAGCGGTAGCCGTACTCACCGGCCGTCATATCCTTCGTGGAAACCTCCAGCGTGGCGGCCGTTGCGCCGTTCACGTCAGCCCAGTCGTAGGAACCCTTCTTGCTCTGCCACTGGTGCTCAAGCGTCTCTGCGGCGTCTGCATCGGTGGTCGCCGTGAGCGTGATCGTTCTGCCGGTGTCCACCATGACGCTGGTGGTTCTCGGCGCGACCTCCACCTTCGAGAGCACGATATCGGCCGGCTGCGTGGCGAACGGCGCGGCGTCTGCCCAGTCGGTGTACAGCTCGTCCGCGTCGGCATACGCCAAGGCGCGCACGTGCCATTCGTACACGGTGCCCGGCGTCAGGTCTTTCGCCTCAACCGACGTTTCCGCCGCGCCCGACGTCAGCGCGTTCCACGCCTCGGTGCCGACGGCGCGGTATTCCACCTCGTAGCCGCTCAGCCCCTGGCTCTGGCTCGCCGTCCATGCAAGCGCAGCCGTCGTCTGCGTCGTGTTGCTTGCCGCAAGGTCAGCAGGCAACGTGGGCATGAAGCGCACGCGCGCCTCGTCGCTGAACATCGGGAACCCGGCCAACGGCTCGTTGACAAGCCCGTTGGGGTTGTACGTCACCTTGCAGCGCACGAACCCGTCCACGTTGGTGCCAAGGGTTATGGTGTGGGTATCTTCGCCGGAGATAGTCTCCCATGCGTTCTCATCAGAGCCGATCGGCCGCTTCTGCCATTCATACGTCATTTCCCTTGGTTCGGCTGTGGCATCCACGTTCGTGTACGCCGTGAGCACAGCCTGCCCGTCGTGGTCGAGCGTCTGGTCCACCGGATCCACCACCACGCGCGTGAGCAGGGGGCGCAGCGACTGCGTGACGAACGTCGACGTTGCCGAACGCGCCGCCGAGGGCGCATTCCCGTTCATCACCTGCACGCACCACTCGTAGGTGGTGGCCGGCATGAGGCCGCTCAACGCGTATGCAGGTTCGCGCCCGCTGCTGTCGCTCTGCCAGTCCACGGTTCCCACCTGGCGCCAGAGCACTTCGTAGGACAGCCCGTCGCCTTCGTACAGGGAAGGCGTCCACGCAAGGCTCGCCGCGGTGGCCGTGATGCCGTCAGCCTTGAGGCCCGTGGGGGTCTTCGGCACCGTCATGAAGCTCACCGGTTCGCTGGCCAGGGTTTTCAGCGTCTCGCCGCCCTTGCTGGCCGTTACGACGCAGCGGTAGAAGCACCTGTGCGGCACCACGCTGGAGCCCGTCGCCGTGAAGGCGCGCTTGGCTTGACCATCCATGTTCTCCCACGCGTCGCCCGTGTCGCTTCGCTGCCACTGGTAGGACAGCGCCTCTTCGCTCTGGATGTTGTCCAAGTTCGTCGTCACCGCGTAATCGACGCCCGCAACGTCCTTCACCTCGGACACGCCCCACCGCGGCGTCACCGACACGGCAGTCAGCGCGCTCGTTTCAGCGAGCGTGGTGAACGACTGGCCCATCGCCCAGTCGGAACGCAGCTCGTCGCGCACCACGGCGCGCACGCGCCACGAATACACGGTGTTGGGGGCGAGGCCCTCCACGTCGCACGACGTGCCCTCGCCCACGTTCTCCACACTCACCCAGGCGTCGCTGCCGTCTTCGGGCGGCGTGGGGCCTTCCGCGTACTGCACTTCGTAGGCAGCGGGGCGCACGTCGTTGCCCTCCCAGGACAGGTGGGCCGAGGTCGTGTCCGTTTCGGCCGCAAGCCGCACGGGCGGCTCCACGGCCACGCGCGTGAGCAAAAGCGCTGCGGAGCTGGTCACGCTGGTTTCGTCGCCGCCGTCCTTGCTGGACGCGACGATGCAGCGGTAGCCTATGGCCGTGCCCGCATCGGGCGCCGTGACCGCGAGCTCGTTCGCGTTGGGCGCGCCGTCCACGTCGTACCAGCCCTCGCCGAACGAGTTGTACTGCCAACGGTAGGAAAGCGCCTCCCCCGGCTTGCCGTCCACGTTCGTCTCAACCTTGTACGTCACTTGCGTGCCGGGATCCACCACCTTGTCGTCGGGCGTGGCCGAAACCGTCGCCGTGGCAAGCTCGCTTGCGGGCTTCGTGGTGAACGATGCGTCCACCGCCTGCGACGAGAAGCCGGCTTGCGGCGCGGCCGTCACCTTGACCAGGTACTTCGTGTTCGGAGCCAGCCCCTCCAGCAGACAAGAGCCGTGCTCCGCGTCGCTGTCGAGGGTGACGACGCTCTGCTGCCAGCTGGCGTCGCCGCCCCCCTCGCGCTGGTAGTCCACCGTGAAGCGGCGCACCAAGCCGGCCGGTTCCCACGTGACCTCGGCCGTCGTGGAGCCCTGCGCCGTCGCCTGCACGCTCTGCGGATCTTGCACGTCCACGTACAGATAGGCCGCCCCGCTGATCGTTTCCGCCCGCTGGCCGTCGCGCACATGCGCTGCCACGCAGCGGAACGCCGCGCCCACATCGGCCGCTTCCACATTCTTCACCGCAAGCGTTATTCCGAGCCCATCGGAATAGTTGTAGGCCGAGACTTGATACTTATCCCCAAGCACGACGTCGGTGAATTCCTGCTCGCCCGGCTCCTTGCGCTGCCAACGGTACTCGAGCTCGCCCTGATCGGGTTCGACGGCCACCTTCGCATCGAACGTCGCATCGTTGAACGCATCGGGCTTCTTCGACTTCGGCACCTCCACGAAGACGGGCGGGCGGACCTCCACCGGTTTCGTTTTCCCGTTCGTGTACTGGTATTTGTAGTCGCTCCTCACGCTGCCCGCGAACACGGCGACGGCCACACGGTACTCCGTATCGGGCTTCAGGTTCTCCATCACGTAGTGCAGGTTCCCGTCCCCGTCCACATCGAGATCGCTCGCGTTCAGGCGATATGTGTGGATGCCCACTATGTAGTTGTCCCTTATCAGCTCGCGCTGAACCAAGTACCCGCTGTCGTCGCCCTCGACCCCTTCGACCGCATCCCACGTAACCGGGATGCTGGTGGTGGTGGATTCTCCAAGCGTAACCTTCGTAGGAGCGGACAGCGTGAGCGCCGTCGTCACCGCGTTCGAGCTGCCCGTGACGTGCTCGTCGGGCGTGCCGGCCTTCACGCCCAGCTTCCACTGCCGCCCGTAATCGTCCGACATCACCCGGTAGTCGAAGGTTGCGGTGTGAGTTTGGTCGGCACCGTTGAACGTCATCTCGCTGCCCTCGACGGGCTCCCACGCCTCGTCGCCCTCGCGCCAGGAGTACCACTGCACCTCGGCGCTCTCGAATGATCCGCTGTTCGCCTTGTAGGAGGCCGAAAGCGTGACGGTGTCGGTCAGATCGACCGTATCGGGGTTGGCCGCAGCCGTCCACGTGCCCGCCTCGGGGCTGGGCAGCGTGGTGACCGAGCTGTACGTGGAGGCGATCACGCCGGAGTAGTCCGTGCCCTTGCGGGGGTCGAACGTGGAAACCTTCACCTCCGACGAACTGTTGCTTGCAAGGCCGTCGACCGTCACCGCGTAGCTCGTCTGGCCTTCCTTCGCCTCGACGATCCGCTTTTGGCCGCCTACCTCCACCTGGTACTCGCGCACCAGGCCCTTATCGGGCGCGTCCCAGCATATCGTCGCGCTGTGCGATCCCACGTCCCGCGCGCTCACGTTCTGCGGAGCGGTGGTTTCGTGGACGATGGGGACGGGCGTCGCATACGCCCTTGTCCCCTCAACCTCGCGCGCCGGCTCTCCCTGGTCGTCAAGCTCCCACACTGCGGCGCTCACGCGCACCCATTGCGCTTCTTCGACGTCCCACGGCTGCTTGTCGCTCTTGAAAGAGGCCGGGAACTTCGCTTCGTTGGCCTCGGTGACAGCGAACGTGTCGAACGTGGCAGGGTCGCTCACGTCTTTGCTGAGCTGCCACTCGTAGCGGGCGGCATGCTTGCCGTCGTTGTACTTCGCCCAGCTGTGTTGTACGCTGAGGTAGTCGTTCTTGCCTTCGGCGAGGTAGTACGTGAGATAGTCGTACCGCCACGTAAGCTCCATCGGACCGGTTGTTTTGAAGGTCGTTTCCGACGACGGCCCTTGCAGGCCGTCCACGGAGGCCCACACCTTCACCGTGTAGTCGACCTGGGAATTGAGGGTCGCGTCATAGGTGTTCGCGTACACGTGGTCGGTGCGCGAATATCCGCCACCCGAGCCGTACTCGCTCTCCACCTTCACGTAGTAGCCGTCGTTCGCCAACGTGTTCCCTGCGCCGTCTTCCCACGCCCATGAAAGGCTCAGGTGCGTGTCGTTCGTCACCTTCGGCTCGCCCAGCACCGGCGTGGGAACGTTCACAACCAAGTCTTTCGCCGAGGCGCCGCTCGCCGCATCGGCGGTTGCCGGCGGCGTGGACAGCCTCACCCGGAAGCGCGCGCCGTTGAGCGCCGCCTTGGCGTTCAACGAGGCGTGCATGCGCGCTGCGGTTTTGTCGCCGTTCCACGTCATGCCGCTGCCGTCTTCGGCGTAGTACTCGTCGGGCACGTCGGTCCAGCTCCCGCCGCTGGGCTTGTACTGCCACTGGGCGGTCACCCCGCGCGTGACGGGCTGCGCCCATTGCGCGTCTGCCACCACGTTGAACGTCCCTTCGAGGGGCACCGAGTAGTCGGCGTTGAAGTCGACCGGATTGCCGTCCTTCACCACGGGATCTTTCGTCACTTGCGCCGACGTGATGTCGGTCACCACGCTGTCGGAGTACGGCACCGTGAACTCCACGCGGTACGGCTCGCTTTCGCCCTCGTAGACCAGAGCGTTGACCTTGTTGACCACGTGCGCCACGCACAGCGTGTAGGTCTGCCCTTCTCGCAGGGTTTGGTTCTCCATCGTGAAGGGGAAGTCCTCGTAGTATCCCTTATCCGTGACGATGTTGTCGGGGCCTCCCTCTATCCACGCCGTATGGGCATAGCGGTACTTGTACGCTCCCATGAGCTCGACGATATCGCTGAGCTCCACGTTGATATCGTAGCTGTGCGTGCCCAAAACCTTGTCGGCAGCGGTGTCGTCCAACGGATTGATGGAGGTTATCCGCGCCGTGGTCACCGGAATATCCAGCACGATGTTGGCCGAAGTGGTGGCGATGAAGCCTTCGTAATCCGAGTCTCGGTACTCGATCCTGAAGCGATACTCGAGAGCCGCCTGGTCGGGATAATCGACGTCGATGGTGCACGAGGTTTTGTTGCGCCCGGCGTACTTCACGTCCACCCAAGTGCCGGCCACCTTCTTCTGCAGCATCGCGTCGAAATAGTCGTAGTTCGACGTTTTGTAATTCGTGGCGAAACTGAACGTGGCCTCGCGAGCCTCGCGAGGGGCGTCGGCTGCGGCGGAAACGACGCAGTCTTCGGGCTGCGAGGTGATCACGAACGCAGACAGCCTTGGCGTGCCCCATTGCGCGTACAGCGTGAGCTTGCGGTCGGAAGGTGCATCGAGCACGGTGTTCTCGTCAACCCAGAAGGATTCGGTGTTGGTTGCATCATCGTAGGCAGTGACCCAGCCGAGGAAGGCGCGGCCGCCGTTCTCCACCGTCTGACCGTTTGTGCAAACGGGCAGCGCGCCGAGGGGCTCGCCTTCCATAACCGTCTTGGTGGCCGGCGCTGCCGGCTGCATCCTGCATTGTTTCTGGTCGCTGGGCGCGTTCAGGTCGAACTCGACGGTGTAGGAGTTGGGCACGCAGTAGGCGTAGAACACGTGATCGTCGCCGCCGTAGATGCGGTCGTAGATGTCGTTCTCGTCCGCCTTGTACTCTGCGGGCGGTGTATCCCAGGTGCCGGCCGTGGGAGCTTCGGTCGTCCAGTAGACGAACCGGTAGCCTTCGGGCGCTTCCATGGTGGGCATACTGTCTGGAACCGTGTTCCAATAGCACTCGCTCTGCGTCGATTCGCCGTTCAGGGGCATCACCCACGTCAAGGTGATCTTCTTGCCGGTGGCCACGCCCCTGAGCATCGGAAAATCGTACTCGGGATACTTCAAGCAGGTATGGTGGCTACCACCTGCGTATACGTCATAATCCATATCCGAAGCCACGTCGGTCATGAATTCGTACCGGTATCTGAAGGTTCCGTTGAGATCGCTGCTGGCGTGGCTTTCATCCTGCACACTGCCGGTCAAGGTGAAGCACTTGGAAAGGGGCGACGAGACGTTGAGGCCGCCGAAGATGCCGCCGCTGTTCGCAGCAGCCGCAGCCTCGATCTGACCCGTGCTGTAGCATGCCGTGGTGGCGGGGAGGGCGACGTTCGGTCCGTCAAGGAGGCCCACCACGCCGCCGGCATGGCTGGTGCTTCCGCTGACGGTGACGGCTCCTTGGTTGAAGCAGTAGCCGAGATCGTACCCTTGGCTCTCCTCGACGTACATATACCCTACCACGCCGCCGGCACTGCAGGCGCCCCGTGTGTTGAGCGCCGTGATGGCGCCGTTGTTGGAGCAGCGCTGCAAGGTGCAGGGGACCGAGGGGCTCGTCGTTTTGATGTAGCCCACGATGCCGCCGGCAAAGCCGCTGTTGTCGCCCGCGCCGCCGTCGGCAGAGATATCGCCGAAGTTCGCGCAGCCCTCGATGACGAGGCTGCCTTCTCCGTGGTCGTAGTACTTGCCGATGAAGCCGCCCGCGGCATCGTCGCCAGCCACGGATGCTTGGTTCGTGCAATCGCGGATTTCGAGCCAACGGTCGTGCCTGGCGCCTTTTTCGTCTTGGCCGACTGCCTCGAACAGCGTGGCGGCGCGGCTGGTGCCGCCGCCGTGCTGGTTCGCGTTCTGCACCTGGCCTATGATGTTGAGGTTCTTGATAACGGTGGGGCCGCCCGCGTCGCTCGGCTTGCCGCCCGTGACGAACAGGGCGCCGCCATTCTTGCCCGTGATCTGGAGCTCCATGAGATGGCCGTTGCCGTCGAACTCGGCCACTTTCAGGTTGTTGTGGCTCATTTTGCCGATGACGTCGTCGGTGACAACGCCGCCGTGGCCCTCGGTGAGGTCGGCCATGAGGCGGGCGTGCTGGTTGTACTCATCTTCATCGGGCAGGGGGTTCAGCATATCCCTGCACCACGCGATGAGGTCGTCGGTGTTGTAGATGAGCACGGGGTCGTCGGCGGTGCCCTTGCCTTGCAGCCCGGCCGCGTAGGCGGGCGCGGGAGCCGCAAGGCCGGCGAGCGCCAGCACCGCCGCCAACAGGCCCGTTGCCACCAGCGCTGCGAGCGCCGCTTGCTTGCTTCCGTGTTCACGCTTGCATATCTGACCCATACCGCACCTCGTTCTCGCAGGAAAGCACAACTCAAAGGAAAGTTTACCGAGGTGCGAGAGCGAAAACCGCTTTCTGGCACGAAACGAGACGATGTGGCACGAAAGCAGGGCGCCCACGCCGCCAGCGGCGAGGCAGCGAGAATGCGCCCCAGAGGGCAAACGGCGAGCAGCAAGGAGCGTGCAGGCAACCCTTCGAATTGCATGCTGCCCATGCGATGCGGATCGCATTTTCGCCTGAAAACGCGCTTCAGCGCACGAGGCGTGTTTTTCGGGCGAAAACGTCCCAATCGCAGACTGTCCCCATTGGGGGCAGTCGTTGCATTATACTGTCCGCCAGACGGTCACCCACATGAAGGCGTTTCCCCGCCTTCGCGCAGGCTGGCACGAAACACGGTATTCTGGCACGAAAACATCCGTCGACCTTCGACGATACCGCCAAAATGGAAAGGAGGCTCGAATGACGCCCCGCACAAGCGATGCGCGCCGTCCAGGCGAGCCCTTCCCTGCCGGCCTGTACCGTAGAAAGAGACCGATGAGAATCGCCATCGTCGACGATTGCGCCCGTGACGCCGAAACCCTCGAGCAGACGCTGCGTTCCCATTTGGAGAAGCGCGGGCGCACCTGCGAGATCGACCGCTTCAGCAGCGGCGAAGAGCTGTTCGAGACCCCCGACACGCTCGCCTTCGATCTCGTGTTCCTAGACGTGTACCTGGACGGGGCCAATGGCATCGAGGTGGCCGAGCAGCTGCGGCGAGAGAACTACCCCGGCCTCATCATCTTCACCACCATATCGAGCGAGCACGCCGTGGACGGCTTCCGCGTGCGCGCGTTCCACTACCTGACCAAGCCCTTCTCGCCTGGCGACATCGCCGCCGCCCTCGACGAGGCCATCGCGCGCCTGGCCGGCGACGAGACCGTGCTGCGCGTGCACGACGGCGCCACGGCGGTGAACGTGCCGCTGTCGCAGGTGCGGTCCATCACCGCCGACGGGCACTACCTGAACCTCAGCACCGTGAACGGGCCGCTGCGCTGGCGCCAATCATTCAGCCGGCTCGCGGACATGGTGACCCCCTATCCGCAGCTGTTCGTCTGCAACCGCGGCATCATGGTGAACCTCGCCCACGCCGACGACCTCACCGACGACGGCTGCTTCCTCATGGACGACGGCACGAAACTGCCCGTGCGCCAATCGTCGCGCACCGAAGCGCGCAGCCGCTACTTCGACTACCTGTTCTCGAACGCGCGAAGATAGGCAGGCGGGCATGTCGGGAAGCGTCGCGGAAGGCATCTTGTGGTACGTCGTGCGCAACACGCCCACGTTCCTGTCGATGTTCTTCCTCATGCTGCTTGCCGTGCGCGGACGGCTGCGCTTCTCGCTGAAAACCACCGTGGGCATCGCGCTGGGCATCGTGGTTGCCAGCAGCCTTGTCTCCGGTGTGGGCGTGGTGCTTTTCGCCGACGAGGCGGGCACGTGGGCCACCATCCCCCTGTTGGCCGTCTCTCTCGCCTCGCTTGCGGCGCTCACGCGACTGTCCTGGGGCAAGCGCCTGTTCGTGTTCTTCAGCGCCATAACGGCCGCATCCATCGCCATCCTCGTCTACGACGTGCTGCTGCGCACCGTGGCGCTCGAGTGGAGCTTCGGAGCGCGGCGCGTGCTCGACGCAGCCGTGTGTTCGCTGGGACCGCTGGCGCTGGCGCCGCTGTTTGCGCGCACGATACGCTGGGGTGTCGAGCAAATCGACGACCGCACGTTCTGGCGTCGCCTGGCCGCGCTTCCGGCGGCGTTCTTCATCACGGCGAACGCGCTGTACGCGCTGGCCTACGCGGTGGAGTTTGTCTCGACGTGGGCGAACGGTCTCTACGCGCTGACCGTGGCCGTGCTGGGCTTTCTGCTGGCGGCGTCGTACCTCGTGCTGTTCTCGGCGTTGCGCACCACCCGCGAGAACGCGCGGTTGCGCGAGGCGGCGCAGCTGGAAGGCATGCAGCACGTGCGCTACGAAAGCCTTCAGCGCACGCTGCGCGACACGGCGAAGGCGCGCCACGACTTCCGACACCAGCTGCTGGTCATCCGCTCGTTCGCCGAAGAGAACGACGCAGAGGGCCTACGCGCGTTCCTTGACGAGCAGGGAGCGATCGGCGCGGAAGGAGAGCGGCCCGCCTACGCGTCGAACTTCGCTGTGGACGCCGTGGCGGCTCACTTCGCCGAACGGGCGCGTGCGTGCGGTGCCGAGACGTCGTTCGCGCTCGCGTTGCCCGAGCGCCTGTCGCTGCCCGAAGCCGACTTCTGCATGGCGCTGGCCAACCTGCTGGAGAACGCCGTGGAAGCCTGCGAGCGCGTGGCGGGCGCGGGGAATGCGCCGCAACTGCTCCTGTGCGTGGAGGCCCGGGTGGTCGCTGGCGGATCCGTGCTGGTGTCGGTGCGCAACAGCTGCACGGACGCCGACGCCCGCTCGCTCGCAACCGCTGCGCCGGACGGCGTGCTGGCGAATGCGGCGCGCTCGACCAAGCACGCCGGAGAGGGCATCGGCCTGGCGTCGGTATCGGCGCTTGCGCACCGCTATCGCGGCGAAGTGCGCGCGCAGGCCGAGGACGGAGTCGCCGAGATCCAGCTGCTGCTGCGGCCGGAGCGGACGCAGTGCGCGGCTGCTACCGCGACCACCTGTTCTCGCGCGCAAAGGTAAGCGCCGGGCGCTCACGGCCCGTCAGAACACGCATTGTCTCCCCAAAGGCGCGGTTTTGCTGCGAAAAACGCGTCTTTGGGGAGACAATGCGAGCCCGTTGCGGCGGAGCCTACCAGGACAGCAGCTCGTAGCCGTCCTCGGTCACGACCAGCTGCACTTCCCATTGGGCGGTGTCGCTGCCGTCGGCGGTGCGCACGGTCCAGCCGTTCGGGTCGCTCATGTCGATCTCCTGCTTGCCGGCGTTCACCATGGGCTCGATGGTGAACACGAGGCCCGGCACCAGCACCATGCCCGTGCCAGGATCCGACACGTGGCTCACGAACGGGTCCTCGTGGAAGTCGAGGCCGATGCCGTGGCCGCCGAACTCGCGCACCACCGAGAAGCCGCACGCGTTCGCATGCGCTTTCACCGCCGCGCCCACGTCGCCGAGCAGCCCCCAGGGCTTCACGGCTGCGAGCCCGGCCTCCAGAGCTTTCTTCGTCTCGTCCACCAGGCGCTGGCGTTCCGGCGACACCGCGCCGATGCAGAACATGCGCGAAGAGTCGGAGTAATAGCCGTCCAGAATGGTGGAGCAGTCCACGTTCACGATGTCGCCCTCTTGCAGCACGTCGTCCTCGGAGGGGATGCCGTGGCACACCACCTCGTTCAGGGAGGTGCATACGCTCTTCGGGTAGCCTTCGTAGTTGAGGTCGGCCGGGATGCCGCCGTGCTCCACCGTGTAGTCGTGCACCCAGCGGTCCACCTCCTCGGTGGTCACGCCGGGCCCGATGCGCTCGGCCACGTGGTCGAGCACGCCGATGTTGATGGCCGCGCTGCGCTTGATGCCCTCGATGTCGGCCGCGCTCTTCAACAGCGCGCGTTCGGGCACTTCGAAGCCCTGCTCGTACAGGCCCTGCAGCCGTTCGTCGAAGTCCAGGTGGCATTTTTTGTACTTGCGCCCGCTGCCGCACCAACACGCGTCGTTGCGCCCGGGCTGTTCCTCACCGTCGTACATGCTGATTCCTTTCGCTCGCGGCCATTGTACCGCTTGTTAGACGGAGCGAACAGGCAGAAGGGCGCGATCCGCCGTTTCCGCAGCCGCTTGGAAGGATGAACGTACGAAAACCCGACAATTCAGCCGGCGAAATCGTGTTACTGATAATGGCCGGGCTGTCGCGCGGCTTCGCCTTGGCGGACGGTCGCACCGACCGCGCGAAGGCGCCGTGAAGCCCCCGTCGAAAGGAAGCGCCCCATGCCGCAGCAACCTCGTTTCGCCCCGATCGCCTGGTGCGTCGTGCTCGCTTTCGCCTGCGCAGCGATTGCGGGGTGCGGCGCCGCCCCTCGGGAAAGCGGCGGCGCGGACGGCTCCATCTCGCCCGAACCCTTCGGCGGGCAGGTGCGCGACCGCGAAGACGCGCACCGTGAAACCGAGGGAGACCGAGGCAAGGCCGTTGCGCAGCCCGCATACGGCGTCGACCCCGCTTCGATCGCCTCCGCCTACGACCTTGGCACCATCCTCTCGCTCGACCCTGCGGAGGTCCCCGCAACCCTGGAGCGCCTCGGGTTCGAATACGAGATGGGCGTTCCCACCGGGGCTTGGAAAAGCGTGTCCGCCGACACGCCGCTTTCGCCCGTCGGCTCGACCACGCGCCTGCACACGAGCGTCGGCGGAGGCGAGACCACACCCGACCTCATGCTCGAGGGAAGGCGCCCCCAGGCGATCAGCATGAGCGTGACGGCTCCGCTCGCAAGCGAGGACGAGGCGGAGGCCGTTTGCGCTTCGCTGTTGGAAGCGGCCGGCTGCGAGAACGAGTTGTCGCGCACGGTCGTGGACAACTACCGGTTCGACCGGCACGAGGTTACGCGCATCGGAACCTGCCCCGAAGGGGGCGCCGGCGTGCTGTGGCGGCTGGACGTTTGGAGCCAGCGGCTGGAAGGCGAGTCCTCCTCGTACAGCTCCACCACGTACTCGCTCGCCTTCTACACGCGCGACGGCGTGCTGAGCTCGGGGGATACGAGCCTGATGGAGGCCATCGGCATATACGAGCCGGCGACGGCCGCATCCGCGCAGGGCTGACGCGCAAGGTTGACGCGCGGGGCCGGCAGCCCGCCCTACGCGAACTGGCGCTTCGAGCAGCCGATGCCCAGGGCGCCGGGGCCCACGTGGCAGGCGATGCTCAGGGGCAGGCGGTCGACGTACACGTCGGGCGTGCCGAAATGGGCGCGCACCTCGTCGGCGAACGCCTGGGCGTCCTCGTCCCGGTTCGTGTGCGCCACGTAGAGGTGCACGTCGGCCGCCTCGCCGAAGCGCTTGCCGATGTCGGCCGCAAGGGCCTTGATCATGGTGCGCTTCGCCGCTTTGAACGTCTTGGCCACCGTGAACGCATCGAGCTTCTCGCCTTGTATCTGCAGCACCGGCTTGATCTTGAGCACCGAGCCGACAGTCGCCGCAGCCGGGGTGATGCGGCCGCTCTTGCGCAGATGGGACATCGTGTCCACCATCAGGTATATGCTGGCGTCCAGCTTCGTGCTCTCCAGAAGCGCGCAGGTTTGAACCGCCGACTTGCCCTCGTCTATCCAGCGCAGCGCGTCGAGCACCGCCTCGCGCTGCGTGACCGAGATGCGCTGGTTGTCCACCACGTGCACGCGCCCTCCGCAATGCTCGGCCACTTGGCGCGCCGTCTCGCACGATCCCGAAAGGCCGCTCGACATGGGGATGTAGACGATCTCGTCGTGCGTCTCGAGCAGCTCCTTCCAACGCCTGCCCAAATCGACGATGGACGGTTGAGACGTGACGATGTCGGCGCCCTCCGTCTGGCGCGCGTAAAAGCGCTCGGCGTCCAGGTTCACGCCCTCGAAGCACTCCTCGCCGTCCACGACGAAGGGCATGGGGACGACGAACACGCCCAACCGATCGGCCTCTTCCTGCATGATGCCGCTGTTGGTGTCCGTGACGACCGCGACGTTCTTCCCCACCTGAGCCACCCCTTCAAACAATGAGCGACGGGGCTCCCCGTCGCTCGATGCGGGCGAGCGGCCCCCCGGCCGCAACGCCCGTTTCTCGCATGTCGATCCATTATGGTGGATTACCTAGCCGCGCACCTCGGCGCCGGTGGCCCCGCACACCTTTTTCACCAAGCGCTCATGAGCCTTGTCCACCTCGTCGCTCGTGAGCGTGCGGTCGGCCGCGCGGTACGTGAGGGCGTAGGCCATCGACTTCTTGCCCGCGCCCACGCGCTTCTCGTCGCGGTAGACGTCGAACAGACGCGCGTCCTCCAGCAGCTTGCCGCCCGCCGAGCTCATGCACTGCACGAGCTTCTCGTGGGAAACGCCCTCGTCCACCACGAAGGCCACGTCCATGGACACGGCCGGGAACGCCGGGACGTCCACGTAGTCGCGCGCGGGGCGCGCCGCCTTCGCGAGCGCCTCCACGTCCAGCTCGAACGCCACTACGGGCGCTGCGGCCTCGAAGGCGTCCACGGCCAGCGGGTGCAGCTCGCCCACCCAGCCGAGCACGGTGCCGCCGGAGAGCACCTCGGCCGCGCGCCCAGGCTGCAGGTGCGGGGCCTCATCGGCGGCGAGCGCCTTGAAGCGCAGCTTCGGCAGCGCCAGCTCGCGCGCCAGGCTCTCGATCACGCCCTTGCCGTCGAAGAAGTCGAACGCGGCGGGACGGTCGTTCCAGCCCGCGTCGCGCATGGCGCCCGCGAGCACGCCCGCCAAGCGGCGGCGCTCCTTGGGCTGCTTGCGGCCCTCGTGCGCGAAGAACACCATGCCCATCTCGTAGAGCTGGACGTTCTTCACGCCGCGGCTCTGGTTGTAGGCCACGCTGCGCAGGAGGCCCGGCACGATGCTCTGGCGCATGACGGATTGGTCGGCGTTCAACGGGTTGATGAGCTCCACCGGCTCGCCCAGGCCCTCGGGCGCCATGCGCAGGCGGTCGAGGTCGCCCGGCTCGGCAAACGAGTAGGTCATGGTCTCGTTGAGGCCGCTCGCGCGCATGACGTCGTTGACCGTGTCCAGCACGTGCTCCAGGTGCGAGCGGGTGCCCACGCGGCCGGGACCGCCGGGCAGCGTGGACGGGATGCGGTCCATGCCCCACAGGCGCAGCACTTCCTCGTACAGGTCGATCTCGCGCTCGAGGTCGGGGCGGAACGTGGGGGCCGTCACGGCCAGCACGTCGGCGTCTCCCGCCGGATCTTCGCTCACCGCGCAGCCGAGGCGCGCCAGGATGTCGACGATGTCGGCGCGCGGGATGTCGGCGCCCATCATGGCGCAGAAACGCGGAATGCGGAAGCGCAGGTCGCAAGGTGTGGAGGATGCCGGCCACTCGTCCACGACGCCCTCGTCGTTGCCGGCGGCGGCGCACACCGTGCCGCCGGCCACCTCCACCATGAGCGCGGCGGCCGCAGCCGAGCGCTCCGCGATGCCGTGGTCGTCCACGCCGCGCTCGTAGCGCATGGAGCTCTCGCTGAACAGGCCCAGGTTGCGGCTCGTGCGGCTCGTGCGGCCGGCCTCGAACGTGGCGGCCTCCAAGAGGATGTCCACCGTCTCGTCCGTGACCTCGGTGTCCAGCCCGCCCATGACGCCCGCGAGCGCCACCGCGCCCAGCTCCGGCGTGGATATCACCGTCATGTCGGACGTGAGTTCGCGGTCCTCGCCGTCGAGCGTCGTCAGGCGCTCGCCGTCTTGCGCCGCGCGCACCACGATGTGCGCGAGGCCGTCGGCGTTCTTCAGTTTGGCCAGGTCGAACGCGTGCAGCGGCTGGCCGAACAGGAACAGGATGTAGTTCGTCACGTCCACGATGTTGTTGATGGAGCGCTGGCCGATGGCCGCCAGGCGCTCGACCATCCAATCGGGGCTCGGGCCCACCTTGCATCCGCGGATGACGCGCGCCGTGTAGCGCGGGCAGCGCACCGCGTCGTCGATGGTGATCTTCACCTGCTCGTCCACGGGCGCCGCGGCGGCGTCCAGCTCCAGCTTCGCCGCCATGTCCGCAAGCGGGCTTTCGTAGTCGGTGCGGTACATGGCGCCCACCTCGCGCGCCATGCCCACCATGGAGAGGCAATCGGGGCGGTTCGGCGTGATCTCCAGGTCGAGCACCGTGTCGGACAGCTTCAGGTAGTCGGCGATGGGCATGCCCACCGGCGCGTCCTCGGGCAGGACCATAATGCCGGAGTGGTCGCCGGAGAGCCCCAGCTCGCGGCCGGAGCAGCACATGCCGCTGCTGGCCACGCCGCGCAGCTTCGACTTCTTGATCTTGAAGTCGCCGGGCAGCACCGCGCCCACGCAGGCCACCGGCACCTTGATGCCGGCCGCGATGTTCGGCGCGCCGCACACGATCTGCACCGGCTCACCCGCGCCCACGTCCACACCTACCACGTGCATGTGGTCGCTGTCGGGATGCTGCTCGCACGTTTCCACGAATCCCACGACCACGCCGTCGAGCGCCGCGCCGGTCTTCTCCACCGCCTCCACGCCCGTGCCCGTCAGATCGAGCCGGTCGCAGAACGCCTTCGTGTCCGCCGGCACGTCCACATACTCAGAGAGCCATTTGAGTGATACTTTCATCGTTCGCTTCCTATCCGTTCACGTTTTCCGGCTCCGCCGGAACGGACGATCAGGAGATCGCCCCTACGAGGTCTTTCCTCTCAACAAGCGCTTGCCCGCCTGAACGCCCCAAGGCCGGCAGACCCGCTTGCCCCTCTAACGACAGCGCCTGCAGCAGCGCAGATCGTGCGAAGGGGCGCTCGGCGGTGCCCACCAAGCGAGTTCCGCACGAGCCGAAACGCCCAGCGGGCGTTTCGTGCGAGCAGGACTGCCCGAGCGACTGGGCATCGCCGAGCGCCCCGCCAGAAACCTCAGAATTGCCTGAGGAAGCGCATGTCGCCTTCTAGCAGCATGCGCAGATCGGGCACGTTGTACTTCAGGCAGGCGATGCGCTCCACCCCCATGCCGAACGCGAAGCCGGAGTACTTCTCCGGGTCGATGCCCGACATGGACAGCACGTTCGGATCCACCATGCCGCAGCCGAGGATCTCCAGCCAACCGGTGCCCTTGCACATGCGGCAGCCCTCGCCGTGGCAGATGCCGCAGCTCACGTCCACCTCGGCCGACGGCTCCGTGAACGGGAAGTAGTGCGCGCGGAAACGCGTTTTGCGTTCCTCGCCGAACACCTGCTTGCACAGGTAGTCGAGCGTGCCCTTTAGGTCGCCGAACGTGATGCCCTCGTCCACCACCAGACCCTCGATCTGGTGGAACTGCGGAAGGTGGCTGGGATCGGCCACGTCGCGGCGGTACACCTTGCCCGGCGCGATGACGTAGATGGGCAGCTCCCGGTCCTCCATCGCGTGCACCTGCACGCCCGAGGTCTGGGTGCGCAGCAGCACGTCGGACTCGCCGCGCACGCTGGACGCTTCGCCGGAGCGGTCGACCACGTAGAACGTGTCGGCCAAGCTGCGGCTGGGGTGGTCGGCCGGGGCGTTCAGGGCCTCGAAGTTGTAGTAGTCGGTCTCCACCTCGGGGCCGTGAGCCACCGTGTAGCCCAAGCCGAGGAATATCTCGGACACCTCGTCGGTGATGGCGTTGATGAGGTGGCGCGTGCCCATCTGCTGGGCGCGGCCCGGCAGCGTCACGTCCACGGCGGCCGCGTCGATGGCGGCGGCCAGCTCGGCGGCGTCGAGGGCCGCCTTGCGCGCGGCCAGCGCCTCTTCCACGGCGACGCGCACCTCGTTCACCGTCTTGCCCACCTGGGCGCGTTCCTCCTTGGCCACCTGGCCCATGCTGCGCAGATGCCCCGTCAGCGTGCCCGCCTTGCCCAGCACCCCGATGCGCACCTGCTCGAGCGCGGCCGTGTCGGCCGCCTGCGCTATCCGGGCGAGCGTCTGCTCGCGCAGCGCCGCCACCTCGTCCACGATACCCATGTCCTCGCGCTTCCTTTCCGTCTCTTCCCCGCGCCGCCCCCAGCGAGCGCACATGAAAAAGAGCCTTCTCTCGCCCTGGTTCGTAAAGGGATTGCTCCCCGATCCAAGGACGAGAGAAGGCTCTCGCGGTACCACCTCGGTTGACATGCCGTCGCTGCGCGCCCGCCCGCCTTGCAGCGGCTCGGAACGCGCGGCCTTTCGGCCGTCCGCTCTTGCGCTCTGTGACGGGAGCTCCCGTCGCGCCCTACTGCACGTCTTGCCGCCCCGCTGCCGCCGGGCCGCATCCGCGTTCAAACGCGCTGCTCGGAAGGGAATCGCCGCGCTGGTCGCCCGGGTGCTTTCAGCCGGTGGCACCCGTCTCTGGTGACGACCGCGCCGCACGGCGCTGTCTTCGTCATCGCATGTAACGATGCAGTATAGCGCATTCGCGGGCGCCGTGCGTGAAATTCCACAAGCAAGGGGGTTGCGAGAGCGGGAGGGAGAGGGCGAGCGAGAGTCGGCGCGGCGGCGGAAGCCCCTGATTTGGCACAAAAACCGAGTTCAGGGAATCCTCAACAGGGTGCGGAACGCTTCCGCGTCAAGCTCGGAAATTGCGACCTGCGGTTTTCTTTCGAATGCCCGACAAAGGGCACCGGAATGGGTCTCGAATATTCCCTAAACTCGGTTTTTGTGCCGTATTGCGGCATGTTCGACACCGAGCCGGGCGTAAACCAGTTCGAGGCGCGCGGCGCCTAACCGCAACCGAGCGCCACGCGCCCAATGAGGCAAGAGCGCGACGTGCCCGTCTACAGGAACCGGTAGCTCACCGTGCGCAGTCCCCAGTCGTTGCACGACGAGAAGCCGAAGGCCTTCCACACGCCGGGCTGCAGGTCGAGCGATCGGCTGCCGCCGCCCATGTAGCCGCAGTCGTTCACGGTGGCGAGCACGGTCATGCCGTTGTAGGATATCTCGACGGTTCGGCCGTAATACTGCCAATACCGCGGCCACGCCATGGGCACGGCAACGCCCATGGACCAATCGTCGCACACGGCGCCGGTGGCCGTGGTGCCGGGGTTGGGCGTGTAGGGGTCGGTGGAGCCGCCGTAGGCGGAGGCGACACCCGTCGACCAGCCTATCCCGGGGTCAGGCGTAGGCTCCGGGTCGGGCGACGGAGAAGGGGTCGGGTCGGGCTCGACCTGCTGCACCTGGTCGCCCGGACGCGTGGTGTTGGTGTTCGACTCCTCCACGGCCACCGGCCCGCTCACCCCGCCCTGGGCCTCCGCCTCCTCGGCCTTCCGCTGAAGCTCCTCGATGACGGAGGCGTATTCGTCTTGCGCGCCCTGCAGCTGGGACGACGCCGCCGTCACCGTCTGCTCGGCCTCCGCCTTCTTCTCCTCGAGCCCAGTGAGCCTCTTCTCCTGCTCGTCCTTCTGCGCGTTCAGGTCCGCCACGAGCGCGTCGAAGCGCTCGGAGCGCTCTTTCTGCGCCGCGATCTCGTCGGACTGGTACCGCGCCACGGCGGAGAGGTAGAACAGGTTGCGCACGAACTCGTCGAAGTCCTGGGATTCCAGCAGCACCGTCAAGAGCGACGGCACGGAGCCGCCGCGATATTCGTAGGCGGCCGCCTTGCCGAGGGCGCTGCGCCCTTCGATGAGCGCCTGCTGAGCCTCCATGGCCTGGGCGGCCGTCTCGTCGATGCGCTGCTGCAGGTCGGCGATCTCCTGCTCGAGCGTCGCGTGGTCGGCCGCTATGCCCTGCATCTGCGACTCGGCTCCGTCGAGCGCGCCCTGCGCCTCTTCCACGGCCCGTTGGGCCTCGGCCGCCGCGGCGTCGTCGGGGGCGTCTTCGGCCCAGGAAGCCTGCGGGCCCAACCCGCAGACGAGGGTCGCCGCGAGAAGGCAGCTCAGAATCGTGCGGGCCGCCGTTCGGCCGGGCTCTCGCACGCGAGCCGATGCTTCTGCGCGTTCGAGGTCTCGTGCGATCGTGTGCGTTTTCGGTTCCATGAAGGATTCCTTAGGCCGCGAGCAGCCGGTCGTGCGCCTCGTCGAGCGCTGCGATCAGGTTCGTGATGAGCGGTTCGTTGTCGGTGAAGTACTCGTCGTCGTAATCGGCGTCGGACATGACGGCCATGAGGTAGTCGCCGGATGCGACCTTCACGATGCCCGCATCGTTGAGCGCGCCCATATCGTACCACGGGGTGTCGATCTCGTAGCCCGCCTTCGCGAGCACCTGATGGTCGGCCCCGAGCGTCCGGCGGATGAACGAGGTGCCCGTTTGCGCGAACAGCTCCTCGCACAGGGGCGCCTGCCCGACGCCGTCCCTGAGGTACCCACCCACGCCCAGCCACAGCTTGGCCAGGTCGCGCGGCGTGAAATACGGATACCACTCGCCCTCCCACGCCCCTGCGTCAACGCCGGCGGCGGCGGCCCATTCGTCGAAACCGGAGCCGTAGTCGTCGCGCAGAAGCGCGTAGCCCGTGTTGTCGGAATACACGATGGTGTTGGCGAGCACGGTCTGCAGATCGTAGACGCTCACGTCGTCGTCGGCCATGATGCCCGTGCCGTCCATGACGATGTCCTCGAACACCTCGTCGGTCAAGGACGCCTGTCCCTCGTCGACAAGGCCCTGCGCCACGTAGGTGACGAACGGTGCCTTGATGGTGCTGGCCGAGAAGCATTCGAAGTCGGCGTTGCAGCCCAAGCCCCTCTGGGTGGCGAAATCGTAGACGACGAAGCCGGCCTCGTATCCGGCCTCGCGGAAGGCGTCGAGCGCCGCCGCGACGGCGGGCGCCTCGGACGCGTCCACCGTGCGCTGGGATCCCGTCGCGTCGAACAGGTTGATGTCGCCCGAGCCGGAAGCGGCGTCGAGCGCCGTGGGGGCCACGGCCGTCGCGGGGGCGTTGGGCGCCGGTGCGGCAGGGGCTTCGGCGCCCTCCGTCGCGGGCGCGTCGTCGACCGCCGCGTCCAGCGACGAGACGGGCTCCTCGGGGCGGTCGGCGGTGGAACCCAGCGCGCTGGCGATCCCGAAGAACGCGACGACGCCGCACAGGACGGGCACGGCGACCTTCGGCCAAACCGGCAGATGCCGCACCTGCCGGCGCAGACTCCGCATGCTCGCTTTCAAGTCGATCGCCACGCCGTTTCGTTCCCTTCCGTCGCATTCCCGTGTCGCAGCCCGAGCGCAACACGCCGCCCTGGCGGCGGCGCGTTCGAAGTTTTTCTGGTTCGAGTATTCCGTAACGACCGGGCAACGGCAAGACGGCGCGCGCGAACAACACAACAGCGCCACGGTCTGACCGCAACGCATCGTGCGCGACGAAGGAGGGGCCGTCAGTCGTCGTCGAGGTCTTTCTCCAGCTTCGCAAGACGACGTTTCGCCAGGTGGTGATAGGCAAGCAGCACGAGGAACACCAAGAAGCCGGCTTGCAGCCCCATGAAAACGCCGATGACCGCGTCGTCGAGCGGGCGCATGCGATCGAAACCGAGCAGCTGGCACTGGGCGACGAAGCGCACCGCGGCGGTGAGCACGCCGACCGCCAGCCCCGCCAAAGCCGCACCGTTGAGGCAAGCACCTGTCGAAGACTCGCTCGGCCCGTCGAAATCGTCGATCCCCGTAAGCCCCCGGCGGTACAGCAAGAACGCGATGACGAGGAAGGCCGCGAAAAACAGCACGCGCACGAAGGGGTCGACGTACTCGTGCGCGTGCGCGCTGTCGACCAGCCCGTACACCCATTCCACCTGGGACTTCCAGTAACCGTAGTATTGGTAGACCATGAGCCCGACGGCCAGGATCCAGAACCCCACCTTGTAAATGCGGTCCGTCTCGGCCCGCACGCGCTCGTCCACCGGGCCGCCGAATGCTCGCAGGCTCTTCGTAAAACGCATGGCCCTCACCCCTCTTCCCAGAACAGGTCGTCGAGCGTTTTCCCCAACGCATGGCATATGGACAGGCACAGCTTGAGCGTGGGGTTGTAGCCGCCCGCCTCGATAAGGCCGACGGTCTGCCGCGTCGCCCCCACGATGGCGGCCAGCTCGGCTTGGGACAGGCCCGCTTCGACGCGCGCCACCTTCATGCGCAGGTTCTTGCCCGTGGCGGCCGAGGTTGCCGCCACGGCCGCTCCCGCGTCCGCCGCAGCACCGGCCGTTCGCCCCATGCCGCCGGAAGCCCCCCACGATGCTGCCTCCACCTCAACCACCCTTTCCGCAAGTATGCAAGTTCTTTGGCAAAATATACGATTTATCTAACATTATGTCAAATATATATTGCATTTGGCACGCATAGGCAAGTTGAGACGGCAGCACCGTGCGATCCCCGCCGGATCTTCGTTCTTGGGCGGCACACGAGCGCGGGGTTGCGTTCGCAGACGATGTCGCAAGCGCGCCCCCGAAGTCACGATATTCACCGCTGTGAAGCGATTTCGACGCCTTGGAAAGCCTTCAGCGGTTCACCGGACGTCAACCCCGCGCGCCGCGCGGACATTTTCCCAGGTCGTGAAATGCGGGTGCGGCGATTATTGCGTCGCCGAGCTTCACAGCGGTGAATATTGTGACTTCGAGCGCCGTTCGCGTGCATGGTGCAAGCTCCTCGCCAAGGGTCGGCGAACGCACGCTCGTGGTAGTATGTGGCTGCGCGGATTGGCCGCAGCGCGCACAGCCCGCACGACCCGCCTTCCCGCCTCGAAACGAAAGGATCGACCGATGGACTTCCCTCCACGCGCAGCTTGCGCGAGCGTTCGCCTTGCGACGCGCGACGATGCGGAAGCCCTGCGCGCGGTGTACGCGCCGTACGTCGAGACGCCCGTCACTTTCGACACTGCGGCGCCCTCCCCTGCGGAGTTCGCCGCCCGCATGGACAACGCGATGCCCACCCACCCGTGCCTCGTCCTCGAACAGGACGGGCGCGTCGTCGGGTTCGCGTACGCGCACGCCCAGGCAAGCCGAGCGGCTTATCGATGGAACGCGGAGTTGTCGGTGTATCTCGAGCAAGGCGCAACGGGCCGCGGCTGGGGACGCGTGCTGTACGACGCGCTGCTGAAGCTGCTGCGCGCGCAGGGCGTGAAAAGCGCCTACGGCCTGGTAACCGTGCCGAACGCGGCAAGCGAACGCCTGCACGAGGGCTTCGGGTTCCAACGTTGCTGGGTGCAGCCGCACGCCGGCTGGAAGACGGGTTCGTGGCACGACGTGGCCTGGTACGTGAAGGAGCTCGCCCCCTTCGACGACGACCCGGCAGATCCCGTCCCGTTCGACGAACTCGCCCGCACGCGCGCCGACCTGGTGCAGCAGGTCCTCGCAGACGCGAACGCCGCGCTCGGGCACCGGGTTGACAACGAGGGCGATCGCAACGCAGCCGCAGCGAACCCGGCCTTCGCAGAGAGGCGCCCTTAACATGCAGCCCCAACGCCTTTTCGAGATCGTCTACCTGCTCATGGACCGCGGCACCGCCACCACGGGCGAGCTGGCACGCAAACTGGAGGTGTCCGAGCGCACGGTGCGCCGCGACGTGGACGCGCTGTCGGCCGCGGGCGTGCCGGTGTACATGACGCGCGGCAAGGGCGGCGGCGTGCACCTCATGGACGGCTATGTGCTGGACCGCTCGGTGCTGAGCGAGCGCGAGCAGGACGACATCATGGCCGCGCTCTCCGCGCTCAACCGCACCGGAGCCTCCGACGAGGCGAGCGACGAGACGGCCGCACGGCTGGGACGCCTGTTCCAGCGCGAGAACGCGGACTGGCTGGACATGGACTTCTCGTTCTGGGGCGCGCCGCCGAACTACCGCGCCGCGTTCGACACCATTCGCGACGCCGTCATCGGCCGGCATCCGCTGTCGTTCGCGTACTTCGACGCCGCCGGCAACCGCACCGAGCGCACGGTGGAGCCCGCCCAGCTCATGTTCAAGGAATCGTCGTGGTATTTGCGCGCGTGGTGCCGCGAGCGAGACGCATGGCGCCTGTTCAAGCTGTTCCGCATCGATTGGGAGACGTTGGAGACGCTGCCGGAAACGTTTCAGGCGCACGAGCTGCCCGCGCTCGACGAGGGCGGGCACATGAGGGGCGCCGACCGGCTGGTCATGCGATTCGCCGCGCAGGCGGAGTCCCGCGTCCGGGAGGAGTTCGCGCCCGAGACGATCGAGCGCGAGGCCGACGGCAGCTGGCTCGTGACCCTTGCGTGCCACATCACCGAGCGCACGCAATACTATCTGCTGTCGTTCGGGCCCCTGCTGGAAGTGATCGAGCCGCCCGACGTGCGTCGCTGGCTGCAAGAACAGGCCGAGGCCGTCGCGCGCATCTATTCCCAAGCAACCCGGCCGACATAAGGCGAGCGCGCCCGAACGAGCTGCCGCTTTCCAGTCTCGCCCCCTCCGGAATCAAACACGAACCGCTACCCGAGCACCGCTTCGAGCAATTCCGCGGCCGCACGGTAGAACGGCTCGCGGGACTCGGCGGCGACCCCCTGCGCGAAACGAGGCATCCATGTGCGCGCGTGATCTTCGAGGAAGCGGTCGTGCGCGCCGGCCCAACCGCCGTCAGGAGCTTCCACTCCTTCGGGGGCCTGCGCCATGCCGCCCGCGAGCATGCAGAGCCACTGCAGGAACTCCAG
This sequence comes from Gordonibacter sp. 28C, assembly GCF_003339845.1. Taxonomy (GTDB): domain Bacteria; phylum Actinomycetota; class Coriobacteriia; order Coriobacteriales; family Eggerthellaceae; genus Gordonibacter. Next base: position 408,013 of record NZ_PPTR01000002.1, read on the forward strand.
CTCGGTGGCCGCGTGGTCCAAAGGCTCGTTCGTGCCCTCGGGGCGCCCCAGGCCGCAGGAGCGCATGAAGCGCTCCACCTCCATGGAGTGCGGGTTCACGAACAGAAGTGCCTGCACCCCGTCGTCGGCCGCGCGCCACACGCCCTCGAAGGGCGGCACGAGGGGCTCGGGCGCGCCCACGAACAGGCGCGTGGCCTCGACGCGCAGCGCGTGCAAAAGCTCTTCGACTCCGCGTCCGTCAACATGCCCCAATTGGGCGCTGTCCCCCATGGGGACGCCCAACGCCTCTGCGACCTCGGTCGCCGCATCGGCCCACTCGCCGCCGGCCACGGCCTCGGCGAGGGTTCGATCGGGATAGCGGAACGAGAGCGCCAGCAGCTCGTAGGCGGCGGCGCGGACCTGCCACGCCGAGGCCTCGCTCGGCTTCGGCGCTTCGCCCGCCTTGCGCACCGTATCATTCATCGTGCGTGTCCCTCCCCTTCTTGATCAAGCCGATAATCCACTTCCCATGCACGACCACGTGCAAAAGCAACAGCGCCAAGAGCACCTTGGCCGCGATGGAGTGCAACGGGTCCCAGAAGAAGTACCCTTCGGCGTACAGCCCCATCGCCGGCAGCACCGCGCCCGAAACGCACAGGCCCGACACCGTGACCACGGCAAACGCCATGAGGATCAACGCGTCGAGCACGAGGTTGCCGCGCGCGCCCCAAGAGGCGCATCTGAACCCGGAAACCGCCGAGCCGACCCAGTCGACATGCGCGACGCAATGAACCAGGAACACCAGAAGGAGGCCGAGCCCCAGCCATTCGTGAGCGCCGATCCCCGTGAGGGCGGGATTGGCGACGACCAGGTACACGGCCAGCGCGACCGCGTCGATCGCAAGATTCTTCCTTACCTCCACGGCAACCACCTAGAGCTTTCTCACCAGGAGCACAAGGCCCACCACAAGGGCCACCGGCGCGAGTATCCACAGGTTCAGGCTCGCGTCGCTCGGCTGGTAATAGCGCGTGGCGAGCGTGTCCCACCCGTGGCAGTCGACGCTCGAGCACGTCGACTTCGGACAGGCCATCTCGTGCACGCCGTCGGGCTCGGGCACGTCGTCGAAGCCGTGGCACGCGCCCGAAGCGCAGCGGGTGGCCGGACACGCGGAGTCGGCCCGGATCGGCTGCGGGGCGCCCACCGAAGGGTCGGCGAGCAGGCCCGCACCGAACACGGCGGCTCCCGCCAGGGCGAACGCCAGCAACGTTATGACAGTCTTTCGCATGCTCGCAACCTTCTATCGGGCGGGAGGCGGCCGGCGGAACCGAACGCCTCCGCAGACCGTTTAATGCGAACGCTCAGTGGGCTTGAGGGGCAGGTACTTGAAGCCCAGCAGCAGAAGCAGCACCCCGAGGCCGAACACGCCCAGCACCACGCCGAACTCGATGGGAGTGGGCCAGTACACCATGCCTTGGTAGGCGCTTGCCAACGTACCGGAGGTGTCCGTCACCGTGTACGACGTCATGGCTCCCGGATAGTCGAGGTTCGGCAGCTGGAACCCGCCCACGAGCAGCTGCACGCGCTTGCAGAAGATGCCCGCGATGGCCAGGAGCGCGCCGACGACGATCAGCGGGTTGGTGCGCAGCCTGGGAACGAAGGCGATGACGGCCGTGATGGCGCACCCGACGACCTCGATCCAGAAGAACGGGGCGAGCGGCCCGGCTACGAGCATGTTCACCACCTCGGTTCCCGACCCGCCCGGGAAGGCGGAGGTGAGCAGGTCGCAGGCGAAGAAGTACAGGTCGACGCACACGAACGCGCCCAGCAGCTTCACCATCTTGACCACGTTCTCCTGGGCGAGCTCCATGTACCCGGCGCGGCGCAGGGCGATGATGACGACGAGCACCAGCGCCACGCCGCACACGAGCGCCGAGGACACGAACCACGGGGCCAGAAGCGCCGTGTGCCAGAACTCGTGGGCCTGCTGCAAGCCGAAGATCCAGGCCGTCACCGAGTGCACGAGCACGGCGGTGACGAGCGCGATGACCGAGATCACGCGCAGGGCCTTCTCGGATCCCTTGCCGTTTTCGAAGCGGACGGTCGCCCACAGGTAGACGATCGACAGGATGAGGTACGTGGACAACACGATGATGTCCCACATGAGGGGCGACCCCAGGTTGGAGTAGGCGAACAGCTCCCAGAGGCGCAGCGGCTGCCCCAGGTCGATGACCACGAACCCGATGGCGAGCACCGTGCAGCAGATGGAAGTCCACACGGCCACCTTGCTGATGCCGCCGAACCCCTTCATGCCGAAGGCGCGCGGCACCGACGAGATGATGAGGCCGCCGGCCGACAGGCCCACGAGGAACATGAAGCTGGTGATGTAGAGCCCCCACGAGTCGAGGTTGCGCATGCCGGTCTGCACGAGGCCGCCGGAGAGCTGCACGCCCCATAGCACGAGGCCGATCACGGTCACGACGGCAGCAACGATGATGCCGATGTTGATTCCCCTACCTCCGAATTTGGCAGCAGGAGCCTTGGCGGCTTGCGCCGCCTGAGCGTTCTCAGACATGTTGTTCTCCTTTTCTGCTTAGACGAGATAGTGAACGGAGGGGTTGGTGCCCATTTCGGGGAGGAGCTGCATGCTCTCGCGATCACGGACGAGCTTCGACACCTCCGAGTCGGGATCGTCGAAATCGCCGAAGAAACGGGCGCGGCCCGCGCAGGCCTCAACGCATTTCGGCTTCTGCCCCTTCGCGATGCGGCCGACGCAGAGCGTGCACTTCTCGACCGTGTGCTTCTGGTGCGCGGGGCTCTCCTCCTCGCCGATGCTGAAGCCTACGGCGAACTTCGGCTCCTCCCAGTTGAACGAGCGTACGCCCGTGTAGGGGCAGGCCGACATGCACATGCGGCAGCCGATGCACTTGTCGTAGTCCTGGCGCACGATGCCGGTGTCCTTGTCCTTGAACGTGGCCCCCACCGGGCACACCTTCACGCAAGCGGGGTTCGCACAATGCTGGCAGGCGACGGGGAGATGGTGGATCTCCGCGTTCGGATAGCTGCCGCGAGCCGTGTCAATCTGCTCGCCTCCGACGGTGAGGACGCGGTTCCACCACGTGCCGGCCGGCAGGTTGTTGGCAAGCTTGCAGGCCGTCGAGCACGTCTGGCAGCCCATGCACTTCTTCAGATCGATAACCATTCCATACTGCATGATTCACTCCTAACCGACTTTTTCGACTTCGCACAAGCAGTCGAACCATGCGGGTCCGGGGATAGCCTGATCGACGTAAGCAGCGCTGAGGTCGGAGTAGTGGCCTTCGATGAACTGATCGTCCTGCCATCCGTGGTCGATGACGACCATGCCGGGGCAGATGCCGGGGTTCAGGTACGCCTTGATGACGACGTAGCCGCGGTCGTTGTGCAGCTTGACGACGTCGCCGTCCTCGATCCCGCGCTCCTTCGCATCGGCGTCGTTGATCTTGATGTAGGGCTCGGACTCGAGCTCGAGCAGGGAATCGACGTAGGTGAACTGCGTGTGGACCTTGAACTTGGAGCGCTCGGACGTGAAGATGAGCGGGTACTTCCGAATCAAGTCGTTCTCGTACCACGCCTCGCGCGGCGGGAACCAGTACGGAAGGGCGCGGTACTCCTTGTCCCACTCGAAGCCCGCGTCGAACTTCGGCTTGGCGTCCTCGATATAGAACTCGGAGCGGCCGGTCGTCGTGTAGAACTTCTCGTCTCCGTAGACGTAGTCTTCCCGGAAGGCGTAGATGCGGCCCTCCTTCTGCAGGCGCTCCCACGTGATCCCGTAGCTGCGGGCCTTGTCGTTGTCGACGGACTGCGCCAGGAAGTCGTCGATCGAGAGCTCGAACTTGTCGCCGAGGCCCATGCCCTTCGCGAGCAGCGCCGCGATGTCGAAATCGCTCTTCGCCTCGAACTGGGGCTCGATCGCCTTCTCCATCAGGCGCAGGTAGGGGTTGGCGTTCGGACGGGCGATGTCGCGCGCCTCCCACATGTACGTGGCCGGCAAGACGATGTCGGAATAGCGGCACGTCTCGCTCATCCACACGTCGACCGTGACCACCAGGTCGAGCTTGTCGAATATCTCGAGCCACTTCTTGCGCTCGGGGTAGTTGCCGATGACGTTGTGCACGTACAGGAAAAGGCTCTTCACCTGGTTCTGGAACTCGCCGATGCCGCCGTCTTCCAGCACGTCGTAGAGGTACGCGCCCGCAAGCTGGGGGCTCTTCTTGCCGTCTTTGGGGGTTCCCCAGGCGGTCGTGTTCAAGCCTTGGGCGATGGGCATGGACATGTCGCATACGGAGAAGCCGGTGCCGAGCTTCGTCATCTGCCCAGAGATGTCCAGCAGCGTGAGCATGTTGATGTAGCCGGTGATACCGTTCGAGTAGTGGTCGATGCCGAAGCCCGTGAGGATGGACGAAGGGCCGTCCATGAGCTCGGCGGCAAGCCACTCGATGGTCTCCAGGGGGATGTCCGTCTTCTCGACGATGTCGTCCAGGTCGAATTCGTCCAAGCGCTCGAGCAAGAGGCTGTACGCCGTGGTGACGCGATGCCCTTCGACCTCGAACGTTCCCTCGATAACGGGATCGGACACCTGGTCGAGCTCGCCCGCGACGCCCTCGGAGCTGTAGACAAGGATCTTGTCCTCCTTCGACCCCGCCTCGGCCTTGCCGAGATCGCTCAGGCGCAGGTACTTGCCGTCGGACTCCTTCACGAGGAACGGCGCCACCGTCTTGTTGCGCAGGTTGTCCTCGTCCTGGAGCCCGTCGCGCAGGATGATCTTGGACATGCCGATGGCCAGCAAGCCGTCGGTGCCCGGACGAATGGGGATGAACTTGTCGGCCTTGCCCGCCGTCGTCGTGAAGTTCGGATCGATCACGTACAGCTTCGCGCCGTTGAGCTGCGCTTCCGAAATGAAGTGGTACGCGATGATCGCGGACTCGCTGGGGTTGCAGCCCCAACAGAATATCTTCTTGGCGAACTTGAGGTTCCTGAACTCGTTGCCCGTCGAGCAGAACGCGTCGTAGCCGATGTGGTCCCACGTCGAGTTGACGCCGTTGGCATCGTAGTTGTTCAGGAAGTTCGTCGCGCCCATGTAGGCCCGAAGGCGGTCGTACGACGCCATGGTGGCCGTGAAGGAGCCCGAGCCCTTGGCGAACACAACGCTCGCGTCGCCGTACTCCTTCTGGTAGCTCTTCCACTTCGTGCAGATCTCGTCGATGGCCTCGTCCCAGCTGATGCGCTCGAACTCGCCCGAGCCGCGCTCGCCGACGCGCCGCAGGGGGTACTGGATGCGCTCGGGAGAGTAGCAGCGCTCGATGTTCGTGTACCCACGCAGGCACACCGCATGGTAGTCCGGCTGATCCTCGCTGACGAAGTTCTGCAGATCGACCACTTTGCCGTCTTCCACGAAAACGTCCATGGGGCACGCGAAGCCGTGGCAGTTGCCCATGCAGGTGGTCGGCACCTTTTTCCTCGCAGAGCCGGAATTGCCGCCGTCCTCGGCTCCGAAAGCCCGATCGGGCGAAAGGGCCGCAAGGGACGAGCAGATGCCCGATGCGGCGACCGCGCCGGTCACTACCCCGGTCGTTTTGAGAAAGCTTCTACGAGTGAGCCCGCCTTGCGAACTATCCGTTCCCGACATTTCTCCTCCTCAGATTCTGTCGGAATATCCCCTCGATGACTTCCGGCCGCATACGCAGACGCCTTGCGGCCGAAAAGCCGATTCTTCAGGATACCCCTCCTACACCTTGAGAGAATTGGCCAAATCTCCACTGGCTGCACAATACCAAGTTATCCTAGGATAAGCAAGACTTGTCCTAGGATAACTTGATATTGTATTATTCTTTTTTAAAGATAGATCATCGATACGCCGGAAGGTCACTTCTCCAAAATCTTACCAACGTCATCAGGGAAAACATCGCCGAAGCCCTCGGCGAACGAGCTGGGGACCACCACGGTACCGCCGGTGTCGCGCACGCTTTCGTACAGCAGGTGCATGCGCCTGATCTTCAGGGCGTTGTCGTTGTCGTCGTAAGCCTCCCCCACTTCCTTCGCCATCTCGGAGATGGTCTGCTCGGCCTCCATGAGGATGATGCGGGCCTTCTTGCGCTGCTCGGCCTGAGCCTCGAGCGACATCGCCTCCTGAAGCGACTCGGGCACCACAATGTCCCTGATCTCCACCGACAGGACCGAGATGCCCCACTGCGATGTCTTCTCGTCCAGCACTTGGGTGAGCTCCTTGTCCAACTGGTTGCGGCGGATGGTGATCTCGGCCACGCTCGAGCGCCCGATGGCATCGCGCAGGGCGGTTTGCGCGGCCAGCTGCACGGCCAGGCTGTAGTTGCTGATCTCCATGCACGCCTTCTCGGCGTCCCACACCATCCAGTACAGCACGGCGTCGATGTCGAGGGGGATGAGATCGGCCGTCAACGTCTCCTTCGCGCCGAACGGCACCGACCGCATGCGCATGTCGACGCTCAGGGAGCAATGCTCCACGATGGGAAGCGTGAACACCAGGCCCGGTCCGGAGACGCGGTTGAGCTTGCCGAACCGCAGCACGACGAACTTCTCCCACTGCTGGGCGATGTGCATCGTGGAGATGGCGAGCCACCCGACAACCAGGGCCACGGCAACGCTCACCGCGTCGAGCGTTCCGCCGACAAGCCACCACAGGCCCAGCACCAACCCGAACGCGATCGCGAACAGCGCTATCGAGAAAATCAGCGCGCCCGCCTTCGAGGCCGTCCGGTCGGTTTCGAGCACTTGGGTCTCGGCAACGACGCCATGGCGGTTCTGCTTCTGCGCGTTCGCCTTGTCGTTTCTCATGCTTTCCCTCTTTCGCTCAGTCCTTGCCACCGCTTCGTTCCTTCTCCATCTCGCGCATCTTCTTCTTGATGCGCTTGTTCACGTCGTCGAACGACAGCCCCATGGCAAGGCAGGCGTCGACGCAGTCTTCGATGAGCGTGTCGACCGACTCGAACTTCTCGCTCTTCTCTTCCTCTATCTCGCGCACGATGGCGCCCCGCCCGGGCTTCGAGTCGATGTAGCCCTCGTCCACCAGGCTGATGTACGCCTTGTTGACCGTGTTGAAGTTGATGGATATCTCCGCCGCCAGGCCGCGCACGGTCGGCAGCTTCTCGCCGGGCTTGAAGTATCCGGTCGTGATCAGGTACACCATGCGGTTGCGCAGCTGCAGCCAGATGGGCAGATCGCTTTCTTTGTCTACTTCGAACCAAGCCACGTCGCTCTGCCGCGTCCCTCCGGTAACGTATCGATGAGTTGCCTCATTGTATCCCAAGCGCCGCCATGACGGACGCCGCGATATCCACGGCCATGCCCGCCTCCGAGACGCACCAGCGCAGGAAAAACCCTCCCACCAGCACGAACGCCCCCGCCGCCACGGCGGGGCGCACGGCCGCTTTGCGGTTGAGAACCTCGCAGGCCAGCGGGGCAACGAGCCCGAGCGCCACCACGAGCCCGAGGAACGGCGCGGCCAGGTCGCCCTGCACGAGCCTCTCGGCCGACGCCTGGGCGGTCCCGCCTCCCAGATAGGCCGTGCCCGCGAACAACGCGAGCACGACGATCTCGCATGCGATGGCTGCGGCGTCGACCTTTCGCAGGCGGTCCAGCGTCGCCGCGAACCCCTCGCCCGCACCGGTCAGGACGACCGCGCAGATGAGCAACGCGATGCCGGTGGAGAGCGCCGACGCGACGAACAGGACGGGCAGCCAGGGCGATGCCCACAGCGGCACCGACGGCATGCTCGAGAGGAACAGCCCCGTGTACACCATCACCACGAAGGCGGCCACCGCGAGCAGGGGCCGAACGGCCAGCATGAACGCCCTCGGCAGGGCTGCGCAGCCGAACGCCCAAACGAACAGGGGCACGGCAGCCAGCGCGATGAGGACGAGCAGCGCGAAGGCGCCGACCGTGATAAAGGAGAGCGTGGGTTGGAAGATAAGCGCGAGCGCCCGCTCGCCGCGCCCGAGATCGAGGAACAGGCAGACCATGCCGATGGCGACGGCGGCGATTCCCGCCACGTAGACGGGCCCGAAGAACCGGCGGTACGCCTCCTTCGGAGCGTAGCGCCCGCCGCAATCGGCGACGACCGCCTGGGGGGACAGGCATTCGAGAACGGCGGATACGAGCAGGAGCCCGGCGCCCGCGCCGCCCAGGAACAAGTACCAAACCGTCAGATCCCCCAGCATCTCCCACCCCCTCTTCGCCCGCTCGTCCGCACGCCCCCTGAGGCCGCGCGGCCCGCAACCCAGCACAGCCATTCTAGGCGATGCGGCAAGAATAGCAAAGCGCAACCGAAACCTTGCGGCTTTCGTCCGATGCCCGTCGACAACGCACGATAAGATTTGAGGGAAAAGTTGTAGAACTTTCCGCATAACCGGACACGCCCTGTCCGGTTACGTTCGGTATCGTGTCCTTCGTCAACGCAACCTAACGAGAGGACCCAACCATGAGCTACGAAATCGTCGAGCTCCCCGCCCGCACCGTCGTCGGACCCACCGTGCGCGCCTCCAACAACTCGCCGGAGGAAGGCGCCGTCATCGGCCAGCTCTGGCAGCGCTTCATGGGCGAGGGCATGGACCGTTCCATTCCCGGCACGCGCGTCGAGCCGTACGGATGCTTCGCGCTGTACTACGGCTACGACATGGGCGACATGAGCTACGAGCTGCTGGTGGGCTGCGAGACCGACGCCGCCGCGCCCGAGGGCATGCGGTCCCAGGACATCGCCGCAGGCCGTTACGCGAAGTTCGCCATTCGGGGCGGCGACTGCGTTGCCAGCGTCCAGAAAATCTGGGAGGACATCTGGGCCGACGAAGAGCTCACGGCGCAGCGCGCGTTCACGGTGGACTTCGAGGCCTACCTGCCGGGCGAGGACATGTCCTGCGCCGACATCGACGTGTTCGTGGCGCTGAAGTAACTTGCCTTCCCGCCGGCCGGCGACGCGCGCTCGACGGACCCGAAGCGCATGTCGCCGGCCGCTCTTCGGCGGAACCCCGAACGAGGCAACCGACGGTTGCTTGACGGAACCGGGAGCGCATGGTTCCATGGTGGGAGGTTTCGAACCATCCCCGAAAAAGGAGCCAGCATGGCGATCAAAGACACGCTCATCTCGATCAGGGAGCAGAACGGCCTCACGCAAAGCGAGATGGCCGAGCGCCTGTTCGTCACGCGGCAAGCGGTGTCGCGTTGGGAGTGCGGCGATACGCAGCCGGGCATCGACACGCTCAAGCTCATCGCCACCACGTTCCACGTGCCCATCGAGGCGCTGCTGGAGCTGCCGATGCAGAGCGTGTGCCAAAGCTGCGGCATGCCGCTGTCGGACCCCGGCCTGCTGGGCACCGAGGCCGACGGCTCTCCGAGCGAGCAGCACTGCAAGTGGTGCTATGCGGACGGCGGGTACCTAGGGGCCTGCACCATGGAGGACATGGTGAACATATGCGTGGAGAACATGACGAAGACCGAGGCGCCGTTCACCGAAGCCGAGGCACGCGCTTACATGGAGACGCTGCTGCCCCAGCTCGACCGCTGGAAAGGCGCGGCGCCGACCGAGGCGCGGTAGGCCGGAGCGCGCGGAGCTCTCTGAGGACCGTTCCGAGAGCGCGATCGAAACGCCTTTCGTAGGGACGGGGCCTATCCCGCTCTTGCGAGCGACCGCCAAGTGCACGAACCTCTGCGATTGCGCGTAGCCCAACCGCAGCGAGAACAGGAGCAAACCATGGCCGGAGCGTTCGACTTCAAGAAAGAATACCGGGACCTCTACCTGCCGAAGGAGAAACCGGCGCTCGTGGACGTGCCGTCCATGAGCTTCGTCGCCGTGGCCGGGGAGGGCAACCCGAACGAGGAGAACGGCGCCTACGCCGAGGCGCTCGCGCTGCAGTACGCCGTCTCGTACACCATCAAGATGGCGAAGATGGGCCCATGGCAGCCGGACGGCTACTTCGACTACGTCGTGCCGCCGCTGGAGGGCCTTTGGTGGACCGCCGAGGGCGGGTTCGACGGGCGGAGCATCCTCGACAAAGACAAGCTGAACTGGGTTTCCTTGATCCGCCTGCCGGAGTTCGTCACGCCCGACGTTCATCGATGGGCGCTCGAGCAGGTGGCGGCCAAGAAGCCCGAGCTCGACGCGGGGCGGGCGCGTTTCCTGACGTTCGCCGAAGGGCCGTGCGCGCAGATTCTGCACAAGGGCCCGTACGACGACGAACCCGCGACCGTCGAGGAGCTCGAGACGTTCATCGGCGCAAACAGGCTGGCCGGCGACATCGCCGACCCGGAAAGCGCCGAAGCCCTGCTGGGCGCGCTCGACGCCGGCGGCGGCGTGCCGTCGGTGCGGCTGCACCATGAGATCTACCTGGGCGACCCGCGCCGCACGAAGCCGGAGAACCTGAAAACCGTCATCCGCCATCCCGTGAGATCTGCGTGAGCGCAGGCGCAACCGCGCCCTGCCCCACCGTGCGGGCGCGCTCCATCCTGCAGAAGGTGCGCCATCACGGCGACGAGTGGTTCGGCATCGACTACAACATGAACCTGTACCGCGGCTGCTGCCACGGTTGCATCTACTGCGACAGCCGAAGCGAGTGCTACCGCGTGGACGACTTCGACCGCGTGCGCGTGAAGTTCGACGCGCTGGCCATCCTGCGCCGCGAGCTGCGCAGCCGCCGCGTGCGCGGCGTGGTGGGCGTGGGCGCCATGTCCGACACGTACAACCCCTTCGAGCGCGACCTGCAGGTGACGCGCGGCGCGTTGGAGCTGCTGGCGGAACACGGCTTCGGCGTGTCGGTGGACACGAAGAGCACGCTGGTCGCACGCGACGTCGACCTGCTGCGCGCCATCGGCGGCGCAGGCGGCGCCATAGCCAAGCTCACCGTCACCACCGCCGACGACGATCTGGCGCGCCTCGTCGAGCCGCATGCGCCCGCGCCTTCCGAGCGCTTCGCGGCGCTGGCCGAGCTCGCCGAGGCCGGCGTGTTCTGCGGCGTGCTGTTCACGCCCACGCTGCCGTGGGTGACCGACGACGACGCCACCGTGCGCGGCGTGGTGGAAGGCGCGGCCGCGGCGGGCGCGCGGTTCGTCTACCACATGACGGGCGTGACCATGCGCGACCGCCAACGCGACCACTTCCTCGAGCGCATCGCCGCGGTCGACCCCGCCTTGCCCGACCGCTATCGGCGCACGTTCGGCGACCGCTACTTCTGCAACAGCCCGCGCGCGGCCGAGAACCGCGCCCTGTTCCGCGCCCTCTGCAAGGAGCACGGCCTGCTCTGGCGCATGCCCGACATCATAGCCGCCTACAAGCCCGTCCAAACCCTGGGCTCGCAGGGCAGCCTGTTCTAGCGAAAGGGGCGAACGAGGCCCGCCCCGCGTGCGCGCCGTGCCCGTCTCACGCGGCCGTGCCGCTCCAAGGCTTTATCTTCTCCAACTCGTCCGACAACTCCCGGAGGGCTATCTCGGTATCGTATGCGACTTGCGCGCGCAACCAATACCCGTTCGAGAGGCCGAAGAACTTGCACAGCCGAAGATCGGTATCGGCCGTTATCGCGCGCTTTCCGGCCACGATCTGGCCGATGCGTCCCGCAGGAACACCAACCTCCTTAGCCAACCGATACTGGGTGATGTTCATCGGCTCCAGAAACTCTTCCTTCAACAGCTCCCCCGGCGAGATGGGGACAACCGCGTACTCTATTCTTCCCATTATCCAAAACCTCCTTAATGGTAATCGACTATCTCAACGTCTTGAGCGCCTGCCGTCGTCCAGCGAAAGCATAGCCTGAACTGGTCGTTTATACGAATACTGTAACAGCCGTCGCGATCCCCCTTCAACGCCTCAAGCCTATTGCCAGGAGGGACGCGCAAATCATCCAGCGTCAGCGCGATTTCTAACTGGCGTAGCTTGCGGCGCGCCACGCGCTCGAACGACACGAACCGTTTGACGCGAATTCCCTTCGCGAGCTTTTCAGCATCTTGGTCTTTAAAGGAAACGATCATGAAGAAATAGTAACGCTATACGTTAATAACGTCAAGCGTTACTATTTCTTCGGAACTAAAGCGTTGACTCGCCAGGTGCGCCGGACGCAGGCGAAAAGAGAACGGGAGATGCTGGAGAGCCGCTACCGCTCCAACAGGAAGCCGTGGCCGAGCGGGTCGGCGGCGTCCACGAGGCAGGTCCCCACCCCGGTGAGGAACGCCGATCCCGTGATGCGCGGGACCACGGCGGGGACGCCCCCCACCGTCGTTTCCCGTTCCACGGAGCCCGTGAAGCGCGTGCCCATGAAGCTCTCGCAGACCACCGGATCCCCGCACCGGATGTCGCCGCGGCGGTAGAGCGCGGCCAGCTTGGCGCTCAAGCCCGTGCCGCACGGCGAACGGTCGACCTGCCCGGCACCGAACACCACCACATGGCGCAACGCCGCCGCAACGGGGTCGGGGGCGGGTCCGTAGAACTCCACCAGGTCGACGGTGTCGATGTCGAGCGTCGGGTGCTCCACGCAAATCGTGCGGTTCACGGCCTCCCTCACGCGCGATCCGAGCTGCGCGTAGGCGGACGCCGTCGCAGGCCCGATCTCGCCGAGGCCCAAAGACGCCGCGTCCACGAGCGCGAAGAAGCTGCCGCCGAAGGCGACGGTCAGCGGAACGGCGCGGCCGTCCACGTCCACCGTCGCATCGTCGCAGTAGACGAACGAGGGCACGTTCTCGAACGAGACGGACTCGACCTTTCCGCCGCGCACCTGCGCCGTGGTGCGCACGAGCCCGGCGGGCGCCTCGAGCACGACCTCGTTCTCGCCCTCGCACGCCTCGACGATCCCGGTTTCGAGCACGGCCGCCGCCACGGCCATGGTGCCGTGGCCGCACATGTTCAGGTAGCCGCCCGTATCCATGAACACGACGCCGACCTGGGCCTCGGGGTCGACCGGCTCGCAGAGGAACGCCCCGAACATGTCGTGGTGGCCGCGCGGCTCCAGCATGAGGACGCGTCGAAGGCCGTCGCAGTGCTCCTCCATCCAACGGCGCTTCTCGATCATCGTGGCGCCTTGCGGCTCGGGAAAGCCTCCCACGGCGATACGGCAGGGCTCGCCCGCCGCATGCGCGTCCACCACCCGCACCGCCGCCTCGAAGCGATCGAAGTCCACCTTCGCCGTCAGATCCATGCCCGCACCTTCCGTCGTTTGCCCTGACGATCCGAGCATAGCACAACAACGGAAACGGAGCCCACGCGGAGCCTTTCTGCAACTTGCACGTCGCTGGATGCAGGTGGGCCCGAGCGGCCTTGTACGGGCAACGCGATTTCGGCATACTGACGGCGTTGGCCAACCGTACACCACCGACCAGAAGGCGCATCATGAACGTGACCATCACCGAGAACCCCGCGCTTGAAGACATCGAGGTTTCCGTCGCGTGCCCGCGCATCGACGACCGCGTGCAACGCATCGTGGCGTCGCTGGGCGCGCTCGACCGCAAGCTCGTCGGATCGCGCGAGGGGGCCGTTCACCGCATCGACCTCGACGCCGTGTGCTATGCGGAAACCGTGGACGGCAAGACGTTCCTTTACACGAGCGAAACCGTGTACGAAACGCCGATGCGCCTGTACGAGCTTGAAGACAGGTTGGCCGGAACGGAATTCGTGCGCGCGTCGAAGCAGATGATCGTGAACTTCGACCACGTGACCTCCATCCGGCCGGCCCTGAATGCGCGGCTGCAGCTCATGCTGGACAACGGCGAGGCCGTGATCGTGTCGCGCCAATACGCGTCCGCCATCAAACGCAAGCTGGGACTGTAGACGCGGCCGCAAGCCGCACCGCCCGCTCGCCACCCGCAATCGGCATTGCCCGATCGACGTTCGCCAAGGAGTTCGCCATGAAGAAGATAATCGCCCAAACCGCCGCCGCCGCCTGCATCATGTTCACCGTGATGATGGCATGGTTCTTGGGGATGGGATACCTGTTCGCCGGCCCCAGCTACGGCCTCAACCTCACCGCCAGCCTGTACGGCGCGGCGCTCGGCATGGCCGTGCTCCAAGCCTTCTGGTTCACGGAGGCGGTGTTCAAGAAGCTGGCCTATCCCGCGCGCATCGCCGGCTTCGGAGCGTGCCTGCTGCCGGTGCTCGCCCTGTGCGCCTGGCTGGGTCCGTGGATCCCCGCGGACATGCCCGAGGCGTGGGCTTCCTTCGTCGTGATCTATCTGGTCATCCTCGCGGGGATGACCATCGGCTACACCGTGTACTTCAAGAAGACGGCCGGCGGCTACGATCAGGCCCTCGCCCGCTACCGCGAGCAAAGCAAGCGCTGAGCGGAACCACACGGAACGAAGAGGCTGAGAACATGCCGCCCGCCCCTAGGGCAGACGACCTCGTCCATCCATCGTTGAAAATCACCTGAAGGGGCATTCGGCATGTGGGACGCGGGCGTCCCCCCCTGCCGAATGCGCGCAGAAAGGAAATCCCCATGAAAGAGAAACTCGCCTTCGGCGCGAAGGTCACGGCCGCGCACGTCCTCACGTACCTGGCGTGCGGCATGCTGGCCATGGTCCTGTTCGACTACCAAAGCTCGGTCGCCGCCATCGGCATGCGCGGCACCGACGACCTCGTGGTGAGAATGGCGCCGCTGTTCCAGATCGCGCGCGGCGCGCTGTTCGCCTTCGTGCTGTGGCTGCTGCGGCCCGCGTTCATGAACCGCAGGCACGGCTGGCTCGTCGTATGGGCGACCGTCGCCATCGTGGGCATCTTCAACACGCCGGCCACCTCGCCCGGCTCCATCGAGGCGCTCATCTACCTCGACCCCGCCGGCGAGCCGCTCAACACGAGCATCGGCGGCACGTTGGAGATCCTCCTGCAAACGCTGCTGTTCAGCGTTGCGTCTGCCTGGTGGGTCAAGCGCCCGGCGCGTCACGCCTCGGCAGCCGGCACGTCCGCAGCCTCCGGCACCGCGAAGTCCTCGGAGCCGAAGTTGCGATAGTAGCGGCCCGTCTCGGCCGTGAAGCGCAGTACGCAGTAGTCGGGGTCGGTCACGCCTTGCGGGTAGTACGTCGTGTCCCCCTCCTGCCAGATCAGCTCCTTGGCCCACGCGTCCTCCAGCACCTCCATCGTGCCCTTGAGCATGACGCCGCGGAAGAACCGCCGGTCCATGAAGTAAATGCACGCCTGCGGGTGGGCGCGGTAGTGGCGCACCCGCAGGGACGAGGTGTTCGTGGTGAAGTAGAACGTGCGCAGACCCTCGCGCCGCCGAGGCGGGAGCATGGCTTTGATCTCGGGGCAGCCGTCCTCGTCCACCGACCCGACGAACGACGTGTTCTGGTGGTCTATCAGATTGCCGATCGTTTGCTCGACGTCGCGCATGGCCTTTCCGCCTCTCGGTTGTGGAGTCGATGCGGTGAGTATACCATATGCGGTCTTTGTTGAAGAGTATTTTAAGAACTAATGTTCCCTCTTTTGAGAGGTGCCTGGAAAGCATCTGCGAGCAGGATCCTCGCGGCTCGGGAGCCGCTGCCGAACTTCGCTCGGGAACCGATGCCGAACGATGCGCGGAGCAGAACCGCTCGCGCACGGAATACGTCGCCGACGCCCTGCCGCCCACCGGCGGTTTTGGCACAAACGCTTCTGAAGTGCGCCTTTGGCGTCAGGCGTCGAGCCCACTTGCCGAACACCGCTGGCGCAGATGAACCCCCGTCTTTAGGATAAGGTCACTCCGCGAGCCTCGCGCTCCGTCCACCCGCGCGCTCCACCTGCTCGACGCGCCCAGACTGCGGAGAGACCTGTCAGCACGAGCACTTCGGGGGAGTGATACGCCATGACCATAGCCTCTCGGTTCCGTCGCGCCCGCGGCGCCGCCGTGCCCCATCGCAAGAACACGGCAGAGCTCGCGACCATCGACATGCCCGTTCCCCGCGAAATCGTGCTGCCCATGCAGCAGCACATCGGAGCGCTCTGCGAACCCGTGGTGAAGAAGGGCGACCACGTGGACGTGGGCAGCCTCGTGGGCCATGCGCCGCGCGGCCTGTCAGCCGACATCTTCTCCGGCGTGTCCGGCACGGTGAAGGCCATCGAGCCCGTGTACTACTCGTCGGGCAAGACCGACACCACGGTGGTCATCGAATCCGACGGCGCTCAAACCGTGGCCGACACGGTGGCACCGCCCGAAGTCGTCGACCGCGCATCGTTTCTCGCCGCGATCAAAAGGAGCGGCCTGGTGGGCTTGGGCGGCGCGGGCTTCCCCACCGACATCAAGCTCGCCCCGCCGAACCTCGAAGAGATCGACCTGTACGTGGTGAACGGCACGGAATGCGAACCGTACCTGTCCACCGACTACCGCGAGATGATGGAGAACGCCGACGACGTGCTGTTCGGCATCCGCGAGACGTGCCGGCACCTGGACATTCCGAACGGGATGATCTGCATCGAGAGCAACAAGCCCCGGGCCATCGAGCATTTGCGCACGCTCACGAAAGACGACCCCGCCATCGAGGTGAAGTCGCTGCCGAGCCGCTACCCGCAAGGCGCCGAGAACGTGCTCGTGTACAACGCCACGGGCCGCGTCGTGCCGCGCGGCAAGCGCCAGACCGACGTGGGCGTCATGCTGAACAACGTCACCACCATGGCCTCCATCGGCCGGTTCCTGAAAACGGGCATGCCGCTGGTGAAGCGCCGCTTCACCGTGTCGGGCGACGCCGTGGAGCGCCCGTGCAACGTGCAGATCGTCATCGGCACGCGCCTGCGCGACGTCATGGACTTCGTAGGGCTGGCGAAGGAGCCGCGCAAGGTGGTTTTGGGCGGCCCCATGATGGGCAACGCCCAGATCGACCTGGACTATCCGGTGATCCGCCAGAACAACGGCGTTCTCGTGCTCAGCGAGGAGGGCATGGAGCAGCCCAAGACCACGCCCTGCATCCGCTGCGGCCGCTGCACGAACTCGTGCCCCATGCGCCTGTCGCCCGTGGCCATCAGGAAGGCCTACGCCACGCAGGACGTCGAGCGGCTCGACGAGCTCATGGCCGATCTGTGCATGGGGTGCGGCACCTGCTCGTTCGTGTGCCCCGCCAAGCAGCCGCTCGCCCAGACGAGCAAGCTCGCGCGCGACTTCATGCGCGTCGAGATGGCGAAAAGGAGGAACTAGATGGAGCATGAGGACAACGTCTCCCGCGTCCGCCCGCTCGTCCTCTCGACGGCGCCGCACGTGTTCGACGGGATATCGACGCAGAAGATCATGCTGAACGTGCTCATAGCGCTCGTGCCCACGCTCGCAGCCTCGGCCGTCATCTTCGGCTGGCGCGCCCTGCTCGTGACGGCCGCGACCACCATCGCCTGCGTGCTGTTCGAATACCTGTGGTGCCGGCTGCGCAAGACCGCCCAGACCGTGGGCGATCTGTCGGCCGTGGTCACGGGCCTGCTGTTGGCGTTCAACTTGCCGTCCACCATACCGCTGTACATGGCGGTGATCGGCGCGTTCGTGGCCATCGTGGTGGTGAAGGAGCTGTTCGGCGGCATCGGACGCAACTTCGCGAACCCGGCCATCGTGGCCCGCATCGTGCTGTCCGTGTCGTTCACGGCCGCCATGACGAACTACGCCGCGCCGCAGATCGCCAGCTTCGCGCCCGGCGCGGCCGGCGTCGACGCCGTCACCTCGGCCACGCCGCTCGCGCCCTCGGCGCCCGCGCTGCCCTTCGTCGATTTGCTGCTGGGCGTGCACGGCGGCGTGCTGGGCGAGACGTGCGGCCTGGCCATCCTGCTGGGGCTCGCGTGGCTGTTGGCCACGCGCACCATCACGTTCACCATTCCGGGCGTCTACGTGGGCACCGTCGTGGTCATGAGCCTGCTCACCGGCCACGACGTGGCCACGCAGGTGTTCTCGGGCGGCCTGCTCTTGGGCGCCGTGTTCATGGCGACCGACTACGTGGGCTCGCCCACCACGTTCAAGGGCCAGGTGGTCTTCGGCATCGGGCTCGGCCTCATCACCTGCCTCATACGCTTCTGGGGCAACATGAACGAGGGCGTGGCCTACTCCATCCTGCTCATGAACCTGGTGGTGCCCTACATCGAGGCGCTCACCGGGGCAACGCCCCTGGGCGGCCAGAAGAGGAAGCTGTTCGGCAAGAAGAAGGCGGAAGGGGGCAACGAATGACGGAAGCGAACGCAAGCGCCCGCGCGCAAGAGCGCGGCGGAAGCCCCGGCCTGTGGCAGGGCGTCGTCAAGCCCGTCGTGGTCATCGTGGTCATCTGCGCCATCGTGGGCTTTCTGCTGGGGGCCGTGGACAACCTCACGCTGCCCACCATCGCGGCCAACCGCGAGGCGAAGGCCTGGGCCACGTACTCCGCCCTCATCCCCGAGGCGGACGACTTCACCGAGCTGCCCTGCGACACGCCCGGCGTCACGGCGTTCATGGAGGCCGACGGCAACCGGGGCTTCGCCGTGACCGCGCAGTCGAAGGGCTACTCGAGCCAGGTTCCCATGGCGCTCGCCTTCGACGGCGAGGGCACCATCGCGAACGTCATCGGCATGGAGAACGGCGAGACGCCCGGCTTGGGCACGAAGGTCGCGCTGCCCTCGTTCACCGACCAGTTCGTAGGGCGCGCGGCCGAGCCGATGACCCTCGACGACATCGACGCCATCACCGGCGCCACCATCTCGTCGAAGGCCGCGCTCGCCGCCGTCAACGAGGCCGTCGAGGCCTACCGGGCCACGACGGGCGGCACCGCGAGCGCCGCCGCCTCGACGGAGAAGGGAGCAGCATGATGGCAGCCACCCCCAACAAGCCCGCGGCGCTCTCCGTGTTCAGCAAGGGGCTGCTCGTCGAGAACCCCACGCTGCGCCAAATGCTGGGCCTGTGCCCCACGCTCGCCGTGACCACGGCGGTCACGAACGGCATCGGCATGGGCGTGGCCACCACGTTCGTGCTCGTGTGCTCCGGCATCGTCGTGTCGCTGCTGCGCAACGCCATACCGTCGAACATGCGCCTGCCCGCCTTCATCACCGTCATCGCCGGGTTCGTGACCATCGTCATGATGCTGGTGGAGGCCTACTTTCCCGACCTGAACGCGGCGCTGGGCATCTACCTGCCGCTCATCGTGGTGAACTGCATCGTGCTCGGGCGCGCCGAGGTGTTCGCCTCGAAGCACCCCGCGCGCGACGCCGCGTTGGACGGCTTGGGCATGGGCGTGGGTTTCACCATCACGCTCGTGCTCATGTCGGCTGTCCGCGAGGTGCTGGGCGCAGGCACGCTGCTGGGCTTTCAGGTGCTGCCCGACTTCATAACGCCCATGAACGTGTTCGTCATGCCCCCGGGCGGCTTCGCCGTGCTCGGCGTGCTCATCGCCGCATCCGTGGCGTTGGAGATGCGCCGCCGCAAGCGCGCGGGCGAGCCGGAGGACGACGCCGTGGCAACCCAGGAGGACATCTGCGCCGCGTGCCAGATCTGCGATGCGAAGGAGCGTGAGGCGTGATGGCCGAGTACGCGGCGATCCTGTTCAGCATGATCCTGGTGAACAACTACGTGCTGGTGAAGTTCCTGGGCATCTGCCCGTTTCTGGGCGTGTCGAAGAAGCTCGACTCCGCGGTCGGCATGGGCTGCGCCGTGACGGTGGTCATGCTGCTGGCCACGGCCGTGACCTGGCCCCTGCAGCAGCTCCTGAACGCGCTGGGGCTGGGCTATCTGCAGACCATCGCGTTCATCCTCGTCATCGCCGTGCTCGTGCAGATGCTCGAGATCGTGGTGAAGCGCTTCCTGCCGCCGCTGCACGAGGCGCTGGGCGTGTACCTGCCGCTCATCACCACGAACTGCGCCGTGCTGGGCGTGACCATCCTGTCCGTGGACGAGGGGTACGACTACCCCGAGGCGCTCGTGTGCGCGCTCGGCGCGGGCCTGGGCTTTTTGCTGGCCATGGTGCTGTTCAGCGGCGTGCGCCGCCGCGTGGAGGAGGCCGACCCGCCCAAGGCGTTCAAGGGCATGCCCATCACGCTCGTGTCGGCCGCGCTCGTGTCGCTCAGCTTCATGTGCTTCGCGGGCGTCGCCGACAACCTGTTCGGCGTTCTGTAGGAAAGGGGGCGCTGGATCATGGACACCATCGTCTGGACCGTCCTGCTCATGGCGGCCGTGGGCCTCGTGGGCTCGGTGCTGCTGTCGATCGTCTCGAAGAAGCTCGCCATCGGCGAGGACGAGCGGCTCGCGTACCTGGTGAGCATCCTGCCCGGCGTCAACTGCGGCTCGTGCGGGTTCGCCGGCTGCGAGCAGTACGCCAAGGCCCTGCTCGACGGCACGCCGCCCAACGCCTGCACGGCCGGAGGCGTGCGCGTGGCCGAGGAGCTGGCGGCGTTTCTGGGCGTCGAGCCCACGGGCGTCGTGCAGCGCGAGGCCTTCGTGGCATGCAAGGGCACCGACGACCACCTCGACCCGCACCTGGAGTTCCAGGGCGTGCCCAGCTGCCGCGTGTTCAACACGCTGTTCTTCACGAGCCTGTCGTGCCCGTTCGGCTGCCTGGGCTTCGGCGACTGCGCCGAGGCGTGCGCGTTCGACGCCATCCGCGTGGAGAACGGCGTGGCGCGCATCGACACGGCCGCCTGCACGGGCTGCGGCGCCTGCGCCGAGATATGCCCGCGCCACATCATCAAGCTGGTGAGCCAGAACGAGGCGCCGGCCACGGCCGTGGTCACGTGCCGGAACACCATGGCCGGCAGGCGCACGCGCGAGGTGTGCGGCGCCGGCTGCATCGGTTGCATGAAGTGCGTGAAGACCTGCGCGTTCGAAGCTGTTGCCGTGGAGAACGGGTGCGCGCGCGTGGACCCGGCGAAATGCACCGGCTGCGGCGCCTGCGCCGAGGCGTGCCCGACGGGAGCTATCAGTCAGCTGGTGTTCAGATGATCGCACGCGGGCGACAGAGGGGGGCCTTCCGTTTTCCTGAGCGGAGGTCGAAGGCCGGAGTCGAAGGATCTCCGACCGCGAAAAGCCGCCCACGGCGAGCGGCCGAGACCGTGCTCGCCTGCTCGTTGGCCCTGCTCGTTCTCGCGTGCGCCGGATGCGCGGACGGAGCCGGCGGCGAGGGCGCTTCGGCTTCCGCAACGGCGACCCGCTCGTTCACGTCCATGGCCACCGGCATGACCCTGACCGTCCACGCTTCCAGCCAGCAGGCGGCAGACGACGCGGCCAAGGCGTGCGAAGACCGTGTGGAAGAGCTCGACAGGCTGCTGTCGCCCACCGGCGACTCAAGCCAGATCGCCCTTTTGAACGACGCGAGCGGCACCGCGACCCTCGTGACGGACGACCTGCTGCCCCTTTTCGAAACGGCGCGCTTCGTGGCGCAGGAGACGGACGGCGCGTTCGATCCCACGATCTTCCCTCTGACGAGCGCCTGGGGCTTCACCGACGGCAACCACCGCGTGCCGTCCGACGACGAGCTGGCGGCGCTGCTGCCCCGCGTCGGCTTCGAGCGCCTGCACGTGGACGCGTCCGCGGGCACCGTCGTCCTCGAGAACGGCGCCCAGGTGGACGTGGGCGGCGTGGCCAAAGGCTTCGCAGCCGACGAGCTGCGGGCGCTCCTGGCCGAACGCGGCGTGACGTCGGCGTTGCTCGATCTGGGCGGCAACGTGACGGCATTGGGAGCGAAGCCGGACGGCTCGCCTTGGAGAGTGGGCGTGGCGGATCCCGCGGCCCCCGACCGGTTGACGGGCACGCTCGAGCTGGTCGACGCCACGGCATCGACCTCGGGCACCTACCAGCGCTTCTTCGTCGACGGCGACGGAGCGAGGCGCCACCACCTGATAGACCCTGCCACCGGCTATCCCGCCGAATCCGGCCTCGCCTCCGTGACGGTGGTGGACACGTGCGGCGCCCGCTGCGACGCGCTTTCGACGGCGCTCTTCGTGATGGGCCTCGACCGCGCGCTCGACGTTTGGCGCGCGGGCGCCGAGGACGAAGGCAACGCGTTCGAGGCGGTGTTCGTGGACGACGGCGGCAACGCGTTCGTGACGGAAGGGCTCGCCTCCGCGTTCTCGCCGAGCGCGGACTTCGCCGACCGGGTGACGGAGGTGCGGCGATGAGCCCGCAAGCGACGGGAGCCGCGGGCAAGGCGCGCGCACGGCGGGTCGAGATCCTGTTCGCGCTCGCCGTGGCCGCGACGGCCCTCGTGCTGTTCGCCTGCGCGCAGGCGGCGGGAGCCGCGCAGGACGACGCGCACGCCGTGGCGACCGTCGCCCGCAACGGCATCGTCCTGGAAACCATCGACCTCGCCGAGGTAAGCGAGCCGTACACGCTGCGGTTCGAGGACGAGAGCGGTGCGAACGTGGTGGCGGTCGAACCGGGGCGCATCCGCGTGGTCGAGGCCGACTGTCCCGACAAGGTGTGCGTGAACGCGGGCTGGATCGACGCCCCTGGCAAACCCATCGCCTGCGTGCCCCACGGGATCACCATCGTCGTCGAGCGCGAAGGGGGCGGTGCCGATGGCATCGACGCCCTCGCGCGGTAGCGGTGCGGGCGGCTCCACCGTGCGCGTGTGCCGCTGCGCGCTCTTGGCCGCGTTGGCGCTCGCGCTCGCGGCCCTCGAATCGCTGCTGCCGCTGCCCATGCCGGTGCCCGGCATGAAGCTGGGCATCGCCAACGTGGTGACGGTGGTTGCGGCGTACTGGCTGGGACCCGCCTGCGCCGCCGTGGTCTTCCTCGTGCGCGTCGTCTTGGCGGCGTTCCTCACCGGCCAGCTTTCCACGCTGCCGTTCAGCCTGGTGGGAGGCGGGCTCGCGCTGATCGTCACCGTCGCGTTCGTCCGCCTCGCCTCGCCCGACCGGGTGCGGCTCTGCTCCATGGCGGCCGCCGTCGCCCACAACGTCGGCCAGGTGGGCGTGGCCGTGGCCCTGACCGCCACGCCCCAGATAGCCCTGTACCTGCCGGTGCTGCTCGTGGCGGGCCTCGTCACCGGATTCCTCACGGGCACGGTGGCCGCCGCGCTGCTCGAGCGCGTTCCGGCGGCGTATCGCCTCGCCTCGCGCGGCCCGCGCGCCTCCCGAGCCTCTTGCGAGCAGCCGATCAGCCGCGAGGCACTTCGATAACGCAGCGCGCGCCGCCCGTCTCCCCGTTCGACAGCTCGAAGGTCCCGTCGTGCGCGGCGGCCACGTCGTCCACGATGGAGAGGCCCAGCCCGAAATGGCCGCTCGCCGCGTTGCGGTCGGGCGAGCCGGTGTAGAAGCGCTCCTTGCCGTGCTCGAGTGCGCCCGCCGAGAAGCCGGGCCCCTCGTCCTCCACCGCGATGCGCACCGCGCCGCCGGCCTCCGAGAAGCTCACGGCCACCCGCGACCCTGCGGGGGCGTGCTCGGCGGCGTTGTCCACGAGGTTCGCCGCCGCGCGCGCCAGCTGCGCGCGATCGACCCGCAGCGTCCCGCCGAGCGCGCACGAGAAGTCGAGCGTCAGCCCGTGCGCGTCGCACAGCTGGCGCGCCTGCCGCTCAACCTCCGCAGCCAGATCCGCAATGTCCACGTCGCCGAGCCGCACGCCCGCCGCGCCCGTCTGGGAAGCCTCCACCAAAAGCCGCACGTAGCCGTCCATGCGCCCAATGCTGTCGGACAGCTCCGCCGCGCACGTCGCCTGCTCCTCGTCAAGCGGGGTTTCGGCCAGCAAATCGGCGTTCCAGCGCGCAACGGCCAGGGGCGTTTTCAGATCGTGCGCGAGCGCCGTAACCTGCCGCCGCCGCGCCTCGTCGGCGGCCCAGCGAGCATGCAGCGACTCGTCCAGCGCCCCGCGCATGCGCTCCATGGCCGCCAGCACCTCGTTCATCTCGCGAACGTTCGTGGAACCCACTGCGAAGTCCAGGTCTTGCCGCTCGATATGGGCGGCGGCGTCCGCCAACGGCCGCATCTTGCGCGCGATCACGTGCGAGGCCCGCACGGCGATAAGCGCGATGGCGGCAACCAACAGCACGATCAGCAACGCGCCCATCAGCGTCTGAGGGTTGGGAAGCGCGTCGCGCGCGTCGCGCGACGCGAAGTCGGGCAGGTAGTCGTACTGCAGCGCGCACGTGCCGCCTCCGGGCAGCGCGACCGTATCCTGAACGACGGCGCCGCCCAACCCGTCGTAGCGCACGACCGACACCCCTTCGAGCGCCGCCGCGCGCGCCTTCTCCCGGCCCTGCTCGTCCATGTCCGACGACACGACCGCGCCCGCTTCGTCGAGCACGATCCAGCGATAGCTCGAGGGCAGATCCTGCGGCTGGATGTCCCCGGCGGCAAGCTCTGCCGTCACTTCCGGCAGATGCTCTTCGGCGTGGTTGGCCGCGTAGACGACGCCGGACTGCACCAGCACCATGAACCCCGCGAACACCGCCATGGACAGCAGCACGATGGCGGCCAGCACGTAAACGAAGTAGCGCGCGATAACAAGGGCCAGCAGCATGCCGCCCTTGCGCGGCGCGCCGCCCGAAAAGTCCGCGCGCACGTTGCTTAGAGTCTCCATTTGTACCCCACGCCCCACACGGTGTCGATGGGGTTGACCCCGTGCACCTTGAACTTCGAGCGGATGCTGCTCACGTGCGCGGTGATGGTTTCCGCGCTGGCCGTGGAATCCCAGCCCGACACCTCCTCCAGCAGCGCCTCCTTGGAGAACACCTGACCGCGACGGCGCGCCAGATGCTCGCAGAGGGCGTACTCGGTGGGCGTGAGACGCACGGGCGCGCCGTCCACCTCGACCTGCATGGCCGTCAAATCGATGCGCGCCCGCCCGAACTCCAGCGAACTGTGGCGTTCGCGCTTCTCGCGCCGCAGGTGGGCCGCCACCTTCGCACGCAGCTCCGCCGCGCCGCAGGGCTTGCGAAGGTAGTCGTCGGCACCCATGCCCAAGCCCTCCACGGCGTCGCCCTCCTCGGTTTTGGCCGTGAGGAACAGGATGGGGCAATCGACCCGCCCGCGGATGCGCCGCACGAGCTCGAACCCGTCAAGCCCGGGCATCATCACGTCGGTTATCATCAGGTCGAAGCGGGAGAGGTCCAAGTCGAGGACGCGCGCCGCGTCGGTCACGCCCGTGACCGTGTGGCCGTCGCGCTCGAGCACGCGAGCGAGCGTGTCCACGATGGCCCTCTCGTCGTCAACCAGTAAAAGACGCGCCATGGCATTCTTCCCTTCCGCATCGAATCGGAAACGTCGGGCGAGCCGCTTCGCTCGCACGTCCCCCATTGTACCTTTCGCCTGTCATTCGCCTCCGCGGCGCTTGTCCTCGAAGCGGTTCGCGCGCGCCAGCAGCACCGCAACCAGCGCGGTCGTCCCGACGGCGCACGCGGCCCCGATGCGCGCGAGCGCCGCCGCGAGCGCCTCGACCGCCTGCGGACCGAACCCGAGCGGCACGGCGACGGCCGCCTCCACCGCCAGCGACGCGAGGCGCGACGGCCACGCGAAGGGAACGAACATGGCCGCCTCGAGGCCGAAGGCTCCGCTCAGCGATCCGGTGACCAACCCGTTCGCCAACCCTCCCATCGAGGCCAGCGCCACCACCAACCCGAGCGCGCCCACGCCGATGGAGGCGTTGCGGCCGAACCGCATCGCGATCCAGAGCGAGACCGCGTACAGAAGCGCGCTGCCCGCCGCGATGCCCGCCGCCGCCGCGATGCAGGCGGCGAGAGGCGGAACGTCCCGCCCCGCCGCAGCGAGCAGGGCGAAGAACAGCAGCGTCGCGACAAGAGCCGCCGCGAACCCCAGCGCCAGCAGCACCGTGCCCTTGGCCGCCAGCGCCACGCGGCGCGAGGGGACCCCCAGCAGGTTGGCCCCGTCGCCCGCATCGCGCTCGACGTCCACCGCGAGACCGCAGGATATCCCCACGACCAGCGGCGCGCCCGCTCCGAGCAGCTGGAAGAACGCGTCGGCGCCCAAGAGGCTGTCCCACGCCGCGTTCGAGAAGTACAGCCCCGCGCACCCGCCCAGAGCGATCGCCAACGCCAGATGCATCGGAACGAGGGGCGAGCGGCGCATGCGCACGGCCTCCGAGCGCAGCGCCCGCGCGAACGTCATCCTCGCCATCACCGCGCCTCCCTCTTCGAGTACCACTTCGCACCGAGCGTCGCGAGCACGGCGAACAACGCGACCGCGACGGCGAGCCCCAGAACGGCTTCCCAACCGAACGTCCCCAGCGGGTCCCCCGCCTCGAGCGGAACGCCCGAGGGCGCCACGCCCACCAGCGGCGACACCGCGCAGAGCGTTGCCGCCGGCGGAAAGAGAAACCATACCGGGCTCGTCCACAGGGCGATGCCCATCCCCAGCTGGATCACGGCGGGCACCGCGATGCCCGCCAGCGTGCCGAACCGGACGGTGAGGGCGAGGCCCGCCGGAACCATCCAGGCGCTGCCCGCCACGAGAAGCACCGATGCGCCCAGCCCCGCCGCGGCCGAGGGCACTACGCCGCCCAGCAGTCCCGTCACGACGCTCGCGACGAGCACGACCAGGTTCGCGCCGAGCGCGAGGGCGAGCGCGTAGGCAACCTTCGCCCACCAAGTGCTCGCGGGCGGCAGCGGCAAACCGAGCACCGGCCGCAGCTTCTGGCGCGCGTCGATGTTGGCGATGGACGCGGTGGCGAGCGCAAGGGCGATGGGCATCATGAGCGCGTACCAGTAGTTCCAACCGTACGTGGAGAACGCGCCGATCGCGCCTCCGCCGCCCACGCCCCCGGCCAGCATGCCCATGAGGCAGAACGGCAGCGGGGCGATAAGCGCGATCTTGCGGGGTGCGGCATGGCGCCCCTTCAGCACCTCCGCCTTGAACGCGGGGGCGAAGCCGGCCTTCCGGCGCTCGCCGGCGTCGGGCGCCGCAACGCCCCGCACGGGTTCCGCCGTCATCGCCGCACCCCTTCCGCCATCGTTTCGCGACGCTCCCGAGCGACGCTGCGGCACACGTCCATGAACAGCCGCTCGAGGTCGATGCCGGGCTCGAGCGGACCCTCGTGGGCAAGCCGGCCTTCGACGATGATGCCCACGTGGTCGGCCGTGTGCGACACCTCGGCCAGGATGTGGCTCGACACGATCACCGTGATGCCCCGGCCGGGCAGCGAGCGTATGAGCCCTCGCAGCTCCTCGATGCCGATGGGGTCGAGCCCGTTGGCCGGCTCGTCCAGAATGAGCAAGCGCGGGTTGTCGAGCAGCGCCAGCGCGATGCCCAGGCGCTGTTTCATGCCCAAGGAGAACTGCCCCGCGCGCTTCTTCCCCGTCGAGGCGAGATCGACCGTTTCGAGCACCTGGTCGATGCGCGCCTCGGGGATGCCCAGCAGCGTCGTGCGCACGCGCAGGTTCTCGCGCGCGGTGAGGTTGGGATACAGCGGCGGGTTCTCGATAAGCGATCCGATGCGGTACAAATCGTCGCGTTGCCACGGGCGGCCCGCGAACAGGATGTCCCCCTCCGTCGGGCGCAGCATCCCCGCCACCATCTTGAGCATGGTGGACTTGCCCGCCCCGTTGGGGCCGAGCAGGCCGTACACCGCGCCCTCGGGCACGTGCAGCGACACGCGGTCGACCGCGGCCTGCGCGCTCGCGCCGCGCCCGAAGCGCTTGACGAGGTTCCTCGTTTCCAGCAGGTGGCTCATGCGTTTTCCTTTCGCTCGTCTTCTGTTCTCCATCCACGATAGAAGGCGTTTCTCAAGGATTCCTCAAGGCGGGCGAAAAGGAGATCCGACCGCTTGCCGACACCGTTCCGCCGCGCATGACGGTTCCCCCACCGCTGACCTTCCCGTACGCGCAGGGAGGGCCGTGCATGCTATGATTTATCCAGTAATAGTAACGTGTATCAATAAGTTTGCCGGCTGCGGGAACGGACCGGCACCCCGCACGGAAGGAAGGACGCATGGGCATTTACGTCATCACCGGCGCGTCGAGCGGCATCGGAGCGAAGACGGCCGAGATCCTGCGCGAACGCGGCCACGAAGTGGTCAACATCGACCTCAAGGACGGCGACATCGAAGCCAACCTCGCCACGAAGGAGGGCCGCGCCGGCGCCATCGCCGAGCTGCACGAGCGCTACCCCGAGGGCATCGACGCCATGATCTGCAACGCGGGCGTGTCGGGCGGCAAGGTGCCCATCTCGCTCATCATCTCGCTCAACTACTTCGGCGCCACCGAGATGGCGCGCGGCGTGTTCGACCTGCTGGAGAAGAAGGGCGGCAGCTGCGTGGTCACGTCGTCGAACTCCATCGCCCAGGGCGCGGCCCGCATGGACGTGGCCGGCATGCTGAACAACCAGGCCGACGAGGACCGCATCGTCGAGCTGGTGAAGGACGTTGACCCCGCCATCGGCCACGTGTACTACGCGTCGACGAAGTACGCGCTCGCCCGCTGGGTGCGGCGCATGAGCCCCGACTGGGGTTCGCGCGGCGTGCGCCTGAACGCCATCGCGCCCGGCAACGTGCGCACGGCCATGACGGCCAACATGCTGCCCGAGCAGCGCGCCGCCATGGAGGCCATCCCCGTGCCCACGCACTTCGGCGAGGAGCCGCTCATGGATCCCATCGAGATAGCGAACGCCATGGCGTTCGTCGCCTCCCCCGAGGCCAGCGGCCTGAACGGCGTGGTGCTGTTCGTGGACGGCGGCACCGACGCCCTGCTCAATTCCGAGAAAGTATACTAGGAGGCGCCCCATGGTCATCAACGATTTCGTCACCGCGATGCAGAGCAAGGACCACAAGGCGCTTGCGGCGTGCTTCACCGAGGAGTGTCGGCTCTTCGATTACTGCCCGTCGGTCGTGAAGCGCGAGAACTCGTTTCTGTTCGGCCGCAACGCCATAGAGATGTTCTTCCACAACAAGTTCACGTTCGGAGGCTTCGCCATGCGCGACCCGCGCGTGATGAACGAGCGCACCGTGAACTTCTACGCCGATTACAACGGCACCATCATCCACGCCCTCGCGCAGATCGAGAACTGCAACGACGGCGCGTGCAGCCTGGACGACAGCCTCATCCAAGAGCTGGTGATCCGCCCCGCGTAGCAAGCGTGCTCAAAGAAGGGAAAGGGCCGTGGCGGAGATCCGCCACGGCCCTTTTTTCGTAGCGTAAAGGCTCTGCCCTTGCCGCTCAACAGGCAACGTTTCTTCAGGTAGACGGGGCCGATCGAGAAGAAGCGAGCGTCAGGGATTGCATCTCGAGCAAGGTTCGTAGCCCTGCGCGATAGCGTCGGAAATCGAAATGGGAATCTTGCTTTTCTTAAGGTACTGGCATCCGTTCGCGTGGTACTTGCCGCCGGTGTTCGTTACGTACACGGTATAGCCGCTGTCGTCGTCCGCAGAGGCTGCGGCCGCCGCGTTGGCTTCGGCCGCCGCCGCTGCAGCCGCCTCGTCTTCCGCTGCTTTGGCCGCTGCAGCTTCTTCCGCCGCCTTTTTCTGCACTGCCGCCTCTTTTGCCATCTGAGCGGCCCGCATGGCCTCGTCATCGAGCTTGAGCGTCACGCTCACCGTATGGTCGCGTTTGCCATCGAAGGAATAACTAGGATTCGAAGCCTTGAAGAAGGTGTCCCCAACGACCAGCGACGAACTGGCCACGGTGAAGGTGTAGGATCCGGAAGGGCACGCTAGCGCGTACGTTTTGCCCAAGGCCGCTTCGCGCGTTTCGTTCACCGGCGTTCCATCACCCTGCTTGCCCGTGACGACGATCTTCACCGAAGAGGGCAACGTTGCCTCGGCATCGCCCTCAACCTTGAAGCTTAAAACGCCTTCCGCCTTCTCAGCCGCCTGCTCGATGGCTTGGCCCGATTTGGCGTCAGGCGGATTTTGACCAGCCGAATGGCCCCCACCTGCCGACATGCCCCCAATGGCAATAATCGCACCGAGCGCGATCGCGCACCCGCCAAGGATCGCGGTTGCCTTGGGAGCAACGGGTTTCGCCGTGCCCTTGGAATCGCGCCAGCGCAGAGCCAAAGCAGCAATGCCGCAGAGCATTCCTGGTGCGGCGAGCACGAAGGTGAAACAGAGCACGAGTCCCGCGACTGCCAAGAGAATCGGCAATTTGGACGGATTCCCTGCGGTCGAGGTTTTTCGAGCACTGCTTGGCACGGTGCTCCGCTTTGCGTTTTTTTCGCCCGAGTCCCGGTCCGCAGTTTTGAAAGCAGCCGCAGAGCCCTTACCCGCGGGGGCAGTTCCCGAGGCGCGCTCCGATTCCTTTGTCGAGGGGTTTTCCGGGACATCTCTCGGATCCTTGGCGTCGGGGTCGATTGAGACGCTATTCGGCTCCTTGGAGCGAATAGCGTCCGGCAGCGCGTCCCGAACCGATTTGGCGGATGAATCGGCCCGGTCCATCTCCGAAGGACAAAGCTTAACCTTGCCATGGTGGGGATATTCAATAAGCTTGTTCTTGTGCAGTTCCGTACGGGCCTTTTCGAACCTGTTCGCGAACAGCGTGGTTTTGCTTCCCGCCACGCAATAGCGTTTCTGCTTCGACGACAGCGACAGGTGCCGGGCCACTTCCTGCTCCAACGACTCTACCGATCGTTGCCGGCCGCTCGACAAAACCGAAAGCACCGATTCCTTGATCGTCTCGACGTCAGGAATGCTGTCTTTGATTGATGGCGTTTCGTCTTCCATTCACCGCTCCCCTTGCGCTAAAGCCGGCCGAAAGCCACCGCGGCATAACTCGGCCATGAACCGCGTTCTTTTGGTAAACCTATGTTTTTCAATCAATTTATTCTATCAGAGAAGATGGGAGGAAAGCCGTGAATATAAATGCTATCTGGGAAAACGTCGATTTTGAATCTCGTATTGGGCTTCCGTTTTGCGCGCAATGTCCAGACGTCACGAACACCTTCGGCACGAAGACGAAAAGCGTCGCAGGCGAAAGGTCTAGTCGCCGGCGGGGGATCCCTCGACTACGCGCCACGCGCTCCACTCAGGATGACAGAATGCGGCCATGCTGACGCAGGCCGCCGTAAAGGACGTTCGGTCTTTGCGCGCGCTTGGCAGATCGGCAAAACGAAGGACGGCCGCTCGCGCGGCCGTCCCGTCTTTCGTTATTCGGTTTTCTCCGAGGCGTAGAACACGGCTTCGTCGAACACGTTCTCGATCGACTTGCCGTCCATGAAGGGAAGCCCCATGAACTCGCTCAACGTGGGCACCAGCTCGCTTGCGTCCACGTAGTGGCCCTTGTCGTTGAACTGGGCCGTGTCTTGCGCGCGCCAGTAGCGGTCGTTCACGTCGGTAAGGTAGTACGTTGCGCCGCCGACTTCCATGTACACCGAATGATTGGCATGCAGGTAGTTCGGCAGCTCGTCGAACGACACGTCGAGCGCCTCCGCCGATTTGACTCCCATAGCGGACCCCTTTCCTCGGGAATAAGCCTTGGCACACATCATAGCAAGAACTTCCGCAGGTTGCACCTGCAAAAGCGCCCGGTTTCAGATTCGGTTTCAGATTGCCGGGTGCGCGGCGAAGAACCGCTCTGCGATGCGCGCGGCCTCGGCGGCGTTCTTGCCGTAATAGTCCGCTCCAATCTGCTCCGCGTACTCGGGCGTGAGCACGGCGCCGCCCACGAACACGGACACGCCGGGCGCCTGCTCGTGCAGAAGCTCGATGGTGCGCTCCATGGCCTTCACCGTGGTGGTCATGAGCGCCGAGAGCCCCACCAGGCGGATACCCTGTTCGCGCACGACGTCCACCACCCGCTCGGGCGCCACGTCGCGGCCGAGGTCGACTACGCGGTAGCCGTAGTTCTCCAGGAGCATCTTCACGATGTTCTTGCCTATGTCGTGGATGTCGCCCTGCACGGTGGCCAGCACGATGGCCTTGCCGTCGTCGGCGGCGGCGCCCTCCCCCACGTGCGCACGCACCACGTCGAAGCCGGCCTTGACGGCCTCCGCCGACGCCATGAGCTGCGGCAGGAAGAACTCCCCGCGCTCGAAGCGGGCGCCCACGACGTCGAGCACGGGGATGAACACGCCGTCGATGACGGCGAGCGCGTCGTGCCCTTCGAGCAAACGCTCGGTCGCGGCGGCCATGGGACCCTTGCGCCCCGTGAGGATGAGCCGCTCCATGGCGCGCACCTCGTCGATGGCGTCGGCCAGGGCGGCCGGGATGGGAATGGCGTCCGCAGGAGCGGCGGGCGCGGGCGACGGCGCGGCGTCCTGCGGCCCCGTCGCAACCCCAGCGGCGGCAAGGGCACCCGCCGCGTACGGGTCGGGCGCGTCCGCGTACCGCTCGACGTAGGCGGCGGCCCCGCGGTCGCTGCCGTTCAGCACCTGCCAGGCGGCCAGGGTGTCGCGGTAGCGGTCGGAAAGCGGGTTCAAGATGGGCAGGTCGAGCCCTGCCCCGAGCGCCGCCGCCAGGAACGTCGCGTTCATGAGGCCGCGCTGCGGCAGGCCGAAGCTCACGTTCGACACGCCCAGCACCGTGCGCACGCCCAGACGCTCCTTCACCAGGCTCACGGCGCGCAGGATCTCGCGCGCCTCGTCCTGGTTCGTGGCCGCCGCCATGACCAGGCAGTCGATGGCCACGTCGCAGCGCGGGATGCCGCGGGCTTCCGCGGCCGCCACGATGCGCTCGGCCACGGCCAGGCGCCCCTCCGCCGTGGGCGGGATGCCGCCCTCGTCGAGCGTCAGGCCCACTACCGCGCAGCCGTACCTCTTCACGATGGGCAGCACGGCGTCCAGGTTCTCGCGCTTGCCGTTCACGGAGTTCACGAGCGGCTTGCCGGCGTAGCCTCGCACGGCCGCCTCGACGGCAGCCGGGTCGCTGGAATCGACCTGCAAGGGCGCCGTCACCGTGGCCTGCAGGCGCTCCACCGCAGCCGCGAGCACGACGGGCTCGTCCAGCTCCGGCAGCCCCACGTTCACGTCGAGAACGCGCGCGCCGGCCTCCTGCTGCGCCACGGCCTCCCCCACCAGGTAGTCGTAGTCGCCCGCGCGCAACGCCGCCTTCAGCTTCGGCTTGCCCGTGGGGTTGATGCGCTCGCCCACGCACGCCACGTCGGCCGACCCAGCCTCCAGCACCACGGCCTCCTGCGCGCTTGTCACCGCGAACGCGCGCGGGAGCTCGCGCGGAGCCGGAGCGCGGCCCGCCACGAGGGCGGCCAGCTCCCGGGTGAACGCCGGCGTCGTGCCGCAGCAGCCGCCCACCACGCTCGCGCCCGCGTCCACGATGCGCGCCATCACGGCGGCGAACTCGGCGGGCTCCACGTCGTAGTGGGTGCGGCCGTCCACGATGTGCGGCAGGCCGGCGTTGGGACGCACGACCACGGGGCAGCGGGCGAAGCGCAGAAGCTCGTGCGCCACCGGCTCCAGCTCCGCGGGCCCCAGCGAGCAGTTCACGCCCACCACGTGCGCGCCCAACGCCGAGAGCGTGGCCGCGGCCACGGCAGGCGACGTGCCGAGAAACGTGCGGCCGTCCTCGCCGAACGTCATGGACGCGAAGATGGGCAGGTCGGAGCAGTCCTTCGCCGCCAGCACGGCCGCCTTGGCCTCGCGCAGGTCGGTCATCGTCTCGATGAGCACGATGTCGCAGCCCGCGTCGACCACCGCCCGCACCTGCTCGGCGAACACCTCGTACGCGTCCTCGAACGAGAGCGTGCCCAACGGCTCCAGCAGCACCCCGACGGGCCCCAGGCCGCCCGCCACGTAGCGGGCGCCGGCGGCACGGGCGTTGGCGGCGGCGGCGCGGTACACGTCCGCCACGGTCGCACGGCCTTCCAGCTTGTGCGCGTTGGCGCTGAACGTGTTCGTGGTGATCATCTCGGCACCGGCGCGCACGTAGCCGGCGTGGATGTCGGCGATGGCGTCGGGATCGCTGAAGTTCAGCAGGTCGGGCAGCTCGCCGTGCGCCGTGAGGCCCCGCTCCTGCAGCAGCGTGCCCATGGCCCCGTCCTGCACGAGGAAGTCCCGCCCGCGCAGCACGCGCTCCAAGTGCTCGTCGGCGATGCGCAGGCCGGCGAGCGGGTCGGGCATTCCGCCGAACAGGCTGCCGTTCTGAGCGCAGGAGCGCGACGCGGCGAACTCCTTGTCATCCTGAGCGCAGGCGCGCAGCGCCGGAGTCGAAGGATCCCCTGCGGCGCCAGCGTGCCCGGACGCAGGAACGTCGTTCGCGAAATCGAGAGTCTCATCCATGGCAGGTCCTTCCCTGTGATCTGAGCGGGCAGCTTTCGGCCAACCCGCACGAGGCGCACGTCGAGCGCGCCGAGCCGGCAGGCGGCTCGCCCGCGAACAGGCCCACGACGGCCGTCACGCTCTTCGCGGGCACGAGCAGGTTGGCGGAGGTGACGGAAAGCCCGATGCGGCGCGGCGCGTCGAGCGCCGCGAGGAACGCGGGCTGCACGGCGAGCGGCAAGTCGCCGAAACCGGGGCTGAAGCGGAAGTTCGCGCGCAGGCCGCGGGCGGCGGCATCCGAGACGATGCGCGCCTCCTCGGCGTCGGCGGCCGCCTCCACGAGGGCCGACGCGGCGGCGTCGTACAGCAGGGCGTCGGTGGGGCTCGTCGCCGCGCGCAGGCGCAGCGCGCGCTCGCTCTCGGCGCCCAGCGTGCAGGCCATGAGCGCCGCCTCGCACGCCCCGTCCAGATGGCGCGCGATGTCGCGACCCTCCAACACGAGCCCGCATCCGGCCAGCGTCACGCGGTCGGCATCGGAACGCACGGGATCGACGGGGAACACGGCGTGGACGCAGCGCGCTCGCAGGTCGCGCTCGCACGCGGCGACGGCCTCGTCGAAGCGCCGCTCGAGGTCGGCGTCCATGTCCTGCCCCTCGTAGCCCAGGTAGCGCAGGGCCTCGGCGCGGTCGACGCGCAACCCCTCCGCGTCCATCAGGCGCGTCCGCCGGACGCCTCGGCGCCCGCTTCGCCCCTCGCCGCGCGCCCCGGCCCGCCGGAAGAGGGCTGCCGCCAAGAGGCCCGCAGCGCCGACGTGCAGGCGCGGGCGATATCGGGCTGGTTCATCGTGTAGACGTGCAGCCCGTCCGCGCCGCTCTCCTGCAAGTCCACCAGCTGGGAGCACGCGTACTCGATGCCCGCCGCGCGCAGCGACGCGGGATCGTCCTCGTACTTGGCCAGCAGCTTGATGATGGGCGACGGCAGCGAGGCCCCGCACATGAACACCATGCGCTGTATCTGCGCCTTCCCCAGAAACGGCATGACGCCGCACGCGATGGGCGCGTCGATGCCGGCAGCGTCGGCCGCGTCGCGAAAGCGGTAGTAGTACGCGTTGTCGAAGAAGAGCTGCGTGACGAAGAAGCACGCGCCCGCATCCTGCTTCTGCCTGAGATGCGCGACGGACGCCTTGAAGTCCGTGCATTCGATATGCCCTTCGGGGTACGCCGCCGCGCCGACGCAGAACCCCTCGTCTGCCAACCGCATGACCAGGTCCTTCGCGAAACGGAACGGTTCGCCTTCTGACGGCGCCGCGCCCGGCACCCGGTCGCCGCGCAGCGCGAGCACGCTCGCGATGCCCTTGCGCTTCAGGTCGTCGATGGCGTGGGAGATGGACTCCTCCGTGGCGCCCAGGCACGTGAGGTGCGCAACGGTGGGGATGTCGAAGTCGTCGTGGATCATGGCGGCCACCTCGGCCGTGGCCTGCTTGTTGCCGCTGCCGCCGGCCGAGTACGTCACGCTCACGAAGTCGGGCAGGAGGTCGGCCAGCTCGGCCGCCACCTCGTGAGCCGCCTCGAGCGTGAGGTCGCCTTTCGGTGGGAAGATCTCGAAGGACACCGGCTGGCGGCCCGCCGCCTTGGCGGTTTCGTATATGTAGGACACGCTTCTCATGAGGGTCATTATACGGAAGCGCACCGTCGAAGCAAGGCGGACGCGAAAGAACGCCTCCGCCCGCTCCGTTGCCCGCGCCTTGACGCCGCTTGCACCCAACGCGAAAACGCCCGCTCTCCCCTTCGACCGCCGGCAAGACATTTCGCCTTGCGCAGCGCGGCGGCCGTCGCGTTCCTCCCCTTTTCTCGGCACAGTTTTCACCGATTCTCTGCATACCTACGGCCCTGCGAAGCCCTTCGAACCTCTTGCGAATCGCACGAGCTGGGGAAACGGGCCGTGCAGGCGAGCTGCACCGGACCACAGGGGCGTTTTCGGCTTTGAATTTGCAGAGAATCTGTCATTACTGTGCCGAACGAGTCCGACAGAGGCATCGGGCGGACTCGTTCCGAGGCGCGTCGCGGAAGGTGTCCGCGACGCGCAACCGTCCCAGGCTACAGAGCTTTCACGGGTTTTTGGAAACCGCTTCCAGTCGCCAAGGCAAATGGAACCTACCGTCGCACTGCGGCCCGCAACCGTGCCGTAGGCACGAACGTCAGCACGGCACCGATTATGGTGAGGATGAACACGATCGACGCCGTGAGCCACGACGCCTCGGACACGTGCACGCCCACGCCGATAAGCGCCCACAGGAACACGAGCGGAAACGCCACGTCGTCGTACGTCTTCCGCATGATGTAGCCGAGCGCCAGCACGCCGGCCGTGAGCGCGATCGCCGACAGCCCGTTGAGAAACGCGATGCCGCCGTCGAGCGCGCGCGTGATGAGGATGGCCATGTTCGCCAGAGCGGCCACCGTGACCCACGCCGTGTAGAGGGAGATGGGAACCCAACCCGAAGCCGAGGTCGCCGTGCGGCGCACGTTCAGATAGAAGGCGGCCAGCACGGCCCATTCGGCCAGGATGACGACGAACGACACCGCCACCGCATCCAGATGCCACAGGGTCAGCCACAGCACGTTGAGCGCGCTCGAGGCGATGAACAGGACCGACGCGGTGCTAAAGCGACGCGGGCGCGACGGCGCGCTGCGCGTGTACGCCACGAGCCAGAAGATGAGCGCCACGTAGATGACCGACCAGATGGAGAACACGTAGCCGGCCGGCGTGAACCAGGTGAACACGCCGTAGGCGATGTCGGCCGACGTCACGCCGCCCAGCTGTCCGCCTTCAACGACAGCGTTGCCCAGGATCATGAGCGCGTAGACGACCCACAGGGTCACGGTCTCGGCCGTCAGGTAGCCGCCGCGCTCCAGTTTGCGACCGGCTTTCGTGCCGCGGGCGCGCTGCACGACGCCCGGAGCGGCCGTTGCATGATAGGCATGGTTGGGCATGATGCACCTCGCTTTCCTTAAGGGCGCCGGGCGCCCTCGATGTGTTGGTGCAGCCCAGTGTAGCGCGCGCCGCAGCGGAAAGCCGTTACGGCCACGTGGCAGCTGCTCATCGCTTCGGCGCAGATAAAGGGCACGACGCTCAACGATGACAAAAGCACCTTGCCGATCGGAGTCGGGGTCCGGATCTGGGCCGGGGTGGGGCTTGGACGAAAGGCACCCCGTAGGGGCGATCTCCTGATCGCCCGTTCCGGCGCAGCCGGAAAAGCAACCGGAAGCCGCGTTCTCGCGCTCCGCGCGAGCGGGCGCTCTGGAGAGCGCCCCTACGAAAAACATCGGTTGCCCGCAAGGAACCCCGAAAGGTCGGGTCAGTCCCGCCTGATGCGCAGGTAGTCGCCCGGTTCGAGCGGCGCGTCGACGGCGAACGAGTACGCTTCGGCCGAGCGGTTCGCCACCGCGACGGGGACGGGCGCGGGACGCGGGTCGTCCGCATCGGGCGCGGGCAGCCACGCCAGGTCGCGCACCCTCGCGCGCAAGACCGCCCGGCCGGGCACGAGCGCCTCCAGCTCGTCGCCCTCGCGAAAGCGGTTGCGGCACACGGCCTCCACGCGCCAGACGCCCTCCCCCGCCGGCTCGCAGGCGCGCACGTCGGCCGCATGCAGACAGGCGCTGGTGTAGCCGTCGCGCTCGGGCGACTGGTCGGCGCGCCCGAAGTAGAAGCCGGTGGAATACGGCCGGTGCGACACGCATTCGAGCTCGGCGGCGGCTTCGGCCGGATCGGCCCCGTCGAGCGCACGGCGGTACGCGTGCACCACCGTGGCCACGTAGAACGCCTTCTTGTTGCGGCCCTCGATCTTGAACGAGGACACGCCGGCGGCGGCCAGGTCGTCCAGATGCTCCACCATGTTGAGGTCCCGGGCGTTCATGACGTACGTGCCGCGCACGTCTTCCTCGATCGGGTAGAACTCGCCAGGACGCTGCTCCTCCACCAGCGCGTAGCTCCAGCGGCACGGCTGCGCGCAGTGCCCCTTGTTGCCCGACCGGTCGGCCATGGCCGCGCTCAAAAGGCAGCGGCCCGACACGGCCATGCACATGGCGCCGTGCACGAACGCCTCGATCTCCAGCTCGCGCGGCGCATCGGCGCGCAGGCGCGCGATATCGGCCACGCTCATCTCGCGGGCGCACACCACGCGGCTCGCTCCCAGCTCGTGCCACACGCGCGCCGCTTCGGCGTTGCACACGCCGGCCTGCGTGCTCGCATGCAGCGCCACGCCGGGCGCGTGTCGGCGTGCGAGCGAGAGCGCGCCCAAGTCGCTCACGATGAACGCGTCGGCGCCTGCGGCGGCGAGCGCCTCCAGATACGCGGGGAGCGCCGCGAGGTCGTCGGCGTCCATAAGCGTGTTGAGAGCCGCGTACACCCGCACCCCGGCCGCGTGCGCGAACGCGACGGCGTCGGGAATGTCCGCCAGCGCGAAGTTGGAGGCCCGCTGCCGCATGCCGAACCGGTCGGCCGCCAGGTACACCGCGTCCGCCCCGTAGCGCACGGCGGCCTCAAGCTGCGGCCGCCCGCCCGCAGGAGCGAGGAGTTCGGGAAGATATGTCGGTTGATTTCGCATGCGCCGTATTGTAGCGCACCGGCGCGATGCCGGCGCCGACGGGTTGCCGGCATGCAGGACGCGCGCCGCCGGCGCCTGTCAAGATCGTCAGCGCGGCACGCCCATTACAGTTAGACCCAGCTCTTGCTGGGTCTAACTCTTTCCTTTGATCCCCTGTGCGGATTACGATGGGAGTTGACCCTGCGGGGTTGCTGGCCGACCAGCCCCGGATGGCCCTTCGCCCTTGC
>NZ_PPTR01000020.1 GCF_003339845.1 Gordonibacter sp. 28C
GTCCTGAGAGTTGGCCGGCGCGCTCCGTCTCAATAGGCCCTATCGCAGGGCTCGCGTCAGCATGCCCTGCTTCTCTAGGAAAGCGTGAAAAGATGAGTTGACAAAACTATAGAAACACCCCCCTCCCGCATCGACCTTCGACGGCCGCGCTCGGATTTCCGCAGCGCGGCCGTCTGCGTCTGCGGGGCGGCGCGGGCCGAATCGCCCATGCTATACTGCATACGTCCCATCAGGCGTTACCGCGATCAACGGAGGTGGCCATGAAGTTCTCCAACATCCTCGTGCCGTTCGACAAATCCGAGCACGCCGTGCGCGCGCTCGAGATAG
The DNA here is from genome assembly GCF_003339845.1 of Gordonibacter sp. 28C. Taxonomy (GTDB): domain Bacteria; phylum Actinomycetota; class Coriobacteriia; order Coriobacteriales; family Eggerthellaceae; genus Gordonibacter. The sequence continues at coordinate 328 of NZ_PPTR01000020.1, forward strand.
CCAAGGGGCTCGCCGAGGAGGATCCGGGCATCCGCCTGCACGTCGTCGACGTCGTCTACCTTTCCGAGATGCCGCCGTCGCTCGGCTTGGAAGCGAACCCCTACGAGAGCGTCCCGCCGCTCGCCGTCGACCCCGAACTGTACCGGAAGCTCGCCGAGGCGACGCTCGCCCGCGAGAGGGACGACATGGACCGAGCCATCGGCGGCCTGCTCGACGGCCTGCCCAACCCCGTGGAGGTGACGGCCGTGAACGCCCCTTCCGTCGTGGACGGCATCAACGACTACGCGAACGACCACGGCTGCGACCTCATCGTCATGGGCTCGCGCGGCCTGGGCGTGCTGCGCGGCATGCTGGGCAGCGTGAGCTACGGCGTGCTGCGCTCGGCCGACGTCCCCGTGCTCGTGGCGAAGGAGCCGGCGGAGAGGAAGTAGCGGTTCTCGGCCGGCCGCGCCCGCTCGCTTGGTATAATGGCCCGGTTATGGAAACGAATTCCCAGAAAAAAGATGCGGCGAACAACGTCGTCAACGAGGCGTCGGGCAATGCGCGCGAGGCGTTCTCGCGCCCCCTGCGCCCGGCGGAGCGCGACCGCAAGCCCAAGCGCATCGCCGTCGTGACGATGGGCGTGAAGCTGGGCGACGAGACGCGCGGCTACACGCGCTTCCGATTCCTGTCGGAGCTGCTCGCCCGCGAGGGCTTCTCCGTCAACCTCATCACGTCGACGTTCCAGCACTGGGAGAAGGCTCAGCGCGACTGCTCGAAGGCGTGCTACCAGGGCCTTCCCTACCGCATCGTGTTCATCGAGGAGCCGGGCTACACGCGCAACCTCGACCTCGGGCGCATCCGCAGCCACCACGTGGCCGCCAAGAACCTGCGCGAGCACTTCGCGCGCAACGCCGGCGCCTACGACCTCGTGTACGCGGAGATCCCGCCGAACGACGTTGCGCGCGTCTGCGCGGAAGCCGCCGAGGCGCAAGGCATCCCGTTCGTGGCCGATATCAACGACCTGTGGCCCGAGGCCATGCGCATGGTGGTGGACATCCCCGTGGTGAGCGACGTGGCGTTCTACCCCTTCGCCCGCGACGCGAAGCGCGTCTACCAGCTGCTCGCCGGCGCGGTTGGCACGTCCGACGAGTACGCCGCGCGACCGGCCGCCGACCGCGAGAAGCCCTACCCCCACGTCACCGTGTACGTGGGCAACGACCTGGCCGCCTTCGACGCGGGCGCGCGCGAGCATGCGGGCGAGGTCGAGAAGCCCCAGGGCGAGATATGGGTCACGTACGCGGGAACGCTCGGGGCGAGCTACGACGTGGCCACGCTCGTGAGGGCCGCCGCGCTGCTCGAGCAGGAACGGCTCGCGAAGGCCGTCGACTTGGCGGGCGATGCCGGCTGCGACCGCGCGGCCGCCGCGTCTGCCGCGCCGCCCGTGCGCGTGAAGGTGCTGGGCGACGGCCCCGACCGCGAGAAGCTGGAGGCGCTCGCCCGGGAGCTGAACGCCCCGGCGGACTTTTTGGGGTACCAGGACTACGGGCACATGGCCGCCTACCTGTGCGCCTCGGACATCGTGGTGAACTCGCTCGTGAAGTCCGCCGCGCAGAGCATCGTCACGAAGATCGGCGACTACCTGGCGAGCGGAAAGCCCATGATCAACACCGGGTCGAGCCCCGAGTTCCGCGCGAAGGTGGCTGCGGACGGCTTCGGCGCGAACGTGCAGGCCGAGGATCCGCGGGCCCTGGCCGACGAGATAGCCGCCCTTGCCGGGCATGCGTCGCGGCGCAAGATCATGGGCGCCAAGGCGCGCGCCGTGGCCGAGCGGGAGTTCGACCAGCCGCGCTCGTACCGCGAGATCGTGGATTTGCTGCGTACGCTGCTGTGATTTCCCTTGAACGCCTCGCCAAAACGGCGCAGGCGCGTCAAAATATGAGTTTCGGTGCGCCGCAGCATCATGGGCGACGCGGCCGCACGAACAGACGAACGAGGAGCCTTATCTTGACCGAGCAGAGACGCGTTTCGTTTTCGCCGCCCGACATCACTCAGGCGGAAATCGACGAGGTGGTCGACGCGCTGAAGAGCGGGTGGATAACCACCGGTCCGAAGACGAAGGAGTTCGAACGCGAGCTGGCCGCCTTCACCGGAGTCGAGCGCGTGGCCACCTTCGCGTCGGCCACGGCCGCGCTCGAGTGCGCCCTGCGGGCGCTGGGCGTGGGGCCGGGCAACGAGGTCGTCACGAGCGCCTACACCTACACCGCCTCCTGCTCGGTCATCTGCCACGTGGGCGCGACGCCGGTTCTGTGCGACGTGGCGCCGGGCACCTACGAGATGGACTACGACGCGCTGCCGTCCCTGGTAACGGAGCGGACGCGCGCCGTCATACCCGTGGACATTGCCGGGCGCATGGTCGACTACGACCGCCTGTTCGCCGCGCTGGAAGGCGTGCGCGACCGCTGGAGGCCCGCAACCGAGCTGCAGCGCGCGTTCGACCGCGTCGTCGTGCTGGCGGACGCCGCGCACTCCCTCGGGGCCGTGCAAGACGGCCGGCCGTCGGGCACTGTGGCCGATTTCACCGCCTTCTCGTTCCATGCCGTGAAGAACCTCACCACCGCCGAGGGCGGTGCCCTGGCGTGGCGCGCGGGGGCCTTCGATTCCGACGAGCTTTACCGCCAATTCATGCTCATGGCGCTGCACGGCCAGACGAAGGACGCGCTATCCAAGACGCGCGCCGGCGCTTGGGAGTACGACATCGCTTTCCCCGGCTGGAAATGCAACATGACCGACCTGCAGGCCGCGCTGGGCCTGGCGCAGCTGCGCCGCTACCCCGCCCTGCTCGCCCGCCGCCGCGAGCTGGTGGAGCGCTACGAGGCGGGCTTGGCCGACTTGGGCGTGGACGTGCTGCGGCACTACGGCGACGGCAACGAGTCGAGCGGGCACCTCATGCTCGTGCGGCTGCCGGGCAAGACCTCGGCGTTCCGCAACGCGCTCATCGAGCGTTTGGCCGACGACGGCGTGTCCGCGAACGTGCACTACAAGCCGCTGCCCATGCTCACCGCGTACCGCGACCTCGGCTTCGACATCGCTGACTTCCCGAACGCGCACGCCCAGTTCGAGAACGAGGTCACGCTGCCGTTGCACACGCTGCTCTCCGACGACGACGTCGACTACGTCGTCGAAGCGGTCCATCGCGCCTGGGCCGCGCTCGAGGCGGAGGGCGTCCGCTGATGTACGCGCGATTCGGAAAGCGCGTTTGCGACCTGGTGATCGGCATGGTGGCGCTGCCGTTCGTGCTGCTGATCATAGCGGTGCTGGCGCCGTTCATCCACTTCGAGGACAAGGGACCCGTGTTCTACAACGCGCCGCGTGTCGGCAAGGACGGCCGCGACTTCAAGATGTACAAGCTGCGCTCCATGCGCGTGAACGCCCCCGATCTGGTGATGGAGGACGGCTCCACCTACAACGGCGCCGACGACCCGCGCATGACCCGCGTGGGCGCCTTCATGCGCAAGACGAGCCTGGACGAGATGCCCCAGTTCCTGAACGTGCTGAAAGGCGACATGAGCGTCGTGGGCCCCCGCCCCGACCTGCGCCGCGAGACCGAGCTCTACGAGGGCGACGAGCCCCTCAAGCTCACCGTGAAGCCCGGCGTGACCGGCTACGCCGCCGTCTACGGCCGCAACTCCCTCCCCTGGCACGACCGCCTGAAGATGGACGTGGAGTACGTGCGCACCATGAGCTTCCCCTTGGACGTGAAGATTTTCTTCAAGACGTTCTCAACGGTGTTCAAGCAAGAGGGCGTGTTCGTGGAGGATGGGGAACGATAAGCTTCTCGCCTTCCACCCCAAACTAGCTGCGGAGCGAGGTTCAGCGCCCGAACGAGTACACACAAATGCCAGCGAGAATAAGTCCGAGCGCCACGAGCTTTTTTTTAGTCATCTTCTCCTTGAAGATGGTGACTCCGAAAACGGTAACGTAGATGTAGCTTGTTGCCTCGAGTATGGGTCCCATAGACAAGGGAATACCTCGGTACGCCAGTATCGAGAGGAACGTCGTGCCCACGAAGAGCACGTAGGCGAATACGACCAAAGGATTCAGGTACTCTTTAATTGGGCTGTCGTATTCTTTTAGAGCAGCCTTTTTCAGCATAACTTGCGATATCGAGCTGATGAAAACACCTAGAAGCAGAACGCAGGAATACAGCAAGACCGTGCTATCCATCGACAAGCTCGCCTTTCCCTCTAGCGTCCTCGCCGTCGGCTTTAGCGAACAAGGCCACTCCGCAAATGACAAGAGCGGCTCCCGCTATCTTGCCAACCGTAACGGTCTCCCCAAAAAATACCACTCCCCAGATGATACCCCAGACAACCGCAACCGCTCGATTGGCGAACGCCGTGGTCAAAGGGAGCCTCTTGATGATTTGTTGCCATCCAATAGCGTACAAACCGAGTAAACCCAAGATGGCTGCATAGCATGCCACGAACTGCCAGCTGAAAAAATCTTGCTGCGAAGCGAGCTTGCTGAAGATGCCGCTCACTGAGTACACCATGAGCAGAACGTGCAGCACGAGGAGCGTCTTGAGTTTCGAATGATTCACAAGCATCACATCGCGCAAGGCAGGTACGGCCGTAATCGCTCGATCGTCGCGGCTCTCATAATGAAGTAGCCGAACCGGGTCGAACTGTCGCGCACTTCGCAAGACGGCTCCTCGATCGGGCTGACGTACTCGATCAGCTCAGGGGCTCCAACCTGAAGACGGTGGAGCACATCGATATCCTCCTGACCGACAACGAAACGAACCAAGGCGCATCCGGAAGGACCTTTTGGCTCCAGGTCGGGCTTGTTGCCTAAAGCGATATCAACGACAGCACCGGTATAGTCAATGCCCGTCGACAAGCGGACAAGATCGCTTCCGATGCAGTCGCCACCCATGCGACTGCCGATCTCGATGAGCCATACGCTGCCTTCGGCATCCACCATGACCTCGGCGTGCGAGGCCCCACAACGCACGCCGAGATGATCAAGCGCACGCTTCACAACTTGCACGACACGAACGAAAAGCGCCTCGTCGATGGAAGCGGGCTCCAAATGGCCGGTCTCGATAAAATGAGGGGTGCCCGTCGTAAATTTCTTGGTCAACGCCAAAAAGCTATGTTCACCCTCCCATGACACGAATTCGACACTGAACTCCTCCCCTGTAACGAACTCCTCGACAACGGCGCGTTTCGAGAATCCCTCGGAAAACGCCGCCTCTAAAGCGGCTTCGAGGCCTTCTGCAGACTCAAGCTTGGTGATGCCCCGGCTTCCCGAGCGATCAACAGGCTTGACAATAAGGGGAAACGCAAGCTCGGACAGTCCGTCGCGCGAGTCGCCCTCAACCAACACGCTCTTCGGCGAAGGGTCTCCGCAGGAAGCGAACGTTTTCCGCATAAGATGCTTGTCGGTCGATCGCGCGACGACAGCGGTTGGGTTGCCCGTAAGACCCAGAGCCTCGGCGACATAACCCACCGTGATATTCGCCAAATCTGAGCCGATACTGCAAATGCCGTCGATGCCAATCTGTCGACATTGCTCCAATATGGCATCTTTTTCCGTAATGCTCACCGGATAGAAGTGGTCCGCTGTGCGTTCGCCGACATCGCCTGCCTGCCATGCGAATACATGAGTCTCGCAGCTCATTTCCTTCGCCTTCTCGATCAAAGGATTCTGAAAATGGGACGCTCCTATAATGGCAAGCTGCTTGCCCATGGTATCCGCACCTAGCCCTTCGCTTTGCCGGATTCCTCGAGCAGCTCCCAGCGTCCGCTCTCCAATTCGGCTTTGTAATCCCTCATCATCTCGACATAGTCCGTGAAGCGGGGCTCGAAACCGAAATCGCGCTTCGCCTTCGACATGTCGTAAAGAAACGAGGGCGTGTTGTTGGGTTTGTCGGGCCTGTAAACTATCTGCGACCCCTTATCTTTGCCGAACACCTCTATCACGGCTTTAGCTTGATCCTCAAGATCGAGACTGGTTCCGCTCGTCATGTTGTACAACCCTCGGGTAGCGTCGCTTTCGAGTGCCAACCGAAAAGCACGGGCTACATCTTTCACGTAAACGATATCGCGCGTTATGTGAGGATCGCCCCAGAGCTCGATGTCGCGGCCCGCCTCCGCATTGTCGATGAACGTAGCGATGCCCGATTTGTACGGCTTGCCGTTTACAAGGATAGTGCCATGGGGTCCGACGCCGTATACGGGCGGCAAACGGAACACCGACCCCTGCAGACCATGCTGCTGGTTGTAGTATTCAATCACGTCGTTGGCAGCATTCTTGCTGATGACGTACACAGCATGGTCGCCAGTGAACTTGAAATCACGCGGCTCGTCTTCGGTGATAGCATAGCCCTTGCCCCAAGCGCCGGATACGTCCGAATAACTGCACGTCGATATGATCTTCTTGATGCCATTCTTACGGCAGTATTCAAGAGCATTGATCGTGCCGACAACATTGACCTCAAAATAATCGGCAGCGTTCTCCTCGTCCTCCAAATCAGCCGTCGCATTGGCCGGCAGCAATCCCGCCGGCAGCAGAACACCCTCGACACCTTCGGTCGGAAGCAAGTCGAAATCTTCGGGCTTGGTCATATCCAAGCGAACGAAACGGGCACCCATATCTTCCAGCTTTGCGCCCAGTCGCTCGTTCCGCCCTGTCGCAACAACATCTTTTCCCGCCTTGATCAGCTCATCGACGGTGTACATGCCGATAAAGCCCGTTGCTCCGATTACCACGATCATGGCCGCTCCTTTCCATTCAATATTTCCGCCACGACGTACAGAGGCCGATCCTTCACTTCGGTGAAGATATTGCCTATGTAAATGCCGACCACGCCAATAGCGGAGAGCGTGAGACCGCCCATAAGGTAGATGGAGGCGATAGTGCTCGTCCAGCCGACAGGAGCCGATCCGTCGATAAAATATCTGATTACATTGTAAAGTAGATAAGCGAATGAAAGCAGAGCTATGGCGAAACCGACGTTAACCGCAAATCGAAGGGGCTTGTTCGATTGAGCGGTAATCAGCTCGAAAGCCATACGCATCTTCTTCGAGAAATTATAGGAAGACTTGCCTTCGAAACGTTCATCCCCTTCAATCTCAATAGCGGCCTGCCTGAAACCAAGCCATTTGATGAACATAGTATATCCGCGGTTATGCTCCCGCATGCGAAGATAGTTGTCGATGACGATGCGGCGCGATGCGCTGAAATTGCATAGCGAACTATCGTATGCGCCGTCAGTGAAATATTCGTACACTTTGTAGAACGCCCTAGATAGCAACTTCGTCAATCCTGTGTCTTTGCGTTCCACGCGGCGCGCAAAGACCACATCGTATCCTTCTTGAGCTTTTTCAAAAAGCTGAGGTATCGCCTCCGGCCTGTCCTGCAAATCGCAGTCCATCACAACGATCCAATCGCCCTTGCACAGATCGAGGCCGGCCGTGATGGCTCTGATTTGACCAAAGTTGCGAGAAAGCCTTACGCCTACCACATGCTCGTCTTCGGCGCACAGTCTCTCGATCTCATCCCATGAGTTCTGCGGGCAATGATCGTCGACCAAGATGATCTCGTAGCGAGCGCCCATGTCTTCGAATGTGACGGCAAGACGCCGGCAGAGCTCAGGCAAAGCGGCTCGGCATCCGTACACCGGCACCACGACCGAAATGAACACGATTTCCTATTCCTTTCAGAAGCGCGTCGAAGAAGAAGCGAAAAACGATTGCACCGCTTCAATGACGCGAGCTTGATCCTCTACCGTAAGCCCATAATACATCGGCAACCTTACAATTCGCTCGCTTTCGACCGTCGTATGCACGTCCTTGCCGGCAAAACGACCGAACTTACGCCCAGCCGGGGCCGAATGCAGCGGAATGTAGTGGAATGTCGACTGGACGCCTCTCTCCTTAAGATAGGCGATAAACGCCGTACGTTCTTCCAGTCCTCGGCACTTCAAATAGAACATGTGGGCATTATGAACGCATCCTTCGGGCACAACGGGAAGCGACAGCTTTTCCCGAGCAGCTAAATCGGAAAAAGCGCGATAATACCGATTCCACGATGCGAGTCTATCCTCGTTAATGTCATCTGCACGCTCCAATTGCGCCCAAAGAAAAGCAGCGTTCAAGTCGCTCGGCAAATAGCTGCTGCCGTAATCAACCCAAGTATACTTGTCCACCTGTCCCCGGAAAAAACGGGAACGGTTGGTGCCCTTCTCACGCAGCACTTCTGCAGGCTCGTTGTGTTTCTCGTCGGCAATCAGCAGTGCGCCGCCTTCGCCCATTGAATAGTTCTTCGTCTCATGGAAAGAGTAGCAGCCGAAGTCGCCGATAGTTCCAAGCGGCCTGCCTTTGTACGCGCTCATGACACCTTGAGCCGCATCCTCCACCACCAGCAGGTCATATTTCGATGCCATGGCCGTGATGGCATCCATTTCACATGCGACGCCCGCATAGTGAACTACGACGATGACCTTCGTCTTGCCAGTGATCGCAGCTTCTATCGCGCACTCGTCAACGTTCATCGTGTCGGGCCTGATGTCCACGAAGACCAAACGCGCTCCCGCCAAAACAAACGCCGTCGCCGTTGACGAGAATGTGTAGCTGGGAAGTATCACCTCATCGCCGGGCTTGATTTCGCACATCAATGCCGCCATCTCGAGCGCGGCGGTGCCGCTCGTCGTCAAAAGTGCTTTTTGGGAATCGAAGCGATCCTCAAGCCAAGCATTGCACCGCTTGGTGAACTCACCATCTCCACATATCTTCTTGTTATTGATAGCATGCTGAATGTAGCCAAGCTCCATGCCTAAGAAAGGAGGCTCGTTAAAGTTGATCATGACCTCATTCTCCCATCGATCGCGGCGTGATCGCCGCGATCCTTTCTATCATTCGCACGATGTGTTTTCCGGCGCGCCAGTAAGAGCGCTGCGAGCAGAACAAACCCGCCCAACGAAAGAGCTGCGCCCAGTTTCAAGCCGGGGGTTACGTAATGCAATTTAATTTCATGAACGCCCTCGTCCAATTCCAAGCCCATGAAGGCCACATTGGCTTTCAGCAAATCAACGGATACGCCGTCAACCTCTGCGCTCCATCCTTGCGAGAAAGGAATCATAAAATAAACGAGTTTTGAGCCCCCTTCGACCGAAGCCTCGCATGAAAGGGTTGAACCCGTGTAGCGAACATCGTTGATTTTGTCACTCGTCATCTTCAATTTTTGCAACTGAGATACGAACCCACCGACCGGCTGGGCAATAACTTCCAGCTTATCGAATGAGTAAACCCCAGGATCCTGGAACACCAACTCGATCCGCTGACGCTCCGCATCCGAATAGCCCATATTCACCAGCCATTCGTCCTTTCCTCCGAACAAATGGCTTCCGCTTGTTGGATTCCAGAGCGTCTTTTCCACCTCGCCCAACCTGAGCCTGATCTTCGAATCCACCGTTCCCACGCCATACACTGCATCCTGGAACGCCAGTTGCTGTTTTTGAAACAGCTGGACATTGTCGCGATCGCTTTCGCTCAAACGTTCAGAAGGCAGAATGTCGTAGTACGTGAAACCGGAAATGCCAACATAGGCATCGACGTTAGCCGGAATCAAAACATCGAGAACTACTCTCGCGTCGCCTCTATACACTGTGAAGCTTGAGCCATCAAACGAGAATCCGGAGTCCTCCTTTGCGTCTCCAACCTCAACCGTAGTTCCGTCCAAGTATTCAACAACGAAGTCAAGCCGTTCGTCGTTAAATGAAACAGGGGATTCTTCAAGGGAAAGCGAATCCTCCAGCACCACCCCTTGAAGCAGAGCTTGCTGCTTCTGAGCTGGATCCATCGCATCATACTTTTCCCTCGGCACAGTTTCGTCGTACATAAAAACAAGGGGTAGATTGGAGTCGGTCTCGGAAACCTGATAAGATTCCCCCTCGGCTTCCCCCTCCAAAGCAACAGAATTGAACAAAGGAGGCACCAGACTTGTAGAATCGGAAGGAGTCACAAAGTACTTCACACCAGCAAGCGCCTCAAGAGGAGTGCGAGAATCGAGTCCGGAGTACATGAAGTTGATGGACGACGAAGCCAAGCCGAGACCCGTATGGTATTCATCGACGAGATCATTGTAGTAGCTATCGTAGAACAGGGGCGATTTCAAACCCTGTACTATGTTGCCATTAAGGTATTGTCCGGTACCGGCCGAATCATAACGCCAGAATGAGCTGTCGTTAACCTGGGAGACAAGCGTAGTTGGATTGTTCTCGACAAGCACATCATATGATCGGCCCATCCCAACCTGATTTGCTACTCTGCCGCCAGAAGCACCAAACTGAGATCCAAAGTTGTTGAACAAGAACCCGACGCAGACAAGAAGCGACACTAGCACCGCCACCTTCTTGCTCGCCATGGACAATTCGAGTCCACCCGCGAGAACAGTCAAAAGCACAAACAACACGGCCACCCCGAACAACGCCTCGTTCGTTTTGAACGGGAAGAGGACGAACACGACGACAAAAGCGTAAACGATCGAGCCCTTGACCGCCGTTTTGCCACATCCTCTTTTCATGCTCAAGCAATCAGGAAGCATGGCCGCCACTATATAGGCAATGCAAAGGACATAGGCCCACACCCATCTGTTGTTCGGATAGGCGAAACCGTTGAACACCTTGCCCACGATCGGCAGACAGAGGAAAATCGTCATAACAACAAAGAGTATTCTCAAAACCTTGCACTCAGTCCGATTGGGTGACGACGCAATTCCCTTGCCCGCGTTCTTACCGAACAAGAGAAACACCGCCAAGAGAGCGATGGCAGCAAACCCGTAAGAGCAGTCCGCCCCAACGTCCGCCACACTTCCGAACCCAAGAACCAACTTGACATAATAGGTAATCGAATACAACAAGGATTCCGGGCGATCGAGCCCAATTCGCCCCTCTCCCAAAAGGGTCACAACACCCGGAATGAAGAGAATGGCACCGATCAAACCTGCAATCAAAACATATCCGGTAATGGTGAAGAGCCATTTTAAAAATCCCCCAAAGGATTTCTTTTCAGGCAGAAACGCATAACGAATGGCACAGTAAACCACAAGTAAGATGCAGACTGCATAAACCATGGTGACGGATTTCAAGAAGCATAAAGCCAATGCCACTATGAACAAAAGAGGGCTCTCATGGGAGAGTATCTTTTCAATACCCCACACGACAAGAGGACCAAGCAAAAGAGGATAGAGCATGAATATTTGCGAGAAGGCTAACAAGGTGTAACCGCTGAATACATACACCATGGAAGCGACCAACACCGAAAAACGATCCTTGCCTCGATACAGGCAAAACCCCGAAAAGGCGAGTCCTGCCAAGAACAGATGGAGCGGAACCGAAACGTTCAAAGCAAGATCAGCATATCGCAGGGGGACCAGCACCGAAAGCAAATTCAGAGGATCACCCAAACTGGGAAGCAGAGTCAAAGCAACATCCGCCCCGTAACCTATTTCCATTGACCAAGAAGGAATATCCCCCGTCCTGGCGATGAACAGATTGTACAGCAGCTCGCGAAGCCACTCACCTTCGTAAGCGAAGAAAACGTATTGCTGCTCAAGACCATCGACATTCCAAATGAACCCTTTGCCTGCAATGAGGAAACTGAACGACATTGCCGCGAACAAGATTAGAAACACAACCGTATATACAACGAAAAAAGAACGTCTGCTCACCGACGTCTCGAATGCCTCAAGTTTATTCTTGAATAATCTAATCACTCAACACCCCGCACCCCAAAGCGAAAAACCACGCATCCCGGCAAAGCGCACAAAACGCTTTCCACCCCTAGCCCTCCTTATTAGAAGTTCCTCTAGCATATACTATACTATTGCACAATCCGCTATTGTCCCATTGGCAAAAATTGGATTGCGCGAACGGCGTGATGCCTCCGATACCGATCATAAGGCCCTATCGAATGCCAAGATACTTTTCCCAAAACCCTCGTGAGGTCAAATACGGCTTCGCCTCTTTATATGATTGGGCGACATCCTTTCCCTTTTCTCTCATTTCCTCCCTGATGCTTCGATAACGCCTCATCAATTCGCGATACCGGCCCTTGTCGATCTGCCTTACATGCCCTTTCTCGCCAGACAAGTCCACCGCAACAAGCGTCTTGCGCGCCATGGTTTTCCATCCAGGATACGCACCGCGACAATAGTACATGCTTGCTGGCTTATTTCTTAAAAACAAGTCAGGCAGCATATGCCTATCATGGGGAAGAGCTTCCAGCAGCTTTACGAACATCCCTCGCGTGTCTTCCGCGCCCAATAGTGCGCGATCGATTTCTAAATCTTGAACTATTTCGGGGCCCAATTCTTCCAAAGGTACAAGCTTCTCGTTTTTTAAAGCGTTACGCTTCAAGATTTTCTCGCCTTGCGGGTCCTCGATGAATGAAGGGCCCCTCAGATAGTCCTCCAACCCATCCAGCATGAGTTCGACGCTTCCGTAATCCATCGCACGCAGCAAGATATGGAACGTTCTATTGAACCTCATCATGAACAAGCGTTCGGAGCAAGCATCGTCAACCGCAATCATGATAAGAAAGTTGCGCACGTACTGATAGCAATCGATCGAAGCTCGAAAGCGACCTTCAAAGCTTGCGTGCCAGACGCAAATGCCACTCATCGACATCATTCTCGGTTTGCAGCGCATGCCGAACTCGACGTCATCGCAGCGAACGAAAACAGGCAATGGAAGCCCATGCTTACGTATGACGTCAGTCGGCATGCAGCAAAACCACCAAGCACCGTAAGCATTCGCAACCTCAACGTCAATGATTTCGTTTTTGACGACATCTGACGCTTGGTCTACGATCAGGTCAGGCTTGACCCGATCGTAGATACCGTCCTCCCGGACGTATGCCACATCCTCATATTGCAAATTTGGACGCTCCAAAGCAAGCATGGCTCCATTCAAGAAGGCATCGACGTACTCGTCGTTCACCAAAGAAAGCAGGTTAAAAGTGCGCTTAAAACTTTCAGGGGAAACCCTTACGTCGTCATCCATCAGCAATACGTGAGTCGCCCCGATATCCAGCGACTCTATCATGCCGCGTGCGAAACCTCCAGCGCCTCCTACGTTGTCATTTGGCACAATCGTGATACCATCCCCACTCAGAGACTCAGCATCAAGCGTCCGGCCGTTGTCAACCACGAACATATGAAAGTTTTTAGAAATAGGCTCGTCACAGCCGAGTATCTCGCGCTTAACCGCCTCAATATTCGGAACGATGAACTCTTCCTTCTTGAAAGTCGTCGTGCATAATGCAAGCCGAACGGATCGTACGTCGGAATTGCTCAAACAAGCAGCGTAACGCGCCGCCTTGATATGCACCTCCCCTTCTGAGCGAATCGCAAAGGAAACCAAAGGGGCGTTGCTTTTCGGTAACGCTATCTCAATCGAAACAGGACTCGCTGACTCGACAATAAAAGCTAAGGGCGTCTCAGATGGACGATGCTCGCACGCGGCCTCGTCCATCTCAACAAACAGAACCTCGCATGCTGCCCCCTCTATCTCCAGCTGCAGAAAAAACGAATCAGCCTTTGTGTAACGGCACCATTTGCTCACGGGAAGCGCATTGAAATAGGTGGCAAAACTAACGAGTCCACGTATTGCGAGATGCCCAGCCGACTCATCGTATATCGCAAGACCGTCATCCGTTCGATAATACAATCCGCCGTAATCGCGCGTGAAATCGGTAGTCGCAAGCAACACGTTTGCCAAAGGGTGCTTCACCATTACCCCGCCCTCTCGCCCTGAACGCAAATCATTCAGTCATTTTTGATTTCGGATATCATGCCCCAATTATAGTGGACAAACCTTCATCGTCGCGTTTTCACATAAATCTACGATTGCTTAACGCTCCCTGTCCGGGAAAACTTGGCAATTTGCATATAACAGGAAGACTGATCCAGATTTCGATTTACATATGGATCGCCTTTGGCACGTTCGCCGGGCCAAAGGCGATCAAAAAGAGCCGTATCGGCCTCGGTGAAATCAGGGGCATTGGAATCGTTTTCGTACCGCGATTCCTCAGAGCGCTCACTTGACTGGATTTTTACTGTCGGCGTTTGGACGACACGGCATCCCGTCCTCGCTAGCCTCTTACAGTAATCAGCGGTTCCTATTTCGCCCTCGAACAACTCATTAAATCCTCCGACTTGGGAAAACTGCTTCTTCGGAGTTAGCATGCCCCGATACGCAACTGCGCTGAAATTCTGAAACGCTCTCAAATTGCATTGATATCCGGGGAAATCGTCAGGGTATCCTCGATAAAGGGGCATTATCCTTTTGGAGGTAACCGCAATTCCGTAGCACATCGTGCTACCATCACAAAACAAGCTTTTGGGCGCCACGGCACCAACACCTTCGCCTTCGCACAGTGATAAAAGCTGCTCCAATGGCTCGGGGGTCAGGAAAAAGCACCCTCCATCGACAAACAAAAGATATTCTCCCGAAGCATGTTCAGCCCCTTTATTAAAACGGCTGAAGACAGAGCTATTTGCATCCGAAAGAACTGAAAAGAAAGATTGGCTCGCCAGTAACTTAGTAGCGTGGAGATGGGCGGTTGAGACGGCAATGATTTCGAAGTTACGATAGCTGTTCGTCTGATTGAACATTTCAACGAAATGATCAAGGGCCGCCTGCGATACGCAATCAACAATGATCGAAATTTTGACGCTGTGCTCGGCTGCGAACCAAAGGTTATGGATATTCACGATGCCCGATGATACGATCCGAGCACGAGGCCATTTACGGTCCAATTGATTTTGGGCAGACAGGCGATACGCACGCCTGCTGTAAGGCTTTGCATCAGGATTGGCAGCGGTGGAATTCTTGCTTATACGCCAATGATAAAGAATCTTTTGCACACAGTGGACTTTCTTGGCGTGAGAAGTTGCATACAGCACCATATTGTAGTCCTGAGCTCCATCATATTGAGCATTTGGAGTCGGCATTTTATCGACGATATGGCGCCTTATGGTCATCAAGTGAATAATATAATTCTTGCAAAGCAAAAGCTCAGGGGAATACGAAGGCTTGAAGAGAGGATGCAGATGAACAAATCTTCCTTTTTCGAAAGAGACAAGATCCTCGTCACAATACAAAACATCTATATCAGGGTCATTGTTAAGAGCTTTGGCGTACTCGTAAAGAAGATCCGGCTCGAGATAATCGTCGTGATCGAGAAAACAAAGAAAATCGCCAGACGCTTCAGCAATTCCATAGTTGGTATTTTCGGTAATACCCAAATTATCTGGCAGCAAAACCGTTTTAACCCGATCATCATGCATACGGTATTTTTCAACTTCGGCAGCAAGCTCTTCATTTTCTGGAGAGGCGTTGACCAAAACAAGTTCGAAGTTGCCGTACGTCTGCGCAAGAACCGAGCCCACCATAACATGAAGGTAGTCGAGCGGAGTTTTGTACAACGGGACAATCAAGCTAAAAAAAGGCTCATAAGCAAGACGAGCGCCTCTCTGTCCATCTAACTCAGCAGCGCTAGCCCGATTATTCTCAAACCACGTTTGATAAGCAGGGTCACTCCAAGCATCGATAGGGAAAGACTCGGGATGGACATCCACGTGAACGAATGCATAGCATCGCTCCTTGAATTCTGAAAAAAGACCCATAGCAACCGCCTAACGCTCTTAACATATAAGTTTTTATAGCCCCTCAGAACGTACTCTTCAAATCGTCTAAAATATTACGCGTGAAACTCGTCCAATATCGTTAAAATCTTCACTATGATATACCATTACTCAGACGGCACCGAGCAAGGAGCTTTTTTTGGATATATCGGTCATTATACCGGTTTATAATGCCGCGGCTTATCTTCACCAATGCCTTTCAAGCATCGTGCGTTCTTTCGTCGACGTTGAGATACTTTGCATCAACGACGGATCCACGGATAAGTCTCTTGCGATCATGAGAGCCGCCGCCACCCACGATGAACGAATAACGGTGATCGACAAACCCAACGAGGGTTATGGAGCAACTCTTAACAAGGGGATCGCAGAAGCACATGGAAAGTACATCGCCATTTTGGAACCCGATGATTACCTTGAAGGTGATATGTTCTCCTCACTTTTTGGGTTGGCAGAAAGGGAGGGCTTCCCAGATGTGGTCAAATCAGCTTATCAGAGCATTGGCAACGCCAACGATGACCAGGGAGCCCACTGCGGTTATTGGAAACGCATCAAACCTCCAAACCAGCCATTTTGCATTGAAGATGCCCCCTTACTATTGCGGTACCATCCGTCAATATGGTCGGCGATCTATCGCAGGGATTTTCTCGTTGAAAACGGCATCCGCTTCAAAGAAGTTCCCGGAGCAGGATGGGTGGACAATCCTTTCTTGATGGAAACCTTGCTCAAAGCCAAAAGCATCTCTTACACTGATAATTCTTTTTACCGCTACAGGGACGAGCGAGAGGGATCTTCCTCGTCTTCGCTTGGGGACTTTCGCATACCGTTAGATCGCTGGAATGAAATGACCGACACAGTCGAACAGCTCAACATTCAAAACGCGACCATCCTTGGCATACAAGCATATCGAGCCTTTTACTATCTGAAAGAGGCCCATCGAGCCACCAATTTTGATGAAAAGGGGTGGCTCGATGAGGCAAAGCGCATCATGCGGCGCCTCAAGCCGGAAATCATAGCTCAGTCTCCTTTTGTGTCCCCCCGAGACAGAGCCCTCTACAAGCAATTGACTGGTGCTCATTTAAAAAACCCAAGCAATATCCCTTACTACAACATGGTTGTCCGAGAAGCATTTTGGAAAGTTCGCCAAAATGGTATTGGGTTTCTGATAAAGAGCATGAGTCGAAGAAATGAGGCAAACCGCAAACAAAGATCCTAATCGCATACACCAGCCAAAAGATCCTCCCAAAATCATCGCCATAGAGAAGGGTGAGCCCTGTCTTTCTCGCTCAACACAAGCTCCATGCCCTCGGGAATAGGCCAATCAATCCCGATCTCGGGGTCGTCCCACGCAAGGCCGCCCTCGTCGCCGGGGTGGTACACGTCGTCGCACTTGTAGCAGAACTCGGCCGTGTCGGACAGCACGAGGAAGCCGTGGGCGAACCCGCGCGGCACGAAGAACTGGCGTCGGTTCTCCGCCGTGAGCACCACGCCCTCCCACTTGCCGTAGGTGGGGCTGCCCGGGCGCAGGTCGACGGCCACGTCGAACACCTCGCCGGACACCGCGCGCACGAGTTTGGACTGCGGATGCTCGATCTGGAAGTGCAGGCCGCGCAACACTCCCTTGGCCGACGACGACTGGTTGTCCTGCACGAACTCAGCGTCGATGCCGCCCGCGACGAAGTCGGGGCGCTTGTAGGTCTCCATGAAGTAGCCGCGCTCGTCGTCGTAGGCGGCGGCGTCCACGACGAGGACCCCTTCGATGGAGGTCTCGGTGAACGTGAAGTTGCCGTGTTTGACGCTGTCTCCCGCTGCCATGCTGCCTCCTACTGTCCCTGCTTCGCGTACTTGGCCTCGACGGCCTCCTTGGCGCCCTGCCACCACTGGGGGTTGTCGCGGTACCAGTCGATGGTCGCCTTGAGACCTTCCGCAAAGTCGGTGTGCTTGGGCGACCAGCCCAGCTCGGAGCGCAGCTTCGAGGAGTCGATGGCGTAGCGGCGGTCGTGGCCGGGGCGGTCGCGCACCCAGTCGAAGTCGTCGGCTCCCTTGTCCATGCTCTCCAGGATGGCGTGCAGCACGTCGATGTTGTTCTTCTCGCCGTCGGCGCCGATCAGGTACGTCTCGCCCAGACGCCCCTTCGTCAAGATCGCCCACACGGCCGAGGAGTGGTCCTCGGTGTGAATCCAGTCGCGCACGTTCAGGCCGTCGCCGTAGAGCTTCGGCCGACTGCCAATGAGCACGTTGGTGATCTGACGAGGAATGAACTTCTCGACGTGCTGGCGAGGACCGTAGTTGTTCGAGCAGTTAGAGATCGTCGCCTTCACGCCGTAAGTACGGAACCATGCCCTCACGAGCATGTCCGAGGCCGCCTTGGTGGAGCTGTACGGGCTGGAGGGGCAGTACGGCGTCTCCTCGGTGAAGCGCGCCGGATCGTCGAGCGCGAGGTCGCCGTACACCTCGTCGGTGGAGACATGGTGGAAGCGCACGCCGTGCCTGCGGCACGCCTCCAGCAGGCGGAACGTGCCGTGCACGTTGGTGCGCACGAACGGCTCCGGGTCGGCGATGGAGTTGTCGTTGTGGGACTCCGCGGCGAAGTGCACGATGGCGTCGACGCCGGGGACGACCTCATCCAGCAGCCCCTCGTCGCAGATGTCGCCGTGGATGAAGGTCATGCGGTCCTCGGGGATCCCGGCGAGGTTCTCCAGGTTGCCGGCGTAGGTGAGCTTGTCCAGCACGACGACGTGCACCTCTGGCCGGTTGTCAACCACCCAGTGGACGAAGTTGCTTCCGATGAACCCGGCTCCGCCGGTGACGACGATGCGCTTCGGTTCGGAGGTCTCTGACATTCCTCTAGCCTTCCATCTCGGGTAGGTTCTTCAAGTACGTGGACAGCGCGTCGCGCCAGGGGCGCATCTCGTTGCCCACGGTGCCCTCGAGGCGCTTGTTGCGCAGCGACGAGTACGCCGGACGCCTCGCCGACGCGGGGTTCGCGGCCGCGTACTCCTCGGACGTGCAGCGGACCACGGCGCAGTCGAGCCCCGCGCCCTCCATGACGGCCTCGGCGAAGTCGGCCCACGAGCAGGTGCCCTCGTTCGTGCAGTGGTACACGCCGTAGTCCTCGGTGGCGGCGATCTTCAGTATCTCGTGCGCCAGATCGTTCGCCGACGTGGGGTTGCCCAACTGATCGTCCACCACGGTGACCTCGTCGCGGTCCGTGCCCAGGCGCATCATGGTCTTGACGAAGTTCTTGCCCACGTAGCCGTACAGCCATGCCGTGCGCACCACGAAGCAGCGGCTGCACTCCGCAAGCGAGCGCTCCTCGCCGGCCAGCTTCGTGCGACCGTAGGCGGACACGGGGCCGGTCGGGTCGTCCTCGACGCGCGGCTCGGGCTCGGTGCCCGGGAACACGTAGTCGGTCGACACCTGCACGAACTTGGCACCGGCCACCTCGGCGGCGCGCGCGAGGTTGCCCGGAGCCTCGGCGTTCACGCGGTACGCCGCGTCCTCGGCCGTCTCGCAGCCGTCGACGTTCGTCATGGCGGCGCCGTTGATGATCAAATCGAAGCCCCCCTGGGCCACGTAGGCCATGACGGCGTCGGCATCGGTGATATCGAGCGTCTCTATGTCAGTAGCCACGACCTCCGCGTTCGCGTACACGGCGGGGATCGACCCGATCTCGGAGCACCCCTCGCGCAGGATGCGCTGCAGCTCGTTGCCCAGCTGGCCGTTGCCGCCGGTGACAAGTATCCTCATGCTCACATCGCCTCCTTGTGCGACACGATCCTGCCCTCGGCCACCTTGCGCAGGTGCTGGCCGTACACCGATTTGCCGTACTTGTCGGCGGCGGTTAGCAGGCGCTCGCGGTCGATCCAGCCGTTCTGGTAGGCGATCTCCTCCACCACCGACACGCTCAGGCCCTGGCTGCGCTCCACGGCGCGCACGAACTCGGAGGCCTCGAACAGGCTCTCCATGGTGCCCGTGTCCAGCCACGCGTAGCCGCGGCCGAGTGTCACCACGTTGAGCGAGCCGTCCTCCAGGTACATCCGGTTGAGGTCGGTGATCTCCAGCTCCCCGCGCGCGCTCGGCCGCACCTGCTTGGCGAGCTCGCACACGCGGGCGTCGTAGAAGTACAGGCCGGTCACCGCGTAGCTGCTCTTGGGGTTCTCGGGCTTCTCCTCAATTGAGATCGCATTGAACTCCTCGTCGAACTCGACCACGCCGAAGCGCTCGGGGTCGTCCACATGGTAGCCGAACACGGTGGCGCCGCCCTCGCGCTCGGCGCGCTCGACGGCGGCGCGCAGGTGGCGCCCCAGACCGTTTCCGTAGAAGATGTTGTCGCCCAGCACGAGCGCGCACGAGTCGCCGCCCACGAACCTCTCGCCGATGACGAACGCCTGCGCGAGGCCGTCGGGCGAGGGCTGCTCGGCGTAGGACAGGCTCACGCCGTAGTCCGAGCCGTCCTTGAGCAGGCGCTCGAAGTTCGGCAGGTCGGTGGGCGTCGAGATAATAAGGATCTCGCGGATGCCCGCCATCATGAGCACCGACAGCGGGTAGTAGATCATCGGCTTGTCGTACACCGGGAGCAGCTGCTTCGACGTCACCGTTGTGAGCGGGTAGAGCCTGGTGCCGGAACCCCCGGCGAGGATTATGCCCTTCATCATCAGCCCTTTCAAGAAGGTCGCTCAAAAACAATGTACATGCACCTTTGTTCGTGCATGACGGATAATCTGATGTCCGCAATAACCACGATTACGATGTGCAAATATGAAAACACTAGTTTACTTGCAATGATAGATTCGCAGCTACCTCGCTCTCGATTATTTCGAAAAAACAACAAGGAGTTGTCAGACGCCAATCGACACGCTTATGGGAAAGTCGTAAAAAGCATGATCGACCAAACCGATCATGCTACTATGTGCTTTTGCATGTAACCTCACAAGTGGTGAATAACCGAAGAAAAGGGGCGCAATCCTCAGCATGAGCACCTCAAGCACCCAATTCAAACGCGATTGGTCCATACTTTCCTCTCTTGTGTCAAAAGACTTCAAACTCAAGTACCGGCGAAGCGTACTCGGCATTCTGTGGTCCGTACTCAACCCCCTTCTTATGATGGTCGTGTTAAGCGCCGTGTTTTCGTTTGTATTTCGCGGCTCTATCGAACCCTTTCCGGTTTATCTCATTCTAGGCCAAACACTTTTTACGTTCATGTCAGATGCTACTTCAGGGGCCATGAGTTCCATCATTGGATCCGCCCCTCTCATTAAGAAGATACGCATCAAAAAAATGATCTTCCCTTTGGAGAAGGTAACATTCGCGCTTGTCAACTTTGTCATTTCGCTTATTGCTGTAGCCATCGTTCTGCTATATTTCCGCGTGACTCCTACTGCAAACCTCCTTCTCGTCCCCCTTCTTCTCCTCTATTTGTTCATGTTCAGCTTGGGGTTGGGCTTGCTGCTTGCAACCCTTGCCGTTTTCTTCCGTGATATCATGCATCTTTGGGGCGTTATCTTGACAGCATGGACTTACGCCACTCCCCTGTTTTACTCCATTGAGATATTGCCTGAGTGGATGATGGGGCTTATGCAGTTCAATCCTATGTACTACTACGTAACCTATTTTCGCGAAATAGCCATGTACGGAACCACGCCAGGCTTGATGGAAAACCTCATCTGCTTCGGTCTTGGCCTCGCTGCCCTCGTCGTAGGATATGCAGTGTTTCGTGGACAGCAGAAAAAGTTCATCCTTTACGTGTAGGGACGGAGATCCTTCATGCCTGAAAACGTCAACACATCAGCATTGACTAATGCCCCAGAAAGCACCTCGGCAGACAATCGCGAGACCATGATCAAAGTCGACCATGTGTCAATGGTTTTCAACATGGCTTCGGAGCAGCTTAATAGCCTCAAAGAATATGCCATCAAAATAGCCCGCCGTGAGCTGTTTTTCGAGGGATTCACCGCCCTTGACGACATATCGTTTGAGGTGAAAAAGGGGGACGTATTTGGAATAATGGGCACGAACGGCTCGGGGAAATCCACCATGCTAAAAATCATTGCCGGCGTGCTCGAACCGTCAAAGGGTTCTTGTCAGGTCAATGGAAATATCGCTCCCCTCATCGAACTTGGAGCGGGTTTTGACACCGAGCTTTCTGCTCGTGAGAACATCTACCTGAACGGCTCGCTTCTCGGGTACTCAAAAGCTTTCGTCACTGAACATTTTGACGAAATTGTCAAGTTCGCCGAAATTGAGAAGTTCTTGGATATGCCCTTGAAAAATTACTCATCTGGCATGGTTGCACGTATTGCGTTCGCCATCGCTACGGTTATCGTTCCCGAAATACTCGTTGTTGATGAAGTACTGTCGGTTGGCGATTTCATGTTCCAGAAGAAATGCGAGGACCGCATCAGCGAGCTAATCGAAAAGCACGGCGTGACCGTGCTCATCGTTTCGCACAGCAATACGCAAGTCGAGCGACTTTGCAACAAGGCCATCTGGATAGAAAAAGGTCATACAAGAATGATGGGGCAAGCCTCGAAAGTATGCCGTATTTACGGAGGTCTTGGCGGAAGAACTGGCAGTTCAGAATCGGAAAAGCGAGTTTTCGAGGCATTACGGGAAACGGGCGAAATAGAAGATGACGACAAGTTGCACTGGTATGAAACTATTGCGGGAGAAAATGCTGACGGTGTAAATTCTCGGCTTGCTTTGCGTGCGTGGGAAGATGAATCCATCGGCGCCGTTGCTGTAGCATGCGGCGCTTCCCACATTAATGCCATCATGGCAAACGCCATCGCGTCAGCGCACAACGCCCCCGTGCTCACGACAAAATCGGACGCGCTGCCAGATTCCGTCGAACGCATACTGCACGAAGCCAAACCCAACATTATATTTGCGATAGACTGCGGCAACCAGGCAGGACAAGCGCTTGCCGAACTAGATGAGCTTCCTTGGCATCCGCACGTCGTTCGTTTTTGCAGAGAAGATGGTGACGTCCACAAGCTTTCTTGGCAGATGATCGACTATGGCCTCGAAAACAAGCTTTTTGAAAAGCATGCTGCGCTCATTGACTTTGCCGACAATCCCATTTCACTGACAGCTGGCCCCTACTTGTACGCAAAACGCTGCCCGCTTATCGTCACCTTGGACGAAAAACCAGTGTCGGCAAACGAGATCGCCGATGAAATATGCCGTCGAGGTATCAAAACCCTCTGCGTTTTCGGAACAAATGCTGCGCCCGGAATCGAAGACGCCCTCGCACAAAGCGATTGTGTAGTAACAAGAATAACTGGGGAAGGAACCTCTGACATTTGTCTCAAGATCAGCCAGCTTTCCCTTGATGCAACCTCGAAGCTCCAAGACGACGAGCCAAGGGAACTATGCATCGCCTCGCTCTCGATTGCGCAGTGGCCCGAGCTGGTAGCCTGCGGAGGGTATGCAGCGAAACGGGGAGGGGCTTTGCTTTTGGAAGACCAAACCGATTTGGACAGCATCAAAGCATGCCTCGACTTTATTGAGGTCAATTTCGATAGCATTGACTGCATCACAGCCATCGGCAATCAAATTGGATTGAGCGATTTCGACAAAGAATTGCTGGGTCGGTACCTCACGCTCGTAAAAAAGCAGTCGGGCATTTCTACGGTAATCGGTAATGGCAGGAAAACTGATCAAGATTGTCGTTCACGTAGGGATCTCCATACTGATAATACTCTGACCAACGATCGCGAAAACGAGCCTCCTCGCGCATGAGGCGCCTGCTTTTCTCGGGATCATCCAAATCGAAGCCACGCGAAACTGATTCATAGTGCACCAGTTTCGCCTGAGCTGCGTAAACGACAAGATACCCTTTTTCTCGAGCACGAAGGCAGTAGTCCACATCATTGTACGCCACGGCAAAAGAGGAGTCGAATCCGCCAAGCTCCTTGAACACACTCCGCTTCGTCATCATGCACGCACCGGTAACCGCACTGAAATCTTGGGTTGTCTCGACACTTCGAAAACAACCGACCGAGCCTCGCGGCAAGTTTCGATTGATATGCTGAGCACCAATCCCATAAACGCCCATTCCAGCATGCTGAATGGATCCATCAGGGAAGTACAGACAGGCACCCACTGCTCCCACATCTGACCTCATGCACAATCCAAGCATGTTCTCCAAGAAATCATCTGTCAGTACCTCTGTGTCATTATTGAGTAGCAGATAATAATCCCCTCTGGCTTGACTCACTCCGAAGTTAACAATATTTGAAAAATTGAACTCCCCGTCCCACGTCTCAACACGCACCTTGTCATGCTCTCCCTGCAGCGAATCATAATAGGCAAAAGTATTTTGGTCAGCGCTGTTGTTTTCAATGATCAGAATTTCATAATGATCATAAGCGGAGCGCTCTTCAATTGAACGTATGCATGCGTTAAGAAGGTCAATCTGATCTTTATTGGGAATAACAATGGTGACTAAAGGTCTTTCGCGCAGGTCATAGGCAATAGAGTATATCCCTGCGTTTTCAGTGGTCTTCACCAATGCTGATATGGATTGTCTTTCAAGATGATCTTCCAATGCGCGAAGACCAGCCGCATCGGCATATGGCTTCTCTTGCACTCCCCCCGCTGTCGAGTGTGCCGAAATGCGCCAATGGTAAAGAACCTTCGACACATGGTTAACATAGCGCGCCCGTTCACATACCTTTAAAACAATATCGTAGTCTTGGGCTCCATCGTACAGGGCACTGGTTTTTTCGCACTGGTCTAAAATACTACGTCGGACCATCAAAAAATGGCAAATATAATTATACGAACGGAGCATATCTAAATTGTAATCAGGCTTGAAGCAAGGATTGACGAATTTGCCATCTTCGTACTTGTCCTCATCGCAGTAAAGAAGATCCGTATCAGGACGAGCATTGACTGCGGAAACGTACTCGAACAGTGCATTCGGCTCAAGAAAATCATCGTGGTCCAAAAATGCAATGAAATCCCCGGAAGAAGCATCAATGCCCGCCAACGTGTTTTCGGCTATTCCCCTGTTAGACTCAAGAGCGACCACCAAAATACGCGTATCCGACTGACGTACACGATCAATCTCAGAAAACAGCTCTTTTTCCTCTGGACTGGCATTCACCAATACAAGTTCATAGTTCGAGTAAGTCTGAGAAAGGACGCTTTCTACCATTTGCCTAAAAAAGTCCAGCGGTGTTTTATACAGGGGCACAATGATGCTTATTTTGGGCTCGCTATCAAACGACACCCCCCGTTGAATGTCCAGCGCAGAAAGTGAAGCCCTGTGCTTAAAAAGCCATTCTTCGTAACGAGGGTCATCATAGGCACTGCAGATAAGGGCTTGATAGCACGAAACTGCATGACTCAGATACTCCTCATCAAAAACAAAGAAACCGCCAATGTCTTCCCGTGAGGTGTCTTGCGCGCAAAGAATGCTGTCGCAACTTGAAAGAGGAACGCGAACGGAAAAGCCAGCACGCCACCTGCTTATGGAAGGATAGCCGTCTACGCTGCTTTTTCGGGGATGCTCGATCACCACCTCGCAAAGAAGGTCATTCCCACGGTGGTCGAGCAGCCTTGCAGCCATCTGAGGCTCCGACTCTGAAACCGTGACCAGCGATCCGCGAACAAGCAGGTTGTCACCTTCGACGAGAGATTCGTTGACGACAACGACAACGCTCCCGAAATCAGCCCCCTCCTGGCCGTCCATTTGGCGTAGCCTCTCGCAGAAGTCCCCGTTAGTCCGGTAATTCCATCGAGAAAACCATTTGAGGGACAAGGGAGCGATATCCTTTCGTACTAGATCGCTCTCGCACTCTAGAGAGATTGCGTGCGGCGCAGACAGCAAAGGAGCAGAAACTCCCCAGCGGCAATCATCGAAATCCCCCAATTCGGAAACCGTCAATGAAAGTTCACGGCCATTCTCAAAAGATAAAAAAGCACGGGTTGGCCGCGATTCTCCAACGGTCAACCCATAGTAAGCCACTCCATTTCCTCGGCACATGTTGGAATTTTTAATTTCCAATGCAAATCTCTCCTCTTTCGCCACTGGTGTCACTTTCTCACGTGGGCGTACCCTCTGTACAACGCTTTAACTATCTTATAACGAACAGGATGGTTTTCCAAAAATCGCTCAACCAGCAAGTCACGCAAAGAAGGGGCTGGCGCAGCTACAACCTCCATCGTGCGCTCGGTGCAAGCCCCCAACAAGCTCGTCAGAAAGCGCCGATGATTCAACATAGCGAACGTGCTCTGCCGAGACAGAATCTCCTGTAGGTATTCCTCCACTTGAACAACGGCATCCTTCCATGTGGATGCGAGCTCGCCACGAGGGATGTCTTTCGCCTCGACGGCAACGCGATTCAAAGCAGAATCGATCTCGTCAAAGGTCTCGAAGAAGAAGAATTGATGAGCAACCTCTTCGTAACTATTGCACAACTCCCTGTTCAAGGGGTTGTCGTGCACCACAACAATCTTGCCCTTTCTCAAGGCAATTGCTATTGGAAGCCCATAGCCCTCGTAAACCGACGGAAACAAAAGAGCAGAACAGCGACCGTATAGATAGCTGATAAAAGAATCGTCAAGCTTGCCGCTGTCGAATCCGACAATGTTGTCACCAACGCATTCATCGGCCGAAAGCCCTATCACTACGAAGTTTCGATCGGTCCCCCCTACAGCCCTAAGCGTTTCGCGAAGGGCTTTGTGGCGAAACCGATTGCCGACGACGAGTACGTATTCTTCAAACGGGACCGCAGAGGAGAAGTCCTCATCGGGCATCTCCGAATCGGCATCTGTGGAAATGAGTATGCGTCTTACTTCTGCCTCAGATACCTCTGGGGAGGCATGAAAATACGATCGTAAGTCTTCACGGGTGTAATCGCTGATAGCCACCATGCCATCGCTAATCGAGGCACCCAAGCGGACCAGATTGTCGCGAGGAGGATCCATAACCCTCAGATAGTCGCTTCTGCACATAATGATATCGAGGACACTGAACACAATTTTCAAACAATGATTGCTCATGTAGCTGATCTGCTCGGCATAAAAGGGCTGTGTTGCCGACAGGCCTATATGAAACACGTCCGAGAAAGTCTCGCTGAAATGCATTTCCGGAAACCTCTGCTGTAGTCGATGATACTTCGAAGCGTCATCTCCCACACGAACGAAAATATCGTACTTGTCCGAATAAAGTTGAGAAAAGTATTCCAAAAGGTGCAGCTGGAACTCCGAGGTGCCATTGTAGAAAGGTGGCATGACCGTAAACTCAAAAAGTAATTTCTTTTTTTTCTGAGGTTCTTTTACGAAAAGCTCGAAGAACCGATCCGATTCGTCTATGTTCTCATTGAAATATCTTGAGAGCAATTCGGGCAAATATGAATACCTCTCTCTGAGCCGCTCGAACACTTCCTCAAACTCTATTGGCCCTTCGGAGTAATCACCTTCTAGATACACATGGTTTGCCATAAGGGATGAGTATCCGAACTCGTTCACACGAGCGGAAAAATCCACCATGGCCGTTTCAAGATCAGCAAGATCAGTGTCAAGCAAGCCAAAGTTATCAACGATGTTTTTTCGAGCGACAAAGCAGACAGAAGATGCAAAGGGAACGAGGGAATAGTCGGGCAAACAACGCTTTACAGCGTCTAAGGCCCTTTCCCGATAATCGCGATCGTCCATGGCCGCTATATTGTTATAGGGCAGCGAGAAGTAGGGATACCGCTTTGCGCGTGGCGAGGAAATGCCATGTCGATCGGCCGAGTTCAATGATGCGATCACGCCCTCTAAAACACCTGCATCAAATTTCGCATGTTCATCCATCATGCCAAGAAAGCGCGCTTTTATTCGCTTTACTTCTCGGTAAACGCGATCGATTTGCTCTACCTCAGAACCTTCTGCACATCGGCAAATAACCGCGCCTTCCGGAAATCGTGTTATCCCCTTTCTGGTCGCATCAGCAAGGGCGATTACGTTGCCCGCCCGAATATACTGCTCCATCTCCGACATTGACTCCATGATGGGAGGATCGTCCATGGATATTCGAACAATAACGATCACTGAATAAGTTTCTTCATCACCCGCACGCAGAACATCTTTATTCATGCGACCGCCTCCAATAGTCGAGCATTTCTCGAATCGTCGCTTCAATTGGTACAGACGGTCGCCAACCAAGGCATTCCCTGATTTTAGAAATATCGGCAACGATAAGAGGGCAATCCATCACTCTCGTTCGCTCGACATCTGCCTCAATGCGCACCTCATTAGGACAGTCTGCTATCATAAGATTAAGTAAATCCGAGAGAGCGAGAGCGCGTCCAGAGCCCACATTGAAAACCTCGCCCGAGCATTCACTTTCGACGATCATTCGATACGCGCGCGCAATGTCACGAACATCTGAGAAATCCCTACGAACCGACAGATTGCCCACATGAACGATTCCGGATTTGCCTGAATTGGAAATGGCAGCAATCTGCTTGCAAAAACTGGGAATGACGAACGTCTCGCTCTGCCCGATGCCGGTATGGTTGAACGAGCGGGTGCGATACACCCTCAGCCCATAGCGTTCGGCGTATAGTTCGGCAAAACGTTCTTGAGCGGACTTCGAGATTCCGTAAGGACTGTTTGCGCTCAAAGGAGAGTCTTCGGTTAAAGGAGCGCCTGATGGAGCGTACTCCTCACTTGATCCCACCATGAGGATCTTTGGGGCGTTGTCAAGGTCCTTCGCTGATTCAAGAACATTGATTGAGCCTATTACGTTGACTGCCATCGTCTGCCCCGGCATCGCCCAAGACACTCCCACACTGCTCACTGCAGCCAAATTTACTATGATATCCGGAGCGAAACTAGCTACTGTCTTCTTGGTTTTCTCGGGGTCACAAACGTCTAGGGTTCGAAACGACTCGACAGCTTCCAGCATGCACGAACTCGAACGATCAGCACCCAATACCCGATAGCCACTGGCGGCAAACTCTTGGGCTACATAGGAACCGACAAACCCATTGACCCCTATGACAAGAACCGTATTGTCAGCCATTGTGCTAATTGCTCGCAGCCGCTTCTTGATCTGCAAGCGCCAAATCGTGCTCGACCATGAGACGACACAATTCCTCACAGCTTGTCTTGCACGGATCCCACCCGAGCTTCGTCTTGGCTTTGGTGGGGTTGCCCCAAAGATCAACGACATCGGTCGGACGGTAGAATGCCGGATTCACGCTCACTACCATCTTCCCAGTTGCCACATCGTATCCCTTCTCCTCAACCCCAAAACCACGCCATTCAATATCGATGCCGGCGTAGTTGAAAGCCCACTCTGTAAACTCGCGAACCGAATGCTGAACACCTGTAGCGATCACAAAATCATCGGGTTCTTCCTGCTGCAGAATGAGCCACATGCATTCTACGTAATCTTTTGCATATCCCCAGTCACGCAAAGAGTCAAGGTTTCCTAATTCTACATGGGTTTGCAATCCTCGAGCGATGCGCCCTACGGCACGCGTTATCTTACGCGTGACAAAGTTTTCCCCACGCCTTTCAGACTCGTGGTTGAAAAGAATGCCGTTTGCCGCGAACATGCCGTAGGCCTCACGATATTGTCGAACCATCCAAAAGCCATACTGTTTTGCGACTGCATAAGGCGAGTAGGGATGGAATGGAGTTAGCTCACTCTGGGGAGTCTCTACCACCTTTCCATACAATTCGGATGTTGAAGCTTGGTAAACGCGGCAGGTTTTATCTAGTTTTGCGATATGCACTGCCTCAAGAATGCGAAGTACTCCCAACGCATCCACATCACCCGTATACTCCGGCGCATCGAACGAAACACCAACATGGGATTGCGCAGCCAAGTTATAGATTTCATCTGGACAGACTTCGTATACAATTTTTGTGATTGAGCATGCGTCTGCCAAGTCGCCGTCATGTAGCACCAAGCGGTCCAAGCCCAAAAGATGATCTATTCTTTCCGTAGTATGAACTGACGAGCGCCTTACCATTCCATGAACTTCATATCCCTTTTCTAAGAGCAGTTCAGCCAAATAAGAGCCATCCTGCCCAGTTATGCCAGTAATCAATGCCTTTTTCATATCAACCTCCGATAACAAGCGACGGCTACTCTTCAAGATTCCAAAAAAACCCAAATCGTTCAATATCTTCTTCCACCAGATCACTACCGATCTGAACCTCGACAATGCTTAACCGCGTAATAGCGCGAATGGCATGTTTTTTCCCTGAAGGTATCTTGATCACCGATCCCCTGGACACGAATTCGGTTTCTCCGTCGAGAACAACCTCCCCTTCCCCATCGACAACCGTCCATACCTCGGATCGACAAGCATGGCTTTGGTACGAGAGCTGTTTGCCCGCATTAATTACAAGCATCTTCTCCAAAGAGCCCGAATCCTCTGCATGCACTCCCTGTCCCAGAACAGAGTATTCTCCCCACTGTCGTGATTCATACATGGGACGAGTCGCGGCAACCTGTTCGATGAGCGGCTTCACGTGGGCGCTGCGCACTTTGTCCGAAACGATTATCCCATCGGGGGTGGCCACGACCACGGCATCTTTCAAACCCGCAACCACCATTGGCAATCCCGTCTCATTGATCACGTGGGTATTGCTGCAAAACTCATCCGAAATAACCCGTCCCGCTTCAAAGTCAGCCATTTCCTCAGTGAGGGTATTCCATGTTCCCAAATCCTTCCAAGTGCCCTCGTACGGAATAACCGCAACCGATTGAGCCTTTTCCACAACTTCGTAATCAAAGCTGTTTTTGGGTAGAAGCGAATAGTCTTTGACCAAGTCATCAAACGAGTCAAGCGGATGATATCGCTTCAGCACTTCCATCAGATAAGAAAGTCTAAAGCCAAACACACCGCAGTTCCACAGAGCCCCTTCGTCAATCAGCTCCTTGGCCACAGCCTCCTTCGGTTTTTCAATGAATCGAGAAACCATGCGTGTTGGCGTATCGGACCGTTTCGGAAGAATGTATCCAAACTTTTCAGAAGGGTATGTTGGACAGGCACCGAGAAGAACAAGATCGGCAGCATCTGCCTGCACTGCAGCATCGACGTTAACCACGCAATCATAGTAGGACTGATCTGCAAAGGTGTCGATAGGCATAACCACAACCGTATCATCCGCATTAGAGCCTGCGCAAAGCGATAAATACGCGGCCGAAAGCATAATGGCAGGCGCAGTGTCTCTCCTCTCGGGCTCAACGACCACTTTATAATCGCCCTTGACTTGTGATTGTATTGACGCGAGCTGCGAAGCGCACGTTGCAACCACGATATTCAACTCCGAGCCTACGTTACGAATCATATCGAAAGTTCGCTGAACCATCGACTGCCGACATCCTCCAGCATCCCTCAGAACTTTAAGAAACTGCTTAGAGCGTGCTTCGTTAGAAAGCGGCCAAAGTCTTGTGCCTGAGCCACCTGAAAGCAGCACGATATTGATCACTTTCAACGTCCTCCTACTTTATTCTTCCATCGATAGCCAAACGATGCATCCAACCACAACGATGCCTAATCGCAGAAAGCATCACGTTTTGTATGAAAGTCTTAATTGTGAAGCAAGTGGCATAGCAAGCTGGGGGTTCCAATAAAATAGCATAAATTATTGCGCATTTTGACTTTTCTCAAGATAGCCTTCTTTTTGCATTCTTGTATCACGCAGCTGAACTAAAATCATAAACAGTTCGTCAAACCAATCTCCTTCACGTGTATAATTAAAATCGTTCTAAGTCAGCGAAGTATTTGGCATGCTAGATCGTTTTGCCATGGAGGGTCTAGCAATCTAAAAACTGGAGAATATCCATGGAAATAACCTGCCTCATCACCGCAACAAGTAGTGAAATCATTGCTTTTCGCGACCAAATAGCTTCCCTGTCCAGCGTGCATCCAACCGTTGTGTGCTGCATTGACCAACGACGTGGTATTGTCGAAAGCAATCCCTCTATTCAAAATTGCACATCGTTTGACATAGGTGCCATTCTCGGAAATATTGTTAGTGATTTTTCATTCATGTTGAGCAGATCCGAGTTCTCTCTACTCTGCTCTCTATGCGCACTCGAAAACTTGCTTGAACACTATCCCGTTTTCCTTCTGTCCCCGTATCGAATATCAGATTTCCTTTCCACGCACTACCTCCCTCCCCACATAGAAGAAAACAGCATATTACTGCCCGGGGGCATCACGACATCGACAGATTTTTCCTTGATGGACGATGTTCAATCCACGCGAGAACACGTCCTATTCGATAATGGAGAGCTTGTCCGCAATTACGTTGCATGGGGTCGAAAAAAAATTGAGTATTGCTGTAGGATCATAAGCGGCTCCGCCACCCCGCTTCGAAAAAACGCTTTCGTTCAAAAACACTGGCATTTTTTTAATAATTGGATAGAATACGCATGGGCTTTTGGCTGCAAAAGGGAGGTATTCCCTTTTGCAGCCAAAAGCCCCTTCGACATGAACCCCCTTGGCGAAGAAAAAGATCGATTCGATAATGGAACCGAAATCCTAGAGTTTGTCAAAACGTACTATCTTCGAGATTATCGCCTGCGCGAAAAATGTGAGAACAACCCCTTTGCTCACCCTGATTTGTTTCTCGAAAAGAACTGCAGATGCGGCGACGATCACCCGGTTCCCATTACCGCGCCCATGATGGAAATTTATTCATTGCGAAATGACTTGAGAACATCTTTTCCCAGTCTCGAAGGAGATAATCGACTATCTTTTGTTCAATGGTTTTTATCACATGGGAAACAAGAGCACTTGCTTCCCGATCAGTACACTCGACCTATTGAAAAAGCATTGGCCGAATACGAATGTCAGAGAAAAAATGACATTGGTGGTGACGGTCTGATGAAGGCCTTGAGGAGAGGCTCCATCAGATCAATGTTGCATAGTCGGGAAATTTGCGAGCCCAAAGAAGAAAAACCCTCGCACAGGCCGAATGGAGTCAATCTCTGTGGATTCATTCGGGGGGATTTCGGATTGGGCGAAGCAGCTCGCATCGTGGCAACGGCATTGTCGGCAGCCTGTATACCATTTACCATCGTAAACTGTGAGAGCATACCATCGCACACTTACTCGAACAAAGACTGGAATGATAAGATTACGAACACGTTCCCTTACAACACAAACATCATGCTCACCAACATTAATGGCATCGATTCGCTTCGCAGTGAAATTGCACCTGAAGCGTTTTCAAATCGCTACAATATTGCTTTCTGGTATTGGGAGCTGCCCGAATTCCCCGAAGAATGGGCTTCCGCATTCGACGGTGTCGACGAAGTCTGGACGTCAAGCGACTTCACAAAGCAGTCATTCGAAAATGTAACCGAGAAGCCAGTTTACGTAATTCCCTGCTGTCTCGAAGAACAGCGAGAAGAGTGTCTAACCCGAAAAGATTTCAACCTCCCTTCTGACGCCTTTCTTTTCTTGATGATGTACGATATACGCTCGACGCAGGCGAGAAAAAATCCTGAAGGTGTCATACAGGCATTCGACCGAGCATTCGGCAATCGAGAAGATGTCGGCCTCGTCATAAAAATCAACGCACCAGAAGATTGGGTGGACGAAACAGGACTCGTGGATGAGTTACGCAAACGTGCCAATGCACACGTGATTATCGGAACGCTGTCAAAGCCGCATCTCAATTCACTTATTTCTCTGTGCGACGTCTTTGTCAGCCTTCACCGGTCCGAAGGTTTCGGACTTGGCCCAGCCGAGGCTATGTACTGGGGAGTTCCCGCAATTCTTACGGACTGGAGCGGCAACCAGGTATACATGACGGACGATAATTGCTGTCCTGTTCAGTGCAAGATTGTAGAAATTGCCGAAAGCTCTGATTTCTATCGAAAAGGATGGCACTGGGCCGATCCTGACCTCGACCAAGCATCTGACTTTATGAAACGGCTTGTCGAAGATCCGGAGTTTTACAAAAAAACAGCTGAACGAGGACAAAAAACCATCAGAGAGGATTTTTCCCCTCGTAGCGTTGGGAAAACCATATCTAAAAGACTTCACGTAATATGGAAACGACTGAATAGCTAACAGAAGGAGTAGCCTCAAGTCAAAAACAAGATTTCATTACCGAAATACCACTTTACGATATAAGAAAAAATTCCAGACAACCACACAACTCATAGTCAATAACTTTGCAAACAAAGCTGATATCCCGATATCAATAAAAAATTGAGTAGCTATCGATGAGAATATTGAGTTGAAGCACAGGAGCAAAACATACAGCAACAGACTTTTCAATATGCTTGAATCGCCTTTAAAAGACCAGTTTTTACTTAATGCGTAATTAAGCACCGTAGAGCAAAGCAAGGAAACAGGACTCGCCCAAGCAGCTGATACCTGTGCAACATAATAAAGCACCGAAAATATAATCAATTCTAGCAAGGCAGAGGCCACGCCAACGATTACATATCTGGCGCCTTGGCATAGCATGCTTGACCGCATACTCTTTTGCATACTAGTTATCTGCCAAGCCTATTTGAGATAAGGGACAAAAACAACTCATAATTTTTTTGTTCCTTTCGCCGCATTATGTGAAGAATCAGCCCAGATATGAAAAACAACATCGCAAGCACAACGAAGCCAACAGCCAATAAAGCTGATCCATATAGAGACACTTCGTTCACTAAAAGAGATTGTCTTATGACTGGTATGCCAACAGCGATCCCAGCAATAAGAAGCAAGAAGGAAATAGCGGAGAAGAACCTTAGTGGCTTCAAATCCATAAACAAAAGAGCAACCGAGCTCAAGACTAAAAGACCATCGCTGAAAGTCGACACCTTCGATTGTCCAGCAATTTCCGGACGGTCTCTAACATTGAATGGAACCTGTTGAAGTCGGAACCCATTCGCGACAGCATGAATGCTCATTTCCGTCTCAATCTCGTAACCCTTACTCAAGATAGGATATCCCTTTGCGAATAAACGATTACATGCTCGATAACCGCTTAAAATGTCGGTAAGACGGACGCCATAAAGCCCATTGATAAGGCTTAATACCAATCTGTTCCCGAATGAGTGAAACGCTCGCTTATTCTCTCGGTCATATCCTCCTCCCGTCAGGCGATCGCCTACCACCAAATCTGCGTTATCAAACAAAATTGGCTTTATTAAATCATGCACCGCTTCCGCAGGGCATTGATTATCTCCATCGGCCAAGACGTAGATATCCGCCTCGATTTGCCTGAATGCAGCTTTGATAGCATTTCCCTTGCCCTGACGATTTTCTAAAATCACCCGCGCGCCAGCTTTTTCAGCGACAGCCCCAGTACCATCTGTCGAGTTGTTATCAATTACCCAGATTTCAGCTTCTGGCAATTCTGAGCGAAACGACTCTACCACTGAGGTGATAGTCGGTGCTTCATTATAGCAAGGTATGCAAATTGCTATTTTTTCGGTCAACAAATCGAAGCCTCCTTATAGGCCCTACTTAACCAACTCGCATAGAGAAATCACTTTCCGACAAACTGATCATTATATTAATGTTATTCGTATCACTTAGATTGTAAAGCCGATAATCACCATATGTAAAATCTTCAACGAGCTTCCCACTACTGGGAGGGATAGAAACTCCTTGATTAACATTTACTAGAATATAGCTAATAGCATCGAGATTCTCGTAGGGCACGATCCTAGCTAAGTTAAATGATCGCGTTGAGACATTTTCATCATTTAGATTAATTGTTCCATCGTCCTTGATAATATCAAATAGCGTATCTAAGTAAATCTGATATTCATTGTCGACATTCAAAAATGTATCCAGTTTCTTATTACATAATGAATAAGTTGGATTGCTGTCTAGCACAATTAATAGGTTTCCATCCTTTTTCGACAAATAGTCACCAAGTTCCAGCACCTCATTTTTCCCTTGGTCGGACACCGAATATGTTGCGTCAAAAAGCTTTATACAGACCGCATTCCCGATTAAACAAACAGTAAGTACGCAAAAAAGAAATAGCCCGATGCCAATACGCTTAAATCGCGTAAACGCAATACACGAAAAGATAAGCACCACAGCGGCAATAACGATTATTCGCATTATGATAACAGCGTCAAAAAAAGTGCTCTGCTCAATTGCCTCGATCATCCAATTGAAGTACCGCAAATTGAAATTATCAACAAGGGACCCGTAATAAACTTGAGAAAGAAGCATGGTTCCCAAGATAAAGATGACAGTAACTGCCATGGCGACCAATTGAGGCTTTTTATGATTGCCAAATATTGATTTTTCTTTATTAAAATATTTGATTAAAAGGATAATTAAGGGAACCACAAGAGCGGAGTAGTACCGAGTATGCTGCCTTATCGCATCCAAACCGACGTCTTCACGAATAGAGATCGTGTAGGTAATGACAAATACCGTGACTAAGCCCCACAAGGCACAAATCCAAAATAGAGCTCTATCTTTTTTGGACATACTGCCATACGCCCAAATGCAAATAAGCAACGGAATGACGAACACACTAATTAACATGTATTCTAAGTTGACCGCCAACGAATAGATAAAAAAGCCAATCGACTCGCCGAGACTCTGTACCGGAAGAACCGCATAGTGACCATCTTGATGGAATATAAACATTTTGAAGCAAAAAAAGAACACGCTGAATACAACGACAAAAGCAACGAGTGCTTTGATATCATCCTTCCGTCTTTTTCGGTTTCTTGCAATTCGGTAACCAAGAAGAAGACCATATACAACTACAAAGCATAGACCAACCTCTTTGCAGAGATATATTAAAAAACAAGCTATTGATAAAAGGACGGATCGCTTGAGTATGTCTCTGCGTTCATCCGAAAAAACAATCCATATCCAATAAACCAGCCATAACGAAAAGGGGAAATAGATATTTTCACTCATAAATGTCATGGAAAGACACATGTCTGGAAGCAGTATAACGAATACTGCGCAGATTAAACTCGACCAAATACCGAGTCCTGCTCTTTTAGCCAGCAAAACGGTTGGAAAAACAGCCGAACTGATATAAATTGAATTCAATAAACTGACGACTCTCAGTTGGACATCCGTCTCCTGAAAGGCCATCGACGGCAGCAAAAAAAATGAATACAACACTTTATCAAACCCTGAGTCCACTCCACGGAAAGTGAAACCATTGCCATCAAGTAAGCTTCTACAAGCTTCTATATAAAGTAATTCATCGGGATAGACAGAGATTAGTTTATCGTAATTAGATATAAGGGCTCTTAAACTCACGGAAACAAGGAATAGAAACATTGTCCCAAGAAGCAGGCGAGATGAATCACTTTTTAGCTTTTCAAGCACGATATGCCCTTCTCAAAATCAAGCAAGTTCAAAATAGACAGCAATGATTACAGTTAGTCGAATACCATGCCATATGTGCGAAACCGGTTATGAATATATGATCGTGCCAGCAAGTTCACAAGATTAATCTGCAAGTCAGTTTTGGTTGCGACAGCAGCTAAAAGGTTAGCATCTGTTGGATCATGCTGTAGATGCTTTCACCATAACCATCCCCAGGCACGGCCCACTTTCCATTAAGGTCCTCTAGATTAGGGGCACAACCACGACCATAAGCACTTATAACATTGTCCCAACGAGGATCGATACAATCATTTACTAGCGGATCAGTCGATGCATACAACTTGAGATGCTGTACTTGTGCTCTAAGTCCTTTGCGGACATTTTCGAACGATGCACCACCGACAGTTGGAGAAGTTGCCCCTAATCCTCCGAAGTTACACTGCTCAGCCTTAACACTTCCGCCAAACTGCAGCCAACCGGTCTCCTTCATAGCCTGACAAAACAATACTTCCGCACGCACCCCTTCAGCCGTTGCCTCTTCTAAGACCAGCTGGGAAAAGACTTCTATGCTCGGCGCGCCTTTTGAACTGTAATGCCGAGCAGGATAAGTCTTCCCTTTTGAATTATAGAAAGCAGTCATCTGAGCAACGCTTGTTTTGCTTGACCCCATAATAGCCGAAGGTGCATTGTCATCTGGAATTAGTTCATCGCATCCAACTCCCGCGCGGCCTTCCGCCTTCCCGCATTCAAGGTAGTGTCGGTAATACGATTCCCATGATGTACCAAAAGCACGTCTCAAGTCGGGATACTGATTGTAGTAAGAAGCCACGGAAAAAGAAGAAGAGGCCTGCCTTCCCTCGCGCATACCGTCGGAAATGAAATGACCAAGTAACTTGCTATCAACTAAAACAAAATCAGAGCCGGCTTTTACTGAAGCATAAGCCGCGACATCAACGTTATGCTCAGCATAATACACCCCATCATATATCGCAGAGTAATCCACTCCGTCAGAGGATGCTATGACCCCTTCAATTTTACCGCATCCGCTCCCCGCGCGGCCTTCCGCCTTCCCGCATTCAAGGTAGTGTCGGTAATACGATTCCCATGATGTACCAAAAGCACGTCTCAAGTCGGGATACTGATTGTAGTAAGAAGCCACGGAAAAAGAAGAAGAGGCCTGCCTTCCCTCGCGCATACCGTCGGAAACGAAATGGGACAAAAGGCGTATATCATCTACAACGGAAACTAAACCGATGGTCACTGTAGCAAATCGTTCCAAATCTGGATTATTGACAAGATAATACTCCCCATCATAGATCGACGCATAATCCGCACCACTCCGAGAACTAACGTAATCAATTAGCTTATCGCAGCCTATCGCAACTCTTCCCTCTAATTTTCCACATTCCACATAATGAAAATAAAATGGCTTCCAAGACGACGTGCCGAAAGCGCTTCGAAGATCAGCATACCTATTGTAGTAAGAAAGCACAGAGAACGTCGAGGAACCTTGACGCCCTTCCGTCATGCCGTCAGAAATGAAATGAAATGAGTGTAATATTTACTCATCTCCGAACCAAATGCATATGCAACATCGCTATAGGTCGACTTATAGTAAATTGGATCGAAGATATCGGAACCTTGCCTGCCTTCCATCATACCGAACTCTATAAAATGCTTAAATACCGCAGTCTTGTCAGCACCAAAAGCTTGATTTACGTCAGGATTGTGCGAAATATAATACTCGTAATCATAAACACCCTTATACTGTTCCTCGGATACTTTGAGTAAGCCGTACTGTTCAGCAATTGCTTTAGCATCAGCTATTCCAAGGCTTCGAAGATTCCCTTCACTTGCAAGAAACGCCGCATCGGTAGCATTAGTAACAAAAGCGTGTTCAACGATAATTCCTGCAATGCCGTTCTGCCTGCTCCGCTCTATTGCAGAATAATAATCAGCCAGATGACCATCATCGTAGTAAAATGGGCCAGAACCATTCACATTTTCCGAATCCCTGTACTTTATTCCCCTATCATACAATCCAAGTTCCGCCAATCGCCTTGCGATCTTCTGAGCCAGCTGCGTTCCAACCACATGAGTCGCATGATTGAAATTACTTTCATTCGGAACATATATCTCAAACCCATAAGCTCCAGCAGTGGCAGAATTATTATGGAGGCTTACATACACGTTCGCACCATTAGCAACCGCCCAGTCAACGCGATCATTGACACTCCTATACCTTGGCACTAGAAGCACGGTAACCCCGAAATATTGCCCTAATTCTTCTTTGCAATAACGGGCAATTAGTTCATTGACATCAGCCTCTACGATACCATTAGCAGAAGCACCGGGATCATAGACTCCAGTATTGGGGTCAATTCCATGGCCCGGATCTAGAGCTACCACTATATTTCCCGTCTGCATTCGAGCGGAAAAAACCGACACGCTAGATGACTGGGCGGCAGCAAGAGCTCCACCGACAGTGTCTTTTTCTGTTAATGAACCGTTATCGTCAATTGTAAAAACAGTGACGCTTTCCTCGGACTCCACAATTTCCGCATCGTCCAATTCCCCCAACGCTCCTTCAGGAAGAACAGTAAAGCCGTATGCACCCTTCTCGGAGCTAGGAACTAGAATGCTATATTCAGTCGCATCGTCCTTTACAAGATAATTTATCTCGGTTATCCGATATGCACCTTGAAGCATTCCTTCTTCAATATGCATCTCAAAAGACGCAGCCCCACCTGCATAGGAAAGGGCGTCTAAAAAATAAACATTACTTTCTTCATCAACAATTTTAATGGACATATGGGATATTTCCACAGCAGAATCCAGTAAAGATACAGCAAACAGCTGAGTGTCACCATAAGATGCAACCTGCAGATCGACATATATAAACTCAATTACTGAGGCGATATCCTTATCGAAGCTATCACTTTTAACTGCATTCTCAGCCAAAGCATTCTGAGAATCGCTAATAATTTCGCGTTGGTCTATCAACTCATGAGACTCAAGATTGTTGTCTATAGGCGGAAACACTTCGGCGGATTCATCTGTGAGGGCCTGCTGCTGTTCAAGACTATCTTCTTCTGCCGCATCCGCAACCGCAACAGGGTTTAGCCCAAATGCCAAGACAACGCCCATTAAAACCGACATCATCTTCTTTGGTAAATTCATATTCATCCTCCAGCGTAATTCGCAATAGTACTTCATATACAAAATATGAAATATCGCATCCATAATGCTGCGCATCGATAAGCAATTAATTGTAACACGCAAAAAATGAATGACCCAATTATATCGACACAACAACGCAGCAAAGTTCTCAAACCACCTCCATTAACTGATATTCTGAATAAAAGCATCTTTATCACGACTCTTTCACGGGCTGGATCCGTTAGACAGACAATTGATAGCCATCTCTGATTTCTTGCCTCCCACAGTAAAACAGCCCTCTGGCATTCCAAGAACGCGAACATCTAAACGCCTTGAGTGCACAGTTCTCAAGCCTCCACCCCAACAGCACAGTCCTCCCAACTTCCTGACTCCCCATTACTGCAAGAATCAGCCCGAACGACCAGAGCAAGGAGTTTAGCGGCTTCTACCGATCAACTACCTAACCAGCTTGATCTAGTACAGCTATGGCCGCGTCGAGTCGCTGGCCGACCAGTCCGCCTTTATCAGACTGCAGGAAAACAGGCACATCGCCATCTATGCGACAGCCGCATGAAGAAAAAACATACCAATCGTATAGCCCCCCCCCCCCCGAAACGCCGACAGGCCCCCGGACCAG
>NZ_PPTR01000021.1 GCF_003339845.1 Gordonibacter sp. 28C
GAAAACGAGCGTCGATTCAATGACACACCCGTCCGTGAGCGTTTGCGAGGTTGATATAGGAGAGCCCAGGCTGGAAATGATCCGGTCTGGGCCTTTATTGCATCTTGACAATGCTCTACTCATATTATAAAAAACGGACCCTTTCGCAGGATCCGTCTGATTGATGGTGGAGCATAGGGGGATCGAACCCCTGACCTACGGCTTGCAAAGCCGTCGCTCTCCCAGCTGAGCTAATGCCCCGTTCTTCATCGTATCGCGCTTTCGCCTCGGAAATGCGGCGGGCGAAAAGTGATACGGCACTTTCCCCGAGAAAATAATAAACGCTCCACCGGCTAACTCGGCTCACGGTGGAGCGTTTATCGCAAAAAATGGTGGGCCCGAATGGATTTGAACCAGCGACCTCACGCTTATCAGGCGTGCGCTCTAACCAACTGAGCTACGGGCCCGTAAAAAAAGTGCCTGAACACTGTAACCCACAATCAACGTTTTGGTCAAGCACTTTTTTACCAAGCATTTTCAAAAGGTCATCTGGGAATTTTTCCATTGGACTATAAGTGTAAAAACCGAAACGCGGCAAGACCGTCACATAGGGGAAACGCCTTCTTCGTCAACCGCCGCCGGGGCGAGCCAGCGGTATAATCGGTGCAACCGGTGAACCGGTCCCCTGACGCAGCGAGGAGCTTCCATGGTACCTGTGAACGTGCAAACCCTGATCGTCTCGGCCGCGCCGGCCCCCTCCATCGTCGTGCTGCAGCCGGTCGAGGAACCCACGCAGCCCGGCAA
Organism: Gordonibacter sp. 28C; assembly: GCF_003339845.1. GTDB lineage: Bacteria > Actinomycetota > Coriobacteriia > Coriobacteriales > Eggerthellaceae > Gordonibacter. The sequence goes on from NZ_PPTR01000021.1 coordinate 784, forward strand.
GTGCCGCATCGTGCCCATATGGGTGGGCGTGAACGAGGCGACCCAGCTGGGCATAGCCTTGGAGAAAGCTCGCTTCGCGCGACCTATGACGCACGACCTGTTTCTCGACGCCCTCACGAACCTCGACGCGCGGGTCGACCATGTGGTCATCAACGACGTGAAGGGCGCCATGTTCTTCTCGCGCCTGACCCTCAAGCAGCACGACCGCCTCATCGACTTGGACGCGCGCCCCTCGGACGCCATCGCGCTCGCCCTGCGCCAGCAAGCTCCCATCTACATCGAAGAGGACGTGCTCGAGAGGGCTTCGTTCCCCTACGTGTTCAAGAGCGCGCCGGACGAGGAAGAGGAGCTCGCCGACTTCCGATCGTTTTTGGAAGAGCTGGCACCCGAGGACTTCGAAGGGTAGCGTCGCCGAGCGGCATCTACCAAAACGAAGCGACGACGTCTTCCACGGCTGCGGAGGCGTTGTGGCCGTCGAGCGTCGTCGTGGCCACGAACGAAGGTGCGTTCACGCCCACTATCTCGCCCTGCTTCACGCCTGCCGGGGCGAAGGTTCCGCGGGGGGCGAGCACTTTGCCGGGAATCCCCTCCCATGCCGGTTGCTCCACGGCACCTTGAGCCGCCCCGTTCGAAATTCTTTCCGTTCCTCCTCTATCCAGTTTCCCTTTGTCGCCCTCCCCCATCGCACGGCGTTTCCACCCGCCCCGCGCGAACGTGAACATGAGGAACCCGGCGCGCAGCCATTCGTCGATGCACATGGCAATCCACATGCCCACGAGGCCCCAGCCCCAGCCGATGCCCAAAAGCCAGCCGCCGCCCACGGCGAACACCCACGAGAACGCCACGTTCACCGTCACCGGCGTGCGCACGTCGCCGAGCGCGATGAGGGCGCGAACCATCACGATGTTCAGGCTGCGGCCTATTCCCAGGAACACTTCCACCAGCATGATCTGGCGGCCGAGCTCGTGCACGAGCGGATCGGCCGTGAGCAGGCCCACCACCGCGTCGAAGTTCCACCACAGCGTGAGCGACACGGCCGTGGTCAGCACGGCCGCTATGAGATCGGCCATCCACACGCGTTTGCGCACCAGGTCGAACTTGCCCGCTCCGAACAGGTAGCCCAGCACGATCTGCGTGGCCTGCGACAGCGCGATGGAATACAGATAGGCGATGGATGCCAGCATGGAGCAGTACACCTTCACCGTGACCACCGTGGTGCCCAGCACGTTGATGAACGACAGGATGACGATCTGCGCCAAGTCGTAGTTCATCTGCTCGCCCGACGAGGGAACGCCTACGCCCAGCATATTCTTGAACGTTTTCCAGGGGAAAGGGCGCAGCAGACGAGGCGACGGGCGCACGTCGGTGTGCCGTAGCAGCAGGAACACGGCCAGCGCCAAACCCACTGCACGCGCGGCCACGTTCGCGGCGGCCGTCCCCTCCACGCCGAGCGCCGGGACGATGCCAGCCCCGTTCACCAGCACGAGGCACATGCCGATGTTGACGGCGTTCATAGCCAGGCTCGCCCCCATGACGTCTCCCACGCGCGCGAAGCTGCGCAGCAGCGCCGTGACGGCGAAGAACGCGCCTTGCATGATCGTGGTCGATCCCACGATGAGCAGGAACGACGACCCCATGGCATGCAGCGACGAATCGATATGCAACCAAGCGAAGAACTGCGGCCAGAACGCGAACAGCGCGACCGTCATAAGCGCTCCGAGCACCATGTTCACCACCAAGGCCACCGTGGCTATCTCCGATATCGTGCGCTTGGACGATGCGTTGCCCAGCACGCGCGTGACGAGCACGGTCGACGCCGTGCCCATGGCGGACAGCGCTATGGTGATGATGTTGAGTATCTGCAGCGCGTTGCCCACGGCGGCGGCGGGCTCGACGCCTTGCGGCGCCAGCATCATCTGGTTCACGTTGCCCACCATGATCTGCATGAACAGCTCCACGAACAAGGGGACGGACAGCATGAACACGTCGCCGGACGTGGTTTTGTCGGCCGGTGCTCGGCCGGCGCGCGCCTTCCTCGCCATGCCGGCGCGCCGTCCGGCGCTTTGGGCCTGCCCCCAGGCGCCCTGCGCGCACCCGATCGCTCCTTGGGCCAATGCGGTTATGGACACGGGCTCTCGCCCCCTTTCATACGAAGCGCCCGATTCCGACGGGCGCGGCAACGTTCGCGAAGCGTGCAGTATACGGCACGTCAACACCGTCGTGCCGGACGTGTAACCCGTCCACGATTTCCGCATTCATGAGTACGAACGTTCGCTAATTGGCAATGAAAAAGTTATTAATGACCAAATAAATAATTAATTAACAATTGCGATACGATCGCGGTATGTTTCACGTGAAACACTATCGGAATGGCGAAAGAGAGGGAGGTTTGCTACTGAAGGAGGAAGGGAGGAGGTGAAAAAGCAAAATAGGCAAAGGAGAGTTGAAAACGCTGTATGAAAAAAAATGCTCCATACAAAAAAGTTTGCCAAAAAGAATGAAGAAAAAAAAAGCGGCTTATTGCATGCAGGATCGTTTTTGCAAAATGAAAAAACGAATCGTTTTAATGGGAAGGGAAATCGTTGAGGGACATGAAAAAACGACGGGCCCTGATCGGGGCCCGTCGTTCGAGTCGGGTCAGATTGGACGGAATCGCTTCTACGACTCGTCGATCTCGTTCTCGGCGAGGTCTCCCTCTTCCGATTCGTCTTCAAGAAGGTCGATCTGCGACTCGTCGTCGGTGCCGGATTTGTCGCCGGAGCGCTTCTTCTTGCCGCGGCTCGATATGGCAACCGCCGTCACGCGATCCTTGTCCGCCACCTTCATCACGCAAACGCCCTGCGTCGAGCGGCCGAGCTCGGAGATGCCGAGCACCGGGGTGCGCACGACCACGCCCTCCTCGGACATGATCATGATCTCCTCGTCGGGCGCCACGATCTTCATGGCGGCCAGCAGGCCCTTCTTCTCCGTCATGGTGATGGTGAACACGCCCTGGCCGCCGCGATGGTGGTCGGGATACTCGCTCACGGGGGTGCGCTTGCCGTAACCCTTCTCGGTGATGACGAACAGCTCCGTGCCGGGCTTCGCAATCTCCATGCCCAGCACGCGGGCGATGGGGGGCACGTTCATGCCGCGGACGCCCATGGTGTCGCGACCCATGCCGCGCACCTCGCCCTCGTCCCACTTGATGGCCTTGCCGGCGCTCGACACCATGATAACCTTCTCGCCGGGAGCGACGCGCTTCACGGAGATGAGCTCGTCGTTGTCCTTCAGGTTGATGGCGATGAGGCCGTCGCGGCGCGTACGGTCGTACAGTTCCATGGACGTCTTCTTCACCATGCCGTGCGACGTGGCGAACATGAGGAACTCGTCGGCCGGGAAGTCCTTCGTGGCGATGACGGCAGAGATGGTCTCGCCCTTCGCCAGCGGCAGCAGGTTCACGATGGCCGTGCCGCGCGCATGGCGCGACGCCTCGGGCAACTCGTACACCTTCAAGCGGTACACCTTGCCGGCCGTTGAGAAGAACAGCATGTAGGCGTGCGTGGAAGCCACGAACAAGTGCTCCACGTAGTCGTTGTCCTTCAGGTTCACACCCTGCATGCCCTTGCCGCCGCGCTTCTGCTGGCGGTAGGTGGCCACGGGCAGGCGCTTCACGTAGCCGGCCTTCGTCACCGTCACCACCATGTTCTCGTCGGCGATGAGATCCTCCACGTCGATATCCTTGGCATCACCGGAGATCTTCGTGCGGCGGGCGTTGCCGTACTTCTTCTTGATCTCCAGGAGCTCTTCCTTGATGATGCCGCGCACAAGGTTCATATCGCCCAGCACGCGCTTGTAGTAATCGATCTTCTCGCGCAGCGCGGCCAATTCCTCTTCGATCTTGCCGCGCTCCAAGCCGGTCAGGCGGCGCAGCTTCATCTCGAGGATGGCGTCGGTCTGCTTCTTCGACAGCCCAAAGCGCTCGGTCAGGCGGGCGGACGCCACGGCGTCGGTGTCGGACGAGCGGATGATGCTGATGACCTCGTCGATGTTGTCGAGCGCGACGACCAAGCCTTCCAGGATGTGGGCGCGCTCCTCCGCCTTCGCCAACTCGTAACGCGTGCGGCGCACGACCACGTCTTCCTGGTGGGCGATGTAGTAGTGCAGCATCTCCTTGAGCGACAGCACGCGGGGCACGCCGTCCACCAGCGAAAGCATGATGGCGCCGAAACCCACCTGCAGCTGGGTGTGCTTGTACAGCTTGTTGAGCACCACCTGCGGGATGGCGTTCTGCTTGAGGTCGATGATGATGTCGATGCCGTGGCGGTCGGCGCCGTCGTGGATGTTGCTGATCTCGGGCAGCTTCTTGTCGCGCACGAGCTCGCCCAGCTTCTCCAACAGGCGCTGGCGGTTCACCATGTAGGGGATTTCCTTCACGATGATGGAGCTGCGGCCGTTCTTCTTCTCTTCGACCTCGCACTTCGCGCGCACGGTGAGCGAGCCGCGGCCCGTTTCGTATGCGTCGAGGATGCCCTTCTTGCCCATGATGATGCCGCCTGTGGGAAAGTCAGGCCCGGGCAGGGCCTTCATGAGGTCCTCGGTGGTCACGTCGGGGTCGTCCAACATCATGCACGTGGCGTCGATCGTCTCGCCCAAGTTGTGCGGCGGGATGTTGGTGGCCATGCCCACGGCGATGCCCTGCGAGCCGTTGACCAGCAGGTTGGGGAAGCGAGCCGGCAGCACGACGGGCTCTTCCAAGCTCTCGTCGTAGTTCGGCTGGAAGTCGACCGTCTCTTTGTCCAAGTCGCTCAGCAGCTCCATGGCCGCCTTGCCCAAGCGCGACTCGGTGTAACGCATGGCCGCCGCGCCGTCGCCGTCGATAGAGCCGAAGTTGCCGTGGCCGTCGACCAGCGGCACGCGCATGGAGAACGGCTGGGCCAAGCGCACCATGGTGTCGTACACGGCCGAATCGCCGTGCGGGTGGTACTTGCCGATGACGTCGCCCACGGTACGGGCCGACTTCATGTGCGGGCGCGAGGGCGTGTAGCCGCTCTCGTTCATGGCGTAGAGGATACGGCGGTGCACCGGCTTCAAGCCGTCGCGCACGTCCGGCAAGGCGCGGGCCACGATGACGCTCATGGAGTACTCCAAAAACGACGTCTGCATCTCCTTGCCCAGGTACGCCGTGCGGACGATGGTGCCGTTGCCGCCGTTGGCGCCTTCCACGATCTCGCCGTGCGCGCTCGGAAGGTCGTCCTTGATGAGCGCCTTCGCGCGCATTTCGTCGGATATCACCGAGCCAGGGGCGGAAAAACCTTCTTCCTCGCCCGCATCTTCGGCATCGGCGAGCGCGCCGTCCAGATCATCCTCTTCTGCACCCTCCGCGTCGTAGTCTTCCTCGGCGCGGTTCAGGAACTCGTCGAAAGAATCGTTGTTATCTGCCACTGAGATTCTCCTTTAAATATCGAGGAAGCGGACGTCGCGGGCATGTTTCTGGATGAACTCCTTGCGCGGTTCCACCTGGTCGCCCATGAGCTCGCTCACCACGCGCTCGGCCTCGGCGGCGTCGTCGATGTTCACCTGCAAAAGCGTGCGCGTCTCGGGCTCCATCGTGGTCTCCCACAGCTGGTCGGGGTCCATCTCGCCAAGGCCCTTGTAGCGCTGGACGTCGAACTTATCGGGATTGTCGTACTCCGCGAGCACGTTCCCGAGCGCGCCTTCGTCGTAGATGTAACGCTCGATCTTGGGACTGCGCGAGTTCTTCTTCTTCAGGCCGAAGATGGGAGGCTGCGCGATGTAGATGTAGCCGCGGTTTATGAGCTCGGGCATGTAGCGGTAGAAGAACGTGAGCAGCAGGCAGCGGATGTGGGCGCCGTCCACGTCGGCATCGGTCATGATGATGATGCGGTGGTAGCGCGCCTGGTCGGCGTCGAAATCGTCGCCGATGTTCGTGCCGATGGCCGTGATGAGCGAGCTGATGGTGTCGCTGGACAGCGAGCGATGCAAACCGGCGCGCTCCACGTTGAGGATCTTGCCGCGCAGCGGCAGGATGGCCTGCGTCTTGCGGTCGCGGGCCTGCTTGGCCGAGCCGCCTGCGGAGTCGCCCTCTACGATGAATATCTCGGAATCGGCGGGCGTCTTGCTGGAGCAGTCGGCCAGCTTGCCCGGCAGCGCGAACGAGTCGAGCACGCCCTTGCGGCGCGTCATCTCGCGGGCTTTGCGGGCGGCTTCGCGGGCCTTCAGCGCCTGCGTGGCTTTGTCGATGATGCGTTTGGCCGGCTTCGGGTTCTCCTCCAGGTACTCGGCGAGGCCCTGGGTCACGGCGTTCTGCACGAGCGGGCGGATCTCGGTGTTGCCAAGCTTCGTCTTCGTCTGCCCCTCGAACTGCGGGTCGTGCAGCTTCACGGACACGATGGCCGCGCAGCCTTCGCGCGTGTCGTCGCCGGAGAGGTTCGAGTCCTTCTCCTTGAGGATGCCCTTCGCACGGGCGTACTCGTTGATGGTGCGCGTGACGGCCTGCTTGAAGCCGTCGAGGTGCGTGCCGCCCTCGTGCGTGTTGATGTTGTTCGCGAACGCCATGACCGAGTTCGTGGAATAGGAGGACGACCACTGCATGGCCACCTCCACCGTGCCGTCCTCGTTCTCGGCCTCGAAGTAGATCGGCTTGTTCAGCGTCTCCTTGCCCTCGTTCAGGAACTTCACGAAGTCGACGATGCCGCCGGCGTATTGGAACACTTCGGTGCGCGGTTCGGGCGCCATGTCGGACAGCGGGCTGCCGGGGTTCGCGCGCTCGTCGTGCAGGACGATCTTCAGCCCTTTGTTCAGGAACGCCATCTCGCGGAAGCGGTTGGCCAGCGTGTCGTAATCGTACACGGTGGTGTCGGTGAATATCTCGGAATCGGGCCAGAACGTCACCGTCGTGCCGTTGCCGCGCTTGACCTTGCCCACTTCGCGCAGCTTCTCGGCCGTCTTGCCGTGGTCGAAGGAGATGTCGTACTGCACGCCCTCCTTGAACACGCTCACCTCGACGCGCGAGGAAAGGGCGTTCACCACCGACACGCCCACGCCGTGCAGGCCGCCGGACACCTTGTATCCCTCGCCGCCGAACTTGCCGCCGGCGTGCAGGATGGTGAGGACGACCTCGACCGTGGGGATCTTCTCTTTGGGATGCTTGTCCACCGGGATGCCGCGACCGTTGTCGTCGACGGTGATGGAGTTGTCCGGGTGTATCCACACCTCGATCTTGTCGCAGTAGCCGGCAAGGGCCTCGTCGACCGCGTTGTCGACGACCTCGTACACCAGGTGGTGCAGGCCGCGCGGGCCGGTCGAGCCGATGTACATGCCCGGACGCTTGCGGACCGCTTCCAGGCCCTCGAGGACCTGGATGTCAGAACCGTCGTAATGGTCAGGTTTGTTTACCACTGACATGCTCCTTTTTCAGTGCGTTTTCGTGAGAACGCGCCTGTTTCCCTGTAAGACGAGCAGGGACGGCGCGACCGTCGCGCAGCGCCTCGGACCGACCGTCGAGACACGCCGGCCGAACGTTATGGCGACAACTGGAAAATTGTATCATAACAGGGGTACGGTACCAACAGTTTTAACCTCTTTTAGAGGCTTTCAGAAAGCGTATAAGGGGAGAAAAAGTGAATGTGTGGTAATTTTGTCGAAAACGTCGCTTTTGAACGCAACGGGTTTCCATACAACCGTTATAGGGGCCGATATCGACATGAAAGCGGTTAACGAACCTGAAACCGCTGGAAAAGTGAGAGAAAACGCTTAAAACGCGTCCTCGGACCCCTTCCCTTCTTCACGATGGGCCGCCTCGGCCAACATGGCGCGGTAGAGGGCCCGGCGCACGGCGGGATCCTCCACTTGAGCCGCCCGTTTGTGGACGGCGGCCAACTCGTCTTCCGTCAGAGCGCGCGACGTTCGGGTTGGGCGGACGAACGAACGGTCCGACGTGCCCGTACGCGCCGCTTCGTCGCGAAAAGGATGGCGGTTCTTCATATCGCGCGTGGAGGGGAGTATCTTCAGGGCCTCCACGTCCTCGCCCTGCTCTTTGAACTTCATCTTGAGAAGCTCTTGGCGGTTGTCCAACTCCGATCGGACCATGCTGTCGTCGCAGTACACGGCTAGAACCTTGCCCGCCACGACCCCCTGCGTCTCGCTGCGAGGACGGTCGAAGCGGCGCAGGTTGCCCCCCTGCTCTCCCGACATCACGTACACGCTGTTCGTATGGTCGAGCACCAATGCGGCGGAATCCCCCCCGAACACGGCGCCCACGGCGTTCTTCCATAAATCGTTCACCTCGGCGTAGCGCAGCGCTTCGGCGCCGCCAGGGTTCTTCTCCTCCAAAACGGCCTTGAGTTGGTCGAGGCTCGCCTTCAGCTTCTTCATCGCCCTCACTCCCCTTCCAAGGGCAGACGAACCACGCGGGCTCGTGCCAGCAGCCCTTCGTCGAAGTAAGACAGGTTCGTCGTGGTGATGAACGTCTGGATGTCGCCCTCGATGAACGACACGAGCGCATTGCGGCGGCCGGCGTCGAGCTCGCTCATAACGTCGTCGAGCAGCAGCACCGGTTTTTGGCCGAGCATCTCGCGGATAAGCGAAGCCTCGGCCAGCTTGAAAGCCAACACGATCGAGCGCTGCTGACCCTGGCTGCCGTACAAGGCGGCGTTGCGGCCCCCGATGAAGAACTCCACGTGGTCGGCATGGGGTCCCACGAGCGCCCGTTTGCGGGCACGCTCGTCGTCCCTGCGGCGTGTCAGCTGCGCTTGGAGGCGGTCGCGCGCCTCGTCGCGGCCGAACGAGTAGGTGGCCGCCGCCGACGGGTCATGTTCCTCCCACGAAGGAACGTAGCACAGGTCCATGTCCTCGCGGCCATCGGCTATGGTCGCGTAATAGGACCGCACGACCGGCGCCAGCTTCTCGAACAGGGCCGAACGGTAGCAGGCAAGCTGCGCCCCGCATGTGACGAGCGTCTCGTCGATGCTGGCCACCAAATCGTTCGAAGCCTCTTCCTTCAGAAGACGGTTCTTGTAGCGGACCACTTTCTCGTAGTCCTTCTTGATCACGTAATGGTTCGCCGACAGCTGGGAACCCAACGCGTCGAGCGCGGCGCGCTTCACCGCCGACGACCCCTTCACGAGCTCCAAATCGTCCGGCGTGAAGGCGACGGAAGGAACGAGCCCCTTCAGATCGGCCGTGCGCTTCCCCTTCCCGTTGAGAAGGTACCGCTTCTTGCCGTCGCTCACTTGCAGGGAAAGGGCGAGCGCGCGGCTGCCGTCCCCTACGTCCGCATCGAGGCGCGCGAAGTCGGCGCTTTGGCGAACGATCTGCTCGAGCGCCGGATGGCGAAACGACTGGAGCGCCGTGAGCAGCTGGATGCCCTCTACGACGTTCGTTTTCCCCACGGCGTTCGGGCCCACGAGCACCGTCAAAGAACCTAGGTCGGACAGATCGAAGCGGTCGTAGTTCCTGAAGTTCCGAAACGATATGCGTTCTATGCGCAGGTCCATGGACTCGGGGGCGTGAAGGGGCGGAAGCCGCCTTACGCGATGCGCACCGGCATGACGAGGTACAGGAAGTTTTCAGGCTCGGCCGCTTTGAAGATGCCCGGTTTGAGCGACGACTGGACCTCGAGGAAGACCTCGTCGGTTCCCACGGCGGCCAGGCCGTCAAGCAGGTACGCGTAGTTGAAGGCGATCTCCACGTCCTCCCCTTCGCCGGAGCAGGAGATGGTTTCCTGGGCCGATCCCACGTCTTGGGCGACGGAAGACAGCTGCGTGGTTTGGGACGCTATGTTTATGTCGAACCTCACAGGCGACGATGCCTGGCCCAGCAGAGAGGCGCGCTTGACGCCGGCCACGAGGTGCTCGACCGGCATGCTCACCCGCGTGTTGTAGGAATCGGGAAGCAGCTGCCGATAATTCGGGAAGTTCCCTTCGATGCGGCGGTTCACGAACACCGTATCCTGGTAGGTCACGACGATCTGGTTCTCGGCCAGCGCGAACGAGACGGGATCGTCGGTTTTGGGCAGCGCGGCTATGTCCTGCAGGAACGTGCCGGCTATGACGGCCTGGAATTCCTCGGCGGCCGGCTCGGCGATCTCGGCCTCGGTGATGGCCAGGCGATACGAATCGGTGGCCACCATCTTGAGATGCTGATCCTCTATCGTGATGAGAACGCCGGTGAGGATGGCCCTGCTTTCGTCCTTCGACACGACGCGAGCCACACGGCGCACCATGGAAGAGAACTGGGCGAAGGGAATGTCGACCTTCTGGGTGACGTCCACGTGGGGGAACCCGGGGAAATCCTCGGGGTTAAGCGCCTTGATGGAGAACGAGGCCGTGTCGCAGGTGATGACGGCCGATTCGTCGTCGGCCTCAACATGCACGGCCGCGTCGGGAAGGTTCTTCACGATGTCGGCGAACAGCTTGCCGGGAACCACGGCCTTGCCGGGCTCCTCCACCAGCGCCGCCACCGTGTACTGCACCGACAGTTCGAGGTCGGTCGTCTGCAGCGTGAGGGAGTCGTTTTTGACGTCGAGGAACACGCCGGAGAGGATGGGAAGCGTGGAACGCGTGGCCACGCCTTTGAGCACCACGCTGAGAGCGTTTTGCAGCTCCGATTGGTTTATGCTGAATTTCAAAGCATCCCTTTCTCTCGAATGCTGCCCAGGCAGCTCCGTCCAGTATGTCAAACATCGCGCATGGACGCGACGCCATTATAAATTCTCCCGTATATTTTGCGTCCCTCGATAACGCTCTCTTTGAAAAGGTCTTGCAGGTGAAGAATCAACCGGGTTTTCCGTCCGACTGTCTTTCCCTATCCTTGTTTTAAGGTCTTCCTTTAATTAACTAAGGTTTTAATAATCATAATAATAAGGACGGTGGATTTGTGGATAACTGACATTCACCCACGTCAACGTTGCTTTTTATTACCGTTTGGAACGTTTAGATCATGCACCGTCCCTCAACAGGTTTTATCGCTTTCATTATCTTTCCCATGCAAACCTATGGTTTTCACCAAGTTGCCAGTCATCTTTCAGTCATGTTTCCGCCGAACGCCCGTTTGGTTCCTTTTCAAACTAACTCTTTGTTTCCTCGTCTTTCGTTTCTTCGTTCGGTCGATGTTTCACGTGAAACATCTCATCGACGCGTGTCTGATAGGCTCAACAACGGTTATATTTCCCTGATGAGCTGTTTCAGCGTTTCCAATTCTTCGCGCAACTCGCGACTTTCCTTCATCTTCTCCTCCACGTTCGTCACCGAATACATGACGGTGGAGTGATCTCGGTTGAACTTCTTTCCTATGTCGTTGAACGGCAGGTCGAGCATCTGGCGCGAAAGGTAGATGGCTATTTGCCGTGCGTAGATGATGTTGCGCGTGCGCTTCTTCCCCACGAGGTCGGCGTGACTCACCTTGTAGAACGTCTCGACTTCTTTTTGGATGTCGGCGATGGTCAGCCTCTTCGACGGCCCTCCTGAGAAGTGGTTCTCCAACAGGCTGCGCACGTCGTCCAGACTCAAGTCGGGCTGGTTGAAGAAGGTCATCTGGTATATGACCTTCGTGACGGCGCTTTTGAGCTCTCGAATGTTGGAGCTGGAGCTTTCCGCGATGTACATCTGTATGTCGTCGGGTATAGCGAAGTTGGCCTTGCCCTCGTTGTCCTTGTACTCTTCCACGAAGCTCTTCACGATTCCCAGCTTCGTTTCGATCTCGGGCGGCTGGATGTCGAACGTGCCGCCGGAATTGAAGCGGCTCTTGTAACGCTCGTCGATGTCGATGTTCTTCGGCGCGCGGTCGGCCGAGAGCACCACTTGGCGTCCCTGCCCGGTGAGCTTGTTGAATATCTGGAAGACGATGTCGAGCGTCTGCTTCTTTCCCTGCAGGTACTGAACGTCGTCGATGAGCAGCACGTCGGCTTCCTCATAGCGCGTCTTGAAGTTCTTGTAGCTTGATTTCTCCTTGTCGTGCGCCGCGCTCGCCTCCATATAGTCGGACAACAGCTCCGCCGAGTCCACGTAGATGGTGGAGAGGTTCGGCATGGTCTCGTGCACGTAGTTTTGGATGGCTCTCAACAGGTGCGTTTTCCCGAGGCCCGATTTGCCGTAGATGAACAAAGGGTTCAAATGCGCTTTTCCCGGCATTTCCGCCACGGCGACCGCCATGGAGTAGGCCATGCGGTTCGAATCGCCGATAACGAAGTTCTCGAACGTGAGCGTGGAGGTGGGCCCGTCGGGCCCTTCCCCGCCCTCATCATCTTCGTATGCGTTGAAGGGATTTGAGAAGTCTTCCCGTCGATCGACGGATGCGGCGGTTTGGCGGAGAGCGGCTGAACCATCGCGGGTCGATCTCCCTTCGACGCCGTCGTCGGAGATGTTTTGCGCAGTCGCGCCTATGGGCTTGCTGGGCACGGTTTGGCCGAGCGGCGCCCGGGTTTCGTAGGAAGGGTTCGTTGCGGGCGTTTCCACGCGGTTTTCCACGTTCGATTGGTTTCCGTTTGAATTCTCCGCGGTTATATCGACTTCGATGACCACGGTGTACGCCGTATGGTACAGATCCATGAGAGCCTGCTTTATGAAATCGACGTAATGGCGCTCGATCCAGGTCTTGATGAAGTCGTTGTCGGCCGTGAGCATGAGGAAGTCTTCGCTCATAGCCTGGGGCTGCAGGCGCGAGAAGAAGGCGTTTATCTGAGAAGGGTCTATATTGTTGTAGCTTTTAACCTGGTCGCATACGGCGCGCCAGACCTGTTCGAGCTTTTCGCTTTCCATGATGTTCCCCTCGTGCCGAGGTCTTCCTTGCCGTGCCTAAGAAGGTCGCCGCTCGCAGCGGGCGTCGATCGGCTTTCACGCCGCGTCCGTGCAGACCGATCTCTCTTCATAAGGCGGTGCTTGTCTCTTGATGGCGATTATAGCGAATTCGCTACGTTGAAACCCAGATCGGTCAGAATACGCTTTTGTCCGATCGTTTTCTCTATCAATCCCGCTTCTTCCAGCTTCGAGAGGGTCACGTACGTGCTCGATTGCGGCACGCCGGTGAGCCGCGAGAGGTCGGTGACCCCCAAGGCGCCTTCGCTGAGGAAGATGGGGAGGAAGTCGCGTTCGCGTTGGGACAGAGGGGGAACGAGGGGCGAGGACTGCGCTCCCTGTCCGTTGATCCTGCGCCCTGTTTGCGGACGCGGTTCCCGGAAGGACGATGGGGAGAAGGTCACATCCTGGTCGGTATTGTTTTTAAGGCTGATGGTGACGACCGCGCCGGTCCCCAGGTTGTCTTCGATGGATATGGTGCCGTGGGAGAAGTCCAGGTACTCCTTCACGATGGGAAGTCCCGATCCGACGCCGCGTATGTAGTGCTTCATCGGCTCGACGGCCGAAGTGAAACCCGGGAGCTGGGCTTTGTCTTTTTGGACGATACCGGGGCCCTGGTCCGCGAATCGAATCGTGTTCCCGTCGTCGAGTATGGAGACGATGATCTCCGCGAATCGAGCGTGAATGAAGTTTTCGGATACCTCTCGGATAACCGTGTAGGGTATCGTTCCTCCGGCCATCTTGGCCTGTTCGTAGATTTTCGAGGCAAGTTGTTCGATGAATTCAGCCGTCGGTGCCGGCTGTATCTCCGTTATGCGCGGAGCGCTGCGCAAATCGTCGTACTGCGCGATGCGCGCAATGGTCTGCACGTAGGTATAATCGAACGAACCCGTATTTCCACCTGCGGATTCATCGCTATGACTTGAATGTTCAATCTGGTCGTTCAATGGTATTCCGTTTTTCAGATTCGATATTCAACATTTTTCAAAGACATTCAGCTGCATTGTACCGTTTTTTATCCCATGAATCTATTCACCTGCGGAATTCATGAGTTGAATTTACCAACATTCATCTATCTATGAATTTGAAACCTATAAAGACGAGGTCTTTTCAAAGTTTTCAACATTTTATTCAGAAAAAGTGGAAAAGGCTAAAAGGGATTGAACGAATAGCGGTGGGAAACGTTGAAAAATGGAGCTGTTGTTGAAATTTTCATTGACTTTTACGGGAAATCAGTTTTCCCAGATAGTGTTTGAAGGCGATACTGGGAGGTGTCGATTTGATGCGTAAAACATTACGAAGTGAAAAGCATTGAAAATATTTCTTTAATTATAAATCGTAAAATCCCTGTTCAAAGCAATGTTTACTAAAAGTGGAAATCAAAATGGCTGATAGGGGCTTTGTAAACTTCTTTTAAACGCACTCTTGACAAACGCACTTAGTTGGAGATTTCCACAATGCTTTTCGAATGAAATCTCAGTTTTCCCCATTTTCCACAATTTGAGCTGTCTTTTCCTAACGGTTTCTTTTCGGATTATCCGATAATCCGCGCATTATGCGCTGCAGCACGTGTTTTGACCCGAATGATGCAAAAAGAAATTCAGCAAAGTGAACGAGTGTTCCTTCTTTTAGTGGAAAACAGGTGCTCAAGGAAATTTGTTCGAGCGGGTGCAAATGAATTGGTTGCGGCATCATGTCGGTTTGAGTCCCGGCTTTTTTAAGGAGAACGCTTCCTTGCCTGTTTGAAAAAGCTTGACGCCACGGCAACATGATATATACTTTGGAGGTTGCTCTTGAAAGTATTGAAAGGGAAATGACCATGAAGCGCACGTATCAACCTAACACGCGCAAGCGCGCCAAGTGCCACGGCTTCCGTGCCCGCATGTCGACGAAGGGCGGCCGTGCCGTTCTGTCTGCTCGTCGCGCCAAGGGACGCAAGCGCCTCTGCGTGTAGCCAGGGGTTCTGAGTTGGAGACCATAAAATCCAACGCGGAGATATCTTCCCTGTTCACGCATGGTAAGCGTTTGCACACGCCTTACCTTACGTTTATTGTGGTACGCAATGAAAAGCAGCACGACCAAGCAGGTCGTGCTGCTTTTGTTGCTGGAAAGAAACTTGGCAACGCGGTGTGGAGAAACAGCGCCAAGCGGCGTATGAGGGCCGTGTGTCGTGAACTTAACGGGCCTTGGAAGGGCTACGATGTGATTTTCCTCGCAAAGTCGAACATCGTGAGCTCGTCTTATAGTAAAGTGCTAGCAGCATGTGACGATACGTTGAAGCGAGCCGGGGTGCGATGAGGTTCTTGCGATGGGGACGATCTCCGATTTCATAAAACGCCTGCCGAGCACTATTGCGGTGTTTTTGATCACGTTCTACCGCGCGGCTATCTCTCCGCTTTTTCCCTCGTGCTGCCGTTTCACGCCAACCTGCTCCGAGTACGGGATCATAGCCTTCAAGCGCTATGGGTTCTGGAAAGGATTGAAGTTGACGGTGAAGCGGATTTTACGATGCCGTCCGGGAGGCCCTCACGGATACGACCCTGTTCCTTGAACAAGCGGTTCGTGCGGCTTCTTTGGTATATAGGAAGGAAAAAGCTACATGTGGGACGCATTTAAGGATCTGATATTTCAGATCATCCAGTTCTTCTACAATTTTTGCGGGGACTGGGGCCTTTCAATCATCATCGTAACGGTCATATTCCGTGTGCTGATCTCGCCTCTTATGCACAAGCAGACGAAATCGTCCTTCCAGATGCAGAAGGTCCAGCCTCTGATGAAGGAGATCCAGACCAAGTACGCCGACGACCCCCCACGTCAGCAAGAGGAGATGCAGAAGCTGTACGCCGAGGCGAAGTTCAACCCCTTGGCAGGTTGCTTGCCCATGCTCCTTCAAATGCCAATCTTCATGGCTTTGTTCCAGGTGCTTTCAGAGATGGGCGCCCGTACCGAAGGATCGACCTACGAGTTTTACAATTTGGTTCCAAGTTTGGTCGAGCGTCCTTCTGAAGCTTTTGCCGTAGGATTTGGAACATTTGTTCCCTATTTGATCCTTATGATCATTTTTGCCGGTGCCACGTTCCTCCCCATGGTTCTTCAGCAGATGAACAACAAGGATAACGCCCAGCGCAAGCAAACCATGATCATGTCCGGTGTGATGAGCCTGTTCATGCTATGGATCAGCTGGGGCTCCCCTGCAGGCGTTCTACTGTTCTGGGGTGCTTCTTCGCTTATTGGTCTTGGGCAGCAGCAGATTTCCATGCGCATTATGAAAAAGAGGGATGCTGAAGCTGCTGAGACCATCGAGGTGAAGCCGATCGAGGTCGACGTTACCCGTAAAGTGAAAAAGCCTCGTCCGACTAAGAAGCGCTAATTCGGTTAGAATGTTTCACGTGAAACAATGAGTTTAACCGATTCGAACTCACGTGGGTTGCATATCGAAGGAGTCTGCCATGACTGATGAAGCTATCGAAGAGAAGCAGGACACTGAGGAAACCCCGGAAGAACCTGTCGAGCTGACCGATGAGGAGCTCGATCGCATCGCCGACACGGCTATTGCCGCCTTGCAGGACATTCTCAAGTATTTCAACGTCGGAGAAGTAACGATCGACGAGTACGAAGGTGACGAAGGAGAATTGATCCTCGACATCACGGGCGATGACCTGGCCGTGCTTATCGGGCGGCATGGCAAAACGCTCGATGCTCTGCAGTTCCTCGTTTCTGCTATCACGGTCCGGACGATCGGATATCGCTATCCGGTTGTAGTGGATATCGAAGGCTACAAAGGACGTCAGCGCCAAAAACTTGAATCCATAGCCCGCTCCTCCGCCAATAGAGCGGCGAGTCAGAATAGAAGCGTCAAACTTCGTCCGATGACTCCGTACGAGCGTCGTATCGTTCATATAACCTTGAGGGACGACGACCGAGTGGAAACGGCTTCCGAAGGAGAAGGAAGCGCGCGTCACGTTGTCATTCTTCCTCGCTAGTTTGAACTGATTAACGTTATTGTATGAAGCCTTCGGAAACGGAGGCTTTTTCATATTGTGATGTTTCACGTGAAACATTTGCCATATTAGGATTGGTTGCATCCGATTGTTTCACGTGAAACAATCGATGGAGGATGTGTACATAGCCAATACCGATTACAGTAACAAATACGTGATGATACACTTATCCAAACAAGCGTATACCTCTATTAAGGATTCACAATGCAGCATAAAGATCTAATAGACCTTTATCTAAAAAAAATACTCGAAGCTAATGAAACAACCAATCTCACGCGCATATCCTCTCTTGACGAAGCTCGAAAGCTCCATATAGAGGACTCGCTCGCCGGACTTCAAGAACTAAATAGTGCACCAGAAGGATTGTACGGCGATTTGGGAACTGGTGGAGGTTTTCCAGGGGTTCCTCTTGCAATCGAATCGGGAAGAAAAACTGTCCTTGTTGATTCGGTTCAAAAGAAAATAGCTATTATGGAATCTATTCTTTCGGAACTGGAATTGGATGAGCTGATCACCACGTACAGTGGCCGAATAGAAGATCTTGCAATAGATCGACCTAAATCTTTTGCCGCGTTAACAGCTCGTGCTTTGTCGAAGCTGTCTGTCCTTATGGAGCTCGCGAGCCCATTGCTTGTAAAAAATGGATTGTTGATTTGCTATAAGGCAAATATCCAAGAAGATGAATGGGATCATGCGCTCTCTCTTCAAAGCAAGTTTGGGTTGAGCCTTCGTTCCGATAGAACATTGACTCTTAGCGATGGGGAAACTTCAAGAAGGATAGTGTGCTTCGAAAAAATCGGAAAACCTAAGATTAAATTACCAAGAAGAGTGGGTTTGGCTCAAAAGAAACCTCTCTAGATTGTTTCACGTGAAACAATCTATGGTGTCCTTAGAAGTGATGTTTCACGTGAAACATCACTTTTTGTTTCTAACTAAGTCCAAAGGTATCGCGCATAGGTCGTTTCTTCTCTTCTGAACCTCTTGATGAATAGCCTCGCAAACACCTTCAAGATTTTCTCGTACATACGAATTTGGAAATCTCAATTCTTTTATACCTTCCATTTCTAGATACGTCGTACGAATTTCATCGTATCTTCTATGATTCTCCTCGTAGTGTTGAGAACCGTCGAGTTCAACGCTCAACCTTACTTTCCGGCATAAAAAATCGACGATGTAGGGACCGATGATAATTTGGTTTGAAAAACGGATCGGATAATCACGTAAAAAGCTGTACCAGAGCTGTTTCTCGGCTGGGGTCATGTTTCTCCTCATAAAACGAGCATGTTCTGCCAATAATGTTCGAGTTGCACGATCCATTGAATTCCTTTCTTTGAATTGAAATTTGGTAAAAAGGATAACTCCCTAACCTTGCACACGAACCGTAATTGATTCCAAGAAAGTTCGTAAAAACCTTGCACGAATCCAACGAAACGACCGTTGTTTTCTTGCGCGGTCCTAACCAAAACATTCTGCAAAGCTTGCATAAAACTAGTCTTCAAGTTATGTAAATGAAACCGGTAGGGCAGAGACGCGCGAATACACACGTATAGTGTTTCACGTGAAACATAAACAAGGTATACTAACGATACTGCTCTTGAAAGGGGGCCCTTTGTGGGACTGTTCGATAGTCTAAAACGAGACAGAAAAACAGCTGAGACTGTCACCAAGCAATCTGAAGAACCAATCGCTATCGAAGACTCATCCTATGAGGACAATATCGTTATTGAAGATGTAGAAGTCATCGAGCGCGAAGTGGTTCATGAGGAGGAAAAAGAAATTCCCCTCAAGCCTATCAAGTCCTTCAAGGAAAAAGCTCCTGTCAAGCATGTTATAGGTCAAACGAAGGTCATGGCCATTATCAACCAGAAGGGCGGCGTTGGGAAATCAACGACTGCTATCAACCTGTCTGCTGCTTTAGGAGAGATGGGCAAGCAGGTTCTTCTTGTCGATCTTGACCCCCAGGGCAATTCTTCAAGTGGTCTCGGAATAGAGAAAAGTCGTGTCGATCACTGTATTTACGATGTTCTTCTCAACGATGTTCCTGTAGAGGATGTCATTATTCCCGATGTGTGCGAAGGGCTGGATGTTATTCCAGCCACTATCAACCTTGCTGGAGCAGAAGTAGAGCTTGTGTCTGAGATGGCACGTGAGAACCGTTTGCGTGATTCGGTGGGGTCTTTGAGGGGCAAGTACGACTACGTTTTCATAGATTGCCCACCGTCGCTTGGTTTACTAACGGTAAACGCGCTTGTTGCTGCCGATAAACTGCTCATTCCAATTCAATGCGAGTTTTATGCATTGGAGGGTGTGACAAAACTCCTTGATTCAATGAAACGTGTCAAAACGCGCCTTAATCCATCTTTGGATATTTTTGGCGTGCTTCTTACTATGTACGATGGGAGAACGACCTTATCAAAGCAGGTTGTAGAAGAGGTTCGCAGCTATTTTGGGAAAACCGTGTTCGAGACGCTTATTCCTCGTACGGTGAAGCTTTCTGAAGCACCTAGTTTCGGACAGCCCATAACGCAGTACGATCCCTCCGGCAAAGGCGCTCAATCGTACATTAATCTTGCAAAGGAAGTGATTAACCGTGGCTAAATCAACGAAAAGCGGATTGGGACGCGGTCTTAATTCGTTATTGGGTGGCTCTTACGAAGAAGCGGTTCCGCCTGAGCCCGCCAAGCCGGCTCCACGCGTCATTATCGAAGCTGAAGAGCTTCCTGCACCTGCAAAACGAGCGGTTCCTCCTTCTGTTCCGGTTCAAAGCACCGAGAAACCGTCGGTTAACAAGGAATCGTCTTCCGAGGAGTTTATCAAAGACGAAGACCATGTGACTA
Source organism: Gordonibacter sp. 28C (assembly GCF_003339845.1). GTDB lineage: Bacteria > Actinomycetota > Coriobacteriia > Coriobacteriales > Eggerthellaceae > Gordonibacter. Next base: position 20,416 of record NZ_PPTR01000021.1, read on the forward strand.
TAAAGAGCGTTGTCGAACGAAAAACAGACGAGGTTCCGCTCGATTCGGTGTCTCCTAACCCCGATCAGCCCCGAACGAACTTCAAACAGGAGGAAATAGAGGAGCTCGCCGCCTCCATCCAGAAAGACGGGCTTCTGCAACCTATACTTGTTAGGCCGGTCGGGTCCAACAAGTATCAGATAATAGCAGGCGAAAGGCGCTGGCAGGCGTGTAGGTCGATTGGAATGAAAACCGTTCCCATTCGTCTTAAAGAGGCGGATGACGACAAAGCCCTTGAACTTGCGCTTGTGGAAAACGTGCAGCGATCGGATTTGAATCCGATCGAAGAGGCATATGGTTATCGACGTATGATGGAGCGACGCAATCTCACCCAATCCGAAGTCGCACAGGCTATGTCGAAAGGGCGTTCCACCGTCGCCAACGCATTAAGGCTTCTCGAGCTACCCGAGGAAGCCCAGCAGTTGCTGTTCGAAGAAAAGATCACTGCAGGGCATGCTCGTGCCATTCTCTCCATTCCTTCCAAAGAGGGAAGGCAGAAGCTCACGCAAAAACTTGTTGATGAAAAGCTTTCAGTGAGGGAAGCAGAAGCTATAGCGCGTCTTCTTGCGGGAAAGAAGAATTCGGAAGCCTCCCAGCAGAGGCAGCCAACGCCGAAATCGTTTAAGACAGTGGCAAAGGCTTTGAGAGATGTTCTGCATACCAATGTGAGAGTTAAAACCGTCCAAGGGAAGAACAAGATTGAAATAGAGTTCAAGGACGAAGACGAGCTTGAAAAACTTTTCGAGGAATTGATAGCTTCAACGTCTTGATGTTTCACGTGAAACATCAAAGATCGAAAAACAAAGGAGCCCGTTAACGGGCTCCTTTGTTTTGCCATGTAATCAGCGAGTGTTTCACGTGAAACACTCGCCGGTCTCTTACATATGCCTTTCTATTTCGTTCTTCAGCTGCCCGCAGGCACCAGCAATATCGCTACCTCGAGAATTTCGTATGGTCGCTTCAATTCCGTTTTTATTCAACGCCATGTGCCAATGGTTCATAGTTTGCCAAGAGCTCGGTTGATATTTGGATCCCTGGACCTTATTTAATGGAATCAGGTTGACATGGCAAAGCAGTCCAGCGCAGAAATCAGTCAATGTCTGTAAATCGACTGCGCTATCGTTCGTGTCCCTTATCATCGCGTACTCAAGGGTAACCCGGCGATTAGTACGTTCTATATACTTCAAAAGGGTAGTTTTAAGATCTTTGAGCGAGTATTTGGAAACCCCCGGCATGATGTTATCTCGAGTGCGCTGAAAAACAGCATGAAGTGATACGGCAAGCGTAAATTGCTCGGATTCATGGCTGAGCCGATCGATGCCGGGAATAATACCGCAAGTGGAAATGGTGATATGACGTGCCCCTATGTTTAAAAGCTTTTCGTCGTTTAGTATTTTCAAAGCCGCAATGGTGTGGTCGTAATTAAGAAAAGGCTCCCCTTGTCCCATTACCACAACATTGGACACGCGTTTTCCCATATGCTCTTGGGCTATCAATACTTGATCGACGATTTCCCCTGTAGAGAGGTTCCGAGTAAACCCTTCTTTTCCCGTCGCGCAGAACACGCATCCCATTGCGCAACCGGCTTGGGTGGAACAACAAACAGTCAGCCTGCCGTCGTTGGAGGGAATCGCGACCATCTCCACGCATGCACCATCGTAAAAAGAAAGCACGCATTTCATGGTACCGTCATGCGAGGTTTGCATGTCGATGACTTCAGGGACGTGCAAAGGATAGTCTTCCGACAACTGTTCGCGCAAAGCATGCGGAAGATTAGTCATGTCGTCGTAACTTTTCGCATGGTGGAGATACAGCCACTCGATAAGTTGCTTGCTGCGGAAGGAGGGTTGCTTCAGATCTTTCAGAAGGTCCTGAAGCTCTTCAAGCGTATATGATTTAATTGGTTTTGTCATGATCTCATTATATCCTATAGCCTTTGTTTGAAGTGTTTCACGTGAAACATTGTTCTTCGCTGCAAGGGAAAACACGGTGGAAGAGGGTATTTGCTATACTGCATCAAGGCTATCGGCTTCATGTTGATGAAAGAAGGTTTGTTTTCATGGTTGAATGCGTTGATCCCCGACATTGCCATGTTGCTTTACTTGTTGGAGGTGCCAGCGGAGAACGGGAAGTGTCGCTTGCGTCTGGCGATGGTGCGCGGCAAGCCTTGGAGGAAGCGGGTTTTCGTGTGACCGTGCTCGATCCGGCGGTCAAGAACGATTTGAAGGCTCTTATCGACGGAAGCTTCGACGTTGCATTCATTTGCCTGCATGGGAAATACGGAGAAGACGGCACCCTACAGGGCTTGCTTGAAATGATAGGGCTCCCTTATATCGGCTCGGGTGTGTGGTCGAGCTCTCTAGCCATAGACAAGGCAAAATCGAAAGTCTTTTACAAGATGTTCGATATTCCAGTTCCCCCTTCGATCACGCTGCATGCAAACGCCCCTTTTAATATAGATGATCTTTTAGGTGATCTTGGAGAGCATTGCGTGGTCAAACCTGCTACAGAAGGAAGCGCATTAGGGGTATTCATTGTAGAGGGAAAAGATGAGATCCAAAAGGCCATTGAAAAGGTATGGGAATTCGACGATGAAATCCTAGTGGAGCGGTATATTGATGGTAAAGAGTTGACCGTTGCAGTGATCGGCAACGAAGATCCACGTGCGCTTCCGATAATCGAGATCGTTCCCGTCAACGAGTTTTACGACTACGAGTCGAAGTACACGCCAGGAGCTTCCCAGCATATTTGCCCAGCTCGCTTGTCTGACGAAACGACAGAGCTCGTTCAAGAGCTGGCGGTGAAAGCCCACTTGGCGCTCGATTGCTCGGGAGTGTCCCGCTCGGACTTCATTTTGGATAACGACGGAGCGTGCTGGATTTTGGAAACGAACACCATTCCGGGTATGACGGGAACCTCTTTGCTTCCGGATGCGGCACGCGCTGCCGGTATATCCTTTGCCGAGTTGTGCACCATGTTGATAGGTTTCGCGCTGGAAAAGCGATGAACATGTGATTGAAGTGTTTCACGTGAAACACTTCAGATAAAAGTCGGTTGAATCGACGGAAGCCTCGATGTTTCACGTGAAACATCGAGGCTTCTTAATCTTCTTTGCAACGAGGTTTTTTGCAGCAGGTGATGAGAGTTAGAATACGCCGCAGGATTTCAACCCGAAAATACAAAGGGCGACAAGCGCGAGCAAGAATAGCCAGCTAACGGCGTAACATCCTTTGTTTCCTTTGCGCCCTTGCTCGATGAGCTTTTCCGAAGCTTTGCGATGGCTCTTCATGATGACTGTACCGCCTTTTTTTGAAGGCATCGGCACGGTTTTCACAGGGGACCATGTTCCGTTACTGTCGAGTATTTGCTTTGCCCCTTGCTCGCCAAGATCAACTTCCGGGCGAACTCCGTCCATGATCCGTTTAGCCACACCTTGGATGAACGTGGTGAAAACCTGCTCATGTCCAGGCGCGAAGCACAACAGCGCCGCTTCGCCCCAATATTCTCCTGGCTCGGGGCTGTCAGTGTAAGCGACGAAAGACAAAATTGCTTTAAGTTTCCAATCTCGAGCATGCAAAACGCGCAGGCGTCTGGTTGTGTCTGCGTCGAAGAATCCAACGAGTTTTCCGAAGCGGTTTTTCATCCATGCAACAGGTTGAGCGTCGTTCGTGACGAATTCGATGTCGAACACGTCTCCGACAAGGTTGTCTGCTCCAAGAAGCACAGCCGCGTCCTTTTTGGACGCCGTGTCGAATCGTGCGTAAAACCCAGTGTAAGTGGTTTCCATTTTCACCCCTTGAATATCTAAAATGCGAGTTGAAGTGTACCACGAACGCAAGTAAGTGAATCTCGTTTTAACCAAGCAGCATGGCTCTCACTAAACAAGAACAAATGTGCTATATATTGAAAATTGATGAGTAAAGGCTAACGCGCGGCGGAACCGAATGGAAGACTGGCTATATCCTTTGAACCCGCGCCGAAAAGGGTACGGACGATGTTGAAGGGCTACCTACGTGGAATTAGATGAAAAAGGGGGAACGAGACAAGAGCTCGCTTGTCTCGTCGTCGATGTTTCACGTGAAACATCGACGGGCGCCAGGCGCGCTTTTGTGCGGTGAGGGTGTTTTCGTTTGTGCGAATAGTGGAGAGATGGTAGGCTGATCGTTATGAAAAAGCACAGCGAGCAGGCGCACGGAATCCTGCATGGTTTCATAAGCGACGGCACTCCCGAGGCCGTTCAAAGGCGGTACGCCTCACTTCCGGAAATTGCCGCTTCGAGCGATTACGGCGATCTTGACCGCAACATCGTCATATTGGATACGGAGACGACGGGTTTCTCGTTCAATCACGACGAGCTGACCCAGATCGCCGCCGCGCGAATGGAACAGGGCAAGATCGTCGAATGGTTCATCACGTTCGTCAACCCTGGCAAACCCATTCCCGAAGAGGTCGCCCATCTCACCGACATTCACGACGAAGACGTAGCCGACGCGCCATCGCCGTCCGATGCCCTTGCTGACCTGGTTGAATTCGTCGGCGATGCGAAAGTGGTCGCCCATAACGCCGAATTCGACCGGTCGTTCACGACACGCCACCCCAGTGGTTATCCCTTGTTGGAGAACACCTGGATAGACTCGCTCGATCTTGCCCGCATCGCGCTGCCGCGCTTCAAATCGCATCGCCTGCTCGATTTGGTGAAAGCTTTCGGCGCTCCGCTCTCCACGCATCGCGCCGATGCCGACGTCGAGGCCACGTGCGCCATCTTCCGTATTTTACTGGCCGCTGTCGCGTCGATGCCCTCGCCGCTCGTCCGCGAGATAGCCCGTATGGCCGCACCCGAGCAATGGCCCACCCAGGTGGTGTTCGATTACTTCGCCACTCAAAAAAAGGATTCAAGCGCGGAAGAACCCATCGAAGAGGCAGCGCCTGAGCGAGAGGGACGGGATCAAGCGTCCGAGACGACGGTTCTTCAGCACGCGTCCAATCAGTCTGCCGCGCGCGAAAACGAGCGGTTCTCTCTGCGCGCGATGCGCCGGGAGCGCGTTTCGAAATTCGATCGCAAGCCGAAAACCGATGCCGACGCCATAGCCGCCGATCCTCTGCGCGACTTGGCGTTCCCCTCGCCAGAGGACATCGCTTCCGCGTTCGCCGCGGACGGGCTGGTGGGGGGCTTGTACGATGATTTCGAGCCCCGCGCCGAGCAGCTTGCCATGGCGGAAGCCGTGAGGGCTTCGTTCGCCGCATCCGACAATCTTATGGTGGAGGCAGGCACGGGTGTGGGGAAGTCCATGGCGTACCTGGTTCCCGCCGCTTTGACGGCTCGTAAGAACAACATATCCGTAGGTATCGCGACGAAGACGAACGCCTTGCTTGACCAGCTGATTTACCATGAGCTTCCCGCGCTTGGGCAGGCATTGGAGAAGGCCTTCCCACTCGAGTGCGGATCTTCGGGCGGCGATGAGGGGGAAAGCGGGCTGACCTACGCGGCGCTCAAAGGTTTCTCCCACTACCCCTGCCTGCGCAAAATAGACCGGCTGGCAACCGAGGGCGCCGGAACGCGACTCGTAGGCGGGAAAGAGCAGACGCAGGCCCCGGCCCTCGCAGCCTTGCTCTCCTACATCGAGCAGACCGAGTACGACGATATCGACGGCCTCAAGATCGACTATCGCGTGCTGCCGCGCTTCGCCATAACCACGACGAGCCACGATTGCCTCCGCCGCAAATGCCCCTATTTCGGCCCGTCGTGCTTCGTTCACGGCGCGCGGCGCCGAGCCGAGTCCGCGGATATCGTGGTGACGAACCACAGCCTTCTGTTCTGCGACCTCGCCGCCGACGGGGGGTTGCTGCCGCCGATTCGCTATTGGGTTGTCGACGAGGCCCACGGAGCCGAAGCGGAAGCGCGCCGCGCTTTCTCGCTGTCCCTTTCCGCCGAAGACATTCTGCGCCTGGTGTCCCGCGTGTCGGCCGACGAAGCGTCCCGCAACGTGTTCGTGCGCGCGGAGCGCCGCGTGGTCGCGCCGGAGAAGGGCGAGGGAGCCGTTTTGTTCTACGCGCTCACCGGCAAAGCGCGCGCGGCCGGCAAAACCTACGCCGACGCCGCGCGGGAATTCACCGCTCATCTCAAAGACCTGCTGTTCTTCGACGGAAACAAGCGAGGCAAGCAGTACGACTACGTGGAGTTGTGGATCAACGACGACATTCGACGCAGCGACACGTTCTCGCGCATCGCCTCGCTCGGCCGCGTGATGGCCGACGCCGCGGAGAAGCTGGTCACCACCTGCCAGGAGCTCGTGGGTTATCTGGAGGACGTGGACGGAGCCGCTGACGTGCAGCGCGAGATAGCCTCGATAGCCATGGAATTGAAAGACCAGCTCAGATCGGTGGAAATCATCCTCGATCAAGCACCCGGCGGTTACGCCTACGCGGCGACGCTCTGCCGCAAGAACGACAAGGCGACCGACAAGCTGGAGGCTTTGTTGATCAACGTGGGCGACGCCATGAACGAGACGCTGTACGCGCGCACCCATTCCGTGGTGTTCGCGAGCGCGACCTTGGCCGTCGACGGAAAATTCGACGCCTTCGAATCGGCGCTTGGGCTGAACGCCGGCGAGCTGTCTCGCTGCCGACCTTGCCAACTGGACTCGAGCTACGATTTCGACGCCCATATGACGGTGTACGTGGCCTCGGACATGCCCGAGCCGAACGACCCGGCGTATTTGGAACGGCTGCAAAACCTGCTCGTTGACGTCCATAGGGCCCAGCAGGGGTCGATGCTCACGCTGTTCACGAACCGCAGGGAGATGGAGCGCTGCTTCGACGCGGTGCAGCCGGCCATCAAGGCCGACGACCTGCGCCTCGTTTGCCAGAAATGGGGTGTGTCCGTCAAAGGGCTGCGCGACGATTTCCTCGCCGACGAGCATCTGTCCCTGTTCGCCCTGAAGAGCTTCTGGGAAGGCTTCGACGCGCCGGGAGCCACGCTCAAAGGCGTCGTCATTCCGAAGCTTCCGTTCGCGAAGCCCACGGACCCGCTTTCGTGCGAGCGCGCCGCGCGCGACGACCAGGCTTGGAGGCGCTACGTGCTGCCGCAGGCGGTGCTGGAAACCAAGCAGGCCGCCGGCCGCCTCATTCGGAAAGCGGACGACAGGGGAGTGCTCATCCTTGCAGACAAGCGCCTCGTCACCAAGGGTTACGGCAAGGCGTTCCTGAACTCGCTGCCAAGCCGCACCATAAAGGTTCGCACGTGCGCGGAGATCGCGGCCGACCTCGCTGCCTCGGCCTCCGCCGACGGCGACGAGCGCACGTGAGGACCGGCCCGTTCCTCGGAGCTGATGCATGGGTAAGCAAAACGACAAACTGGGACGAGCCGCTCATATAAAGCGGCATACGGTGGGCACGTCGAACGAGATTTCGCTCAGCGTGCTCGACGCCGCCAAGAACGAGCTCGAAGGGGACGCCGGCAAGGACACCGCCGCCCGCCCATCCCGATTCGGCCACATATCCCTGTTCACGCTGCCGCTGCGCAGGAAGAAGAGCATCGCGACCCCCACGAAGGAGCGGGGCCTGCCGCTCTCCAGCGGAGAGTTCGCCTCTGCCGAGGGGGCGTCTGCGCCTTCCTCGGTGGGGAAGGTCGATATAGGGTCGCCCCAGTCGGGCGCGACGACGGTTTCGACGCAATCGACGCGCGCGGGCGCGGTTTCTTTGCCGGCGACAGCGGGCCTTGGCCGCACGTCTTCTCCGAAGCCGGCGCTCTCTTCCGAAGACGAGATAGCCCGCCGCAAGGCCCGCCGCCGGCGGCATCGCGTGTTGGCCGCCGCCCTCGCCGTGCTCGTCGGGCTCGGCCTCGCCGGCGCGGGAGGATGGTACCTGTACCAAGACCATCAGAAGCATATGAGCCAGGTGTCCCAGCTCGACGGGGCGCTCGACCTTATCAGGGAAGCCGACGAAACCGTCGTGGCGTTGGACGGGCTTGTGGCGAAGCCGCTCGAGTCCGGTTCGATCTCGGCCGCCGACGGCGTCCTCGGCGAGCTGCCCTCCGCTGTCTCCCAACTGGAGGAAGCGGATGCCGTCGCCCGGCGCTTGTCGGTTGACCTGCGAGAATCAGGGGAAAAGGAAGCAGCGAACCAAACGGTCGCGGCCGTGGCCGCCCGTATCGCCCTGCTCGACAGCGGACGGCAGATCGTCGAGCAGGCGCAGCAAACCGATGCCGCCGCCCGCTCCGTGCGCGAAGCCTGGCAAGGTGTCATCAAGGCCGACGGGCTTGCCCGCGATGCGGCGGCCCTCGTCGCCGACACCACCGACGAGAACGTGGCGGCTTCGAAGGAAAAGACCGGAGCCGCCATCGAGGCGTTCTTGGCTGCCCAGGGCGATTTGGAGGAGTTGGTTTACGAAAACCCCGATGCCGACCTGGCGGCGCTCCTCGATTACGTTGCCAAGCGGCTCGAGGCCATGGGCTGCGCCTTGGCATCCGACGACGCGTTCCTTTCGAAGAACAAAGAGGAAGCCGTCGCCCAAAACGACGCTTACAACCGGGCAGACGCCGAAGCCGCGACCATCGCCGCCACGCTTCCCGCCGACCCCGCACAACCGGTTTTGGATGCATACGACCAGGCTACCGCCTCAATTTTCGAGACGTATTCAACGGCTCGTTCACAAGCTGGATCAGCGGATGCGTTTCTTCGTGATTATTTGGGAACGACTAGTAAATAGCGTATACTGGCAAAATATATGCCTAGTAGGATGTCACAAGATCGTGAGCGAAAGGCAAAAGGTATGCCGGAAATACTAGACCACGTTGCATATTTGTCGCAACAAATCGGCCCGCGTCCTGCCGGAACGGAAGAAGAGCAGCAGGCCGCGCTCTACATCACCGAGCAGATGCAGAAAGAAGCCGGCCTGTCAGCGGTTATCGAAGACTTCACCGGCGCTGGAAGCGCCGACGCCCCTCGCGCTATCTGCTGCGCGGCCACGTTGATCGTCGCTGTGCTGGCTATGTTCCTGTCCGTCATGGTCATCCCGGCCGTCATCGTAGCCTTGATCGCCTTGCTGCTGCTCGCTGCCGAGGCGTTCGATCGGCCCGTCCTCTCCAAGACGTTTTCCCGAGGGGTCAGCCAGAACGTCGTGGCAAAGTACGAGCCCGGTTACACCGCCGAAGCGGGAGGTTCGCGCCGTCGCAAGATCGTTCTCGTGGCCCGCTACGACAGCGGCAAGGTGCGCGCCGAGTTGAAGCCGCCTTTCGTTTCCGCGTTGCCCGTGCTGCGTTGGATCAACCTGGGGGCCATGGTTCTCGTTCCCGTGCTGCTCATCTTGCGCGCCACGCTGTTTCTCCATGCCACCGGCGTAAGCGAGATCGTGCTCAACGTGCTCATGGTCATCGCCCTGGTGTTCGTGGCGCTTCCGGTTTTGGAGGCTCTTTTCCACAAGCTCGCCGCGTACAACGAAGGAGCGAACTGCAATGCGTCGGGAATCGCCGTTCTGCTCGATGTGGCCCGCCGCGTGGGTCGCGGCCGCATGAGCGAGGCCGCCCTTGCCGAACGGGAGGGCGAAGCCGTCGTCCACGGCGAGCAGGTCGCGCGCGCGGCCGGACTCGTTCCCGAAGGCGTGGAGATAGTCTACGCCGCCTCCAATGTGAAGCCGCCGGAGCCGGCGCCGCAAAGCGAGGCCGCTCGCCTCGCCGCTGCGAAAGCCGCCGTGGCGGCGCTCACCGGAAAGCCGGTAAGCGGGCGCTCCCCGTCCGACCTTGCCGAGAACCTGGTTCAAGTGAAGGAACCGCCGCTGGCGGCGCCGACGGACGCCGATTACCAAACGCAGCGCGGCGAGACCCGCGAGGCATTCACCGTCATACCGGCCGAGACGGTTCAGGCCGCGCTCGCAAACGCCGAAGCCGCTGCCAAATGCGAAGATGGGACCGACGCTGCCGCATCGGGCGCCCCCCTGTCCTTCGCGGCCCCGGTGCCGGCGGCCTCTCCGTCCGACGACGGGGTTCCGGACTGGTTCAAGAAGGCCCAGGAGAAAGCCAAGAAGCCCGTCGACAACAAGCAAGTCCATCGATCTCGTTATGCGGACGCGCTTGATGCCGCCCTCGCCGAAAGCGAGAACCACTCGGAGGAGGCGCCGAGCGCGCCTATGTCCGAAATGGAGGCTCGCCTGCAGTCTGTAAGGGACGGCATCATGGAGGTAAAGGCCCCGCAGGTCCCGCGCGACGGCGACTTTGCAGCCGATTTCCAAGCCGATGCTTCTGCGGCAGCCGAAACCCTCGACGCCGACCCCGCTTCTTCGGCGCCCACGCCGGCCGTGCCCGAAATCCGCTTCGAATCGCCCGTCGAAAACGCGCCTGATTCCGATGCGGGAGCCACCTGCGCCATGCCTCCGATCGATGTGAGCGAGCTGCGCCTCGGCGATGTTCCGTCGATAGGCGACGTGCCCATGCCCTCGTTCCTCGACCCTGCCAAAGCTCAGGCCGAGAAGCTTGAGGAGCGCGGAGAGGTGAACCGAACCTCGAACCGCGTCGACGTGACCGCCGCCGTTATCGGTGACAGCGGCCGCATAGAGCAGCTTCCCCCGCAAGAAGGACAGCCGCAGGCCGACGCGAGCCAGATGCCCTCGTCAGGGGAGGACGGGTCTCCCGCTCCCCATCGCCGGCCCATCGTGCTGCCCGACATCGGCGTGTCCGCAGCCAACTTGGCCCCCATAACCGAGTTGCCGAAGCAGCGCGCGCCGCTTGCCGAAGCCGAAACATCCGGCAAGAGCGCGGCCAAAAGCCTGCTCACCATGCTGCCGTCGATCGATCCCGCGCAGCCTGCCTCCGCGGGCGGCTCGACGGAAGACGCTCCCGCTTCCTCCGCCGCTCCGCAGCGCGCCGACCTGCGTGCCGCGCTGCCCTCCCTGTCGGGCGCCATCCCTCGTCAGGACGACGGGGCCGTCAGCGCCGCCGGCGCGTTCGTTCCCGCCGGCGCCACGGGTGCCTTCGCCCCCGTGGGCGACGAGCTGCTCGAGAACGTCGATCCCGACGACATCTACGTCGACGACGCCGACGACTCCGCCTACGAGGGCGAATACACCGAGACCGGAGCCTTCGCCGGTTCCGGCTACGTGGACATGCCCAAATCGCGCGCGCACCGCTTCTTCGACAAGCTGCGTTTCCGCAAGCGCAAGGAGGAGGACGAGCCCACGCCTCAGGAGTGGCTCGAGGTTGACGAGTCCTTCGACGCCCGTTCCGCCGGCGCGGCGCGCGGCGGTTGGGAGAGCTTCCGCGAGGACCAAGGCGACCAAGAGGGCTATTACGAGGAGGAAATCGTCGACGACGCCCTTGTCGTCGAAGAGGAGAACGACGGGTATTTGGCTCCGCTTGCCGGTGCGAGCCCTGAGGACACGTTCGCCGGCGTAGCTTCCAGCGCCCCCGCTTCCGACTTCGCCGAGGACGACTTCTCTCTCGACGACGTGGACGAATACGAGGACGACGCGTTCCGCTCAGATGGCGGGCGCCGTTGGAACGGCGGAGGCTTTTCGCGCGTGCGCATGGGGCGCGCCAACGACATGACTCCCGAAGACCTTCCGGTCGAGGACGATGCGCCGCCGATCCGCCCCGACGACGTCACACCGCCGCCCGAGCTCAAGGACATCTACCAGTTCCGCAACCCCGACATCAACACAGAGGTTTGGTTCGTCGCGCTCGGCTCCGAGCTCGCCCAGCACGGCGGCATGCGCGCTTTCCTCGCCGAGCACAATCAGGACCTGCGCGGTTCCATCATCATCGACATCGACGCGCTCGGTGCCGGCGAGCTCAGCATGATAGACCGCGAGGGCATGTACCGCAAGTCGAAGGCGTCTTCGCGCATGAAGCGCTACACGAAGAAGGCGTCCCAGGCCACCGGACTGCCCATCGACACCGCCTCGATCCTGTGGGAGGACAGCGCGGCTTCGGTGGCCATCAAACAGGGGTTCCAGGCTATGCACCTAGCCGGCATGGACGGCGCGAAGCCGGCGTTTTTCGCCCAGGGCGACGACGTGCTCGAGAACATAGATGAAGAAATTTTGAATAACAACGCGGAATTCGTTATGGAGTTGTTAAAGAATATCTAACGGTGCGCCGGCATCCCCGGCGCGCGCCTTGTGCGGTGCCGTATAATGTCGGCCGTATGTTTCTCGTAAGATTCCCCGAGAATCTCGCGTGATCTAATGCGGGCTCGTCGCCCGTTTCAACTAAGAAAGAAAGGTGTTTGGAAGCCATGGCTATCGAAGCGTATTGCGTCAAGTGCAAGGCCAAGAAGATTATGCAGGACCCCGTCGAGAGCACGACGAAGAACGGCAAGCCCATCACGAAGGGCAAGTGCCCCGACTGCGGCACCACCATCTGCCGCATCGGCGCCGCCAAGAAGTAGCCTCGGCGCCTCCAAACGCAGACGAGAGCATCGCGACCCCGGGTCATCGACCCGGGGTCGCTTGCGCTGAAGACGGAAAACGGCGCGGAAGCAAACGGCTTCGCCTGCGCCGAGCGGGTGGCGCGTGCTCGGGCGGCAGCTTTCCAGCGCTTGCCCCTGACGTGATTTTTACGAATTTGGAGGCAAGCTCGCAAGCCCTGGGTTATACTAGGAGCGCTCGATGCGCCGGGGTCGCTCCGGCAGCGTAAGGTGCGGGTGTCGCCAAGTGGTAAGGCCCAAGCTTCCCAAGCCGTAGACTTGGTGAAGCCCCGCGAAACTCGCGAAACGCGCGGTCGAGAAATCCCCAGTTCAGAATGGTGTTTTCCGAGCTCCGCGAAACTCTCCTCTCTTCTTGGCCCTCCGTGAAACCCCGATTTTTCCAGTACCTTTCCAGTACTTTCAGGAAACGTGCGGCCTGGGCGCGACACGCGCGCAGGCTCGTCTGGCCTCCCGATGCGGGTTTCCCGCAGAACGGAGGAAGGACATGCCATGCAGGACGATCGCGGTGGCGAACCAGAAGGGCGGCACGGGCAAGACGGCCACGACCCTGAGCCTGGGCGCAGCGCTCGCGCGACGCGGCAAGCGCGTGCTTCTGGTGGACACCGACCCGCAGGGCGACCTCACCAAGTCGCTCGGATGGGCAGACCCCGACGCGCTGGACGTCACGCTCGCCAACCACATCCAGGCCGTCATCGACGGGGAGGATCCCGAACCCGACGAGGGGATGCTGCGCCACGGCGAAGGCGTCGACCTCATGCCTGCGAACATCGACCTCGCCGGGTTGGAGATGGGCATATTCATGGCCGTTTCGCGGGAGCGGCTGATCGACGCCTGGGCGGCGCCCCTGAAAGAGCGCTACGACTTCATCATCTTCGACTGCGCGCCCACGCTCGGGATAATCCCCGTCAACGCCTTCGCCGCCGCCGACGGCGTGCTCGTGCCGGTCTCGGCCGAGTACCTTCCCGCCTCCGGCATGACCGGCCTTTTGAAGACGGTCGGGCGGGTCAAGCGCCAGATCAACCCTTCGCTCGAGGTTGAGGGGATCCTCGTCACGCTCTACGACGCCCGCAACAACCTCGCGAAAGAGGTGGAGCGCACCATCCGCGAGCAGTTCGGGGGAGCGTACCGCGTGTTCGACGCGGTCATCCCCAGGGCCGTCTCGGCTGCGGAGTCGCCCGCCTCGGGAACGAGCATCTTCGCCTACGACGGGGACGGCAAGGTGGCGGTCGCCTTCTCGCGCCTCGCCGAGGAGGTGCTGCGCCATGGCTAGGAAGAAGATGGCGGCAATCGAGCTCCCTTCGGTGGACAGCCTCTTCTCGTCGCAGGAGGAGCGCGAAGCCTCCCGGGCCGAGCGCGTCGCGAACATACCCTTGGACGCGATCGAGCCCTTCCCCGGGCACCCCTTCCGCGTTGTCGACGACGAAGAGATGGAACAGCTCGCGGACAGCGTGGCGGCCTGCGGCATCCTCGTTCCCTTGACGGTGAGGCCCCTCGGCGCGAACAGGTACGGCCTCGTGAGCGGGCACAGGCGCAAGCGGGCGGCGGAGCTGGCCGGACTTGCCGAGGCGCCGTGCGTGGTGCGGGACATGGGCGACGACGAGGCCGTCATAGCCATGGTGGACTCGAACCTGCAGAGAGAGGCCATCCTGCCGAGCGAGCGGGCGTTCGCTTATTCGATGCGGCTCGAGGCGATGAAGCGCCAGGGCCAGCGCACCGACCTGACTTGTGCCCCACCGGAGCACAAGTTAGTCGGCAGGAGGTCTCGCGACATTCTCGCCGAAGAGCTGGGGCAGAGCAAGGAGCAGATCAGGCGGTACATACGCTTGACCTTCCTCATCCCCGACCTGCTGTCCCTCGTCGACGAAGGGGCCATAAAGCTGCGCCCCGCAGTCGAGCTGAGCTACCTCGCCGGCGATCAGCAAAGGTGGGTCGCCGAGGCCATAGGAGTCCAAGCCTGCACCCCCTCGCACGCCCAGGCCATCAAGATGCGCCGTTTCTCGGAGGAAGGGAGGCTTTCGGCGGCGGTCGTCCTCTCCATCATGGAGGAGGAGAAGCCCAACCAGGTCGAGCAGTTCAAGATGCCGAAGGCGCGCATCGCGAGGTTCTTCAGCCCCTCCGCCACCAAGGACGAGATCGAGGGGCGCATCGTCCGCGCGCTCGAGCTGCTCGAACGGGCCGAGCGGCGCCGCGACGGGCTGGACGGCGGCGGTGCCTCATGAAGACCGTCTCCGTTCGGGCCCTTCGGGCCCCGCTGCCCGAAGGGCCGTCCCCTCTCTTGCTCCCCCAATGCGAAGGAGGTACGCCGTGGGAAACGTGATGCACCGTGGCAAGGGCTCGTTCACACACGTCGAGAACACGGTGTTCTTCGACCACTCCCTGAGCCTCAAGGCGAAGGGAATCTACTGCCAGATACGCTCGCTGGAGAACAACTCCGAATGGGTCTTCACCATCCGCGGGTTCTCCACGCTCGTGCGGGACGGCGTGGACGCGGTGACCGCCGGCATCAAGGAGCTCGAGGCGGCGGGCTACATCATCCGCGCCCGCAAGCGCAGCGAGAACGGGCGGTTCCTCAAGGCCGAGGAGGCCACATGGATCACGCTCGACGACCCGGCGATGCACGCCGAGGTCTCGGCCGAGCTGAAGGCGGACGGCTTCGCGGTGCTCTCCGAGTTCTCGCGCGAGCCTCCCGCCAACGTGGAGTGCGAACCCGGCGCCGAGCCTAGCGCGCACGAGGGCGAAAGCCCCGATGGGGGCACGGACGTCGCCAGAACGGGAAAACCCGTATCTGGGGAAGCCACATCTGGGAAACCGGCCCCAATAAAGTACTCATCGGATAAAGGGGTCGATTCCGATAAACGACCCCCCTCTTGTCCCCCCGGCCGGGAGGAAGCCGAAGAGAAGAGGCGGGTCGATGGATTCGTGGCGTACAGGAAGGGCGAGTTCCCCGAGGCCTTCGAGCGGCTGTGCGCCATGTCCATCAAGCCGGTGAGGTCGCTGCGGTTCAAGCGGGACTGCCTCGCCGCTTGGGAGCGCAGGGTCTCGCAGGGGTTCGCGCCGGAGCAGATCGTCGATGCCTATGCGGCCTACGCCAAGAGCTACTGGCTGCGCAACGGCGACGACGCGACCCTCGCGAAGAACCTCGCCCGCTGGATCGAGGGCGAGGGAGGGCTTTGCGCCTACTCCGACGAGCCCGTGCCTCCGGACTTGCTCGACGCCGACGGCGGGCCGCTCGACATGGTTGGCCTCGCGCAGGCGGATCCCGAGTTCGCGAGGCTCTGGAGGCGGGTGGAGACGAGGCGCAGCGTCATCCGCTCCCAGCTCTACTCGGACGGCGGTGCGGTTTCCGAAGCCGCGGTTGCGAAAACGTGCGAGGAGGACGAGCATTACAGACGCTACCTCGCCGCCTGCGAGGAGCGGCACGGCCGCTACTTGGAGGTCTACGGGTTGCTCCGAAGCCCTGACGTCGCTTGCGAAGGCGCTCGCAAGAGCATCGTTGGAGAAGGGCCGAACCCCTACGGAAGGAGGATGCCGGCATGAAAGCGGTCTGGAGATTCGCCAAATGGCTCTTCCGAGCCGTGTTCCGTTTCATGTGAGGATTGCCGGGAGGCGAGGGGCGGACGGAAGGCCGCAATCCCGCCCCCGTCGCCCCCGCGTCTGGTGAAAGCGTGCATTCCCGCCGATGCGGCAGATGATGCTTATAATGGACGGGTCACGCTAATCGAATACCTACGCCAAATACCGAGCAGAGGGGCATCTGCCGTTTGGGTATTTGGCGTACATTTCCCACAGCGTGACAACTGAGGCGGATGCCTCTCTTTTCGTTAATATGAGTAGAACATTGTCAAGAGGCAATAAAGGCTCAGGCCAGAGATTTGCTCCAGCTTGAGCCTATCTATCTTCACTTGATCTCTGATCTCGACAAGCAGTGTCAAACCGACGCTCGTATT
>NZ_PPTR01000022.1 GCF_003339845.1 Gordonibacter sp. 28C
AAAAGGGGGGAAAGCAAGAAAAATGGAAAAAACCCCCCCCCCCCCCCCCCGCACTCGGCTGGGCCCTCGCTCGGTGCATAGCCACGCCCCAACGTCCAACCTCCTCAACGAAAGCGAAGCCATCACCATGCCCGTTCAAACGAAACCCGAGAACCACACGCTCGACCTGACCTCTATTGGCGACGCCGCCCAGGAGCTGTTTGCCACGGCGGCGACGCCCGAGGAAGTCGCCGCTCTGCGCGACGAGCTGCTGCGCCGCGTTGCCGAGTGCGCGAACGCCGCCCGTCGCGAGATAGCCGAAGAGGCCGAACGCAAGAACCTCGGCGAATAGAGCCAGCGGTTCATCAAGCCGGCAAAACGTCCGGAAATCTTCTCCTCGAACGATCAAAGCTTGCTTAAGAATCGGAAGGCCCCTCGCTCGCCACTGGGAGCAAGGGGCCTTCCGCGAAAGAGGGCGCTTCCGCGTTCCGCTACGCGTTCGCGACCGCCGAAGCTCCGGCGATGCGACCGAACACGATGAGGTCGGTGAACGAGTTGCCACCCAGGCGGTTACCGCCCTGCACGCCGCCCGTCACCTCGCCGCAGGCGAACAGGTTGCCGATGGGCTCTCCTGACGCGGTGCACACCTGCGCCTCGGTGGTGATGCACAGGCCGCCCATGGTGTAGTGGATGGTGGGGATGCGCTTGGAGGCGTAGTACGCCGGGTCGCTCACCTCGGAGCCCAGCAGCTCCTTGCCGGGCGTGATCTGGGTGTCCACGCCGGCTTTCACGCAGGCGTTGTACCCGTCGATCGTCTCGACCAGCGTGTCGGCGGGCACCCCGATCTGGCCGGCAAGACCCTTGATGTCGTCGGCCTTGAAGCTGTGGCCCTTCTCCACCAGATCGGCTATCTCCTCGGTGCGGTCGTCCTTGATGTCGGTGGAGTCCACGATGAGCCACATCTCGTCGTTGGGTTGCTCGAGGATGGCGTCGGCAATGGTGTCGCGCCGCTCGTCCTCGCGCACGAAGCGCTTGGCGTCGTCGTTCACCATGACGTAGTTCTCCACGCCCAGCCAGTTGCCCACGAACGTGGCCACGCCGCCGTTCTGCGGGTCGCCCAGCGGATGGATCTGCACGAGCTCCATGTTGCGAAGGCCCGCGCCGACACCTTCGCCCAGGCCCAAACCGTCGCCGGTGGACGAGCACACGTTGGAAGAGGGCATGGTCTCGGTGACGCGCTTGTCGTACTGCATGGCCAGCTCTGCGTTGCGCGAGTAGCCGCCCGTGGCCAGCACGACCGACTTCGCCTTCACGCTCACGGCGGCACCGGACGAGGGGCGCGTGCCGGTCACGCCCGTGACCTGGCTGCCTTCCTTTACGAGCGACTCAACCTTCGCGTCGGTGTAGAGCGTGACCTTGCCGGACTTGTCGGCGCAGTCCTTCAGGCACGACACGTAATAGCTGCCGCCCTGCTCGCCCTTCTTCTCCACTTCGACGGCATGGCCGCGCTGCCACAGGCCGCCGATGGCCGTGAACGGCTCTTTCTCGTAAACCAGGCCGTGGTCCTCCATCCAATGCACGGCGTCGAGCGCGTTATCGGCGAGGATGCGCACGAGGGCCGGGTCGCCCAGCTCGTCGCCGCCTTCGAACGTCTGCTGGTAGAACAGGTCGGGCGAGTCTTCGATGCCGAGGGGCTCCTGGCGCTCCGGGTCGGGGGCGTTGAGCGTGCCTTCGCCGGCGTTCGTGTTGCCGCCGTAGATGTCCATCTTCTCCAGCATGACCACGGTCTTGCCGGCTTCGGCCGCCGTCACGGCGGCTGCGAAGGCCGCGCCGCCGGACCCGACGATGCAGACGTCGCATTCCTCGTCGATGGCCGGTGCCGGCTCCATGCCCGTGTCGGCCTTCTTGAGCGCCTTCACGTTGCCGCCGGCCTGGTCGACGCAATCGGCCACGGCCGTGGCGAACGCCATGGACGACAGCGACGCTCCCGTGACACCGTCGAAGTTGAGGCTCTGCGCCTGCAGGTACTTGTCCTTGAGGATGTCGATGGCCGCGTCGCCGATGTTGCGGCTCTCGTCGTGCTCGACCTCGATGGCGTCGATGGCGTCGTCGGTGAACGTGACCTTCACGTTCACGGCCCCGTTGCGCCCTGCGGCGCTCGCCTCGTACGTGCCCGCCTGGTAGGACTGCTCGGCGGCGCTCGAGGCCGATCCGCCCTTCGGCGCGCAGCCGGCCAGGCCCAGCACGGCCAGCGCCATGGTGGCGGCGCTGCCGCAGAGGAACTGGCGGCGGTTGAGCTGGAAGCGCTTGCGCGCGTTCTCGTCGATGCGCCGCATGGCCGTTTCCATGCGCTCGCGGGCGACGATCTCGTTGGGGTTCTGAATCATGGCTCCTCCTTGATGGTTTTCCCTCGCCGTGCCGGTCGCCCGAGGCGCCGCACGTTTCCCGTTCGCGAACGGCGATTGCACCAAGGGAGGGAGGGGTGTGCGCCCGCCGCTCGCGATAACCGCATCATGCGCCCCGCCGCGCGGCGACGCCAGTACACGGACCGGGTGTTTCCGCCGATGAGGGCATGACACGAACCGGGTGATTCGCTAAACGAAGGCGATTTCGCACAAGGCTTCGACCCTGCGGAGGTCGCCTTGGCCTATACTGGGAGCATGGATTCGAACGAGGCATACGACCCCATTCCGCTGGAGGACGCCGTCCAGACCGCAGGGCCGGACGAACGCGGCATGATGACGGAGCTGTTCTACGCGTTCAACACCGTCATCACCCTGCAGGCGTTCGGCGACCCCTCGCAGTGCCGCGCGGCGTTCGCCGACGCGCGCGCCGCCTGCCGCGTGTTCGAGCGGCGCTATTCGCGCACGCTCCCCCATTCCGACATCGCGCGATTGAACGCCGCGAAGGGCGGGCCCGTGACCATCGCCTCCGACACGGCCGCGCTGTTGCGCGCCGCTCAAGGATACTGCGCCGACAGCGAGGGCAGGTTCGACATCACCATGGGGTCGGTGGTTCGGCTCTGGGATTTCCACAACGGCGTCGTTCCCCCGCGCGAGCGCATCGGCGCGGCCCTCGAGCACGTGGACTGGCGCACGCTGCGCGTATGGGAGGAGCCGGACGGCTCGGACGGCGAGGCGCAGGCGTTCGCGCAACTGGACGACCCGTTGGCGGCCGTGGACGCGGGCGGCATCGCGAAGGGCTGGATCGCCGATGCGCTGGCCGAGACGCTGGCGGCGCACGGGATAGGCGCGTTCATCGTGAACCTGGGCGGCAACGTGGTCGCGCACGGCGAAAAGCCGGGCGGCGTGCCGTGGCGCATCGGGCTCCAGGATCCGCGCGACAAGGAGGGCGTGGTGGGCGCCGTGGAGGTGCGCGACGCCTCGGCCGTGACGAGCGGCGTGTACGAACGCTGCTTCGAGCGAGACGGGGCGTTCTACCACCACATCCTCGACCCGGAAACCGGATACCCCGCCGAGACGGACGCGGCGGGAGCCACCGTGCTCGCCCGCCGCTCGCTGGACGCGGAGGGGTATTCCACCACCCTGCTCGCGTTGGGCATAGAGCGCGGGCGGGCGTTCGTACGAGAACATCCGGCCATCTTGGCGGCATACTTCGTCGACGCCGCCGGAAACGTGCACACGGCTTGACGCGCATGTCGTCGTCTTGGGTGCAGGCCGCGCAGAGTCGGCGAGCGAACTGCGCTACTGCGCCACTATCAAATCGAGAATCTCCTGCTTGGAATGCACGTCGAGCTTCGCGTAGATGTGTTTCGAATGCGAGCGCACCGTGTTCTCGGATATGAACAGGCTCTCGGCGATGTAGCTTTTCGATCGGCCCTTGCACAGCAGCTGCAGCACTTCCACCTCACGCGGCGTGAGGCCGTGCTTCTGCCCCAGGGCGGCGCATCCCGCGTCGATGCTGGCGAACGCCGATTGCTCCGGCGTGGGAAGATCGAGGTCGGCGAAGATGCGACGCTGCGAGAACGTGCTTTCGTTGAGGGCGAACACGGCGGCGATGGTCAGCACGTACGCGAGCACGGCGAGCACCGTCGATCCGGCGTCGTTGAACCCGGCCGCCCTTCCTCCCAGCTCCCCCAAGGCGAACGGCAGAGTGTAGGCGATCCAGCCCGAGCCGAAGATGACGAAGGGCGACGTGCTCGAATGATGCGCCACGTCGGCGAGCATCACCCAGAACAGCATGACCACGAGCGTCTGCGCGATGGACACCAGCAAGAGCGCCCAGGCGGCCCATTCCGGCCCGATGACCGGCAGGAAGAAGAGCCCCGTGGCCGTGAACAGCAGCGTGGCCTGCCACAAGGCCGAGAACCGCAGAAGACCGCCGCGCGCGAACACCCACCATAGCACCGCGAGCGCCACCACGACCTCGGCCCCGTGGTGCACCGTGGTGGCGAGCCACACCGGCAACGGGGCCACCTCGATGGGCATGCCTTGGATGGCGCCGATGATAAGGCTGTACGCAGCCACGCCGAACAGTATCTTCCAGGGTATGGACGTGGGGTTCTCGCCGTAGAACAGGCGCGGTTCGCGCTTCACCGGGGGCTGGAGCCGGAGAGCGCGGCGCACGAGCGCTACGGACACGAACGGCAGCGCCGCCAGCACGACGGCCGCCGGCAGGGGCGGCAGCACGTCGATGGGGATCTTGCATGCCGAACCGACCGCCATGGCGGCGAAGATGCACGCGATGGCGTCGCGCACGTCGAGGCGCGCGTAGAACGGCGCCCATTGCAGGTAGAGCCATGCGACGCCGATGCCGGCCGCGACGGCCGCCACGATCGCGCTGGCGAAACCGGTGACGGGCAGCGGCAACACGAGCAGCACCGTGGCGGCCGCCTGCAGCACCGCCAACGGCCAATCGAGCCGGGGCGCGATGCGCTTCATGTTCCGTTTCCACGCCAGCAACATCACCACCAGCATGAACGCCGAAAGCGCCAAGTAAAGAGGGATGCCCACGAGCACGCCGCCGAAATCGAGGTCGACCCGGTGCGCCACGCAGTATATCCACACATGCGGTGCGAAAATCCCCAGATAGGCGATGTCGAAATTCCGGAAAACGTGCGGCAATCGCTCGTTGTCGATCGTTTCCGCCCCGACGGCCACAGCGCCTCCTCCTTATCGCATTCCCCTTGCGGCGCGATGCGCCCCGAACACCCCGTCCGCAAGACGCCGCGTGCCCATTCTATCGCGCCGTGCGCCTTTTCGAGCAGGCGAATTCGGCACCGAAAGCAAAACGGGCACCGCGTTGCGATGCCCGTCCGCTATGCCATGCGATTCGAATGCTAGGAGAGCACCGTTTCCTCTTCGCGCTCCTCCAGGGGAGCGGGAGCCTCGGCCAGCGGGTTTTCCGGGACGAAGGGCTCGAACAGCGGCTCGCCGTTCTGCGACAGCTCCACCATGCCGGTGAGGACGTCGACGTACTGGTAGGACTGACGGGCCGTGCGCCCGCGCTTGCGGTCGACCTCCAAGATGAACAGCTGAGGGTGCACCTGCATGAGCACGCCTTCGCTTTCGACGATCTTCGAGCGGCCCATGTTCGCGCGCACTTTCAGGCGTTGACCGACGAAGTCATGTAACGTATCATGGATGGAGTCAACGATTTTGGCTTGTTTAGCTAAATCCATGCTCACTCTTTCTCGCGTGTGCCGTTATACAGAAATCACAAAGCGAGATTATACCACCTTGGTCAATACTCTACAGAATCTGCACGGATATGTTACTTTTCGCTAACCATAAGTTGACGACCGGCCTTTTAGACGCCTTTTAGAGCCGTTTCGGCTACACCCCGGCAAGAGCCTGCAGGGCCCTCCCCATGCGAACGAAATCTTCGAGGGCGAGCGCCTCGCCGCGCAGCCTGGGATCGACCCCCGCCTGTTCGAAAAGCTGCGGAAGAACCGCCGCCACGCGGGCGCCCTCCACACCTCGACCGGCGAAGTAGGTTTTGCAGGAGTTCGAAAGCGTTTTGCGGCGGTTGGCGAAAGCCGCGTCGGCCATGGTCGCGGCGGCTTTGAGCGTCGTCGCGTCGAGAGGCGCGCCGCTCCCGTCGTGCAACGTGCGGCGGTTCAGGCGCAGCACGGCGCTCTCCACGCGGGGCGGCGGGAAGAAGTTGCCGGGACCCACGGCAAAGCGGCCGGCCGGCTCGGCGTACAGGCGGAGCTTCACCGTGTAGGCGCCGTAGCTCTTCGTGCCCGGCACGGCGGCCATGCGGTCCGCCACCTCTTTCTGCACCATGACGGTGGCGCTTTCGAGCGAGGGGAACCGCTCGAAGTAGTCGAGCACGACCGTGGCCGCCACCGCATACGGAAGGTTGGCCACCAGCTTGTTCGGCAGGAAGCCGTCCAGATCGGCCAAGTCGTCCGCAGCGAGGTGGAGGGCGTCTTTCTCGATGAGGGCGAAGCGGTCGGACCAGGGGGCGCAGGTTTCGGCCAGCACGGCGGGAAGGTCGGCGTCGCGCTCGACCGACACCACGCGGGCGGCATGCTGCAAGAGCGCGATGGTGAGCGTGCCTATGCCGGGCCCCACCTCGAGCACCGCGTCGCTCGACTCGACTTCGGCCAGCGCGACGATCTTTTGCAGGATAGCGTCGTTGACGAGGAAGTTCTGCCCCAGCGAGTACTTCGTCGTCAGGCCATGCGCTTCCAGCACGGCGCGCGTCTCCGACACGCTGGCGAGCGGCGAGAGCCTAGCCACCGTTCTTACCGCTCGATCGCTTGTCGTGCGCGCGCTTGGCGTCTTGCTTGCCGCCTCGTTTCCCTTGGTTGCGCGAAGGCTTGTTGCCGCCATCGGATTTGCTCGACGGCTTTCCGGATGGTTTGGCGCCGTTCGACCCCAAATCGAGCTTTGGTTTGCGCGTCGGATTCGACTCGACGCCGGCGTCGTCGCGGGTTTGAGCCGCCGGGCCCGGAGCAGAAGCGTCGACGCCGGGCGGCGGCGCAAGCGGATGCTCGACGGCCTCGGCCGTGATCTCGCCGTCCTCGTCGATCCTGCCCACCCAATCGAGCACGCGCTCCAGGGAGAAACCGGCGCACGACAGCGAGGAGCGCACCACGCCCACCAGGGGCTCGAAGCCGTGCGGGTCGCCGCCTTCGCCCACCACGTGCAGCGTCGCCGGCCGTTTCGACTGCTTGCGGGCATCGGTCCAGAAGTAGGGCTGCAGCCGGTCGAGCAGCGCCTTCAGCTGGGCGGGCGCCCCGGCGAAGTACACGGGAGACACCACGATCAGCTCGTCGGCGGCGTCGACGAGCTCGTAGATGTCGGCCATGTCGTCGTCGACGACGCAGCGGCGGAGCGCTTCGTCGTCGGCCCCGCCACCTCCCGGCTCGCGCGCCGATCCCTCGACCAGGGCCTTGCAACCGTCGCATCCTTGGCAGGGGTCGATCTGCAGCGTGGACACCGGCGCGAGCGCCACCTCGTCGTCGGGGCACTCGTCGATGCACGATTCGAACAGCAGCTCCGCGAGCGCAGCGCTGCGGCCGTTCGCGCGCGGCGACCCCACGATGATCAATCGGTTCATATGCGTTACGCCCTTTCGTCCGAACGGGAATCATCTGCGCTGTCCAGCGTCGCGAAGGCGCCGGCGTAGAACGACTCGGCCGCCTTGCGCTGCCAGTCGGTCGGCTCGCGGTCGAGCAGGCTGCGGGCGTTCGCCATGAGCCGCCGCAGCAGTGCCTCGCGCTCCTCGCCCGGCGCGCAGCCGCGCACCTCGGCCAAGCGCTCGGCCGTGAACACGACGTGCTCGGGCCCGCAGACGGTGCCGCGCAACGGCTCGGGCGTCATGTAGGGCGCGTCCGTCTCGGTGAGCAGGCGGACCGCCGGCACGCGCGCCGCGGCTTCGCGGGTATCGTCGCTCTTCTTGAACGTGAGCGGACCGCCGAACGCCACGTAGCAGCCGGCCTCGACCCACGGCTCGAGCACGTCCCAATCCAAGTTGAAGCAGTGCAGCAGCGTTCCCGCCTCGGGAAAGCCCTCGTCCCGCATGATGGCCAGGGCCTCGTCGTGCGCCTCGCGCACGTGCAGGATGACCGGCAGGCCGCATTCCTCGGCCACGCGGACCTGGCGTCGAAACGCCTCGCGCTGGTCGTCGCGCGGCGAGAAATCGTAATGGTAGTCCAGCCCGATCTCCCCCACCGCCGCCACGCGCGCGTCGGCCAGCCGCTCGCGCAGGACGGCCTCGAGCCCGTCGTCGTAGTGCTTCGCGTTATGGGGATGGCAACCGGTTGCGATGCGGACCCGCGGCACGCGCGGGCAGGGAGTTCCTCAACATCGGCGGACGAGCTTGGCCGTGTCGACCGCCGCCTCGTGTTCCCAAGCGCTCAACCGATCGAAGGTAGTGGAGCCGTCCTCGTGCACGTCGGATATGGTGCAGACGAAGCCCACGCCGTTCGCGGCGCAGCGCGCCAGGGCGAGCGCGGGGTCGTCCAGCAGCTGCAGGTGCGCATGCGTGTCGGCCACCAGCGCCTCGAGCTGGGGCGCGTCGACGGTGTCCCACTTCCCGTGCTTGCGCTTGCGGTGGAACAGCGTGTCGAAGAACACGGGGTCGGCGTCGGTATGTTGCTCGTCGGGCATACGGAACTATTCCATATCCAAATCGATGGCGTCCATGTCCAGGCGCGGGAACAGGGGATCGCCGATCTCCACGGCGTTGCCGGCGGGCAGCTGGCCCCAGGCGGTGGCGGCCTCGATGTCGGTCACGGCCGTCACGTCGCCCAGCGACAGGCGGCGGAACACCTCGGCCGACGTGTTGGGCATGAACGGCGCCATGTACAGCGCGATGATGCGGATGGCCTCGAGCGCGTTGTAGATGACCTCGGCCAGCTCGCCGGCGGTCTCCTCGCTCTTCGCGAGGTTCCAGGGTGCGCTCTCCTCCACGTAGAGGTTCACGCGGCTCGCCAGCTTCTGCACCGCGGCGGCCGCGCCCGTGAAGTCCACGGCGCCCAGGGCCGCGTCGTACTCGGCGTACAGCTCGTCCGAGATCGCGCGCAGCGGGTTCTCCTTGGCCAGCACGTCGGCGGGCACCTCGGGCACCTGCGAGTCGAAGTACTTCTTCGTCATGTTGAACACGCGGCTGCAGAGGTTGCCCCAGGTGTTCGCCAAATCGGCGTTGTACACCTGCACCATGCGCTCCATGGAGATGGAGCCGTCGGCGCCGAACTGCACGTCGCTCATGAAGTAGTAGCGGTACGCGTCCACGCCGAACACGCGGCACAGGTCGGCGGGCTTGAGCGCGTTGCCCTTCGACTTCGACATCTTCTCGCCCTTCGTGAGCAGGAAGCCGTGGCCGAACACCGTGTGCGTGATGGGCATGCCCGCCGCCATGAGCATGGCCGGCCAGATGACGCAGTGGAAGCGCGTGATGTCCTTGCCCACGAAGTGGTACTGCATGGGCCAGCGCTCGTCGAACTCGCCGGCGCGCTCGCCCTCGTCGCCGTAGCCGATGCCGGTGAGGTAGGCCAGCAGCGCGTCGGCCCACACGTAGGCCACGTGCCCCTCGTCGAACGGCAGCGGCACGCCCCAGTCGAACGTGGAGCGCGAGATGGACAGGTCCTTCAAGCCGCTCTTCACGAACGACACGATCTCGTTCTTGCGCGTCTCGGGACGGATGAAATCGGGGTTCTCCTCGTAGAACGCCAGCAGCTTGTCCTGGAACTCGGACAGCTTGAAGAACCAGTTCTCCTCGCCGCCCGCCTTCTGCACGGGGCGCTTGCAGTCGGGGCACACCAGCTGCCCTTCCTCGTTCTTCTCGAGGTCGCTTTCGGCGTAGTACGTCTCCTCGTGCACGCAGTACCAGCCCTCGTAGCTTCCCTTGTAGCACCAGCCGCGGTCGTAGAGGTCCTGCCAGAACTTCCGCACGCTCTTCGCGTGGCGCGGCTCGGTGGTGCGCACGAAGTCGGTGTAGGTGATGCCCAGCATGTCCCACGCGTCGCGGAACGCGGGCTCCATGGAATCGCACCAGTCCTGCGGGGTCATGCCCTTGTCGGCGGCGGTGTCGGCCACCTTCTGGCCGTGCTCGTCCATGCCCGTGACGAACGCGACGTCGTAGCCGTTCATACGCTGGTAGCGCGCCACGGTGTCGGCCGCGATGGTGGTGTACGCCGTGCCGAGGTGCGGGGCCGCGTTGACGTAGTAGATGGGGGTGGTGAACGAGTAGGTTCCCTTTGACATGGTGCTTCCTTTGTTCTCGGGGCTGCCGGGCTCATGGTGTCCGGTCGGCCGGGTCGGTCGGCGCGCTCCGCGCATGATGCGGACGCCGGGTCGCGCTGGCTCCGCGGCGCGACAGAGCAAAGCTCTGCGGTTCGCGACGAAGGCAGCAACTGTTTATTCTAGCATGCGTGCGTGCGCCGACGGCCGACTGGGAAAATCATCCGCGAATGTTTCATGCGAAACATGCGTTCGCCCCGCACCCGTCCGACCCTCCGGGGACAGTTTGGTGTAGTCGGCGGTTATAATGGATGCATGTCCACCCTCCCGCCTGCCCCGCCCCGCCTATCGAAAGAGGGACCCGATGAAAGCACAGCCGATCCTGCGCCTGCTCGGCTGCATGCTGCTGGCCTGCGCCGCGATCTGCGGCGTGCTCGCCGGATGCGCGCCGTCGACGTCCGAAGGCGAGCGCGCCCGCGTGAAAAGCGACGTCGAGGCGATGGCCGACCTGGAGGAAACCGTTAGGGAACCCGAGGCGACCGAGGTTCCGCCGTCGAGCGAACCGGAACCCGAAACGCAGCCCGCACCCGCCCCGATCACGTCGCCGGAAGCCGTGCTGGCCGAGGGCGCGGCCGTCGAGGAGCGCATCGCGAACGGCGACGCCTCGGCTAAAATATGCTACCTGACCTTCGACGACGGCCCTTCCGACAACACGCTCGACATCCTGGGGACGCTTCGGAACAAGGGCGTGTACGCCACCTTCTTCATCAAGGGCAACTCCGATCGCATCGATTTGGTGAAAGACATCTCGGACGCGGGGCACGGCATCGGCTTGCACACGTTCACCCACGACTACGCGCAGCTGTACGCCAACGACAACGCCTACTTCGCCGATCTGGCGGCCGTGCAGGACGCCGTGTCGTCGCGCATCGGCCGCACGGTCGACATCGTGCGCTTCCCCGGCGGCACGTCGAACACCGTGTCGGCGAATTACAGCAAGGGCATCATGAGCCGCCTCGTGCAGAGCGTTCCCGCCCAGGGATACCAGTTCTTCGACTGGAACGCGTCGGGCGGAGACTCCGCGACCCCGCCCCCACCGGCCGCCGACATCGCGGCGAACGCGCTCGGCGGTGCCGGCGGCATGCAGCGCGTGTGCGTGCTCATGCACGACACCACCGTGAAGCGCACGACGGTCGAGGCCCTGCCGGCCATCATCGACGGGCTGCGCGAGCAGGGCTACACGTTCGGCATCCTCACGCACGACACTCCGCCGTTCCACCATGGAGCTAACAACTAGAGGCCAGGGGCGCGAAGGTCGCGGGCGAGCCCGTAGTCGATCAGCGCGCCCGAAGGCGTTTTCCGCCAAGCTTCCTCCTCGTGCGCGCAGGCCGAAAGCTCCGCGCAGCTGGAAAAGCCGTTCGCGAAAGCGGCGACGGCATCGAGGCGCGACGCCTCTTGGGGCGAGAACGCCGAAAGGTCGGCACCGCGATGCGCGACGACCACGCGCCCGTCGCCCTGCTCCCGATACGTCAGCGCCTTGCCGTCGACGAGGGCCGCCATGACGAGGTCGTACTGGTCGGGCACCGGACCGTAATCGGCCCGCGCGTAGCGCAGCCCGGTGAACCCGACGCCTTCGTCGCGGTACGCCGAGAAGTCCAAGTAGAACAGCACCTTGTTCAGCTTCGTCACGAACAGGTTCCCCACGTGGGCGGCAAAGTACACGACCACCTCGCGCAGACGGTCGGCGTCGAGCGCCCTCATGCCGGTTTCGGGCGCGACCCCGCGCGGCAGGCAATCCAGCAGATCGAGGCGCACGACCGCGTAGTCCATGCGGCTCGTCGCCTGCTGGTCGACCGCTCGCAGCGCGCGCTCCCGCTCCTGCGCGCTCAAACGAAGCGCGCCGTCGCGCAAGCGCTCGCGCAGAAACCGCGGATCGCGCGCCCGGCGGAGCAACTCGGCATGGGACTCCGACGGAAGGGCACCGCCCTCGTAACGTTGCACGCTGGCGACGCCGACGCCCAGCACGGCCGCGAACACCCGTTGCGAGAACCCGTAGCGCCGTCGCAGCGCCACGATCTCGTCGGGTTGGGGGATGCCCCTAGCCTCGCGATAGGCCCCGTACATCTTCGCGAAGTTGCGATCGACAAGAACCGGCTCGGGTATGCGGTTCTCGCAATAAGGACAAACCGCATACTCGAAGTCGTCAGTAACGGCGCAACCGCGAACGTCGATCGTCTCGCGAACCGCTTCAATGGTCGCCTCGACCTGCCGTTCGCATTCCGTGCAAAACGTCGTTATCGTGTTCACGCATCACCCTCCAAACCGTACGGGAAAGCCAAGGGACGTTCAGCCTCGTGAAAGGAAACGCACAGGCAGCGCACCTCCCCGCCTTCCACGAAGGCGACAAGCTTGATGTAAACCTGGTATCGAGCAATATACTTCCCGAAAACCCATACATCATGCGGCCGCCCTTTGCCATCGGGCAACGGTCCTTGAGAATAGTTCCCAACGCGCAACGAACGCACTTCGCGGAAAACGCTCGGGCGATCATATCCGACCTGCCGCATAAAACGATGCGTTTTCGACTCGACCCGCTCTGAGCCGAGCACAAAGAAACGCTCGAGCCTTGTCGCACGCACCAAGGCCAGCACGGCCTCGATTTTCCACTTTTCCGCAATCGCTTCCACGGGCGAACCATCCAATCACATCAAATGATGTGACCACTATAAAAGAAATGCAGACCTTTGTCGATACGATTCACCTCAATTGATGTGCTACTCGAAGTAAAACAAGTCTTCGAACTTCTTGTCCAACGCGATGCACAGCACGAGCGCGAGCTTTGCGGTGGGGTTGAACAGGCCGGTTTCAATGGACGAGATGGTCTGTCGCGAAACGCCCACCAAGTGGGCCAGCTCTGTTTGGGACAACCCCGCTTCGGCACGCGCCGCCTTCAAGCGGTTGCACAGCTCCAGCTCGCCGTCGTTGTCGTGCACGTTGTCGAACCCGAGGGAAGGCATCTTGATCATGATCGGCCCCTACATCGTGCCCATGATGTACTTGGCCGCGAACGACACGGCGCCGAAGGCCGCCAAAACACCGAAAAAGATGCCCGCCTTCATCCGGTACTGGTGAAACTGCCAAAAGCCCATGGCCGCCACACCGGAAAGCATGATGGCGCCTCCTTGGCTGGTGTCAAGGCCCCGGAACACGTTCCAAAGGAACAGGATCAGCCACATAGCCAGCATGGCGCCGACCATGACCACGCTCTGCCGCTGGTTCAGAATGCGGAACCGCTCGTCGGCACCGCGGTTGTCCTTGCGGTTCTTCTCCAAGATCTCTTCTTTGTCCATAAGAACCTCCTTCGGCTCACTGCGATCGGCTCCATTGATTTATCAGCTGTCAAGTGCCAAGTTTTCTTGTCATTATGATAAGTATACTTGGCAGACAATGAAGATGCAAGAGGCAGGGCATCAACGGTGCGACGCGGAAGGGAAACCGAAGAGCGACAAGCGGCGGAAAACTGCTATCATCCCTGCCTATGAAACGCATCGCCAAGACATCCGAGAACGCCGCAGCCACCGACGCCGCCGCGCCGCGCAGGCGTTGGCCGCGAAGGCTGGCCATCGCGCTCGCGGCGGTCGCAGTCGTCGCGGTGCTGGTCGTGGCAGCGTTCCTCGTGTACGCGGGCGATTATTACCATGACGCGGATGCCGACCACGAGAACCTCGCCTCCACGGCGCAGATCCCCGTGCATCAAAGTGCAAGCTACGTGGCGTTCGGCGACCCCGGGGCCGAGGTTGGGATCGTGTTCTACCCCGGGGCGAAGGTCGAGTGCACCGCGTACGCCCCGCTCATGCGCGACCTGGCCGAGCGCGGCTACTTGGCCGTGGTCGTCGAGATGCCCTTCAACTTCGCGTTTTTCAACGTGAACGCAGCCGACGAGGTGCGCGCGGCCTATCCCCAGGTGTCTTGCTGGTGGGTCGGCGGCCACTCGCTCGGCGGGTCCATGGCGGCGCAGTACGCGGCCGACCACGCCGACGACGACGCGCTCGCGGGCCTCGTGCTGCTGGGCGCGTACACGGCAAGCGACCTTTCCGCCACCGACCTGGGCGCCGTCGTGGTGTACGGCTCGGAGGACCGGGTGCTCAACCGCGACAAGCTGGCGGACAGCGAAGCGCTCATGCCAGACGGAACGCTTATCGTGGAGATCCCCGGAGGCAACCACGCCGGCTTCGGCGCATACGGGCCCCAAAGCGGCGACGGCACAGCCGCCATCGACCCGGACGAGCAGCAAGAGCAGACCGCCGATGTCGTCGACGCGTACATCGCGCGGCAAAGCTCCTCGCCACTCGCTGAAGCCGCCTAGCCTTTCTCCGCCCGACGCGGTGGACGGCTCGCCCCGTCCCTTCCCGACCCCCTGCCCGAACCTACGCGCACAGCGTGACTCCCGCAAGCGCGGTGCCGCAACGAACAGCCGAAACGCCGCATGAAGCGCGTCGGATCCATCCTATCTACACTCGTGTCACACGTATTCTTAAGGTATGTGTTGCTTTGCCAACGAGCAGCCTTTGCACCGCCGTTCGTTCCTATACTGAACGTCAAGCGAATCCCCTGACCACTGTCCGAAGGAGCCTGCATGGCCGGGACGCACCGCCCCATCCTTGCCGTCGCCGAATCGGCGATCACCGCCTTGGCGCTCGTCGGGCTGTTCGTCGTCCAGGTTCAGTTCATCGGCACCGCGATGGGCTTCCCCGCTTTGCGCACCATTCCCGAGGCGTCCGCCCTCGAGCTGCCGGCCGCTCAGGACGGCCCCATCGAAGCCGAGTACTGCAGCGAGGCGGTGGCCGCGCGCGACCCGGACAACCCGGCAGGCCGCACGTCAACGCGGCTCGAGCTGGAAGACTCGTGGTTCGAAGGCGGCTCGCAGCGCTACCACCACGGCATCGCGACGGGCTGCGCGGTGCTCAGCGCCGTATGCAATTCCGAGTCGCATTTCTACGGCGGCGTCGACGACGGCGTTCCCTACGCCGAACGCGCGCTGGGCTCCCTGGGCTTCACGCAGGTGCGCACAGACTCCTACGCCCTGCGCAGCGCCGTGCTCGATCAGATGGCCGCGCTGGTCAACGGGTCGCACGACGTGGCCGCCTACACGTTCGCGAGCAAGCGGATATCCCCTGATGACGCGACGGGGGTCGTTTCGGGAAGCGATCCCGACCTGCTCGTGTTCGTGGGAATACGGGGAAGCTACGGTGCGGAGTGGCTCAGCAACTTCAACCTTCCGGACGCAACGCCTTCAGGCGCCGACCATCGCGGGTTCAAGACGGCGGAGCAGGAGGTCGAGGCGTCGCTCGAACGCTACCTCGACGAGATCGGCGCGGATCCCGCGCGAACGCGCATCGTGGTCACCGGCCACAGCCGCGGCGGGGCCATAGCGAACCTGCTGGCCGCCGATCTGATAGACCGCGCAGGCGGCTCCGACGCCCTGGCCCCGGCCGATCGCGTTTTCACCTACACGTTCGCCGCCCCCTGCTCGACGCAGGCGAACGACCGCGGCGGCGAAGCCTACGCGGGCATATTCAACGTGGTGAACCCCTCCGATCTGGTGCCGCAGCTGCCGCTTCCCGCCTGGGGTTACGGGCGCTATGGCACCACCGTGGAGTTGCCGGGGCTCGATGACGCCCGCTTCGCATCGTCGCTCGCCCTCATGCAGCAGGCGTTTCGGGCGAACACGGGGCTGCTGAACTCCTACGACGTCGAATCGTTGGCCCAGCTCGATTCGTTCGACGCCTCAGCGGCGCAAAGCCTGCCCACACTCGAGAGCCTTTTAAACCCGGCCGGCTTGGTCTCCGCGGCCCAAGCGCTGCTCGGCGTCGACCTGGATCTCGCGATGACCTCCCACTATCCCGACACCTACATAGCTTGGATGCAGGCCGTGGACGGGGACGCGCTCACGTTCGTCCGGCAAGGCTGAGCCGGGACGGCGGCTGTTGGCGTTCAGCGAAGTTTGGCCCGCCGCTCGCGCCAATCGGGCATATAGGTGTCCATGAGGTCTTTGAACCGCTGGCCGTGGCCGCGCTCGCGCAGGTGGCACAGCTCGTGAACCACCACGTACTCCAAGCATTCCGGCGGATAGAGTGCAAGCCTCACGTTGATGCAGATGCGCCCCGTGGCGGGCTGGCAGCTGCCCCAGCGGCTCGTCATGTTGCGGTAGACCAGCTTCCCCGCCTTCACGCCCATGAGGGGCTCCCACGCCTCCACCAGCGCCGGCACGCACACCTCCACCACGGCGCGCCAGGCGGCGACCTCCTCGGGCGACGCCTGCGCCGCCTCGACGCGAGGGGACGAGGCGACCTCGGCGCGTTTCGCATCGATCCAGGCGCGCTTCTCGCGCACGAAGGCGGCCACGACGGCGTCGGAAGCGCGTGGCGGCGCCGACACCTCCACCCGCCCGTCCGGCGCCTTAACGCGCAGGTTGATGTTCTTCACGCGCTTGCGCACCAGGCGCACGGTCAGCCCGTCAACCTGGAGTTCGACGGGTTCCGCCGCCGGTCCCCGCCGCCTCGACGGGCGGCGCACCGTTGACGCAGGGTCTTTCGTTCGGGCGGCGCGCACGGCGCCCCCGCCTCGTTCGACCATGGCGCGCCCCTAAGCTTCGAGGGCCAGATCGTACGCCACGTTGCGCGCGATGCCGAACTCGTCGGCCAGAGCCCGCGCGACGTCCTTTTTGCGCATGCCCGCGGCTTTGAGCTCGGCGGCGCGGGCGGCGGCGGCCTCGCGCGCGCCGAGCGCGGCGGCGGCTCCTTCGGCCGCGTTCGGACCGTCCACCACGATGACGATCTCGCCCTTCACGCCGCGCCCGCCCTCGGCGGAGCGGGCGGCGAACTCGTCGCGCACGGCGGCCACGGGGCCGCGCACCACCTCCTCGTGCAGCTTCGTGAGCTCGCGGCACACGGTCACCTCGCGTTGCGGCAGCGTCGCGGCCAGCGCGGCCAGCGCGGCCGCGAGCCGGTTCGGGCTCTCGTAGAACACGAGCGCCGCGTCGAGCAAGCGCAGGGAATCCAGCAGCGCGCGCCGCTCGGCGTCCTTGCGCGGGAAAAAACCGCCGAAGTAGAAGCGGGGATTGTCGCATCCGCTGGCCACGTACGCCGTGGCGGCCGCCGTGGGGCCCGGCAGCACCTCCACGGGGGCTCCCGCCTCGCGGGCCGCCCGCACCAGGCGCAACCCCGGATCGGACACGCCCGGCATGCCGGCGTCCGAGCAGTACGCCACCGTCTCGCCGTCAAGCACCCGCTGCACCACGCCCGCGCCGCGATCGGCGATCATGGCCTCGTCCAGGCGTTCCAGGCGCTTCTCTATGCCGTAGGCCGCCAGCAGCCTGCCCGTCACGCGCGTGTCCTCGGCGCACACGACGTCGGCCGCGCGCAGCGCCGCCAGCGCGCGCTCGGTCATGTCGCCCAGGTTCCCGAGCGGCGTGGGACAGATGACCAGCTTTCCCGTCACGATCGGCACGCCCCTAGCGGTTGCGCCGCATGAGCACGAACGCCACCACCAGAACCACGACGGCCACGACCACCACGCCGCCTATGATGAACGGCAACGGGCCGTCCCCCGTGCAGGCCAAGCTTCCGTAGCATTCCATGCCAACCGCTCCCTTCCCACCGCGTCGCCGCGCCACGTCGTTGTTCGCTCCATGATCGCACACTTCGGCCCGCTCGCCCAGCGCACGGCGGCCTGCGCACGGGGACGTTCGCCAAACGCCCACGACCGCGCGGACGCCGGCGCCTCGCCCGCAACCCGCCGCGCGCGCAGCCTCCGCGCGGCCGCAAGCCGCCGGCCCTCACGCAGCCCAGCCCCCGCCCCTCGCTCCGCTCCTCCCCCGGCCCCCTGCCGCCCGCCCCTCGCCAACCGCCCCTAGCCGATCGCCCATTCCGCGCCCGTCCGTCGTCCCTAACCGCCCGCACGTCTCCGCCTGCCGTCCACCCCTCGCAAACTGTTCCCTCTCCAACGGGCGTTCCCGAACATGAGCGCCCGGTTCCCGACGGGCAACCGTTCGCCGCACGCGACGCCCTTCCGCCAACGGGCTCCTATACTGAGGAGGTTGGCCTGCGCGCGACGGCGCAACCCGGCCCCGCCGCGCTCCGAGAACAGGAGATAGCCATGGCACCTTCCCCGAACGTCCCTGCCGCACCTCGACCCTACACCGACCTCGACAAGCTCTTCATCGCCGGCGCTTGGCGCGACGGCGGCAGCGGCGAGACCGCGCAAGACGTGAACCCCTACAACCAGGACGTCCTGGCAACCCACGTGCTGGCCGACCGCGCCGACGTGGACGAAGCCTACGCCGCCGCCGAGCGCGCCCAGCGCGAATGGGCCGCAGCCGCCCCCGCCGAGCGCGCCGCCGTGCTGAGGCGCGCCGTGGACATCTTCGACGCACGCCACGACGAGCTGGTGGAGTGGTGCCAGCGCGAATCGGGCAGCATCCGCGCCAAAGCCGAGTTCGAGGTGGGCGCCGCCCGCAACATCACCGAGGAGGCGGCGTCGTTCCCCTACCGCATGCACGGCGACATCTTCCCCTCCGACACGCCGGGCAAGGAGAACCGCGTCTACCGCCAGCCGCTGGGCGTGGTGGGCGTCATCAGCCCGTGGAACTTTCCCTTGAACCTGTCGAACCGCTCGGTCGCCACGGCACTGGGCTGCGGAAACGCCGCCGTGCTGAAGCCCGCCAGCGACACGCCCGTCACGGGCGGCCTTCTGCTGGCGAAGATATACGAGGAGGCGGGACTGCCGGAGGGGCTGCTGTCGGTGGTCGTGGGGCGCGGCAGCGTCATCGGCGACTACTTCGTGGAGCACCCCGTGCCGAAGCTCATCTCGTTCACCGGCTCGACCGAAGTGGGTCTCGGCATCGGCGCGAAAACGGCCGGCGGCCCCCGGCTCAAGCGCGTGGCGTTGGAGTTGGGCGGCAACTGCCCGCTCGTCGTGCTCGACGACGCCGACGTGGCGCACGCAGTGGACATCGCCGTCATCGGACGCTTCCTGCACCAGGGGCAGATCTGCATGAGCACGAACCGCATCATCGTGGACGCGTCGCTGGCCGACGAGTTCACCGAGCGCTTCGTCGACCGCGCGCGCAAGCTCGTGTGCGGCGACCCGCTGGACCCCGCCACCGACATCGGCCCCATCATCAACGAGTCCCAGCTCGCCGGGTTGCAGCAGAAGGTGCGGCGCGCCAAGGAGCAGGGCGCCCAGGTGCTGCTGGACGGCGAGCCGGACGGCCTCGTCATGCCGCCCGTCGTGTTCGGCGGCGTCGACCCCGCCTGGGACATCGCCTTGCAGGAGAGCTTCGGCCCGCTCGCGCCCATCATCGTGGCGCACGGCGAGGACGAGGCCCTGCGCTTCGCGAACATGAGCGACTACGGCCTGTCGTCGGCCGTCGTCGGCACCGACGTGGAGCGCGCCACCGCGTTCGCCCGCCAGATAGACGCCGGCATGACGCACGTGAACGACATGACCGTGGCCGACGAGCAGCACGTGCCCTTCGGCGGCGAGAAGAACTCCGGGCTCGGCCGCTTCAACGGCCGCTGGGTCTTGGAGGAGATGACGCGCACGCATTGGACGAGCGTCCAGCACGCCCCGCACCCCTATCCGTTCTAGGAGTCGAAAACCCCAGGTCGCCCGCACGTGTCGTGCGGGCGACCGCCTTGTAGCCGGCATCCTGCGCCAGCAGGCTTCCGCCGCGGCGGAAGCACGGCGCAAGATCGCTCACCCCCCTCCCCAAATTCGCTTGAAGCGCGTTTCAACCTGGTTGCAAACCTGCGTGCATGATATGCTATTCGGGTTAAAGCAAATCAGACAGAAACGATACCCGTGGACCACTTCACCGATAGGGAATTCGAACGCGCCTCCGCGTATCTGAGTCGCACGTACGGACTCGACATGCGCTCGAAGCGCGTGATGCTCGAATGTCGTCTATCCCGCGAACGCGACCGCTTGGGCCTGCCCTCGTTCGACTCCTACCTCAACATGGTGGAATCGGGCAAGAACCCCGAGGCGAGCGCACGCTTCATCGACCTGGTGACTACCCATTACACCTACTTCTTCCGCGAGCGCAAGCAGTTTGAGTTTTTACGGGACACCGCATTTCCCAAGTTGGAGCGCGGACGTCGTCGGCGCCGGTGGAACATCCTGTGCGCCGGCTGCTCAACCGGCGAGGAATGCTACAGCGTGTCGATGCTCGTGGAGGACTACGCGCAAACGCATCGCATACCGCCCGTCCGCATCCACGGCATCGACGTGTCCGAGCCGGCGTTGCGCGAGGCGCGGGCGGCCGTCTATCCCGCATCGCGCGTGGACAAGGCGCCGCACCGCTGGATGATGTCCTACTTCGCCAAGAGCGATGAGGGCTACGCCGTAACCGACCGCATCCGCAAGCGCGTGTCGTTCGAGTGCGCGAACCTCAGCGACCCGGACCCCCTGTCGGGCACCTACGACCTCATTCTGTGCCGCAACGTCATCATCTACTTCGACGAGCGGGCGCGAAGCCGCACGCTGAACACGCTGCACCGCCACCTGGCCCCCTCGAGCTACCTGGTGCTCGGCCATGCGGAAATCATGCGCGACCGCGCCCCGTTCTCCTACTGCGGAGACTCCATATACCAAAAGCAAGCGGAAGAGACCCCCTTATGAAACAGAAGCCTGCCGGCATGAGCATCAGCCGCATACTGATGCTGTCCTACGTTATAGTCATCGCCTTGTTCGTCGTATCCACCGGCGTGGCCCTCGTGTCCGTGCACCAGAACGCCGCCACCACCAAGGAATTCCACCAGCGTCCGTATCAGGTGACGAAGAGCGCCATCGCCCTGCGCAGCACGGTGGAGGAGATGTCGGGTTACCTGGGCCAGCTGGCCAACATCGACGATCCCAGCGACCAGAAGCGCTTGATAGTCGTCATCGACGATCTTTCCGAAGAGCGCACGACGGAATTCGACGCCATCTCGTCCGTGTTCGTCGCCAATAAAGACCTGCTGGCACGGTTCTCCGAAGCGAACGACAGCCTGATATCCCTGCGCAACGACATTATCGACGCGGCCGAGACGGGCGACAACGAGCGCGCCGTCCTGCTGTACAACCGCGACTACCTCCCCCAAAAAGAAATCACCATGGAGCTGGCTTCCGAGATCGTGGACACGGCCGAATCGGTTGGAGCGAGCTTCGTGGATCGGTCAAGCACGTTGGAGAGGACGACCTCGATTGCCATCGTGGCGCTCGGACTGGTGATGATCGCGGTGGTGGTGCTCATGTGGAGGCGCATCACCCGGGCCATCACCGTTCCCGTGAACAAGATACGGCAAGCATCGGCGCGCGTGGCGGAGGGCGACCTCACCGCACGCATCGACTACGCCTCCAACAACGAACTGGGCGCCGTGGCCGAGTCCGTCAACGAGACCGTCGCCTCGCTGCGCTTGACGGTGGAGCGCCTGAGCGAAACCGCCGAACAGGTCGCCCGCTCGTCGTCGCAGATGTCCGACGGCGCGCAAGCCGTTGCCCAGGGGTCGGCCGAACAGGCCATGGCCATCGAGGAGCTGGCCACGAACGTGCAGGGCATCACGCAGGTGGCGGAAGGGAACAACGAGAGCGTGGTCGCGGTGAACGAGAGCACGGCCGACGTGGTGGCGGCCGTCGAGCGCAGCAACGACCAGATAGCCAAAACGGCGGAGGTTATCGAGGAGATCAAGGCCAGCACCCGCAGCATATCGCAGCTGGCAAACTCCATCGAGGACATCTCGTTCCAGACGAACATCCTCGCCCTCAACGCATCGGTGGAGGCGGCGCGCGCCGGAGAGGCCGGGCGCGGCTTCGCCATCGTGGCCGAGGAGATCAGGCGCTTGGCCACCCAGGTGAGCGAGGCGTCGCGCGCCGCCGACGAGCTGGCCGTGCGCGCCACCGCCAACATCGAAAACGGCAGCGGCATGATAGGGGTCACGTCGCGCAACATGGAGAGCGCCGTGACGTCCACCGAGGGGATCAGGGACATGATGGCCGCCATCGCGCTGGCATCCTCGCAGCAGATGGAAGCCGTCGCCCAGATACAAGAGAGCCTGGACAGTCTGTCCGAAGTGGTGCAGGAGAACTCGGCGGCGTCCGAAGAAAGCGCCGTCATCGGAGAAGAGCTGGCCGAGCAGGCAGGCGACCTCAAAGACCTCATTCATCGATTCACCTTGAAAAAGGGCGTGGAGGGCCGGGACGGCGGCGAGCGGTGAATCAAGCGAGCGGCGGCCTCGCAACCGCATCCCCGGCAATGCCCGAAACGTCCACGGCGGGCCACGAGGAAGCCGAAGACCTGCGCGCGGCGAACGCCGAGCTAAAGAGGCAGCTCGCCCTTATGCGCGGTCTGGCTTTTCGCGACCAGCTCACCGGCCTTTTCAGCCGTCATTACCTGACCGACTTCCTTGCGCGGGAAATCGAGGAAACCAGCCGCGAATCGAACACGGTGCTGGCCCTGTGCGACATCGACGACTTCAAGATCATCAACGACGTGCGCGGCCACCAATCCGGCGACATAGCCATCGTCTGCATCGCCGACATCCTCGACGATTTGGCCGGCGGGCAGCCGGTCATCCGCTGGGGCGGCGAGGAGCTGCTCGTTGTGCTGTTCTCCACCACCGATCAGGAGGCGCTTCGTTTGTGCAACCGCATGCGTGACGAGGTGGCGGCCTACCGCATGGACGACGGCTTGGGAGAGTTCTCGTGCACGATCACGTTCGGGCTGAGCTCTTACGACCCCGCCCTGACGTTCACCGAGAACTTCGCGCGAACCGATCGGGCGCTGTACCGCGGCAAGGAAACCGGCAAGAACCGCTGCGTGCTCGCGCAGCCCGACCTTGCGGAATAGGGGAAGCGCAACGTGGAGCGGCAAGAACGCATCGTGCAAGTCATGCTCAAACCCAACTGCGGCCTGGAGAACACGAGGGCCTCGCTGGTGGTGCGCAGGATCGCGCCGTTGTGCGACACGGTTTCATGCCACCCCCGTACCGTCAAAAGCGACCGGAGAACCATAGACTACCTGCGCGACCACGGCTTGTTCGTGCGCTTCGCCACGAACAAGCCCGAGCAGGTGCTGCTCGCCATCAAAGGCGCGTTCTTCGTGGACAGCTGCACGCTCGTGGACGACCCCGCGTCCATCCCTCCTTTCGCCGCGCCCGCGGACAGCACCGAGACGGAAGCGGGTTCGCTCGGCGCCTCCTCCCCCTTCGCCGACCACGACGAGCGAGGCGAGCGCGACGACGAGCTGGCCGACCTGCTCGCGCGATTCGAGGGAATCCACCACGTGCTGCGCTCCCACCTGCAAAGCAACCCGCACGACCGCGTGCTCAACGATGCCGTGTTCTCGCATGCCCAGGCCCTCGACGCGCTGCGCACGGCCGTCGAGCGGTCGCGCATCGAGCCGTTCGATCGGATAGCGCCGTCGCTGCACGCGTTGGCCGACGACTACAGCAAACGCTTCGGCGTGGCCGTGAGGCTCGACGTCGCCGAAGGGCGCGTCGCCCTCGACCGGTCCGTGCTGGCCTCGATGGAAGAGATCATCAAGTGCGTCATCCGGTCCTGCATACGCGACGGCATCGAAAGCCCTGACAAGCGCTTGGCTGCGGGAAAGCCGGAATGCGCCACCATCCGCCTGCGCGTGGAGAACGACGGTTCGGACGTCGTCTGCCGCATCGAGCACGACGGAACCCCGTTCAGCGCGAAGGACGTCGGCGAGCTGGCCTTCCGCCGAGGACTGCTGACCCGACCGCTCGACACGTACACCGACGAGGAAATCGGCTCGTTCCTGCTGATGCCCCGGTTCGTCCGCACCGGCACCGGCTCCAAGAGCGACGCGCTTTCCCGCTTCAGCGAAATAGGTTCCATGCTCCGGCACGTGGGAGGACACGGAAAGGTGCGCAACACCGAACGGGGCACCATGGAGATAGCGCTCTACTTCCCCGTGCCGTTCACCGTGCTCGAAGTGGCGCTTCTGCGCACGGGCGAGACGCTGTTCGCGCTGCCCGCCCAGCAGATCAAGCGATTCGAGGCGTTCCTCGAAGATCGACTGGAAGCGAGCAAGGCGCAAGGCGACGGCGCCTGCGCCGATCGTTTCTTCTATGCGAGCGAGGACGACGGGCTCTACGAACTGCTGAACTGGCGGGAAGGCTCCTCGCCTATCGACGCCGCGGATCCGAGGTTCGCCATCCTCCTGGACGTGCTGGGAGCAAAGCGCGCCCTGGTCGTCGACGCCGTGGACGGCTACGAGCGGGTTTCGGTGAACCAGCTGCCGCAGCTGCTCGACCGCGGCGCGGCGCGCGCGATGGGATGCATCGGCTACGCCATGCTGGAGGACGGGTCCCCTCGCGCCGTGGTGAGCGCCCGCCGCTTTCTGAGCGCCTCGAACGAGGGAGGGAGGGGCCATGCGTGACCGCGAGCAACGCCTGCGCTGGATAGAGAAGCTCATCGGCACCGAGCATCTCGGGGCCAGCCGGAACAACGCCTTGGTCATTCCCACCTCTGCGGGAAACACTGCCGTCGCGTTCTCCTCCTTGGTGGAGGTTCAGCCGGCCGACAACGTGCAGCCTTTCGCCTTCCTGCCCGATGAGTTCTGCGGCGTGGTGAGGCACGGCAGCACCCTGGCTCCCGTCATAGACACCGGGGGGACGTCCGGCGTGGCTGCCCACGTCGTGCTTGCCGAGGGCAGCGGATGCCTGTTGGGCCTGCGGTTCCGCGGCGCGCCGTTCGTGGTGGACCTCGACGAAACCGATCACGAGCTCATCGACATCCGCTACTACGACGTCCTGCGCGAGGACAAGCTGGCCCTGCTCGACGTGAACGCCGCGGTAGACGTTCTGCTGGCCAAGGATTGACGTCGGCTACCGCGGGCCGGTCGCCGCGGCGGCGGCCTCGGCCGCATCGTCCTTCCCCGCGTCCTTGGGGGAACGCAGCACGAACAGCGAGGCGACGAACGCCGCGGCGTTGAGCGCGACCATCGTCCAGAACGCCGCGTCGAAACCGAGCGAGGCGCCGCCCTCCACGCCGGCCTGCACCGCCGACGCCGAGACCCCCGTCATGATGGTGACGAACACGGCCGTGCCGAGCGCGCCCATGATGGAGCGCATGGTGTTGTTCATGGCCGTGCCGTGCGGGATGAGCGCGATCGGCAGGCTGTTCAGGGCCGACGTGGTCAGCGGCATGGACACCATCGATTGCCCGGCCATGAGCACGGCATAGGAAGCCCCGATGTAGAGCATGCCGCTGCCCGTTTCCGCGTGCGCGAGCAGAAACGTGCCCGCCATCACTAGGAACAGGCCCACCGGCGCCAGCACCCGCGCGCCGAACCGGTCGAACACGCGGCCGTTGAGGGGCGACAGCACGCCCATGACGATGCCGCCCGCCATGAGCGTCATACCCGAATCGAGCGCCGAGAAGCCCGCCATGTTCTGCATGAACATGGGCAGCATGGTGGCCGCGCCCATGAACGAGGACCACGCCACCACCACCAGGACCATCGACACGGTGAACGTGCGGAACTTGAACACGCGAACCTCGAGCATGGGCTCTTCCAGATGCAGCTGGCGCGCAACGAACCACGCGAGCGAGGCTGCCGCCACCGCCAGCGTGCCGACGAGCACCGGGCTGCCCCAGCCCAGCGTCCCCACCATGCTCAAGCCGTACAGCAGCCCGCCGAAACCGAGCGAGGACAGCACCACCGACGGCACGTCGAGGCACGGGTTCGAGCGCTCGCCCACGTTCCGCACCACGAAGAACGCCACCAGAAGGTCGGCTGCGATGATGGGCAGCAGCAGCAAGAACAGCGCCTGCCACGGGAAGCTGTCGACGATCCACCCCGAGATCGTGGGGCCCATAGCCGGCGCGAACGCCACCACCAGGCCGAAGAAGCCCATGGCCGTGCCCCGCTTGCCGGCCGGGAACAAGGTGAACAGCACCGTCTGCATGAGCGGCATGGTGATGCCCGCCCCCAGCGCCTGCACGATGCGACCCGCCAACAGCATCTCGAAGAACCGCGCCGAAGCGCACAGCACGGTTCCGGCGGCGAACAGCCCGAGCGCTGCGAAGAACAGCGCGCGCGTGGAGAAGCGGCGTATCAGATAGGCCGTGACGGGCACCATGATGCCGTTGGCCAGCATGAAGGCCGTCGTCAGCCACTGCGCGGCGCTGCTCTCCACCGAGAACACGCCCATGAACGTGGGAATGGCCGTGGTCATGAGGTTCTGATTGAGGATGGAGATGAACGAGCCCACCATCATCACGGCCACGATGGCAACGGCCCTGCGGGGTATCTTGTCGGTGTCGGCGTTCGCTTGGTCCATGCTGCCGCTCCTCAGCGTTGCAGGCCCATCGTGCATGGGGTATTATAACCGGAGAATACTCCGGTTATAATAAGCGGAGTATTCTCCGGTTGTCAAGCCCATGCGGACGAAAGCGAGCGATTTCACGATGAACGACCAAGCCCCGCGCCGGGAGCGCCAAGACGCCGTGAAGAACCGCGCGCGCATCCTCGAGGCGGCGCAGGACCTGTTCGCGAGCGAAGGCGTGGAGAACGTCAGCATGAACCGCATAGCACAGGCGGCGGAGGTGGGCGCGGGAACGCTCTACCGCCATTTCGGCAGCAAAAGCGATCTGTGCTTCGCGCTCATGCAGGACCAGCTTGTCCAGCTGGCGGATCAGCTGGCCGACCTGTCCAACGCGGGAGGCGACGACCCGCAGGCAACGCTCGAAACGATGGTGCTGCACTACCTTCGCTTCAAGGAAAGCAAAAGGCCCCTGTTCAAGGGCATGGAGCAGGCGGTGCTGTGCGCGAAATGCCCTCAGCAGGGCCCTGTGTACGAATCGTTGAACAGGCCCTTCTCCCGCCTGTTCGAGCGCGCCGCAGGCGGCGGCGCGCTCGACCCAGCGGGCGCG
Organism: Gordonibacter sp. 28C; assembly: GCF_003339845.1. Lineage (GTDB taxonomy): Bacteria > Actinomycetota > Coriobacteriia > Coriobacteriales > Eggerthellaceae > Gordonibacter. Next base: position 27,081 of record NZ_PPTR01000022.1, read on the forward strand.
GTGTTTCGGGCCGACATGCTGCTGGCCGCGCTCGTCGGCGACTCGCTCCAACTCCAACGCGCGTCGCGCGGCCTCGCCCTCGACGAGCTCGCAGCCAAGGTGGCCGCCGTGTTCTATCCGAAAGGCTAGCCAACCTGCGCGGCAACCTGGTCGAGCGCGCCGGCGAACGCGTCCGCGTGCTCGTAATGCACGTCGTGGCCCGACTCGATGACGACGGTTTCGCAGTTCGCCACCAGATCCTGCACGCGGGCCGCGTCTTCGTCGGAGTTGGCGGCGTACAGCAGGCCGTCCTCCCCGTAGTTCGTCTTCGCCTTCAGGTACACGACGGGGCACGCGATGCGGCTCAGCAGGTCGGCCTGGTCGACGCCGTCGAACCACGTGCCGTCGTAGAACGTCTCGCCGAACCGCACGTCGAAGTCGTCGTAGAAGTACAGGCCGCGCACCCAGTCGTGCGGCACCCAGGCCAGCGTGAGGTGCGCGTCGGGATTCGCCGCGCGCTCCTGCGCCGTCCACTCCGCGACCTTCGGCTGCAAGCCCCCGAACAGGCCGAACAGGTAGCTGTGCTGCGCGTAGTAGACGGCCAGATCGGCAACGTCGTCTTGCTGGAGGAACGCATGCGACACCTCGAAGCCGTCTTTCCACACGAAGCAGCCGGGCTCTTGCTGCATCTCGGCCGGCGTCACGCGGAAGAACGGCGGATCCTCCAGCATGCACCCCGTCACGTTCTCGGCGTCGTTGGCGGCCAGCCACGCGGCGATGATGCCGCCCGACGAATGGCCGGACACGAGGTACGGTCCGCCGACCTCCTGCGCGGCGAAGGCCTTGAGCGCCTCGCCGATGGCCTGACACGAGTAGAGCGCCTCGTCGTGGCTCGACTCGCCGTGCCCGAAGCAGTCGACGGCGAACACGTGGTAGCGCGCAGCCAGGTCGGGCAGCGCACGCGCGTAGTCCTCCCACTGCATGCCCTGGCCGTGCACGAGCACGAGCGCCGGGCCGTTGTCGGGGCCTTCGGCGTAGTTGACGACGGCCGCCACGCTGCGGGCGTTCCCCTCGGCCACCGGGAGCGCCTCGCTCGACGCCGTTACGCCATCGGGCGTCGCCTCTTCGCCAGCCTCCGCCCCGCTGCCGGACGCCGATTCGCCGTCGAGCACGACTTCGACCGTCGCCTGCTTCTCCACGAAGCCGGCCGCGTACGCCCTCGCAAGGTCGCGCTCCTCGCCGTGCCGGTTGCCGTCCATGTACACGGCCAAGGCGATCGCCCCGCATACCGCGAGAATCCCCACGACGATTGCTGCGATCATGACGGCCCTCCTTGCCCGCGACGCCCGCGTGCGGTTTCCATCCGCTTCCATACCCGCCCCGTTCCGCCGTGCCGCAAGGGCGGCACGTGCTATCGATCGACCATGTTGCGGAGCATCGACACGCGGTCCATGAACTCGTCGGCTTTTAGAATGGCGAGGCCCTGCTCCTCGTCGCCCAACACCAACAGCGCGTCGCCGGCCTCGATGCCGAACAGCTCGCGCGCCTGCTTGGGAATGACGATCTGACCGCGCTCGCCCACCGTGACGGTGCCGAACAGGTGCTTGCCGCGCGGCGGCATGGGCAGCACCGTGCCCTGCGGGTCGAAGCCCACGAGCGCGTCGAGCGACACGTCGAGCGCCTCGGCCAGCGCACCCGCGTTCGCCAGGTCGGGCGTCGACTCTCCCGTCTCCCACTTCGTCACCGTTTGACGCGATACGCCCAGGCGCTCGGCCAGCTGCTCCTGCGTGAGCCCGACCGCCTTGCGTCTGCTCTGAATGTTCGAACCGATCATGTTTTTCATACTCCTTGCGTCCATGGTAAGCCGCCAACCAACCTCGATCCACCAACCGATGATGACAGATTCCGCGACGCGTGTCGCCTTTCGATTGCACGACGGGACCGGCTTCCCCGTGCCGAGCGACCAATCGGCACGCCACGGGCGAGTTCCCGCGGCCTTGTCTCGCCCTCCTGCGCACGACAGTTTTAATATCTACGAGGTGCGCCCATTCTGAGAACGACTCCTTCGGCGAAAACGTCGCCTCTGCGAATTCCCTTCGCCGGCCTTTCGTCGGCCGCGCGGACGTGCTAAACTACAGGAAGCGATGCCCCGGCATACCGGGCGGCATCATGTTAGGCTAAACCGGGTTGCTCTTGGCTGAGGCCCGGTTTTTTCTAATATGAGTAGAAGGGTTATAGGCCAAAATTTGTACCTTGAGTCTAATCGTAATCAATACGGTAGGGACCTGTTGTGTGAAGCTCGTGCCATGAGACTGCATTACCCCATCTAAGTATCGCTTCATCTCTTTCTTGGAG
>NZ_PPTR01000023.1 GCF_003339845.1 Gordonibacter sp. 28C
GCTCCAAGAAAGAGATGAAGCGATACTTAGATGGGGTAATGCAGTCTCATGGCACGAGCTTCACACAACAGGTCCCTACCGTATTGATTACGATTAGACTCAAGGTACAAATTTTGGCCTATAACCCGAAAAGGGTGACGGACGGCGGCCCTCTCGGAGCCTCTGTCGGAGAATCAAAAAGCCCCCGGGGATCCGAGGGCTTTGGAGTTTCTGGTGGTCGCTACAGGATTTGAACCTGTGACCCCCGCCGTGTGAAGGCGATGCTCTCCCGCTGAGCCAAGCGACCATGGGCACGTTGTCGTTTCAACGTGCTAAAGTATTCTAGCGGTTGGCGGCCAGGCGCGCAAGGGCTGATTTTGGCTAATTCTCCCTAATTCTCAATTCCTGCACGAGCCGGGCGCGGGACGCGAATGGGCAACCGCCTTCGCCTCACCGCCCCCCGTTGGACAGGAGCAGCCACCCTGCGCAAGAGAAAAGGAGCACCACCACGACCGCGCTGAGGACGTAGCCCGACCAACCCTCCCGGGGCCCCTTCTCCCTCGCCTTGTCGATGAACCGCCCGAGCCTCTCGCTTCTTCTGGCCAAGCGCTCCAGCGGCTCCGCCGATTCCGAAACCACGAAGGCAACGAAGAGCAGGATGGGGAACCAGAAAACGACCAGCCCCAACGGACTCGCGAACAACAGCGACAGCCAATGGGTATTCAGTTCCAAGCCCATCCACTCGATCATCCCCGCACCTCCCCGGTTCCGTCAGTCTCGTTCCGGCCCGGGCACCTGCTCTTGAACGACTTCGAATCGACGGGGCGGAAGCGTCCCCCGAGCCGTGTCGCATCAGGCGGGCAACCGCGACCTCACGGCCATTATATCGCCGACGGCCTCTTTTTTAATGCCGTTTCCGCTGGTCGGCGAATAGTTGCACGAGAGAGCGCGCTGAAGAGCCCTCCCTGCCGCAAGGGGCTATAATAATCCGATCGAGCAACGACAAGGAGCGCGGCCGTGGACAGAACCGACATCGCCAGCATCGTCACCGAAGCCAGCGACAGCATCATATACGTTTCCACCATCGACACGAACGAGCTGCTGTACCTCAACGAGGCCGGGCGCACCGTCCTGGGCGTGTCCGAGCGCGAGTATCTGGGCAAGAAGTGCTACGCCGTTCTGCAGGGACGAGACAAACCGCGCCCCAGCTGCACGAACAAGCGGCTCCTGCGAGAAGGCCGTTGCCGCTTCGAAACGTACAACGAAAGCCTCGGACGCTACTACACCTGCCGCGACAAGCTCATCGAAGTCGAAGGCGAGACCCTGCGCCTCGAGGTGGCGAGCGACTCGACCGAGGAGATGGAGCAGCGCAGCAACCTGCAGGCCCGCCTCGACGTGGAGCGCACGCTCGTACGCTGCGCGCGGACGCTTTCGGGCGATACGGAAGGCGGCACGGGCATCGACGAGCTGCTTCGCGTGCTCGGCGAGTTCTACGACGCCGACCGCGCCTACCTGTTCGAGTCGACGACGGGCAGCAACGTGAGCAACACCTACGAGTGGTGCGCCGCGGGCGTCTCGCCCGAGATCGAGAACCTGCAGGAGATCCCTCTCGACGACTACGAAAGCTGGATGGAAAGCTTCGAGGCCGTCGGCATGGTGCGCATCATCGACGCGGAGCACACGCTCGACCACGATTCTCAAGAGTACAAAAACGCTCGCCCCGCAGGGCATCGACTCGCTGATAGCTGTGCCCGTGCACGACGGCGCGGGCGAGATGGTCGCCTTCTTGGGCGTGGACAACCCGCGTCGCAACACCGAGGAGTTCATGCTGCTGCGCTCGCTGACGTACTTCATCCAAAACGAGTTGGAGAAGCGGAAGCTTCTGGACAGGCTGAGCGAGCTTTCGCGCGTGGACAGCCTGACCGGCGTGGGCAACCGCAATCGGTACCTCGAGGTGCTGGACGAGTTCGACGCGTGCCCGCCCGCATCGTTCGGCGTGGTGTTCGTCGACATCAACGACCTGAAACTGGCCAACGACACGCAGGGCCACTCGTACGGCGACCTCATGATCCGCCGCATGAGCGGCATGGTGTGCGATCTGTTCCCCGGGAACGTCTACCGCATAGGCGGCGACGAGTTCGTCGTCTTGGCCGCGAACTTGGAACGGAGCGAGTTCGAGGCCCGCACCGCCTCTCTCAGGGAACGCGCGATGAGCGACGACGTGGCCAGCGCCTCGATCGGCGCGGTATGGAGCGACGCCGGCGAGGCGGCGAGCATCCTGGTGAACCGCGCCGACAAGCTCATGTACGCCGACAAGCGGAGGTATCGCGAGGGCCTGGAAGGCCGCCGCGCGCGTTAGCGGCGCATCTCCTCGAACCCGAAGCGCCTACGCCTTCAGCGTGAACCGCCACGCGCAGCTGCAGGTGTCGTCGGTCACGTCGGGATGGCAGCTCAGGCACTCGCAGACCAGGCGCTCGTCGATGCCGCGGGCGAACGACGGATGCTCCACCGCGCCCACCTCTTTGCAGGGATGGTAGCCGAGCCCTTTGTCCTTGCGCGCCTGCTGCACGCGGCACGTCTCGATGCGGTAGACCACGGCGTCGCCCTCGCGGCGCACGGTGCACTCGTTCGCCATCGATTGGAATCGCAGCGGCAAAGCCTCCGCCAGACCGTCGAGCCCCGGCCGCTCCCCCAGGCCCAGCAGCTTCTTCAAGCGACGCGCCTCAGTGAGGCCGAAGCGCTCCCACGCCTCGCAGTCGTAGCGCATGGCCGCATCCATGCCGGCGTCGCGCTCCGCCGCCTGGAACCACACGCCGTCGAGCGCGATGGCGTTCTTGGCGTACGCCTCGACAAGCGCCGCCAGCCGCTCGCGCGACAGGTTCTCTACCGACTCGTTCATGGAACGCTCCTTCCGTCGCCCATCATTATAAACGAGGGCGCGAAGTAGAGGCCGGGAGCCGTTTCGGGGAGCCCCGCATCGATCGCAACGGGCAGTCTCTTAAGAAGCGGCCCGTTGCGAAACGGGCTCACTTCATGAACAGGTTCGTCAACTGCATGCTTCCATCGAACGTGATGGTGTAGGTGATGACGGCGTTCTCGTAGACGACCATCGTCTCCGTGAGCTCCTGCGTCTGCCCCATCTGAACGATCTCCACCCCGTACGCGTTGCCGAACGATACGAAGGAGCCCCAATCGCCGCCTCCAACGGTTGCGCGCGCCTCTTCAATCGCATCGGCGAATTCCCGGCTGGTCATCGTCTGCTGCAGGCTTTCGGGCGCCAAGGCGAAGATAGCCTCGTAGTCGCTTGCGTCGACGAGGGCAACCACCTTCTGCGCCTGCGCGAGAACGTCCTGTTCGCTCAATCCTATGCCTTGGCCCGCCGGAGCGGTCTTCGGCGTGGCCCACCACGCGACGGCGGCGAGCACGACCAGCACCACGACCACGGCGCCGGACACGATGCCGATGACCTTGTTGCGCTTGCGCTTCTTGCCGGCAGCGAGTTCGCGATCGGACAGGTCCTCGTTGAAATCCCGCGCAACGTCGCGGGGGTCGCCCATGCGGCGCTCGACCTGCTCCCACGTCTCGCCTTCCGCGAGCGCGGAGGCGATGTCCGACTCTAGGTCGCGCACGAACTCGTCGCGGCGCGCCTTCGAGCACGTCAAGCGCTTCGCCACCGCCTTGGCATAGGACCGCTGGTTCATTGCTCCTCCTCCATGATCGAACTCACGCACCCGTTGAACTCGCTCCACACCTCGAACATCTCGCCCAAAGCCGTGCGGCCCTGCTCCGTGATGGCGTAGTACTTGCGCGCCGGCTCCTTCGCCGTCTTGGCCGCCGTGCGGCTGGCCACCAGGCCGCCGTCCTCCAGCCGGTACAGCAAGGGGTACAGCGTGCCCTCCTTGAGGGACACGGCCCCTCCCGACCGCTCGCGCAGCTCGCTGATAAGCTGGTAGCCGTACTTCTCCTCATGTTCCAGAAGCTTCAGCACCAGCATGTCGAGCGCGCCCTTCTTCATCTGCTGAGCGAATCTTTGCTGCATCAAGCGCCCCGTTTCTATTATTTAGCAATACTAAGTATAGATGATCTGGCATTACTTCGCAACAATGGAAAAAGATCGGAAGCGCTCCAATGGAGAGGCGCTCCTTCCGCACGAGCTTCGCGGGCATTTCTCCGAGAAAGCCCCGCGCGAAACCGTTCGCCCGATGCCAAACGCAGGAGCGGGCCCGGGGAAGAAACGCTATACTGGTCAGCGACGTTTTTGCCCTTCAAGATCATGAAAGAGACGAGCCTCATGAGCATCGACAGCTACGAAGCCAGCCGCAAGCGCTCCGACGAGATCCGCGCCGATCTGCCCGAGCATCCCGAGAAGTACACCATGTTGACCGGCGACCGCCCCACCGGGCGGCTGCACCTGGGCCATTACTTCGGCACCATCCGCGAGCGCGTGGCGCTGCAGGATATGGGCATTACCACCCGCATCATCATCGCCGACTACCAGGTCATCACCGACCGCGACACCACCGCGAACATCGCCGACAACGTACGCAACATGGTGGTGGACTACCTGGCCTGCGGCATCGACCCCGCCAAGACCATCATCTTCACGCACTCGGCCGTGCCGGCGCTCAACCAGCTCATGCTGCCGTTTCTGTCGCTCGTGACCGAGTCCGAGCTTTTGCGCAACCCCACGGTTAAGGCCGAGATGGACGCCTCGGGCCACGCGCTCACCGGCCTTCTGCTCACCTACCCCGTGCACCAGGCGTGCGACATCCTGTTCTGCAAGGGCAACATCGTGCCCGTGGGCAAAGACCAGATGCCCCACATCGAGCAGACGCGCCAGATTGCCCGCCGCTTCAACGAGCGCTACGGCCGCGTGTTCCCCGAGCCGGACGGCCTGCTGAACGACGCGCCGGCCATTCCGGGCTTGGACGGGCGCAAGATGTCGAAGAGCTACGGCAACGCCATCAGCCTGTCCGCCACCGACGCCGAGACGGCGAAGCTCATCAAGAAGTCGCAGACCGACGCCGACCGCAACATCACCTACGACCCCGAAGGACGACCCGGCGTGTCGGCGCTTTTGACCACGGCCGCGCTCTGCACGGGCCGCACCGAGGTCGACATCGCCGCCGAGATCGGCGACGGCGGCTCGGGCACGCTCAAGAAGTACGTCACCGAGAACGTGAACGCCTACCTGGCCCCCATTCGCGCGCGCCGCGAGGAGCTGCTGGCCGACATGGGCTACATCGAGGACGTGCTGCACGAGGGCAACCGCCGCGCCAACGAGATAGCAAACGCCACGCTCGACGAGGTGCGCGAGACCATGGGCATGGTGTACTAGCGAAAGGCGCCGCAATGCCGCGAACCGGCCGCACGCGCAAGGAAGCCCGCCGGAACCTGTGGTTCCGGCGGGCTTCCGTCGTTTCGGTGGTGGGCCCAGCAGGACTCGAACCTGCAACCAAGGGATTATGAGTCCCCTGCTCCGCCATTGAGCTATAGGCCCGAATTCGAAAAAGGCCAGAGGCGCAAGCCCCTGGCCTCGTATCATCATGGCTCCCCGGGTAGGATTCGAACCTACAACCCTCCGGTTAACAGCCGGATGCTCTGCCGTTGAGCTACCGAGGAATGAGCCGTGCGCTTCCCTTTCTCGGAACGCGCAAGTGAAGATTATACCGGATCACAGCCTTTGCGCAAGACCGAATTTCGCGACTTTTTCAGGCGGTGTGGAACCTGGCCGCGAGAGGGGCTGATCGCAGGCCGGTCTCCCGTCGAAGCGCGACGGCGCCCAGGGTGCCGGGCGCTTTGCGGCGGGAGCCCTCTCGAGAATGCGCCGACCGCGGCCCGGCGGATCGAGAATACGATCCGCCGCCGAGCCGAGGCCGATCCGCCGGAGTCGAAGGATCCCGCGCGGCGACAGCCGAGGCGCCTCCGGCTGGCGCCGCGCGGGATCCTTCGACTCGCTCCGCTCGCTCAGGATGACAACTCGTTGGCCTGCGGAATGTCAATGCTGGCTTAACAGCGGAGAGCGCAAGAAATGGCAGAGATATCGAGTTCAGGGAATAGGAAGCCAAAGCTAACATATTGCCACCTGCGGTTTTGCTTCCCCAAGGCCGCCTGCAATCCCGTTCCAACGGTCAAACATTCCCTCAACTCGCAATTTCTGCCATTTCAGCACCTTCGGGCGCTTCGCGCAATTCGCCGAACGGGCTCGGCTTTGCGAAACGAGCCCTTGCCCGGGCACGCGGCCAGGATCGCGGCCGAAGAGCGAGGCCGCGGGCCTTGCTCCCGAGCCCCAGGCACTTCAAACCCGGCAACTCGACTCCCAGCAGGCGCGCCGAACGTCCGAGGTTGCAGCCCTTGGTCCAAGGGCCGTTACATCCGCACCGCCCGCCGTCCGAACGCGCGCGGCACGTCCTTCCTCCTTGGTGCAGCGAGCGTCGCTTTCTTGCCTATATCGGCATCGCGCCAGATGAACGCGTCATACCAATAGGATTACCGCCCCAAGGCGTCGGGTCAACATACTGAAAACGATCCCCTCATTCTCTATGGGGGACGCTGCTTCACAAATCCTCCTTATTCTGGGCTCGTTCGGTATCGAGCCCGCACCGCGCGCGCAAGCTGCGGCGGCCCGCCGGCCAGAGACGACCTGAGTATCGAGACGAGATTCGACGAGAGAACAACGAAAAAGGAGGAAAGTATGGCCGATTCTGCTGAGGCCTCCGTGCAGGAGCATTGGAGCGAGACCAACGGGAAGAAGTACCGCCGCGGCTCGCGCCTGCCGAAGAAGACCGAAACGCGCCCGCCCGTCCCCGCCGCCGAGACGCCGAAGGTGCCTTGGACGTGGGAAGAGGACGGCATGACCGTCATCCGCGGCACCGCGCGCTCCGCGCCGGGATGCCACAACGTGTGCGGCATCCTGTCCTATGTGAAGGACGGCAAGCTGGTGAAGGTGGAGGGCGACCCAGAGGATCCCTACAACCAGGGCCGTTTGTGCAGCCGCTGCCTGTGCATCCCCGACTACGTCTACCATGAGGACCGCCTGCTGCATCCCATGAAGCGCGACCGTGCCGACCGCGGCAAGGACAAGTTCGTCGAGATCAGCTGGGACGAGGCGTACGACATCATCACGCGCGAGTTCAAGCGCGTCGTTGACACCTACGGCGCCGACAAGATCGCCATGTGCCAGGGCACGGGCCGCGACATCCACCAGGTCACGCGCTTGAACGCCTGCGTGGGCTCCCCGAACGAGGGCGTGCCCTACTTCGCCGGCAACTCCTGCTACCTGCCGCGCATCGCCTCGATGGCCTGCATGCTGGGCGGCGCCTGCGTCATGGACTGCTCGCAATTCCTGCCCAAGCGCTACGACGACCCCCGCTACACGGTGCCCGAGTACTGCATCGTGTGGGGCCACCAGCCCTTCTACAGCAACGCCGACGGCTTCTACGGCCATTGGATCACCGACCTCATGAAGCGCGGCATGAAGGTGGCCGTGGTGGACCCGCAGCTCACGTGGCTCGCGGCCCGCGCCGGCGAGGACTGGCTGCGCGTGCGCCCCGGCGGCGACGGCGCGCTGGCCATGGCCATGCTGAAGGTCATCTGCGACGAGAAGCTCTACGACCAGGACTTCTGCGACAAGTGGGTGTACGGCCTGGAGGCCGTGTGCGAGCGCGTCGCCGAGATGGACCTGGACGACCTGTGCGAGAAGGCCTGGGTGTCCAAGGAGGACGTCCAGCGCGTGGCCCGCACCTACGCCACCTCGCATCCCGCCGCCATCCAGTGGGGCGTGGCGCTCGACCAGCAGACGGGCGGCCAGCAGGCCGCGCACGCCATCACGGCCATGTGGTGCATCACCGGCAACCTGGACATCCCCGGCGGCAACGTCATGGGCGACGCGTGCTGGGGCATCGAGCAGCCGAACTGGACGGGCACCTGGGGCTGGGACGAGCTCATGACCGAGGAGGAGCAGTCCAAGCGCATCGGCGTGGAGCGCTACCCCATGTTCGCCGTGGGCTTCAAGAACCTGTCCTCCAACGCCACCATCGAGGCGTGGCAGCGCGGCGAGATCCCCATCCGCGCGGCCTACATCGTGACCAACAACTTCCTGGCCACCATGGGCGCCCAGGCCGAGCAGCAGCTGGAATGGTACAAGCAGATCGACTTCATCGTGGTGTCCGACCTGTTCATGACCCCCACGATGATGGCCCTGGCCGACGTGGTGCTGCCCGCCGCCACCTACGAGGAGCGCGACGGCTTCGGAGGGTTGAACGCCTACCGCATCAGCTGCATCAACAAAGCCATCGAGCCCGTGGGCGACTCCAAGCCCGACAACACCATATTCCTCGAGCTGGGCAAGCGCCTGACGCAGGCCATCAAGCCCGAGAACAACGACATCGCCTGGCCGTGGGACGACGTGCAGGAGATGTGGGACTACGCGCTCGAGGACGGCGGCTTCACCTGGGACGAGCTGCGCGAGTCCACCTGGAAGTACCCCGAGTTCAAGTACCGCAAGTACGAGACGGGCGATTTGCGCCCCGACGGCCAGCCGGGCTTCCGCACCGAGACGGGCCGCGCGGAGATCTACTCCATGGTGTTCCACCACACGTCGTGGTCGGGCCTCGATCCGCTGCCGAGCTACGTCGAGCCGGTTGAGAGCCCCTACAGCGCCCCCGAGGACACCGCCGAGTACCCCTACATCGTGACCTCCGGCGCCCGCGTGCCGCACTTCTTCCACTCCGAGCAGCGCCAGGTGACGAAGCTGCGCAGCCTGCACCCCGACCCGCTCGTGTACATCCACCCCGACACGGCCGCCGAAAACGGCATCGAGGAAGGCGACTGGATCTGGCTGGAGAACAAGCACGGCAAGTGCAAGTACAAGGCCTCGTTCAACGACACCTACGACCCGCGCGTCATGCAGGCGGAGCACGGCTGGTGGTTCCCGGAGCGCAAGGACGCTGCCGAGGAGAACGTGGAAGACGAGAAGGCCGGCCTGTTCGGCGTGCTCGAGTCCAACATCAACAACCTCGTGCCCTTCGACGCCGGCGTCTCGGGCTTCGGCTCGAACTACAAGGCCATGATGTGCAAGATCTACAAGGCCGAATAGCAGCCGGAAAGGAAAAAGACATGGCTTATCAGGGAATTTTGGTCGACGTCGACTACTGCACCGGCTGCGAGGCCTGCGTGTTGGCCTGCCAGCAGGAGCACGGCTACTCCGAGCGCGAGTTCGGTCTGAAGATCACGAAGCTGGGCCCGCTGCATATCGACGAGGCCAAGAAGGACTACCAGTACGACTTCATCCCCCAGTTCACCAAGTGGTGCGATATGTGCGCCGAGCGCGTGGGCAAGGGCAAGCAGCCCACCTGCGTGCAGCACTGCCAGGCGCAGTGCCTCGACTGGGGCCCGGTGGAAGACCTCGCGAAGAAGATCGAGGCCCCCAAGCAGATGATCGTCGCCATCAACGAGGCGTAGGTCATATCCCCCGCCGGAGCGGCGCAGGGCGCGCTCCGGCACGAACGAGCGAGCAAGGAAGGAGGGCAAGACATGGCTCAGCAATTCGAGGACGACTTCGGCGGGCGCATCGCCGAGAAGCTGATGCACGTCGACGTGCGCCTGCCGCACGAGTTCAGCCGCGAGGTGACGCAGCAGCAGCGGGAGCAAGGCCGCATCGACTGGAAGGACCGCAACTCCGCCAACATGAAGAAGATAGCGCAGGGCGAGGTCACCCCGATCTACCGATAGGCTCACGCGGTGCCGCCCTCGCGGCGGCACCGCACGCACGGGCCGTGCGAGATCGCGCTTGCCCTCCGCAAGCGAGAGCGCTCCGCAAGCGCGATCTTGGACGAGCCCCCACACCTGAGAAGGAGGAAAGCAATGGCGGAAAACAAGGTTATCGATATCAACATGCACTTCCTGCCCACCGACCTGTTCACCAACGAGGAGGTCCTGCACGGGTTCCTGTACTCGGCACCCATCGCGTTCGGCATGAAGGCCTACATCGACAAGACGCCGGACGGCGCGAAGGACCAGCTCATCCTTGAGTACCCCGAAGGCAAGCAGATACTGAACTACGTGGAGGGCGACTACACGCTCGAGACGAAGCTGCAGGCCATGGACGAGAACGGCGTGGACATCGCCCTTCTGCGCATGCCGGTGTGGCAGGAATGGCTTTCGCTCGACACCTGCAAGATCGTGAACGACCAGGCCGCCGAGATGTGCAAGCGCTCGAACGGCCGCCTGTACGCCAACGCCGTCGTGCCGCCGTGGGGCCGCAAGGAGGACGTGGCCGAGCTCGAGCGCTGCATCGACGAGCTGGGCATGGTGGGCGTGCAGCTGGCCTGCTGCTACGGCGACCGCTTCCTCGACGACGACATGTTCAAGCCCTACCTGAAGGTCCTCAACGAGAAGAAGGTCCCGGCCGTCATCCACCACACGCCCGGCCAGAACGCCTACGCGAACTTCGACGAGTACACGGTGCTCCGCCGCGAGCTCGGCCGCATCCACGCGCAGGCCGCCGCCGTGGGCCGCGAGATCTACTCCGGCATGTTCGACGAGTTCCCCGACCTCAAGTTCATCCACACGATGTTCGGCGGCAACTGGTTCGGCCTGCAGAACATCCTCGCCCCGCACAAGTCGACCAAGAAGAAGGAGGCCATGAACCGCCTGGCCACCAACGTCGACCACGAGGCGTACGACCGCTACCTGGCCAACAACATCTTCTTCGACATGACGCACCCCATGAGCTGGGGCAAGGACCAGCTGGAGTGCGCGGCGAAGGTGTGCGGCGCCGACCACCTGCTGCTGGGCTCCTCGTTCCCGGTGTTCTACGAGTGGATGGCCCGCTCCGTGGAGTCCATCAACGCCATGGACGTGCCGCAGGAGGACAAGGACCTCATGCTGGGCGGCAACGCCGCGAAGCTGTTCAACCTGTAAGGCTGAAACGACTTCCCGCCGCAACCGCTTCGAGGTTGCGTATCGTGCGGCGGGGCGCGCAACGGGCGCCCCGCCGGAAAACTCGTCGACGCCCGCAAGGAGGCGTCTGAAAGAGGGGAAACTATGAGTAATCCTGCTGCTGTTGCTACCGCAGGCGCTCCCGCGGCCAAGCCCGTGGAGAAGACGCCGTCGTACGCATGGCCGTGCCTGATCGTGTCGCTGCTGGCGGCCGTGGGCATCGTGTTCGCCTGGATGTGGCTTCCGGGCATCACGTTCCCGGTGTTCAAGAACTGGCTGGCGGAGAACAACTCGTTCTTCGCGAACCCCGCGAACTTCGGCCTGCTGTCAAACGTCATGGGCCTCGTGCCCATCGGCGCCCTTATCATGGCGCTGCCCACCACGTTCCTCGTGCGCAAGTTCGGCCCGAAGGCCACCACGCTGATCGGCGTGGGCTGCGCGGTCGTGGGCTCCGCCATCAGCGCGGCGTTCGTGGGCGGCAACTTCTACGTGTTCCTGGCCGGCCGCTTCATCTTGGGCCTGGGCCTGTCCACCACCGTCGTCGCCGGCCCCACCTGCGTGTCGACCTGGTTCCCGGATTCCACGCGCGGGCGCGCCATGGCCATCTGGTCCTGCTGGGCTCCGGTGGGCATCTTCCTGTCCAACTTCGTGAACGACGGCGTGTACCACGTGGTGGGCTCCAACATGGCGAACCTCCAGTGGGTGTGGGTTGCCGTGGCCGCCCTGTGCGGCATCCTGTTCGCCGTGGTGTTCCGCGACCCGAAGCCCGAAGAGCGCTCGCAGGTCTCTCCTGAGCGCAAGCCGCTCAAGGCCGTGCTGAAGTTCTTCAAGAGCCGCCAGCTGTGGTGCCTCATCATCATGTTCGCCATCTTCAACTACATGAACTACGCGTTCAGCCAGTACCTGAAGACATGGCTGCAGACTCCCGAACTGCTGGGCGGCTTCGGCTGGGACGCCACGACCGCCGGCCTCTGGGGCGGCCTGATCGTCGCCTGCGGCGCGCTGGCCCCGCTCGGCGGCCTGATCCTCGACAAGACGCCTAAGTCGAAGAAGTTCCTGTGCGTCGTCGTGGGCATCCTGGGCCTGACCATCTGCTCCGCGCTGGCCTTCCACGCCGAGTTCTTCATCCCGTACGTCATCTTCTTCTGCATCGGCAACATGATGCTGAACGCCTGCTGCCGCCCGCTCGTGCCGACGTTCGTGTTCAAGGGCGGTGCCACCGCCGTGGCGTTCGGCCTGTCGTTCCTGACGCTCGGCCAGTACGCCGGCCAGATCGTCACGAGCTACGCGCTCGCCCCGTTCAACGACGGCCTCACCGCCGCCTCCAACGTGGCCATCAACGCCAAGCAGGCCGTGCTCGCCTCCGGCGGCACCTCGGCCGACTTCGGCCCGGCCATCGGCCAGGCCGTGCAGGAGGCCGTCGCCCAGGGCATCCACGTCGACCCGATGCTCGCCTTCTGGGCGCTCGTGCCCATCGGCGTCGTCGGCTGCGTCTTGAGCCTCGGCGTCATGCCCTCCAAGAAGCAGGCTGCTGGCGCGCCCGCCGGCAAGCCCTCCGAGGGCGACGCGGCCGCTCAGCACTAGCCGCTCGCCTTATCCGCCCGCCCCGGTCCCAGGTCCGGGGCGGGCCCTTCGACAAGGCCGTCGCGCGGCGCCCGAAGCGTGAGCGGACGGCCTTTCCGCCAAGCCTGTATCCCCGCTTCCCTGGGGAGAAGGGATCGATCATGAGCGAATACAACAAGCAAACCCGCGATGCGGCGGGCACTGGCGCCGCACATCCTTCGACCGACTCCGCACGGCCCTCCCCCTCCCCCAGCGGCCCGAACCCCGGCATCGACGAGACGCGGAATCGCCAGCGCAAGGGCTGGATCGTGCTGTTCGCCATGCTGTTCTGCGGCATCATCGTCATCATGAACCAGTTCAAGGTCCCCACGTTCATGCCGGCCCTCATGGCCGACTTCCACACCGACCCCGGCACGACCGGCTGGCTCATGTCGGTCATCGCCGTGGCCGGCATCGTGACGGCGTTCCCGTCGGCGTTTCTGCTCAACCGCTTCGGGCCGAAGAAGATCGGCCTGTTCGGGCTGGCCTTCATGGTGGTCGGGTGCGCCGTGGGCGCTCTGTCGCCCACGTTCGCCCAGCTCATCGTCGGGCGCGTGCTCGAGGGCATCGGCGTGGCCATGATGGGCGTGGTGGCCACCACCGTCATCTCCATGTACTTCCCCCGCGAGAAGGCGGGGCTGCCCATGGGCATATGGAACCTTTGGTACGTCGTGGGCTCGACGCTGGCCTACAACATCGGCGTGCCCGTGGCCCTGGCCCTCACCGGCGACCCGCACAACTGGCACGCGTGGTGGTGGTTCTCCGACGTGCTCGCCCTCGTGGCGTTCGTGGTGTTCGCGCTGTTCGTGAGCGTGCCGCATGTCGGCAAGGGCGTGGCCGCCAAGAAGGAGCGCGAGACGGGCCAAAGGCAGCACCGCCCGGCCTCTATCTTGTTGGAGGGCTTCAAGGTCAAGCGCATGTGGCTGTTCGGCCTGGGTTTCTGCTTCCTCATGTTCACGTCGCTCTCGGTGCTCACGTGGGTGCCCACCTACGTGCAGGAGATCGAACTGAACAGGCTCCTCGCCGACGGCGTGGCGCTTGCCGACGCGCAGGCCTCCGCGGGCGTGTCCGGCGGGTCCATGGCCTCGCTCGGCTTCGCGGCCTCCATCCCCATGGCGCTCGTGACGGCGTTTTTGCTGGGGAAGTTCCAGACCATCAAGGCGCGCAACGTCATGGTGGTCATCGCCGGATTCTGCGCGTTCTTCTACGTGGGGGCGTTCCTCATCCCCTACGAGTACCTGCCCTACTACCTGGTGCTCCTGGGCCTGGAGAGCGGCTGGACGAGCGGGGTGGTGTGGTCGATGGTGCCCGTGACCATGCCCAAGCGCGTCACCATGCCCATCGGCATGGCCATCATCATCTTCTTCCAGGGCATCTCGAACCTGCTGTGCACGCCGGTGGTGGGCTACGTCATCGGCGAGGCCCAGGTGTGGACGAACGTGGCGCCGCTGTGCGCGGTCACGGCAGCCGTCGGAACCGTCCTGTGGATCGTCTACGTGGCCATGAAGCCGCCGGTGTTCGAGGAAGACGAGAGCGAAGGCGGCCAGGCGGACGAGATCACCGCAGCCGCGGAAGACCGGCTTCCCGCCGCATAGGCAAAAGCGCGCCGCAAAGCCCTGCGCTGCGGCGCGCAACCGCCGGACACCGAACGCGAGGCAAGAGGCGAAAGCCCACCCGCGCATACGATTGCACGAAGCTAAACGGAGCGAAAAGACATGCGAGAACGGCAAACGAACGAACATCCGACCGGCGAGAGCCTCGACGCCGTCACCGGGGCAACCTGCCCGGCCGAGGGCATCGGCGCCGGGGGCGATGTGGACGCCGTCACCGCCGCGACGAGCTTGGCCGACGCGGCGGCCGCGCTCGACCCCGCTCGGGAAAAGGCGCCCCTGCCCGCATGCGCCCCTCCGGGCGTGAGCGCGGCGTCTGCCGGGGACGTGGACGCCGCGACGGGCGCCACGCCAGGCGTGGCGAGCGCCTGCCGCGAGCTGGGCATGGCGTCGGTCGACGACGTCGTGCGCGAGCGCGGCATCAAGCCGCCCGGCATGGCGTGAACCGCGAAGGCCCGGGTGCCGGCTCTCAGCACCCGGACGCGTCGGGGGCACGGCGCAACGCCAGCGCCCCCGACGCGTCCGCAACCATCCAACCGAAAGGGGTACGTCCATGAAACGAAGCGTCGCCGACATCAAGCTCACCGTGAAGCCCGTGTTCATCGGCTTCGAGCACCAGTACTACTACGAGGGGCCGTGCCGCATGGCCGGCGGAGACGCCATCAAACCCGGGTTCGACGCCATCGTGCAGGGCAAGATGCTCAAGGGCTTTTTGGCCAACGTGGACAAGTACGTGGCGTCGACGGGCGCGAACGTGCTCGAGCCCGCCATCGTGCGCGGCACCGACGACTGGGACATCAAGGACTCCTACTTCGAGGAGATGCTGGCCGACGACCAGAAGACCGACCTCTACGTGGTCATGTCGAACTTCGGCGCGAACCAGATCCTCGTTGAGTTCTGCTGCCGCACGGGCAAGCCCGTGGTCATGAACCCCACGAAGTCGTTCGGCGCCATGTCCACCGCGCCGGCCCTACGGCGCGGCGCCGACGTCCTCCCGGCCTTCGACTGGCCGGAGGTCGCGCGCTACTGCTCCATCCTGCGCGCCGAGAAGGCCGTGCGCACGGCGAACATCCTGCTGGCGCCCCGCTTCGACTCCACCACGCCCAAAGCGGGCGGCAACGACTCGTTCACCTGCCTGTCGGACGTCACACGGCAGCTTGGATGCCATTTCCGCCACGTGAACGTGCACGAGCTCATGGACATGATGAGCCCGCTGCCCGAGGAGGGCAACGCCACCACGCCCGGCCGCGCCACGCCCAACATCACGCCCGAGGAGGTGGCCCGCTGCGAGGAGATGGCCAACGAGCTCATGGCCTCCGCCGACCCCTGCGTCGTCGACAAGAGGTTCGTGGTCAAATCGCTCGTCGCCTGGACCGTCGTGCAGAAGCTCATGGACCTCTACGACTGCTCCGGCTTCACCGCCCCCTGCCCCGACGCCTGCTCGACGCGCCGCCTGAACGAGCAGCAGTTCACGTTCTGCCTGGCGCACTCGCTCAACCTGGAGCAGGGCTTCGGAAGCGCCTGCGAGTACGACGTCACCTCCGTCGTGTGCATGATCGCCGAGATGGCGCTCTCGAACAGCGCCGCCTACATGGGAAACACGCTGCCCGTCGTGGTGACGGAGGGCCATGTCGAATGGCCGGTGAACGTGCACGAGGAGGACGTGGCCGGCATCTCGCTCGAGGACGCGGCGAACATGTACTCGGTCATCCACTCCACGCCCTGCCGCAAGCTCCACGGCCTCGAGGCGGCAGCCGACGCGTACGCATTGCGGCACTTCGCCTACGACCAGGGCTTCGGCGCCATCCAGCGTCACGACTTCACCGCCGACGCCGGGCAGAAGATCACGCTGTGCCGCATCTCCCCCAACCTCGACGAGATGCTCATCGTGTCGGGGGAGATCGTGGCCGGCACCGGCTTCGACACCGACAACTGCAACGGCGGCTTCGTGTTCAAGGTGGCCGACACGCGCGACCTGTTCAAGAAGCAGATGCGCTTCGGCCTGCACCTGCCGCTCGTGTACGGCGACATCGCCGACGACTTGGAAGAACTGGCGAAGCGCCTGGGCCTGGAGCCCGTGCGCGCCTAGCGCGACCCACGCGGCGCGACCGGGGACCCGGTCGCGCCGCGTGGGTCCGATAGAGGAAGGGGGGCCGAATGCGCCGCGACATCAAAGAGAGGCTGCTGGCGGACAAGCGCGCAGCGGCGGAGCAGGTCGACGCCGCCCGGGCTGAGCACGCCGAAGGCACGTTGACCGCCGAGCTTTTGCGCGAGCGCCTGTTTTGGTACGTGCTGGCGAAATTCGGCCTCGAGGCAACAGAGGCGCCGGACCGTTCGCTGGAGGCGCTTGCCGAGGAAAGCCTAGCCAAAGCGCTCAGGACCGATCCCGACCGGGTGCTCGAAGCCGAGCGCCCGGCGACCTGCGACGGCGCGCGGTCGGTCGACACGAAGCAGGCGCTGCTCGTCATGGCCCTGCAGCGGGAGTTCGGCGTGGTGCTCGACGGTCTGCGCGCAGGGCTGGCCGACACGACCGACGAGCTGGCCGACCTCGTGTTCTCGGCGTTGGAGGCGCAGGGCGACGGGAGCCGGAAATGAAACGCGGAGTTTTCGCGCGCGGCGACTTCCCCCTCCTCGCCCGCACGGTGAACGGCCGGCCGCTCGTCTACCTGGACAGCGCCGCCACCCTGCCCATGCCCCGGCTCGTGCTCGACGAGCTGTGCGCCTTCCGCTCGAACAGCTACGCGAACATCCATCGCGGCGTGCACACGCTGTCCGAGGAGTCGTCGCAGCGCTACGACGAAGCGCGCCGCGCCGCTGCGGAGTTCATCGGCGGAAGCGAGCAAGAGCTCGTGTTCACCTCCGGCACCACCGATTCCCTCAACAAGGCGGCCGCCATGCTGGCCCCGCGGCTCGACGAGCGATCGAACGTCGTCATCACCGCGATGGAGCACCACTCCAACATCCTCGTCTGGCGAAGCCTGGCGCGCAGGATCGGCTGCGATCTGCGCGTCGCGCCCGTGGACGGCAAGGGTGCGCTCGACGTGGACGCCTTCCGCGCGCTCGTGGACGAGGGCACGAAGATCGTCGCGTTCACGCAGCTTTCGAACGTCACCGGCATCGCCAACGACTGCGCGCTTTTGAGCGGCATCGTGCACGGGCGCAGCGACGCCGCGGTGGTCGTGGACGGGGCGCAGGGGGTCGTCCACCTTCCCACCGACGTGTCCGCCCTCGGTTGCGACATGTACGCGTTCTCCGGACACAAGCTGGGCGCGCCCACCGGCATCGGCGGCCTTTGGGTGCGCGGACCGCTGCTGGAGACGCTCGAGCCCGTCGCGTTCGGCGGCGGCACGGTGACGGAGGTGACGGAAGACCGCGCCCTCTTCTCCGACGGCGTCGAGCGGTTCGAGGCGGGAACCCCGCCCATCGACGGGGCCGTCGGGTTGGCGGGCGCCGTGCGCTACTGGCGCGCGCACGACCTGGACGCCTGCCGGCTGCACGAGAGGCGGCTGGTCGCACGGCTGGAGGCGGGGCTCGCGAACGTCGAAGGCGTGCGGGTGCTGGGGCGGGCGACTGGGAGAACCGGATGCCTCTCCTTCTCCGTCGACGTCGCCTCGCCCTTCGATTGGGCGAAGCTGCTCGACGGATTCGGCATCGCCGTGCGCTCGGGCCATCACTGCGCCCAGCCCTACCTCGAGGCGCTCGGATGCGTCGGGGCCGTGCGCGCGTCGGTCGCCCCCTTCACTTCGGAGGACGATATAGACCGCCTGCTCGCCGCGCTCGCGAAGGCCTCGCTCGTACTGAAAGGAGGCGGCGTCCGTGGACGTGCGCGAAACCGAAGAGGACATTCTGGCCGACCTGCGTGAGCTGGAAGACCCCGTTCTGCAGTACGCCTACCTCGTAGCCTGCGCCGGCGATGCCGAGCCCTATCCCGAAAGCCTGCGCGACGACGAGCACCTCGTCAGGGAATGCCAGGTCAAAACATGGATCGACGTGCGACTGCTGGACGACGGCACCGTGCGCCTCGTCGGCGACTCGGAGTCCATCGCCATCCGCGGGGCCCTCGCCCTTTTGGAGGAGCTGTTCGACGGCAGACGCCTCGACGAACTCGCCGGCTACTCGTGCGGCCTGCTCGTCGACGAGGCGTTCTCGCGCCATTTCACCAAAATCCAGTTGCGGGGGTTGGCAGCGGTCGTCGACAAGATAGCGGGCGGAACGGCCCCTCGCAAAGAACGCTGATCAGCCCGCACTCTCCATATCCTCCAACCGGTCGGAGGACGGTTCGCTCATTCCGGGTTTTGCGGTATACTGGATTTTCGGAGATGTTGGGGTTCGCGTTCTGCGGAGGTGCTTGGCCAGGGCGCAGCGACCGTGTTCAGTTTCTCCTATGTCGTTTCGGCCGGGCACCGCAGGGGGGATCGATGGACGAGGGCAAGGCTTCTTCGAAGCGCCGCATCGGCGCCATGGAACTGTTGGGCATAGGCGGTTTCGCCTGCTTCTTCGGTTGGATGCTCGTCTCGTACTATTGGCTGTTCGCGGAGTTCATCCAGGACACCCCGGTTGGCGAGCGCGACGGCATCCAGCTGTTCGTGTTCGCGGGCATGGCCCTGGGCTACCTGACGCTGCACTTCGCCAGCAAGAGCGCGAAGTTCAACCCCTTCAAGCTGCCCGCGCTCGTAACCGACGCCGCGTTGGCCCTCTTGCTGCCCCTCGCCGCCCTGCTGCTGAGCTTCGACGTGCCCGTCCCCGCCCCCGTTCTGTGCATTGTGAACGTGTGCGCCGGCTTCGCCGGAGCCTCTCTCACGGTGAGCTGGCTGGATGTGGGGAGCCGTATCCGGGTGCAGAGCTACCCGCGCTTCACGAGCCTGTCGCTGGTGGGCGGCGGCGTGCTCTTCGCTCTCGCCGCGCTCGTCCCCCAGGCCGTGCAGCCGGTGTTCTGCATCGTCTACGCGCTGCTGAGCGTGGGGTTGCTCAGGTTCGCCGGCGAGCGCGGCGAGGGCAACCTCGACGCCCCGCCCATCGGCTCCTGCAAGGACACCTGGAAGTTCGCCTGGGAGATAGAACCGTCGCTCGTGGCGTTCGGCATCGTGTTCGGCCTCACGTTCGTGTACCTGTTCAACTCCGGGTCGCAAAACGTGCTCGTGGGCCTGCTGTTCGTGATCGTGGGCGCGGGCGTGATCGCGGTGCTCGCGCTGATGGGCAAAACCGTCGGCATCACCGTCATCCAACGCGTTCTGCTGTGCATCACCGTTCTGGCGTGCCTGGCCATGCCCTTCGCCACCGAGGTGTTCCAGCTGGCGTGCTCGTGCCTGGTCGTGGCCTCGTGGGCTGCGTTCGTGTCCGTGAACTACGCTTTCATCGTGAAGAAGAGCGTGGAGCGCTGGGACACGCCGGTGTTTAGGCAGGCTCCCGCGCGCCTCGCGTTCAGCGCTCTGGGCTTCCTCATCGGCTGGAGCGTGGCAACGGCCATGACCATGATCTACGGCCCCCATTCCGACGCCTTCATGATCGTGCGGCTGTGCATGGCGTTCGTGCTCGTGGTGGTGGTCATGCTGTTCTTCCCCTCGGCCGAGCACCACGCGCCCGACGGCGGCGCGGCCGAGGACCGCGAGGCCCAGCCCGTCGTGCCTTCGAACCTGAGCGAGAAGGAGCTCTTCGAGCGCCGCTGCGCCGCCGTGGCCGAGCTCTACCAGCTCTCGCCCCGCGAGACCGACATCCTCAAGTTCCTGGCGAAGGGGCGCAACGCCGCCTACATCCAGAACAAGCTCACCATATCCCCGCACACTGTGAAGAGCCACATCTACAGCATCTACCGCAAACTCGACATCCACTCCCAGCAAAAGCTCATGGACTTCATCGAGGAATACCCGGTGGAGCAATAGGGTTCTCCCATTCAGCGCACGAAAATCGCCAGAATGTTGCATCTGAAAAGCCCTTCCCAGAAGCCGTTTCCTCACGACCTGCGCAAACGTCAGCTCGCTGCACGTCGCACCACGCGAGGGAACGCAGAAGAGAGGTCGAAACGCAACATTGCGGTGATTTTCGTGCCGAAAAGCCGGATTCCGCTGTTAAACCAATATTGACACAGTCCCGAATTCGGGACAGCGAAAAGGATCCCCCGCCCTATGATGCGGCCGTCGACGAAGCATCCAGGAGGAGGATCCATGGACCGGATTATAGACCAGATCAAGAGAATGCCCCTCGCGGAGAAGCGCGAGCTGGCCGGCGCGCTCAGGTCGGCGATGGCCGACGACCCGGCCTCCTCGGGCGGCGAGCCCGACCGCTGCCCGAGGTGCGGCTGCCCCGCCTTCGCGAGGAAGGGCCCCGACGCGTCCGGCTCGCAGCGCTGGCCGTGCCGGGGCCGCGCGCGCACGTTTGGCGCCGGGACCCTCGGGCCGCTCGGCCGCTCGAAGCTGCCGCCCTCGGCGTGGACGGGGCTCGCCTCGCGCATGACCGACGCACTGCCCCTGCGCGAGACAGCGCGCCGCGTCGGGACGTCGCTCTGCACCGCCTGGTGCACGAGGATGCGCGTGTGCGAGGTCACGGGGCGCAGGCTGCCGCCCCTGCGGGGCGGCTCCTTCGAGGTCGACGGGACGTACCTCCGCGGGTCCCAGCCGGGCAACCACGCGCGCAACCCGTGGTTCGGGCTCGGGCGCCCGTCCCATCGCACCGGCCACGACGCGGGGTCTGCGGGACCGGGCAAGAAGGCGTGCGTCCTGTGCGGGGTCAGCGAGCTCGGCGACTGCTTCTGCGAGCTCGTCGACGGGGCCGAGGACAAGGCGAGCGCGTCCGTCGTCCTGGGCGCGAGGCTGCCCG
>NZ_PPTR01000024.1 GCF_003339845.1 Gordonibacter sp. 28C
GAATACGAGCGTCGGTTTGACACTGCTTGTCGAGATCAGAGATCAAGTGAAGATAGATAGGCTCAAGCTGGAGCAAATCTCTGGCCTGAGCCTTTATTGCCTCTTGACAATGTTCTACTCATATTAATAAAACATCCCCGATGGGGATGTAGATAACAAGTAGATGGCGGAGAAGCAGGGATTCGAACCCTGGATACCCTTGTGGGGTATACTCACTTAGCAGGCGAGCACCTTCGGCCTCTCGGTCACTTCTCCGCGCTATAATAGGTGCGATTCGCTATGATACCGTGACCATCTCGAACTTGCAAGGAGATTGACCGTGCAAATCACGAGTGATCCTCATAATGTCGCAGCTGCGCCCGCCCGCCGCTTCCTCGCGGCGCGCTTCGCGCTGATCCTCGCCGCAGCGGCCCTTGCCGCGGTTATGCTGCTGGCCGCATCCCCCGCGTCGGCGTTCGCGAAATCGTACGACATGACGAAGGTGGACATCACCGCCCAGGCCGAAACGGACGGATCGCTGCATGCGGTCGAGCAGCGCACGTTCGACTTCAACGGCGACTTCACGGCCGTGTGGTGGACGTTCAGCGGGTTGCCCGAGAACGCCGAGCTCAAGGTGAACTCCATGCGCATGGCGCACGTGGACGCGAGCGGCAACGTGACGGGGGAGTGGGAGACGATGCCCAACGTGCCGTTCGTGCTCTCGTGGCGCGACTCCGGCGGCCCGGGCACGGACGCGTATTCCGTCGACGCGCCGAAGAACACGGTGTACGCCTTCTTCAACGCGTCGAGCGAGAAGCTGATGATCGAGTTGGACTACACCGTGGTGAACGGCGTGCAGGCGTACAAGGACGTGGGCGAGGTGCTCTGGAAGTACGTCGCCGACCAATGGGAGGAGGCGTCCGAGAACGTCACGATGACGTTGGCGCTGCCGGTGCCGCAGGGTGTGGAGGTGGTCCCCGGTGATAACGTGCGCGCTTGGGGTCATGGCCCCCTCGACGGGTCGCTCAGCATCAACGCCGACGGCAGCGTCACGTACACGGTGCCGAAGGTGAACGCCGGGCAGTACGCTGAAGCGCGTGTCGTGTTTCCCGTCTCGTGGCTCACGAACCTTTCGGCCGAAGCCGCGAAGCTCCATCAGAACGAATCCCATCTCGACGAGGTGCTTTCCAAAGAAGAGGCGTGGGCCGACGAGGCCAATCGCAATCGCATGATGTCGCTCGCCTTCGTTGTAGGCTGCGGCGTGATCTGCGTGCTGCTCATCGCCTGGGCGCTGTGGTCCTATTTCAGGCACGGCAAGGAGCACGAGCCCGATTTCACCGACGAGTACTGGCGCGACGTTCCCAGCCCGAACGTGCATCCGGCCGTCATCGGGCGGCTGTGGCGTTGGGATCGCGAGAGCCAAGACGACTTCACTGCCACGCTCATGCACCTGTCTCACGTGGGGGCCATACGCATCGACCGCGGCAGCTACGAGAAGCCGAAGAAGTTCGGCGGCTCTGAAACGGTCGAAGACTACTACCTCACGCGCGTGCCCGCCGTGGCCGACGCGGTGACGAACCCCATCGACCGCCATGCGCTCGATCTGCTGTTCAACACCATCGCCGGCAGTCGCGACTCTCTGTGGTTCGGCACGATCCAGCAATACGGCAAAGACCACCCGGAAGACTTCATCGACGCCATGAAAACGTGGCAGGGCATCGTTTCGGCCGAGACGAACCGCTGCGATTTCTTCGAGGCAAAGGGCAAGCGTTACCAAGGGTACCTGGTGACGCTCGCCATCGTGGTGGCGGTGGCCGGCGTGGCCATCGGCATCATGACGGAGAACTTCATCCCGCTCATCTTCATGCTGCCCACGGCCATAGCGTTGGGCATCATCGGAAACTACATGCCGCGCCGCAGCGTGGCGGGCAACAACCTGGTGGCGAAGTGCAAGGCGCTGCGCAACTGGCTGCGCGACTTCTCGTCGCTTGACGAGCGCCCGCCCACCGACGTGAAGGTGTGGGGCGAGTTCATGGTGTACGCCTACCTGTTCGGCATTGCGAAGCAGGTCATGCATGATTTGCAGACGCGCGTGCCCGAGCTGTTCGAGCCCGACGCGGGCATGGCGTACGGTTACGGTTACGTGCCGTGGTGGTTCTGGTACGCACCAACGCACGGCACCGGCGGGGCGGTCATGCCTCCGGCGGGCGACTTGCTGCACACGGCCGTGTCGAACACCATGAACACCGCGCAGGCTGCGATTTCGGGTGCGAGCGGCAACTTCTCCAGCGGCGGCGGCTTCGGCGGGGGGTTCTCCGGCGGCGGAGGCGGCGGCTTCGGCGGAGGCGGCGGCGCGCGGTAGGGGGCTCGACCCAGCGAGTGCTTCGGGTTGTCGACGGTTGTCATCCTGAGCGAGCGATTCGGCTGCCCTCCGTGACATCCTGAGCGGAGCGCAAGGGTGCCGCCCATTACAGTTAGACCCAGCTCTTGCTGGGTCTAACTCTTTCCTTTGATCCCCTGTGCGGATTACGATGGGAGTTGACCCTGCGGGGTTGCTGGCCGACCAGCCCCGGATGGCCCTTCGCCCTT
>NZ_PPTR01000025.1 GCF_003339845.1 Gordonibacter sp. 28C
GAGTAGAACATTGTCAAGAGGCAATAAAGGCTCAGGCCAGAGATTTGCTCCAGCTTGAGCCTATCTATCTTCACTTGATCTCTGATCTCGACAAGCAGTGTCAAACCGACGCTCGTATTCGCAGTTTAATATCCGCGGGTTGCCGACCTTGGGCTAGCGCCACCCGCCGTGAGGCGGCTGCATCATCGCCTCGTATATTGATCGGCCTTGCTTCGCATTTCGTTGCTACGGCTGGATGCGCGCACCTTCAGAACAAGAAGAGTCTTTCCGCGAGCATATCAGCTAAGCTGACGCTCAACAAAAAAATCTGGGATCGCATCCAACGACCAGTCGATACAGACCGGAAGATCAAGAAAAGAACGCCATGGGAAAGAGATCCGGGTCTAGGCGAGCGTCCCTTCGCTCATGCGCCCGAGCGCCCATATCCAGCAGGCGAGCTCTCGTGCCGTAGCCACGTTCGCGACCACAGGGCGCTTTCTCAGCTCGTATGCGAGGTGATGCCTCCGTTCGACCAGCCTCTTCACGCCGGATGCCGCGTGGCTGGATACCGCAAACGGCACGATCGGATCGTTCAACTTTCTCTTCCTTTCCTTGGTCGCTCTCGTGTAGTGCCAAGATGCTTCTACGAGGAGCTTGCGCAAGTGGGAGTTGCCGGCTTTGGTGATGCCGCCTCTGGATACATGCTCGCCGCTTGAGTGCTCGGAGGGCACAAGACCAAGCCAGCTTGCATACGATCGTGCGGAATCGAACCTGGAGAACACGCCCGTCTCCACCACCAAGGCAAACGCCGTCATGGTCTCGATCCCCTTCATGCAGCGAAGAGCCTCCACCCGGTCGTTCCAGCGGGGACGCTGCACGTATTGGGCGATCCTTTTCTCTATGGCTTTTTTCTGCGCCTCTATGTGGCGAACCTCGGATATGTAATAGTCGAGGGACTCTTGCGCGGCGCTTCCTGGAAGCTCTATCTTTCTGATCCATTCCCAATGAGCCCGGGTCCACGCGCCGCGCCGCTTGCCTTCCTCGTTGTATTCGTCCCAAACATATCCCCACTTGATAAGCAGATGGGTCAAGCGATGCTTCGCACGCGTGAGGTCGTCCCGTATGTCTTCGAGCACGCGCGACAGGTTCCTTGCGGCGTCCGTTTCCTCATCGGGCACGAACACCTCCACGATGTTGTGCGCCATGAGCTGACGCGCCAGGAACTCCGCGTCGTTGCGGTCGTTCTTCTTGCGCTTGTCGGATGCGGGGCGCTGCATCTTCGATACCGCTCCCACGATGCAGTCTATGCCGAGATCCCTCAAAGCGCGCACGAGGTGGAATCCCGTAACGCCCGATTCGTAGACTGCTTTAGGCGATTCGAACCGAGAGATCCAGGAGGCGACTTCTGCAGGCGAGTATTTGAACCTTTGCGAGCGAACCTCTCCCGTAATCGAATCGAGCGCAACTGCGGTAATAGAACGTGCGTGGACATCAAGGCCGATTGAAGTAACATGGTTCATGGTGAGCCCCTCTCGTATATGTGGCAACCTGGGAAGAATTGCCGGTTGTATGGACGCGACCATTATCAGCCCAAAGATCCACGGTCAAATGAGAAGACGATATGAAGTAGGGGCTCACAATGTTCTACTCATATCGTCTT
>NZ_PPTR01000026.1 GCF_003339845.1 Gordonibacter sp. 28C
TAATATGAGTAGAGCATTGTCAAGATGCAATAAAGGCCCAGACCGGATCATTTCCAGCCTGGGCTCTCCTATATCAACCTCGCAAACGCTCACGGACGGGTGTGTCATTGAATCGACGCTCGTTTTCGCAGTTTAATATCCGCGGGTTAGCGACCTGGGGCTAGCGCTTCCCCGACTAGGGAAGCAGCATCATTGCCTTCTTATGTCGGCCGCCCTTGCTTCGCATTTCGTTGCTACGGCTGGGTACGCGCTCCTTCAAACATGAAGAGTCTTTCTGCGGGGATACCTGTTAGGGTGCCGATAAAAAATCTGGGATCGTACCCAACGACCAGTCGAATACAAGCGCTTTGTTGAGGTTAATAGCTTTGTCGGGGAGATCGATTTCGCAAGGGGCTACAGCGTCCCCTCGCACATCCTGCCGAGCGCCCACACCCAACACGACAGCTCGCGTGCGGTGGCCACGTTCGCCACCACCGGCCGCATCCTCCTTGCGACGAAGCCCTCCCTGCGCTTCACCAGGCGCGCTATCCCGTCTGCCGCGTGGTTCGCTATATGGATCGGGACCTCGCAGCCGTACATCCCGCGCTTTCGCTCTCCGGTGGCGCGCGTGTAGTGCCACGACGCCTCGACCAAAAGCTTTCGCAGATGGGAGTTGCCCGCTTTCGTGATGCCTCCCCGCAGCGTCCGCTCGCCGCTCGAGCGCTCCGAGGGCACGAGGCCCAGCCACGATGAGAACGACCGCGCGCTGTCGAAGCGGTTGAAGACGCCTACCTCGACCACGAGGGCGAAGGCGGTGGCGACCTCGATGCCCTTCATGCACCTCAAGGCCTCCACGCGGCTTTGCCAGCGTTCCTCCTGGGCGTGCTGCGCGATTCTTTTCTCGATCGCCTTCTTCTGGGCCTCGATGTGGCGCACCTGCGAGATGTAGAGGTCGAGCGCTTCTCGGGCGCATGCGTCGGGAAGCTCGATCGAGCGAATCCATTCCCAGTGGGCGCGCGTCCATGTTCCCTTGCGCTTGCCGTCGGGCGCCTTCTCGTCCCAGACGCAGCCCCACTTGATGAGCTGATGGGTCAGGCGGTGCTTGGCGCGGGCGAGGTCGTCCCGCAGGTCTTCGAGCGCCCGGGAGAGGTTGCGCGCCCCTTCCGTCCGCTCGTCGGGGACGAACGCCTCGACGACGTTGTGCGCCATCAGTTGCCGGGCCAGGAACTCCGCGTCGTTGCGGTCGTTCTTCCTGCGCTTGTCCGCGGCGGGCTTGTGCATCTTCGACACGGCCCCCACCGCGCAATCGACGCCCATCTCGCGCAGGGCGCGGACGAGATGGAAGCCGGTCACCCCCGACTCGTAGACCGCCTTGGGCTCCTCGAATCCCAGAATCCATCCGGCGACGGAAGCCGGATCGTAGTCGAAGGTTTTCGCGAGAACCTCTCCCGTGTCTCTCGAAAGCGCGACGGCCGTGATAGAGCGAGCGTGAACATCGAGGCCGATTGCGGTAGCATAGGACATGGCGAGCCCCTTCCGTGCGTGTGGCAACCTGGCCGGCTGCCGGTTTTATACGACACGACCATTGTCGGCCCCGATCCGCGGAAAATCAAAGACGGCACGAGCAAGGGGCTCCCAATGCTCTACTCATATCGTCTT
>NZ_PPTR01000027.1 GCF_003339845.1 Gordonibacter sp. 28C
GGGGGGTGTTTCTATAGTTTTGTCAACTCATCTTTTCACGCTTTCCTAGAGAAGCAGGGCATGCTGACGCGAGCCCTGCGATAGGGCCTATTGAGACGGAGCGCGCCGGCCAACTCTCAGGACGGGGAATATGGGCGAATGTCCCTCATCACGGCGAAGATGACCTTGAGTCGCTTTCTGGCTACAGCCTTAAGAGCCTTGTTGTGTCGCATCCCTCGCGCCAGGCAGGCATCGTAATAGCGTCCGAACTCGTTTTTCGTGTCGACGAGCGAGTTGCAGGAGAAGATGAGCAGGTTCTTGAGTTCCTTGTTGCCTCCCTTGGACGGGGATGACGAGTCAAGGGAAGTTCCGGATTGCTTGTTGCAGGGAGCCAATCCGGCGAACGATGCGAGCTTGCCGTGATTCGCGAACAGGTCGATGTCCACTCCTGCGACGAGCGCCGAGGCTGTCTTTGGCCCTATGCCCGGAATGGTCAGAAGCGCCCGGTAGGTTTTGTCGCTTTCCATAAGGCAGCCCATGCGCTCTTCAACAAGCGCAGCCCTCCTTTCGTCTTCCCCGATCCTTTCGGCCAGCATGCGCACGAGCATGTCTTCTGCTCGGGTATGGAGGCGCTCGGATGCGGCCGAGGCAAGCGCCGCATCCCGAAAGGCGCTAGCTGCGCGCAGCGGCGCGCCGTATCTCTTGGCAAGGCCGTCGTAGCGCCGTCGGCTAACCGAGGCGATGCCAGCCGGACCGCCGAGCTCCTTGAAAACGCCCACTTGCCAACCTAGTCCCAAGTCGAGCTGCGCTTCGAAGGCGGGATCCGCCTCTGCGAGCACCGCCCGGAGCCTGTTTTTAGCCTGGACGATCGAGCGGGTGGTAAACCTTCTTTGAGAGGCGAGCAGCCTTATTTCCGTGCCCGATTCGCCGTCTTCCGAGATGGGCCGCAAACACCACGGCATTCCGGCGGCAGTACGCGCGATGACCTCGGCGTCTATCTCGTCAGTCTTGGCGATGCCGGGAAACAGGTCGCGGGCGCGCTTCATCGAAAGGCCGGGAAGGTAGGCGACGTCCACACCCGCCGCGTGCGCCCTCTCGATTACGAGTGCTCCGATGTTGCGTTTCTGGTCGACGACCACGACGGTGTCGGGACCGACGAGTCTCAGTATCTCGTCGATCGGCCCCTCCCTGTTTTCCAAGGACTTGTTGAAGATAACCTCGCCCGTTGTGCGCGAGACGGCGCACGCCCGATGCGTCGCCTTTCCCACATCGAACCCGATGCAGATTTCCCTTGCAGCGTCCATGATGGTATCCTCTCAGCCATGTTGGCTGACCGTGAAGACCGCAAGTTCGAGCACCCACATTACAGAGCCGTGCGATTGTCGCCGGCAGGTTTCTATCGGCTTTCGATTGCGGCGCCCAACCCCGGTGGCAACACCCCCCGGGCCTTCGTGAGAGGCAAGGGCGAAGGGCCATCCGGGGCTGGTCGGCCAGCAACCCCGCAGGGTCAACTCCCATCGTAATCCGCACAGGGGATCAAAGGAAAGAGTTAGACCCAGCAAGAGCTGGGTCTAACTGTAATGGG
>NZ_PPTR01000028.1 GCF_003339845.1 Gordonibacter sp. 28C
GGGTTATAGGCCAAAATTTGTACCTTGAGTCTAATCGTAATCAATACGGTAGGGACCTGTTGTGTGAAGCTCGTGCCATGAGACTGCATTACCCCATCTAAGTATCGCTTCATCTCTTTCTTGGAGCCTGCTCGCTTCGATATGCAAATCGGTTATCTGCGCATCTGTAGGCATGTCTCGTATGATATCTGCCGCGCAAAGTGGACACTCGACATGAGTCAGACACCACCAGAACAGCGCCTTGATACGCCGCTCGATATTCATGCCTCTGTGCTCGTTTAGGATGATACGCAGCTGTCTGTTGACGCCTCCTTCTATCCTGTTGTTCGTGGCTGGAACTGGCCCACCTGCTACAAGACTCTCATCGAGGTAGGTGAACAGCGTGCCCTGCCGTGCCAACTTTTCTAATCCCCGTCTAGCCTTGCGAAGTCTTTCGTGTTTGAACCTCACTACACCGTCTACGATAGTCTTTTCTTTCAAAAAGCTATCCCAGCGTGTGCACCAGCTGGAAAGCTCAGCAAGCCATGTTGCCGCCCCATTGAGATCAGCAACACACATGAGGTCCTTCGCGATACCGTATATCTCAACTCCTGCCTGCAGTTTCGGTCTGGTGGTTGTGCAGCGCTTCACCTGATCGAAGGCGTGAAAGACACATCTTTGTACGCGGGTGTTTGGCCATGCGACGCGCCTCGCCTTCTCAAAGCCACTACCTCCGTCGCACACCACGACATCAGGAGGGGCGATACGCGCCATGAGAGCTACCCACGCTTGCGAGTTCTCGCTTCTCGCCAAGTGCCAGCCGATAACGTAGTCTTTGGTGCACGCGATGAGCACGACAGCCGCGCGTCCGAGCCATATTCCATCGACGTGCACCACATGGTGAACCTCGTCGCACACCGGCGCTATCGGCCATATATCCCAAAACTCAGACGTACAGCGTCGAAACGTCCGTGCCGACACTCCCATTTCCGATTGGGTTTTCTTCGATAGAAGCCATGACAAGAACAGCTTCAGCCTCTTGGCCGTGTTGTCGATCTTGTGCGTAGTGGTCATGTTGCAAGAGGTGCATTGCCAGCGTTTTGCTCCTACTGGAGTCTTGCCATGACCTTTCATCTTTCCCCCGCACACGGGACATTTGAAGTTTGCCATTGCCCCATTGAACAACAAGCAACTCGAAAGGCCTAAACATAGCATCTGACCTGCGATGTCAAGAGCATTTAGGGTACACGTTTTGACCGAGTGCGCAGTTGATGCGATTCAACTGTAGAGACAAATTATCGAACGCTGGTCAGGCTTTATGACCTCAATTTGGGTACAAGTTTTGGCCTATAACCC
>NZ_PPTR01000029.1 GCF_003339845.1 Gordonibacter sp. 28C
CGACGGCGTGGCGCAGACCGCGAGCGACCTTCTGCCCTACGGCACCTACGAGCTGCGCGAAACCGTCCCGCCGGAGGGCTACCTGCTCTCCGACGAAGTATGGCGCTTCGAGATCCGCGAGGACGGCGTGGTCGTCGAGGCTACCACCGAGCAGTCGATAGACAACCAGGTGATCCGCGGCGGCGTCAAGACGGCGAAGCTCGACCATCAGAGCCAAACGTCCGTACCGCAGGGATCCGCCAGCGTCGAAGGGGCCGTTTTCGCCATCAAGAGCGTTTCCGCTAATCCTGTGCTGGTGGACGGGATCGTATACGAGCCAGGCAAGGACGTGGCCACCATCACCTCCGGCGCCGACGGCGTGGCGCAGACCGCGAGCGACCTTCTGCCCTACGGCACCTACGAGCTGCGCGAAACCGTCCCGCCGGAGGGCTACCTGCTCTCCGACG
>NZ_PPTR01000003.1 GCF_003339845.1 Gordonibacter sp. 28C
AAACTGCGAATACGAGCGTCGGTTTGACACTGCTTGTCGAGATCAGAGATCAAGTGAAGATAGATAGGCTCAAGCTGGAGCAAATCTCTGGCCTGAGCCTTTATTGCCTCTTGACAATGTTCTACTCATATTAACAAAAAGAAGCGGAGGGAAGAGGGGGGATCTTCCCTCCGCTTGGAAGTGCGGCGGATGGCCAGACGAGAGGAGCCTCCGCCGCCGGGTCAGCGGACGATGATCGAAAGCCGGTCTTGCAGGCTGCGGGCGGCCGAACCGCCCCGAGTTCGCTTCCTGCTTGATGGCGACTCGCTTTCGATGCAAGTTAGATTAAGCTAACATCATTCCGTTGACAATAGAAGTTACCTATGACATACATTTTCTCCACAATTGGTACGGCATCGCCGAACCTGACGCGGCCGTGGGCGCGGCCGCTTCCTCAGCATGCAGTCAAGCCGCTTTTCTAGCCGTGACGAGGCAGCCGTGAGAGCCGGCCTTGCGCCACGAGACCTCGTCGAACCACGTGCCCAATATGCCGCGCATCTCGGCTTCCGAGTAAATGCGCACGTCGCCCTCCCCACCGTACGGCATGAACGCGTTCATGACGGCGCGGGCAAGACCGGGAAGCCAGCATTCCCCCACAACGAGCACGCCGCCCGCCCGCAGCACGCGCCACGCCTCGAACGCCGCGCGCTCGGGATCGGGAAAATGGTGGAAGGAGTCGTTGCAGTAGACGGCATCGAAGAAACCGTCGGGAAACGGCAAATGCTCGCTGTCCCCCTCCAAGAGCCGCGCCCGCTCGCCAAGCCGTTCGCGCGCCCGAGCGAGCATGGCGTCCGAGAGGTCCACGCCCGCGAGCTCGCAACCGGGAAGCGCCTTTAGCACGAGCTCCGCCAGGGCGCCCGTGCCGCAGCCCAGGTCGAGCACGCGCCGGGGAGAATGCGCCGCAACCTCCTTCACCACATGCGGATACAGCCGACGCGCATGGCTTCCGCAGACCTCTTCGTCGTAGACGGCGGCCTGCCCATCGAACGTTCGCCTCGAAGCCTCCTTGAGCTCAAGGGCCTTTTGCTCCGTCGCCTGCTTTCGCACATCCGCCCGCCCCTGCAACGCCGGTCTTTTTTGCACCGCCCCGCCGACCCGACGCTCCGTCGCTTCGCCAGACGGCCGACCCGGCACCTCGCCGCCGCGCCTTTCACCTGCCTTCATGACGCTCCTTTCTATTGAACATCGTTTAATATCATGCTCGAAGAATGCCCCGTTCGACGGGGCCGATAAAGTGCTTTGAAGCCCTGCGCGACGCGGACCTGCCCGTTCGTCCTCGCACGGCGCAACCATATGCGCAAAACGTTTCACGTGAAACATTTGTTCGTTATCTCTCTTTTTGATTGCTCGTTTTTTCGTTTCCGCATCTGCGCTCCCGACAGCCCCTTCTCCTCGTTTCTTGCGGCGCGGCGATCATGTGGGTTCGATCTGCGATTCCAACAGCACGTCGATGTAATTGCGCACGAGCGCGATCTTCCGCAGGTCGGGCATGCTGCGGTCGGACATGAGCCCCAGTTGCCCGTATGTGATGAAATTGACAAGCACATCGGGGTCGCGCACCGTCGCCCCCAGACGGCGTGCCTCGGCCTTGACGGCGGCGAGCAGATGCGGGTACATCCGCTCGCACAACGCGAACGAGAGCTGCTCGTGGAACGCTCGGTTGCCCTCGGCATGGAAAAAATCGTGATAGCGCAGGCCCTCCTCGTCGGCCACTGCGGCGAACAGGGCATCGATCTTGTCGGCCAGGGTCAACCGCCCGTCGTCGAGGATGCGCAGGAACCCTTCCGTGCATTCCGCAGCGTATGCGTCGAGGGCGGCGGCGAACAGCTTCTGCTTGGAATCGAAATAGTGGTACGCGAGCCCCGGCGTGACGCCGGCCGCCCGGGCAATATCGCGCATGGACACCGCGTCGTAGCCGCGCTCCACGAACAGGCGCATGGCCGTGTCGAGTATCTCGAGCCGCCGCTCCTCCGGGTCCTTCACCGTACGCACCATCGAGCATCCTTTCTTTCCGTCGAATCCCATGGTGGCACATCATTGAACATTCGTCAATAAACGATGTTCAATAGAATCTGGCGCTGCCACGGAGACTCCATGAAGTTGCCAGCCATCCTTCGGCCTCAAGCGCGACGGCTTCCCGAAGCGCGTCAGGCCATGCCGGCTTCAGGCAGGTCGGCGGCGCTGTCGGCTTCCGTTATCTCACGCACCGGGCGGCAGGGGTTGCCGTAGGCCAGCGTGCGCGGCGGGATGTCCTTCGTCACCACGCTGCCCGAGCCGATGACGGCGCCCTCGCCGATGGTCACGCCGGGGTTCACCGTGACGTTCGCCGCGATCCACACGTCGTCGCCCACCGTGATGGGCAGGTTGCGCTCCCAGAGGTGGCGCGCGCCCTCGTCGTCCTTGCGCATGGCGCGCTCGCGGGCCAGCAGCGGATGCAGCGGCGTGGAGAACGTGCAGCCCGGCCCCACCCACACGTCGCGGCCGAACGTGATGGCCGCGCCGTCCAAAAACGTGCAGTTGAAATTGAAGAAGCAGCCCGGCCCCACGAAGATGCGGTAACCGTACTCCATCTGCGCGCCGGCCGAGAGGACGGCGTCCTCCCCGAAAGAGCCCAGAAGGCCGCCCACGAGCTCCTGGCGCTCCTCTTCGGACAGGCCGGCTTCGGAGTTGAAGCGCCGTATGGCGGCGCGCGTCCGGTTGCGGTCGACCTCGAGCTCGGGCGCGGCGGCGTCGAACCACTCTCCAGACCCCATCTGCGCGCGGACGCCCTCGGCCCGCTCCATGTGCAGCAGCGGGAACGGGCGGCCGTCGCCGTCGGTTTCCGATCGGGCCACCACGACGAACCCCTCGTGCTCGTAGAAGCCGCGCGCTTGGGGATTCTGCTCGTTGCAGTCGAGGCGGTGCACGCCCCATTGCCCCACCGCGCGGGCAAGCAGCGCGCGGCCTGCGCCGCGGCCGCGCGCCTCGGGAGCGCAGAACAGCTTCTCCAGCTTGCCGCCCCGAGCGCCCGCGAACGCGACGACCCGACCGTCCTCGCGAGCGACCGCGAGCCGCTCGTCCGCGAGCAGCGCGGCGGGCAGATGGGGCCGGATGCCCGCGATGTCGCTCTCGGCGAGGAAGTCGTGCGTCGCGCGCACCGAACGCTCCCACACGCACGCGAACTGCTCGATCAGCTCCGGCGTGCGCTCCTGCGGTTCCGTTATCTCGATGTTCATGGACGCTTCCTCCCCGTGCTGTCGAACGCTCCGTCCGGCAATGACGATCCCATGCCCGCAACAGGGCCTTTCCCGAAGAACGCGGCGATTGCCGCGAGCCCGAGCGTCGGCGCGGAACGGCTACGGGTGCTCACCCTGCGCGCGAGCCCGTATCCCGGCGCCCCGCCGCCGGTTCATTTTAACGGAAAGAAAGCCGCACGCGGTCGCCGTGCCGGGTATTCGGCCGCGCCGCCCGCCCGCCTCCCGAACGGCCCCGCCCGAGGCACCGCCCCCTACGGCTCAACCGGGGCGCGATCCTCGTGCACCACCATCGCACGCGCCTCCCCCACCTCGACGCGGCCGTCGCGCAGCAGGGACGCCAGGTCGTCGACCGAAGGGGACGGGCCGGTGCCGGCTATCTCCACGGTCACGCCGTCTTCGGACGTCTTCACGCTCACGGCCTCGTAGCCCGATCCTTCCAGCCACTGCCGCACCGCCGCGTTCGCCGCATGCTCGTCGGTGGCGCTCTGCACGATCCGGTTGCTCGACGCCACGAGCGGCGCCATCACCAGCAGCGTGCCCACGACGGCCGTGGCGTACCACAGGCGACGGGCCGCCGCGCCCTCCCGGCCACACCGCCCGAATCCCATGAGGAAGAAGGCCAGGTTGCCGGCCAACTGGATGGAGAAGAAGTTCACCAGGAACAGCAGCAGCGCGCCCGCCGCCATCGCAAGCGCGCCTTGCGTGAGCGCCGCGCCCGCCACGCACAAAGGCGGCACGATGGACACCGCCACGGCCACGCCCGGCAGCGCCTCGCCGATGTCGTCGCGTGCCGCCGCGAGGGCGCCCACGAACCCGGACGCCACCGCCACCACAAGGTCCACGACGCGCGGCTCCGTGCGCGACGTCACCTCCGGGTTGCCCGACAGAGGCACCCCGGCGGGCAGCAGGGCCGTCACCAGGCACGCCACCGCCACCACGACCAGCGCTCCGCCGGCGGCCACGGCGAGCGCCTTGAGCGCTTGGCGCGGACGGCCGCGCGCGATGGCGAACGACGTTCCCATGATGGGCATCATGAGCGGGGCAATGATCATGGCGCCGATGATGATGGCCGGAGAGGCGGCCGCGACGCCGCCCGTGGCCACCACGGCCGACAGCACGATGCACAAGAAGAACGAGGACAGCTGCTTCAAAGGGTCGTCGATCACGGCGAACAGGCTCCGCTCCATCCCGGCGATGTACGCCTCGTCCACCCTGCCGCCCAGCAGCACCCGCGCGATCCTTCCCATGCCCCTCCCATCGTGTCGGCTTTTCCACGATGGTACCCCGCCGCAAGCGGGCGAACGCGAACCGACACCGAGCGTGACCTCAACCGTTAGCGCCCCGTCATCCGCCTGCGGCGGCCCGTCGCGGCGCGATCGCAGACGGAGCTGCTCGCCGCATCATCGAAACCGCCGGCATGGGATAGAATGGCCCCATGCAGAGGGACACCTTGAAATACTCCGGGATCGTGTTCTTGGCCGGTGCCAGCTACGGCGCCCAGGCCACCACGGTGAAGATAACCTACGCCGCCGGCTTCACCTGGACCCAGGTGGTGGCGAGCCAAGCGCTGTTCGCCACGATCCTGTTCGCGGCGGCGCTGCTCGTGCTTCGGGCGCGCGGCAAGCGCCTCGTGCCGCTCTCCCCCAAGCAGGTGCTGGCCCTCATGGCCTTGGGGCTGAACACGTGCATCGGCACCGTGCTGTACAACTACGCGCTCACCCTTCTGCCGGTTTCGGTGGCCATCACGCTGCTGTTCCAGTTCACCTGGATGGGCATCGTCGTCCAGTTGGTTGTCGTGCGCCGACGGCCGCGCGCGGCCGAGGTGACGGCCGCCGCCGTCATCCTCGGGGGAACGCTTATGGCAAGCGGGATGTTCTCCGACGAAATGGGGGCGCTCGACCCCGTCGGCGTGG
Source organism: Gordonibacter sp. 28C (assembly GCF_003339845.1). GTDB lineage: Bacteria > Actinomycetota > Coriobacteriia > Coriobacteriales > Eggerthellaceae > Gordonibacter. The sequence goes on from NZ_PPTR01000003.1 coordinate 5,189, forward strand.
CATGCGGGCTGCTCTTGGCCGTCAGCTGCACCTTCTTCATGTTCTTTTCGAGCCGATCGGGCGCGGTCTGCCGCCCATCCAACGCGGACTCGTCGTGTGCCTGGGAGCGTGCGTGCTGGGCTTCGCGCTGTGCCCCGACTACTTCGCCAGCGGCGCGCTGCAGGACGGCATCTGGAAGTTCGGCCTGATCCTGGGATTGTGCGCCCTGTTCGTCCCCGTGGTGCTGTTCGGCATCGCCACGCCGCACCTCACGCCGGGGCTGGCCGCCATCATGGCGTCCTCCGAGCTCCCCTGCGGCATCGCCCTGTCGACGCTCGTCATCGGCGAACCGGTCGAAGCGCTCCAGGTCGTCGGCATCGTCGCCATCCTCGCCGGCATCGTCGTCTCGCAGCTGCCCCATCTGCGGCTGCGGGGCATCGAACCTGCGAATTAAGAGGCGACAGAAGGGTTCCGAGGGCATCGATCGGGCCCCGCCCCGACGTTCGCCGCACGCTCGCGACTTTCGGCGATCATGCTGCGCATGCCTTCGGCAAGCACCGCGTTACCGCGCGCATTCCGCTCCGTTGTGGACGGCGAGGGCGATAACGACGCACACGAGGGCCACGCCGGCGACGATGCCGGGCGGCGGCGCGAACAGCGCGAGGGCGAAAGACGCCCCCACCAGCGCGAGGGCGCCGTACTCGTAGCAAAGGCGCGGACCGCCCGGGAACAGGCGGACGGCGTCCAAGCCGCAGCCGAGCACCGACCCCGCGTTCACGAGCACCGCGAGCGCAAGGGCCAACGGCATCGACGTGCCCGCAGGAGCCGACACCGCCACGACGACGCACGCGAGCAGGGTCGTGACCGCGAACGCGGGCAGCGAGTCGAACGCGAGCAGCTCGAGCACGCCGAACGGCAGGCGGTCGCGCACGAGCCGGTTGCGCACGTCGTCGCGGAAGGGGCGCGTGGCCTCGCGCACGCCCTGCGTGGTCATAACCATGGCCATCAGCCAGAACAGGAACAGCGCAGGGCCGCCCGCACCCAGCAGCGCGAGCACCCCCAGCGGCACCACGAGCGCCCCGTGCATGAGCAGCATCGGGATGCCGTCGTATTGGCGCGCGTGCGACAACGCCGCGCGCGACACGAGCGCGGCGCGGCCCTCCCGGCGCGGCAGGGAGAACCGCACGGTGCGGTCGGCGAACCGGCGGCGGCGCTGGTACTCGGCGATGACGGTGGGGTCGAGCGGCGACAGCATGCCGAACCGGCACAGGTCGGCGTGAAGCGCGTTCTCCTCGATGACGACGGTCATGTCCATGCGCGGCGCGACGACGGCGAGCGCGGCGGCGACGGCGGCGCCCGAGGCCGCCGCGCCCGCCGCGAGCGCCACGGGCGTCGCCGGGTCGAGCAGCGCGGCCGCCGGGGCGGCCAGCAGCGCCGCGATCCAAACGACGGCCAGCGCCGCGAACCCAAGCGCGCACAACACCGTGTTCCGCCGGCGCCAGGCCGGGCTGGCAAGCCGCACGACGCCCGCGAGCCATCCGACCGCGACCGAGACGCCCGCGAGAGCCGCGAGCGCCAGCGCCAGCCCAACAGGGGAAACCGCGAACACGCCCGCGCTCTCCAACCCGACGCCCGCCAACCACCCCACGACGCCCGCCGCCGCGGCGCAGGCGGTCGCTTGCACGGAAACGGCCGTGCCCACGAGCGCACGCGCGCTCACCGGGCTGGCGGCCAGATAGGCTATGTCGGGATGCGACAGCTTCAACGGCGTGCCGCGCACGGCGGCGATGCCGACCCACGCCAGCGCCGCAGCCGGCAGCGCGAGCGCGACGCGCATCGCCAGCGCGCACACGCCAACGTCCGCGAGCGCGAACGCTCCGACAACGGCCGAGACCAGCGCCGACGCCATGAGCGCGAACCAGGCCAGCATGATGCCGACCGCGTACAGCTGGTAGGCGCGCTCGGCCCGACCGCCGTCCTCGACGCCGGCGCCCACAAGATGCATGAACCAGTTGAGCGTCCATCGCGCATGGCGTGCGCGCAACCAAAGCAGCAGGGACACGTCACGCATCGACGCCTCCGTCGCCTCCGCCGCGCACGTCAAGCCGCCCGCCTTCAAGGTGCAGCAGCAGGTCGGGAGCCAGGTTGGGCACGTCGTGATGGCAGCTGGCCAGCACCGCGACGCCGTCGGCGCGAGCCTCTTCGACAAGCTCGCTCAGCACGCCGGAGGCACCGGGGTCCAACGGCCCGTACGGCTCGTCGAGCAGCATCAGGCGCGGCAGGCGGGCGAACGCCAGCACGAGCGCCAGCTTCTGACGCATGCCGCGCGAGTACGACGAGGGCAGCAAGTCGCGCTGCCCTCCCAAGCCGAACCGCTCCATGAGCAGCTCGGAGGGGTCGTCGGCGGCACCCAGGCGGTTGGCCTGCCGCACGAACCGCAGATGCTCGCCCGCCGTCAGGTCGTCGTAGAAGGAGGGGACGTCGGGCACGAACGCCACCCGGCTTCGCTGCGAGCGGTTCGAGCCGTCGAACCGCTCGCAGCACAGTTCCACCCGTCCCTCGCTCGGCGCGTCCCATCCGGCCAGGCAGCGCAGAAGCGTCGACTTGCCCGCGCCGTTCGGCCCGGTGAGGAACGCCACCTCGCCCGCCCGCAGCGCGAAGGACGCGCCCGCGAACACCTCCGTCCTGCCGTAGCGGTAGGCCAGGTTCTCCACGCGCAGCGCCGTCGCCCGGCCCCTCGCCTCCCCATCGCCCATGCCGCAGCCCCCTTCGCGCCTCGTTCGCCATCCGACCAAATACCGTCATTTCAGTATGAGGACGACCTCCGCTTGACGCAATGGAGCAACGGTTGATTCCTTGATGCGCCGGTCAACCGGTGCGAATCGCCCGAACCGTAAGGCAATCGCAAGCTAGGCCCAAGCGCCGCGCAATGCAGGCCGCGTAGACTCGAACGCGAAGGGCGGCGCAGGCGCTCATGGCACCCCGTCGCGAAAAGCGTCGAATGCGGAAGGAGCCTCGCATGGGGAAGGCGAAAACATTCATCGGATTGGGAATCGCGCTGGCGGCGGTCCTCGCGCTGGTCGCGGTTGCGGGATGGGCGTTTTACGGCGAGAGCGGCCACGCCTACGTCAAGGTGGACAACGCCCGCGTCGCCGCCATCGAACCGCGCGCGGGCATGGAATACGAGTACCGCCTGGACGGCGTCGCAGCGGACGGCGCGCAGGCCGAGATCGCGTTCCAAACGTCGCGCGAGCTGCGCGACGGCGCGTACCTCGATCTGGAGACGAAGCCCCTGCGCGGCGTGGTGAGCTGGGAGGAGGTCGACTACGACGAGCTGCCCGCCGCCGTACGGGACAAACTGCCGCAGGAAGGCTAGCCCCGTCGGGCCGCGGCCTCCACGCGCAGGCCGCGGGTGAGGAGGGGCGGGAACAGATCGTAGGCGCCGGCGGGCACGGGACGCGGGTCGGCGGCGGCGTAGTTGGGAGCCGGACGCGCCCGCACGCCCTCGAAGCGGATGGGCACGCCGGGAGCCGAGTAGAAGCTCGCGCCCAGCTGCACGTGGAAGTGCAGATGCGGCTCCGAGCTGTTGCCGGAACTCCCGCAGAGCCCGACCACCTGGCCGCGCACCACGCGGTCGCCTGCGCGCACGGCGACGCTGCCCTCCTTGAGATGGCACAGGCACGAGAACTCGCCGCTCGCATGCTCGATCAGCACGTAGTTGCCGCGGATATCGTCCCCGCCGCAGCCGATCTTGCCGTCGAGCGCGATGGGCGCGTTCGGGCAGCCCTCGTGCGCCTCGGCCACCACGCCGTCGGCGGGCGCGAGGACCTCCCGCCCGTAACAGTAGTACGACGCAGGGTCGGCGGCATCGGCGTCCGGCGGGCAGCTGCGCCCCTCGTCGTCGAGGACGACGAAGTCGTAGGCGTAGCGCTGGGTGCACACGTCCCACGAATGCGACGTCTCCTCGTCGACGCCGCCGTTGAGCACCGTCCACTCCCCCGAGAACGGCAGGTCGTACAGCACCTGAGACGCGCCCGAGTCTTTGTCCGGAAGCTCGTTGTCGTACTTCACGGCCATGGCCATGAGGCCTGCCACCTGCTTGATCGACTGCACGAGCACCGGATTGCCGAATACGCTCCCCATCGGGCCTCCCTTCCACGCTTGCGATCAATCATAGCAGAAGCGCCCGGACGGCCCGCACGTCGCAGGAGGCCGCCCTACGCCGCCGCCAGACGGTCGAGCAGCGGCTTGAAGCGCGGGTCGTCGGCGCGGTCGGCCCAGGCCGGGTCGCGCGTCACGGACAGCTTGCACTGGCCCTTCATGTCGAAGGCGCCGAACAGGCCGCCCGCCACCCGCTTGAGATCGGGATCCACCGTCATCAAATGGGGCACGAGGTCGTAGAGCACGGAGGACCGGGGGAACAGCAGGCTCTCGTCGTCGTGGCGCTCGAGCAGCTCCGCGAGCCGTTCCAAATACGCTGCCGCTCTCGCCTCGTCACCCGCATGGAGGCACGCCGTGGCCGCGCCGCCGTAGAACGTGGCAGCCTCCATCGGCCTTCGGCTTTCCAGCGCGAAGCCCTCCAGAACGCCTTCCGCGGCGCGCAGCAGCGCGGCGAGGTGCGGCGGGTCGTCCTCGTACAACGGCAGCTGCGTGGCGACGCTCTGCATGACGCTCATCTCGCCCCAGAACAGGGACTCCTGGCACAGCTTCAGGCATGCCTCGCGCTCGCCCTTCATCTGGTGCATCCCGGCCAGCGCGGCCTCAACGCCCAGCGGGCGCGCGGGCTTCACGCTCTCCAGAAGGGCGATGGCGTCGTCCAGCTCGCCGCGCTGGCACTCCGCCATCGCGCGGGAAACCCGCGCCGACCGAACCAGCTCCACGTCGTCGGAGCGCGCCTCCACGCGCTCGGCCAATTCGCGCGCACGGCCCATCAGCTCGTCGACGCGATCGGGCTCGGATATCGCCCGCTGCATGCACAACGCCGCCAGCTGCAGCAGCAGGTTCCAGCACGAGCCGTAGTCGCGCACCAGATCGTCCATGCGCGCGTAGGCGGCGTCGGGATCCTCGGCGAACAGGTCGCACAGCGCCACGTACGTCTCGCGCACCTCGTCCTCGGTCAGCTGCGGCCGGTAGTCGAACAGCTCGTCCAGCGTGAGGTCGAAATAGGAGGCGATGCGCGGCAGCTGCGCCACGTCGGGCATGCTCTGGCCGAGCTCCCACTTCGACACGGCGGCCTTCGTCACGCCCAGATGGGCGGCCAACTCGCCTTGCGTCACGCCGGCGGCGCGCCGCTCGCGCGCGATGGTCGCGCCCAGGTTGATGTCGTTCATGCCGTGCCCCTTCCGTCCGTGCGACGACGCACCCTCTCATACAAGCGGAGCCGTAGTCAGTCAATCTGCGCAGTGTCGCTGCCGGTTCATCTGGAGGTGCCGCGATCTATCCGTCTGTTCGTCATCCGCTTCTTCAACCAGTATGAAGAACGCAATTGGTTGACGCAAGCGAGCAAAGGTTGACTTCCCCGCCCGCTTGTCAACCGATGACCGTCTCGCATGAGGACACCCCGGTTTGCGGTTCGGCTGACACGCGACCCACGGCCACCTTGCCGCCAAACCAGCACGAAAACCGTCGGGGGCGTCGCGAAACGGCTCTCTCGCCCATTGCCGATCCGACACGGCCAAGACCTAGGGCAAGCTCGCAGGTTAAAACGTCGCAAGCGTCCCCTTGATGCGCGAAGCAGAGCCGCCAAGTCACGAAATTCACCGCTGTGAAGCGTTTAGTCTGCGTCTGTTGCGCACCGCGAAACGTGACTTCTCTTCGTTGAAAAGGCCCGGTCCCCTGATCAGGCTTTTCGCTGGAAAGCCTGAAACGCGAAGGGAGCTCCGCAGCAAAATTCACTTCACAGCGGTGATTTTCGTGACTTCCGGGAGCGATCCGCTGCATCAAACCTCATCTGCGGCCGAGCCGAAGCCAACATGCGCCGCGTAGTCGCCGCTCAACACGCACCGTGTGGCCGCCATGTGGCGGCCCGATGGCGATTTGACCATGCGCGGCCCGAACGAGCGCGTGCCCTTTGCCCGCTTTCACGCCCCTGTTCGACTTTGCCGACTCCCGCGCCGGCTTATACGTCCACCTGCCGCGAGCTCGTGCCCCCAACGCACATTCCGAGTCCGCCTCTTGCGCTCTTGCTATTCTGTGATACTATATACTGGTACTAAGCGTCACTATATACCGACCGCACCGACAAGCCGAAAGGAGGTAGCGATGGAGAACCTCACCGAGATGCTGAAAGGCGTGCTCGAGGGCTGCGTGCTCGAGATCATCGGCCGCGAGGAGACGTACGGCTACGAGATCACCCGCAAGCTGAACGCGCTGGGCTTCGCCGACGTGGTGGAGGGCACGGTGTACACCATCCTGCTGCGCCTGGAGAAGAACCGGCTGGTGGACACGAGCAAGAAGCCGTCGGAGATGGGCCCGCCGCGCAAGTTCTACGCCCTCAACGACGCGGGACGCGAGGAGCTGCGACGCTTCTGGACGAAGTGGGAGTTCGTCGCATCGAAGATCAACGAGCTGAAGGAGAGCCGATGAAGAACCCGGTCGCTTATTTCAAGAAGGTCGCGCAGGAGAAGCGCGAGTACCGCGAGGCCATGGAGCGCGTGCGCGCGCTGCCCGAGGACTACCGCTACGTGTACGACAAGATACAGCATTATATGTGGAGCCACGTGGCCGGCGACGGCATGGACATGACCGTGGTGCTGGCCGACCTCGTGGACCTCTTCGAGCAGGGTGCCGTAGACGGCAAGGGCGTGCTGGAGGTGACCGGCGAGGACGTGGCCGCGTTCTGCGACGACTTGCTGGCCAACACCAAAACCTACGCCGGCACGAAGCAGGAGGCCCTCAACCGCGCTATCATGGGCAAGCTGGGGAAAGACCGCTCCTAGCCGAGCAACCGAATGAAAGGCCGCCGCATGGACGAGATCGAGAGCAACAGGCACGCTTGGGGCACGCTGGCGGAAAACCACTACCGCCACTACAAGAAGCGCATCGAGGACGGGGGCAACCGCCTGAACGTTCACATACGCAACGAGCTGGGCGACCTGTCCGGCAAGCGGGTGGCGCACCTCCAGTGCAACGTCGGCTTCGACACGCTCGCCCTGGCCGACACCGCCGCCTGGGTGACGGGCGTGGACCTGGCCCCCGAGAACGTGCGCTGCGCGACGAAGCTGGCCGCCGACTTCGGATATGGCAACGTCGATTTCGTCGAGGCCGACGTGTGTGACCTGCCCGCCAGCCTGAACGGCGCCTACGACGTCGCGTTCACCTCCGAGGGCGTGCTGGGCTGGCTTCCCGACCTCGGCCCCTGGGCCCGATCCGTGCGCAGCCTGCTCGCGGACGGGGGCTTCCTCTACGTGTTCGACTCCCACCCGTTCTACCTGGCCTTCGACGAGGCGAAACTGGGGCGCGGCGAGTACGACCTGGCGTACCCCTATTTCGGGAAAGAGCCCGACGTTGACGATTGCATCGGCGGCTACGCCTCGGACGTAAAACGGGGCGTCAAGGCGTACTTTTGGATGCACACCGTGTCGGACCTGATCAACGCCCTCGTCGGAGCCGGCCTGCGCATCGACGCGTTCAACGAGTTCCCCGAGAACTTCTTCGACTCGAGCGGCCTGCGCCTCTCTCCCGAGAAGGGCCTCTACGAGCTTCCCGGCAACGCCGACAGGTTCCCCATGACGTTCAGCCTGAGGGCCACGGCCGAACCGGCGTAGCATCGCCTCCCAGCAAGAACGCGGGCGGAGCGCGGCGGCCGGCAAGCGCGGGAAGCCGAACGGGGCGGTTCGCGCAATCGAGCCGCCTCGCAACTCACTTCCCGAACTCGAGGCACCACCGGGCGCAGTACGAGACGCTGGAGGCGACGAGCGTGGCGGCGATGATCCCCACGGCCGTCCGATAGACCGCCACGGGGTCGCTCAGGAAGGCGGAGAAAAGGAACTGCGCGCCGGCGAGCACGCCCAAACCCACGATCAGGCACGTCATGAGCACCCGGTACGCGCTTTTCAGCGCCCTGCCCGACAGCTGGAGCTCCCGCTCGTCATCGGCCACCAACTCCAAATTGCCCGTCGAGTGGGCACGCAGCCCGTTGCGCTTGACGAACGCATGGCGGACGACGGCGTAGAGCGCGAGGAACGCCAAAAGCGCCACCATGAACGGCGACAAGTGCACGTCGAAGGAAAACCCGCTCGCGGAAACGCTTCCCTCGTAGCGCGAGAACGGAAACATGAACGCCAGCCCCATCAGCGAAAACAGCAGCGCGTTGCCGACGCATTCAAAAACCACTTTCCTCATGACGCCTCCTCCTTGCTGAAAAGGTCTTCCACGGTCACGCCGAATATCTCCGCCAGGTTCATGGCGAACAGCAGCGAGGGCACGTAGCTCCCCTTCTCCAGTGATATGACGGTCTGGCGGGTGACGCCGGCCAGTTCTGCCAGCGCACTCTGGGAAAGGCCGCGCCCCTCCCTGAACTCCCGCACCCTGTTCCTGATCGTATCCACCTGGTATCCTGTTCGACCGATGTACAGTTGACTTTACCTAGTATGAGGTGCATGCGGCCAATTGTCAAGTTGACTTTACTATAAGCTTAACCGATAATCGGGCAAACACGATAGACGGGAAAGGGGTGCCATGAAGGCGGAACGACTCGTGGGCCTTATGTGCGTGCTCGCGGACGGCGGGCGCACGACCATCGGGCAGCTGGCCGAGCGGTTCGAAGTGTCGAAGCGCACCATCGCCCGCGACCTGGAGACGCTCAACCGCGCGGGCGTGCCCGTGGTCACGTTCCCCGGCGCGGGCGGCGGCGTGGACGTGGCGGAGGGGTACCGGGTTCGCCGCAGCCTGCTCACCGACGGCGACGCGCAGAACCTGCACGCCGCCCTCAGCGCCCTGCGCAGCGTGCAGGACGACGGCGAGCTGGCCGCGCTCGCCGCGAAGCTCGTCCCCCTGTCCGCCGCCGCAGCCTTCGAGGGAAGCGAGCTCGTGATCGACCTGTCCTCGTGGTTCGCCGACGACGTGGAGCACGGCAAGTTCGAACGCCTGCGCGAAGCCGTCCGTACGCGGCGCTGCGTGCGGTTCGACTACGTGTCGCGCACGGGACGCGGGCCGCGCGTCGTGGAGCCGTGCAAGCTCGTTTACAAGCACCCTTCGTGGTACCTGTACGCCCTGTGCCGCGAACACGACGCGTTTCGCCTGTTCAAACTGAAGCGCATGGCGTCGCTCGAGGTATTGGACGAGACATTCGAGCCGCGGACGCCCCCGCCCCTCGACTTCGCCGGCTTCGGCGCGGACATCCTCCCCGCGACCGACGACGATCCCGCGGCCTACGACGTGGTGCTCGTCTACCAGGCCTCGGACGAGTTCGCGCTCACCGACAAGATCGACGCGCAGTTCCTCCACCGCGCCCCGGACGACACCGAGGGCGAGGTGCGCCTGCGCGTGCTCGACCTCGCCTGGGCGGCGCGCCTCGCGGCCTATCTCGGAGATCGCGTGCGCGTGGCCTCCCCGCCCCAGCTGGTGGCCGAGGCGGAGCGCCTGCGCCGCGAACAGAGCGCCGAAAGCGGCAAGGCTCCTGCCGAATAGGGCGCCCGGGCCCGGCCCGGCTGAGGAGCCGATTCGGATGTTTCTCAAGGAATATATCGAGGAACATGACACCCAGTTGTCATGTTACGTCCCGTACCATGCTTCCCGCAAGCACACACCGCAACGAAAGGAAGCTGGATTATGGCCGCAGAAAAGAAAGACGTGCTCGTGTTCGTGTTCGAAGGATTCGCCGACTGGGAGAGCGCCTACGTGTGCACCGAGCTCAACGGCAGCGCGCGCTACCGGGTGCGCACCGTCGGGCTCGACGGCGAGCCGGTGCGGTCGATGGGAGGCCTGCGCGTCGTTCCCGACTGCACGGTGGCCGACCACCCGCGCGACTTCGCCGCGCTGCTGCTCATCGGGGGCAACGTATGGCTCGACGGGAGCAACGACGCCGTGCTGCCCCTGGTGGAGGAAGCCCTCGCGAGCGGCGCGGCGGTGGGCGGCATCTGCAACGCCGCCAGCTTCCTGGCCGAGCACGGCTTCCTGGACGAGCGGGCCCACACCGGCAACACACTCGCGTACCTGAAGCAGTGCGCGCCGCACTACCGCGGCGACGCTCTGTTTCGCGAGGAGCCGGCCGTGTCCGACCGCGGCGTCGTCACCGCCAACGGCGCGGGCACGCTCGAGTTCGCCTGCGCCGTGCTCTCGCTGCTCGAGGCGAAACCGGACGACGACGTGCGGGAATGGTACCGCTTGCACAAAGAGGGGTTCTACCCGGCTTCCTAGCCCCGTCTCCCCGCGGAGGCGCGTCGCGCACCACCCGCAGGCGCGTGTACGCAAGAGCCGGGCCCTTGGCAGAAAGCAGCTCCGCCGGTCGGGCGTCGGGCGCGTCGCGGAACGGCCCGGCCGCTTCGACCTGCGCGAGCGGCTATGCGCTTTCGTCGGAGAAGATCGTGCGATCCTTGCCTTGGCGCTTGGCCTTGTAGAGCGCTCGATCCGCCGCGGCGAAGAGGCTTTCGTAGTCGTTCCCGTCGGCCCCCGCCAGCGCCGCACCCACGCTGAGCGTGACCGGATGACCCGAAACCTGCAGGCCGGCGGAGGCGCGGTTGAGCCTTGCACCCGCCTCGCGCGCCTGCAAGGCGTCGACGCCGGGAAGGAACGCCACGAACTCGTCGCCGCCGATGCGCGCCGCAAAACCCTCCTCGCCGCCCAGCGTTTCCATGAGCGAGTTCGCCACGCAGACAAGCAGGTCGTCTCCCGCCAGATGCCCGTACGAGTCGTTGACGGCTTTGAAGTCGTCGATGTCCACCACGAAAAGCGCGCCCGTGCCGCGTTCGATGCACGCGGGAAGCTCCTGCTCCACCAGCTCGCTCGCCATCCCCTGGTTGAACAGCTTCGTCAAAGGGTCGCGCCGGGCCTGGTCCTCGAGCTCCTGAAGGCGGAGGCGCTCCTCGGTGACGTCTTTCCAGCTGCCGATGGTGCGCACGGGATTGCCCTCGCCGTCTCGCAGCATGAGGGCGTGCAGGCGCACCCAGCGCCACCCGGGCGCGCGTTCGGGCAGCAAATGGCGCACCTCCATCGTCGTCGAGCACCCGGTGCTCAACGCCTCGGCAAGACGGCCGAAGTCGTCCGGATGAATGCGGCCCGAGTCCACCGATGCGGTGTAGCGCGGGAAGCGCCGCTCCTCGGGAGGGGCGTCGTCGTCCGCGCCGCGCTCGAACTCCACGAGCACGTCTTCCGCGATGTCGTACTCGAACAGCACGTCGGTCACGCTGCGCAGGGCTATGCGATAGCGCTCCTGCTCCAAAAGCAGCGCCTGCTCGGCCTTCTTGCGCGACGTGATGTCCATGAGCAGGCTGCTGATCCTCACCGACCCGTCGGCCACCTCCATCTTGCGCCCCGAATCCAGTATCCACACCAGCTCGCCGCTTTTCTTGCGCACGCGGTACTCCGTCTCGTACGTGGATCCCTGGGCGAAGCAGCGTCTCACGTCCTCAAGCGCGCGTGCACGGTCGGGCCCGTGCACGATGCCGGCCGCCGTCCCCCCGCTCGCGTCCATGAGCTCGTCCACGGTGTAGCCCAGCATGCGCGCAAGGCCCTCGTTGACGTACACGAGGACGTAGGGCTCGTTCTCCTCGCAGACCTTGAGGCCGCCGTTGACGTTGTCGGTGATCAGATCGATGGTCTCGGTTTTCTCGCGCACAAGCTGCTGCAGGTATTCGTAGCTTTGCCGACCCGCCTCGAACGGGAAGTACGCCTCGTCCTTCATGGCCTGGTACGGGTTGGAAACATGGACGTGGCGGATCTTGAGCTCGCCGCCCGCGTCGACCAATTCGTAGGAGCAGCGCTGGTGCTCCTCGAGCACGTGCCCCGAATCGGCGCTCGTGCGCACATGGTAGCGCCCCATGACCGTGCAAGAGCGTTCCCCAACGTTCACCAGGTGGAACTCCCCGTCGAACACCTCGCAGGGCGGCGCGAGCGGAGCGCGTTCCACCAAGTACGACGCGATGGAGGCGGAGTCGGTGGAAAACTCGACCTCGCCGGCGCCGATCCAGGAGAAATCGTCCGTGAAGCGGGCGACCACGCGCTCGATGTCCTCGCCGGAGTAGAACAGCCGCACCGTCTCGGAAACGTATGCGATCGCCTTGTCGAAAAGCGGGTTCATGCCCATCCCCTTCGCTCGCCGTGCGGCGCGACGCTACGACGGAGTCGTGTCCGCCATGCGCCTTCGCCGTCTTTTACGCATCCCCATGCGGTAACTTTGTCGAAACCCAGTATGGCGTTTCAACCTGGTGTTGAGGAGCGCGACAGCCGATCGGAAGGAAAAATCGACAACTGGAACGCCCAAGCGGGCGCCCGGGTTGCCATCAAGCGGGTTTGCCCGTCAGATCGAGCGGCGCGAGCTTCGGGCCTAGGAGGCTAGACGCTCGGCCAGCCAAAACCGGTAGCAGATGCCGGGGTCGTAATCGTTCACCTCAAGGCAGAATCCGGCAAGGTCGACGTTCTCGAAAGCGCTCTCGTCAGCGAAAGAGTTGCGGAAAATGTAAAACGGCGCTTCCACCTCCCGCGTCTCCCCCGGTTCCAGAACCATGCGGTAAGTCACTGCACGGTCGAGCAAAGCGTCGAACGCCCCGTAAAGCGGAAAGGCGCCGTTGCCCATCGCGTCCGACCGCCGGTTGAAAGCGTCGGACCAGAGCGTGAACTCGGGCAGTTCGACGCGCTCGTCGTTAGAGGGGTTTCGTACCGTCAAGGTGACGACGAACGCCTTGCCGGCCAACTCCGAGCCTATGTGGCCGGAATCCCACGAAGTGGCGGGCCAGGGGAAACGCGGGTCGAGCTCCCTCAGCGCGTCGCCGGAAACCACCCGCGTCTCCGAGACGGACAGCTCGCAGGCCCCGCACTCGATCAGCCAGCCGTCGCAGGGCGGTTCGGTCTGCTTCGCAGAGGGAAGCAGATACTTCTTGCCTTGTGTCACCCCTTCCACCAGTAGCTTCTCGCCGAAAGCGACGTCAACCGTCTGCCCGGCCCTCACCTCGGTTTCGAACCTTCCCGGATAGAAGGCCGTCTCGGCGTCCTCGGGCCGTGGCATCGGGTCGATCGGCAGCAGACGTCCCGCGAACCAACCCATGACCAGCGTGGCCAACACCAGCAAAACGACGCCCGCCGCAGCCCAACCCTTTACGATGGAGCTTCTCATGGCAACCCCTCTCCTTCGGCGAATGCATCTCGACATGCTGAATCTAACCTGCGGGCGAATTGCCGGCAACGGTGAGTTTTTTCACCCTGTCGAATCGCGCCGGAACAAGGTACGCTATCGTGCAGGAATAAAGGCAGGGAAACGGGTGCGTAGGCACCCGAGAACGGCGAAGGGCGGCGCGCGTGGAGCAGAACGTTGCATATCACATCGTCACGGTCGCTTGCGCCGGAGCGCTTTACCTGCCGTGCGCCGCGAACGCCGCACGACTCGTTCTGGTTCCGCGGCAAAGCACTACCGCAGGACGGCGGGCCCTGTTGTCCGCAGGCCTTTTCGCCGCGTTGATCGTAGGCTGCCTGCTGATTGCGGAAAAGGCAGGTCTGCAAGCCGCCACTGCATCCGCCGCCGTGCTCGCCGGTTCGGCGTTCGCCGCCTACGCCCTCGCCGTCCGCTTTTGGAACCGCCAGGATGACGAGCGAAGCCGCATGCTGGCGGAATTGCGGAACGCGATAGACCGATTAGAGCTCGACCTTGCGGCCTCGCGCACGCCCGAAGCGCTATGCGCCAAAGCCGCCAAGCAGTTCGACCTCACCCGACGCGAAGAGGACACGCTCTTGCTACTGTGCGAAGGATACAGCTACGCGGACATCTCAAGCGAGCTCTTCTTGTCCCCCAACACGGTGAAGTCCCACGTCCGCAGTCTCTATCGAAAGATGGACGTGCAGGAGCGCACAGAACTCATGCGTTCGCTCGGCCAGAGTCGCAGTTGAGCGCATTAGCTCGGCACAGTAATGACCGATTCTCTGCATATCCAAGGCCAAAAACGCCCGCATGCGCGAAGGCATTCCTTCTTTGCCAATCGTTTCACCATGTCGCATGTTTCAAGAAGGCTTTAAGCGTTCTGCTATTGGAGAACGAGCGCAGAGAATCAGTGAAAAATGTGCCGAAGAGCGCGACCTGACGGCGTCGCGCTCGCGATGCCTCGCAGAGTCTCGCGTTGAAGGGCTGCTTCAATCGCACGACCTTCGACGGAAGCGTCGCAAGTCGCCTTTTTCAAAGGCGCGCGTCATCTGCAGAGCTGCGACGCTCGCCCGCATGCCGATCCGGATTGCGGGCGAAGCAGGTTCGCCCGGCATCCGTTAGGGGTGGGGATGCCGGGCGAACCTGGTGTTTCAGACCGGTACTAATATATGATATAGTCTAGTAGTTGTCAAGAGCCTCTATTGTATTTTCCTGCGAATAGAGACGAGGGAGCCGGCTTCGAGTATCATTGACCGCACGACGGAAAGACGCGGGAGCAACGACTCGCGCAGGGAAGAGAGGGCATGCCATGGAGGCGTACAAGCAGGAGTTCATCGAGTTCATGGTGGAGAGCGACGTGCTCAAGTTCGGCGACTTCACCTTGAAGAGCGGCCGGAAGTCCCCTTTCTTCATGAACGCGGGCGCCTACGTGACGGGCTCGCAGCTGCACCGCCTGGGGCGGTTTTACGCACGTGCCATTCACGACAACTTCGGCTTGGACTTCGACGTGGTGTTCGGCCCGGCGTACAAGGGCATCCCGCTGTCCGTCATCACCACGATGGCGCTCTCGGAGCTCTACGGCAAGGAGGCGCGCTACTGCTCGAACCGCAAGGAGGTCAAGGATCACGGCGACACGGGCATCCTGCTGGGCTCCAACCTGCACGACGGCGACCGCGTGGTCATCGTGGAGGACGTGACCACGTCGGGCAAGTCCATCGAGGAGACGCACCCCATTCTCATGCAGCAGGCCGACGTGGAAGTGGTGGGCCTTATGGTGTCGCTGAACCGCATGGAGGTCGGCAAGGGCGGCGAGATCTGCGCGCTCGACGAGGTGCGCGAGCGCTACGGCTTCCCCACCGCGTCCATCGTGGACATGGCTGAGGTCACCGAGCACCTGCACAACCGGGAATGCCAGGGCCGCGTCGTGATAGACGACGGCGTGAAGACGGCCCTCGACGCGTACTACGAGCAGTACGGCGCGAACCTGTAGGCGCGTGGGGGCGATGGTCGCCGCAACCCGCCTACAGGTTCGCCACGATCAACGCTCCCAAGAAAACCAGCACGAGCGCGGTCCCCGCCAAGGCCACGGCGTTGCACGCCCGCAGGGCGCGCCCGTCCGACCGCGCCGCAAGGCGCACGAGCGCGTACAGGAAAAGGCCCAGCGCGCCGCCTGCCGTGTTGGCCATAAGGTCGGTGACGTCCGACGCGCCCATGGCGAACGCGAACTGCAGCACCTCGAAGGCCAAGCTGACAAGCGCGACGGGCGCAAGGCCCCACCACAGCGACCGCCTACCGAAGACCACGCCCATGTACAGGCCGAACGGCACGAACGCCAGCACGTTCTGCACGACCTCCTTGTAATCGGCTGCGCCGTTGATGACCGTGGCTCCCGCCAGCGGAACCAGGTTCACGCTGCGCATCGTGCCCACCACGTCCAGCGAGAACTGCATTTTCAGCAGGATGATCCACGCCAGAACCACCAGGTAGACGGCCAGCAGGCATCCCGTGAGCGTCCGGCTTCCCAGAAAGCCGCCCGAGCGCTCCATCCGAAACGCCGTCGGCCCCAGGCTCTCGATTCCTCCGTCGTTAGCAAGCCGCTTCATAGCCCGTCCCCTTTCCGCAAGGTTCGTTGCGCCCCGGCGCGCGCGACCGGGACGGAAAGCAGCATACCGCGCGCACGGCGGCGCGACGTCCGCGGCGATCCAGCCGTAGCCGCAACTTCAGGCCCTGTTCAGGAACGCTTAAGGTACGGCTGCGCAAACGCGCCGCAGCCGGCGCAACCAAGCCCGAGCGAGCGCCTCCTCGGGGAGCACGATCCCTCCGGCTCACCGCGCCTTCGCTCCTCAAGGTATACTGGCGACATTCGGAAAACACGGGAGGTTCGAGCATGCTGTCGATGCTGTGCGTGGGTGCGGGCGGGTTCGTGGGCGCGGTGGCGCGCTATCTGATGGGGCTCGTGCCCTACGAGGGGGACTTCCCGCTCATGACGTTCATCGTGAACTTCGTCGGCGCCGTGGCCATCGGCGCGGTCGTCGAAGCGGCAGACGGATGGGCGGGCATACCCGCGAACGCCCTGCTCTTCCTGAAAACCGGCGTCTGCGGAGGGTTCACCACGTTCTCGACGTTCTCGCTGGAAACGCTCGCCCTGCTGGACGAGGGTAAGTACGGCATGGGCGCGTTGTACGCTTTCGGCAGTTTGGCGGCGTGCTTGGCGGGCGTGGTGCTGGGACGGGTGCTCATGCGCGGCGCGCGTGCGATCTTGGCATCGGCGGGTGCGAGCGGCGCCTGAGAGCCGCCACGAGCGCTTCGAAGGCGCGGGGCGCGGCGCCCGGGGCAGACTCGACGGACGCCCCTGCTCCGCCAGGGATCGCGGCTTCCGGGGCGTCCTCGGCATGCCGCGCCGCCCTGCGAGGCCGTTCCTCGGGGTCGCCCGCGCCGCGCTCGACGCAATCCCGCGAAGGCTCCGGAACCACTTCCTCCACGAACCAGCGGGGACCTTCGTAGAACAGGTACTTCTCTCGGCCGAACACCGAAACCAGATAGCGCACGCCCGTACCGCCCACCCGCGCGGATGCCCGGCGGACGGCTCCGTGCACGCGTTCGATCTCGAACGTGCGGCCGTCGCGCCAGAGTATGGACAACGGCGTCGTACGCCCGTCCGCATCGATGCGGGCCACCACGTCAACGTATGTCTTGCGAAACCTCATGCTCCCATGCAACCACGCGCGCCCGCCGCGCGCAATCGACCGCACGGAGCCGTAGGGAAACGAATGACCCCGCGTCATGCGATACGGCAAAGCACCGTAGGAGCCCGGCCTGCAAGGCGGGAGCCCAACCAACCTGCGAGTCGGACAACGGGTCGGAACGGAGGGTGCCGGCTTGGGCCCGCCGCCGACCTAGAAAAGACGCCCGAAAAGCAGGTATGGCACGATGCCGAACACGCCGCCCACCACCACGATGCCGACTCAAGTCTCCCGCGTGCCGAAACGGTAACACGGTTGCGCGCACGCGTCGACCACCATCAGCCACAGCAGCACCTCATACATCATGATCCCCACAAGGGCCGCGCCAGATAAGCAAGTTCCATCGCGCCCCCTTCCGACACCGCCGATTCCATCACGCCGTAAAAACCTTCAATATGGAAACTGGAGCCGTACGCATCTGAATCTACGTTCTACCCGACATTCGCCCGTGGGGAAACCACTGAAGAAGCAGCCTGCTCTTTGCGTCGGGCATATTCGATGTAGTCAAGGTATTTCTCACCCCAGATGCGGATTTCGTCGAGCACAGGAACGAACTCGCAACCGATCGGCGAAAGAGAATATTCCACTTTGGGAGGTATCTGCGGATACACGGTACGCACGATCAGCCCATCGGCTTCGAGACGCTTCAATTGTTTGGACAGCGTCGCATGGGTCATGGTAGGCAGGTGCCGCTCCAGCTCGTTGAACCGCATAGGTCCATCTGCTAACAAATGTAGCGTAAGTATCGCCCATTTACCCTGCAATGCACGCTGAGCTGTTGCGAAAGGACACTGTCCGTAAAGGTCCACCCCCATGTTGCACCATCCTTTCGGAAACGAGAAGAGTTTTCACTGGCACTCTTCTGATCTTGGTATCTTCCAAGATATATAGTATCTTAAAAGATAGTACTTTACAAATTATTATACAGTATTTATCATTAAATAAGTTCATTTTTTTATACTATAATTGAACAGGAAGGATCAGAGATGGACACGCTTGAAGCCATAACACACGTCAACGACTACCTCGATGAATCTGGATTTTATTTGCTTGCAACCGCAGATGGCAAACAACCCAAGTGCCGTCCAATGCGAATGCACATGCTTCTTAAGGGGCGACTATATTTCGGCACGGGGCGCTTTAAAGATGTATTCAAGCAGATGCAAGCTAATCCTTTGGTTGAAATAGTTGCAGTTAAAGATAATTGTTTTATGCGCTATTACGGCACCGCTGTTTTCGAGGATACCTATGACCTTGCCCAAGCCATCTTGGAAAAGACACCCGGAGCGAAAAACGTTTACACGATGGAAGATGACATGAAGTTGGAAATATTCCATTTGGAGAACGCTACCGCCGAATTTCGCACTATGCTCGGAATCGAAGAATCTGTCAGGTTCGAGTAGGAAGCCCTGAATAGGCTGGGCAAGAGGTTGGCCGTTCCACTCCGAAAAGCGGCCAACCTCGCCTCGCCAGGATTGTCCGAAAAGACATTTTACGAACAAACGGATTCGAGCAACCTGATGAAATCGAAAACGTATTCTGGAGCATTTTTTGGACAAATAACAAATCCGGTAGTTTCTTCGGGATAGTTTACGCAGGGTTTGAACATTATCCCGCCGAATCCGATAGCGATCTGCTCGCACACTTGCTCAGGTGCAACCATAACGCCGTCTCCGCTGAGAATCATCTGGCGTATACCGTATATGTCAGCAGGAACAGACAAAACCTTCAACCCAAAGCGATCGGCAAAGCTAAGCGTATCGCGATACGAATCTTCGCCCGCACATAGCAGCGTTTGCCCACGCAGATCGTTTTGAAAATCGATTGTATCCCTGTCTCCAAGTGTGCTGTCTTTTTTGATGAGCACGCTTGCCGGAGTCAATGCAATGCGCCGGCACTCGAAGCCGTCGCGTTCATTGGGGGCAGTACGCATCACGATAAGATCGTAATCCCCGTCGCGAAGACCTCTCATGCCATCGTTCAGGGTGCTGACGTTCGCAAATATTGCATTGGCAATGGGCCCGACGTTTTTCGCATTGAGCGCAATTTGGATAATCGAATGAGGCGCGAAAAACAAAGTAGTACCAATTCTTACCGTGCGTTTTTCGTCGATACCTCGCATTTTGCGCAATACTTGGTCAAAGAGCACGGCAACATCGCGGTAGTGGCAAGCCTCTTCGTGGGCAAAATCCAGCAAGAACCTACCCGCCGGCGTCAACTCGACGCCATCCTTGTTGCGATAGAACAATTCTACGCCAAGCTCGCGCTCCATTTTCCGAATGCTCTTCGACAGCGCCTGCCGTGTGAGAAACAAGTCGTTTGCAGCCCTCGTCACATTGCCGGTCTCGCAAAGCTTGACGAATTGAACCAGCTGGCGCCTCTCCATAAAGAATCCCCTCCATAAAGCCACCTCGAGCAGTCCTGTTCTTTTTGGCAACCGCCTTTATAATACACCTCGTCCAAAGTACCCCGCCCGCCAATCATTCTCAAGCGCCATAGCCAGAGGTCGCTTATACGTATTCGAAGATTTGCGCCATGCAAATGCACCCGATAAGTTTCGCCCGTGCAAACCATCGGTTTCTTTTCAACGCTACCGAAGGGGGGTTACAGTCTTGTTGCGATGCATCGCAATAGCAGGTTCAATCCGAACCAAGTGGAAGGAGAGGGGGAGCACATGATCAACGAACTGAATACCGAGTTGTACCATCCCGGGGAGTGGCGTTGGCAGGAAGGCGATCGCACAGTAACCCGAACGTCGCAGTGGACCGCTCCCGGATGCCATAATGGCTGCGGCATCCTTGTCTACACCGAAGACGGGAAATTCGTCAAAGCAGAAGGCGATCCTTTGAGCGGATGGCAGGGGCGCCTATGTGCCCGCTGCTTGGATATGCAAGAGGCCGTCAACCATTCTGATCGCCTGAAGTACCCCCTGCTGCGCGACGGCGAACGAGGGGAAAATAAATGGAAGCGGATCTCGTGGGACGAGGCCGTCCAATGGCTTAAAGACGCTCACCAAGACGTGTGTGAGGAGATTCGCACATACCCGGGCGGCATCGGACCCGAAGGCTTCGTCAGCCTAACCGGCACAGGCCGCAACACCATGTGGCAAGTTGGCATGTTGACACGTGCCGTATTCGGTAGTTGCAACGCTGGATCAGGCTTTTTATCGGGCGATTCGTGTTACCAATCGCGTATGTTCTCATGCATGTTGAAGGCGGGAGACTGCTGGATACAGGACACCGCATGCCAGTTCCCCGACCGATACGACAACCCGAAATACCGGATACCCGAGGTTGTCGTGCTCTGGGGACACGAACCGCTTGCGTCCAACGGCGACCTGTTCGGCCATTGGTACATCGATCTCATACGACGCGGCACAAAGTTCATCACGATAGATCCTGCCTTGACGTGGCTGGCATCCAAGTCTGAGCTGCATTTGCGACCGCGCGTCGGCACCGACAGCGCTTTAGCAATGACGATGCTTAACGTTATCATGAGCGAGGAGCTCTACGACAAAGATTTCGTAGAAAAATGGTCCTACGGCTTCGACGAGCTGAAGGAGGCCGTGGCCGAATGGACGCCCGAGAAGGGCGAAGAGGTTACCTGGGTGCCCGCCGATCTAATCACCAGCGCTGCACGGATGTACGCAGACGCAAATCCTGGCCAGATATCTTGGGGCGTAACCGTCGATATGCACGTTGATGGCACAGAGCTTTGTTTCGCCATCAACGATTTGGTCGCCATGTGCGGCAACTTGGACACGCCGGGCGGCAACGTGCTTCTAAGGTATGCGTACAACACCTCCAAAAAATACGGAGCAGGCCTGGAGTTCCTAAGTAAAGAGATACTAGATCGACGCATCGGCATCGATCGCAATCCTATTCTTGCCTCCGGATTCTCGCAAGCGATTTCCACCGATATGATCGTCGAACAACTTGAGTCGGCAGATCCGTACCCCATCCTTATGACATTCTGTCACGGAACCAATCCGCTTTCCTGCACCGGTTGCGACACCACACGCATTTACAACGCTATGATGAAGGCCCGCTACAATGTTGTATACGACGTATTCATGACCCCCACGGCAGTGGCAGTAGCCGACCTGGTGCTACCCGCCGCGATGTCGGTCGAGCGAAAGTCGTTCCGCTCTTGGTGGCAACCTCTACGCTCCATCACCCAATGCTGCGATCGTTATTACGAGTCAAAGGGTGACGACGAGTTGATTTGGTACCTCGGGAAAGAATTCAATCCCGATTTCTTCAATAAGTTCGAGCGCCTTGAAGATTTTCTGACTTGGCTTATCCAAGACGAAGGCAATGGAGTGGATTACACCTACGACGAACTTACCGAAAAAGTGTACGACTACTGGGATTGGAACATGGAGTACAAAAAGTACGAGAAGGGAATGCTGCGCACTGACGGCAAACCCGGCTTCGTTACCGCAACGGGCAAATATGAATTTCTCTGTCCAGTCCTCGACGTAATCGGCACCTACACCATGCCGGTATTCATCGAGCCCTACGAAAGCCCTGTGCGAACGCCTGAACTGCTCGAAGATTATCCGTTGCTCCTAACAACCGGGCATCGTGCGCCGTGGTTTTTCCATTCAGAGCACCGTCAGCTCAAGTACATGCGTCAGTTCATGGAATATCCCGATTGCGACATCTCGAAGGATGCTGCCGAGAAATATGGCATCGCAGAGGGCGACTTGATCTGGATCGAAAGCCCGCGTGGCAAATGCAAGCAGATCGCTCGCATCGCCCCAGGGATCCAGCCTCAAACCGTTCGCATTCGCCATGGTTGGTGGTTTCCCGAGCAAGAAGGAGCGGCACCCAATTTCTATGGCACCTTTGAAGCGAACTGCAACAATCTTACAACGATCGGCGTCATGGGCCGCATAGGATTCGCGGCTCCAGTAAAGGGCGGGCTATGCAAGATTTACAAAGTGACACCTGATAACGACTGCTTGGTTGGCAAGATATACAAGGAAGAGGGTGGTTTCGGTGGCGAGCACCAACTTTACTGGCGAAGCTAACACCATGGGCCTGCTTATCGATTACGAATACTGCACAGGATGCTATGCTTGCATCGTAGCCTGTCAACGCGAGTTGGAGCTCGACCCGAAAACGTACGGTATCAAGGTTCACGGATACGGACCCGTCGAAGTCGGCGACGACAAATGGGAGTGGAGCTACCTCCCCATGCCAACGAGCCGTTGCGATTTGTGCGCCGAACGAACCGCCGAGGGACGATTGCCTTCTTGCGTTCACCATTGCCCAGCGAACGTGATGTATTACGGAACCCTCGAAGAACTGTCCAAGAAGCTCGCTGAGAAGTCGACCCAGGTTCTGTACTCACTCTGAGTCACTGCATCGAAGGTAGATCACCGCTTCGTTATAGAAAGGAACGCGTCATGTGCTTCAGACCATCAGATGTGAGAATCGACGGCAAACCGTTGGACATGGATCCCATCCCATGCCCCGAATGCGGCAAGGACGTTAACCCGATGGGCACGGTACGACTGCCGAAATGCCCCTATTGCGGGGCGGAGATGCCCGGTGCCAGCGAGTATAAAAACGTTAGTCTGAACGACGTGATACAACCTGCGAGCCCCAAAGCGCCGACAGCGCCCAAAGACCCGAGCGCGCTTGCCTAATAAGTTCGCTCATTGAAGCAGACTGATTCGCACGGCGTTTCGACCGCACCCGAGGTACATGACTTCCGAAGTCACTAGATCGAGAGCAAGGAGTTTACCATGGCTCATAATCAACGAGGCGGCTTCGTACCGCCGCCATTAGGGACGCTTCTTTGGGAGTGCCCCGATTGCAACACATTTAACAAGGCCGCCAGCGAAATGTGTGAAAAATGCGGCAGACCAAAAGTGATCTCTGAAGAAATCGCCGGTGCGACCCAAGAAATTCTTCGAAACGAAGATCGGAAAGACGAGTGGGGGCAACAAGCGGACAAGTAAGGTTCAACTTGGCGTTTGCGAACTAAAGCGTAGGAGGACGTAAGGCTCTCCTACGCTTTAGGAAAACATACGGACACTTCATTTCAAAAATAACCCACGTTCCGACGATTTCAAACTGACAAGCATGGCGAATGCTCCATCCCCGATCCAATTAAAAGCCAAATCTTATTCTCCGTCTCGTTTTTCTTTCCCTAAGCAAGTTTTCCGACGCGCGCCGCCCCTCCCTATGGTTTAATGGTTCGAACGTTTGAACCAAAGGAGCGCTATGGACGAACAGGAATGGACGCGGAACCGGCAAGCCCTCGCTGTCGGGTTCAAGAACTGCCAGGGCCTCATCGGGGCGCTGGGCGACGAGACGCGTCAGCAGATACTCGTGGCGTTGCTGGAAGCCGAGCAATGCGGGCTGCGCGTTGGCGAGATCACCGCGCTCACGCATCTATCCCGCCCCGCCGTGTCGCACCATCTGAAGATACTGCGCGACGCGCGCATCATCAGCCTGAGACGCGCGGGCACGATGAACTTCTACCACATAGCTCCCGACATCGAGCAGTGGTCGCAGTTCAAGCAGCTGGTAGACCGCGTATACGAGCTGGTGCGGCTGGCGAACCGAGAAGGCTATCTGCAAGACGACGGGAACGGAGAGGCACGATGATCTCGAAGGCGGACGGTGGAAGGGAGCGCGGCGACATGGACGCGAGCGAGAACGGAAGCACGGGCGGGAACGCAAGCGGGAACGCGGCCGCGAACGAAAGCGGGGACGCCCGCCCGCGCGAAACGACGGGGGCCGTCGAAGACCTTGCGGCCTGCAGCCTCGACGAGGCGCTCGAGCGCCGCCATTCGGTGCGCAGCTACACCGATCGGCGCATCGAAGGCCCGACGCTCGCCGCGCTGCAAGCCGAGATCGACGCGTGCAACCGGGAAGGCGGCTTGCGCATCCAGCTCGCGCTCGACGAGCCAAGCGCGTTCGGCAGCAGCATGATGGCCCGCTACGGCAGCTTCCGCAATGTGAGGAACTACGTCGCCCTCATAGGAAGGAAGGGCGATGGCCTGGACGAGCGCGCGGGCTACTACGGCGAGCGCATCGTGCTGGCCGCGCAGCGCTTGGGCCTGAACACCTGCTGGGTCGCCCTGACGTTCAGCAAGCGACGCGTCCGCCGCCTCGTCGGCTCGGACGAAAAGCTCGTGTGCGTGCTGACCCTCGGCTACGGCGAGACGCAGGGCAAGCCGCGCAAGTCCAAGACGGCCGCGGACGTGTGCGCGGCGAGCGGCCCTACGCCCGCCTGGTTCGAGCGCGGCGTGCGAGCGGCCCTGCTCGCCCCCACCGCCATGAACCAGCAGAAGTTCCGCTTCGAGCTCGACGGCACCCGCGTGCGCGCGACAGCCCCCGACGGGGCCTACACGGCCGTCGACCTGGGCATAGCGAAGTACCACTTCGAAGTCGGCGCCGGCACCGAGAACTTCGCCTGGGCGTAAGAAACGGCGTACCCGTGGGGGCGGCCGACAGGCCGCCCCCACGAAAACCCCCTGTCTTGCACCATCGGAGCGCCAACCGCAAACGCCATCCGCCCGCTAGATGCTTAGGTCGCGCCGATCGAACACCGCGACGGCAGCGGCGAACAGCACCGCCGCGCCCGCAGCCAGCGCAACCGCTCCGCCCACGGCAGACGCGTCGCCTGCCGCCAAGCCGTAATAGTCGAACAGCGTCAGCGGGTTGACGTTCTCCAGGAACTCGAACTTGTCGCCCACCTGCGACGCCATCTGCATGAGGAAGAACAGGATGTTCAGGCCGCCGCCCACCCACAACGCGGCCGTCGCGTTCGAGAACAGGCACGCGGACAGGAAGCACAGGCCGGCCATGGCCAGCCACAGGGCCAACAGCCCCGCATTCACCTGCAACAGCGCCTGCATGTCCAGCTCGCCGGGGAACAGCGCCTCGCCGAAACCCATTTCCAGCGCAGTGGTCGCCACCATGAGCCCCACGAGCACGGTTGCCAGAACGCCCACCATGGTCAGCGCGATGCGCGTGCGGCTGTTCGGCGTGGCCAGCAGGTACGCCATGGCACCGCGGTCGAGGTAGCGCACCATCAGCTTGTTCACCATGACAAGGATGAGCACGAGGATGAAGATGGTCAGCAAAAAACCGTACAGGTAGTTCAGCATGAAATCAAGGAGCGTGGTTGCTTGCGTCGCCATGCCGAACGCGGCGAACATCTCGGGCATGCTCTGCATCATGGCGTCGAGGCTTTCGCCCAACTCCGGGTCGTACATGCTGACGATCACGCCGATGTACATGGCCAACACCGCCACAATGATAAAGCTGACGAACAGATTCGCGCGCAGCTCTTTGGCGAACAGCGTCCTATTCATGCGAGCCTCCTTTCTCCACCTGCTCAGTCGTGCCGTACAGGTGCATGAACAGCTCTTCCAGCGTCTGCTCGCGCGCGGTCAAGTCGACGATGTCGTACGCGGCGAGGTCTTTCACGAACGCGTCCAGGCTGCCCGCCACGGATATCTCGATATTGGCGGCCCCTTGCTTCTGCGCGTCGGGATGCGCTTGCGCGTAGCGGTCGCGCGCGAAGTAGTCGGCGAACGTCACGACGAACACGCGCTTGCGGGTTCTGCGCACGTCGTCCATGCGCTCGACGGCGGCCAGCCTGCCCTCGCGGATGAAGGCGACGCGGTCGCACGTTCGTTCCACCTCCTCGAACAGGTGCGACGACAGCAGGATGGTGGCGCCGCGCCGCTTCTCCTGCAGCACGAGGTCGATGAAGCGGCTCTGCATGAGCGGGTCGAGGCCGCTGGTGGGCTCGTCCAGCAGGGCGATGTCGGGCGAGGCCATGAACGCGCACACCAAGCCCACCTTCTGCTTCGTGCCCTTCGACATCTTGCGGATCTTGCGCGCGGGGTCCAGCTCGAAGTACTCGATCAGCTGCTCCATGCGCGTGCGGTCGCGCAGCTTCTTCATGCGCGCCATGAACTCCAGGAAGGCGGTGCCCGTCATCTCGTCCATGCAGGCGATCTCTCCCGGCAGGTAGCCCAAGTGCTCCTGAATGCGGCTGCGCCGGCTGAAGCAGTTCAGCCCGTCGATGAGCACGGCGCCCTCGTCAGGACGTATGAAGCCCATGAGGTTGCGCATGGTCACGGTCTTGCCGGCGCCGTTCGGACCCAAGAAGCCGAACACCTCGCCGCGCTCCACGGCGAACGACACGTCGAACACGCCGCGCCCCTTGCCGTAGTCTTTCACGAGGCCGCTCACCTCGATGGCGGGGCCGGGCCTTCCGCCGGCCGGCCCCCTCGCGCCCTGGGGCGCGCGATTCTCGTTCATCGGTATTCCTCCTTGTAGGCATAGGCCTTCAGCATGGCGCACCAGTCGGCGAACTCTTCCATGAGCACGTCGATGTCGATGGCCTTCTTCAAGCACCGCTGCTGGTGCAGGTAGCCGTCGGCCATCCATATCATCATGTCCAGCACTCGGCGCGGACTCACGTCGTCGCGGAACCGGTCGAACCGCACGTTCTTGAAGAACCGGGAGAACATGAGGTCGAGCTGGGCCTGGGTCCAACCGTCCATCGTGTCCTTCACGTCCTTGTGCTCCGGGTAGAACGCCCTGATGGAGAAGTCCAGCAGGAACGGCGACATGTTCTCGAACACGGCTTTCTTCTTGCTTGCCGAGTATTCCATCAGCTCGAAGAAATCGTCGATCTCGTAGAACTTGTCGTCTACCACGAGGTCGGTCATCTTGTCCATCAGGCGCTCCATCAGGTACAGGTAGAACTCTTTCTTGTTCTTGAAGTAGAAGAACAGAAGCCCCTTCGAGATGCCCGCCTTGCGCGCGATGGCGTCGGTCGAGGCGTTTTTGTAGTCGTTGCGCCCGAACAGCTCCACGCCCGCGCCGACGATGGCCTCCTGCCGCTCGGCGGGCAGGCTCTCGAATTTCTCGATGTTGCCGTTGCCTTCCTTGTCGGCCAATCGACCCAGCCGAAGGACGGGCATGCGCCCGCCGCCTGCGCAGCGTCCGTTCCGTGTCTCGAGCTGTTCCATCGTGCTCCTTATCCGTCTTACAACCCGTGCGCGCCGGCTGCGCCGAGTATTGACTGAGCGGTCAACCGCTCCCGCAACCCATCCTATACGGTTGACTTTTTTTAGGAAGGCCCCTTCGCAGATTTTTTCATGCACGCGTCGATGACGCGCCGAATCGATCGGGCGGGCGCCGTCGAGGCGTTGCGCGCCGTCGAGTTGCCGCACGCCGTCGAGTTGTCGTACGCCGAAAACAGGTCGATGCATCACGCAGGCCCCAAAAGTCACGAAAATCACCGCTGTGAAGCGAGCCCTACTCCCATTGCACGGCTTCTCGCCAAGCCTCGCGGCAAAAGGCCAGTTCGCAGGACAGGATGACTCCGACAAACAGGAAAGGAGCGCGAAAAGCACTCCCGAGAAGCGCCTTCGACGCCCCTGGCTGCTTCACAGCGGTGATTTTCGGGACTCTGCAAGCGTTTCGCCGACAGGAACGGTGTCGCCGTGCACCACTACGCCAGCTGGCGCGTCGGTGCGCGGAATCGGCGAGCATCGGAAGCATCCCTTCGAGAGGCGCGACACGCAGGAGCAGCGCAGCGGGAGAGGCACGATGCCACGCTGCCGCGCCGTCCGCCAAGCGGCGGTTGCCCGGCGATCCGGGGAAACAGGCATCTGGTATCATGAGGGCAGGAGAACGATCGCCGCCAACGCAAGGAGTGCCATGCGCCGCTTTCCCGCCCCGTCCGACAGCGCCGCGCCCCGTCGCGCCATCGACGCGCGACGGCTGCTGCCGCCGCTCGCCGTCTGCCTGGCGCTGTACGGCATCGACCTTGCCTGCATGGCCGCCGTGCCGGAGGCGGGGCGCGCCTTCGCGGCGGGGGTCGCCGTCCCGTTCGACCTCATGGTGTTCGTGCCGCTTGCGTTCTACCTGTTGGTCGTGCGCAGAAACGGGCTTTCGCCGCTGATCGTGCTGCCCGTCATCGGGCTGGGCGGCCTCGTTTCGGCGCAGCTCGCGCCCGTAGGGCAGTTCTCGCTGCACGTGCCGCTCGCCGCGCTGGCCGTAGCCGTGGACCTGTCGATCGGCATCCACGAGGGGCGGCGGCTCGCGCGCAGCTTCCGAGCGGCGCGCCTAGCGTCCGACGAGCCGCTCGAGTGGTTCGAGCGCCCCTTCTTCGAACTCGTGCGCCACGAGGGCGCCCACGCGTGCGCGACGGAGCTTTCCGTTTGGTACTACGCGCTGCTCTCGTGGAGGCGCCCGCCGATCGTCCCCGCCGGATATCGGGCGTTCTCCTACCATCGGAAGAGCGGGTATCTGGCCCTCGTCGGCGTGATCGCGGCGCTGCTGCCTTTCGAGGCGGTCGCCGTGCACCTGCTCGTGGCCCAATGGAGCGAGGCGGCGGCGATCGCGCTCACGGCGCTCACCGCGTACACGCTGGTGTGGATCGTCGGCGACGCGCGCGCCGTCGCGCTCAACCCGCTGCTCGTGGGCGACGGCGCGCTGCAGGTGAAATGGGGGTCGCACTTCCGTCTGGGCGTTCCGCTCGACTTGGTGGAGAGCGTGGAGGCCGGCGAACCCGCCCTGCCGAAGCGAGAGCGCGTCAACATGGCGGCCATGGGAGCGGCGCCGTGCTGGATCGTTCTTTCCGAGCCCGTGCAGGCGCGCGGCCTCCTGGGCATGCCCCGCCCCGTGCGCGCGGTTTGCGTGTCGCCCGACGACGCGGCCGCGTTCAGGCGCGCCGTTCTGCGCGAGGGATGACGCCTTCGCCGTCCCGCCGCTCGCTGGCGGTCCGTTCGGTCGGTGCGCAGGGCATCGCGCCTTGACGCAAGCCGGTCGATCCGCATCGGACTTCCCTAATCGAGGCCGATGACGTACAATACGCAGACGCGATTGGAATCGCGCCAGTGTGGCGCAATGGTAGCGCAACAGTTTTGTAAACTGTGGGTTGCAGGTTCGAGTCCTGTCACTGGCTCCACGAAACCGCAGGCCGGGCACTATGCGTGCCCGGCCTTCCTTCTTGCTGGCCCCAGGATGCCTTCAGCTTGCCCTCAAGGTTTCGAGGCCCGGCCGATCGCCCGCCGCCTCTTTCTGTTGATTGACAACGAACGCCCGTTTGCCTATTATAGGCGAACAGATATTCTTGCGAACATTTGATCTGGCGAACGGGCGTACGTATGGAACTGATCGACAAACTGGAAGTGCTTGCCGATGCCGCGAAATACGACGTGGCCTGCACGTCGTCGGGCATCGACCGCGACGCGCAGAAGGGGATGCTGGGCAACACGATGGCGGCGGGCTGCTGCCACAGCTTCGCGGCCGACGGACGCTGCATCACGCTGTTGAAGGTGCTCATGACCAACGTGTGCGTCTACGATTGCGCCTACTGCGTCAACCGCTGCTCCAACGAGGTGAAGCGCGCGGCCTTCACGCCCCGCGAGCTGGCCGACCTCACCATCGCGTTCTACCGCCGCAACTACATCGAGGGGCTGTTCCTCAGCTCGGGCGTCATCAAGAACCCCGACTACACCACCGAGCTCATGGTGCAAACGCTGTCGCTTTTGCGCTACGAGCACGGCTTCCGCGGCTACATCCACGCCAAGGCCGTGCCCGGCACCTCCCCCGAGCTCGTGGACGAGCTTGGGCACCTGGCCGACCGCATGAGCGTGAACATGGAGCTGCCCTCGCAGAAGAGCCTGGCGCTGCTAGCGCCCGAGAAGGACAAGCAGCAGATCATCGCCCCCATGCGCCAGATACGCGACAACATCGCCGTGGACAAGGACACGCGCGCGCTCGTGCGCAAGCAGACCACGTACATGAAGCAGGTGCGGCCGAAGAAGAAGGAGCGCGCCTTCGTGCCCGCCGGCCAGTCCACGCAGATGATCGTGGGGGCGTCGCCCGAAAGCGACTTCCAGATACTCAACCTGTCGGCGGCACTCTACCGCACGCTGTCGCTCAAGCGCGTGTTCTTCAGCGCCTACACCCCCGTGAACGACGACGCACGCCTGCCCGGCACCGATGCCGTGCAGCTCAACCGCGAGCACCGGCTCTACCAAGCCGATTGGCTTTTGCGCTTCTACCGCTTCGACGTCACCGAGATCATAGACGAGGAGCACCCCTTCCTCGACCCCGAGGTCGATCCGAAGGCGAACTGGGCCCTCAACCATTTGGACTTCTTCCCCGTCGAGGTGAACAAGGCGCCGCTCGAGGCGCTGCTGCGCGTGCCGGGCATCGGCGTGAAGGGGGCCCAATCCATCGTGAGGGCGCGTCGCACCACCGCGCTCGGCGAACGCGAGCTGCGAAAGCTCGGCATCGCCTACAAACGGGCGCGGTTCTTCATCACGTGCAACGGCGGCTACGCCGGCCAAGGCGTGGACTTCTCGCGCGAGGGCCTGCGCGCGCATTTGGCCGCGCCGACCAAGGGAGGCAACCACGGACGCCGGGCGGACAAAACCTGCCCCGGCCAGATGAGCCTGTTCGAAAGCGTGGAAACGCCCGAGAAGGCCCGCATCGCAGGCGGAGCGTCAGAGGGCGGACGGCCACGGCTCGACGCGGATCGCGCGCGCCCGCAGCTCGGCGTCGGAGGCGCCGACGGCGCGTTCGGCTGGCAGCGCGCCCTCGAGCAGCCCGAGGCGGTTCGCGCGTGACGGCCCCCGGCGCAGGTTGCCCCCGTACGGCCGATCTCCAGAGCGGCGTCGCGCCCGAGGAGCCGCTTTCCGACGTGGCGTACGCCTACGACGGGTCGCTGGAGGGCCTGCTCTCGGCCGTGTTCGAGGCGTACGCCCGCCGCGAGGACCCGCAGGACGTCGCGCCCGAGACCGTCCTCCAGCCGCGCCTGGGGCAGACGGTGCGCTACGTGGAGACGGACGTGGAACGCGCCGTGCGCGTGCAGCGCGGCATCAAGCGCGCCTGCGGGGCGGCGGCCTACGACGCCGTCATGCGCGCCTCGCTCTCCGACGACCCGGGCGCCGGCACCGTCGTCTACCGCTTCGTGCGCTACGCCATGGCGGCCAACCGCCCGCACGACTGCTCCGGGTGCCGCAAACGCGACTCGTGCAGCGGGCCCACGGGGTCGAGCCGTCCCACCGACGCCGTCGGATGCTCGGGCAAGGCGCGCGGAAGCGTGCTCAACGACCTCGCCCACCCCGCCGTCGAGCCCCTGCACCGCCTGGTGCGCGCCGTGGGCAACGAGCGCCACCGCATGGTGCAGTTCCTGCGCTTCGAGCATTTGGAGAACGACGTGTGGCTCGCGCGATGCAACCCCGCGGCCTCCGTGGTGCCGCTGCTCATGGACTGGTTCGCCGGGCGCTTCAACACGCAGCCGTTCATCATCTACGACGAGGTTCACCGTCTGGCAGGCGTCTACGAGGGGCGCGACTGGTACCTCGTGCGCACCGACGAGCTGAACGTGCCCGACCGCGCCGCCGACGAGCGGCTCATGCAGGCGGCCTGGAAGCGCTTCTACCGCACCGTCGCCGTGGAGGCGCGCTACAACCCCGAGCTGCGCCGCCAGTTCATGCCCAAGCGCCTGTGGAAGAACATCCTGGAGATGCACGAGGACCCGCCCGGCGCCGAGCTCGCCCGCCGGGAGGGCGCGCCCGTCGAACGCCTCTGGCGCGGATGAGCCGCAGGCTCGGTGCCGAGCCGCCACCGAGCGTTTCCATCGAGCAGGTAACGGCGAGGTAAAATCCTATCCACAAGGGCGCGATTTCGCTACAATCGGTTACGGGAAGGCAGGTGGTCGGCTATGGGCGACCGGCTCATCATCGTATCGAACCGCCTTCCTTACCGCCTTGGACGCGGCGAGGACGGCGAACGCAAGCTCGAGCACAGCTCCGGGGGCCTCGTGTCGGGCATGGGCCCCTTGCACGAGCGCCACGGCAACGTGTGGGTCGGCTGGGCCGACGAGGGCGGCCAGGAACTGAGCGCGCGGGAGCGCGCCGAGTTCGACGCGCAGCTCGTCGCGCACGACTGCGTGCCCGTGCATGTGTGCGAAGAGGACGCGCATGGATACTACGACGGCTTCTCGAACTCCACATTGTGGCCGCTGTTCCATGGGTTTCCCCAGTACACGAGCTTCGAAGAAGCCGATTGGGAGGCCTATCGCCGCGTGAACGAGCGCTTCTGCGAGGCCGTGCTCTCGGTTGCGAGGCCGGGCGACACGGTGTGGGTGCACGATTACCACCTCATGCTGCTGCCCAGCCTTATCCGCAAGGCGAGCCCTCAGACGGCCATCGGGTTCTTCCTGCACATACCCTTTCCCGACTACGAGACGTTCCGCATGCTGCCCTGGCGCCAAGAGCTTCTGCTGGGCACGCTGTCGGCCGACCTCATAGGGTTCCACACCTACGATTACGTGCGGCACTTCCTGTCCAGCTGCCGACGGCTTCTGGGCTACGACAACCATCTGGGGCACTTCTTGTTCGAAGGGCGCTCGACGCAGGCCGACGCGTTTCCCTTGGGCATCGACTACGACCGTTTCCACAACGCGGCGCTCGAGCCGAAGGCGGCATGCCAGATCGAGCGCATCCGCGCCGACAGGGAACGGCCGGGCTCGAAGACGATGCTGTCGGTGGAGCGCTTGGACTACACGAAGGGCATCCCCGAGCGCTTGCGCGCGTTCGACGCGTTTTTGCAGCGCCACCCCTCGTGGCGCGAGAACGTGGTGCTCAAGCTGGTGGCGGTGCCCTCGCGCGAGGGGGTGGCGTCGTACCAGTCGCTCAAGCGCGAGGTGGACGAGCTGGTGGGCAGCATCAACGGGCGCTACGCCACCTCCGACTGGACGCCCGTCGAGTACTACTACCGCTCGGTTCCCTTCGATCTGCTGACGGCCCTGTACGCCACGAGCGACGTCATGCTGGTCACGCCGCTGCGCGACGGCATGAACCTGGTGTGCAAGGAGTACCTGGCATGCCGTGGCGACGGGGGCGGCGCGCTCGTGCTGTCCGAGATGGCCGGCGCGACCTACGAGCTGCACGAGGCCCTCGTGGTGAACCCCTTCGACCGCGACGCCATGGTGGAGGCCATGCTCCGGGCGCTGGAGATGCCGCCCGACGAGCAGCGCTGCCGCGTGAGCGCCATGCAGAAGCGCCTGGCCCGCTACACGGCCGGCAAATGGGCGGAGGAGTTCCTGGCCGCCCTGGACGGCGTGCTGCGTCACCAGGCGCGGTTGAACGCGCATCTGCTGGGGCCTACGTCCAGCAGGAGGCTGCAGGAGGCGTTCGCGCAGGCGTCCAAGCGGCTCGTGCTGCTCGACTACGACGGCACGCTCGTTCCGTTCGTCGACGAGCCGTCCGACGCAGCGCCCGACGACGGGCTCAAGGCCCTGATCGCGCGCATAGCGGCCGATCCCGCCACCACGCTGGCCATCGTATCCGGGCGCGACAAGGAAACGCTGATGGAGTGGTTCGGCGACCTTCCGGTGGGGCTGGTGGCCGAGCACGGCCTGTGGCGCTACAGCGTCTCGCAGCGGCAATGGCTTCTGCGCGAGCCCTTGGACGGCGCATGGAAGGACCGTATCCGCCAGACGCTGCTCGACTTCGTGGACCGCACGCCGGGGTCCATCTTGGAAGAGAAGGACTACTCGATGGCGTGGCACTACCGCGCATGCTCCAACGAGCTGGCCGAGCGCCGCGTGATCGAGATCAAAAGCGCGCTGTCGGGCGTGGCGGCCGACATGGGGCTCATGCTCATGGAGGGCAATCGCGTGCTCGAAGTGAAGCCCGTCCACGTGGACAAGGGCAGCGCCGCGCACCACTGGTTCCGCGACCCGAGCTACGACTTCATGCTGGTGGCCGGCGACGACGTCACCGACGAGGACATGTTCCGCACCGCCCCCGAAAACGCCTGGACCGTCAAGGTGCGCAACGAGCCCACGCAGGCGCGCTACGCCTTGAAGAACCCCGCCGAGATGCGCAGCCTGCTGCGCGGCCTGGCCGAAGCCTCCGCCCCCCGTTTCGAAGGACGAAGCGGTATCATGTAACGAGGTAAAGACGCGGGCGAGAGCGCCGCTTCGGCGGCGACAGGAGGAGGCTTCCATCATGGAACCGGCAAAGGTGTACTTCACGGACTTCCGCACCGAGGCGTTCGGCGACGGACTGCCCACGAAGCTGAAGAAACTGGTCAAGCGGGCGGGCATCGCCGACTTGGACCTCGACGGCAAGTTCGTGGCCGTCAAGCTGCACTTCGGCGAGCTGGGCAACGTCAGCTACCTGCGCCCGAACTATGCCCGCGCCGTCGTGGACGTGGTGCGCGAGCTGGGAGGCAAGCCGTTCCTCACCGACTGCAACACCATGTACCCCGGCAGCCGCAAGAACGCCCTCGAGCACCTGGAATGCGCGTGGCAGAACGGCTTCACCCCGCTCACCGCGGGCTGCCCCATCCTCATCGGCGACGGCCTGAAGGGCACCGACGACGTGGAGGTGCCGGTGGTCGGCGGCGAGTACGTGAAGGCGGCCAAGATCGGCCGCGCCGTCATGGACGCCGACGCGTTCGTGAGCCTCACGCACTTCAAAGGCCATGAGCTCACCGGGTTCGGCGGCGCCATCAAGAACATCGGCATGGGCTGCGGCTCGCGCGCCGGCAAGACCGAGCAGCACAGCAACGGCCAGCCCACGATCGACGCGGAGAAGTGCCGAGGCTGCAAGAAGTGCCTGCCCCAGTGCGCGAACGGCGGCCTCGTGTTCGACGAGGCCGCGCGGAAGACGACCGTGGACGCCGCCCATTGCGTGGGTTGCGGGCGCTGCCTGGGAGCCTGCAACTTCGACGCCATCCGCTTCTCGCAGGACGCCGCGAACGCCGACCTCAACCGCCGCATGGCCGAGTACGCGAAGGCCGTCGTGGACGGCAGGCCGCAGTTCCACGTGTCGCTGGTGGTGGACGTGTCGCCCCACTGCGACTGCCACGGCGAGAACGACGCGCCCATCCTGCCGAACCTGGGCATGTTCGCCTCCGTCGACCCGCTCGCCCTCGACCAGGCCTGCGTCGACGCGTGCCTGGCCGCCGCGCCCCTGCCCGGAAGCAAGCTCGCCGACAACCTGGCCAGCCCCGGCTTCCACGACCGCCACGACCATTTCACGAACTCCACACCCGAGTCGGAATGGCGCACCTGCCTCGAGCATGCCGAGAAGATAGGCCTGGGCACCAGGGAATACGAGCTGATCACGGTTTAGGGAGGCGGGACGCAGCCGGCCAGCAAACCTCCCCGCAGCGTCGGCGGGTTCCGGCGGCCGGCAGGCCGTCGGAACCTACAAGACCCCTTCCCCGTCGAACGCGGGGATGAAGCTCTCTTCGGCGGCACCGCCCTCCTGCCAGAAGTAATCCTCCACGCCCAGCTCGTCGGCGTAGTCGAGCAGGCGCTCGTAGTCGTCGTCGGGCACGCGGCGCGCGAGCTCCGGGCAGCGGCGCAAGGCGGCCCGGGCGCGCGCGTCTCCCGCAGCGGCCGCGTCGGCCAGCACGGGCGTGTACTGGTTCATGAGCGACAGCCGAACGTCCGCGCCGTAGCGTCCGTGCACCAGCCGCACGACGCGCTTCGAATCCTCCAGCGCGTCCGGCAGCATGAGATGGCGCACCACCGTCCCGCGCACGAGGCGCGGCTCGCCGTCCACCTCGTCGTAGGCTGCGGGTCCCGTGCTCCGCACCATCTCGTCGAGGGCGGCCAGCGCCGCGTCCGGGTAGTCCGGCGCGTGGGAGTAGCGCGCCGCCAGCCCGGAGTCGGCGTACTTGAAGTCGGCGAGGTACACGTCCACGGTACCCGCGTTCGCCCGCACGGCGGCGACCGTCTCGTATCCCGAGGTGTTCCACACCGTCGGAATGGCCAGGCCGCGCCCGCGCGCGATCGACACGGCGGCGCGCGCCTGCGGCGCGTAGTGCGTGGGCGTGACGAAGTTCACGTTGAGCGCGCCCTGCTCTTGAAGCTCCAGGCATATCTCCGCCAGCCGCTCCACGCTCACGGGCCGCCCCGCCTCGCCGGCGGCTATCACGTCGTTCTGGCAATAGCGGCACTTGAGCGGGCAGTGCGCGAAGAACACGGTGCCGCTGCCGCGCTCGCCGCTGATGGGAGGCTCCTCCCAGAAGTGCAGCGCCGCGCGCGCCACCACCAGCTCGTCGTCCGCGCCGCACGCGCCGCGCTCCCCCGCCGCCCGGTTCGCGCCGCACGCCCGCGGGCACAGATCGCAAGAAGTCGGCAGGTGTTTTTCCATGTCTCACCGGTCCAAATCAATCAGCGAGGGCCGCTCTCGCGCCCAAGATCGGTGCGTTTCGCGGCCGAGCGTGCTTTCGCACGTGAGGGCAAGCGAAAAAGCGCCGAGATTGGACGCGAGAGCGGCCCGCAGCGTCGGGTCGTTCCGCCGTTCGCCAGAACGGCGGAACCTAGTT
This sequence comes from Gordonibacter sp. 28C, assembly GCF_003339845.1. Lineage (GTDB taxonomy): Bacteria > Actinomycetota > Coriobacteriia > Coriobacteriales > Eggerthellaceae > Gordonibacter. The sequence goes on from NZ_PPTR01000003.1 coordinate 41,554, forward strand.
GGCGGAATACGCGCCGAATCCGGAGGGGTAGTCGCCGTGGTCGTGGCCGCAGCCGTCGTCGAACCCCTCGTCGAAGCCGTACTCGTCGTCGTCTTCCTGGGAGGCGTACGCCTGCTCGGCGCGCGTCCAGTCCAGGCCGTTCTCGGCGCAGGCCGCCTCCTCGCCGTACACCAGGGCCAGCGCGGAGGGCGCCTTGTCGGCGCCGCCGATCACGGCCAGCAGCTCCAGCAGATGCAGGCACGCCTCGGCTTGCGGCAGGATGAGGTCCACGTCGTCGGCCGCCATGAGCGCGGCCGAGAGCTCCGCCATGAGCATCTCCACCGTGTACGCGCCGTCGAAGCGCCCTTCGTTCACGGCCGTCAGCACCTGCTCGGCCTCGGGCGTCACGGCGCCCGCGCGACCGAACGACGAGCCGAACGCGTTCCCCGAGCGCTGAATGGCGCGGTAAAGCGCGTCCGCCTCGATGGCCGACATGATCTGCGCGGCGGTCTGAAGCGTGTAGGCCGCGCGCGCCAGCTGGGCCGAGCCCGACCCGCCCGTTTCCTGCACGGCGCCCACGAGCGCCTCGAGCACGGGGCGCGCCGCCGCGACGTCGTCCTCCTCGCCGCCCGCGAGGCACATGAGGTTCTCGCGGCCGAGCGCGTCGGGCGAGACCGGGTCGGCCACCACGAGCGGAGCCTCGACGGCCGCCAGGTCGCTCACGATGGCCACGGCGTTCAGCTCGCGTGCGAAGCTGGGCGTGGAGGCCGAGAGGTCCACGAGCACCGTGTTCGGCCGGGCCGCCTGCACCACGCCGTCCTCGTCGAAGTACGCGTCCTCGAGCGCGGTCTGCGACGTGCAGTACGTCACGACGACCGCAGCGCTCGCCACGTCGTCCGTGCGCGTGTAGCCCGCCTCGCCCAGACGCTCCCGAACCATCGCGCCTACGGCGTCGTTTCCGATGTATGCATACCGCTTGTCCATGAACACAGCCCCTTTCCGGGCGCTCGTAATCGTATCGTTGCGTCGTCTGCGCCGTGCGGCGCTATCCCTGCTTGACCTTCCGGGCTATGCGATCGGCCACGGACATGTCCTCGCGCTTGTCGTTGCCCCAGAACACCAGGGCTATCATGCCGGGCCCCACGTGCGAGCCTATCACAGGGCCCACGCTGCTCTCAAGGAACAGGATGGAATCGTCTATCTTCTCCAGCGCCTCCTTCAGGCGCTCGGCGTCCTTCGGGCAGTCGGCGGTGGCCACCACCACGCACTGGCCGGGGTGGGTTTCCGCCACGCGCTTCTGGTAGTACTCGGCCAGCTGCTTCACGCCCTTCTTGCGGCCGCGCGCCACGCCGGCCAGCGACAGCTTGCCGTCCAGCCCGATGGTGAGCATGGGCTTCACGTCCAGTTTCGAGCCCGCGTACGCCACCGAACCGGGGATGCGGCCACCGCGCCGCAGCGACTCCAGATCCTCCACCATGAACTCGGCGTCCACGAAAAAACGCGCCTCCTCGGCCCATTGCGCCAGCTCCCGGGCCGAAAGGCCCTTGTCGCGCTGGCGCAGCGCCTCGTACACCAGCAACCCCTCGGCCACCGACGCCAAACGCGTGTCCACCAGGTACAGCTCCGCGTCGGGATGCTCGGCCATGATCTGGTCGCGCACGAGCAAGGCCGCGTCGAAGCTGCCCGACAGCCCGCTGGAAAAGCTCAGGTACACGGTGGGCACGCCGCTTTCCACGGCGCGCTCGAAGGCCGCGCGGAACACCGGCACGGGAACCTGCGCCGTCGTAGGCTCCTCGCCGTCTCGCATGGCCTGGTAGAAGTCGTGGGCCGACGTCGCCCGGTAGAGGTCGTCGGCGTGCTCCCCGTCGCTCATGACGTAGGGGAACTCGATGAGCTCCACCCCGTCGCGGTCCACCACCTCGAACGGCAGGTCGCAGCACGAGTCGATGATGAGGTTGCAGGAATGGGACATGGGGTCGTCAGTCTCCTTCGGGGGTTTGAGGCAGGTCTGTCGGCGCGCTCACGACGTGCACAGGCGCGAGCGCGCCGGCTTCGTGAGCTTGCCGGCCAAGGCGCTGGCGCACTCGTAGGCGATGCCCACGGCCGGACCCACGTGCAGGCCGATCACGGGGCTCACGGGAAGCACCTGCACGGTGCGCCCGACCAGCGGCTCCACCACGTCGCGAGCCCACTGCACGGCGGGCGTCTTGTCGCCTATGTAGTGCACGACCATGTTCTTCAAGCCGTGCTGCTCAACGTCGTCCCTGAACGTCGCCACGATCTTCTCCAGCGCCTTTTTGCGCGTGCGCACCTTCGCGAACGTGGTGGCCTCCCCATCGGCCACGGTGAGCACGGGCGACAGCTGTATGAGGTTGCCCAGAAGCGCCGCGGCGCCCCCGATGCGGCCGCCCTTCTGCAAAAACGTGAGCGTCTCGGGCGTGAACAGGAAGCGAGTGGACTCGACGCCCTTGAGCGCGGCGCGCGTGCAGCCTTCCAGATCCTTGCCGGCGTCGCGCGCGGAGACGGCGTCGAACACCGGCCATGCCTCGTCGTAGCCGCACGAGCTGGAATCGACCAGCGCGTAGGAGAAGCCGATGTTGCGGGCCTTCACGGCGCGGGCGGCGCGCACCGCGCCCTCGTAGGCGCCCGAGAGCCCTGTGGAGATGAAGATGCCCAGCACCTCGTCGCCGGCCTGGGCCGCCTCCTCGAACACCGCCTCGAGCGCAAGCTGCGAGGGCTGGCTCGACGTGGGGATGTCGTCGACCATGTCGTAGATGTCCGCGTAGAACGCGTCCAAGTCGATGTCGGCGTCGGCAAGCTCCCGCCCGTCGCGGTTCACGTACAGCGTTACGATGTCGATGCCGGCCTCTCGCGCCACGTCGGCGGGGATGGAGGCTACCGAATCGGTGAGTATCTTGATCATGGCACCTTACCTTGGGCTTGGGCGCAGGGAGCGCAAGCTTATCGTATCCACACTAAACTACGCGATGCCGCGCATGCGGGCAACCAATTCGCGGCGGCGCTCAAAAAGACCATATTCGAGGCCGACGGGATAGGTGTGCGGGTTCAGCATGCGCTTCTGGCTCTCGTCGAGCAGGGCGAGGCCCGCCCGCGCCCGCCCGCGCGCGGCCAGCGCGTCTCGCTCGGACGCGTCGAGCACCACGCCCCCGTCGCGCGCGAGCGGCTTCAGCAGCGTCTCGGAGCACAGCCCGGCGAGGTTCTTCTGCCGCAGGTCGTCGGAAGGATCCACGATGACCTCGCGTTGCCCGTCGCCCGGCGCGTTCACGTCGAACACCATGTCGCCGGCCAGAAGCCCGCTGTCGCAGTAGAAGTAGCGCCGCACGTCCAGCACGCCGGGCGTGGTGAGCTTGCCCACGGACTCGGATATCTTCAAACGGTCGGTCCACGATTCCTCGCCCGGCTCGCGCGTGGCCGACAGCTTGTACACGCCGCCCAGCGTGGGCTGGTCGTAGGCGCAGGCCAGCTTCGTGCCCACGCCCCACGACATCACCTGCGCCCCTTCGTCGCGAATGGACTGGATGGTGAACTCGTCCAGGTCGTTGGACAGCACGATGCCGCAATCGGAAAGCCCGGCCTCGTCCAGCATGCCGCGCGCCATCTTGGCAAGCCATGCCAGATCGCCCGAGTCGATGCGGATGCCCGCCAAACGCTCGCCGCGCTCGCGCATCTCGAGCCCCACCGTGATGGCGTTTTTCACGCCCTGCGCCACGTCGTAAGTGTCCACGAGCAGGACGCAGTTCTTCGGGAACGCCTCGGCGTAGGCGCGGAAGGCGGAAAGCTCGTCGGGGAACGACATGACCCACGAGTGCGCGTGCGTGCCCGACACGGGGATGCCGAACAGCTTGCCCGCCAGCACGTTGGAGGTGGAGGCGCAGCCGCCCACGACGGCCGCGCGGCTCGCCCAGATGCCTCCCGCCGCCCCCTGGGCGCGGCGCAGGCCGAACTCCGCCACGGGAGCCTGGGCCGCCTGGCACACGCGCGCGGCCTTCGTGGCGATGAGCGTTTCGAAGTTCACGCAATTCAGAAGGGCCGTCTCGATGAGCTGGCAGTCCATGATGGGGCCCGTTACGCGCACGAGCGGCTCGTGCGGGAACACCACGGTGCCCTCGGGCACGGCGTCGATGTCCACGGACAGGCGGTAGTCGGCCAGGAAGTCCAAAAACGCCGGCTTGAACAGCTTGCCGCCCCCCGGCGCGTCGAGCGAGGCCAGGTAGGCGCGATCCTCGTCCGAGAACGCGAACCCGTCCACGAGCTCGGCCAGCTGCGCCGTGCCGCACGCCACCGCGTACCCGCCCTTGAACGGGTAGTCGCGGAAGTACATGTGGAAGCACGCCTGCGTGGCGCCCTTCCCGCTTTCCCAGTAGCCCTGCGCCATGGTTATCTGGTACAAGTCCGTGAGCAGCGCGTAATCAATGTTCATGCGTCCTCCCTCTGTCTCGAGCCGCACCACGGGGCGACCGCAGCACCGTTGTCATCCCAAGCGGAGCGACCGCAGCCGCCCCGCTTTGCCACCCCGCGCGGAGCGAGCGCGGCAGCCCCATCTGTCATCCTGAGCGGAGCGACCGCAGGGAGCGCAGTCGAAGGATCCCGTGCGGCGCCAGCCGTGGCGCTTCCCGCTGTCGCCGCACGGGATCCTTCGACTCCGGCGCTGCGCGCCTCCGCTCAGGATGACAACCTGCCGCTTCGCGCCTCCGCCCAGGGCAACGACGGACGCGCAGATCGTCAGCCCTCGCCGCCCGGGTTCTGCGGACCGCCCGCCTTGTGGCTGCGACGGCGGGCGCGGCGATGGCCGCCGTCGCCCGTCGGCGCGGCGCCGCCGGCTTTGCCGCTGCCGTTCTGCGCGGGGGCCCCGCCGCCCTGCTGGCGCAGGCCGGACGACTTCTGGCCGGGACGCGGCCCGGATTTCGCCTGGCCCTGGCCGCCCTTCGCACCCTGCTTCTTGCCGCCCTGGGCGGCGTTGCGGCCGCCGTTCTGGCCTCCCTGGCCCTTCTTGCCGCCGGCCTGGCCGCCCCTCTTCTGGCCGCCCTGCTTCTTGCCGCCGTTCGAGGACGCGTCGCCGCCCTGCTTCGGCTTGCGTTTCGAGGATCCCTCCTCCACCGCGGCGGGCTGGGCCGTGCCGTCGGCCGACACCTTCGTCGAGCGGCGCCTGCGCGGCTTGCGCGACTCGCCGCCGCTCGCCTGCGCCCCCGAGCCGGACCCGGAGCCCGCGCCGGAGCCCTTCCCGGAGCCGTTGCGGCCCTTCGAGCCCCCCTTGCCGCCCGAGCCCGTGCGCCGCACGGCCGTGGGGTCGGCCAGCTTGTCCGCGCCCGTGAGCTGCGTGGTGGCGAAGATGGAGCTTTCGCCCGCCACGCCTATCACGGCCTGCGTCGTGGCCTCGTCCCACGCCTCCTCGCCCACGCGGTTCGGACGGTTCGCGCCCTCCTCGGGGGGGTCGAAGTCCGCCAGCGGCACCTTCACGGGCTTCTCGCCGTCGACCTTGAGCGACACCACCTCGCGCGGCACGTCCAAATCCACGACCTTCGCCATGCCCGCCGGCGTCTCCACCTGGGAGTTCTGCTTCGGCGCACGGCTCTTGAAGTCCTTGTAAGCGTCGAACTCGTAGCGCAGGCAGCACATGAGGCGGCCGCACACGCCGGAAATCTTCTGCGGGTTCAGCGAGAGGTCCTGCTCCTTCGCCATGCGGATGGACACGGGGCAGAACTCGCCGCCCAGGCGCTTGCAGCACAGCTCCTGGCCGCAATGGCCCAGGCCGCCCACCATGCGGGCCTCGTCGCGCACGCCGATCTGGCGCATGTCGATGCGCACGTGGAAGTGCGCGGCCAATTTGCGCACGAGTTCGCGGAAGTCCACGCGTTCCTCGGCCTCGAAGTAGAACACGGCCTTGTCGCCGTCGAGCAGGAACTCCACGGACACGGGGTGCATGTCCTCGCTGGCCTCGGCAGCCATCTGCTTGAACACGGGCAGCGCTTCCTCCGAGCGGCGACACATCTCCTCGGCCCGCTCGGCGTCCTCCTCGCTCGCGAGCCGCTTCACCGGCTTGAGCGCGGTCTTGAGCTTCTTCACCTGGGCCTCGTCGGCCTCGAACACGTCGTCGGCCATGCGGCCGAACTCCAGGCCGCGCGCCGTGGACACCACGACCGGGTCGTCCTTCTTCAGTTCCAAGTCGCCCGGATCGAACCAGAGCGTCTTCGGGTTGTAAGCGAGCCTTATGGGCGCTATCCGAACCATTAGCCGATACCTCTCTATCTCATGCGCGCGTCCGCCGCGTGCGGGCGGGGGCGGTACAGCGCGTCCTTCGTTTCGAAGAGCAGCGCGTCGATGCACGTTTCAGGGGATACATTATACGAGATGGCCTCGTCGCAGCGGCGCACGGCCGCCAGCGCGGCGGCCACGCGGGCCTCGTCGGTGGCGCGGGCGGCGTCCTCGATCGCGCCGCGGGCGTCCACGTTGATCACGAGCTCGGGCGTCTCGGCGCACACGGCCAGCACGTCGCGCAGCCACGAGCGGATGATGGCCGTGAGCTGGCGCAGCGACTCGAAGCTCTTGGCCGTGAGCTGGCGCTTGTTGCGCGCTTCGATCTGGCGCATGGCCGACTTCGCCAAAAAGTCCGCGTTCTCGGCCAGCTCCTCCTCCTGCGCGGCGCGCACGACGTCGAGCGGGGCCTTCGCCAGCACCACGAGCTCGCTCGCCTGCCCCAGCAGGTCCCAGTCGTCGGCGTTGCGCAGAAGCGCCAGGGCCTCCAGCACGCGGGCGCGGAACGCCAGGCGCTCGTTGGACTTGAGGAACTCGATGCCGCGCGTGATGGAGCCGTCGCACGCCTCGATGGCGATGCGGGCCTTCTCCAGCGACGCCCCCGTGTTCTGCGCCAGGATGCCGGCGGCCTCGCTGGCCGGGATGTGGCGGAACGGCACCACCTGGCAGCGCGACACGATGGTGGGAAGCACGCTCTCGCGCGTGCGGCCCAGCAGGATGAGCACCACGTCGGACGGCGGCTCCTCCAGCGTTTTCAGGAAGGCGTTGGCCGCCTGCACGCCCAGCAGGTCCACGCGGTCGAGGATGTATATCTTCTTGTCGGCCTGGATGGGCGCGAGCGCCGTGTCGGCCGCGATGTCGCGGATCTGGTCCACCAGATAGCCGCCGGCCCCCTCGGGCGCGAAGTAGCGCACGTCGGGGTGCTTCTTGCGCATGACGCGGCCGCACGTGTCGCAGGCGCCGCACTGGCCGCCGCGCGGGCCGCGGGGGCCCTTCGGGCACAGCAGCGCCTGGGCCAGGGCGTAGGCCGCCATCGTCTTGTTCGAGCCGGCCGGCCCCGTGAACAGGTAGGCGTGCGTCACGCGCCCGTTCGCCACGCTCGTGCGCAAAAACTCGCGCACCTGCGGCTGGCCGAGTATGTTCTCGAAGGCATCGGCCATGCCCTACTTCCCCCGCCTTCCGCCGTGCGGGCCATCCGGCGCGGCCGCGCGGCCGCCGTCCGGCCCCTTCGACGCGTTGCGGGAGCCTCCGGAGCCGTTGCCCCGCGCCCCCCTGCCGCCGCTGCCGCTCCGCGCCCCCTTCGAAGCGCCGCGGCCCTTGCCGCCGGAAGCGCGGTTGCCGGAACCCGCGCCCTGCGGGCGGGGACGCCGCACGTCGAGCGGGGCGAAAAATTTCTCGTCGTCCAGAACGTCGGCCATCCACGGGAACAGGTCCGCCAGCTCGCGGAACACGCGGGCCGACGTCTTCGACTTCTTGGAAGCCGACTGCACCACGCGCACGCGGTCGGCATGGTCGCGGGCAAGGGCGAGGAAGCCCTCGTTCACGCGCGTGTGGAACTCCTCGCCCGCCAGCTCCAGGCGGTCGGCGCCGTTGCGGTGCGTGGCGCGAGCGAGCCCCGTCTTCGCCGAGCCGCCCGTGACCATGAGGATGGTGCGGTGGGGCACCGTGCCCTGGCAGGCGAAGGCGTTCGCGCGCTCTACGAAGTCCGCGTCCAGGCCGCGTCCGTGCACCTGGTAGGCCACGGTGGAGTCGGCGAAGCGGTCGCACAGCACCACGGCGCCGCGCTCGAGAGCCGGCCGGATGACCTCGGCCACGATCTGGGCGCGGGCGGCCTCGTATATGAGCAGCTCGGCCTCGTCGGCCAGGTTCTCGTTCTTCGGATCCAGCACCACGGCGCGCAGCTCTTCGCCCACGGCGGTGCCGCCGGGCTCGCGCAGGCACACCACCTCGCGGCCGCGCTCGCGCAGCTTCTCTGACAGGAAGCGGATATGCGTCGTCTTGCCGGCGCCATCGCCGCCCTCGAACGTTATGAAGATGCCGCGGGGGGCATCGCTTTCCGAAAAATGCTGCGTCACGGTGTCTTTTCGATCCTTACAATCAGCGCCGACGGGCGGCGCGCTCAGACGAGGTCGTACACGTCGCGCCCGCGAACGTCCACGCCCACGAACACGGGGAAGTCCACCACCTCGATGCGGCGCAGCGCCTCGGTGCCCAAGTCGTCGTACGCCACCGTTTCCGATGATGCCACGCACTTCGCCAGGTAGGCCGCAGCCCCGCCGCACGCCACGAAATAAACGGAACCCGTGGCCGCGCACGCCTCGCGCACCTCGGCGCTGCGCCGGCCCTTCCCCACCGTGGCCGCAATGCCCGCGCGGTGCAGCGCCGGCGCCGCGAAGTCCATGCGGCTGGCCGTGGTGGGCCCGACCGCGCCGAACGGGCGGCCGGCGGCCGCGGGCGTGGGGCCCGCGTAGAAGATGGTCTGGCCGTCCAAGCCGTAGGGCAGCTGCCCGCCGGCGGCCTCCAGCTCGGCCATGAGGCGTACGTGGCCCGCGTCGCGCAGCGTGTACAGCGGCCCCGTGAGCAGGCAGGCGTCGCCGGCCTCCAGGTCGGCCAGCGCGGCGCGGTCGAGGGGCAGGGTCAAACGGACAGGGTCGACGCTAGCCACGACGCGCCCCCTCGCTTTTTCCATCCTGAGCGGGGCGACCGCAGGGAGCGGAGCCGAAGGATCCCACGCGGGCCGCCAGGCCAGACGAGCGATCGAGCGGCACGTTCCCGTCCTCTTCCGCAGCGCTCAACGCTGACGCCGCGCGGGATCCTTCGAATCCGCGCTGCGCGCTGCGCTCAGGATGACAAAGGCCTTCCTCCGCAGACAAGTCCACCGTGCATCTCCGCATGGCGGAGCAACCCATGTTGATGGCGAGCGGCAGCGCGGCGATGTGGCACGGGGCCGTGGCCACGCGCACGGCCAGCGCCGTCGTGCGGCCGCCCAGGCCGCCGGGGCCCACGCCCGTGGCGTTCACGGCCTCCAGCAGCTCCTCCTCCAGCGCGCGCACGCGCGGATCGGCCGCGGGCACGTCCACCGGCCGCATGAGCGCGCGCTTCGCGAGGCCGGCCACCTTGTCGAACGTGGAGCCGATGCCCACTCCCACCACGAGCGGCGGGCAGGCGTTGGCGCCCTTCTCGCGCACGCAGCGCACGAGCTCGTCCACGATGCCCTGCTTGCCGGCGCCCGGCACCAGCATGACCACGCGGCTCGCGTTGTCCGAGCCGCCGCCCTTCAGCATGACGTGCAGCCGTGCCGTGCCCGCCTCGTCCACCGGGTGGACGTCGCAGAACGCGGGCGTGTTGTCGCCCGTGTTCGCGCGGTCGAGCACGGCGTCGCGCACCACCGACTTGCGCAGGCGCGCCTCGTCGTAGGCGCGGGCGACCGCGTCGTCCACGTCGGCGAACACGTCGCCGGCCGCGAGGACGCCCGGCCCTATCTCCAGGCTCACCCATACCGTGCCGGTGTCCTGGCAGATGGGCACGCGGTCCTGCCGCGCGATGCGCGCGTTCTCCACCAGCTGGTCGAGCACGGCCCGCCCGCGCGGGCCGTCCTCCGCAGCGCGCGCCGCCTCGAGCCCCGCCGCGATGTCGGCCGGCAATTCGCAGGCAAGCTGCGGGATGGCCGCGTAGACGGCGTCCGCAACCTGTGATTTCGTGATGATGGTGTCCATGGAAAAGATTATAGCGCAAGCATTGCGCTCGCCGTGCGAAATGCGGTAAGCGCGTCCAACCCCTTCGAACCCCCTGCGGAACGGGGCCGCGCAAGCGACTCGCTCGAAAGCGCGCAAAAATCTGCGACGCTCGATGCTCGGCGAGGGGCGTTCCTCCTCGCCGGCCTGTCCCTGCCGAGAATCACCTGGTCGGAAGAACGGCATCCACGATGCCGCACGGCACCGTTTCGAGCAGGACGGCTTTTCCCCTCTCCCTGTCGTCAAACGTCGCGGGTTTTTGTGCAATTCCGGCATGCTTTCTTGCACGAGCTACCGAACGGCCGCGGAACCCTCCGTCTCCATAAACCGTTGCACAAAAATCACCGAGGTCCCCCGTCTCACGGCGCTTTTGAGCCTGAGCACATCGACCCAACCCACTCGTATCGATCGTTTGCCCAGTTCGCGCAACTTGAAAACGCTCGCATGCAACGCTGGTAAGGGGGACGTCGGTGATTTTCGTGCAGCTGAGCGACTGTGCGAAGCTCAGGACGCTCGCCTTGCGGCTGGAAACGCGCTATACGCTGTCGCCCTCCAATGCGGAAGGCGACAGCGTGTCGGACGCGAACCCTACCGGTCAGTCCAGATGGAACAGCTCCTCCACCGTCGTGCCGAGTTCGCGGGCGAGGCGCAGGGCGAGGGGCAGCGTGGGGTCGTACTTGTCGTTCTCCACGGCCACGATGGTCTGGCGGCTCACGCCGCAGCGCTGGGCCAGATCCTCTTGGCGCAGGCCCTTCTCCTTCCGAAGCCGCTTGATGTCGTTGCGCATAACCGGCCCGCCCGCTACGCCACGTAGAGCGCGAAGAAGCCGGCGAAGAACGCCACGATCGCCACTCCCAGCCCGCCCACGAGCAGCTGCGCGACGCGGTTGGGCTCGCGGTACTCGTCGTCGCCCGCCACCATGCTCCGCTTCATCCACTCCTCCGACAGGCCCTGCGCCAGGAGCACGGCGATGAGCACGAGTCCCGGCAGCATGTCGTGGAAGCGACCGGTCGTCACGTACAGCACCAAGTCGACAAGCGTCCATGTGGCCAGCAGCAAGAGGGCGAGCTTGAACCCCAGCGACTCCGACCGCGTCTTGATCGATTTCTCCATCTCGTCCATGTCCGGCTCCTTCCGCCTTCATTCTGAAAATGTAAAGAACTCTTGACTTTTCAGAGTATGCCACCCCTGCGCAAAAATGTCAAGAGCTCTTTACTTTTCGCATGTTCGAAAGCGAAGTCGTTCGGGTGGTGCGCCGCTACTTCACCACGAAGTCGCCGGGAAGGCGCGGAGCCGTGCGACGGTAGGAAACGGCGGGGTGGCCCAGCAGCATGCAGATCTGCAGGAGCCGGTCCTCGGCCTGAAGGAACGCCTTGACGGCGGGAAGCTCCTCGGCGGCGCGGCACAGGTAGCCGTTGAACAGGACGCCCAGGCCGAGCGAGGCCGCCGCGAGCTCCATGTTCTGCGCGGCCAGCCCGGCGTCGTCGGCGCGGTCGGCCGCGACGAACGCGACAGCGGGCGCGTTGCGGAACAGGAAGTCCTGCCGCCCCGCCCGCGCATCGCGCAGGAAGGGCTTGTAGAGCTTGACCCAGCGCGGCTTGTCGGCGGCGGGAAGCGCGAGCAAGTCCTCGATACCGCTCCACACGAGGCGTTTGAGCTCGTCGAGCTCGTCCTGCACCACGACGAAGCGGCAGCCTTGGGCGTTCTTCGCCGTGGCGGTGTAGCGTCCCGCCTCCAGCACGAGACGCAGCGCGTCCTGCTCCACCGCGCGCGGGCGGTAGTCGCGCACGCTGCGGCGCGACTTGATGGCTACGAGCAGCGCCCGCGCGTCGATGGTCGTGCCGGCAGGAGCGCACGGCTCCACGTCCGCCATGTCGTAGCCCGGAATGGACACCGCCTCGGTCGGGCACACGGCCACGCAGTGCCCGCACAGGATGCAGCGCCCTTTCACCTGGGCAACGCCATCCTCCACCGCCAGGTTCGCGCCCACGCAGTCTTCCACGCAACGCCCGCACCCGATGCACCGCTCAACGTCGATCTCTATCAGCATGTTGAACCTCTCTTATTAAGGAGAGTTCGACCCCTCCCCCAACGAAGGGAGCGCCGCCCAAGCGACGCCCCCATGATCCGCGCTATAGTAGTAACCCGCCGGCCCATCCAACCCGCAACAAGGGCGGGGAGGTCGTGCAGGGTGCCGAGCTTTCGCGAAGTGTGCGAGAAGCCCTGTGCGACCTCCCCGCCCGCCCCGCAGGTCGAGCCTACTCCGGCAGGTTCGCCAACCCCGCGCGGACGCTGTCGGCGCTCGCCTGCAGCGCGGCCAGCTCGTCGTCGTTCAGGTCGAACTCGACGACCTCCTCCACGCCGCCCTTGCCTAGGCGCACCGGCACGTTCATGTAGAGGTCCTCGATGCCGTACTGGCCGTCGATGTGCGCGCACACGCTCATGACCTCGTGCGTGTCGCCCAGGATGGCCTCGACCATCTTCGCGATGGACGCGCCCGGCGCGTAGTAGGCGCTGCCCGTCTTGAGGTGCGCCACCACCTCGGCGCCGCCCTTGACGCAGCGCTGCACGGCTTCGGCCACGGCCGCCTCGTCCATGAGCTCGGTGATGGGCGTGCCGGAAACCGTGGTGAAGCGCGGCCAGCACACCATGCCCTCGCCGTGCGCGCCCACGGCCCAGGCCACCACGTCGGCCGGCTCGCAGCCCAGCTTCTCGCACACCGCGAACGACAGGCGCGAGGAGTCCAGAACGCCACCCATGCCCATGAGGCGGTTCGCCGGCAGGCCCGACTGCCGATACGCCAGCGTGGTCATGACGTCGAGCGGGTTCGTCACGCAGATGAACACGGCGTTCGGGGAAGCCTCCATGGCCTGGCCGATCACCGACTTCATGATGCCGGCGTTCACGCCGAGCAGGTCCTCGCGCGTCATGCCGGGCTTGCGGGCGATGCCCGCCGTGATGACGACGATGTCGGAGTCGCGCGTGTCGGCGTAGTCGTTCGTGCCGGTCACGCGCACCGTGAACTTCTCCACGCTGCGCATGTGCATCATGTCGAGCGCCTTGCCCTGCGGCAGGCCCTCGGCCACGTCGATGAGCACGACGTCGGCCAGGTTCTTGGACGCGATGATGTGGGCGGCGGTGGCCCCGACGTTGCCGGCGCCGACGATGGTTACTTTAGACATGTGATAGCTCCTTCGAAGTCAGATTCAGCGACCGCATTGTAGCGCCCCGCGCCGCCGTCGGCGGCCGGGAGCCGCGCATCTCCAGCGAAACGGCACGTCGCGGCATGCTTCACGGACCTCGAACGCACGGTTTTCGCCGCAATGTTACGCTTCGGTCCGAGAGCTTCCGCCGTGAAGCAGCGCCATCTGGGAAAATGCTCGTCGGCGACGGCATGCGCGACATCGTGGCCCCGAAAACCTTCCGCAAAACGTAACATTGCGGCGAAAACCGTGCGTTCGAGGCCGACTTCCCCGTCGGATCGCCGTCGGCGCAATCCCGTCGATCCGCCTGCGGCAAGTCGGCCAACCTCTGCGGAAGGTTCCAGACGGGCGGGGGCATCGTCGCCCGGCCCGCTTTCAAGCGCCTTGGTTCGCGAGCGTCCAGGCGCGCGGCCTCTATGACGATTCGACGCGAAGAACCGACTGGCCGGTCCGATGACCACGTCGGCCACGAAAAAACGGCGCAGCCGTTGGGCTGCGCCGTCGAAGGGCGAAACGGATGCGCGGGCGTTAGGCCTTCTTGGCGGGCGCCTTGCGCTTGGCGGGGGCTTTCTTCGCAGCCGGCTTCTTCACGGCCGGCTTCTTGGCGCCGCCCTTGGCGTCCTTCTTGTCCTCGTCCTGCTCCTTGCCGGGGCAGTCGAAGTTCGGGCAGAGCTTCCAGGGGCCGCGGTTCGTGGTGACGATGACCATGGGCGCGCCGCAGTGCTCGCACACCTCGCCCGTGGCGGCCAGCGCCCCGTACTGGGGCAGCGGGTAGCCCGTGCCGCATTCGTCGTAGTTCTCGCAGCGGATGAAGCGCTTCAGCGTGCGCGGGTTCTTCTGCGCGATGAGCTTGGCCGTTTTGCCCTTCGCCTTGCAGGCGGGACACTCGCCCACCTCCACGTCGGGCTCCTTGTTCGTGGAGCAGTTCGGGTCGATGCAGATGGTGCGCGGTTTGCTGCGGAAGGCCGTCACCTTCACCTGGGGCATGCCGCACGTGGGGCACGGCTCGGGCACGGCCTCCACCTTGCCCTTGGGCAGGGGGTACGTGACGTCGCAGTCGGGCCAGCCGGAGCAGCCGATGAACATGCCGCGCGTCTTCTGGCTCGCGCGCAGCTGCAAATCCTTGCCGCACTTGGGGCAGGGTCCCACGTAGGCGTCGGCGGCCACGGCGTCTGCCAGAGCGTCCTTCACCTCTTCCGAGTGCGGAAGCAGGCTCGCCAGCTGCTCGGACAGCAGGTTGCGGGACGTGTCGACCACCTGGGACTTCGTCGTGCGGCCCTCGGCGATGTTGTCCATCTCCTCTTCCAGCTCGGCCGTCATCTCGGGGTGGGTGATGTGCGGGGCGAACTTGTCCAGCGCGTCGCACACCGCCATACCCAGCTGCGAGGGCTCGATGGGGTCGTTCTGGATGTACTTCACCGTGTACAGGCGCTCGATGATGGAGTGGCGCGTGGACTTCGTGCCCAGGCCCAGCTTCTCCATCTCCTGGATGAGCTTGCCCTGGCTGTAGCGCGCGGGCGGCTCGGTCTGCTTCTTCGTGCACGTGGCGCCGCCGAACGCGATGGTCTCGCCCTCGGAAAGCGCAGGAAGCTGCTCGTCCTTCTTCAGGCCGTAGGGGTAGATGGCGCGGTAGCCCGGCTTCACCAGCACGTCGCCCTTCGCCACGAACGGCTCGGCGTTCACGTCGAGCGTCACCTTCGTGCCCTCGATGACCGCCGCCTCGGACAGCGTCGCCAAGAAGCGGCGCGCGATGAGGTTGTACAGCTTGTAGTCGGCCGGCGCCAAATCGTCGGGCGTGGCTTTGGCCGTGGGGTAGATGGGCGGGTGGTCCGTCGTCTCCTTCTTGCCGCGCGTGGCCTTGAGCTCGCCTTTTGCCAAAAGCTCCTTGCAGTACGGCGCGTAGGCGGGGTTGCCGGAGATGGCCTTCACCGTCTCGGCCAGGTCGAGCGAGCTGGGGTACACCGTGTTGTCCACGCGGGGGTACGAGATGTAGCCGTCCATGTACAGGCTCTCGGCGATGCGCATGGTGCGCGCGGGCGAGATGCCCTCGGCCGACGCGGCGGCCATGAGCGAGGTGGTGTTGAACGGCGCGGGCGGCTGCACCGTGCGTTTCTTCTTCTCCACGGACGACACCGTGGCGGTTGTCGCGCCCTCCACGTGCGCCATGACGGCTTGCGCCTCGGCCTCCACCTTGAAGCGGGCCGTGGCGTGCGGGGCCTCGAAGGCGTCCGGGTCGGCGCCGAACGCGCCGCGGATCACCCAGTAGTCCTCGGGCACGAACGCCAGGCGCTCGCGCTCCTTGGCCACGATGAGCGCGAGGGTTGGCGTTTGCACGCGGCCGGACGAGCGCACGTTGCCGTAGCCGGCGAACTTCACGAGCGTCAGGTAGCGCGTGAGCACCGCGCCCCAGATGAGGTCGATGTCCTGGCGCGACGCGCCGGCGGACGCCAGGTTCACGTCAAGCTCCACCAGGTTGGAGAACGCGTGTGTGATCTCCTCCTTCGTGAACGCCGAGTAGCGGGCGCGGGACACGGGCGCCGTGTCGTTCACTTCCTGGATGCACGAGAGCGCGTCGCTTCCGATGAGCTCGCCCTCGCGGTCGAAGTCGGTGGCGATGATGACCGAGTCGGCCTTCTTCGCCAGGTTCTTCAGGGAGCGGATGATCTCCTTCTCCTTGGGCTGCTTCTTGATGGGCGCGTACACCAGGTACGGCAGCGCGTCCATCTTCCACGTCTTCAGCTCCACGCCGTCTTCGGTGAAGGGCTTCTTCTTTTTGAAGGGGGGTTTGGGCAGCGTCGCGGGCAGGTCGGCGGGAAACGTCTCGCCCTCCTCGGTCACGCCCTGCCAGCCGCCGCGCTTCTTGTACACCATCGAGGGGGTGAAGTCGGGCTCCAGGATGTGGCCGCGCAGGCCGATGGTCACCCATTCCTCGCCGTCCACGTCGAAGCGGTACACCGGCGTGGAATACACCTTGTCCGCCTTGGGTTTCTTCACGCCGAGCAAATCGGCGATTTTCTGAGCCGCGTCGTTCTTCTCGGTTACCACCAGCTTCACGCGGTTCCTCCTGTTTCAACGGGGCCGCCTCCCGCGGCCTGGTTACGTTCACACGATTGCCCCAACTGGTTTATTAACGTGTGCGGGGATGAAGCGCTCGCGACGGGCGCGGGCCGTCGAAACGGCGCGCGCACCCGATGTCGGGCGCAGCAGACGTTAGCATACACGATTTTTCGCGAATGCGGTGAAAATTGCGATTCTCTTGAAGAAAGCGCGAACCTTCCCGACAGGGCTGGAAAGGGGCGGATAGGCGGACCGGCGAGGGATCAAACCTTGCAGGTTTTCAACGCGGCCAGAAAACCCCTGATCGCCCCACAACAAACGGGCGACGGGGCCAAAGCGAGTTCGGGAAATGCGATGGGGATTTCGTTACCGCGCGTTGGAGAAGCTGCGGGCGTTTCGTGAACCGGGCGATTCTCGGTTAGGCTATCCTTCAAGGTGAAGCCGCCGAACCGACCCACTCACCGCCGCGCGTATCGACCACGAAACGCACCAGCGGCGGCATCGCCCGTCCGTCCGCTCCGCTCGGAGCGCCGCAAACGCCCCTCGAAGACCGCAAGGAGTCGTTCCATGAAGAAACTGCTTGGAGTGCTGCTCGGACTGCTCGTCGTCGTGGTGCTGGTGGGCGTGGGCCTGGTGGCCCTTTCGAACCCCTCGCTCGGCCCGGTGAGCGACGCGGCGCAGAGCGCCAAGGCGGCCGTCGCGAACGTCGCCATGGACGCCGCCGACGTCAAGGGGAAGATCAACGACGCCGTGGAATCGAACCGCTCAGCCATCCAGGCCGCCACCGGCCTGACCGACGAGCAGTTCGACGAAGCCGTGGCCGGCCTGGCCATAAACGACTGGCAAGCCGTCGCGTTGCCGGGCGACGCCGTGGCAACCGGCACGGAGAGCGCCAGCGCCCTGGGGGTCGACGGCACCATCACCACCTACGAGGATCCCTCCTACGTCACGGTGAACGCCTACGGGCAGAACGTCACCCTGGCCGTGCCCGAAAGCGCGCAAGCCTACCTGCCGTACCTCACGCTGCTCGGATAGCCGGCTCTGCAGGCGGCGTCCGCAAACCCCCTACCCCGCGCGGGCCTCCTTCAGGCGGCGCTGGTAGGCGCGCACGATCTGCGATAGCGTGAAGCACACGACGAAGTAGATCGCGGCCATGATGCCGAAGATGGCGAATATCTGCACCGTGGAGTTGTAGCTGTTCATGAGTATCATGCCGCGGCCCATGAGCTCCTGCAGCGCCATAGCGCCCCACAGGTAGCTCGTGTCCTTGATGGTGGTGACGAACTGCGACAGCAGCGCGGGCACCATGTTGCGCAGCGCCTGCGGAAGGATGATCAGCAGGTAGGTCTGCACGGTGGAGAAGCCTTGGCTCCTTGCGGCCTCGTACTGGCCGAACGGCACGCTCGCCAGGCCGCCGCGCACGATCTCGGCAACGCTGGCGCTGGTGAAGAGGGTGAACGCCAGCACGGCCGCGCCGATGGGCGGCAGCTGCGCCACGAAGAACGTGAACATGATCCACAAAAGCAGCGGCGTGTTCTTGAACACCTCGATGTAGACGGTGGCCACGCCGCGCAGCACGCGGCTGTTCGACGTGCGCATGACGGAGATGACGGTGCCGAGCACCACCGAGCAGGCGATGGCAAGCGCGGAGATGAGCAGCGTCATGCCCAGGCCCTGCAGCAGGAATCGGAGGTTCACCCAGGTGAACAGCGCGGTTATATCGCTCATCGGTCCTCCTCTCGTCCGCCGTCGCCGTCCGCGGGCGCAACGCCGTCCGGGCGCTTGCGGCCCTTAGGCCCGGGCGTGGTGGCCGCTTCCTCGCCTGCGGCGATCTCGCCCAATTCCATCCGCATCGCACGCGCGTCGCGCTCGGCGGCTTCGGAGGCGACGCGATCGGCCTCGTTGGCCAACGCCTCCATGCTCACGTCGTCGTGCTCCACCGTCTCGGGACCGTCCGACGCCTCGCGCACGTCGAAGGCGCGGCGACGTTCCCGACGCTCCCGGCGGACGACCGCGTCTTGCGATTCCGCATCGAAATCGGCCTCGTCGCGCGGAGCGCGCACGTGGGCGTCCCGCTCGCCGGGCGCGTCCAGCTCGCCGGGCAGGTAGTCGTTGTCGAGGAAGGCCTCCTCGTCCAGCTCCGCCTCGTCGCGCGCGTCGGCCCGCAGGTGGCGCACCGCGCGGGGGCCCTCCTCGCGCGCGGCCCGCTCGGGAGCGCGTTCGGCCTCGTCGGTTCCAGGCGTCTCGCCGGCTGCGGGCGCCTCGCCGCGCCCGTCCACGCGCTTGCGCACGTCCTTCGTGATGCGGTCGCTCGTGGCCGTCTCGGCGCGGGAAGCCAGCGCCTCGTCGGCCGCCGGCGTGCGGTTCGAACCCAGGTCGCGCACGCCCTGCGCCACGGCATGGGAGGAAGCCGGCTCGGCGGCGCCCGGCTCGACCCCGTCGCTCGCCACGCCTTCGACGCCGCGACGGGCCGCCACGCGGCGCTCCAGGCGCCGATGCGCCTTCACGCGGCCGGCCTTGGTGCGCATGATGCGGGCCGCGCACGCCTCGTCGTCGCCGCACTCCTCGGCTATCTCCTGCGCTATCTCGCGGCCGATCTCGTCGGCGATCTCGGCGGCCACGCGGCCGGTGAACGCCTGCTCCAGCGGCCCGCGCTCCCCCGCCTCGGCGTCGGCGTCCTCGCCCAGCACGTGCAGCGGGTGGCGCGGCGAGGGGGCCTGCCGGGCCGGGGCTATGTCCACCGTGTCGAGCATGGTGCCCACGCCGCCGGCCATGGCGTCGGCCGCCGCGCGCCCGGTGATGTCGTGCGTGCCCGGCGTGACCTCCATCGTGTCCTCGCCCAGCTCCTCGGTGGCGTCGCCCGTTGCCAGGTGCCGGTGCGCGCGGGTGCGGCGCTCCAGGTACAGCGCCAAGCGCGACAGCGGGAAGCAGATGACGAAGTACAGGATCGCGGCCACCACGTACACGGGCCCGTAGTAGCTCGTGGCCCCGGCGAACGAGTTCGAGAAGTACATGAGCTCGCCGCCCGCGATGAGCGCGAGCACCGAGGTGTTCTTCACCAGGTTCGCCGCCTGCACGGCCAAAGGCGGCATGATGATGCGTATGGCCTGGGGCAGAATGATCACGAACATGGTCTGCCAGTACGAGAAGCCCTGGCTCCTCGCCGCCTCGAACTGGCCGCGGTGGATGGAGCCGATACCGCTGCGCACGACCTCGGATATGTAGCCGCCGTGGTAGATGCCGATGGCCAGCACGCCGATCCAGAACGCGGCCAGAGAAAGCCCCAGCAGCGGGAAGATGGCGTAGAACACGAACACCTGCAGAAGCAGCGGCACGTTCTGCACCACTTCCACGTACACGCGGGTGATCCAGCGCAAAGGCGCGATGCGCGACACGGACAGCACGCCGAACACGATGCCCAAAACCAGCGCGATGACCAGGGCGAGCGCCGAGATGCCCACCGTGGTGCCGAACGCGGCCAGGATGTCGGGCCAGCGTTGGAAGAGCGCCTCCCATTTGTAGGGGGCGAAGATGTCAAGCATCCTGGCCACCGCCCTTCCCGTCGCCGGCGGGCGCGTCGTCCACGAGCCCCCAGCGCTCCTCGAGCGAGCGCAGCGTGCCGTCGTCGGCCATGGCGGCGATGGCGGCGTCCACCTGGTCGGCCAGCTGGGTGTTCGACTTCTTCGTGGCCACGCCGTACTCCTGCGGCGCGAACTGCGTGTCCAGCAGCATGGTGGAGCCGTCCACGTAGCCGTTCAAGATGGAGCGGTCCACCGAGAACGCGTCCACGCGCCCGGTGACCAGCGCGATCTTGATCTCGGGGTAGGTGGAGTACTCGGCGAACTTCATGTGGATGCCGATCTCGTCGCCGGCGGCCGTGAGCTTGTCGCGCGTCGTGGCCGACAGCGCCACGCCCACGGTCTTGCCGTCCAGGTCGCGCAGGTCGGTGATGCCCGACGACTTCTTCACCAGCACGCCGATGTGGTCGGTGTAGTAGGGGCGCGAGAAGTTGTAGCTCTTCTTGCGCGCGTCGGTGATGGTGAACGTGGCCAGCGTCGCGTCGAGCGTGCCGTTGTCGAGCATCGCGCCGCGCGTGGTCACGTTCACGCCCGTCACCTGCAACGCGTCGGGGCTGCCCTTGATGCGCTTGGCCAGCTCGCGCGCGATGTCCACCTCCATGCCCTCGATGTTGCCCGTCTCGGGGTTCTGGAAGCCGAAGCCGGGCACGTCGATCTTCGTGCCCACGCGCAGCACGTCTGCGTCGGCGGTGCACCCCGTGAGGGCAAGGGGCGCGCCGAACGCGAGCCCGGCCGCCGCGAGCGCCGAAGCGCGTATGAAGCCTCTCCTGGTCAGCATGGCGCGCCTCACAGTATCTTCGAGAGGAAGCTCTTGACGCGGGCGTTGTCCGTCTCGTCGAACAGGTAATGCGGCGATCCCTGGTCCACCACCAGGCCGTTCTCCATGAACACGACCTTGTCGGCCGCCTCGCGGGCCAGCCCCATCTCATGGGTGACCATGACGATGGTCATGCTGGTCTCGGCGAGCGACTTGATGACGTCGAGCACCTCCTGCACCATCTCGGGGTCGAGCGCGCTCGTGGGCTCGTCCAGCAGCATGATCTTCGGATGCATGTTGAGGGCGCGGGCGATGGCCACGCGCTGTTGCTGGCCGCCGGAGAGCTGGTCGGGGTACTGGTTGAGCTTGCTCTCCAGCCCCACGCGTTCAAGGTACGCCCGCCCGTCGCGCTCGGCCTGCTCGCGCGGCACCTTGAGCACCTTGATGGGCGCGAGCGTCACGTTCTCGAGCACGGTCTTGTGCGGGTAGAGGTTGTAGCTCTGGAACACCATGGCCACGTCGCGCGCGAGGGCGCGGGCGTTGACCTTGCGGTCCGCGAGGTCCATGCCGTCCACCACGATGGACCCGGAGTCCGGCGTCTCGAGCCCGTTGATGCAGCGGATGAGCACGCTCTTGCCCGAGCCCGAGGGGCCGATGATCACCACCTTCTCGCCGGAGGCGACTTCGAGCGACACGCCGCGAAGCGCCTCCACCGCGCCGAAGTTCTTGCGTATGTCCTTGACCGATATAGCGCTGCCCACAGCAGAAGCCTCCCGTTTCCCGCGTGAAAGGCCGCGATCGTCTGCGCGCCGCGGTCCTGCCAGAATTCATGACAACATGCGTCGCCCAGTCTAGCACGCACGCCATCTCCCCAGATGGCAGGGAGGTTACGGGAGATTGACGATAGCGAAAGCGGCGTGCGGAGGCTGCGCATCATGCCATCATGAGCGAGCGAAGCGGGTTCGTTGGATCCCGCGCGGTGCCAACCGCGAGACCTCCGGCTATCGCCGCACGGGATCCTTCGACTCCGGCCTACGGCCTCCGCTCAGGATGACAAGGGGAGGGCTTCGATCCCAGAGGATGACGGCGAGCCGCCCTACCGCGCGAACATCAGACGCTCGCTGTTGAACATGCGCTGCAGCGCGAGCACGCCCGCGCCGGTGTACACGAGGTTGCTCAGCACGCACACGGCCACGTTCACCGGTTGGAAGTCGAACGTGAATATGCCGATCATGCACTGCACGGAGTTGTACAGCGGGACAAGGTAGTACCAGAACTCCGCCTTCGCCCCTCCGCCGAACATGCCGAGGATGCCCACGAGCATGACCACGATCATGAGCGGCGTCAGGTACATGCCCGCCTCCTTCGTGGTCCTCGCCAGCGCCGACACCATGGTGATGAGCACGACCACCAAAAGCGTGGCGGACACCACCACCAGCACGAGCAGCAGGTAGTCGGTCGGACCGTACACGTTCATGTCCACGGCGCCCTGCATGATGCTGGGCAGCCCCGCGAAGATGCCCAGCATGCTGGACGCGGCGATGGCCAGGCCGATGAGCGTGACGGCCAGCACCTTGCCAAGCGCGATGTCGCGCCGCTTGATGGGCGTGGCCAGGAGCGTGGCCATGGTGCCGCGCTCCTTCTCGCCCGCCACCGACTCCGACGCGATGGACATGCAGCTGGTGAACAGCAGGATGAGCAGCAGCATGGGAACGATGGACACCACGACGGAACCGGCGATGTCGCGCTCCTCGGCCACGTCGTAGGCGCCTTGCCCCGCGTTCACGTCGAAGCGGTTCGCCAGGGACGACTCGTAGGCGTCGAGCAGGGACGTGAACGCCGAGAACGCCTTCGCCGAATCGGGGTCGGTGGAGTTGAAGTAGATCTCCACCTGCGGGGCCCGATCGCCCGAGGCCGGATCGTACGCGGCCACGTCCCGGTCGAACCCTTCGGGGAACACGGCGAAGGCCTTCACGTCGCCCCGTTCTATGCGCTTGCGCATCTCGTCGGAATCGGGCAGGGCGGCCTCGGGCACCGCGTCGATGCCGGCCTGCGGCGCCAGCCCCTCGATGCTCGCCGGCTCGTTCACCACCGCCACGACCGGTTGCTTCGTGTCGTCCGGAGAGAACATGCTGCCCATGGCGTCGCCCATGACGGTCCACATGAGGAAGATGAGCAGGCCGGGCAGCGCGATGGAGACGACGGCCGACACCTTGTTGCTGAAGAACTTCGCCAGCTCCTTCTTGGCTATCGTGAGCGCGTTGCTTTTCATGAGGCCTCCCCTGCGCAGGCGGCGTACAGGTCGAAGAACGCGTCCTCGAGCGAACGGCCGCCCGTCAGCTCGGGCAGCGTGCCCGCGGCCACCATGCGGCCGTCGATGATGACGCCGGCTCGGTCGCACACCTTTTCCACCAGGCTGAAAATGTGCGTGGACAAGAGGATGGTCTTGCCCTCGGACCGAAGCTCCGCCAAAAAGTCGGTCACCGTCTTGGCCGTGAGCACGTCCAGGCCGTTCGTGGGCTCGTCGAAGATGATGACGCCGGGGTCGTGCACGAGCGACACCGCGAGCGAGGTCTTCTGCTTCATACCCGTGGACAGGTCGGCCACTTTCGTCTGCGCGAACCGGTCGATGCCGAAGCGCTCGAACAGCGCCCGCTTGCGCTCGTCGCGCACGGCCGCGTCCACGTGGTGCAGCTCCGAGAAGAAGTCGAACAGGTAGTCGGGCGAGAACGCCTCTTCCAGCTTGAGCTCGCTCGTCAGGAATCCGATGAGGCGGCGCACCTCCATGGGGTCGGACACGACGGACGCGCCCTTCACGACCGCGTCGCCCGCATCGGGCTTCACAAGCGCCGCGAGCATGCGCAGCGTGGTGGTCTTGCCGGCGCCGTTGGGGCCCAGCAGGCCGTATATCTCGCCGCGACGCACGTCGAACGACAAGTCGTCCACGGCGATCTTGGTACGTGCCTCGGTATGCTCCAGTTTGCGTTGCTTCGCGGAGAGCCTGAAGGTCTTCTTCAGGTTCCGCACGGTGATGGCGTTGTCCACAGGGCGGGCCTCGTCTCGTCGGTTCGTTTTCGGATCGCACCAGTATAGCAGGAAAGTGTCAGCCTCGGTCCAAAGCGCAAACATCTGTTCCTTATTCCATTTAGCTCGCGACGAAGGTTCATGCCGCCGACAAACCGGCTGCATCAGAGGCCCCATGCACGAAAAACCCTCCGGGAATGCACGAAAACCGCCGACGTCCGATGTTTGGAGGGCCGAAAAGGCGCCCCTGCGCGAACGGTGTCGCGCGGGCGCGAGCATGTCGCCCTTCCAAACAGGCGTTTTCTTGCAGGGCGCAGACTCTGTGGGAAGAGAGCGCTCCGCCGAACATCAGACGTCGGCGGTTTTTGTGCATTTCGACGCGATCTGCGTGCGCACACCCCGGCCGAAAACCTCCCGCCAAGCGAAAGTTCGGGTCAAATGGTTACGGGTGTCCCGTGCACGACGGCTCCGATCCTCAATGCTATACTGAATTGAGAGTAATAGAGAAGATGCGCAGCTCGACGACGGAACCGGCACAGCTGGCGTCGATGAGAGGGGAACGCCATGGACTTGCTGGTGGACAGCGCGTACTGGGCAGACGCTTATCGCCGGGCGGTGGGCGAAGACGCTCCCGGCACGAAGAAGGATTGGGACGCGAAGGCGCGCGGATTCGCCCACAAGAGCCGGCGCAGCAGTTACATCGACCAGCTCGTCGACCTGCTAGCCCTGGAGCCGGGCGAGAACGTGTTTGACATGGGCGCCGGGTCGGGCACCCTCAGCATCCCGCTCGCACAGCGCGGCCACGCCGTGGTCGCCGTGGACTTCTCGCCCGGGATGCTCGGCGAGCTCGCGGCCGGGGCGCGGGAAGCCGGCGTGGAGGTGTCCGCGTTCGAGCGCTCGTGGCAGGACGACTGGACGGACCTGCCGTGCGCCGACGTGGCCGTCGCGTCGCGCTCGCTCATCACCGACGACTTGGCAGGCGCCTGCGCGAAGCTTGAGAGCAAGGCCCGCAGCCGCGTGGCCGTCACCATGCCGGGCGGCGAGACCCCCATGGTGGACCTGCGCATGCTGCGGACCATGGGCCGCCCGGCGAGCGAGCAGGAGCAGCGGCGCGGGTTCGTCGCCGCGCTGAACTACCTGTTCGCCAGCGGGCGGCGCCCCTCGGTGAGCCACATCGCCTACCCTCGCCGCTGGCACGCCCCCAGCCGCAAGCAGCTTCTCGAGGCGGCGGAATCCACCGCCCGCCCGCAGGACGCCGCCGAACGCGACGCCCTGCGGCGCTTCGTCGAGCGCCACGCGACCGTCGACGCCGAAACGGGCGAATGCGCGCTCGACTACGAGCAGAACATCGTCTGGAGCTGCATGATCTGGCCGGTCCCAGAGCGGGAGGCGCGGTTTTCGGACTAGCAGGCAAACGTGCCCAAGCGAACGTCTTCCGTAGGGCAAGGGCTCTGCCCTGCGGAATGGCATAAAACGAGCGCGCACCACGCTTTTCGACATGAACTCACCGCCGCGCGCCCCCAACCACGAAGCCAGCCTCCATAGCGGCAATGCGATCAGCCAGACGGCTGCGCCTACGATGCAGCATGACGGTTGCCTTCTCGCCGAGTATAATGCCTCAACAAGCAGCACGGATCGCCCCCTCTGTTCGGCGCATCTCGATGCATGATCGAGCTTCGCTACAGTGGAAAGCAAGGAAGCAGGTGGCGCTATGAAGAAACGGAAGATGGCTATCGCAGCCGTTGCGGTGGTGCTCATCGTATCCTTGTCGGCAAACGCGATGTTGCTCGTCACCCACGACGGAGCGAAAAAATCGTTTCAGCACTCCCTCAACGCCAGCCTGTCGAACATGCAGGTTTTGACAGGGAGCGTGGCCTCTCTCGAAGCCGAGAAAACAAACTGGTTGGAAGACGAGCGCATGGGATCCCTCGAAAGGGAATGCAATCTGGCGGATCGGGAAATAAGCAATCTGAACGCCATCAAGGTATTTCCCCGATCAATGCCCCAGTTCAGAAGCTATTATCTCGAAATTGAGAAACTGTATGCCGAAGGCGACTTCGACGCGATACGCTCGAAGGCCGAAGACCTCGAGGAATACCTAGGAAGTCTGTGCCCGCCCGACAGCGAGCGAAGCCCTTATAGTCACGAACCGGATTACACTCTGAGCACGGATCGCGTCTTCTCGCTCACCGAGGCTTTCCTGAAAGACTATCCGCTCACCATAAGCGCGGTGCACTAACAATCCCAAGGACGTTGGCGCCCTTGAGACCGGCCGATCAGGCTGCCGCCGACGCCGCGCTTTCGCCCTCGGCGGCATCGACGCTCGAACCGGCCGCGTTCGCGGCTTCGGCCTCCTCGCGTTCCAGCACGCGCTGCATGGCGGCGATGGCGCACTCGATCTGGCCGTCGTCGGGCTCGTTCGTGGTGAGGTACTGCATCTGCATGCCGGGCCACAGGATAACCTTCACCAGCGGGTTGTCGGGGTGGCTGCCGGCCCAGCGCACGGTGATCTCGTAGGAGATGCCGGCTATCACGGGCATGAGCAGAATGCGCACAAGTATGACCAGCGCCAGCTTCGGCGCGCCGTCGGGCACGCCCCAGGCGGCGATCAGGCCGTTGATGGGCGTGACGGTGTACACGATGATGGCGATGATCATGACCATGATGAGGAACGCCGTGCCGCAGCGCACGTGCAGGCGCGGGAAGCTGCGCGCGTTCTCGGGCGTGAGCGGAAGTCCGTGCTCGTAGCAGTGGATGGTCTTGTGCTCGGCGCCGTGGTAGCCGAACATGCGCTTGATCTCCTGCATGCGCCCGATGAGCCACAGGTAGAACACGAACACCGCCACGCGCAGAAGGCCGTCCACGATGTTCCACAGAACCGTGTTCTGGTCGTACTCGCCCACCACGAGGTTCGTGATGAACGCCGGCGCCACGATGAACAGCACCACGCCCAGCACCAGGCCGAGCACCATGGACACCGCCATGGCGCCCTTGCCGAACTCCGCCTCCTGGTCGAGGAAAGGCTTCTTCTCGGGCTCGGGCTCGGGCTCGGCGCCGTCCGCGCCGGGCGGGCAGCAGCCCGCCCCTACGGGGGCGTCCGCAGCCGGGTCGCACACCACCTCGAGCGTCGTCTGCGCGCCCAACGCGTCGACCATCGTCTCGGGCCGCCCGAAGTCGTCCTTCCAGGAGAACCCCTTCTCATCAGCGAGCGAGTCGCCCGTGCCCCCCTCGACGCCCTCGATCGTGGCGGCATCGCCAGAGGAAGCGTTACCCTCGGAGCGGAGGGGGCGGGAGGGGTCTGAGGCGAGTTCCGCACGAGCCGGACAGTCCAGCGGACTGTCCGTGCGAGCAGGACTGCCCGAGCCGCAGGCCCCCTCCGCCCCCTCCGCGCCCTCGCCGGTCGCCTCGTCCTCCGCGAACGCGTGCTCCGCCGCGATCTCCAACGCTTTGAAGCCCAGCACGAGCGACTCGACGAGCGCCCGGCACCCGCGCACGAGCGGCCAGTGCAGCCACCCGTTCTTCTTGCGGCCGCTTGCCAGGTCGTGTTCCTCCACGTAGATGTCGCCGGCGGGCTCGCGCACGGCCACCGACCAGTTGTACTTGCCGCGCATCATGATGCCCTCGATGAGGGCTTGGCCGCCCACGTGCGTCTTGCGTGCGCCGTCCTCGGAGAACGCGCGGGAAAGGTCGCTCTTCTGTTCCGCCATGCCTAGCCCCTCGTCACGCGCGGGTACGGGTTCCCGCAGGTCATCTTGCCTTCAGGGCAGGCCCCGCTCACGCAGGGCGCGCCGGCGTCCATGAAGACGAACGGTGCCGTGGGGCGGGCCAGCTCCAGCATGCGGTGCGCCATCTCGCGGATCTCCCACTGCGCGCGGTTGCAGCAGCGCAAACGGAAGAAGTGCAGCAGCTCGCGCACGTTCATGGTGATGACGATCTTCGTCTCGGCGGCGTTCGGCAGCAGGTAGCGCGCGTCCTCGGCGGGAACGCCCGCCGCGAGAAGCTTCTCGTAGGCCGCGATGGCAGCCTCGATGGCCTGGTCGAACACGGCCTCGGCGTCCGGGTCCGCCGCGATGCTCTCGGGCTTCACCGTGGCCAGCCCGTCGGTGAACTTCACGTAGCGCTGGCTCTGCTGGTTGAAGCTGGCTATGCGGTGGCGCACCAGCTGGTGCGTGAGCGCGCGCGACACGCCGTCTACGGCGAACGTGTAGCTGGCGTGCTCCAGCGTGGAGAAGTGCCCGCTGCCCATGATGGTGGACAGCACGCTCTTCACGCGCTCCTCGGGCATGGTTTCCATGAGCTCGGCGGCGCCCACGGGCGCGTAGCACAGGCGCGCCGCCGTGGCGATGGCGCGTTCGGGATCGGGCGTGTGGTACAGCAATTCGACGTGCATGGGACGGATGCTCCTCGATTCGGGATAAGTTTGCGGTTCGCGCGCATCTTGACGTTTTCTTTCGCTAGTATAGTAACCGATGCCGACAACCCGCGATGCGAAAGGCTTCCCCATGACCGAAAACTCCACGCCCGAAGCGCCCGCGAGCGCACCCTCCGACGACGCGACGTGCGCCTTCACGCCGCTGCTCACCACACGCGACTGGAACGGGGAATGGAAGGAGCTGCAGAAGGCCCGCCGACGGGCGGACGACTCGTCCTACTGGGACAAGCGCGCCTCCACGTTCACCTCGAAGGACTCCCCCACGCCCTACGTGCAGCGCTTCCTGGACCTGGCCGGCATCGAGCCGGGCGAGACGGTGTTCGACATGGGATGCGGAACCGGCGCGCTGTCGCTGCCGCTGGGCAAGCGGGGGCACAAGGTGGTCGCCGCCGATTTCTCGCAGGGCATGCTCGACCGCATGGGCGAGGCGCTCGCGCGCAACGGCGTGGATAGCGTCAAACCGGTGCGCATGAGCTGGGAGGACAATTGGGCCGCGCACGGCGTGGAGCCCGGCTCGGCGGACGTGTGCGTGGCGTCGCGCTCCATCGCCACGGCCGATTTGGAGGACTCGCTCATGCGCCTGGACGCCGTGGCGCGCCGCCGCGTGTGCATCACGCTGCCCACCGGCTCGTCGCCGCGCACCGACGAGCGCATCCTAAGCGCCATCGGCCTGCAGCGCTCGCTCGGGCGCGACTACCTGTACGCGTTCATGATCCTGGCGAACCGGGGCATCAGGCCCGAGGTGGCCTACATCACCAGCACGCGCACCGACACGTACGACTCGTTCGACGAGGCGTACCAGGAACTCGCCCGCATGGTGGACAGCGCCTCGGGAGCCATGGTACCCGCCGCCGAGCGCGAAGCCGCGCTCGAACGGCTGCGCACGTGGCTGGACGGCAACCTAGAGGACAACCCGGACGCCGGAAAGGCCGACCAGGACGACCAGCCCCAAAAGCGCCTGCGTCTGCGCGAACCCCGCGTGGTCACCTGGGCGTTCATAGCCTGGGACAAGTAGGAGGCACGAACAGACCGAGGCGGATCAAGCCAAGGCGCGTATTCTGGTTCCCAACTCATAAATCGGGAGCAGCGGACGATGCCGATTCGAAAAAAGACCGCTTGGCAGCCTCAACCGCGAGAAGTACGCGATTTTCCCGATTGAGCGCCGAGGCTTCGGGGTCGTAGTCGATCACGGTGAAGGACATGTTCGGGTAACGTTTCGCCAGTCCATGGAGGGCTCCGCGAGCATGGACATGTCCTTTAAGGCAGCCGAAAGCCTGCAGGTAGATCACGTGGTCAACACCGAGCTCGACGAATCGGTTAAGCTCGGACAGGTAGCGCGCATCGTCGACGAAAAGACCTTCAGGACGCGGCAGGACAACCTCGCACCCTTCACGCTCGATCAGATCGACGATACCGTTGTTCATGAAGACGTCGAACACGAACAGCGCGTTGCCAACGAGCCCGACACGCGGGCGCTTTGAACTGCAAGACCGACGGCTTGCTTCGAGCAGAATACTGCTAGGCCATTCGTCTGTCCAACAAACGTCGAAGTTGCGCCCGATGGCATGGGCGACGATATCGGGAACGGCATCGAGCACGCAACGGCTACAGACCCGGGGCGCCCTGACGGCACTCAGGCTTCGGTCGCCATTCGCCATACGTATAGCCCGACCTGCAAGGGCTTTCGCCACGAAGCAGGCGCCGTCGGGAACCGCGCGCAACGCTACATCGATATCTTTTTTCTCAATGGATCCGAGCAGATGGACGCATCGTGCGCCCAATCGCACTCCCCCGGCTGAATCGGCAAAGGCCGACGGATCGAGCTCCGTCGCTTCGGCCCTGCCGCCAGCTCCTCCGCCTTCGAGCGCTTCGGCAAGCGTACGCAAGCGAATACGAACGTGCGCCGTGTCGGCAATGCCATCGATCTTGAGCGAAGTGAAGGATTTGCCGGCCCCCTCAAGCGCTTTGCGCGCGTAGGGCAGACTGACGGCATCGTACGCGCAGCCGAACGACTGAAGGCCCACGAATTCGAGAGCCGGATCCGATGCCGCTAGTCGAGCAAGCTCCGCAAGGCGAGACTCCCGTCCCCAGGAGCCGTCGCCCTTTGATCCGCGATCGGCTTCGGACGCATCCGACATCGAGGGAAAAAGCACAGCGAAGCCCAGATCCG
Organism: Gordonibacter sp. 28C; assembly: GCF_003339845.1. Lineage (GTDB taxonomy): Bacteria > Actinomycetota > Coriobacteriia > Coriobacteriales > Eggerthellaceae > Gordonibacter. Next base: position 71,761 of record NZ_PPTR01000003.1, read on the forward strand.
CAAGCACGTTGTCGATACCGTGCATGACGGCAGGATCGCTATGATAAGGGTGCCCTCCCAAGACCACGCCCCGCCTCCCCGGCCCATGAGCCCAAGCCAGCGCATGCACGTTGCCTTCGCTTACGGTTCTCTCGAATTTCTCTTGGGCCTCAAGGGCAGAAGCGATTGCCGCCTCGAGTTCCTCAGCCGTCACCGGAGAAAACCTCGCAACACCGGACACATCGTTGATGCTCTCGAGCAAAGCATACCTGTCGTCATCGTCGTCGGCAGAAGCGATCGATCTCGCGCCGCGAAGCATCGGCGAGACGAGAAGGACCTCCCCCTCGCGAACGACAGGGGTGCAGTCGGCGACGGCCCCAGCGTACCCGCAGACAACAGGACAACGCCCCTCTCGCACATACCGGGGCATGAAGACGACATCGGCTCGCCCGTTGCGGAACAAGTCGTACAAACGCATATGCGTAAGCTTCGCCGAATGGCAGACGCTCTCCGAGGGAACGGTCGCCGCACCCTCGCGGGCGACCCCGCCCGCCTCTGCTCGCCGATCATCGGGCACCGCTATCGAAAAACCCAGCTTTTCAAAGAAGGCATGCCAGAACGGCATCTGGGCGTAAAGGTAGAGCGTGTTCATGATTCCAATACGAACATGCGCGCGACGACCGGAACCATCGGCACTCGAAAAACGCCGGAGCAACTTCTGCCCGAGCGCGACCACGTTCGGAGGGCGGCGAGCGCGGCGAGCTCCAACGCCCCTTTCCGCCCCTACGGCTTCATAAGCGCGTCCGCATCGATTGCCGCTGATGAAGAGCCTTCCCTCACCGAAGTCCACCAACGACAACGGACAACCGTTGCCGCATCCCGGACAGCGCATGCTGCGACGCACTGGCGAGAGGCGGTTGAGCTCCGCCTGTTCGACAAGCCCGCTTCGCACGCCCTCGCCCCCTTGTTTCTGCGCAGCCTGCGCCCTTGACCGGGCCGTGAGCGCCGCGCCAACGGCCCCCATGAGGTGCGCGGTGTCGGGACGAATCGCGCTCGTTCCGCTCACGAGCTCGAACGCTCGAAGAACCGCATCGGACATAAACGCTCCGCCCTGCACCACCACGCAATCTCCAAGCGTATCGAGTTTTTCGGCGCCGATGATTCGGAAGAGCGCGTTTCGCACCACGGAGTATGCGATACCCGCAGCGATGTCCGACACGGCAACCCCGACCTTCTGCGCATGGCGCACGCGCGAGGTCATGAAAACGGTGCACTTAGCGCCAAGATCGACGGGCGATTGGGCAAACAGCGCCTCGTCGGAGAAGCGATCCGGGGTCGAGCGCAGGGAGTAAGCCGTCCCCTCGACGAACGATCCGCATCCGCTCGAGCAGGCCTCGTTCAGCACGGCATCCGTGACACGCCCTTCATGCACCCAGATGGCTTTCATGTCCTGTCCGCCTATGTCGAGCAAGAACGTGAGATCGGGTTGGAACATTCGGGCCGCCCGAGCATGAGCGAGGGTTTCAACAACTCCCGAATCGATGCCCAGACCCGCCTTGAGCACTTCCTCTCCGTACCCGCACGCCACAGCATGGGCGACGTGGACATAAGGCACTCCGTTCACGGCGCGCGGCATAGCAGCGTAGAATCTTTTCAACATGTCGATCGTCGTTTGGAGCACCTCGCCGCCCGTTTGCCGATATTCGGAATAGGCAAGCCGCCCTCTTTCGTCGAGAACGGCAATCTTCACGGCGGTCGAACCTGCATCTATGCCCAGGTAGAGTGGCCCTTCGCAGTCGAAAAGCCGCACGCGCGGCATCTTGCACAAAGCGTGGCGACGTTTGAAGGAAGCGTAGTCCTCTTCGGATTCGAACAGGCGGGGCAGCCTTCCCAAATCGTTCTCAAGGGCTGGCAGGCGAGCCAACTGCCCTTCGATGGTGAGAAGGGAGACGGGCGGGCGACGGCCTCCTCCCTTACCCCAAGCTTCCGCGCCGAAGAGGGCCGCACCTCGAGCGGTGAACAAATGGGCATCGATCGGCTTGATACCGTCCCGCACGGTGAGACCCAGCGCCGATCGGAACCGGCGCACAAGCTCGGGAATGTGCTCCATAGGTCCGCCGAGAAACACGACGGTGCCTTCGATGGGGCGACCGCAGGCAAGCCCTCCCAAGGTTTGGCGCACCACGGCCTCGAGCGCGCTCGCAGCGATGTCGGACGTTTCCGCCCCCCTGTTGAGCAACGGGCGGATATCCGTCTGGGCGAACACGGCGCAACGCGACGAAATAGGATAAATGCGCTTCGCTCCCAGCGCGAGCTTGCTTATCTCGCTCGATTTCGAGCCTATCATGAACGCGATCGTGTCTATGAACCCTCCGGTGCCGCCTGCGCAGGTGGCGTTCATGCGCTGCTCGAGGCCATGGGTGAGATAAACGAGCTTCGCGTCTTCGCCGCCCAGTTCGATGATGGCATCCGCTTGGGGATACGTCCGCTGCACCGCCTTCGTCACGGCGACAACCTCCTGCACGAAGGGCAATCCAAGCATTTCGGAAATGCCGATACCGGCCGATCCGGTTACTCCCACGGTTCCTGCGATGTCACCGAATTGCCACGTCAGCTCGTGAAGCACTTCGGAAAGCGTCGACTTGACGTCCGATCGGTGCCTCCGATAAACCGAGTGAACCGTGTTGCCGCCCCCATCAAGGACAACCACTTTGATCGTTTTGGAGCCGACGTCTATTCCGATGCGGTTCAACAAACCAAACTCCCTCGTTGTCGCCATCGCATCCAGACCCCCTTACGAAATATGCAGGGCATAGAAAACCAGGCGCGCGCAAAACACCCCGACGAACGAGCACGCGACCGCAACGACAGAATGAAAGCCCGTCTCTTTCATACGGATTGCCATCATCTCGAAAACGAACGTGGCGACGAGGCAGAAGAGACCGACCGTGATATGCATGGAAGCAGCGTGCACAAGGTAGGATCCCGCACCAGACGCATCCGCCATGCTCGAAATGGCGGCTATCTGCGCAACGAAGCCGCCAACGCCAAGCACAATGCCGAAGATCGCAAAGATGGTCAACGTCTTTCTCTGAGAGGAGCCTCCCAAGGCGTCCGCTTTCTCGAACATCATCGCCGCAAGCGCCGAACCGCCGAGCAACGCGAAACCGAGCATCTGCATCGGCGTCGCAAGCGTATTCCAAGCAGGATCGGGAACCATCATGTGCGCTACGCCGACTATGCAAACGAACAGCAGTCCGAGCGCGCCAGCAATATCAAGCAGAAGCCTTCGTCGACCTTCCGCGAGCCCCCCGAAAGCCACTCGAAGGCAGTAACCGACAACCGAGAACGCGAACAATCCGCTAACACCGATGACGGCGAAGCGCGCAGCATCGCCAAGGCCGCCAAGCAAGACCGCAGCATTCGTGTGGTCTTGAAATCCGAAACACGCAGCAACGAGGCCGAGTACAACTGCAAGGCCCGGCATAACGGAAAGCGCATCGATGTTCTTGAGGTGCTTCTGCTCTAGTCTAGACACGTTGGCCAGCAGGGCAATCACTATGATGGCACCGGCGCCGATCAAAGAAAACGTCGTTGACAGCGCCAGGGGCACCTCGGAATAAACGAGCTCCATCTCTCCCCCTCTCGGACGATACGCCAAGACGTTATCGAGCCGGATAAAAGAACCGGATACTCACGAGCGAAACTCTAAGCCCGCCATCCGACACGAAACCCATCCCGCCAGCTACCCATTGTCGGAATCGTCCAACCCCGGAACATAGATTTTTCGCTCGGGGACCTTGAGTTCCGCACCGCAACTCGCGCACAACTTGGCAGAAGGCTTGTTGAGCGTGCCGCATTCCGCGCACAGCCCACGCGGCTGGGTAACAAGCTTCGAGGCGGCGCCGGCGCGTCTCTTGTTCTCGCCGTTGCACTTTCCGCAAAGTTCACATGCAAATCCACAAGCCACCTTCGACTCCCTCCTTCGATGCGGCACGCCACGACGCATCGGTTGATCCAAAGGCGAAGCCTGACGGACGTCCTCGCCAGGCTTCGCCTTCGTCCGACATTCGACGTTACCGTCTATCCTATGCCGTCCTATTGACCCGGAGCCTTAGGAGCTCCAGGCGCGCCTGGAGCTTTTGGGGCGCCGGGGACGCCCGGCGCCGCGGGCCTAGCGGGACCGGCCGTTGCGCCGCAGCCAGGGCAGGCGTCGGCGGTTGCAGGAACTACGGTGCCGCACTTCGGACATTTGATGGGGCCACCGGGAGTGGTGGCGGCGGGTCTAAAACACATTTTCGAAACTCCTTAAGGATTGTGAGCTTTCAAGCTCGTGCGAGCAGGCGGCCCGAAACGGCCTCGAAACTTCGCCGAGCGCTACTGAGCGGCAACTTCCGCCCGAAGCTCTTCGGCAGCCTCTTCCTCCATCTCGATAAGCCTCTTGTTCTTGCGAACCATGAACATGGAGATAGTCGAACCGGCAACGAAGACGGCACAGATCCCGAATGCGCCGGAAAAACCAAGAGCCGTGCCGGAAATCGCGGCGACCATCGGAACGCCGATAGCATCGCAGATAGGCTTGCCAAGGAACACAAAGCCGTAAATCGCGCCGAAGTGCTTCGGCCCAAGATACATGGCAGTCGCAGCCGAGAAGCACACGGCAGAAGAGCTAAGAGCGACACCGAAGAGAATGGAGGACGCGAACAGCAAGACGATATTGTCGCCGACGAACACGATCAAAATCAAGCCGATCACGGCGAGCGAATTGAGAATGCAATAGGCGATACGAGGCCCAACGGCATCGATGATCACACCGGAGGCCAGCTTGCCAACAACGCCGGAGAGTGAGATAGCGCTCATGAAAGCACCTGCGATGGCCAGATCGAAACCGTTCCCTACGATATAGGCGGGGAAGTTCTGGAAAGGCCCTTGCTCTCCGATGCCGATGAGAGCGAAAGCGATGGCGATAAACCAAAACGTCGTGGTCTTGAGAGCATCGCCTCGAGTCAGCCCAACGAGCTTTGCTGCGCCGGCGGCTTCTGCCTGGGCGGCAGCCTCCTCTTCCGTCATTCCGTCGGGCAGCAAACCAACCTCTTGAGGCTGCCACTTAAGCAGGAACGCTCCAACAACGAGAACGACGAAGGCGATGCCGGCGAGGGCGAACGGAGCCATCTGCCAATTGCCCGAGGCGGTTGCCGCAGGGATGATCTGGCCCACGATGAGCGAGCCCGGGAACATGGCCGACCAAACGATCGCGGTGGCAATACCGCGGCGTTTGTTGAACCAGTTGTTCGGAATGCCGGAGAGTATGACCATCCCTCCAAGAGCGGAACCGATGCCCATAACAACGTAGGCGACGTAGACCTGCCAGATTTCGGTCATAAGCCCCAGAATAAGGAAGCCTCCCGAAAACAGGACCGCAGAACACAACATGGAACCGCGCAGCTTGATCTTGTTGATGATATCGCCGACAACCAAGCTGGCAAAACCTGCAGCCAAAGCGTAGATAGAGAAACCGAGCGCCACCTCCGCCGGCTGGGCCCCCAGCGCTTCGGTCATCGGCACTTTGAGTATTCCGAAGTGATATATACCGAAACCTTGCGTGACAATAGCCACAACGAAGGCAATGGCGACCTGAATCCAGCCTGGTGTAAAGAACGCAGAGCCCTTCTTTGTTTCTGCCATTTCTTTTCCTCCCTGTGAAATGAGCGAGCGAAACGCAATCTAGAACAAACCCCCTTTTCGCTCGACCTGTTTTCGTCTTCCGCCGCCCGCCCGCAACATCGGGCGGGCGGCGTTTGTCGAAACCATCCGTCTGGCTAAACAGCACCTATGCCGTATAGATGTTGCAGTGACGGCCCTCTGCCTCTTTGACCACCTCGGCGAGAGGCCCGATCCTCAGCGCCTGACCAGGGCATCCGGTGACACACAGGGGATTCGGATCCTTTGCGTAGCATGCAGCGCACTTGTCGAGCACAGGTGCCACAACATGGTAGGTGCGAAGCTTCCCATCAACCACGAACGGGGTGCGACGAAGCACGCGCATCCAGTCCTCGTCGTACGGATAGCGCCAGGTTTCCCGGCACGCAGCCTCGCAACCATAGCAACCGGTGCAATCGTCAAGATCATGAAGAAGGGCTATACCCTCGCCATCGACACGCTTCTTCATTACAGATCACCTCTTCCGGGATAGACTTTGACAAGAGAAGAACGCATGGGCGTCGCCCCATAGCCGGGCTCGGCGGGCGTTGAGGGAATCAGGACGTTTCCGTTCGCCTTGTCCCAGCCGTACCCGGGAAGACCGAGCTCCTTGCACTCGTCACGCCAACCGGGACGAGGAACGCCGATCACGCCCTCCTTGATCTCGCGCGTGACGTACGCCTTCGAGATCATGTGGCCCACGCGAGACTCGACGGTCATCCATTCCCCATCGGTGATGCCGTACTTGCGGGCATCGTTGGGGTGGATCATCACAAACGGGTCGGGGTACATCTTTCGCTGGGCGGGGGTATTGGTCCATGCGGAATGGAAGAAAGAGTAGATGCGAATGCCCGTGACGACAACAAGAGGATACTCTTCTGCCAGTTCAGGCGTCGAGATCGGAGATTCCGCAGGCTCTTCGAAATCGGGAAGAGGATCGTAGCCGAAAGCGGCCAACGACTCGCACCAAAACTCGATGCGACCGGACGGAGTCGGAACTCCCGGCGAGCCGTCGGGGCGCAGCAGGCCCTTCTCGTATTTCTTCTCGACGAGCTCGCCCTGCTCCCCGCCGGGCTCGGTCGAGCGCCACTTCTCAGACTGGAACTCGTCCCAGGTCAAATCGAAGCCGTAGAACTCCTTCATGCGCCACAGCACCATCTCCTGAACGTCGTTCCACCACCAATTGTCAGGATCGATGCGCTTTCCCCACTCCAGGAAGAACTCCCAGTCGCACCAGCACTCGCCCGGCGGGTCGACCGCTTTGTCGAACGTGAACAGGAAGTTTCCGTCGAGCTCCTCGTCGTATGAGTAACGTTCCGACCAGTCGGCCGAAGGCAGCACCATGTCGGCGATCTTGGCGGTCGGCGACATGTAGAAGTCCTTCACGCACACGAAGTCGAGGTTGGACGAGGTCATGGCCTGGTACGTGAGGTTGGTGTTCTCGTAGCAGAGCAGCGGGTCGTTTGCGATGGCGATGTACGCCTTGATCGGGCGAGGCTCGCCGGTGATGATCGCGTTGAACACGGCATGCGGGTCGTTCGAACGGCCGAACGACTTGTACAGCGGATGCTCCTCGCCGCCGAACGTGAACAGGTCGGGGCGCCCCGGATCCTTCGTCGAGTCCCAGAGCGTGATCTTGTCGTCCAGCATGACCGAGAAGGACAGCGGAACGGGAATGCCGCCCTTCACGTCGAGATACCCGAGCATGCCCTGCAAGCAGGCGATGGAGCGCCCGTTCTGTATGGCGTTCGTGTGCATGCACCCCGGCCCAAGGCCGATGCACATGCCAACGGGGCCCCAGTTGCCCATGTACTCTGCCGCGAGGCGGATGTCGTCTGCGTCCACCTGGCAAATCTCGGCGGCGCGTTCGGGAGTCCAATCCTTCACGCGCTCGGCAAGCTCGTCGAAGCCATACGTCCATTTCTCGATGAACTCGGGATCGTACCATTTGTTCTCGATGATCTCGTGCATGAACGCCATCGCCAGAGCGGCATCGGTTCCGGGACGAGGCTGCAAAGCGACGTCTGCATGCTTCGCCATGTCGTGGAAGCGAACGTCGATAACGATGAGCTTCGTCGTTCCCTCCGCCTGGTTCTTGAAAACCTCCTTGCACCAAGCAGTTTCCATCGCGGGATTCTGACCCCACAGTACGGCGCAATGAGCATTGCGCATATCGCCAGCGGCAGAGCTGAACACGCCGAGGGTAAAAGCGTTCGGAAGGATATGCGGCATGAGGCACACGTGGGTCGGAACGAGAGACCAACCTTCGAGACCCAGCGAGGAATTCAACCGGCAGTGCCAATGATTGGCCACACGGCCCGTGCCCTGGCCCGTGATGATTGCCTCGGGGCCGTATTCGGCCTTGATGCGCATGCATTCGTCGGCAATGATGTCCATCGCCTCGTCCCAGCTGATGCGCTCGAACTCGCTCTTGCCGCGGTTCTCGGGGTGGCGATCCCCCTTGGGATCCCAGTCCACGCGCTTCATCGGATAGAGCAAGCGCCCGTCAAGATTGTTGTGGATCTCGCGTTCGGACATGCCTGAGCCGCAGATCACGCCCTTCGACTTGATGTTGTCGGGGTCGCCCTCGACCTTCACAATCTGATTGTCCTCATCCGAATAGACAAGGACGCCACAGCGTGCATGGCAGGTCGTGCACATAGTACGCGTTTTCTTCAGTGCCATTGCTTCTCCTCTCCTTCCAGTGTTTGGCAAACGGTCAACTTGACAGATCGTTTGCATCAGTTCCCCCCAACCAAGAACTCTTGCATTGGCCCCACAACCGTCCACGTGAGTTCATGACCTCCCGAGGACTTCAAGCTTGGTGGCCAGAACCCCTCCCGCATTGCGCGCCGAACGCAGAAGGGGCGGGAACGCATAACAGGGCAGTGCTTCTCAAAACCCAGGGCCTCAACCCTCGCTTCCCTGGCTTCGCCGCTCGCCCTTCGTCTTCCTCATGGGGCTTGTGGCAACCGCCACCAACATGAAGCCCATCGTCACAAGAGCGGCTACCGCAAGCACCACGAAGGCATTGAAGTAACCGAGCATGCCGATGACGATCGACAGGCCGAACAAAACCGTAACGGCGCCTGCGTAATAGCCGGCCATTCCCGCAGAGTTGATGCCCGTGTAGTCCTTCATGCCGTACAAGTCGGGAACGAACAAACCTGGGATCATCGTCGCGTACGAGATGAAGGCGCAGAATACGATGCCGATTATTGCTAGCGGGAACAACTGCGTCTGACTCCAGACAAGCAAGCAGACGATGCCGACGGCGAAACCGAGGTAGATCACGATGCTCATGGCCTTTGCGCCAATCTTCTTCAAAATGAAGCCCGACGCAAGCTTGAGGAATGCAGAGGTGAACGTGTAGACGCTGAGCATCGCCGCCGCAGTCGTCGCGGCCATCCCGAACGAAGCGTAGTAAACGCTCGCGTATGACGTTATACCCGACGCGCACCAGGCAACAAGGAACATCGCAATAAGGAAGCAGTAAATCGAAGCGCTCTTTTTAAGGGTCTCTGCAAAAGTGAATCCAGGTAGCTCGGGCGCGGCCTGGCTTGTCCCAGCCGCCTCATCGGATTCCTGCGCTTTCGCAGAAACCTTGCGACGAGGAATCTTCCCGATAAGGACTAAGTTGCAAAAAACGCCGATCGCAACGATACCCACAGCATAGATGGTAAACAGCTGCGGATAAGGCATGACATTAAGCAAAACCGAAGTGACGGCCATCCAAATGGCAATGAGCAACGCCGCAAGGCCGCCTACGACGCCGAATGCCTTCTGGGTGTTTTCTTTGAAAAAAACAGCAACGACACCGCCCGCTGCAGCATAGGTCGCGAACGCAAGCACAATGCCGTTTAGTATATTCGCGATAATCCAAAGCACGAACGAGGTCGCGGTTCCCACCATGTACATGGTGAGCGCGCTGCAAACCGAGCCGATGAGCATGCACCATTTCGGGGAAATGATGTCGATGATCTTGATGCCCACCGCGCTCATGGCGAACGAGAGGATCGTCGCAACCGTCGGCCCGATCATAAAGGTGGTGAGACTCACCTGCATGCCTTCGAGCAAAAACGGGACGATGGCGTTCATGACCGACGTACCGCCCGAGGCGCTTGCCAGAATGAGCGTCACTCCGACCGCTGCGGAAATCCTTTTTCCCTTGCTGTAGCCCATGATGATTCATCCCCTTTCTTCAACTGCGCTTGATTGACGAAGCTTTTCGAATCCCCATCGATGCGCTTCACGGAATCGAGAACGGTTGCGAACACCTTTTCGGAACCTTCAAAACCATAGCCCCCTCCTTTTCTGCTTGACCTGTATTACCCGATATCACCGTTCGCACCTGCACGGCGTTCGGCACGTGCAGGCTAACGAGCGAAAAGCCTTTTTGAGCAGAGTCGTGTTCGCCAGCGACGATCCCTTCCCCGCGAAAAAAAGTGCACGAAACCAGCCCCTTATGGGTTCGTTTCTTTCGGGCGAAATAGGATGTGGTACGTCGAATAGCCGATTAATGCATCGAACTCGCGGTGCTTTCGTTAAAGCCCATGAGACGATTGTAAGGACTTCGCCCGGAACAATCCAACAGGGTTTGCTTCGGGCGAAGCGATACCAAAGGTTTCTACCTCATCGGCTCAGACGCCTCCATCGAAGACTATAACGCTTATAGAAATCGCAGATAACAAGCTGATTTTATTAAAAACCGATTTCTTTCGACAACTTTTTGTTCCGTTTATGCCCAACCTAATGGAGTTTGATAATTCGGAAATAACCGATAGAATGAATAAAACTCGTACCATGGAAACATTGCTTTCGAATTGGCATGAGCTAGGGGGCAATCATGCGCATCGAAGTTCTTGAGTACTTCTTGGAAATTGCCGACTGCAAATCTTTCTCGCAAGCCTCGGACAAGCTTTTCATTTCACAGCAAGGATTAAGCAAATCCATGCGTGCGCTTGAGAGGGAACTCGGTATCACCCTGTTTCGAAAAAGGGGAAGGGGGATCGAGCTAACCGAAGAAGGATCAGTGCTGAAATCGCATGCTTTGGAAATAGTGCGGCAAAACGACGATTTGCGCGAACGTCTTTTCAAGCTACAAGTCAATCGCTCAGGATCGAACGAGACCGTGTCCGTATATGCGACTTCGTATGTTTGCAACGCGATATACAACTTGCTCGACAATGAGCTGAGTGAATACGGGTTGGATAACTGCACAATTAGCGAATGCGAGCTCAACGAGATAATCTCGGCTATCGACCGTGGCGAAACCGGCTTCGGTCTCGTCAACATCCTCGAGAAAGACGTGAAGCAACTCGAAGAATTTCCGTACCTTCAATTCACTCCGCTTCTTTCGATGAAAATCACCGTCAGGGCCTCAAAGAATCTAGCCCCCCCCCCCCGTCGCGAAGCGGCGTGCTTACCCTAGAGCAACTGTCGAAGCTTCCCTTGGCCTATTTCAACGAACCGGTACTCAACAAATTCGTCAAACGGGCTTTCGAGGAATCTGACTTGGAGTACCCAACACTAATCCTGCACAGCACCAATATCGAGCGGATTAACTCCCTCGTGAGAAGCTCAAAAGCGGTCACCTTCAGCGATACTTTCACTCAGTCGATGAGAAAGCACTCGGACGATACGCTTTTGCTCGATCTGGAGCCATCGCAGTGGTTCCATGTGGGAGTCCTCGAGAGTCCCGCCCTGAAGAACAACGCCGGCCAGCGCGCCTATGTTCAGCAGCTCCGCGCCTTAATCGGATTCAAGCACCGGCACTACCTCACCAAGTACACCGTTTAGGATTGTTTTAAACTATGCGCTTGCCACATGCGCCCTAAACGGTCGCCGACCAAACGCATGCAGGAATCCTTATTCGTCGGTATGCGCGTCGACGAGCCGCAGGTTGATTGCATCAAAAGCTTCTAAAAGCCGCACAAGGTTTCTGCGAAACGAATAACGGCGACCGCAAGGCCGTCGCTATTCGTTTTCGAGGATCGTTATCCGATGCTCAAAGCTTTTGATACAACCCCGTCTGCCCGCTACACCTCCACGCGCTCGAACATGTCCTTCCCCACGCCGCAGACGGGGCAGACGAAGTCGTCGGGCAGCTCGTCGACGTACTCCATATGGCCGCACACGGTGCAGCGCCAGGCGTACTTCGGCGCGGGCGCGCCGCCGGCCGCCGGGGCGGGCTGCTGCTCCGGCAGGTAGCTGGACGCCTTCGGCGGGGTCTTGCCGCCCTTCACCTGATGGTAGTACGCGTAGGTCATAGGCTCGCAGGAGCCCAGCTTCTCGGCCTCCTCCACCTCGCCCACGAACAGGATGTGCGTGCCCAGGTCCACCTCCTGCACCACGCGCACGGAGAAGTGGGCGCACGCCTGCTCGGCCACGTACGGGATGCCGGCGGAGTCCATGGCCACGGAGCACGCGGAGAACTTGTCGCGGTCGTTGCTGCAATGGAAGCCGAAGTTGCCGATGAGCTCCATGGTGGCCTCCTGCGAGAGGCACGCCGCCTCGAAACGGCCGGCCTCGCGGACGACGGCCGTGGTGGCGTTCTCCTTGTTCAGCGCGACGCTGGCCTGAAGCGGCGTCGAAGTCACCTGGGCGAACGTGTTGGCGACGCAGCCGGCCGCCTTGTCCCCCGCTTTCGACGAGATGACGTAGAGCCCGTAGCTCAGGCTGAAGAACGCGGTGTTGTCGATCATGGAAGTCCCTTCCGCCGCCGGCCGCACGCGGCCCCGGCAAATCCCCGGTCAAGTGCTCTCTCTGCCATTAATGATACTCGTTATCAATAAGAGTTGCAAGGCCGAACGCACGGCGAACGGCGGTGCGGGCGGCGTCGTCGGGCGCGAGGGGCTCGCAACCGCCCCATGCGGTGGCGAAGCGCTCGCGCGCGCAGCCGAGCAGCCGCTCGCGCACGACGACGACGGCGTGCGGGCACACCGCCGTCGGGCCGCGGTCCAGCAGGTCGACCGCCGAGGTGAGCCCGCAGCCGCGCTCCAGCTCCAGCCGTCCCAGCTCGTCCACCACCAACAGCCCCGGCCGCCCCTCGCCGGCGGCGATGCGGCGCGCGAGCGCCTCGAAGTGCGCGTTCACGCGGTCGATGGCCTCGTCGGGTATCTCCCAGGCGAGCCGAGCTGCCGCGCTCTGGCTGGCGGGGTCGAACGCGCCCTCGCGCCGGGCCAGGTCGCGCCGCCGCGCGAAGGACAGGCGCTCGCCCTGCGGCAGCAGCACGTTGTCGATGCCCAGCTTCTCGTAGTCGCCCTGCCCCGACCCGAGGGGCCGGTCCTCCGCAGGCTCCCCCGGCTCGCGGCGGCGCCAGACGCCGGGCGCCACCACGCCCCGAGCCTCCACGCCGTCGCCCGCCAGCTCCGCCAACGTGCGCTCGAGCCAGCGCGACTTGCCCGTCTGCACGTCCCCCGTCAAGATGAACAGCATGGTCTGCGCCCCTTCCTCGTTTCTCCTTGACGATGTATTATAGTGCAACAGGTATAAGATTGCCGCCGCACCGGACGACGACGAAGGCCCGGGCCGACGACGCAACGCAAGGAGGAACGAACGCCATGGGATGCCCCGAGAAGGACTGCTGCGCGAACAACCCGGAGAACGACGTCATAAGCTTCCCCGGCACGGAGGACCACGACACGCCGTGGAAGTTCTACAACCACCTGATAGGGGGCATTCCCGAAGACATCGTGGTGCGCGACTACTGCCTGGGCACGCACTGGTCCTACGTGGAGGCCGACTGCGGCATGGGCGTGAGCTTCACGTGCAAAGGCGGCGCGAAGCGCGCGTACACGCTCGATATGCGCGGGTTGCCGCTGCGCACGGTGGCCCAGCTGGCGAAGTCGTGGTGCTTCGAGGAGGCCACGCTGGGCGTGGCGGCCATCAACGCCTACTACGCGCGCAAAGAGCTGCTGGACCCGCTGGGCGCGACGTACGACGAGCCGGTCGAGCTGCCCGACGGCACCATCCGCAAGATGGACGCCTTCGAGCTGTACCGTCCGCGCATCGAGGCGCATCCACGCAGGAACGTGACGGTGGTGGGCCACTTCCCCCACGTCGACCGCATCGCCGAGTACGCGAACCTCACCGTGCTGGAGCGCAACTGCACGCAGGCGCTCGACACGCCCGACCCCGCCTGCGAGTACGTGCTGCCCAAGACCGACTTCGCGTTCGTTACCGGCGTCACCATCATCAACAAGACGGCCCCGCGCCTGCTGGATTTGACGAAGAACGCCACCACCGTGTTCGTGGGCCCCAGCGTGGTCATGTCGCCCTTCCTGTTCGACTGGGGCGCTGACATGCTGGCAGGCAGCGTGGTGGCCGACCCCGAGAAGGTGCGCTTCGCCGTGAAGAACGGCTCCGGCCAGTTCTTCGGCGAGGCCCTGCAGATGACGGGCATCACGCGGCAGCAGGCGTAAGGCGGCCCGCCCGAAACGAAACGGAAAACGAGGGGCCCGCGCCGAACGACATGGCGCGGGCCCCTCGCGCGTGCAAGGGGAAAAGCCGCCCGTCCGCGCGATTCAGGGGGCTTTCGGCTTAAGAGGCGGACGGGGGCTTCAGATGAAGGCGAACGGAGGCGGGAGGCGCTACCCCCGGTACGGCGGGTAGCTATTGCCCAGGAGGTCCTTGATCTCGTCTTCGGAGGGCTCGACCCAGTAGAACAGCCGATAGAACTCGCGCGCCACCTGTACCATGTCCACGTCGTAGCGGTCGGGGTACAGCATGTTGGCCACCCATTGCACGCCCAGGAAGCGGTTGACTCCGGGAGGACGGTCGAGCCAGGCGAAGGGAACAGAGGGCATGGCGTACACGCGACCGCTCCGAGTGGCGGGGATCTGCGCCCAGTTCTTGTTCGAGCGTATGTCCTCCACGGCACCGCCCATGTTTTCGTAATCCCAAGAGATGATCACATCGGGAGACCACGCCATTACCTGTTCCAACGATACGTTCGACATGCCCAAGCCCTCGTTCTCGGGAACCGCGGCCACGTTGTTGGCCCCTGCGACAGCCAGCACGAGCGCATGCTGCGAGGCATCGGGCTCGGTCTGCAGGCCTTCGGGACCCTCGGCGTAATACAACGATATTTTCTCGTCTTCGGGAATCCCGTCAACGGCAGCAGTGACCCGTTCGTACACGTCCGAGCAATACGCGGCGAGCTTCGAAGCGCGATCCTCGCGCCCTAAGATAGAACCCAGCATGGAATAGCAGTCGGATATCCTATCCATCGAGCCGTCCAGCAGGCACACGGGTATGTTGGTGGAGTCCTGAAGCTTCTGAGCCTCGGAGATATTTGCCTCGGTAAGCCCAATGGCCGAAATGGAAAACACCAGCTGAACCCCTTCGACCATGAGCATCTCGCGGTTTATTTCGCCATCGCCGGAAAGAGAGCCCATGTACGCCAGCTCGTTGACCTCTTCGGGCAAGTATTGAAGCTGCCTCTTGGTGAACTGGATGGCCGTACCGGCGAGCAGCTCGGGGTTCAAGGTGAAGCAGAACACTTGAGCAAGGCCGCTAGTAAAGTACACTTTCTCCAATTTGCTGGGCGTGGGTATCTCCAGTTCACGGCCAACATGATCGGAAATGGTACGCTCGCCGGTCACGGCTTCCCCGAAACTCTCGCAGCTCGAAAGCACCGGAGCCGCCATGGTCAACAACAGTCCCGCGCCCAACGCTTTCACGAACGCGCGACGTCCCATGATTGAAACGGGCTCTCCCCAAACGTTGTCGCGCCCTTCGGAAAGGGTCTCTTCTCGGACGCGATCGCCCGATAACCGATCGTCGGTCATAGCTTGTCCTCCTCCTCGAACGATGCGCCGCTTGCGCCGCCGGATCGCACCGCAATGAGCGTTTTGCCGGAAAGCACGCTATGTGGCGCGCCTTCCGGCAAAACGCTCTCAACGCGTGCAGCGGCGGAAGCCGCGATTCAGCGGCTCCGCTGCTGCGTCTATTGCCAATTCACCGATCCAGCCTCACCGGCTTCCCGCATGCCGTCAAGGGCAAGCGTGCCGTCCGGGTTGTCTACATGGATGTTCAGGCCGTACGTTTCGAACAGACGTCCCAACCCCGAAGCGTAAGCGTCGTCCGAATCGACGAAAGACTCTATCGTCGCTACGGCTTGCTCGTCGCCGCGATCGTCCGCCTCGCTCAAAGCGTAGCGCGCTGTTTCCACCGAAACGGCACGGATCACGTCCTCTACTTCCTCTTCGGCAACCTTAACATCGCCAGTGATCGCGACCACATCCAGATACACGACCCTCGATCCCGTGTCCACGGAAACCGCTAGATCGACGATCCGGTCGCTCGCAAACGACAACGAGACCCGGCTCGCCGCGCCTTGCACATCGTTCTCGGTAAAATAAGGTTTTTGCACTTCTTCCGTCCCGCTGCCCGCATCTCCCGAACCGCTTGCGCATCCGGCAAACGAAAGACCCGCAACGGCGAAAGCCGCTACGAACAGCAGCGCGCTGATTGTTTTGCGTTTCTTCATCATCGGCGATAGAATGGGGCGAACGACTCCGCGCCCGCCCCATTCGTCTGCTCTCTTAGGCAGCGGTCGGAGCGATGATCGTGATGGTGTCGATTCCTCCGGGCATGCGCTTGCCCATGTTGTAGTTGGAATCGTTCAGCTCGTCGGCGGTCAGGCCGACGATGATGCGCGGAGTCGTGTCCCAGCTAGAGATGTTGGCAAGCGTGGTACCCGCCGTCGGAGTCACCGTATCGGTCGCAACCGGAATCTTGACCTGGGCGTTGTCAAAAGCGATGGAGCCATAAGTCGGAACTGCAGTGGTGGCGATTCCGTTCAGCAGCGTGGTGGCGGAGAAGAAGAACTGCGTGCGCGTGATCTCGTTGTAGTCGGACTCCCACTTGCCGTAATCGCCGTCGTCGCAGGTGTAGTGCAGCTTCGCACCGGCCGTCCATACGCTAGACGGCACCTCCATGTAAGCGAAAAGGTCGTCGATCTTGACGTAGTTCTTGCCGCCGACCACATTGAATCCGGTGCCCGGCTTGTCGAACAGGCCCCCGATGGTGTCGGAGTTCACCAAACCGGCCTCTTGCAGCTCCGCATAGCTGATCGTGCCGATTTCCGTCGTCACGCCGTTTACCTCCTGCTGAACCGTGATGGCCTCGTTGGGGTCGGCAGCGAAAGCGCGATCCGCAGATGCGAACAACCACATGGCAGCCGCGCAAACCACCGCCAACGCAACGATCAGGATCTTGCCAGGCTTCGCCTTTATCGTACTATCCATCTATTGCTCCTTACTTGACGCCCATCGGCGTCGATCGTTTGGATGCTCTGCTTCGAGTCGGCTCTGCGCCACGCGCCTATTTGCGCGGTTTGCACCACCTCCTTTCGACGTAGGCCAGCACGCAAAGGGCTATCGCGGAGAGCAAACCGGCCGCGCCGACGATGGCGTTCGCGCCATCCCCGGTTGGAGCCAATGTGCTCGAAGCACCAGAAGCAGGCATCCCCGAAGCCTCGGAAGTCGCGCCATCCCCCTTTGCAGGCGAGCCATCTCCGGAAGCTTTCGCAATGGCAAGGAAAAACTCGCTCAAACGGTCCGTAGTTATCGACACCGCGCCATTCTCTGCGATAACCGTATTCGTTTCATACGAATACGCTCCGCCGCCATCGTCGTGTCGCATGACAACGACGACCCGACGTCCGTCATAAGCAGCATCCACCGGGAATGCAATTGCCAGGTTGAGATCGTCTTTTAACAAGGTCACCCTACCGTCGGGGCTTATGCACTTCAACGTAATCGCATAGCCCAGCATCGTCTCGGTGTCGCCCGGGGCGTAGCCTTCGCGTGTCGAGACGAACGCTTCGTCACCCTCGGCAATCCGACTTACCTCGAGCAGCAACGTCGATCCATCGGCTTTGGCATCGGCCAAAATCGTTCCGGACACCGTTATGCCGGTGTCGGCGTCGCGAAGGACGGGTTCGAGAATGGAGAACGAAACCGTTTTGGCGCCAACATACCATTCGCCCGATCCGACAATCGTGGCCGTGGCCGCACCGGGATCGATGTTTCCAGCGTAGTCGACCGTGTAATCGACGCCTTTTTGAAGGATCGCCTCGCCAACTCGCACTTCAAGCTCAGGCTCGACGGGCTTGTCTTTACCGATGTAGTCCTGATCGGGAATGCTTTCGATGCGTGCTATCGACAAATCAACTTGAACCTTGAACGATGCTTCGATCGTACCACCGTAGTTGCCCAAACCTCGTATCGTCGCGGTCGCCATACCGGCCTTCGCGTTACCCGCGTACGAAACGACCTCGAAGTCGATCCCAGGCACCAAGCCCTCGATGGAAATCGCCGCTTCGACGGGGATGCCCGCATAGGCGCCCATCGCCCGAGCAACTGCCGTCATGCCGGAGATGTCCTTGCGCTCGATGGTGAAGCTCTTGTCGATGGATCCGGAATAATTGCCTATCCCCTCGACGCGCACCCAATAGGTGCCCGCCTCGCTATACCCGCCGAACGAGGAAATGATGTTCTTTTCCTCGTCGAGATAGATGGCCGCGTAGTCTTTCCCTTCTATTAACGAAGCCGATTCCGAACCGATGCCCCTCACCGTCAAGCTGGGGGTATGCCGTCCTCCGTCGTACGTAACGGCATCGATATCGTCCACTTGGAAAGGCACCGCTCTGACGGCGAACGACCCTTGCGCGCTGCCTATGTAAGACAGCGGATCGTCCGGCGTGCCCGCCCCCGTGACGACAACGACATACTCGCCGACGTTTATAAGGCTTTCGGGAGCGATCGCGTCGCCCGGCGTTCCGTCGGCGTTCTTCGCATAGTACGCAACATGGTAGTTAGCGCCGTCAACTCGCTCTTGCGCCGAATTCAGCACCGTGATTTTCGGCGTTAGAGCCGATCCGGTGTAGCTCTCGTCATCGACCTTCACGACCGCTCCCAAGGACAAGTCGTACTTAGGATCGGCCTTCACCTCGAAGGGCGCCGTGGCGGAGCCCATGTAGGCGCCCAGCTCGGAGGAGGCCTCCACCAGCCCCGTGTCCCTGATCGCCGTCACCTTGCCGGACAGCACGGCGGTGTAGGAGCCCGGCCCGGATATCTCGGACACCTCCGCGCCCGAGGCGTCGAGCACGGAGAGCGCGTAGTCGGAGCCCTTCGCGAGCCTGTTGCCGAAGGCGTCGACGACCTCCGGGTCCAGGTCGGCCGCCGCCACCGCGGAGCCGTCCCAGACCATCTCGGGGAAGGCCACCTCCACGCCCGAGGGCAGGGACCCGTCGGCGGCCTTGTTGGCCACGGCGGACCTGGTCGCCTCGGAGAGGGAGGCGTAGGCCCCCTCGGACGATATGTCGTAGGGGATCACGACCGAGGTGGCCACGCTCGAGCTGGAGGCGATCGGGGACCCGATGAGCCCCTCGGACAGCGACAGCCTCCCCTCGAGGACGGGGTTGGCGTCGATGAGCGCCTGCATCTCCCCGTAGAGCCGGTCGCCCACGCCCAGCGCCGCCATGACCTTCACGCCGTCCTTGTTCGCGAAGGAGTACTTGGCCGGCTCGGAGGCGGCCTCGGGCACCGCGAGCTCGCCCATGTCGTAGTAGCCCTCGCCCAGCCGCTCGTCGGGGTCGAGGCCCATGGCCCGCCATATGGGCGAGTAGGACGGGAGCAGCGTCACGGAGGGCGGGTACGCGGCCACGGCCGCGGCCACGGCGTCCGAGAAGGACGATCCCGAGCGGACGTTGACCACCTTGGGCGCCGGGGAGGGCGCGCCGGCCTTCGCCAGGAGGCCCTTGGACGACACCACGGTCTCCGCGAAGTTCAGGCCCAGCCAGCCCTCGGCCCTCCCGTCGTTGGTGGAGAGGTGCACGACGGCGTTCGGCTTGAGGCTGGTGGAGCCGGCCGTGCCGGAGGACTCGGGGGTGTCGGGGAACTCGCCGTCGGCGGGCGCGGCCTGCAAAAGGTCGTAGTCCACCGTGCGCTCGGCCTTCTTGACGGGCGTCCCGTCGGCGTAGAACACCGTGCCGCCGTCGGAGTCGTCGTAGACCTGGCCGCCCACGTCGGCGCCCCAGTTCTTCTGGGTCTCCCAGACGATCGAGCCGTCGGCGTTCATGATGTGGTGGGCGTAGCCGACCACGTCGAACTCGACGGAGGCCTCGCCGCGGTAGGAGCCGACGCCCTTGACGACGGCCAGGGCCCCGCCGCGGGCGGCGGTGGTCACGTTGCCGTTGTTGGAGTACTCGACCACGTAGTCGACGCCCTCCGCGAGCTCGCGTCCTCCGAGAGAGACCGAGAGCGGCGGCTTGGCGCCGCGCGTCCACGCGATCTCGTCGTCCGCCAGCGACGGCTCGCCGGAGCCGGCGCGCTGCGCGAGCAGGGCCCTGACGTCGGCCGCGCCGCCCAGCTTCGTGGCGACCTCGACGATCTGGCCCTTGACGGGGGCGATCTCGGCGGAGGACAGGTCGGTGCCGGACGTAACCGCACGGTAGACAAACGTTATCGTGTTCTTCGACGCATCCGCATCGATCACGATCTTCGCGGGCGACGAATTCGGATCCACAAGCTCGTACCCCGCCACCGCCTGCGCGGCCTCCTCGACCTCTTTGCCTACCTCGCAGTCGTCGACAACCTTGTCATCGGCTACCTTGTCGCCACCTTCATCGACGTAGCTGACGGTATAGCCGCTTTTCTGGACAGACGGCTCGTCGATCTTGAACGACCGGCTCGCGCTCCCCGTGTAGTTCCCGATGCCGGTTATCCATGCGAACCCTGTTCCCGGATCGATATTGGACGTGTAGGAAACCGTGTAATCCTTGTCCTTCTCCAAAGTCGTTTCGCCATCCGGCGCGGTAACCGTCACGGCGGGCCTGAGTTTCGAGCCGTTGGCGACGGCGTCATCGACTTCAACATCGAACGATGACAAGTCGGCGGGCGCGATGACGAAGGAGCCCGTGCGCGTTCCGACGTAGTTTCCCTTGCCTGTCATCGCGTAGCGAGCCGTGCCGACGTCGACGTTGTCGTAGTAGGCGATATCGTAGTCTTCGCCCTCCGCGAGGAAAGCCGTCGAAACGGGCTTGATCTCCTTGCCGGTATAAACCAGCGAAGCCGACCCGGTCGTGGGCTGAATGCCGTCATCGAGCATGGAGCACGGCTTGGCAATATCACCCTGCTCGAGTTCGAGCCTCCCCGTCGTCATCGAGTTGTCACCGCGAACGAACCAGGAGAACGGCTCCCCGACGCCCGCGCATCCGTACGTGCCCAAGCCGCCGATATACCGAATGTTCATATTGGTCGAGTCGAGCATCGTGACGCCTCGATACGTCACTTTGTAGGGTTCCAACTGGTCCCAGCTAACTTGTCCCGTGTTCAGGTATAGGTAGCTCGCCGATCCCTCGACCGACCAAGCGGATCGATCGGTCGTCGACAGATCGAGCACGTTCACCCTGAACGTCTTGTCTTGCTCGCACCCGCTGTAGACGCCCTTTCCGATCACTCTGACATGCCAGTCGATCTTCGTGTTGGCGCTTTGCGGCTCCAAATGGTCCGCCTTGCCGTCATCGTTGGAGATGAGCGTTTTCTTGGGTTCGGGCTTCACGCCCGCGGTCGGATCGGAGCCCATCTGTGCCCAGTAGTAAATCTCCATCTCGTAGTCGACACCCTTTTTCAGCTCGACGGCCTGCCCGCCAGAGTCCGTAAAGGTGAGGTTCAACGGCACGTCGACCGGATCCCACGTGGGATTGACGATGTCGTCGAGCGTGAACGCCTGAGCCTCCACCACGTTGAAGACCCCCGTCGTAACAGGATCGCCCGTAAGATTGGATTTCGGCGTCACCACGGCTTTATATGCGCCCACCTCGGTCGGCGTCCCATCGAGAGGCGTGCCGTCGGCTTTCTGGTAAGAAACCGTGTAGTCCCTCTCGTTTTCGAGTGTCACGTCTCCCAATTTGACCGCAACCGGCGCATCGACGATCCCGTCTTCTTTCAACGCCTGATCATGAACCTCAACCGTGCACGCATCGAAATCGGCAGGCTCGATGTCGAACGGACACGTGATGTAGCTGGTGAAACACGTGCCTGCCGTCTCAAGGTTATCCACATGGGAGAGGCTGTCGTACCGAGCTGTAACAGCCGCCCGCCCGAGGTCTCCGGTGACGTTTCGATTCGGGTTCTTTTCGTCCTTGTCCTCCTGCGGATACCCATCGCTGGAATCAGTGGGACCGTACAGGTACGAGTAGTCGCCCTTGGTCGGTGCCTGACTCAAGCTGCCGAAGTCCGCTGCCTTCAGCGTCTTGTCCAAATAGGTGATGGTCATCTCGGGTTTGATGGTTTCGCCCGTGAAGGTCACCTGCATCCCTTCGATTCGACCGCCTTCACCGTCCTGTCGGTACGGTTTCTGCGTACTCTTGTCGAACTGCCAGGTCTCGCCGTTGTATGCGATCGACTCAACCGTGCAATCGCGCACAAGGTCGGCCGGCCTTATGATGTACTGGCCGGTCTGAGTCGATCCCGCGAACGACTCCTTGCCGCGAACCTGCAATACGTACCCGGCTTCGCCGTCGTTGCCGTACGACTGGGACTTCTTAGCACTCTTGTTGCTGATGCAGCTTGAACCGCAGGTGATATTGGCGTTCGTGCCATTTTGCTCGTCCTTGTGGAAGTCCACGACACGCCCGGTCACGTTCTCGCCGGTTATCGGATCGTACACCTGAGCATCGCTGTCGGAGATGAGCCTTCCGTCGCGATCGTACACCTTGAACGCCTTGTGAGAGGTGTCCGCGTCGAGCGCCGGCACCGGCTCGCCGTCGGGGTTGCCGTCGCCGTCCAAGAACTGGATAGTGCCCTCGCTGTCGAACGCCACGTACTTCGGCGAGAGCACCGAAGTCGTGTTGTTCGTCAAGCTGTCGTAGATAACGTACGAGTACATGCTGTCGTCTATCGCGTTGCCCGCAGCATCCAGCACCTGCACGGATTCAGGGAACTGCACTTCCCAGTTGAAGATAGGGCTGGACGCCTGCACGCTGGCATCGTCCAATGTTCCGGCCCCAATGCCGTAATGGCCGAAGTTCACCAACTCGCCCTTATAGTTGCCGATGCCCTGCACGCTGTATTGATACGGACGGGGATTGTCCTCGTCGTTCACCGTGATGTCGCGCGCGCCGGCCTGCGGGACGATGATGTAGTCCACGTTCTGGAACAACTCGGTTTCACCCGACACCAAAGACACCGTCGGCACTGGATCGGCGGCCGTAGAGAAGCTGGCGTCTTTCACGCTCTTTTCTTCAAGGCTGATCGTGGCGAGCTCGACTTGACCGGTCGGGGCCGCCCACGAGTTCAAAACAGGGTATGTGTCGTTTTTCTCCTTGTTGGCGTACCAGTACACCTTGAACCCGTTGGCGCTTGCGCAATAGTTGTTGAGCACTTTCAGACCGTCGCTCGTTTGCAGGTCCGCGAGGGAAAGCACGTTGATGTTGCGATACTGCTTCCACGCCGCATCGCCCACCGCATCGCTGCCCACCTCGTCTTTGCCCACGATGACGCAACCTTCGAGCACAACGCAGTCGTGCACGTAACCGTCGTTTGAGCCCACCAACGCGCCGAATTTGTTCGAAGCCTGATGTCCAAGGCCTATCATGCCCGAATTCCAGCAAGAGTGTATCTCGGGTTTGTAATCCGGATCGTCGTTCTTGATGGCCTCGAGCGTATCGAGCTTGTCGCTACCTATTCCACCCGCGATGCCGGCCAGGTAAAAACCCGACTGGGTGTTGTTGACCTGCCCGCGGTTGTAGCTGAACGTCACATCGCCCAAGGTGAGGCCTACGATGCCGCCGGCAAACGGTTTGTTCCAGCGCGTAGAGATCACAGCGCCTTGCTCCGGATCGGCGAAAACGCCCGTTTTGCCGTTATTGTCCAAGTAGTTTCCGTTCGAGCACTCGGTGATGACCGTGTACGTGCCGGCACGACCGACAATGCCCCCAGTCGAGGCCAATGCGAACACTTTGCCGGTGTTGTAGCAGTTCTTCACCGTCAGAACATCGTCTTTCGAGCCGTTGTCCGGAGTGAGCTTCACCGAGTATTTGTCCTCCAAAACCACGGCTCGAAGATTGCCGACGATGCCTCCGCACTGGGTGGCGCCGTTGTTGGACGTGGTGTCGTACCCATAGCCATCGGTGCTCCAGTCCCCAAGCGTCGACGTGCGTATCTCGCCGGTGTTCGAGCAGTTTGAGATGCTGCCGTCGGAATACCCGGCAATGCCGCCGACGCAGCCGGGATGGGAAGACCTCAGCTGCTCGAAACGATCCCTACCGCCCTCGCCCGTGAAGGAGAGGTACACGTTACCGCTGTTCGCGCAGCCGTCTATGTCACCTGAAGCGCGGACGCCCGCGTCGAGCCCGTCCTCGCCGAACAAGCCCACCACGCCGCCGACGTTTTGCACCGTGGGAACGGTGTTGTCCCATCCGTCGATAACGGCGCTCGCGTCGTTTTCCATGGAGAGACTGCCCGAGAAGGACGAGCCGGACAAGCTCCCGGTGACCCGCCCTGCCACACCGCCGATGTTCTTCGCCACCCTAGGCGCTTCCTCGGTGGGCTCGAATGAACTAGACACCGTCAGGTTCACATTGGACGCGCACCCGGAAATCGAGCCCTCGCATAAGCCCACGACGCTTCCTATGTTCTCCACGTACGTGCTGGCGTCAACCGTTATCGTGCCGAATACGCCGACGTTGCGAACCGAGCCCGATGACGACACAACCCCGAACAAGCCCGTATTCGATTCGGCGCGTTGCGATATCATCAGGCTCAAAACCTTGTGCCCGTTGCCGTCGAAGACGCCTTTAAAGGCATGTTCGGCGTCCGTCCCCACGGGAACGAACTCGTGAGAAGTGATTGGCGTGTTGACGGAAATGTCGTTGGCCAGAACGACTCTTTCCCCCTCGAAGCTGTGGGCGGGGGCGTACGTGCCGGTGTTGCCTGTGTCCGCCGTGCCGTTCACCATGCGCGCGAACGAGTACAGATCTTTGGACGACCCCAGCGTGTAAACGCCGCTGTCGAGGCCTTCGTAATACCATCCGTAGTCTTCGTCGTTCAAAGCATCGCCCCAAGCGGCATACGCAGAGTACGCGCCACCCGCCACAAGGCAGCAAGCCAGCGCGACGACGGCCGCCATGCGGACCGCGCGACCGCGCTTCCTGGGGACGACAGAGCCAGGCCGCCGTTTCCGCCCGAGCGGTGGATCCGACGCCGCTCGGGCGTGACGACCGGCAGGCGTTTGCTGATGCGTCGTTGTTCCAGTTGTCGTAGTCACGTTGTGCTCCTTGTTCGAATTCTGCGCGTATCGCGTTGTCACCCTATTGCAGCGGGGATTCGCCCTCACCAGACGACTCTCCGTCGTTTCCGCCTTGCGTCTCGTCCGAGGAGGCCACCTCGGTGCCGCCCGTCTCCTCCGAAGGCTCCTCCGCGCCCCCATCGGTTTCGGTCAGCATGTACAGCTTGCCCGACGAGGGATCTTGATACACCTTTCCCAATTCCATATAAGGGTTCGTGGTGGACGTGATCTCTCCCACGATCTCCTCCACGTCGTCGACCTGTTGCATGTCCGCTTGGTCGAACTCCGTGATGTTGGGTAAGTCGAGGTTCCAAAAAACCACCAGAGCCATCATCAAACCGCAAGCGAACACGAGCATGACGTCAGCCAAATTCGCAAGCGAGCTCATAGGGTCGGCACTGTCGTCTGAGTCGAACGGCTTGTCCAAAAAACTGCTGTTGCCGAAGGTGTACCGCATGGCTCACTCCGTCGCCGCAGTCGCGTCGCCCACCATGGCCGAAGAAGCCTGCGACGATACCGGAATACGCTGGGTCGTTCCCATTTGGGCGGGAAGTGAACCTCCCGCATTGGGCAGGTCCGCCTCGTCGGTGCGCACCGGATCTCCGCGCTTCGCCGGCACCTCGTAACCGTGAGGCAGCTTCACTCCGGCCTCTCGCGCCTCATCGGCTTTTTCAAGAATGGCCGTGACCGCAGCCTCCACCGCCGACAGGTACTTTCCGTACCAAGCCTTGCGAATACGGCTCACGAACAGGCAGATAGCCGCAGCGACAAGACCGGCGACCGTGGTGTCAAATGCGATGAGCAGCGAGGTGGACAGCGCATCTATATCTCCTTGACCCATAGCGACGATGCCGGGACCCAGGGGAATGAGCGTGCCCATGAGACCGAACATCGGCGCCACCTTCGATGCGAAATCGGTTCGCCCGGCGATACGCCGATACCGCTCGTCAAGCCCCGCCACCTCGCGCTTGGCAAGCGCGTAGAGGTCGGTTTGGGGCAACCCCATGTTTCGCGAAACCGTGAGCAGCGCCTGCTTCTGGTGCTTGAGCATGCCGCTCTGCCCGATAACATCGTCCACTTCGCTATAGCTCGCTTCGTACACGGCGTTCACGAAGCGCGGCACGTTCTCGCGATAGTGCCGCCGCTCCATGATCACCTCGACAACGAGCGAACCGACGCAGAACACTGCGTACACGATGAGCGCGGCCAACACGATCATCACCGGTACAAGCAGGTCTTGAGACACCAAATGTAGAATATCCTTCAAGTACAGCTCACCGTTCATAGGGCCATTTCCCTTCTCAACCTCGTCCTAGACATGAATCCACCCACCGTCATCACCGCGAGCACGCCTGGCAGCAGGAACGGCTCGAGCGGATTGCATAAATCAACGGGATCGATATTCGACTCGGCTTTGCTCATCATCTCGAACACCTGCCAACGCTTGCCGCTCCCGTCTCCTCCGCCCGCGCCCGAATCGGCTCCCTGGGAGGCGTCGGCGTTGGACTCTGTCTGATTGGACAGACCGAGCACCGTCTGGGTGCCGGACGCGTCAGAAGAACCGGCATCGGATCCTGGTCCCGTGCCAACGGTTCCGGTGCCCTCGCCGTTCGGACCGGAGGGGTTGGTCGTCTCGTTCCCAGGATTCTTTTCCCGTATCGGCGCGGCTCCTTGCATGACAATTTTGACAGTGTTGATGAATTTGACCGTTTTTTCGCCTGCGGAGTCCGTTAGGCTCGAAGAGCCGAGCACCAAGCGGAACCGGCGCCCCTCGCCCATGCCGCCGAAGTCCTTCTCCGTCGTATCGGGGCGCCAGCTGTCGCGCAAGGCCAGCATCGGCTCTGCTGCGACCCTTCCGTTCTCAACGCCGATGTCCATGTTCGGGAAGTAATAGCTTGGACGGTTGAACAGATAATCGGCGGAAATCTTGTTGCCGCCGCCACCGCCCTTGTTGTCGTTCGCGAAAAATTGGAAATACGAAACCTCGCCCGCAACTAGCTCGAGATCAGCGAGAAACCTCGACAGCGTCACGCCCTCGGCGGACAGCGTCGCGTAATGGCCGTTGTTCGTCACCACCGTATATGCGGCCTGCGCGGTTCCCAGTGCCGCGAAGGACCCGACGTCGTAGACCTTGGTCTTCGCCGGCGTATCGATGCCGTTCGCGATGTCCTCTTCGTAGGTTATCTCCACCTTAAGCGAATTCGACGGCCAGTTCTCGGCGTTGTAGCGCCCTGTGTCGATGACAACGTACACGTACCCCGAAACACTGCCATCCATGCCTCCCGACACCGTCGCCACCGCGCGCACGGAGCCGTCGTCCTTGGGCTTTATCCTGCCGGTGTCGGGATTGATGTAGCATATCTCCGAATCGGTGACCGACCAGACGAGGTTGTCTATCCGATCGCCTTCCCAGGTATGCTTCTCTGTACCGTCGCTATAGTAGACCGTAGCGTACAAATCGGCACCTTCGGTGCCGTCGAGCGTCTCTTTGAACATGACGCGCTCGTCTCTGTATGGCGTGCCGTCCGCTTTGGTAACGGCAACTTCGGTCACATAGGCACCATCCTGTCCGACGATCTTGACATCGATTCGTCCAACCACTTCTCCGTATTTCTGCGAGGTGCACGTGATGGTGACGATTCCGTCCGCAAGAGCCGTCAGCATACCGGCGGGGTCGACGGTCGCAATGCCGGTATCGCCCGAAGTCCAAAGCAAAGGTACGCTCTGCGATGCCGCCGGCTCCGTCTTTCCCGTACTCCACGTGACCGATGCGAGAAGCTGAATCTTGCCGCCTTTTTGCTTCACCGTCGGAATCTGCCCCTGCGCGACATCGGGATACCAAACGGGGTTGTCCGCTTCCGCATCGTAGTATCCGACGATCAGATCGGTCAATGCGGGCGTCTCCGCCTGCCGCTCCTCGCTTGTCAAGGTAACCGTGCTTCCAGGCACCACAGAAGTTGACGCCGCAGGATCCTGACTCGTAACGACTGAAGTGCTGGTTTCCGGGCCGTTGACAGCGACGGAAAGTCCAAGGGCTTCGATCTGCGAGCGCGCGGCGGGAACCGCAGCGCCCATCACATACGGTACGTTGACGTACGTCGGCTCAACCGGAGGATCGACCTCGCCTTCGCCTTCTTCGACAGAGCCTTCATCGCCGTCTGCGGCAAAGGCGGCCTGGTGCGACGTCTCCAAGGAAAAGCCCGTATCGGCGACAACGATAGAAGGAACGCACAACGAGACGCACAGAACAGACGCCGTAAACAGAGCTAGCATACGTCGAGCGACGTCGTTTGAAGCGAGAACAACGCGAACGAACGAGAACGGACGTTGCACAAAGCGGTGCGATGGCGCCTTCATCGAAGAGCCCTCCCCCTGTACGTCGATTCCGGCCCCGAACACATAGGTCGCCCGCTTTCGACGCGAGCGTGCCCGTGCGCCGAAAGCGGGCGCCAAGAAGCGCCCGCCGCACCGCGTGCTTCGCTCGCCCGTTTCGTATCGCTACCCCGCATGCTCTTCCTCTCTACATCTTTTATCTCGTGCACGAATTATTCAATTTTAAGAATATATTTCGATTTTCATTATAGTTTTATTAGTACAAACGGGAACCTAGACCTTTGGTTTAGGTTACGTGGAATCGGCAAACCTTTAACATGTTGATTGCGCCTTTCAACATCGAAGCCGATCGAGAAGCCATGCGAGCCAAGGCAGGTGCAAAACATAAAAATCATGCGGACTATCTGATTCAGTTTTCCATGTATCGCGGTCAACATTGTATTATTATGAGAGTATTCTAAAGAAAGAATATCGAAGAGGATCGACCACGAAAGCGTGAACCGTGTCCCTGCACCTGCGCGACATATCGAACGAGGAGCTGCGCCGCTGGTGCGGATTCTCGTTGTTCGCAGCTTGGCTCGTGCTGCTGCCGCGCACCGTCATGACGAACTCGACGGTCATGCACTCCCACGCGCTCGCCCTCGGTTGTGTTTTCGTCGCGCTGTTCGTCGTGTTGGCCGCTGCCGACGCGGTGCGTGCAGGCCGAGGCGAGCGGATACTGCTCGTCTTGTGCGCCGTCGTGGGCACCGTCTCGGGATTGGCCTTTTTGGCCCAACCGGGGACGAATGCGAGGTTCGCCTGCTTTGCAGCGGAGATGGCCGCCTGCATCGGCCTGCTGTTGCATTGGGGGCGGCTGTTGGCGTCGCAGCCGCTGGACAAGCTGTTCGCCTGCGCGCTCGGGGCTCTTGCAGCCACCGCCGCCCTGCATTTCCTCGTTGTGGGTTTAGGCGCCGCCGTTTCGTTGCTGGGCAACGCCCATGCGTTTTCGGACTTCATGCTGGGGGCTTTGGCTTTGCTGCCAGCGGCTTCCAGCATGTTGGGCTGGCCGACGACTCCCCATGCGAGCGACGCCCTGTGGACGGAGGGTTCGGACGCGGCTTTCGCGCCTCCGGAAGACGCGGCGATCGAGCCGGTCCGCGAAAGTCGATCAAAGGCCACGCACGTATCCGTGCCCCTTTCTTACACCGTCATCCTCTGTCTGGCCTCGTTCATCGCATCGTTCGTGAGCGGGTTCACCTATCTGCCCCACTACGTTGATTGGAACCTCACGGCCAGCTTGCGTTCGACCATCGTTCTGGCAGCGGCCGTCTGCGCAGGGCGGTACCTGCTGCGAAAGCCGGTGCTCACGCTGTCCCACGCGAACGTGCTGTTGCTGTTCAGCTTGCTGCTCACGGTGCTGGGTCTTTCGGCCCTCACCGTGAACGACCCGGCGGTGTCCGTGGTCGCGCGCGGCATGCTGGATGCCGCGCGCGACTGCTATTTCGCTGTGGCGCTCGTGCTGTTCTGCGGCCTCGTTCGGGAATACCGGCTGCCCTTCCTGCCCGCGTTCGCGTTGGGCATGCTGGGCACGGGGCTCTTCTGGGGCTACGACCTGGGCGTGTTCGCGAAACGCCTTCTCGGCTACGATCTGCAGACGCTCGCACCCCTTTCGGCAGCATGCACCGCCGTGCTGGCCGCCGCCTTCTTCCTGCTGTTCGTGCGCGGGCCGGGTCGCGCAAGCGAGTCGCCGGAGGCTCTCGACACCGCAAGGGGCGGCGCGAACCCGAGAGCTCGAAAGGATACGTCGGTCGACGGCACAGCGTCTGCCGACGAAACGCGGAAGGCTCCCGAGCCCGAACCGCAACTCGACGCCGCCTCGGCCCGCCAGATCATCGAGAAGACGCACGAGGACGTACTCGCCCCCTACCAGCTGTCGCCCCGCGAGCTGCAGGTGTCGCTGCTCGTGTTGGACGGCTTCACCGCTGCGGCCGCTTCCGAAAAGCTGGGCATATCCATCGCCACCGTGAAGTTCCACTTGGGGAACGCCTATCGCAAAATCGGCATCCAATCCAAATCGGAGCTCGTCCAGCTGGCAAAACGCAGCGAGGAAGCAATCGTGGACGAGGGAAAGGAAACGCCGCATGCCGAGTGAACACCGTTCCCCTCTCACGCGTCGCAGGTTCGTGCAGGGCGCCGTGCTCGCCTTGGCGGCCGGCGCGGCGGGCGGGCTCGTGTCCGGCTGCACGGCGTTCGACGAGTTTTTCACCGGCAAGCGCGTGCTGGCCGACGACACGGGACGCGACGTGACCATACCCACGCCCTCCGCGCTCTCGAACGTGTACTTCACCTCCGGTCTGGCGCAGGTGTTCTGCTTCACCATGGCACCCGACCTGCTGGCGGGAACCGCCATCTCGTTCACCAACGAGCAACTGGAGCTTCTGCCCGTGGGAACCGGCGATCTCGCCTTTATGGGCTCGCTCTCCCAAGGAAGCGTCATCGACAAGGACATGCTGCGCTATCAAAACGTGCAGCTCATCTTCTCCATTTCGGGCACCGACCTCACCGACGTGAACGTGGCCGACGCGCTGGCGTTGCAAGAGCAGACGGGCATACCCGTGTTCCTGATCGACGGCTCGTTCGACCGCATTGGCGACACGTACCGGCTGCTGGGCAACGCGCTGGGCCGGCCCGAGCGCGCCGAGGAGCTGGCGGCGTATTGCGAGCGCATCTACCGCGACGTCACGCAGGCGGTGTCCGGCGTGCCGAAGTCGCAGCGCGTGCGCTACTACTTCGCCGAAGGGCCCGAGGGCCTGCAAACCGAACCGAACGCCTCGCAGCATTCGCTGGCCTTCCAGGTGGCGGGCGGCGCGAACGTGGCCGCCGACGCGCCGCTGTCCCTGGGGCGCAACGACATGGCCGACGTGACCGTGGAGCAAGTCGCGGAGTGGGACCCGGAGGTCATCGTCGCGTGGGACTGGCAGAGCAGGGGCGGCGCCGACCAGCTCATCCGCGCCTCGTCAGCCTGGCAGGACGTCTCCGCCGTGAAGAACGGCCGCGTGTACGCCATGCCGCACGTGCCCTTCCCCTTCTGCGACCGCCCGCCCGGCGTGAACCGCTTCCTGGGCATCCAGTGGCTGGCGAACCTGTTCTACCCCGGCTACTACGACGTGGACATGGTGGAGGTCGTGCGCGACTTCTGCTCCACCTGCTACTGGCGCGACATCAGCCGCGCCCAAGCCGAGCGGATCTTGGGGATGGAGGGGTAGCGCTCCTCCTTGCAGGATTGGCCCTGCCCCGGCTCGCCCTGCGCGGGCCGCGCCGCATTCCCCACCCCGCTACAGCGGCACGCACACGGTGGTGCGGCTGCCGGTGGACAGCTCCACGTCGATGACGTTGAGCTGGGTGTGGTAGATATCCTCCAGCTGCTCGCGGGTCATGACGTCGCGGGGCGCGCCCTCGGCGCCGATGAGGCCGTCCTTCATCACGATGACGCGATCGGCGCAGTAGAACGCGTGGTAGGGGTCGTGCGTCACCATGAGCACGCTCACGCCCGTCTTCGCCAGGTCCTTCATGCGCGACAGCACGATCTGCTGGTTGCCGAAGTCGAGGCTCGCCGTGGGCTCGTCCATGATGATGAGGTCGGGCTGCTGCGTGAGCGCCCGCGCCACCAAGATGAGCTGCTGCTGGCCGCCCGAGAGCTTCGTGTACGTGCGCTGTGCCAAATGGTCGATACCCAGAAGGCACATGGCCCTCCATGCGATGCGTCGGTCCTCCGGCGTGGTGCGCGACATGCGCCCCACGTAGGGCGTGCGCCCCATGAGCACCACGTCGGCCACGCTGAACGGGAACGGCGGCGTGTGCGCCTGGGGGATGTAGGCGAACATCTGCGCACGCTCGCGGTCGGTGAGGTGCAGCACGCTCTTGCCCTCCATGGTCACCTCGCCCGACAGCGGCTTGATAAGGCCCAGGATGTTCTTCAGCAGCGTGGTCTTGCCGCAGCCGTTCGCGCCGATGACGCACACGAAGTCGCCGCGCGCCACGTCGAACGACACGCCGTGCACGATCTCCTTGCGCCCGTAGCCGCAGTGCAGGTCGTGCACCTTGAGCAGGGATCCTCCCGACTCGTGGACGCGCCACGCCGACGCCGCAGCGGACGCGCCGGCACCGCCGGCAACCGCGCCCCTATCCACCGCCGCGGCCGCGCCGCCCTTCTCCATCGCCTCGAGCGCCACGTTACCACCCCTTCATGTTGTGCCTGAAAATGAATATGAAGAACGGCACGCCGAGTATGGCCGTGAGGATGCCGATGGGTATCTCCGTGGACGACACCAAGCGGGCGATGTCGTCCACCAGCAGCAGGTAGCTGGCCCCTATGAACATGGAGGCGGGCAGCAGCACCTTGTAGTTCGGCCCCACGATGGCGCGCGCCAAATGAGGGATGACCAGGCCCACCCAGCCCACGATGCCCGACACGGCCACCGAGCACGCCACGATGAGCGTGGAGGCGAATATCACGATGAGCCGCACGCGCTTCGTGTTGATGCCTAGGCTCTTGGCCTCCTCCTCGCCGAACGACAGCACGTTGAGCTTCCAGCGCTCCAGGATGAGCATCACGAAGCCCAACACCATGGGCAGCAGGATCATCCAGAAGTCGGCCTGGTCGATGCGCGAGAAGCTGCCCATGAGCCAGAACGTGATGGCGGGCAGCTTGTCGTTGGCGTCGGCCATGAACTTCACGAGCGACGTGCACGATTGGAACAGCGTGGACACCAGCATGCCGCCCAGCACCAGGCCCAGTATGGCGTCGTACTTGTTCACCATCTTGTTCATCCACACGGCGCCCCCCACGGCCACCATGGCGCCGATGAAGGCGAACAGCTGCACGTAGATGTTCGACAGGTCCAAAAGCAACGCCAGGCACGCGCCGAAGCTCGCGCCGGCCGAGGCGCCCAGCAAATCGGGCGACACGAGCGGGTTCTTGAACATGCCCTGGTAGCTGGCACCGGCCACGGCCAGCGCCGCGCCCACCATGACCACCACCAAGATGCGCGGCAGGCGTATGTTCACCAACGCCGTGGCCATCTTCGGATCCACGTCCACCAAGGGGATGGTCACGCCGAACGCGCCCTGCATCACGCCGGCCAGCCAGTTGTTGATGAGGCCCCCCAGCGTCTGCACCAACTCGACGGGGTTGATGGGATAGCGCCCGAACGCGAACGACAGCACCATGATGCCCACCAGCGAGGCCGCGATGGCCGCCTTGATCCACAGGGGGACCCTCTTGTTCAGAGCCTCCTCGGCGCGCTCGTCGGACGCGTCCAGCTCTTGCAGAAGCCCAGCCTTCGCCTTCGACGGCGAAACGGGGATCGCGGCAGATGCCAAAGCGGGAGCCGCAACCGTCGCTTCCGCAGAAGTAGAGGCCGGCGTGTCCGTGCGACGTGTTCGCGCGAAGAGGGGGCGGCCGACGCGCGGCCGCTCCGATTCGGCCGCTTTCGCGAACCCGTCGTCCAACTCCCTCGTCTCGCCCACGCAAGCCCCCCATCCAATGCCCCCTCAAGCTCTTTTCGCCTGTCGGGGTCTCGTCGTAAAGTATTCTTATTTAACTATAGAAGGGAGGAGGGGCGATGACACCCTAGACGTTTGGTATAGGCCCCTACCAGCTTCAACCGATTCCACAACCGGTTTCTTTTTTATATACCCAATTGATAATATTCCGTTTATAGGATATATTTGTCGAAGCATTATTCTGTTTACAGACTATAGGGGGCGAGGACGATCGAGGCTCTTGAACAGACCTTGATTGGGGAGGAGGGCGCTTCCGATGCGTCTAGCATCGGAAGCGCCGACGGGGTACCCCGTCGCGCGGCGGAACCTGAGAGCCCTCGGAAGAAGCGGGACGACCAGGATTGCGCGTGCCTCGCCCCCAGCGCCGTCGAGCGCCGGGCGAACTACATCATCGTCGGCCTCGCGGTGTTCATGGTGGTTGCCGTGGGCGTGTCCCTCATGCTCGGGCGCTACCCCATCGCCCCCGACGAGGCCGTGAGCATGCTGCTCGGCAAGGTGTTCCCCGTCGACCAAACCTGGACCGCCCAGCAGGAGACCCTCTTCTTCAACGTGCGCCTGCCGCGCATCATGCTGGCGCTCATGGTGGGCTGCTGCCTGTCCGCGGCCGGCGCGGCGTTCCAGGGCACGTTCCAGAACCCGCTCGCCTCGCCCGACATCCTGGGCGCCTCGCAAGGCGCCGCGTTCGGCGCCGCACTCGCCATCCTCGCCGGCAGCGGGGCGTTCGCCGTGTCCATGTCGGCGTTCGGGTTCTCCTTGCTCGCCGTGCTGCTGGTGCTGCTGGTAAGCGGCCGGGCCAAGGGCAACCGCGTGCTCGTCACCGTGCTGGCCGGCGTCATGATAAGCATGCTGTTCCAAGCCGGCGTCTCGTTCACGAAGCTCGTGGCCGACCCCACCGACGACCTGCCCGCCATCACGTACTGGCTCATGGGCAGCCTGACCGGCGCCAAGCTCGACACGAACCTCCTCATGACCTCGGTGCCCATGGGCATCGGGCTCATCGTGCTGTTCGCCCTGCGCTGGCGCATCAACATCCTCACCATGGGCGACGACGAGGCGGCCACCATGGGCATCGACGCGCGCAAGCTCCGCCTGGTGGTCATCCTGGCGGCCACGCTGGTCACCGCCGCCAGCGTGTCGGTGTCGGGCATGATCGGCTGGGTGGGCCTCATCATCCCCCACCTGTGCCGCATGGTCGTGGGGGCCAACTACCGCAAGCTCATGCCCGCCAGCATGCTCATGGGCGCCAGCTTCCTCCTCATCGTCGACAACATCTCGCGGCTGGCCACCACGGCGGAGATCCCCGTGGGCATCCTCACCGCCTTCGTGGGCGCGCCGTTCTTCCTGTACCTCATCACGAGGAAGAAGCAGCAATGAGCATCGAGATCAGCAACCTGGGCTTCTCGTACGGCAAGCGCGAGATCCTCCGCGACGTCAGCATCTCCATCCCCGACGCGACGCTCGTGAACGTTCTGGGCCCCAACGGCGTGGGCAAGTCCACGCTGTTCCGCTGCATACTGTGCCTGAACGGCGATTTCACGGGCACCGTCCTGGTGAACGGCAAGAACGTGAAAGACCTGAGCGTGCGCGAGCGCTCGCGCGAGATCTCCTACATCCCCCAGTCGCACGCCCCGGTGTACGACTACGAGGTGCTCGACGTGGTGCTCATGAGCACCGGAACCGATTTGGGGATGCTGCGCTCCCCCGGCCCGCGCCACAAGCGCAAGGCCTACGAGGCGCTCGAGCGCATAGGCATCGCGCACCTGGCGAAGCGCACCTACACCCAGATATCCGGCGGCGAGCAGCAACTGGTGCTGGTGGCGCGGGCGCTGGCGCAGGACGCCAAGACCATCATCATGGACGAGCCCACGAGCGCGCTGGACTACGGCAACACGGTGCGCGTGCTGTCGTGCGTGCGCCAGCTGGCGAAGGAGGGGCTGAGCATCGTGCAGTCCACCCACCAGCCCGACCAGGCGTTCCTCTACTCCGACAAGACCCTCGTGCTGCACCAAGGGCGCGTGCACGCGTTCGGCGACCCCAAAGACGTCATCACCAACGAGCTGGTGAGCACCATCTACGGTGTGAACGTCGAGGTCAACTCCCTCTACGGCGACAAGGTGCGCGTGTGCGTGCCCGTGCAAGAGATCGCATGACCAACAACGGCAAGACAGAAGGGAAGGGAAACATGAGAACCACGAGAACAGGGGTCTGGCGCAAGCGGATCGCCACGGTGGCCTGCGCCGCCGTGCTGTGCTGCGGCCTGGCCGCGCTCGCCGGATGCTCGGGAGGCGACCAGAAGGAAGAGTCGAAGGCCCCCGAGCAAACCCAGACGGACCAGGCGGCAACGCGCACGTTCACCGACTCGGCCGGGCGCGAGGTCGAGGTGCCTGCGCAGATCGACAAGATCGCCCCGTCGGGCCACACCGCCATGCAGGTGCTGCTGACCATGGCCCCCGACAAGCTGGTGGGCCTGTCCCAGGAGCTCACCGCCGACCAGCTGAAGTACTTCGACAGCAAGCTCGCCGACCTGCCCGTGTTCGGCGCGGCGTTCGGCGCCAAGGGCGACATGAACAAGGAGTCCGTGGCCGCCGCCGGCCCGCAGGTGGTCATCGACACCGGCGAGTACAAAGACGGCCTGAAGGAGGATCTGGACAACCTGCAGTCCCAGCTGGGCATCCCCGTGGTGTTCATCGAGACGCCGCTCGACGGCTACGACAAGTCCTACGAGATGCTCGGCGACCTGCTGGGCATGGAGGATCGCGGCAAGGAGCTGGGCGACTACTGCAAGAACGCCTACGACGAGGTTGAAACCGTCATGGCCGCCATCCCCGAGAGCGAGCGCGTGAACGTGGCGTACCTCATGGGCGACTCCGGCCTGAACGCCATCGCCAAGACGTCCTACCAGGGCACCGTCATCGACATGTGCGCCAACAACGTCGTGCAGCTGGAGAAGGCCTCCGCCAGCGGCGCGGGCAACGAGATCAGCCTCGAGCAGATAGCCGTGTGGAACCCCGACCTCATCGTGTTCGGCACGAAGAGCATCTACGACACGGTGGGCGACGACGCCGCGTGGGCCGGCATCTCCGCCGTCGAGTCGAAGAACTACTACGAGGTTCCCAGCGAGCCGTGGTGCTGGCTGAACAACCCGCCGACCGTGAACCAGATCATGGGCTTGCAGTGGTTCCCGCGCCTGTGCTACCCCGACAAGTTCGACAACGACCTGCAGGACGTGGTGACGAGCTACTACAAGACGTTCTACGACTACGACCTGTCGCAGGCCGACTACGACGAGCTCATGTCCAAGGCGCTCCCCCGCTAGACGCACGCTCGAACGTCGCTTCCGAGAGCGCCCGGCTTCGACCGGGCGCTCTTCTTTTTCGGGAGACGATCGCGGATCGCAAGCGAGCGCTATCCCACCGGAACCCCGTAACGCACGAGCGCCCCAACCGAAGTCGGGGCGCTCGCAGGAATCTCGGTGCTGGTGCCGATCGGCTATTCGGCGGCCTTCTCCTCGGCGGGAGCCTCCACGAGGGCGTCCACGGCGGCGACTTCCTCGGCCGTGGCCTCGACAGCGGCCTCCTCGACGGGAGCGGCGGCCTCGGCCTCGGCCTTCTTGGCGAACTCCTCGGCGCGCTTGGCCTTCTCGGCGGCCTTTGCCTCGCGCTCGGCCTTCTTCTTGGCCTCGGCCTCGGCGACGGCAGCGGCCTTGGCGGCCTTCTTCGCGGCCTCGCGCTCGGCCACGGTCTCCTTGGCGGAGCCAAACTTGTCGGCGAAGCGCTGCACGCGTCCGCCGGTGTCCACGAAGCGCTGCTGGCCAGTGTAGAACGGGTGGCACACGTTGCAGATGTCGATCTTCAGCTCGGGCTTCGTCGACATGGTGGTGAACGTGTTGCCGCAGCTGCACTTCACCGTGCACTCGACGTATTCCGGATGAATTCCCTGTTTCATTTGGTTCTCCTTTACGGGCCTTGGTTTCCGACCAAGGCGAAGACAAGCCTTTGCACTATAGCACAGGTTCGCCGCACACGCGAGAGGTTGCGGGGAATACTTCGCAAATTCAAACGAATCGGACAATAGGCGTTTCCCAAAGTCGAAAACCTACCCCTCCAAGAACGCCTCGTTGATGGGCAGGTTGTACGTCGCGGCTATGGCGCGCAGGCCGGCGTCGGGTATCGTGTTCGGGAAGTCGTCGCGGCCGCCGTTGAGCAGGCGCGCCTGCGCGTACACGGCCGCGGCCTTCTCCACGGCGTGCATGAGGCCGAACGTGGCGTCGAAGTCCGCGCCCGAGCAGAACAGGCCGTGCTGGGCCCACACGCAGGCCGGGTACCGGTCCATGAGATCGGCCGTGGCGCGCGCGATGTCCGCGCCGCCCGGCACCATCCACTCCACCACGCCCACGCCCTCGGGGCAGGCTATCACGCACTCGGTCATGGCCTTCCAGAGCGCCCTTGTGAACGTCCGCGCGTCGAGGGGCATCACGGCCGACAGCGCCACCACGTTCACCGGGTGCGCATGGTACAGCACACGGCAGGCGCCTTCCGTGGCGGCGGCGCGGCGCTCGTGGATGAGCACGTGGCTGGCCAGCTCGCTCGTGGGCATGCCCCCGTTCTTGAAGCCCCACACGATGCGCCAGGCGTCGCCCTCGTCGTTCAGCTCCACGATGCCGAGCGTCGCGTCCGGGTCCAGCGCCACGTTGCGCATGAACGCCCCCGCGCGCGTCACCAGGAAGAACGCGCGGCGCATGCCCGGCGCGGCCAGGCCCAGCGGCACCCACGAGCTGGCCGTGTCGTAGAAGAACGAACGACACGACGCCACGTCCTCCGGCGTCAGGCGGTACGTGGCGTTGCCGCCGTTGCGCTCGTGCCAGCCCTGCTCCCAGCCGTCGTTGCACAGGCGCACGAAGCCCTTCACGAAGCCCTGCTGCTCGACGGCCACGCCCGAGACGGCGCCCTTCGCCACCGAGACGCCCCGATCGATCACTTCCTGCGCGTTGTCGAAGAAACCCATGTCTGCTCCTTGTCCGGCCGCCCGTGCGGCCCTTCCGTCCGTCGCCCCGCGACGTCGATCCGCGGGGCCTCACGGCCTAGTCTTCCCGAATCTGCACCACGTACATGGCGTTCGTCGCGGCGACGTCGGCCCGCCCGCCGCCCGCGTCTTCCAGCGGGCTCGTGCCGCGATCGCCCGCTGTGAACACTGCCACGTCGCCCGGCTCCACCAAGCCGCAACGCAGCACGGTGGCGCGGGCGTGGTCTATCACGCGCTGCATGTCGCCCTGCACGTCGCCCAGCATGGGCGTCACGCCCCAGTTGAGCTGCTGCTGGCGCATGACGCGCGGGAACGGCGTGACCGCGTAGATGGGCACGCGCGGGCGCAGGTTCGACATGAGGCGGGCCGTGCGGCCCGACATCGTGGGCGCCACGATGCACGCGGCGTCCAGCGTCTCGGCGGTCTGCACGGCGGCCACCCCCACGGCCAGGGCCACGCGCGGCGCGTGGTCGCGGCTGCGGTCGGGCGCGGCCTCGTCGTACAGGTAGGGCTCGCTCGCCTCGGCCACCAGCGCCATCATGCGCACGGCCTCCACCGGGTAGAGCCCCGCCGCCGTCTCGCCCGACAGCATGACCGCGTCGGTGCCGTCGTACACGGCGTTCGCCACGTCGCCCACCTCGGCGCGCGTGGGGCGCGGGTTGCGCACCATGGACTCCAGCATCTGCGTGGCCGTGATGACCGGCTTGGACGCGCGCTTGCACGCGCGGATGATCTCCTTCTGTATATGGGGCACGCGGTAGGCGGACACCTCCACGCCCAGATCCCCGCGCGCCACCATGATGCCGTCGGCCGCCTCGAGTATGTCGCCGAAGTTGTCCACGGCCTCGGAGCACTCGATCTTCGCGATGAGCATGATGCCCTGCCCGCCGTGCTCGTCCAAAAAGCGGCGTATCTCGCGCACGCCGTCGGCGTCGCGCACGAACGAGGCGGCCACGAAGTCGACGTCCTGCTCGATGCCGAACAGCAGGTCGGCGCGGTCCTGCTCCGTCATGGCCGGCAGGGGCGCCGCCGTGCCGGGCACGTTGACGGACTTGCGCTCGCCCAAAAGGCCGGAGTTGCGCACGCTGCAGCGGATGTCGCCGCCGTCCGTGCCCTCCACCCGAAGCTCGACGAGCCCGTCGTCCACCAGGATGGCGGCGCCGGGCGCCACGACTTGGGAGAGCCCGCGGCAGGTTTGCGTGACCAGGTGGGCCGTGCCCTCCACCTCGCGCTCGGTGAGCACGATCTCGTCGCCGGCGACCAGCTGCACCGGCGCGCCGCCTGCCAGCCGCCCCGTGCGTATCTCCGGGCCGCGCGTGTCCAGCAGCACGGCGCAGGGCGAGTCGAGCTCGCCGCACACCGCCCACAAGCGCTCGATGCGCTCACGGTGCTCGTCGTGCGAGCCGTGCGAGAAGTTCAGGCGCGCGACGTCCATGCCGGCCTCCAGCAGGGCCCGCAGCGTCGGCTCGCCGTCCACCGCGGGCCCCAGCGTGCAAACGATCTTCGTGCGCTTCGCCATGCTTCTCCCATCCTCGCCTCGAAACCGTGCCCCATCGGGCCCTATTCGTTGCATCATACCGTGAACCCGCCCCGCGCGCTCGAAGGCGCGTGAATCGGAAGCGGAGTTCCACAAAGGGAATACGCGAGCGCCCGCCCCGCGCGATTGCGGGACGGGCGCTCGATACGGTTCAACCTGGATGCTTAGACCTCGGCCACCCAGAGGCCGTGGATGTTGCAGTACTCGTACACCTTCACCGGCGCGTCGCCCTCTGCCACGGCGAAGTCGGCCACGGGGGCGTCCTCGGGGGTGAGCTGCGCGAACTGGTAGCCGTTCTTCGTCTGCAGGCAGATGAACGTGATGTAGTGCTCCGGCGTCATGGGATGCAGCGTGCTGCCCACCTGCACGTGGACGTTCGAGCCGTCCACCTTCACGTCGGGCACGTGCTTCTCGACGGCGGCGTCGGTCGTGTTGGCGGTGAGCTCTTCCATCTGCTCGCCGCAGCACACCAGCGGCACGCCGGAGTCGAACGGCTTGACGGCGATGTTCCCGCAATGCTGGCACTTGTAGAACTTGAGTTCCATGGTTCCCCCTTCGAGGTCGTCCCCGACGGCGGGTCGCGCGCTTCGCACGCCATGTCCGCCGTCCGGGTTTCAGGTTCGTCTTCTTGATGGTACGGCTTATATGTTACTCTGCCTGTGTCATTTCGGGAAGACCCGCTTGCGGCTTTTTCATCCGAAGAGCATAAACGAGCACCCCGATGCCCACGAGCACGAGCGGGACGGACAGAAGCTGGCCCATGGTCAGCCAACCGCCCCACAGATATCCTAGCTGCACGTCGGGCTGGCGCACGAATTCGATGCCGAACCGACAACATCCGTACATGACGAGGAACGCGCCCAGGAACGTACCGCGCGGACGCGGCGGGCGCTTGCGCGACAGCAGGAACAGCACGATAAAGATGAGCACGCCCTCCAGCAGGGCCTCGTAGAGCTGGGAGGGATGCCGCGGCATGGTGCCCGCCGCGCCGCCGAACACCACGCCCCACGGCAGGTCGGTGGGACCTCCCCACAGCTCGCCGTTCACGAAGTTCGCCAGACGCCCGAAGAACAGGCCGATGGGAGCCGCCACGCAGCCCAGGTCGGCCAGCGTGAGGTACGGGATGCCCGTGAGCTTCGCCGCCGCGATGCCGGAGAGCAGCGCGCCCACGAGCCCGCCGTGGAAGCTCATGCCGCCGTGGTTGAACGCGACGATCTCCAGCGGGTCGTGGAGGTAGTACTCCAGACCGTTGCCGTAGAACAGCACGTAGCCCAAACGACCGCCCACGATGACGCCGATGATGACGCAGAACATGATGGTGAGCAGCGCGTCGGCGTCAACGCGGATGCGCCAGCGCTTCGCCAAACGCCAGATGAGGAGCGCCGCGCACACGAAGCCCAGCACGTAGGCCACGCCGTACCACCGCACCGTGAACGGCCCGAGGCTGAACAGGATGGGATCGAGGTTCCAGTAAAGGTCGTTGAGCATCGCTTCCCTTTCGCAAACAAGCACGTGCCGCCCGATCGGCGGCACGTTCGTTTCGTTCTCGTTGGATTATACGCTCCCGGGCATCAACGATCGCGTCCCATTCCGGCGCCCACCTCTATGGCGGCGAACCGCACCTCTTCGCGCAGTTGCGAAGGTATGGACTGCATGCTGGACACCTTGGCCCCGCATGCCGGGCAGCGCAGCGTGAACATGGCGAGATCGGCGCGCACGACCATCATGGAGTCGTAACGGCACACGTCCAGATCGGACGCGCCGCATGCCGGGCAGGTAATGGTCTGACTCATGCGCCCCACGCTCCTTCGCCTCGCCGGATCCGCCAACGAACCTCATTGTAGCAGACTTCCCCGAAGCGAAACGTCACGCGCCGACCACGCTTCCAAGGAAATAGGCGTGCACGCGCGCGTCGTCGGCGGTTAGTGTCGCGCGGCGCGGGGGCTGAGGGTCCCGCCCCAGAGGGGGCTCCTCCGGGGCGGGGCGCCGGCCGGCGCGGGACGGTGGCGGGTTGGGGCCCGGCGCGCTACCTGCGCGCGCGGCGGCGGACGGAGGCGGCCAGGGCCGCGGCCGCCAGCAGGGCGAGCGCGCCCGCGGCGGGAGGCGCCGCGGCCAGCGGGTCGCCCGTGGGAGCGAGACCGGCGTCCGAATCGCCGCCGGGGCCGGAAACCTCCCCTTCCCCGTCGCCGGGGCCGTCGCCGCCAGGCTGCTGACCGCCGCCGTCAGGGACGAGCACCGTAAGCGTCCCGTTCTCGTATGCCACGTCGTAGCAGTCCTGGTTGGTCACCGAGATACCCGAGGGAACGATCGAGCAGGACCCGGGAACGGACGCGTCGCCTTCCACGGAAAGCGCCGGCGGTGCCAGCACCTCGTCGGAAGCGGCCAAGCCAAGAAGGTCGAAGCCCAGTTCAGGCAGTCGTTCGCCCGCAACCATGGAGGCGTCCGCCGCCCTCACCGTCAGCGAAGCCCGCGAGATGGACACCCGGCCCTCCACATCCGTAGGCGAAAGCGCGTAGCTGGCCGCATCCGCGCCCTCAAGGCGCACGGACAGCGCCTCGAAGCCCAGGTCGTCGGCGACCAGCGCGCCGGAGGCGGAGCCGTTGGCGGCTGCAAGCACCTCGTCGCCCGGAAGCACCCCTTCCAGCAAAAGCGACACTCCGAAGAACGCCGCCGTGCCGTCGTAGGGGCGCGACGCAGAGGAATCGCCCGCGTCGATCTTCGCGGACAGGGCCCTCGGCAGCACCTCCAGCCGCCCGGGAACGAAGGAGATAATGTAGTCTTCCGAAGACAACCCAGAGGGAACGATCGGGTAGGAGCCCGCCGGCGAGTCGGCCTCGTACCCCTCGATCGCAAGCTTCAGGCTGCCAGTTAGGTTGCCCGAACCCTCGCCAGGGACGAAGCCCTCGAACGCAGCACCCGCGTCCGTAGCCTCCTCGCCGTAGGTTGCCGTGACATCCTTCGCCGTCACGGCAAGCGGCGCGCGGCCGATGGAGAAGCCCAGCGAGGCCGAGCCGGCGCACGAGGGCTCGTCCCCGGGCACCGAGAAGGTCGCGACGTAGTCCCCCGCCCGCGTCGGCGCATCGTCCGACGGGCCGTAGGCAGTGCCGCCCACGCCCTCATAGGACAACTTGAAGTCGCCCTCGTAGGTTTCGCCACCGAAGGACGCGACGGGCTTGCCCGCAAAGCCGGCCTGCGGCGAGCCGTCGTAAACCAGGCCGCCCGCCGCCGTCACGCCCGAGATCTGAGCCACGGGCTTGTCGACGTAGGAAACGTTCACGACCACCTTCGAGTCCTCGCAGTTGGCCATGTTCGAAAGGCGCACCTCCACCTCGTCGCGCTGCGCGCTCGCAGGCGCGTCGGAGGTCAGGGTCAGGATGCCCGCAGCGTCGACCTCGGCCGACACCAGGCCCTCCCTCGTGAAGGATACGACTTCGAACGAAGCGTCCCGCGCCGCCTCGGGCAGAAGCGCCGCCACGTTGACGGATGCCTCGTCGCCAGGCTGGAGCCGCTTCATATCCACGGGAGCATTCACGGCGAAGGCCGGGGCCTTGGCGATCGAGTAGTCGGCGGCGG
The DNA here is from genome assembly GCF_003339845.1 of Gordonibacter sp. 28C. Classification (GTDB taxonomy): domain Bacteria; phylum Actinomycetota; class Coriobacteriia; order Coriobacteriales; family Eggerthellaceae; genus Gordonibacter. The sequence goes on from NZ_PPTR01000003.1 coordinate 115,748, forward strand.
CGGACCCTTCGATGGCGTAGAAGGAGGCGTCCTCGCCCGCGAGCGAAGCCGTCGCGGCATAGGGGCCGCCCGCCTCGGTCTCGGCGCCGCCCGAAACCTCGACGCGCACATCGTCGCCCGGAAGGGCGCCGACAAGCTGCGCGGACGCCTGCGCCCCGTCCCCGTACACGCGGTCGTCGAGGCCCGACCAGGACAGGGTGGCCCCCTTGGGCTTCACGGTAACCTGGACGTCCTCGTAGGCGTCCTGCAGGTTCGCCAGACCCGACACCCTCGCGCGCACCGTGCTCGTCCCAACGGGCAGGAGCTTCTTGCGCGTGTCGTAGTAAACCGTCGCCTGCTTGCCCTCGGCCACCCCCTTGACCGGCTCGCACAGAGGGGTCTCGGAGCCGTCCGCACCCACGACGAACAGCTGCAGCGTCGGCTCCGCAGCGCTGCGGAACGCGGGAGCGGGCGCCGCCTGCGGCGTCACGGTGAAGCTCATGGTCTCGCCGTAGAAGAAGGACAAGCCCTGGCCGCCGATCGCGCCACCGACCGAAAGGTCGAGCGAGGTGCCCGACTGCACGATGTCCCCGGTCGCCTCGACCGACGAGCCGCCCTCGGCCAGCGAGTAGTTCTTGCAAACCGGGCTTTCGGGCACGAGCGAAACCTCCACGAGGGCTTTCTTGCCCTTGCCGGCGGCGCTGCTTTCGAACGCGCCGGTCGCGGTGAAGTCCTGCCCCATCGTCAGCGATTCCCCCTCGACCAAGTTGTCGAACAGCACCTCCTCCACCTTCGCGTCCGTCGTGCCGTCGTAGGTTTTCGAAGCCACGGAGGCCGACGAGACCGAGATCTGCCTGGGAGAGATGGACGCCGTGCCGGTCACGGCGCTAGGGTCGAGGGCGTAGTTGGTCGCGGAGGAGCCGACCAGGTGGACGGCCGTCGCGGCGAAGTCCTTGGAGTCGGTGACGGAGGGGGTGTCGACGTTGCCGTCGGCGGTGGCGGACACGTCGTCATCCGCGAAAACGTTCCCGAGCACGAGAGGCGCGCCTGTGAAGTCCGGCGTGCCGTCGTAGGCCCTGGACGTGCCCGGAGCTATCTCGGCCGTAAGAATCCTGGCGGCAACCTTCAGCTCGCCCTGCTTGAAGTCGATGGCGTAGTTGTCGGACGAAAGGCCCGCGGGGAGGATCGGGTAGTTCCCCACTGCGGATCCAGCCTTGTAGTCCCCGAAGGAGAACTTGAGCGCTCCGCCCAAGACATCCGAACCCTCGTTGTTGACAAAGCCGGTATAGGACACGCCTTCGTTCTCGGGATCGTCGCCGTAAGCGACCTCCGCGTTGTTCGCCGTCACAAGCAGCGGGGCCTTCGTTATGGACGCCGCACCGGCAACGTCGTCGACGGAAAGCACGTAGTTGACCGCGGAGGAGCCTTCCAGGTGGACGGTCGTAGCGGCGAACTGCTTGGCGTCGCCGGCAGCGGGATTGTCGACATGGCCGTCGGCAGTGGCGGACACGTCGTCATCCGGATGGACGTTCCCGAGCACGAGCTCCACGCCGGAGAAATCGGCGCTGCCATCGTAGGTCTTGGACGCGTCCGGAGCGACTTCGGCCGAAAGGACCCTGGCGGCAACTTCCAGCTTGCCCGGCTTGAATTCGATATCGTAGTTCGCCGCCGTCAAGCCAGCAGGGGCTATCGGGTAGGTTCCCACTGCCGAACCGGCTTTGTAGCCCCCGAAGGAGAATATGAGGTCGCCCTTGAGGACGCTTGAGTCCTCGCCGGGGACGAAGCCACCGTAGAAGACGCCCTCGTCCTTCGGCCCGTCGCCGTAGGCGACGGCCGCATTGTTCGCGATCACGGTCAGCGGGGCCTTCGTTATGGACACGGATCCCGTCACCTTGGAAGGATCGAGCTCGTAATTACTCGCATCAGCCCCAGCCAGGTGGACGGCCGTCGTGGCGAAGTCCTTGGCGTCGCCGGCAGCGGGGTTGTCGACATGCCCGTCGGCAGTGGCGGACACAACGTCGTCCGCGAAGACGTTCCCGAGCTTCAACTTCACGCCTGCGAAGTCCGGCGTGCCGTCGTAGGTTTTCATCGTGTCCGGAGCAACCTCGGCCGAAAGGACCCTGGCGGCAACCTTCAGCTCGCCCTTTTTGAAGGTTATCGCGTAGTTGTTCGACTCCAGGCCCGCTGGGAGGATCGGGTAGTTCCCCGCCGCCGAGCCCGGGGCGTAGTCCCCGAAGGAGAACGAGAGCGTACCACCCAGGACGTCCGAGCCCTCGTTGTTGACGAAGCCGGCATAGGATACGCCCTTGTCCTTGGGATCGTCGCCGTAGGCGACGGCCGCGTTGTTCGCGGTCACGGTCAAGAGCGCCTTGGCGACGTCCGCCTCGACGTCGACCGAATCGGAGGACAACTCGTAGTTGCGGGCAACGTCGGTCTGCATGAGCGCCGCCGTCACGCAGACGGCCTTTCCCGTACCGGCCAAGCTGTCCGCGAAAATGCCGGTTGCAGAGTAGTCCGCGCCCATCGCCAGCGACTCGCCCGGGACGAGATCGACAAACGACACCTCTTCCACCTTCGCGTCCGGCTTGCCGTCATAGGTCTTCGAGGCCACAGTGGCCGACGAGACCGAGATGGGCCTGGGGTCGATGGACGACGCAACGTCGATCGACCCGGCGGTCAGCTCGTAGTTGGCAGCGATAGGCGTCTGTTCGAGCGCCACCGCCACATGGGCGACCCTGTCGCCGCTGGCTGCAGCGCTATCGAACGCGCCGGTCACAGAGTAATCCGTCCCCAGGGCGAGCACCTCGCCTGTGACGAGGTTACCGAACTCGACCGCCTTCACCTCGGCGTCCGTATTGCCGTCGTACTGCTTGGAGGCTACAGTGGCCGACGAGAGCGAGATGGGCCTGGGGTCGATGGAGACCGCGCCGGCCACAGTCGCAGGATCGAGCGAGTAGTTGCCGGCAGCGGCGCCCGCCAAAGCGACAGCCGTCGCTGTGAAGGACTTGCCGGTACCTGCGGATACGTCGTCCACAGTGCCGTCGGCGGTGGCAGACACGACGTCGCCCGGATGCACGTTCCCGAGCTTCAGCTCCACGCCGGAGAAATCGGCGCTGCCGTTGTAGGTCTTCGTCATGCCCGGAGCGACCTCAGCCGTGAGGACCCTGGGGGCAACCCTCAGCTCGCCCTTCACAAAATCGATGTTGTAGTTCGCCGCCGTCAAACCTGCGGGGTCAATCGGGTAGTTCCCCACCGCGGAGCCGGCCTTGTAATCCCCGAAGGAGAGCACGAGATCGCCCTCGAGGATGTTCGAGTCCTCGTTGTTGACGAAGCCGCTGTAGGAGACGCCTTCGTTCTTCGGCTCGTCGCCGTAGGCGACGCCCGCGTTGTTCGCCGCCACGGTCAGCTTAGCCTTGGCGATGGACGCCGCGCCGGTCACGGCATCGCCGGAAAGCTCGTAGTTACCCACGGAGGAGCCTTTCAAACGGATCGCCGTCGCTGTAAAAGGCTTGTCGGAAGCCGCGGATGCGTCGTCCACGGTACCGTCGGCGGTCGCGGACACGTCGTCGCCCGGATGCACGTTCCCGAGCACGAGTTCCACGCCGGAGAAATCCGGCGTTCCGTCGTAGGTCTTCGTCGTCCCGGACGCAACCGCGGCCGAAAGGACCCTAGAGACCACCTGCAGATTGCCCTCCTTGAACTCGATATCGTAGTTCGCCGACTTCAAGCCCACGGGGATGATCGGGTAGCTCCCGATCGCGGAGCCGGCCTTGTAGCTACCGAAGGAGAACACGAGATCGCCCTCGAGGACGTTCGAATCCTCGTTGTTGACGAAGCCGCTGTAGGACGCGCCCTCGTTCTTGGGTTCGTCGCCATAGACGATCATAAAGTCCTTCGCCGTCACGGTCAGCTTAGCCTTGGCGATGCTCGCCGCGCCGGTCACGTCACCGGGAACGAGGGCGTAGTTGGCAGCCGCACCGCTCGTCGAGAGTAACACCTTGATGTCTACCTTCTTGTCCGCGTCGGCGAAAGCGTCCTCGAACATACCGGTCGCAGTGAAGTCCGCGCCCATCGTCAGCGATTCTCCGTCGACCAGATTTTCGAACGTCACCGACTCCACCTTCGCGTCCGTCGTGCCGTCGTAGGTTCTCGAAGCCACGGAAGACGACGAGACCGAGATCGGCTTGGGAGCTATTGTCGCCTGCACATCGGCCGGCCCATTCGCGACGTAACAGACAGGGGCACCGTCCTCCTCGCGCACGATCTTCGCCAAGGTCGCCCGCACGTCGTACGAGCCGGCGTTCTTGGGCATCTCTGGCCCGTACCCAAAAGCGGAAGCTTCCTTGCTCTCGAACGCGGCTGCATCGGCCAGTTCGCCTTGCATGGGAACCGGAGATGCAGCGCTCAGATCGAAGTCAGCCGCGCTCAGCGAATTGCCGTCGTACACGAAGCCGCCCTTCGACGTGAGGACAGGCGTGTACACCTTCTTCTCGCACACGGTCACAGGGTAGGCTACGGAAGTAACGGGGTCGGAGTTGGCAATGACGGCGAGGGGGGCGCTGAGCGTCCCCACGGATGCGCCGCACACCTTGTCCGCGGCGATGTCGACGTCCGCGTCCGAGCTGGCGAACACACCGCCCGTGATGGAGACGTTAACGGGCGTTGTGCTTGCATCACCGTCTCCGATACCGACGCCAAGCGCCTTGCCGTCGGGAGCCTTGCACGAGGCGGACACCGAGCCACCGGTTACCCCAACGCTGCCGCCGGAGCCCCCAAATCCGCTTCCGATACCAGCGCCAGTAGATCTACCGACGCTCTCGCACGAGGCGGTCACCGTGCCGCCGGATATCTTGACGCTGCCGGCGGAGCCGTCGCTGCCGCCGCCGATGCCGGCACCAGCAGATTCGCCGTCGCTCTCGCACGAGGCGGTAACCGTGCCGCCGGATATCCTCACGCTGCCAGCGGAGCCATTGAGACCACCGCCAATCCCGGTGCCGAACGCGATCTTGCCCTCGCCGGTGCTCTTGCACAAAGCGGTCACCGTGCCGTTGGATATCTCGACGCTGCCGCCGGATCCATTCCATCCGCCGCCGATGCCGGCGCCGTAGGAGAGGTCGACGCTCTCGCACGAAGCGACCACCTCGCCGCCCAGTATCTTCACGCTGCTGGCGGAGCCGTTTAAGCCGCCGCCGATGCCGGCACCGAAGGAGGCGCCGGTGCCTTTGCACAAGGCGGTCACCTTGCCGCCGTTTACCTCGACGCCGCCGCCGGATCCCTGGTAACCGCCGCCTATGCCGGCGCCGTACGCACTACCATTGTCGCCGGCGCCTTCGCACGAGGCCGCCACCGTGCCGTCCGTTATCTTAACGATGCCGCCGGAGCGGCCATTGCGGCCGCCGATACCGGCGCCGAGCGCATTGTCTTTGCTGAAGCACTTCGCCTCGAGGGAGCCCTTGCCGCCGATGACCACGGATGCCCCGTCGGGGACCTCCAAGCCGGCGCGGTTCATGTCGCTGACGAGGAGGTTGCTGGAGCCCTCCGCCAGCGTAACGTCAGCAGTCGCGCCGGACTTGATCTCGAACGCGCATGCCCGGTCATTGCCGCTCATGTCGATCTTGACGCCCGCGAGTGTGACATCCGCGTTCGTTCCAGCGGGCACCGCGATGCAGTCGCGCTTGGTCTGCGTGATACCGTCCTTCATGGAGACGACCATGGGCGTGCCCGTCCTCAGCTCGAGAACGCTGTTTGCGTAGGAATAATCCACGCCCTGCGCGCCGCCCGTGACCATGAAGTCGCCCGCCGGAGCGGCCACCGCGTAAGGGTAGTCGCCCTTGTCCTCGAAGGGGTTGTCGCGCACGACGCACCCTGCGGAGGGTTCGACTTTGTAAACGGTGCCGGCGCTGGTGCCGGCGCCAAGGGCGCCGTCGGCGAACAGACCGCCCGTGATGGACACGTCGACAGGATCGCCTCTGTAGTCACCGCCGCCGCCGATGCCCGATCCGTAGCCCGACGCCTTGATGCGGCCGCCGGATATCGAAAGGCTGCCGTTCGAGCCAGCCATACCGCCGCCGATACCGGCACCGTAGGAGACGCCGATGCCTTCGCACAAGGCGGTCACCGTGCCGCCGGACACCTTGACGGCACCGTCGGAGCCACAGTAGCCGCCGCCGATGCCGGTACCGTACGCGCCACCGCCAGCCTCGCACGAAGCCGTCACCGTTCCGCCGGTTATCTCGACGCTGCCGCCGGAACCGTTGTAGCCGCCGCCGATGCCGGCACCGAACGCGCCGCCATAGTTGTCGACGCTCTCGCATGAAGCCGTCACCGTTCCGTCCGTTATCTTAACGATGCCGCCGGAGCCGCCATCGCCGCCACCAATGCCGGCGCCGAGCGCAGCCCGTTCGCCGAAGCACTTTGCATCGAGGGCACCTTCGCCACCGATGGTCACCGAGGCTCCGTTTCCAACTTCCAGACCGGCGCGATACCCGCCGCTGACAAGGAGGCTGTCGGAGCCTTCGGCCAACGTAACACTCGCCGAGGAGCCAGATCCGATGGCGAAGGCGCAAGCGCTGAGGCGGGGGTCACCGTACTCGTCAAGATCGCCGCTCACGTCGATCTTGACGCCCGCGAGCGTGACGTCCGCCGCCGCACCAGTTACCGCGATGCGGTCGCGCTCGGTCTGTGCGACGCCGTCCCGCATGGAGATCGTCACAGGGATTCCCGTCAGGACCTTGAGCGTCGAGGTCGGGTAGTCGTAGGAATAGTCCACACCTCGCGTCCCGCCATCAACCTTGAAGTCGCCCGCAGCCCCCGCGACGGCGTAGGGGTAGCCTGCGTCGCCACTGTCATGCACGGCGAAGCCAGAAGCAGGAGTCACGCCATACACCGTGTTGGCGCCAAGGTCGCCATCGCTGAACATGCCGCCCGTTATCTTCGCCACACGATCTATCCCGGTGGAGCCCAACGCCTTGATGCGACCGCCCGATATCGCGATGCCGATGCTAGTGCCGGCATAGCCGCCGATGCCGGCGACGTTCGCGGAGCCGTTTACGCTCTCGCACGAAGCGGTCACCGTGCCGCCGGAAATCTTGATGTCGCCGCCGGAACCGACATAGCCGCCGCCGATGCCGGCGCCAAGCGCGTCGAAGGGGACGCTCTTGCACAAGGCGGTCACCGTGCCGCCGGTTATCTCGATGCTGCCCGCAGAGTCGCCCGCGCCGCCGCCGATGCCGGCGCCGGACGTGCTGTCGCGGAGGCTCTCGCACTTCGCTTCGAGGGAGCCTTCGCCGCCGATGGACACGGACGCTCCTTCGGGGACCTCCAGACCAGCACGGCTATTGCCGCTGGCAAGGGAGTTGTCGGAGCCCTTCGCCAGCGTGATGCTCGCCGAAGCGCCGGATTCGATCTCGAAGGCACAGGAGCCGCCGCTACTGCTCACGTCGATGGCGACGCCCGCAAGCGTGACGTCCGCCGCCGCGCTGGACACCACGATGCGGTCGGTCGTCGTCTCCAACACGCCGTCCTTCATGCTGACCGTGACGGCCTTACCCGACGTTATCTCGAGGACGTTGCCGCCGTAGGAGTAGTCGCCGCTGTCGAGCGTCTGCCCGGGCTCTGTCGCGACGATATCGAACGCGCCTACCGTGTCAGCGTGCGCCTGGGCGGGCAGGCCCGCCAGCAGGCCGAGGGCCAGCGCTAGGAGCACCCCCCCCCCTGCGAGGATTTTCGCCTTGCGAGCCGCAAGCGCGCCCGATGCTGCCGCCGTTCGTGCCATGCCCGTACCGCCTTCGCGCCAGGAGCCCGCGCGGACATGCGGGAGCTCCTTCGTAGATAGATGCACTCATGTTACCACACGGTTACACAGTTGGGGAGCCACGACGAGCTGCAAGGTAGAATACGGCTGATGCCGCAGGGGATCCTTCGACTCCGCGCTACGCGCTCCGCTCAGGATGACAGAGAACAGGGCTTCAGCATTCCGCTCGGGGTGACAGAGGGTAGGATCTCGGCGCGGCGCTCGGGACGGAGGCCGGGAGGGACTTGCCCTCCCGGGAAGGCGCCCCTCTTACGAACCTACGACGCGCTCCAGGAAGAACGCGTGCACGCGCGCGTCGTCGGTGAGCTCGGGATGGAACGCTGCGGCCAGCGCTCGGCCCTCGCGCACGGCCAGCGGCTCGCCGTCGTCGGCCGCGGCCAGCACCTCGACGCCGCAGCCGAGGTCGACGAAGCGCGGGGCGCGGATGAACACGCCTTTCACCGGCCCGCCTTCCACGCCGGCGAACGGCACCGTCGTCTCGAACGAGTCGATCTGCCGCCCGTAGGCGTTGCGGCGGATGCGCGCGTCCATGAGCGCGAGCGGCTCCTGGTCGGGGCGCGCGCCCTCGATGTCGCGCGCCATGAGGATGGCGCCGGCGCACGTGCCGAACACGGCCATACCGCCCGCGTGCGCGTCGCGCAACGGCCCGTACAGCCCGTGGATGGCAAGCAGCTTCGCGATGGCCGTGGACTCGCCTCCCGGGATCACCAAACCGTCGAGCCCTTCGAGCTCGTCCGGCCAGCGCACGAGGCGCGTGTCCGCCCCCAGCCCGTCGAGCATCCGCCGATGCTCGCGGAAGGCGCCCTGCAAGGCCAGGACGCCGATGCGCTTCGCCGACATGAAGCCCCTCCTACCAGCCGCGAGCAGCCATGAGCTCGTTCTCGGGGATGTCCGAGATCTCGATGCCCACCATGGCCTCGCCCAGGTTGCGCGAGACGCGGGCGATGGTGTCGGGGTCGTCGTAGTTCGTCGTGGCCTCCACGATGGCGCGAGCGCGCTTGGCCGGGTCGCCCGACTTGAAGATGCCGCTGCCCACGAACACGCCGTCGCAGCCCAGCTGCATCATGAGCGCCGCGTCGGCGGGCGTGGCGATGCCGCCGGCCGAGAAGTTCACCACGGGAAGGCACCCGTGCTCGGCCACCCACTTCACCAGCTCGTAGGGCGCCTGCAGGTCCTTCGCGGCCGTGAACAGCTGCTCGTCGCGCAGGCCCTTGATGCGGGCGATGTCGGTGGTCACGGTGCGCATGTGGCGCACGGCCTCCACCACGTTGCCCGTGCCCGGCTCGCCCTTCGTGCGGATCATGGCCGCCCCCTCGGCGATGCGGCGCAGGGCCTCGCCCAGGTTGCGCGCGCCGCACACGAACGGCACGTCGAAGTCCCACTTGTTCACGTGGTACTCGTCGTCGGCCGGCGTGAGCACCTCGCTCTCGTCGATGAAGTCCACGCCCAGGCTCTGCAGCACCTGCGCCTCCACGAAATGCCCGATGCGGCACTTCGCCATGACGGGGATGGACACGGCCTCCACGATGCTCTCGATCATGGTGGGGTCGCTCATGCGGGCCACGCCGCCGTGCGCGCGGATGTCGGCGGGAACGCGCTCGAGCGCCATGACGGCCACAGCTCCCGCGTCCTCGGCGATCTTCGCCTGCTCGGGGTTCACGACGTCCATGATGACGCCGCCCTTCATCATCTCGGCGAAGCCGGTCTTCACCTTCAGCGTGCCGCTTTCCTGCTCGGTCATGCTTCCTCCTGGTTCCGTGGATGGTCCTGCGTGCAGCGCGGCCGCCCGGTTGAGGCCGGACGGCCGCGAGTGCTTGCACAAGATATGATACCCGAAAAGGCAGCGCCGAGCAGCCCGGAAACGAGCACGCGACGGGCGCGCCCGTGGCCGATCGCTACAGCAGAAAGCGGTTCGGGTTGCCGATGCGCTGCTCTCCGGCGGGCGCGTCGGCGATGTTCGGGCCGTTCTCCAAGAAGTGCTCGCAGAAGCGGCACACCTCCTTCACGGCCGCGTCGTAGTACCGCTCGGGGTTGAGCAGCACGGCGAAATCCGTGGCCACCACGTGCGTCGAACGCTCGCAGGCGGCGTAGTGGCAGTCGGCCGGGCACGGCTCGCCAGGCGTGTTGTGCGGGCAGCGCGACATCATCTCGTCGTCGCAGCCGCGCCTCTCCCAACAGTTCGCCATGACCCCGACCCTCGCTTAAGCCTCGTGCGCGGGAACGACCTTCGTCACGCCGGGCACGCGCTCCTTCAGGATGCGCTCAACGCCGTTGGCCAGCGTCATCTCGGACATCGGGCAGCCCTTGCAGGCGCCCTGCAGCTCCACCGAGACCACGCCGTCGGCGTCCACGTCGACCAGCTTCACATCGCCGCCGTCGGCCTGCAGGCTCGGACGGATGAGCTCCAGCACGGCAGCGACATCGGTTTTCTCCACCATTGATATCTCCTTCGTCGAAATGATGTGTCTTGGGTGCCGATTCTACCATAGCGCGGCACCGAAGCCGCGCACGCCCACAAATTGCACGCGCGCGGCGCGGCGCGCGGTCGCCGCGCGGGAGGACCCGGCGCTACGCCACCGGCTTCCAGTCCCGGCCGATGATGACCAGCACGTCGGATTCGTACTCGTAGTAGCCCGCGCCCACGATCGTGCGGCCCGTGCCGAGCGCCGCCACCACCTCGTCGGCCTGCGCCTCGTGCTCGGCGCCGTCGTAGACGACGAGCGTCTCGGGGAACTCGGCGCTGTCGGCGTTGCCCGTGCCGGACACGACGAAGCCCTCCGCGCTCAGCAGCTCGCCCACCTGGGCCGCGCCTCCGGTGATGCCCGCGCCGTTGCGCACCTCCACCTTGAAGCCGCCCCGGTCGACCTGCGGATGGGCGGCCTCGTCCACCACGGGCGGCTGGCCTTTGTCGACCAGCCCCATCATCTCCGTCCACGCATCGCTCGACGACACGTAGTAGCGCACGTCGTCGCGCGTGGTCTCGTAGCCGGGCACGAGCGCCCCTTGCACCGCCGAGGCGTCGAGGCCGCCCAGCGCGCCGGCGAGCTTGATGGCGTCCAAAGCCGACACGTCGGTGCCGAAGTCTCCCCCCACGGCGTCCAGCAGCGAGGCGAAGGACAGCGCCCCGGTATCCTCCAGCATGCGCGCGGCGAGCGACGCCAGGAACGCGCGCTGGTTCTTGGCCTGGTCGTCGATGCCGTTCGTGAAGTTCTGGGCGCGCAGGAAGGTGACGGCCGCCGCCCCGTCGAGCGTCTGCACGCCCGGGGCGAGGTAGGTGTCGCCCGCCGCAGGGTCGTCCACCTCCTGCTCGACGTTCACCTCGATGCCGCCCAGGCGGTCCACGAGATCGGCGATGCCGGCCGCGTCGGTCTTCACGTAGTGGGCTATGTCCACGCCCGCGAACCCGGCCACGGCCGTCACGAGCGCCGCGTCGCCTTGGGCGGCGGCCTCGCGCAGGGGGTGCATCTTGCCGTCCTTGAGCGCCACCCGCAGGTTGGCGGGTATCGAGACGAGCGTGACCGCGCGCGACCCCTCGTCCACGCGCGCGAGCACGAGCGCGTCGGGGCCCTCCTCTTCCTGGGCGGCCGACGCCGCCCCCAGGTCGGCGGCCAAGAGCGCGTACCAGGCGCCCGCCTCCTTCGGCGCGGTCAGCGCGGTCTTCGCGTCGGAGTCGCCCAAGCCCATCTTCCCGTCCACCGAGCCGAAGAACGTGGCCAGCCCCACGCCGCCGGCGATGGCGGCCACCGCCACCACGGCGACGGCGAGCACGACGATGCGGCGTATGCGCGCCCTGCGCTGTATCTCCTGCGTGAACTCGCGGCGCCCCACGCGGCGGCTGTAATCCGACGAACTTTCGCGGGTGGCCGTGGAGGGCAGCAGCGTGTCCACGACGCCGCGCGCGGCGCGCTTCTTCTTGCGCGTGCTGGAGAATCCCACGGCGTCGGCGTTCATGCGCGCGGACGCCGGGCGGATGCGCCGCGGCACGTGCGTTCCGAGCGTCGCCGACCTCATGCGATGGGACGTGAGTTTCGATTGGGTTGCGGTGAACCCCTTTTTCCGGCCGAACATGGGCGCCCTACCCCGCTAGCACGCGGGCAGCGCGTCGTCCGTCGCGGCGCGCACGACGTCGGCGCCGAGCGCGGAGAGCTTGCCCACGTAGTTCTCGTAGCCGCGGTCGATGTGCGCGATGTTGTGCACGCGCGTCTCGCCCTCCGCCGACACGCCCGCCAGCACGAGCGCCGCGCCGGCGCGCAGGTCGGTGGACGACACGTCGGCGCCCTGCAGGCCGTCCACGCCGCGCACGAGGGCGTGATGGTCCTCGATGACGATGTCGGCGCCCATGCGCATGAGCTCGCTGGCGAACATGAAGCGGTTCTCGAACACGTTCTCCGTGATGACCGACGTGCCCTCGGCGCGCGCCGCCAGCAGCATGAACTGAGCCTGCAAGTCGGTCGGGAAGCCGGGGTGCGGCAGCGTCTGCAGGTCGATGGGGGCGAGCGGCCCTTCGCGGCGCACGGTGATCCAGTCCAGGCCCACTTCGACGTCGCAGCCCATGGCCTCCAGCTTCATGAGCGCCATGCGCAGGTAGGCGGGGTCGATGCCGCGCACCGTCACCGGGCCGCCCATGAGCGCGCCGCCGGTGAGGAACGTGCCGGCCTCTATGCGGTCTCCCACCGTGGTGTGCTCGCAGGGGTGCATCGCCTCGAGCGGCACGCCCTCCACCTCGATGAGCGACGAGCCGCCGCCGCTCACGCGCGCGCCCATGGCGTTGAGCATGTTCGCGAGATCGACGATCTCGGGCTCGCGCGCCGCGTTCTCGACGGTGGTGGTGCCCTCGGCCGTCACGGCCGCCATGAGCAGGTTCTCGGTGGCGCCCACGCTGGGGAAGTCGAGCACCACGTGGCCGCCGGTCAGCCCGTGCGGCGTCGTGGCCTCCAGAAAGCCGTGGTCGACCACGAACTCCACTCCCAGGGCCTCCAGCCCCACCAGGTGCATGTCGATCTTGCGGGCGCCTATCTGGCAGCCGCCGGGCATGGCCACGCGCGCCTGGCCGAACCGTCCGATGAGCGGGCCGAGCACGGCGATGCTCGCGCGCATCTTCGACACCAGCTCGTAAGGGGTCTCCCACTTGTCCACGGGCTCGGTGTCCACGACGAGCGTGTGCCCCTCGCGCTTCACGCGGGCGTTCAGGCAGCGCAGCACCTCGGCCATGATGGTGATGTCCGAGATGAGCGGAACGTTGTGGAGGGCGGTGGTGCCGCGCCCCAGCAGGGCGGCGGCCATGAGCTTGAGCGCCGAGTTCTTCGCGCCCGAGACGGGCACCTCGCCGGCCAGCACGCCCGTGCCCTGCACGATGATGATTTCTTCAGCCATGGGTATCCTTCGCGCCCGAACACGCGGCCGGGCATTCACTCGTCTATCGTCGCGCGCCGCCCTCGCGGCGCGGCAGTCTCGTCATCCGTCCATTATAGGAACCGAAGGCCCGCGCGAAGCGGGCCTTCACAACGAAAGCAGAAGGAGGGAACGGCGGGGAGAGCCCGTACAGCGCTCTCCAGAGCGCCGTTCGCGCGGAGCGCGAAAACAACCGCCTAGGTTGGCGCTAGTAAGACAGCGAGAAGCCCCCTCGTGCCGATAATCGGCCCGTCTCGCGGCCGAGCGTGCTTTGGCACGCGAGGGCAAGCGAGAAAGGGCCGAGGATCGGTGCGAGGGGGCTTCGCAGCGTCGAGCAGTTCCGCCGGCCGTCAGGACGGCGGAACGTATCTATTCGCCAAGCACGAAGCGCTTGAAGTCGACGATCTTGATCTCGCCGCCCAGGTTCTTGGCGACCTCGGCCGTGTACTCGGCCACGGTCTGGTCCGGGTTCTTCACGTAGGCCTGCTCGGTGAGGGTGCTCTCCTTGAAGAACTTCTCCAAGCGGCCCACGGCCATCTTCTCCTGGATGGCCTCGGGCTTGCCGGACTCGGCGGCCTGAGCCATGTAGATGGACTTCTCATGCTCGACGATGGCCGGATCCACGGAGTCGCGGGTCGCGGCGACCGGAGCGGCGGCGGCCACCTGCATGGCCACGTCGCGGCCGTACTGCTTGAAGCCGTCGGACGCGGGGTCGACGCCCTCCACGTCGAACTGCACGAGCACGCCGATCTTGCCGCCGCCGTGGATGTAGGACGACACGGCGCCGCCCTCCACCACCGCGAAGCGGGCGAGCTGGATGTTCTCGCCGAGCGTGTGGATGGCGTCGGTGACCACGGCCTCCACCGTCTCGCCCTCGGCGTCGGCGGCCTTGAGCGCGTCGAGGTCGGCCGGCTTGGCGGCCATCGCGGCGTTCGCGATCTTCTCGGCGTAGGCCTTGAACTTGTCGTTCATGCCCACGAAATCGGTCTCGCAGTTCAGCTCGACGACGGCGCCCGTCTTGGCGTCGTCCGAGACGATGGCCATGACCGTGCCCTCGTTGGTGGCGCGGCCGGCCTTCTTGGCGACGGCGGCCAGACCGCGGGTGCGCAGCACGTCGACGGCCTTGTCCAGGTCGCCCTCGGCCTCGACGAGCGCCTTCTTGCACTCCATCATGCCGGCGCCGGTCATCTCGCGGAGCTCCTTGACCATGGATGCGGTGATGTCAGCCACGTTGATCCTTTCTCTCTACGGCGCCGCGCGGCGGCACCGGGTGGAAACGCCCTCAGGCCGAACCGGGATGAGGGCGCGTCTCTTGCGTTCAAAAATCCTGCGGGTCGCGACGGCGAAGCGCAGGTTCGCCTCAGCAGCCTATTCGGCGGCGGGAGCGGGGGCAGCCTCGGCAACCGGGGCGGCGGCGGGAGCGGCCTCGGGGGCCGGAGCAGCGGCCTCGGGGGCGGCCGGGGCGGCGATCTCGGCGGCCGTCACCGGCACGCCCACGCCCGCGGTCACGGCATCGGCCACGAAGTCGGCCAGCAGGCGCACGGAGCGGATGGCGTCGTCGTTCGCGGGGATGCCGAAATCGACGTCGTCCGGATCGCAGTTCGTGTCGAGCGTGCCCACGACGGGGATGTTCAGGCGGCGGGCCTCATGGATGGCGATGGCCTCGCGGTTCGTGTCGATGACGAAGATGGCGTCCGGCGTGCGCTTCATGTTGCGGATGCCGTTGAGGTTCGTCTGCAGCTTGCCCAGCTCCTTGCGCAGCAGGATCTGCTCCTTCTTCGGCAGCACCGCCATGCGGCCGTCGGCCTCCATGGCCTCCAGCTCTTCCATGCGGGTCACACGGGAGCGGATGGTGACGAAGTTGGTGAGCATGCCGCCGAGCCAGCGGGCGTTCACGTAGGGCATGCCGCACTTGTTGGCGGCGTCGGCCACGGCCTCCTGGGCCTGCTTCTTCGTGCCCACGAACAGCACGGTGCCGCCCTTGCGGGCGATCTCGGACACGAACGTGTAGGCCGCGTCCAAGCCGTAGAGCGTCTGCTTGAGGTCGATGATGTAGATGTCGCCGCGGCTGCCGAAGATGTAGGGCTTCATCTTGGGGTTCCAACGGCGCGTCTGATGGCCGAAGTGGCTGCCCGCGTCGAGCAGCGTCTGAATGCTGACTTTCGTCATTGCTCTCTCCATTCGTTAGTCCTCTGCCCGCGGTCATCCCCGGTGTCCGCAGCCTTTTTCGGTTGGCCACTGGCGGAACGGGTCGCACGAGCATGTGTAATTAGAAACTGTTGAATCTTACCACAGCGCCCCTCGATTGCAACCCCTCGCGCGCTCCGCCGTGGAAAAACCGCACTTGCCGCCGCAGCGCGCCGAACGCCGCTAGCATGTCGCCGCGCCGGCCATGTGCGGCGACGGCAAGCGCTTTCTGCACTTTTTTTGCCGGAATGCTGCGTATTCGAGGCGCCTTCGAGCCCGAAGGCGCGCCCCGGCGAATGCCGACCTGCGAAAACGCATGGAGCGAAGCGAGGGAGCGCCGCGCGCCGTACCCTCAACGCAACATTGCGATGAAAAGCGTGCGTTTCGAAGCCCCTCCTCCCGTCGCCAAGCCGGAAGCGACGCGGGGCCCGCATCGCCCGCTCGCGGTCAAAAGGCACGCGGCCTACGACACGCGGCCGCGCTCCACGGAGTAGGTGCGGTCGGCTATGGCGGCCGCCGAGGCGCGGTGACTGACGATGAGCACGGTCTTGCCGGCGCGGTTGTCGGCCAGCGCGCGCAGCACGGCGGCCTCGTTCAGGCTGTCGAGGTTGCTCGTGGGCTCGTCAAGCAACATGAAGGGGGCGTCGTGCAAGAACGCGCGAGCCAGGCCGATGCGCTGGCGCTCGCCACCCGAAAGCGTTTCGCCCAGCTCGCCCACCGGTGTGTCGAGGCCCTGCGGCAGGCGCTCGACGAAGCCCGCAAGCGATGCCTTCGCGCAGGCCTCGGCCAGCTGCTCGTCGGTCGCGTCCGGGCGCGCGAGCACGAGGTTTTCGCGGATGGTGCCCTCGAACAGGTGCGTTTCCTGGGTCATGAAGCTTTCCGCCTCGCGCAGGCTGGCGGTGTTGACGCGCCGCACGTCGCGTCTCGACACTTCAACGACGCCCTTCTCGGCATCCCAGAAGCGCATGAACAGCTTCAGCAGCGTCGACTTGCCCGCACCGCTGCGTCCCGCCACGCGCACGATCTCGCCCGGCTCGATGCGCACGTCCACCTGTTCGAGCACGCGCGCGCCGCCGTAGGAGAAGTCCACGCGACGTGCGGCCGCGCCTTCGAAGCCGCCCAGATCCTCGCCGTCGGACACCTCCTCGGTCTGCGGGCGCTCGTCCAGAAGGTCGATGACGCGCGCACCCGAAGCCAGCGTCTGCTGCAACGTCGAGCCCAGGTTCGCCACGGCTATGACCGGACCGAACGACGACATGAGCGCCGAGGTCGCCAGAACGGCGGCGCCGGCGTCGATGGCCCCTTGCCCCACGAGGGCCGCAGAGGCCAGCAGCATGACGACGTCGCACACGACAACGACGGCACCCACCAGCGCCATGAACAGCGCGGTGCCGCCCTTGAGGCGCCGCTCGACGCCGGCCAGGTCGGCCATGCGCTCGTCCAGCTCGCGGGCGCGGTCGGCCGCGCGGCCGTACTGCAGCGTCTCGGCCAAACCGCGCAGGCTGTCCAGCACGAACGCGTTCATGTCGCCGATGCGGTCGCGCACGACGCGCCCCGCCCGCCCGCTGGCCTTCGATGCCGCGAAGGGAACGGCCACACCCACGATCAGGTACGACGCCAGCGCGAGCGCACCCAGCACGGGCGACTGGAACCCGATGAACGCCGTCATGCCCGCCGAGACGACCAGCGCGATGGCCGCCGGCGACAGGGTATGCGCGTAGAACACCTCCAGAAGCTCCACGTCGGACGTGACGAGCGACACGAGGTCGCCCTTGTCGCGGCCTTCCAGCTTCGCGGGGGCCAGGCGCCTAAGCGCCCCGAACACCCGGTCGCGCACGAGCGCCAGGATGCGAAACGCCAGGTAGTGGTTGCACAGCTGCTCTCCGTAGCGCAACGGCCCGCGCGCGACGCCGCACACGCCCAGCGCCGCGGTTGCCGCGACGGCCGCGACGGGCTGCGGCATGCCGGCCAGATCGAGCAGCGCGTAGGCGGCGAACACGGTGAGGAAGATGGCCGCCGCGAAGCCCGCCACGCCCAAAGCCACGGCCACCGCCATGACGGGAGCAAGCGGGCGGGTGAGCTTCACCAGGCGCAGCATGACCGACAGATGGGAGCGTCGAGGCGCGGCGTCGGCCGCCGTGGCGGCCCCGACGTCCGAGGGCGGCGGATCGGCGGCATCGGGGGATCCGGCGCCGGACCCCGTCGCGACGGCGCTCGGCGAGCACGCGCGCTCCGCCGCCGCCGAGCCCTCCTGGACCGCCGCCGCGCCTCCGCGGCCGAACGCCTCGAGCTCTGCCTGCTGCGACCAGAGGCGTGCGTAGGCTCCGCCCGCCGAGGCCAGCTCGTCGTGCGTGCCGGACTCGGCCACGCGGCCGTCCTCCAGCACGTAGATGCGGTCGGCCCCGCGCAGGGCGGACAGCCGGTGGGAGATCATGACGACCGTCTTCGTGCGGGCCAGCTCGTGCGCGAGCTCGATGATGGCGTTCTCGCTCTCGGCATCGATGTTCGACGTGGCTTCGTCAAGCAGGTACACGGGCGCGTCGTGCAGCAGCGCCCGGGCCATGGCCAAGCGCTGCCGCTGCCCGCCCGACAGGTTCCGCCCCGCCTCGGCCACGGGCGCGTCCAAACCGCCCGCCTCGCGCACGAAGGCGTCCAGGCGGCAGCGCGAAAGCGCGCCCCACAGTTCGTCGTCGGTTGCCGTCGGCCTTGCCAGCAGCAGGTTCGAACGCACCGTGCCCTTGAACAGGTAGCTGTTGAACGACACGGCTGTCACCGTCTCGCGCAGCGACGCGCGCGAGACGTCGCGCAGGTCGATGCCGCCCACCTCCACCGTGCCCTCGTAGGCGGCGTTCGCGCCGGTGACGATGCCGGCGAGCGTCGACTTGCCCGACCCGCTCTCGCCCGCCACGCCCACGAAGCTGCCGACCGGCGCCTCGAAGTCCACGTCCGCGAGCACCGCGCGCTCACCGTCGAACGAGTAGCCCACGCCCCGGCAGCGAACGCCGGCGCGCGCCGGGTTCACGGAGCGCGCGCCGTCGCACCCCTCCGGCACGTCCAAGATGGCGAACATCCTGTCGGCGGCCGCCATGCCGTTCATGGCCGTGTGGAAGAACGAGCCCAGCGTGCGCAGCGGCAGGAAGAACTCCGCCGACAGGAACACGATGGAGAACGCCGCGCCGAACGCCACCGCGCCCGCCGCGTACTGCCCAAGCACCACGGCGATGCCCACCGCCGCGCCGCCGAAGGCGAACAGGTCCATGACGGTGATGGAGTTGAGCTGCATGCGCAGAAGGCGCATGGTGGCGCGGCGGAAGCCCTCCGCCTGCGCGTTCATGCGCTCGTGGGCGCGTTCGTCGGCTTGGTATATCTTGAGGGTGGCGAGGCCCTGGATGTCCTCCAAGAACATGCCGCCCAGATCGGTGTAGGATCCCCAGTAGTTCCTCATCGTGCGCTTGGCCACTTTCTGGATGGCCATGATGGACGCCGGGATGAACGGCACGCACGCGAGCAGCGCCACAGCCGGCGGCAACGACAACGGCGCCAGGCAGGCGAACAGCGTGAGCGGGGCCAGCACCGCGTAAAACAGCTGCGGCACGTACGATCCGAAATAGCTCTCCAGCTGCTCGGTACCCTCCACGCTGATCTGCACGGCCTCGCTCGTTGAGACGCGCTCGCGGTACGACGGACCCAGCCGCACGAGCTTGTCGTACACCTCTCGGCGCACGGCGCGCTTGGCAGCCTCGCTCGCGGCAAGGCCCATGCGCTGCGCGAGCGTCTGGCAGACCATGCGCACGGTCACGGCCAGCGCGGCCGCACCGGCAAGCTCCACCGAGGTCGAAACGTCGGCCGTCCCCGCAACCAGGTTTTGCATAAACGAGCCGATAAGGAGGAACAACGCGATGTTGGCCAGAAGGCCGACCCACTGGAACACGACGTCGGCGACGATGTACTTGAGCGCCGACGGCACGAGGGCGAGCAGTCTCTTGTCGAACATGGCGCGCCTACGCCCCTTCCCCGTCGGAGTTCAGCTTCGCGACGGCGCGCACGCGCTCGGCCGCAGCGCGCTCCTCGACGAGCCCAGGGGAGGCCGCACCCGCCCGGTCGGTCTTCACGACGAAGCCGAAGTAAACGACGTGGGCCACCCACACGACGGCCACGACGGCGCGGCCTGCGGGCACCGAGCTCATGAGCGCGAACGACACGGCCAGCACGGCCGTGATGGGAACGAGCAGGGCGAGCTTCGCCTTCACGCTCATCGTCCGCTTGGCCACGTAGCCTTCGAGCACCGTGCGGTACAGCTTCGTTCTGCGGAACCACGTGCGCGAGCGTTCGGAGCTGCGCGCGAAGCAAAACGCCGCCACGAGCAGAAACGGGGTGGTCGGCAAAATGGGCAGCACGGCGCCGAGCGCGCCGAGTCCGAACGCGGCGAACCCGCCCGCCGCCCACAGAACGCGCACGGCCTTGCCGCTGCGCAACCCGGTTTCGCACGCCGAGCCGATACCCTGGGCATCGCAGGCACCTTCCCCCGCGCGCCGGGTCGATTCGGCACCCGGCCCGGACGACAGGTCCCCGGCCCCGTCGATCCCTTGCGGTACCATGTTCGCGCGCGCGGCTTCGGTATTCTTCATCCAATCCTCCGTTTCGATCCGCCCACTCCATAGTTTACTATGGGTAACTTATTGGCATGATAGCGAAACCAGATCAAAAAGTAAACCATGGGTAATTTCTAGTCATGCGAGGCGCGCTGCGCGTCAGCGTGGAAAAACCGCGGCGAGGACCCGGTTCTCGCCGCGCAGCCGCCAGGGTTCCGGTACCATGGAAGGGCGGGCGGAGCCTTCGCGCACGCCACCCCAACGGTTAGGAGCGCAGCATGAACTTCAACAACGTCTCGTTCGAGCGATCGTTCGGCACGTCGGCCCAGTTGGAGCCGTCCACGATGCCCGAGGTGGCGTTCTCGGGGCGGTCGAACGTGGGTAAGTCGTCCCTGCTGAACAAGCTGTTCAACCGCAAGGGGTTGGCGAAGGTGTCGCAGACGCCCGGCAAGACGGCCACCATCAACTTCTTCGACGGCGACGGCGTGCGTTTCGTGGACCTGCCGGGATACGGCTACGCCAAGGTGTCGAAATCGGAGAAGGAGCGCTGGTCGGAGCTCATCGAGGGCTACTTCAACCAAGACCGCGACTTCGCGCTCGTGGTGGCGCTCGTGGACATCCGGCACGAGGCGTCGGATTTGGACGAGAACATGATACGGTTTCTACGCGAGGCGGACCTGCCCTTCGTCGTGGCGCTGACGAAGGCCGACAAGCTCTCCCGCCAGCAGCAGAACAAGCAGAAGGCCGCGCTCAAGCGCCAGCTGGAACTGGGCCAGGATGCGCCGATGGTGGTGACGTCGTCCGCGAAGGGCGACGGCATCGACGAGCTGCGCCGCATCATCAAGGAAGCCGTGAGCTAAGCGGCGCGCGATGGCAGCACGGTCGGTTTGCGAACCCATGCGACACCGGCGTGGCCAAATGCATGTCAGGACCCTGTTTCCGAGCAGAATTGACGGTTGGGAACGTCATCCGGCTCCATGCGACGCCTCCGAGGGATGCGCTGCGGACTGGCGGAAAATGCGAACAGGGAAAACAATGCCCGGCTCGCGCGATTCCAACCAACCTTCGTTCACAACCGTCAATTCTGCTCGGAAACAGGGCTCGGACGCGCATTCGCAAATTAGCGGCGGCGAGATCGTGAAGGGCATCGGTTAATAACCGCCGAAAAGAAGGGTCCCTAAACGACGAGCACCGGCGAATCGCAGGATCGCCGGTGCTCGTTCTTCGTATGTCGTCAGAGCCGTCGAGGTCTCTTCACCGCGCCGGCCCCCACGCGGAAGCGGGCGCTACGGACGCACGATGATCATGTCGCCCTGCACGGGACCCTGGATGACGCCCACGCCGTACGTGGCGGAGTGGATCATCTGGTTACCGCCGATGTATATCCCGCAGTGGCTCGGACTGACACAGACATCGCCCGGCTGGGGATCGCTCACTTGGGGCCAATTCATGAACGTCAGCGTGCTGCCCATGCGCGAGTAGCTTCCCGACAGGCAGAACGCCACGAAGCCGGAGCAGTCGTACATGGTCGGTCCCGCCCCGTAGCTGGGATCGTCGTAGCCGTAAGGCTTGCCGAGCTGGCTGTAGGCGCGGCCCACGACCGTGCCGGCAATGGCCTCGTCGTACGCGGGCGGCGTGTAGCCGGAACCACCGCCGTTGCCGCCGGAGTTGCCGCCGCCGTTGCCGCCGTTGCCGCCATTGCCGCCACCGTTGTTCGTCGCCTGCGCAGCGGACGCATCGACCACGGCCTGCGCCTGCGCGGCCTGGGCGGCCTGCTGAGCGGCGCGCTCCTGCTCGAGCAACGCGGCGGCCTCGGCGCTCAGGCTGTCGTAGGTGGCCTGCATGGCGTTCATGGTGCTCGCCGCCTCATCCTGCATGCGCTTGGCCTCGTTCGCCTTCTCCGTGGCGACGCGCTCCTGCTCGGCCAGCACGGCCTCTTGCTCCTGCACCTCGGCACGCAAATCTTTCGTCTGCTGCACAAGGTCGGCGTCGTTGTTGTTCATCAGGTTGAGCAGATCCCAGTTCGTGGCGAACGCGTCGAACGACGTGGCACCCAGCAGCAGATCGAGCATCGTGCTGCTGCCGGTGCGGTACATGCTGCGGGCACGCATGCCCAAACGTCCTTGCAGGTCGTTGATCTGGTCGCTCGCCTCGTCGATGCGCGCCTGCGCCTCGTCGCGGCTCGCCTCGGCCTCTTGCTGGGCCTTGAGCGCTTCGTCGTAAACGACCGCCGCCTGGTCCAGCTTCTCCTGCATGGAGTTCAGCGACGCGAGCGCGGCGCTGGCCTCGGCTTGCTTCTCGGCGGACGTGGGCTCGGCGAACGCGAGCGAGGGGATCATGAGGGATGCGGCGAGCGTCGCCGCGAGAAAACCGGCCAGCGCGCCCTTGGCGCGCGTCTGCGTTGCACTGTGCTGCATGTGGGGGCCTCCACCTGCTTTATCGCTTTTTTACATTGCGCAACAGTCTATCAGACATGACCGGGGCGTTTCCAAGGTTCAACCATATCGATACAGGAACCTCACAGGAAAACGGCCGGTCGGAAGGCCGCAGAAAGGCCCGACCCGCTTTTCCGTCGCCCGCGCGCATCGCATGCCCCCCGCGCCGGGCGTTCGCGGCCGGCGCCCTTCGGCCCCGCGCGGGCGGCCCTAGCCGGCGAACCCCTCGTCCGCGATGCGCCCTTCCCCGTCGGCGGCGGCGGTGGCCAGCTCGTCGCAGCGCTCGTTCTCGGGATGCCCGGCGTGGCCCTTCACCCACACGAACTCCACCTTGTGCGGCTTCTTGGCCGCGAGCAGGCGCTTCCACAGATCGTCGTTCTTCACGGGCTGTTTCTGGGAGTTCTTCCAACCGCGTTTGAGCCAGCCCTCCACCCAGTGCTGGTTGAAGGCGTTCACCACGTACTGCGAGTCGGAGTACAGCGTGACGTCGCACGGCCGCTTGAGCGCCTCGAGCCCCGCGATCGCGGCCATGAGCTCCATGCGGTTGTTCGTCGTGTGCTCGTAGCCTTGGGAGAGCTCCTTCTCGTGCACGTTGCCGGCGCTGTCCACGAAACGCATCACCGCACCGTACCCGCCCGGCCCCGGATTGCCCCGCGCCGAGCCGTCGGTGAAGATCTCTACCTGCATGCGTTTCCTTTCGAGAGAGGAAGGCGCCGCGTGCGCGGCGCCTTCGGATTACTTGTACTGCGAGGGATGCTTCTCGAAGAAGTCGAACCGGGGCGGCAGATCGCGGATGCGGTGGCGGCGCTCGTCGATCTCTCCGGCGCTGCACAGCTCGTCCACGTTCTCCAGATCGTAGTTCCAGCTGAAGAAGTCGTCGAAGTCGAAGCTCAGGTAGTCGCATATCTTCTCGGTGCCCGCCGGCACGATGGGGTGCATGAGCAGCGTGGCCACGCGCAGCAGGTAGAACGAGTCCACGAGCACCTGGCGGCGCAACTCGTCGTCGTCCTCGAGCTCGGCCGCGCGGATGCCGTCGGACCAGTGTTTGTTCGCGAAGCGGATGAACTCGTCCATGAGCGACATGACGGAGTGCAGCTCCACCTTCAGCATGAGCCGGTCGTAAGCCGCGAGCGTCTCGTTCGCGCGCGCGAGCGCGGCTTCCGTGGGACGGCCGAGCGGCAGGTAGCCCTCGAAGTTCTTCTGCGCCTCGTAGAAGCAGCTGCGGGCCAGGCGGTTGAACACGTTGGTGAGCAGCGCGCCCTCCTTGAGCACCGGGTCGGCCACGCGCGGGTCGGCCAGCTCCTCCTCGGTGGCCAGAAACGGCTTGGGCTTGAAGCCCACGGACTTCTGGTCCAGGCCGAGCGCCAGGAAGTGCGCGCGCAGCTGCTCGACCGTGTAGAAGTCCAAAAGCTCGTCGGCCGTGGGCGGCTTCACGGAACCCGACGACGACGCCTTCTTGTCGCCGAACAGGATGTGGTGGTTGGCCACGAGCCGCGTCTGGCGGATGGGGTTGTCCGTCACGCCGGGGGCGAGGATGTCGCCGGGTCGCAGCGCCTCGATGAGCGCCGGCTGCGCCACGCCGTAGAAGTACAGGTTGTCCTGGCCGATGAACTGGTAGACCTCGGCGTCCTCCGAGCACCACCAGTCGCGCCAGCTGCCGCGCGGCAGCCCCATCTGGTCGTTCACGGCCATGGTGAACGACATGGGTGCCCACAGGCTCTCCGGCCAGCACCACACGGTGAGGCCCTCCACGCCGTCGATGACCGGCGCCTTCACGCCCCATTCGATGTTGCCCGTGATGCGGAACGGCACGAGCGCCTTGCCGGTGCGGAAGCGGATGCCCGCCCCTCCCAGCACGTCGCGCGCCGCGTCGCGGTCGTCGATGGTCTTGAACTCTATCTCGAAGCTCTGCTTGCCCTTCTCGGGTTCGCGCACCTCGTGGGCCGGCAGGTCGGCGGCCACGGCCTCGTAGGCCTCGCGCGCGTCGTTCTTGATGTAGACGACGGGGGGCGCCAGGAACTCCTTGACGGCCTGCGGCACGATGGGGCGGACGTTCGGGTCGGCCTCGAGCTCGGCCGTGCGCTCGCGCAGGAAGTCGCCGAAGGCGGGCAGGTCGAAGTACCAGTTCTCCACCGGGCGCATCTCGGGCACGGTGCCCGTGAGCGACGACTTCGGCGCGATGAGGTCCTCGGGCGCGTAGCTGTGCCCCAGGTCGCACTCGTCGGCGTAGGCGTGCTCGGACTTGCAGCCCTGCACGGGGCAGCGGCCGACCACCTGGCGGCCGTTCAGGAACGTGCCGGCCTCGACGTCGTAGAACTGCAGCGTGGCGCGCTTGTGCAAGTGCCCGTTCTCGTGCAGCTTCTCGATGAACTTCTCGCTGATGAGCTGGTGCACGTCGCCGGAGTGGCCCATGCCGGACCCCTCGTAGATGGACAGGCTGATGCCGTAGGCGTCGAGCGTTGCCTTCTGGGCGTCGTGGTTGCGCCGCACGTACTCCTCGATGGTGCCGTCGAACTCGCCGGCCTCCACGAGCTTGCGGTAGCCTTCGTTGATGGGCGAGCCGAAGCAGTCCGTGCCGCTGATGAAGCGCACGTTCTCGGGCCCGATGCGGTCGCGCAGGAAGCGCGCGAAGCAGTCGGCCGGCACGAACACGCCGGCGATGTGGCCGAAGTGCAGGGGCTTGTTGCCGTAGGGCATGCCGGCCGTCACCACGGCGCGCTTCGGCCAGGCGACGCGCTCCTCGGCGGGCGCGGCGCTCAGGTGTTGTACGTTATCGGGCGAGGCTGCCATCGTTTTCCAGCTCCTTCAGGGCTTGGGACAAGTCGTCGGCCGACACGCGGCTGGACGACATCAGGTTCAGCAGGTCGTTCAGGCTCGACGTGGGGTTCTGCAGGGCGACCGTCTTGGTGGTGGACACGCCGGCGAGCGCGGCGGCCTTCGCCACGGCGTCCTCCTTCGTGCCGATCTCGTCGGCCAGGCCGTTCTCCACGGCCTCCATGCCGGTGAACGTCATGCCGGTGGCCAGCGCGCGCACCTCGTCGGTGCTCATGCCGCGGCCCTCGGCGACCGTCTGGATGAACGTCTCGTTGATCTGGTTGACCATGTTCTGGTAGTAGGCGCGCTCCTCGTCGGTGAGCGCGCGCGTGCCGTAGCTGGAATCCTTGCTGTCCGACGACGTGACGTTCTCGATGGATATGCCCAGCTTCTCCATGAGGCCCGACAGGTCGGTGATCTGCAGGGCCGTGCCGATGGCTCCGATGGCCGTGGTCTTGGCCGTGTAGATGTAGTCGGCCTGGCTGGATATCTCGTAGGCGGCGCTCGCGTTCATGGACGCGCTCGAAACCACGACGGGCTTGCTGAAGCCGCGCACGTAGTCGGCCATCTCCTCGCCGGCCGTGGCCGTGCCGCCGCCGGAGTTGACGCGCAGCACCACGGCCTTGATGTGGTTGTTCTGCTCGGCGCGGTCGAGCTGCGCCTTCAGGCCCTCGGGGCTGCACGTGGTGCCGTCGTACTGGATGGTGCCGTCCACGTCGATGACGCCGATGGCGTCGGAGGTGAGGTAGTCGGCGTCGGACGTGTACGAGGAGGTGCCCAGCGCACCCAGCGTGCCGAACGACGAGGACACGGCCGAGGTGCACGACCACATGCCCAGCGCGATGATGCCGAACACGCACAGCACCGCCACGAGCGCGACGATCCAGCCGCGGCTCTTCTTAGGCGGCTGGGGCTGGTAGTACGGCGGATACGCTTGCGGCTGGGGCGTCGGCGCGCCCGGCTGGGCGGGCTGCTGCCACACCTGCTGTTGCCAATTGCTGTCCTGGGACATGTTCCCTCCTCGTTTGGGTTGGGATCATACTACCTCATGCGCCAGGGAACCGCACCAGACGGATGCGGTTCCCACAGCGGTTCCATTATAAGCTTGTGCAGGCCGAACCGGCCTGACGGCCGCTTGACGGCTGTTTGCCGGCTCGCTAGATCTCTATGGCGTCGCCCTTGCTGTGCTGGGCCTTCTTGGCCGTGCGCAGCAGGAACTCCTGGTTCGTGTCGGTCTGCTTGAGCGACTTGATGAGCATGTCCATGGCGCGCTCGGTGTTGTTCGTGTTCGACAGGATGCGGCGCACGGCCCAGATGAGCGGGGCCTCCTGCGGGTCGAGCAGCAGCTCCTCCTTGCGGGTGCCGGACGCCACCGGGTCGATGGCCGGGAAGATGCGGCGATCGGCCAGGTTGCGGTCGAGCTTGAGCTCCATGTTGCCCGTGCCCTTGAACTCCTCGAAGATGACCTCGTCCATTTTGGAGCCGGTGTCGATGAGAGCCGAGGCGAGGATGGTGAGGCTGCCGCCGTGCTCGATGTTGCGTGCGGCGCCCAGAAAGCGCTTCGGCGGATAGAGCGCCGTGGAGTCCACGCCGCCGGACAGGATGCGGCCCGACGCGGGCTGCGCCAGGTTGTAGGCGCGCGCGAGGCGCGTGAGAGAGTCCAGCAGCACGACGACGTCCTTGCCGCATTCAACGAGCCGCTTCGCGCGCTCGATGACGAGCTCGGCCACGGCGATGTGGTTCTCCGTGGGCATGTCGAACGTGGAGGACACGACCTCGCCCTTGATGGAGCGCTCCATGTCGGTGACCTCCTCGGGACGCTCGTCCACGAGCAGGCACATGAGGTGCACCTCGGGGTTGTTCGCGCTGATGGCCGCCGCGATGTCCTTCAGCACGGTGGTCTTGCCGGCCTTCGGGGGGCTCACGATCAGGCCGCGCTGGCCCTTGCCGATGGGCGAAACCAGGTCGATGACGCGCGCCGTGACGGTGCTCTTGCCGTGCTCCATATGGAAGCACTCGTCGGGGTACACCGGCGTGAGGTCGCCGAAGCGCACGCGGTTGCCGCACTCTTCGATGGGCGTGCCGTTCACGGCCGTGACCTTCTGGATGGCGGCGTACTTCTCGTTCTCGCGCGCGGGGCGCGTCTGGCCGGTTACAAGGTCGCCCTTGCGCAGACCGTTGCGGCGTATGGTGGAAAGTCCCACGTAGCAGTCCGACTCGCTGGGCAGGTAGCCCTGCGTGCGCAGAAAGCCGTAGCCGTCGGCCAGGATGTCAAGGATGCCCGACACCTCGATGAAGCCCTCGGCCTTCACGCTGGCCTCGAACACGGCCTCCACGAGCTCGGCCTTCTTCAGGCCCGCGGCGTCCACGCCCAGTTCGGCCGCCTTCTCGCGCAGCTCGGCCACCTTGAGCTTCGTCAGGTCGTCGCGCGACACGCTGGGCTGCACCTCGCGGGGGCCGCGGTTGTTGTCGTGCGGCCGACGCTGGCGGCGGTTGTTGTTATTGTTGTTGCTGTTGTTGCCCTGCTTGCCGCCGGAAGCGTTTTGGCGCTGGTTGCCGTTCTGCTTTTGGCGGTTGCCGCCGCTTTGGCTGGAGCCCGCGTTGTTGCGGCCGCTGGAGTTCTGACCCGGGCGCTTGGCGGTGCCGGGGCCCTGCTGCGGGGCGGCCGTGCCGCCCGCCTTCACGGACTTGCGCGGAGTCCTGGCTGCCCGCGTCGCAGGGGCGCCGCCTTCGGCCTGCGTCTCGGAGATCTTGGCGGCCGGCTCCTTCGCCGCGGCGGCTTTCGCGTTCACGCTCGTGGAGCGGCGGCGGGTGGGCTTGCTCGCCGGCGCGGGAGCCTCGGCGGTCATGGAAGCTGTTTCGTTATCGCTCATGCGTTCTGCACTTTCTCCCAGTCCTTCATGAAGGCGTCGAGGCCGCGGTCGGTGAGCGGATGCTGCACGCACTTCTTCAGCGCCGCAAACGGCACGGTGGCGATGTCGGCGCCCATGAGGGCGGCCTGCGTCACGTGGTTCGCGCTGCGCACGGATGCCGCGATGATCTCGACGTCGTGGCCGAAGTCGTAGTTGTTCACAGCCGTCACGACGTCGTTCAGCTGGCCCAGGCCGTCTTCGGAGATGTCGTCGAAGCGACCCACGAACGGGCTGATGTAGCGGGCGCCGGCGCGGGCGGCCATGATGGCCTGCGGCACGCTGAAGCACAGCGTCATGTTCACGGGAACGCCTTCGCTTGCCAGCTGCTTCGTGGCGGCCAAACCCTCGATCGTGGTGGGCAGCTTCACCACCACGTTGTCGGCGAGCGCGGCCAGTTCGCGGCCGTCGCGCACCATCTCTTCGCGCGTCATGGCCACGCTCTCGGCGGACACGGGGCCGTCCACCAGCTCGCAGATGCGCTTGATGTGGCTGTGGAAATCGGCGAGCTTGCCGCCCGTGCGCGCGTAGAGCGTCGGGTTCGTGGTCACGCCCGCGAGCACGCCCCAGCTGGCCGCCTCCTCGATCTCGGCGAGATCGGCGGTGTCCAGAAAGAATTTCACCTAGTCCTCCTTATACCTATGGATATATCGCTTTGAAACGCGCGCGAACGCACGCGTGTATGCCTGAAGTGGGAATCTGAATGTTAGATGGCTTTCCAACGGGGTAAGATATTCAGAACTTTGATCATGTTAACGCATGATCCTCGATCGTTCAAGCACATCAAGGCGCATATCGTGGATTTGCGATGGAAGTTGGAGCACGCTTCGTCGCCAGATGCCCCGCGCGACAGAGGGCCGGCCTTCCGCGCGGGACGTCCTCAGCCCACCGTGCGAAAAAAACAGCTCCTCTCGCCCGTATGGCAGGCGGG
The DNA here is from genome assembly GCF_003339845.1 of Gordonibacter sp. 28C. Classification (GTDB taxonomy): domain Bacteria; phylum Actinomycetota; class Coriobacteriia; order Coriobacteriales; family Eggerthellaceae; genus Gordonibacter. The sequence goes on from NZ_PPTR01000003.1 coordinate 144,799, forward strand.
GCCCGCCGGATGAACAAGCGCGAGCAGCGTGTCGGCGTCGCAGTCGTAGCGCAGCTCCACGAGTTTCTGCACGTTTCCCGAGGTGGCGCCCTTGTGCCACAGTTCCTGGCGGCTGCGGCTCCAGAACACCGTCTCCCCGCGCTCGAGCGTGAGCGCCAGCGATTCCGCGTTCATCCACGCCATCATGAGCACCTCGAGCGTGTCCGCATCCTGCACGATGCAGGGAACGAGGCCGTCGGCGTTGTAGGTCAGGTCGGGTATGTTCATAAGCTGTTCCTCACTCAATTGCGCAACAGACGTTGCAGAATTTCAGTTTACAACCGTTTCTCGATGTCTTCCGGCGAGGGCAGCAAATCGGCGAAGTCCTCCGGCAGCACCTCGGCAAGCCGATACTCGCTGACGCCCATCGGCTTGTTGATGTCGCGCAGAGCGTACTCGGCAACCACGTTGTCCTTCATCTTGCACAAAAGCAATCCAATGCTGTGGTTGTCGTGCTCGGTGCGCAGCAAATCGTCAACCGCCGAAAGGTAGAAGTTGAGTTTGCCAGCGTATTCGGGCTTGAACGAGGCGTTCTTCAATTCGACGACCACGTAGCTTCGCAGCTTGATGTTGTAGAACAACAGGTCGATATAGAAATCCTGCTCGCCCACCGCAAGATGGTACTGTCTTCCGACGAACGCGAACCCCGTGCCAAGCTCAAGCAAGAGCTTGGTGAGGTTCTCCATCATCCTTTCTTCCACCTCGTGCTCGACAGCCCCCCGTCTTGCCGTGATGAAGTCGAAAACATAGGGGTCTTTGAGCACCTGCTGTGCAAGCTCGCTCTCCGGCGGCGGCAACGTCCTCTCGAAGTTGCTCACCTTTCCGGAAAGCACTTGCCGCTCGTAGAGCCTGGTCTCGATTTGGTGCACGAGAACCGCACGGCTCCAACCGCTTTCGATGGTAGCTTGAACGTACCATTCGCGTTCGGCACCCGGTTTTGTCTTGTCGAGAAGGTACATTGCGTGTCCCCAGGGAATTCTGCAGCAGCTGCTGCAGAATTCCGCGTCAACTTCATTCGCGAATTTCTGCATGTACCACATGCTGCGAGCAGAGAAACCTTTGATTCCTGGAAACGCCTGTCGTAAATCTTTTGCAAGAGATTCTATGAACGTTCTTCCGTACTGGGAATTATCATTCAACACCGAGCCGACGCGCCAATAGAGGCGGACCATCTCGGCGTTGGCGCCCATGACGGCGCGCTGTTGGGATACGGCGATTTCTTGCTTGATGTGCCAAAAAGCATCCCTATAGTCGTCATTGTTGGCAAGCATGATGCAGCCTCCTCTTTCTCGCGTGCGAGTACGGTACGAGGCTGTCCCAATAGCGGTTAGGCATGCACCAACCTGCTACATAGTATAGATTCTTCCTGCTTCATAATCAAGAACAAATGTTCCTTTTTCACAGGCACACGAGAGGCACTACAACCGCACCGGGATGCCCTGCGCGCGCATGTGCTCCTTCACTTGGCGGACGGTGAGCTCGCCGAAGTGGAACACGCTGGCGGCCAACACGGCATCGGCCTCGCCCTCGATGACGCCTTGGGCGAAATGTTCCAGCTTGCCGACGCCGCCCGAGGCGATGACCGGGATGTTCACCGTGCGCGCGACGGCGCGGGTGAGCGCGCAGTCGAAGCCGTCGCGGCTGCCGTCGCGGTCCATGCTGGTGAGCAGGATCTCCCCCGCCCCGCGCCGGGCCGCCTCGGCGGCCCACGCCACGGCGTCGATGCCGGTGGCCGTGCGACCGCCGTGGGTGTAAACCTCCCACTTGTTCGGGTTGCCCGCCACCTGCTTGGCGTCCACGGCCACGAGGATGGCCTGGGTGCCGAACGCGGCGGCTGCCTGCGTGATGAGATCGGGATTCGCCACGGCGGCCGAGTTCACCGACACCTTGTCGGCACCGGCGGCTATCATCGTGCGGATGTCGGCCACGCTGCGGAAGCCGCCGCCCACGCAGTACGGCAGGTGCAGCTGCTCGCTCGCGCGACTGGCCAGGTCGACCGTGGTGGCGCGGTCGTCGCTCGTGGCCGTGATGTCCAGGAAGATGACCTCGTCGGCGCGCTCCTCGTCGTAGCGCTGGGCGAGCTCGATGGGATCGCCCGCGTCGCGCAGGTTCACGAAGTTGACGCCCTTGACCACGCGCCCGTCCTTGACGTCCATGCAGGGGATCACTCGTTTGGCTAGCATCGAGCGCCTCCCTTTCCGCACGGGTCGGCCTGCGCGCGGGCGCGGTCGGCGGCGCGGGTGGCCTCGTCGCAGGCGCGCACGCCGTCGGCCACCGAGAGCGCACCCTCGTACACGGCGCGACCGGCGATGACGCCCTCGATGCAGTCGGCCACCCGGCCGAGCGCCTCGATGTCGGCCAGGCCCGCCACGCCGCCCGACGCGGTGACGGGATGGCCGAACGCGGCCGCCATGCGCTCGTAGGCCGCCGGGTCGATGCCCGTCTGCATGCCGTCGCGCGCGATGTCGGTGTACACGAGGTGGCGGAAGCCCAGATCGGCCACGTGGCGCGCCAGCTCCTCGGCCGCCACGCCCGAGCCTTCGCGCCAACCGGCCACGGCCACCTCGCCGCCCTTGGCGTCGATGCCGGCAACCAGCAGATCCTTGAAGCGCGCGATGGCGGCCTCGGCGAAGGAAGGGTCGGACACGAGGCTCGTGCCCAGCACGACGCGCGACACGCCCGCGTCGTAGAGCCGCTGCACGGTGTCCATGGAGCGGATGCCGCCGCCCACCTCCACCTTGAGCAGCGTCTTCGCCAAGATACGCTCGATGATGGCGATATTGTCGGGGCTGCCCGAGCGCGCGCCGTCCAGGTCGACCACGTGCAGCCACGTGGCGCCCTGTTCTTCGAACAGCTGCGCTTGGGCGGCGGGGTCGTCGTGGTAGACCGTCACCCGATCGTAGTCGCCTTTGGCCAGGCGAACGGCTTTTCCGTCCAAGATGTCGATGGCGGGCAGGAGATGCACGGCGATCACGCCCCTTTCACGATGGAAACGAAGTTGCGCAGCACGGCCGCGCCCGCGTCGGAGCTCTTCTCGGGGTGGAACTGCACGCCGAACGCCGTGTCGCGGTACTGCACGGCGCAGGGGAACGTCACGCTGTGCGCGGTCTCCGCCACGACGAACGGCCCGGACGGCGCGATGTAGCTGTGAGTGAAGTAGAAGTACTCCCCCGCCGGAATGCCTGCGAACAGCGGACAGTTGAAGTCGACCTGCACCGCGGGGGGGCCGTCGACCTCCAGTCGCTCGGGCAGTCCTGCTCGCACGGACAGCCCACAGGGCTGTCCGGCTCGTGCGGAACTCGCTTGGTGGAGGTCGACGGCCCCCCCGCTGCCCACCGAAGCTGGCAGCGCGCCCGATACCGACCCTTCGGCGGGGTAGGCCGGCGGGGCGAGGGTGTTCCATCCCACGTGGGGCACCTTGTACGCGCGCCCCTCGGCGTCGGTGCGGGGCATGGCGGCCACGACGCCGGGGAGGACGGCGAGGCCGGGGGCGTTGTGTGTGGACGTTTCGTCGTCCTCGTCGGGCGCCCCCTCGGTGCCCTCCTCGAACAGAAGGTGCATCCCCAGGCAGATGCCCAGAAACGGCGCCCCGGCCGCGATGCGGTCGCGCACGGCCTCCATCTGCCCCAGATCGCGCATGGTGGCGGACGCGTCGGCGAAGGCGCCCACGCCCGGCAGCACCACGGCGTCGGCGCGCGCGATGGCGGCCGCGTCGTCGGTGACGAACGCGTCCCCGCCGGCCGCAATCAAGCCGCGCTCCACGCTCTTCAGGTTGCCCTTGTGATAGTCCACGACGGCGATCATCTTGCAAACATTCCCATCTTACGTTTCCAATAAAGTCAGCGAGAAGCGTCGAAGTACTCGAGACCGCGGAGATGGCGGAGACGCCGCGTGCTTCTGCACGCAAGCTCCCGGCATCGCCGCGAGATCGGGCGCATCGACGCTTCGCAGCGTCGAGCCGTTCCGGTCGCCGTCAGGCGGACGGAACCTACAGCGCGCCTTTCGTGGACGGCAGCGCGTCGCCCAAGCGGGCGTCGGGCTCCACGGCCTCGCGCAGGGCGCGGGCTGCAGCCTTGAACGACGCCTCCACGATGTGATGCGCGTTCTCGCCGGCCAAGCCGCGCACATGCAGCGTCGCGCCCGCGCATCCGGCGAACGCGATGAAGAACTCCTTGGCGAGCGTCGCGTCGAACGCGCCTATCATCACCGGCGGCACGTCGAGCGCCCAGTGAAGCTGGCCGCGGCCCGACAGGTCGCAGGCGGCCAGCACGAGCGCCTCGTCCATGGGCAGCGCGAGCGAGCCGAAGCGCCGGATGCCGCGCTTGTCGCCGAGCGCCTGCGCGAACGCCTGCCCCAGCACGATACCGGTGTCCTCCACCGTGTGGTGCCCGTCAACTTCGAGGTCGCCCTGCACCCGCACCTTCAGGTCGAACAGGCCGTGGCGGGCGAACGCCGCGAGCATGTGGTCGAAGAACCCGATGCCCGTCTCCACGTCCACCTCGCCCGTGCCGTCGAGGTTCACGGAAAGCGCGATGTCCGTCTCGTTCGTCGTGCGCCGTACATCGGCGGTTCGTTGGTTCATGGCTTGCCTTTCTTCTATATCCACAGGTCCGGCAACGTCGAGGCTGCCTCCCGGAGCCTCCCGGCTGACGCCGCGGGGGATCCTTCGACTGCGGCGGCTGCGCCGCCTTCGCTCAGGATGACAACCTGGGCGCTTCGCTCGCTCAGGATGACAACCTACAAGTCGCACTTGCCCATCACCGCGTCCCGCAGCGCGCGCAGGAACGCGTCGTTCTCTTCGGCCGAGCCGATGCTCGCGCGCAGGCAGTTCTCCAGGTACGGCGCGCGCGAAAAGTCGCGCACGAGCACGCCGCGCCCGTAGAGCATCTCCCATATCTGGCCCGCGTTCTCCATGCGGAACAGCACGTAGTTCGCGTCGGACGGGTACGGCTTCACGCCCGGGATGCGCTTCAGGCCGTCGATGACGCGCGCACGCTCGTCGATGATGGCGCGTATGCCCGGCTCGAACTTCGCGCGGTTCGCGTACACGACGCGCGCGACGGCCTGCGACACGGCGTCGACCGAGTACGGCTGGCGCACCTTCACGAACTCGCGCACCACCTCGGCGTCCCCCAGGATGTAGCCCATGCGCACGCCCGCGAGCGAGAACGCCTTGGAGAACGTGCGCAGGATGACCAGGTTCTTGTGCTGCGCCAGGTACGGGCGCATCGTCAGGCGCGAGAACTCGAAATACGCCTCGTCCACCATGACGAGCGCGTCGGTGGCGTCGAGCAGCTTGCAAATGAACTCCTCGCCCGCCAGCTCGCCCGTGGGGTTGTTGGGGCTGGTGACTATAAGGTAGTCGATGCCGCCTTCGGCTGCGCGCGCGAGCACGGCCTCCTCGTCGATGCGGAAGTCGGCGGTGCGCGGCACGTTCGCCACGGTCGTGTTCGTGAGGCGCGCGTTGGCTTCATACACCGAGAACGTGGGGGGCATGTTCAAAAACGTGCGGCCCGGCCCGCCCCACGCGAGCGCCAGGTCGAACAAGAGCTCGTCGCCGCCGTTGCCCACGAGCACCTGGTCGCGGTCCAGCCCGTTCGCCTCGGCTATCATATCGCGCAGGTCGTTGGCCAGCGGGTCCGGGTAGCGGTTCAGGTTCACGCGCTTCACCTCGCGCATGATCTCGTGGCGCACGTCCTTGTCCACGTCGTGCGGGTTCTCGTTGGCCGAGAGGAACGCGTCTGCGGGCAGGTACTTCGGATCGTAGGGCTCCAGGCCGGCCAGCTGGGGGGCCGGCGCGCACACGCTACGCATTCGAACCGCCTTCGCCCTCGTCGCCGAACACGTTGCCCGTACGCAGCAGGTTCTGACGCATCTCCACGCTCATGGCGTGGGCCCACAGGCCCTCGTGGCGCGCGATGGTGGTGACGGCGTCGGCGTCGCGCGCGAGCGCGGCCGGCGAGTACTGGATGACGCTCGACTTCTTCACGAACTCGTCCACCGAAAGCGGCGAGGCGTAACGGGCCGTGCCGCCCGTGGGCAGCGTGTGGTTCGGGCCGGCCACGTAATCGCCCACGGCCTCCGGCGTCCAGGCGCCCAGGAAGATGGCGCCCGCGTTGCGGATGGCGCCCAGCAGGTCGAACGCGTGGTCGAGGTGCAGCTCCAGGTGCTCGGGTGCGATCACGTTCACGGCTTCGAGAGCTTGCGGGATGCTGTCGCACACCACGACGAGCCCTTGGTCGGCCAGCGACGCGGCGGTGATCTCGGCGCGGGTGGAAGATTCCAGATGGCGCTCGACAGCTCGCTCCACCTCGTCGGCGTAGGCGGCGTCGAACGTGACCAAGTAGCAGGAGGCCAGCGGGTCGTGCTCGGCTTGGGCCATGAGGTCGATGGCCACGAGCGCCGGATCGGCCGTGGCGTCGGCCACGACGCACACCTCGGAAGGACCGGCTATCATGTCGATGCCCACATCGCCCGACACGACTTTCTTCGCGGCCGCCACGTAGGCGTTGCCGGGTCCGGTGATCTTCGCCACGGGCTCGACGGTGTCGGTGCCGTAGGCCAGCGCCGCCACGGCCTGCGCGCCGCCCACCGCGTAGATCTCGGTGACGCCCGCCAAACGGCACGCGTAGAGAATGGCCGGGTCGAGCTTCCCCGTCTTCGCGGGCGGCGTCACGCACACGATGCGCGGCACGCCGGCCACGGCGGCGGGCAGGGCGTTCATGAGCACGGTGGAGGGGTAGAGCGCGCGTCCGCCGGGCACGTAGATGCCCACGGACTCCAGCGGCTCCACTTTCGAGCCCACGAGCGCGCCGTCCTCGCGCACGGTGAACCAGCTCTGCTGGCGCTGGCGCTCGTGGAAGTCGCGGATCTGGTCGGCGGCCTGGCGCAGCGCCTTCGCCGTCTTGTCGTCCACGTAGGCCGCGGCCTCGTCGACGGCCAGCTGCGGCACGCGGAAGTCATCGAGGCGCACCCCGTCGAACTTCTCCGTGTACTCGCGCAGGGCCGCGTCGCCGCGCTCGCGCACGTCCTCGATGATGGCGGTGGCCGCCGTGAGCGCGGCGGCGTTGAACGCGCCGGTGCGCTTGAGGTGCTTGTTCGAGAAAACCTCGCCGGGCTCGAGTATGACACGACGCATGGGCTACTCCTTATCCTTGCTCGCCTGCGCCTGCGCGACCGGGGAGGTCCGCGCGAGCGCCTGGGTCAATTGTACGATACGCGCGTCGGTGCGGAACGCGCAGGCGTTCGCGAAGAACCGAGCGGTCGACGACAGCACCTCTTCGACCACCACGAGGTCGTTCTCGCGCAGCGTGGTGCCGGTGGCCGTGATGTCCACGATGCGCTCGGCCATGCCCGTCAATGGTGCCAGCTCTATGTTTCCGTGGAGTTTCACGATCTCCACCTGCATGCCCTTGCGCGCGTAATGGGCCTGCGTGATGCCGGGGTACTTCGTGGCCACGCGGATGGAGCCGAGCTCGCGGTAGCGTTCGTCGGCGGCCCCGGCGGCGGCGGCCGGCTCGGCCACGACGAAGCGGCACGCGCCGAACCCCAGGTCCACCAGCTCCACGACGTCCGGGTCGGCCTCCAAGAGCGAGTCCTTGCCGCAGATGCCGCAGTCGGCCGCGCCCAGCGCCACGAACGCGGGCGCGTCGGTGGGCCGCACGATGACGTATTCCACGCCCGGGTTCTTGATGATGAGCTGGCGGCCGGGATCGGCGAGGCCGCTCACGTCGAGCCCCGCCGCGGCGAGCGCCGCGATGGTGTCGCCGTTGAGCGAGCCCTTGGGAACCGCGATGCGCAGGGGTCGCAGGCTGGCCGAAGCCGCAGCGTCGAGTCGTTCCGGCGGCTGGCAAGCCGCCGGAACGGAAGATGCCGCCATCGCCTGCTCCAAGAAGAACGCGAACCCGGCGGCGGGACGGCTCGTGCCGTAGGCGGCGATCATGTTGTCGTAGCGGCCGCCGCTGCCGAGCGGCGTGCCCAGGCCGGGAGCGTACGCCTCGAACACGATGCCCGTGTAGTAGTCGAACGAGCTCATGACCGAGAAGTCCACCAGGATGCGCTCGCCGAGGCCCGCCTCTTCCAGCAAATCGTACGTGCGCGCAAACGCGTCGAGACCGTCCTCGCACCCGAGCGGCGCCACGAGGGCACGCACCTCGTCGATGGCTTCGCGGCCGCCGCGGATGCGCGGCAACGCGCGGATGGCGGTTGCGAACACGGGCGGCACGGCGGCGCGCTCCCCTTGGACGTCGTCGGAGGCGTCGCCGAGGATCGCGGCGCCGTCGGAGGCTGTCAGGCGATCGAGCTCCACGAAGTTCGACGCGTGGTAGGCGTCGAGCACGCGCTCCTTCCACCACGCGGGCGCGCCGCTCGCGTCGAGCAAGGCCCGCAGCACGCCCACCGTGGCCAGGGCCAGCGTGTAGCCGCGCGCGCCCGCCACGTCCAGGGCCTCCGCCAGAAGGTCCACGACCTCGGCGTCGGCCTCGGGGCCCTCCTCTCCGATGCACTCGATGCCCATCTGCGTGAGCTCGCGCGCCTTGGCCTGCATCTCCACCTCGGCCTCGCGGAACACGCGCTGCATGTAGCGGAACCTGAACGGCCCCGGACGGTCCGCCAGGCGCGTGGCCACCATGCGAGCCACCTGCAAGGTGACGTCCGGGCGCATGGCCAGAAGGTCGCCTTGCGAGTCGAAGAACCTGAACGCCGAGCCGGGCAGCCTGCCGCCCGCGCGCATCACGTCCATGACCTCGAGCGTGGGCGTTTCGATGGGGGCGTAGCCGCGCGCGGCGAAGCGCTCCTGCACGGCGCGGACGATGCGTTCGCGCCGCTGCGCCTCTTCGGTGAGCACGTCCCGAAAACCGGCCGGTGTGACGAAATTCATAGGTTCGAGCTTCTTTCCCTCGTGGTCTTGTTCCGCGGCGATCCCCGCGGCAGCGAGCCGCGTCGACGTTGCGTGTCGTTGCGGCGCGCGCAGAGTGCCGCGCACGCGCAGGGTGCGATGCGCGCGATTCGATGATAGCACCGCCCCGCCTTCCGGCGGCGGCTCGCGCGCCGTTCCGCATCGCGTCGCTATACTTTAGCACAGTAGAGTGATAAAGCAATACTTCGCGATCAGGTTCGCGCGCCTCCACGCCTTCCCCACTTCTCCCGGAGTCCCCTCGGGTTGCTTTCCTCGCAGCGCGCCTCTTCGACGCCGTCTTTTGCGAACGCCAGCTCCCTGTCCAGCTGCCGATGGCGCGCATCTATGTTCGGGCGCTTGCGGACGAGGGCGCTTGCGGACGAGGGCGCTCGGGACGAGGGCGAACGGCGGTCTCGCGCCAATCGAAGAGTCCGGAGGCGGGTCCGTGGCACAATAATGACAGATTCTCTGCATGCTCGGAGGCGAAAGCACGCCGACGGAGCACCTTGCCCCGCCTTCCCCGGGAGTTTCCCCTGGTCGCGGTGCTCGGGCGGAACGGGCGCGTCCCTCGCAGGGCGGGCCGAACGCGAGAATCCGTCATTACTGTGCCAAACGGTCCACCTCCGCCGTTAAGCCACCGTCGACGCGCCTCCGCAAAGCGCTCGATGGCGATCTGGCGCCTCGCGACTTTGAACGGGCTTGCGCCGATTTTGATCCAGCAGCGGAAGCGCCGGACCTCGGCCATTTACCCAAGACACTCGCCATCTTCCGAGCCCACTTCGCCGCGCGCTTTCTCGCGTGCTGCCTTAATCTGGGAGGTCGTAGAAAGTGAGAGAAGACGTCGCGCGAGCGCGCTCCGAGCGCTCCGAAATGACGAGATCCTGAAAAGCGGCCAAAACTCCGAAGTTCTCTGTTAAACCGCCCTTGGCACGTGCCGACGAACGCTACGTTTTGAATCCGGTCTTTTGGGATCGGACGAGATGGGAGGCCTTCTTATTGGGCGAAGGAGCCTTCCGAAGCGTCGGCGGAAGCTTTGCGGGCCAAGCTGACCTGGGCTATGTCAATGCTGTTTAACGCAGAATTCCGAAGCGCGGCAAAATACGGCCGAGAAGGGCAAGGGGCCGTGGCGGGTTTTCCGCCACGGCCCCTTTTCGTAGGACGAGGACTCCGCCCCCACCGCTCGGCAGGGAGCGTTTCGCAGGCGGGCGCGGCCGCGTCGAACGCAGCCGCGCCGTCGCCCGCTACAGGAACAATATGGGCAGCGCCGCCGACACCACGAGGAAGCGGAGCATGAAGCCGCCCACCACCACGCCGACGTCCGACGCGGCGCTGATGTAGTGGGCCCCGCGGCTCTCCTCGAACTCCTTCGGGCTGAAGAACAGAAGCCACGTCTCGAGCGCCGTCGGCAGCACCAGGCCCACGGCCACGAGCCCGAGCCAGAACGGCAGCGCGTAGGAGCCGGCCAAAAGCGACGCGGCCGACATCCACCCCGCATCGGAGTTGTAGCTGGTCACGAACAGAAGCGACGCCACCAGCACCAGCTCGATGACGGGCAGGCAGAAGTGGAACTTCTTCAGCACCCCCACGCGGTTGAACTCCTCGGCGTGGAGGAACACCGACACGAGCAGCACCGACGCCGCGCCGCTGGACAGCGCGGACACCAAGAACAGCACGGGCAGCAGCGCGTTGTTCCACAGGGGGAACGGGCGGCACACGCCCAAGAGCGCGCCGGTGTACACCGCCACGCACACGCTCACGACCACGCCCGCGACGTTGAGCCATGCCGGCACCGCGCGCTTCGCCACGTTGAGCACGAGCGCGACGACGGACACGGCCATGAACACGGACAGGAACACCACGCCCCAGGTCATGACGGAAACGCCGTTTGACAGCAGCAACGCGAAGCGCAGCGGGTCGTGCAGACCGGCCTCCGCGTCGAACATGAGCAGCACGAGCCCCACGGCAACCGCGATGGGCGCGATAAGGTACGCCACGCGCCGCATGTTGGGCGCGTCGGGGTGGCGCCACGCCAAGAACGCGGCCGTCACGAAGGCCCCGGCGCCGAGGCCGGCAAGGAACAGGTACCAGATAATGGGGGCGCCCCATACAGGTTCGAACGACATGTCATCATCACCTCACGAAATAGAACTTGGCATGGGACAGCAGATTGCTCGCGAGCGGCTGGGCGTTCGCAGCGGCGATGGCTTTCGACACCTCGGAGCTCGGATCGTCCAGATCGCCGAAGACGCGCACGCCCGCCGGGCACGCGTTCACGCAGTTGGTGGGGTGCTTCGCCGGATCGGCCTTGGCCACGCACAGCCGGCACTTGTCGACGACGCCCGTGGCGGGGTCGACCGATCGCGCCCCGTAAGGGCAGGCCGCGATGCAGTACCGGCAGCCGATGCAGCGGTCGCGGTCCACGCGGACCGTCTGGTTCTCGTCGACGTACGTCGCTTTGGTGGGGCACACCGCCGCGCAGGGCGCGTCGTCGCACTGCATGCACTGGGTGGGCACCGTCTCGGTGCGCACCGAGGGGAACGCCCCGCTCTCCCGATCGTGGAACGTGATGAACGACACGTCGGCCGGCAGGTTGTTCTGGTGCTGGCAGGCCATGCGGCACGCATGGCAGCCCACGCATTTCCGGGTGTCGACCAGCATTCCGTATCGCGTCATAGGATCACGCACCTTCCTTTTGCAAAGTCACGAGCACTTCGTTGAGCATGGCCGCGCCGGTGCCGGGTTCGTACTGGCACGGAACGAGGTTCTGCAGGCTCGCGCCGAACCCGAGGTCGGCGCGTCCGTAGTGAGGCGGCAGGTACACGGCTTCGGGGTGCACCTTCTCCGTCACCTTCGCCGTGGCCACGGTCTGGCCCGTCTCGGACGTCACCTTGACGCGGTCGCCGTCGGCGATGCCGGCCTTGTCGGCAACCGCGGGGTTCACCCACAAACGGTCCATGCCGTTGTCGAGCGCGTCTTGGCGCAGCTGGTCGGACCCGAGCGTGTAGGAGCGCACCTGGGTGAACTGGTCGCCCGTGATGAGGCGCACCCTGTCGCCGCTCGGCTGCACGGCGGGCTCCACCCACGCGGGGGTGGCGCTGCGCCCGGCGGCCGCGAACGCGTCGCAGGAGAACTCGATCTTCTTCGAAGCCGACATCATGAACGGCATCGTGCCGTACGCGAGCGTGCACTTGGGCATCTCGGCCACGCTCTCCTTGCGCAGGGCGTCGTACGACACGCCGTAGGCCTTGCACAGCGCCTCGTTGTAGTCGTCGAGCGAGAACGAGAAATACGTATCGAGTCCCAGCGGCTTGGCCAGGGCGACCACGATCTCGTACACCGCCTTCGCCTCGGGCACTGCCGGTTCGATCACCTTGTTGCGCAGCGTGGCCACCGAAGTCACCGCCGTGGCCGTGTCCACGATGCCGGGACGCTCGAGGTACGTGAGCGCGGGCAGCACGTAGTCCGACGCCTTCGCCGTGGGCGTCATCGCAGTGGCGATGGCGGCCTTGAACGGGATGGCTTCGAGCGCCGCCGCCGTGCCTTCGGAATCGGGCCAGTCGGTGAGCGGGTCGCATTCGCAGAACACCGCGGCCTCGAGCCCGGCCCGCAGGCCCGCTTGGCAGCTGGTGGCGTGCGTCAGGGAGAAGTCGCCCTCGCCTGCCGGAGGGGTCGTCACCTTGGCCGTGGGCACGAACACCGACGCGTCGAGGGCGTCGGGGCCGAGCCAGGGCGACACGGGAAACACGAGCCCGCCCGGCTGGTTGAAGTTGCCCAGCAGCGCGTTCAGCAAAAGCAGGGCGCGGATCTCCTCGGCGCTGTTCGCGTAGCCGGTGCCCAGCGTGCCCGCCCACTGCAAGTCGACGTAGCTCTGCGGCGCGGCTTCGGCCAGCGCGCGGGCCACCTCTTCGAGCTTGTCGGCCGCGACGCCCGTCTTCTCGCTCGCCCACGAGAGCGGGTACGCCTCGAGGGCGCGGGCGTAGTCTTCGAACCCGTGGCCGTTCGCCTCCACGAACGCGCGGTCGTACAGGTCGTTCTGCACGAGGAAGGACGAAACGCCCAGCAGGAAAGCCAGCTCGGAACCCGGCTTCACCGGCACCCACTCGCTCGCGAGCGAGCCGAAGGAGCACAGGCGCGGATCGACCGCGTACACCTTCGCGCCGTTGTCGCGGGCCTTGATGATCTCCTCGATCTCGCCCGGACGAACGCCCTCGTAGGACGACTTGTCCAAGAGCACGATGAACTTCGACTCCGCCGCGCTCGGCGCCGGGAACGCGCCTAGCACCGCCATGATGACCGTGGATATGTCCACGTCGGAAAGCGCGCCCTCGTCGTAGAAGTTGGCCGAGCCGAACGCGGTCATGAGACGCTGGGTGTAGTACTTGTCCGTGCCGCGGCCGTCTTGGAACCAGCCGGCCTTCTGCGGACCCGCGTCCTTCATATGCCGGGCTATGTCGGCCACCGCCTCGTCCCACGACACCGGATCGAACCCACCCGCCCCGTCGGCTTTGAGCGGGGTCTGCACGCGATCCTGCGCGTAGGCGACGTCGGGGTACCCTTGGCCGCGCCCGCAGAGGTAACCTCCCGTGAACGGATGGGACGCGAGGCCCTCCACCCGTCTGAGTTTCCCGTCCCTCACGTACGCGGCCATGCCGCACTTGTTCCCGCAACCGGCGCACAACGTGGTGACGCGCTCGTCGTTGGCGGCACCGTCCTTGGAACCCTCCGCCGCAAAAGCGGGCCCCGTTCCCGCAAGCCCTCCCGCAGAGGCGAGCGCCACCGCGCCCGCGCCCGCAGCGAGGAAGCTTCGCCTTGAAACCGTCATCGCCATACCGATTCTCCCTTCCCTTCTTGAACAAGATCCGCCCCGGCGATCGCCGCCAAGCGGCGCGCCGACCGATCCCTTGCACGGCAACCGCGCACGGCCGAGCATACGGCGGCGAAGGAAGGGGGCGTACCCTGTTTGCCGGTAGCTTGGGCGCGAACCGCAAAGTTACCCTCAAAACGGGTACAAGGCCCGCAGGCGGTGCGGTATAAAAAACAAAGGGGGTTCGAGGGGAGGGCAAGCTTGTATACTGGGACTTCCGCTTCCATTCTGCGCGGGAGCGCACGCCCGGCCCGCAAGCTCGGCGCGCGGCTGTCGCGCGTGCGGGCCGGCAGGGAGGGTACACCATGACAGACGCTGCACCGCTCGAACGCGACGCTTCCGAGCGAAGGGTCGCCAAGCTCGCGAGCATCGCGCGGGCGACGCTGCCGGTTACGATAGGGCTCGCGCTCGCCAACACCTGCTTCAACGTGGCGGTGAACGAGAGCGCGCTGAGCCTGTCCGGCCCGCTCGCCTCGAACGGGCCGGTGTTCGCGGCCGTCGCGGCCATGGCGTTGTGCATGCTGCTCCTTGCGCGGCGGAGCGAGCACCTGCGCTCCTCGACCGTGCGTTTGGGTGCTGTCTGGTGCATCGTGGCGCAGGCGCTCGCGGCCGTCGCGCTCGGCCTGCTCGAGGCCGCGCTCGTCGACGTGACCGCGGCGCGCCTCGTCGCGGTCACGGTCTTGGAGGCCGCGTCCCTCGGCGCCCTGGGTTTTTGGCTGCGCGGCGCCCGCGGGCTGTCGGCCGCCGCGGCGGCGGTCGTCGTGTTCGGAGCCGTCATCGTCAGCGAGCCGCTCATCTGCGCCGCGGCGTTCTTGCCGAGCGGCGCGACCTACGCGCTTCTGGCCGCCGTGGGCGGTGCGCAGGCGCTCTGCCTGCACCGCCTCCAACGGCGCCCCCCGGACCAGGAGGCGCTTCGTCTCGCCCTGCCGCGGATGCGGCGCGGCGGGGAGGGGCAGGCGGATTCCGACACGGGCTCCACCGGGTACTTCGGCCTCGCCCGGTCGATGGCGGACGACAAGCGCCTTCTCATCGTCACCGCCGTGGGAATCTGGATACTCGCGCTGGCAAAAGCCGTCATCCGCGTGTTTCCCCTGGGAGTGCCCATCCCCTACACGCCGGCCACGCTGGGCGTGTACTTCGTGCTGACCATAATAGTGGCGGCGGTGCTGCTGTACGTGGCGCTCGACGAGAACAGCGATGTCATGACGGCGGGAATCTGGCTGGTCATGCAGAACCTGGCCGTGCTCGCGCTGTTGGCGTGCAGCTTCTTCCCCGGCAACCTTGATATCGGGCTGAGCTTCACCTACGTGTTGGACGTGCTGCTTTTGGCCTACACCTGGTACGTGGCGCTCGCTTTCATGAACTTCGGGCAGCGGGATCCGTACTACTACGTGGGCGGCGGCCTGATCGCGTTTCTGCTGCCGCGCGCGCTGACGAACGTGGGCATGCCGATCCTGCTCGGCGCCATAAACCAGGCCGCGGCGACCACCGCCATCGCGGCGGCGCTGCTGTTGCTGTGCGCCCAGTTCCTGTTCCTGCGCCTGCCGCATCTGCGCGCCCCGGCGCCGCGGCCCGAGGACCGCGAGCGCTCTTTGAGCCACGCGGTACAGCGCGCATTCGGCCTCGAGGAGCCGGCGGACACCTCCACGGCCATGCGGCTGGCCATCATGCAAAGCCACGCGAGCCGCATGCAGGAGCAGTTCCTGCTGTCCGACCGCGAGGCGGAGGTGCTGGCGCTTTACGCACTCGGGCACACGCAGGACAAGATCGCGGGCGAACTCTTGCTCTCGCCCGGCACCGTGCACACGTACGTCATGCGCATCTACAGCAAGACCGACCTGCACTCTCGCCAGGCCATCCTCAACTACATCGAGCGCTACGTCGGCTGAGCGGGACCCGGCGAGCTTCCGATCGCGCGCGACCGCCGCCGCTACAGCAGCGACATCTGCTGGGGGGCGAAGTCGTAGGCGCAGGCCACTTCGTTCTCCAAGAGCTCGATCTCGTGGGACTCCCAGTCCTTCAGACACACCGCGAAGTTCGTGCCGCCCTGCTCGAACACGATGGCGCTGCCCACCATGCCGACGCACCTGCCGCCGCACACGTCGTCCGGGCCGTCCGGCTGCTGCAGGTCGTCGCACGAGGGCGACGGGCCGCCGAAGTAGAAGGGCGAGAAGTCCTGCGACGGCTCGGGCGCAAATCCGGCGCGAGCCACGGCCTCCACCTGCGCCAGGCGGGCAGCTTCGCGTTCGAGCACGGCGAACGCCTCGGCCGCGTCGTAGCGCTCGTTCGCCAGCAGGTCGGTCTTCTTCGCCGCGCGCATGGTCTCGGCGATGCCGGGCTGCGCGCACAGCGCCGCCTCCAGCTCGCGTGCCGCGTAGGCGTCGTCGAACCGGCCGACGATGCGCCCGGCCCGCGCGCCCTGCTCCAACAGGCGGCGGATGCCGCGCGAGGCGCCCGTGATGCCGGCCTTCACGTGCCCTGGCGAGAAGTACGCCAGGTACGCGATGTGCGGCTCGGCGTTGTAGGCGCGCTGCTGGGGCGAGATGAAATCCGTGTTGTAGAACGAGGGATTGAAGCCCGTGGCCTCCTGGCACGCCGGGCAGACCGTGTCCTTCGCGTCGGGCAGGAGCTCCACGTCGAGCGGGCACGGCACCTTCTGGTGCGTCTCCAGGTCGTGGCGTCCCACGCAGCGGCGCGTGGGCAGGCGGCGCAGCGAGAACGTGCGCCCGCGCACGTCGAAGCGCTCCTGCACGTTGCGCACGCGGTCGTTCACCAGCAGGTAGGGGCCCTTTTCATCACAGCCGTGCCCCGCGAGCACGGCTGCGCGCACGTCGTTCGAATTCGTCATCATGTTATCCTCGTTTTACTCTCATACGCCTCGTCATTTTTTCGAAGCGAATGATAGCGCACAAGGGGCATATACGCGAGGGGCTCCGGGCGAAAAGCCGGAAATCCCACAGGAGGTGCAAACCGGGGGAGTTCTCGGAGCTAGCGCCCCATCGCCTGCACGGCCATCGACATGTTGTAGGAGAAGTACACGGCCACGACCACGAACACGCTCGCGGCGATCTTCGCCGCGATATGCCAATCGCTCCTCCACGCCAGCACGATGCCAACCGGCCAGAAGACCACCAGGAAGAAGATGATCCAAAACGTCTGCTTGTACCACTTCTTCTGGTTGGGCTCCTCCATCAGATCGTTCGCGTCCTGGCGCAGGTCCCTGCGCTGCCAGTCCCCCGGGCGTCGGTTGTCGTCGGCCATGCCGCTTCCTTTCGTCGAGCGAATCGCCTTTGTTTCCCCTATCGTACCACGCCTGCGGTCCGCAGGCTCAAACCGTCACGCCGTTACCGCAGCCCGGAGTACTCCACGTCGATCTGGTCGTCGAGGTACTCCTGCACCGGCGCCCTGCCGTACTCCTCGAGATGCTCGAGATGCCAGCACTCGGTAGGGGGCAACCCCTCGATGCTAGCGGCCACGAACACCGGGTCCTTCCCGGCTTTGCGCTGCGCCGTGTAGTCGTCGAGCACCTTGAGCGCCCACTTGCCCAGGAGCACGATGGCGACGAGGTTCACGATGGCCATAAGGCCCATGAATATGTCGGCCAGGTTCCACGCCAAATCGAAGCTGTTCACCGCGCCGTAGAAGACGACCGCGAGGCACACCAGGCGAAACGCCAGCAAAAGCGCCTTGCTGTCGCCCTTGATGAAGCGCAGGTTGTTCTCGGCGTAAAAGTAGTTGCCGATGAGGCTGGAGAACGCGAAGGCGAAGATGGCGAACGTGATGAAGTGGATGCCGACCTCGCCTACCGAGTTGTTCACGGCCATCTGAACGAGCGGCATGCCGTTGAGCGCCGCGGCCGCCTGCGGATCCTGCACGTAGAACACGAGCACCATCATGGCCGAGCACGTGCAGATGAGCAGCGTGTCGATGTACACGGACAAGCTCTGCACGAGGCCCTGCTTGCAGGGATGCGACACCGACGCCGTGGCGGCGGCGTTCGGCGCCGAGCCCATGCCGGCCTCGTTGGAGTACAGGCCGCGTTTGATGCCCAGCATGACCACCGAGCCCGCGAACCCACCGAAGATCGACGGGAAGTCGAACGCCGACGCGAACACCATCGAGAACACCGCGGGCAGCTCGGCGATGTTGGTGACGGTGGTCCACACCGCGATGGCGATGTAGGCGAAGGCCATGACGGGCACGATGATGGACGTGATGACGCTGATGCGCTTCGCACCGCCGAAGATGACGAACGCGGTCATGACGGCCAGCACGATACCGCAGGCCACGGCCGCACCGTTCGTGGCGTAATCGGGAATGTAGTACTCGAGCGACGATGCCGCGTTGAATGCCTGAAGCCCGTTGAACCCGAACGCGAAGCACAGGATGAGCAGCACGGCGAACAAAATGCCCAGCCAGCGCTTCCCCAACGCCTGCTGGATGTAGTACGCTGGTCCTCCGCGGAACTCCCCTTCTTTGCCGCGCACCTTCCAGATCTACGCGAGCGTGGACTCGACGAACGCCGACGCCGCGCCGACGATGGCCATGAGCCCCATCCAGAACACCGCGCCCGGGCCGCCCGTGGCGATGGCGGTTGCCACGCCCGCGATGTTGCCCGTGCCCACGCGCGAGGCCGTGGACACCATGAGCGCCTGGAACGACGAGATGGAGCGCTCGCCCTGCACGTGCTTCTTCTCGGTGAGCTGCGAGAACATGTCCTTGAGGTAGCGCAGCTGCACGGCCTTCGTGCGCACGGTGAAGTGCACGCCCACGATCACCAGCAACAGCAGCAGGATGTACGTGTACAGAAAGCCGTCGACCTCGCCGGTGACAGCGATGAGCGTTGCGTTGAAGTCCATTGATCCCTTTCCGTTCTTGTTCCCCCGCCATCCGTCTGTCATCCTGAGCGCAGGCGGCGGAGCCGCCGGAGTCGAAGGATCCCGCGCGGCGTCAGCCGGGAACGTCACGGCTGACGCCGCGCGGGATCCTTCGACTCGCTTACGCTCGCTCAGGATGACAACCGAGAGCTTGCGTTTCGCCCAGGATGACAGCCGAGGCTTGCGTTTCGTCTAGGACGACAGCTTGCTCGCCAGAAGCTCGTTTATGACCTTCGGGTTGCCTTGGCCGCGCATCTCCTTCATGCACTGGCCCACGAAGAACCCGATGAGGCCCGTCTTGCCGCCCCGGTACTGCTCCACCTTGTCGGGGTTGGCGGCCAGCACGGCGTCGACCACGGCCTCGATGGCGCCGGTGTCGGACACCTGCTCCATGCCGCGCTCGCGCACGATGGCGTCCGGGTCCTTGTCCTCGTCGAGGATGGCCGCGAACACCTCCTTGGCCTGCTTGGACGAGATGGCGTCGGCCGCCGTCAGGCGCACGAGCGCCACGGCGCGCGCGGGCGTGAGCGGCGTGTCCGCCAGCTGGGCGCCCTCGTGCGCGTTGAGGTAGGCGGTCACGTCGTTGATGACGAGGTTCGCCACGGGCTTCGCCAGCTTGGCCGCGTCGGCGCCGGCCAGCTCCATGCACGCCTCGAAGAAGTCGGCGGTCGCGCGATGCTCGACCAAGTGGCGCGCGTCGTAGGGCGTGAGGCCGAACGCGTCCTCGAAGCGGGCCGCCTTCTGGTCGGGCAGCTCGGGGAGCTTCGCGCGCACGGATTCGATCCACTCGTCGGTGAGGTCGTAGGGCGCGAGGTCGGGGTCGGGGAACAGGCGGTAGTCGTCGGCCGTCTCCTTCACGCGCATCACGATGGTGCGCTTGGCCGAGGGGTCCCAGTGCCTCGTCTCCTGGAAGATCTGGCCGCCCTCCTCGAGCACCTCCGCCTGGCGGCAGATCTCGTAGGCCAGGCCGTCGTGGAGGTTCTTGAAGCTGTTCATGTTCTTGAGCTCGGTCTTCACGCCGAACTCCTTGGCGCCGCGGCGGCGCAGGCTCACGTTGCCGTCGCAGCGCATGGAGCCTTCCTCCATCGAACAGTCGGAGATGCCGAGCGCCAGGTAGATCTGGCGCAGCTTCTGCATGAACAGGCGCGCCTCCTCGGGCGTGCGTAGGTCGGGATCGGTGACCAGCTCGGTGAGCGGGGTGCCCGCGCGGTTGTAGTCCACCAGCGAGTGCGTGGCGCCGGCGATGCGGCCCTCGCCGCCGCCGATGTGCACCATCTTGCCCGCGTCCTCCTCCATGTGGATGCGCGTGATGCCCACGTGCGCGGTGTAGCCGGTCTCGGTGCGCGTGGCGTTGCCCCGGCTCTCGCCCACGTCCAGGCCGTCCAGGTCGATGCGCTCCTTGGCGGCCGCGCCGTCCACGTCGAGGTCGAGGTGGCCGCGCATGCAGAACGCCACGGGGCCCTGCGTGGTCTGGTAGTTCTTCGACATGTCGGGGTACATGTAGGTCTTGCGGTAGAACATCGAGTGCTTCTCGATGTCGCAGTTCGTGGCCAGGCCCGCCAGCACGATGGACTCGATGGCCGCGCGGTTGGGCACGGGCAGCGCGCCGGGCATGCCGAGGCACACGGGGCACGTGTGCGTGTTCGGCTCGGCGCCGAACTCCAGCTTGCAGCCGCAGAACATCTTGGTGTCGAGCGTGGTGAGCTCGGCGTGGATCTCCAGGCCGATGACGGCCTCCCAATCCTTGAGCACCTCTTCGAGCTTCCGCATGGCTACTCACCTGCCTTTCCGTCGGCGTAGGCGGGGGCGATCGGAGCCGGGCCGTACACCGTTTCCAACGCGGCGGCAGCGCGCAGCATGTTCTCGTCCTTGAACGCCGGCGAGATGAGCTGCACGCCCACCGGCAGGTGCGTGTCGGCGCCCAGGCCCACCGGCAGGCTCATGCCGCCGTTGCCCGCGATGTTGATGGAGATGGTGAACATGTCCGACAGGTACATGTCCGTGGGGTCGCTCACCTCGCCGAACCTGAACGACGTGCGCGGCGACACGGGGGCCAGGATGCAGTCCACCTGCTCGTAGGCGCGCGCGTAGTCCTGCGTGATGAGCGTGCGCACCTGCTGCGCCGGGTAGTAGTACTTGTCGTACACGCCGGCGGACAACAGGTAGCTGCCGAGCATCACGCGGCGGCGCGTCTCGGGGCCGAAACCCGCGGCGCGGCTGGCCTCGTACTGGCTTCCCAGGTCCTTGTGGCCCGGATCGCAGTAGCCGTAGCGCACGGAATCGAAGCGGGCCAGGTTGCTGAACGCCTCGCATGGGCCCAGCACGTAGTAGGCGCTCATGGCGGCCTGCGCGTTGGGCAGGTCCACCTCCACGAGCTCGGCGCCCAGCGCGCGCAGGTGCTCGGCGGCCTCCTCCACCTTGGCCTTCACCTCGGGCGTGAGGCCCTGGGCCTCCATGAACGCGGGCACGACGCCGATGCGCATGCCGCGCACGCCCTCGGCCAGGTTCGCCGTGAAGTCGGTGTCGACGTTCTGGCTCGTGCAGTCGAGCACGTCGCGGCCGGCGATGGCGTTCATGGCCAGCGCCGCGTCCTCCACCGAGCGCGTGAACGGGCCCACCTGGTCGAGCGAGCTGCCGAACGCCACCACGCCGTAACGGCTGACAACGCCGTAGGTGGGTTTCACGGCCACCGTGCCGCAGAAGCTGCCGGGCTGGCGGATGGAACCGCCCGTGTCGCTGCCGAGCGTGACCGTGGCCAGGCCGGCGGCCACCGCCGCGGCGCTGCCGCCCGACGAGCCGCCGGGCACGCGGGAGAGGTCCCACGGGTTCTTCGTGGGGCCGAAGGCGCTCGTCTCCGTGGAGGAACCGAACGCGAACTCGTCCATGTTGAGCTTGCCGAGCGGGATGCCGCCCGCCTCGATGGTGCGGGCCACGCACGTGGCCGTGAACGGCGACACGTAGTTCTCGAGCATCTTCGACGAGCACGTGGTGTGCGTGCCCTCCAGGTTCATGTTGTCCTTGAACGCCACGGGCACGCCGGCCAGGGGGCCGCACGCGTCCAGCTCGCCGGCGGCCACGGCCGCGTCGACCTTGGCGGCCTGCTCGAGCGCCAGCTGCTCGGTGGTTTCGAGGAAGGCGTGCAGGTCCTTGTTCGCGACGTCGATGCGCGCGAGCGAGGATTCCGCGATCTCGCGGGCGGAGAACTCCTTGGCGGCGAGGCCGGCGCGGATGACGCGGGCGCCCATCGTGCCGAACGCTGGAGAGGCGGCCATCAACGATCGCCTCCTTCGCCCAGGATCGATGGGATGAGGAAGCAGCCGTCCTGCTGCTTCGGCGCGTTCTCGAGCGCGACCCCCTGCGTGAAGGAGGGCTCCTCCGCGTCCTCGCGCATGACGTTGGACAGGCCGCCGATGGGGTGGAACGTGGGCTCCACGCCCTCCAGGTCGTATTCGGTGATGGGACTCAGGCTGTCGATGATGGCGTTCAGGTCGCCCGTCATCCGCGCGACCTCCTCGTCCGTGAGGCCGATGCGCGTGTACTCGGCGATATCGCGCACATCGTGCTCGGTTACGTGTTGGGTCATGGGGTGGCTCTTTCTTCTCCGTTTTCCGACAGCGCCTATGGTACCATCCGAAAGAACCGAAAAAGGATGAAACCGGCCATCTTCGCGGACACAACAGCGGCGTCCGGCGCCGTCTCCGCCCTGCGCCGGGCATGATAGAAAACGCGCTTACGGGCGAGCGGGGCGCTCGCGGAAACGTATTCCAAAACTATGGCATTGACGGTTGGCTGCACGCTTCGAGAATGCTATGATCAAGAACGTCGAGCAGATGCGCACCTTCCTTATCCTTTCGATCATGGTTATCCGAACCCGAGACTCGAGGAACGTCGCTGCTCGCAACGACCTCCCCGAGCATAAAGAACGGCGAGCATCCGATCGATCCTCTTTCAAAGCGCTTGGAGCATGCGAGCACCCGCGCAAGGGGAAACGTCTGGGGGGACGTCAATGAACATCGAGTATCTCTACTACTTCGCCGAAGCAGCCAGGCAGGGATCGATATCCGGCGCCGCTCACAGTTACAACATATCCCAGCAAGGGCTCAGCCGGGCCATCCAATGCATCGAGAACGGGTACGGGATCGCCCTTTTCGAGCGCAAGGGGAACTCTATCAGCTTGACGAAGGCGGGGGAGGTGTTCCTCGAAGAAGCCGAGGGGGTCATCGCCGCACACAACCATCTGCAGGAAAGCATATCCTGCTACGCGCCGAAACGCACGGCATGGGATTGCCGCATCAACATCCTCATGACGCTGAACGTGGCCTTCAACGTCTGGCCGCCGCTCAGCAAGAACCTGCAGCAAGCGTTTCCCAACAGCCTCTTCTCGATCCAAGAGCTCCATCACGACCAGATAGCCTCGAAGCTGTGCCTTTATCCGTCCGAGAGCACCTTCGCCCTGATGAGCATACCGGAGACGATCAAGGGCACGTTCTCCGCCCTTCCACTCGAAATGGAGCCCATCATGGACGTGCGGCTCATGGCGAAGGTGGGCAAGAACTCCGCCTACGCTCAACGCGAAACGGTGTCGGCGCGCGATCTTCAGCAAGCGCCCCTCGTCATGCACGACGATCCTGTTTTGGAGAAGATGTTGCTGTTTTTGACGGGAAGCAACAGCGACGAGCTTGAAAGCACCTTGCTTCGCACGAACAGCTACGACATCATGGCCGACGGCCTGAAGCAGTTCAACGCCATAGGATTCTCGAACACGTTCTGCTTCCACTACAACCGCACCCCCGACATAGCCATCCTCCCGCTCGAGAAAAGCATCCGCACGCCCATCTACTTCGTCTACAACAAGGCGGCGACCGACGATTCGTCGGAAATCCTGAAAATAAAGGACTTCCTGCTGAAGACCGTGGAGCTCGACTTCCCCCTCGTTCGCTACAAGCAGGAAGACGACTCCTAGACGGCACCCGGCGAAAGCGGCCGACACGCGAAAAGGCCGCAACCATCGCGTCGCGGCCTAAGGTCTCTATGCAGGTTCGAAGGTTACCGGAACAGGCAGGTGCGGCGTCCGAGCGAAGCCGCCCGCTCGGCCAGCTCGCCCGCCTCCCCTACGGCCAGCGCCTTGCCGATGCATATCTTGGCGCACGAGGCGCCCTCCCCGAACTCGACGCACTGGGCGCAGCGGTCCAAGCTGTAGGGAATCGGACAGAGGAACATTTTGAGACGGCCATCCACCTCCTCGGGCTTACAGTTCATCACCTTGAGGTAGGAGCTCCCCACAGGCAGGTCCCAATGATCGCTGCAAGCGCTCTGACAGGCGTAGCACCCGACGCAAAAGTCGAGGTCGACGAGCATGCCGATAGTTTTTCCCATGATGACCTCCTATACCGTTGCCTTGACAACACGAGCGAGCGTGCCGCGCATCGGCGTGCACCCGAACCCCGGATCGGACCCGTCGGCAGGTATCAGCACGTTCGGATTCGCCTGGTCCCAATCGAAGCCCGGCAGGTTGAGCTCCTTGCATTCGTCCTTGTAGTTTTGCCGCGGAAGGCTGAGCACGCCTTTGAGCACCGCCTTGCTCGGTCGAGCCTTTGCCTTCATGCGCCCCCGTGGCGACTCCACGTACACCCACTCCCCCTCGGATATCTGGAGCTCGCGCGCGTCAAGGTCGTTCATCTCGACGTAGGGCCACGGCTCCAGCACGCGCTGGCGGGCGATGTTCGTCCAGGCGCTGTGGTAGAACGGGTAGTCGCGACAACCGGTGGTCAGCACGAAGGGGTACTCCTGGTAGACTTCAGGCGTCGAGACGGGTCCCTCCTCCGGCTCCGCATAGGTCGGGTACGGGGCGTTGTAGCCGTACACCGGCATGGCTTCGGAGTATATCTCTATCTTTTTCGAGGCGGTTTTGAACTCGATGAGCCCCTTCTTGTGCTGTTCGTAGATGCGGCTCTCACCCGCGTTCTTCGGCTGGATGTAGGCTCGCTCGACGGCCTCCTCCCACGTTCCGTCCTCGGGCCAATCGTAGAACCACTTCAGGCGCTCAAGGTACATCTCTTCCGTTGAATCCCACGGCCACCACTCCGGCTTCAAGCGCTTGCCCACCTCTCGCCAGAAGAACCAGTCGTCTTTCGCCTCGCCCGGCGGATCGACGGCAATCTGGGGGATGGTCACGATGCAGGGATCCGGGATCACTTCTTCGTCGCCCATGTCGCGTTCCGACCAATGCGCCGCAGGCAGCACGATGTCGGCCAGCTGGGCGGTGGGCGTCATCCAGTAGTCCATGACGGTGAGCATCTCCAGGTTGTCGTTGAGCAGCGCCTCTCGTATTCTCTGAGGGTCCTCGTAGCATCCCAGAAGATCGGTTGCGACGCAGAAGATGCCCTTCACCGGCCACGGCTTCTCGGTTTCTATGGCCTCCCATACCGAAGCGGGCCAGTTCGAGCTCGCGTACACCTGCGTGTACATGGGATACTTGTCGTAGCCGAGCCGCAAATGGTTTCCCGGAACCTGATCGGCCATGGTGATCTTCGGATCGAACGTGACGTCCCAGATGGGGTTGAAGAAGATGCCTCCCGGCAAATCGACCGGAGGATCGAGCAGTATCTGGAGAATGGTGATGGCGCGCCCGCTTTGCAGGGCGTTGCTGCTCATCATGCACGCACCCAGATAAGGTGAGAGGATGCACGGCTTGTTGCTGACGATGATGTCGTAGGCTTCGCGGATGCGCTCTTCCGGAATCCAGGTGATCTTCGCGGTGAACTCCGGTGTGAACTCCCTCAGGTAATCGGCGTACTCCTGAAACGCGGTGCGGCACGTGCGCTGGGAGCCATCGGCCATGGTGACCGCGAAGGAGCCTTCGAGCGCCGGCCGAACGTTCTCCCTGTCATAGGACTTCGTCTCGGGGCGCCACACGGCCACGTCGTTGCTCGCGGTGTCCCAAACCACGTAATGGTCGGCCGCTTCGTCGGCGGACGCATCCAGGTCGAAATCGCGCAGCAGGCGATCCTCGTCAGGGTTCACGAGGAAGGGCGCGTTCGTCCATTCGGTCAGCAGCTCTTCGCCGTACTCCTTGTTCTGGATAACGAGGTTGCTCAGGCACAGGGCGAGCGCCGAATCGGTGCCGGGGCGTATCTGCAGAAACACGTCGGCCTTGGAAGCTATATCCCGAAACACCGGATCTACCACGATAAGCTTGCCACCATCGCGCTTGGAATCGAGCATGCGCAGGCCGCTGTGCTGGCGAGAGCGGATAGGGTTGGAGCCCCATGACACGTTGCACTTCGCCCTCCGATAGTCGCAGGCTTCGTGAGGGTGGAACATACGGCCCCAGGTCACATGCGTCTGCGCCAAATTCGGCAGCAGGCAGACATGCGTGGGGGCCAGCGAGAAGCCGGGGACCCCGATGGATGACTGGAGCCGGTAATGCCATGCGTTGCAGGCCCGTCCCGTTCCCTGCGCGGTCACCACGCTTTCCGGCCCGCAGTCCTCGATTATCTGGCGCATCTTCTCGGCAATGGCGTCGAGCGCCTCGTCCCAGGTGATGCGCTCCCACTTGCCCTCCCCTCGTTCGCCGGTTCGTCGCAGAGGGTATTTCAGCCTGTCGGAATGCTCGTGAATCTCCTTGGCCGAATACGCCTTCGTGCAGAGCATTCCCTCGCTTATGGGGTGGTTCGGATCGCCTTCGACGCCGACGATCTCTCCGTCCTCGACAACCAGCACGACGCCGCACTTCGTATGGCAGTCGTGGCACATGGTGCGTACTTTCTTCTTCATGGTGCGTCCTTTCGATAAACGTGATCGACCTCGATGCGCCCCGGTTCAGACGCGCCCCTCCCTATCCTGCTCGGCCAGATCGAAATCCTGCTTTTTGAGAAACAACGGCAAGATGATGCCGGGAACGCACAAGACGGCGGCGATGATGAACGCAACCGTGTAGCTCCCGTTCATGGCGTACAGAGAGGCGCCTATCATGGGGCCGAAGATGCCCGCCGGGGCGTCACCGATCGCGAGGATGCCGATGTTCGAGCCGTTGTATTTGGAGCCGAAGTATTCGCGAATGGATCCGATGACGATGGATACGGATCCGCCGAACGCGAAGCCGATGAAAGCGGCTCCCACGGTCGTTCCGGCAACCGGATCCATGACGCCCGGCAAAACGAGCAGCAGGACGAGGCCGAGAAGGAGCAGGCACGAATCCAATATCATCATGGTCTTTTTACTGGGGATCTTGTCCGAGACGAAGCCCATGCCGGGTCGCCCCAATCCGTTCATAACGCCCAAGATGCCCGTGACGAGGGCGGCCGTCGCCGCCGATGCTCCCAGTTGCATCGAGTACGTGGCCATGCACGAGATGAGCATGAAGCCGCCGGTGTGAATGATGACGAACCAGGCGAAGATGCACCAAAACGTGCCGGTTTTGAGCATTTGCGAAGGGGCGAGCCCTTTTCCTTGGCCTTGCTGGATGCTTTTGTTCTTGATGGACTCGAAGCCCTTCGGCGTCCAGCCTTCCGGGGGGAACCGATAGAACTGGGCGAAGCCGAACACCATCACGAACGCGAACACGGCCAGCACGCGGAACGCGATCTGCCAACCGAACTCGCCGATGATCCAGTTCACTAAGGGCCCCAGGATCATTGAGCTCAAGCCGTATCCCATGATGACGAATCCGTTGATGAAACCGACCCTGTCGGGAAACCAGCGGATGCAGGTGTTCACGTTGTTGTTCATGCACAGGCCGATGGGAAAGCCGCAGAACGCCCCGTAGAACACGTACAGCCAAGGAAGCGAGGTGGTGAACGACGCCATGATGAAGCCGAAGCCGAGTATGATGCCAGCGGCCCCCATGACCTTGCGCACGCCCAGCTTGTCGCCCAACTGCCCGCCCACGAACTGCCCCAGCGTGAAGAACACCAGCATGACCGTGAACGTGATGGATGTTTCCACGCGCGTCCAACCGAACGCCGCTTCGAGAGGCGCGACGAAGATGGACCACGCGTAGATGATGCCGAGCACGAGCATCATGAGAAGGCCGAGTATCGGGAACCTCCACCGAGATGCTTCGTAGTTCTTTTCTGCAGTCATGTCTCTCTCCTACCGTGAGTTCTCGAATTGCTCGGATTCGGCGGATGCGGCCGTTGCCCGGGCTTTCTTGGGGTAGCGGACAAGGAAGCACGCGACGCCACCGACGATAGCCGAGGCTCCGACGATCTGCGTGGCGAGGGCGTACGTCCCCGTCGCATCGTACAGGGCCCCCGTGGCAACGGGGATGAGCGAGGCCAGCGTCGCCAGCACGAGCAGGGTGTAGCCGTACACGCGCGGGAAGTTGTCGGTGCCGAGCCAGTTCGCGAGCGCCGTGGGGCACAGGGACTTCTGCGATCCGATAGCCCAGCCCGTGAAAAAGAAGAACAAGAACAAGACGATCTGGCTGCCCGTCGTCGCGCCCAGAAGGAACAAGATGCCCGTAACGACCATGTTGGCGCCCTGCATGCGTATGGGTTCGATTCGATCCGCCAAGAATCCTGGTATGAACCCGCCGAGCGAGCTACCGACCCCTCGCGCGGAAAGGGCTGCCGTCACCATAACCGCCGCAAACCCCAAATCCATGAAATGGAGCATGCCGAACGACACGGTGAAGGTGTAGGTGAACTGACCCACTCCGCCACCGAGCATAATCAGCCACGTGTTAAGACTTCTCATCCCCTCTCTGAAGGTAAGGCTTTCCTGGCGTTGGAATACCCCGATGGGTTTCTTTACTTTGGCGGATGGGTCATCCACGCCGACCACGTCTTCGCTTCCGTAGGCGACCTGCCCGTAATCCTCGGGTTTCGCGTACAGAAAGCAGGCGAGGATGCACGCGACCACCGAGCAACCGGTCAAGAACCACCAACCTGCACGCCAATCCCCCACCGCGGAAATGACGCCATGGACGATGGGCGGACCGATAATGGCCGCGAGCCCTGAGAAACCCAAGATAACCCCGAGCACCAGCCCTCGCTTGCGCTTGAACCAATAGGCGACCGTCGCATCGGTCGGCACTTGACCTGCGCACCCCGTGCCGATGCTCATGAAAACGCCGAACACAACCAGATAGGTAATCGCGTCGTTCATCCACATCGAGCAAACAAACGAGCACACAGCGCACAACGCCGTGCCCACGATGAAAAGCTGTTTAAAACCGCCGAGCCTTTGCCCCACTCGTCCGATAAGGGGAGCAGCCCATCCCTGAAGCAGGATGTACACCGAAAACCCCATGCCCAGGATGGTCGCGTTCATGCGCATGCTCTCGTCAAGCTTCATGTACGTGTTCGCTATCGTTGCCGTGTTGAATACGAGCGCCATGGTCACGAAGAAGATCAGCCCGAGGATGATCATGTTCCTCCAGCCGTAGAAAACGCCCGCCCCCTTCTGCTTTCGCGCTTCCGCTCTCGCATCTACGTCCAATTCCTCCACCTCCTCCACAATAGGCAAGCATTCCAATTCGGAGGCGATAGCCCCTGCGCGAGACTCGCTCGAATTCACCCCCTCCCCCCGTTTCGCAACGAGCCTGCGAGGTCGCCGGCCGCGCGTCCGAGCTTTTGAAAGCCCGCCGACGTCGCTCCGCCGACGGTCGCCGGCCCCTCTGGTGCTTTCGCCCGGCCTTCATCATGAAGCCGTGCGGCAAAGCGTTCAAACAGCGAAACGCGGGGCTTCCACCATGATTTCGCGCCCTTCCCCGGCAAGACCAATCGCAAACGCCGCCATGCGGAAAACCGATCGGGGCCGCCCTCGCGGCCATGATAGCCGGACGCATGCGCATCGAAGCTGGCGTTCGGGCCCTCGCCTCCTTCGATGGGAAGCCGAAAAAAGAGACGACGGCCCGCATAGGGCCGTCGTCTCTCGGAACCGGCGATTGCCTCCGAGCAGCCTTCCTGCACCCGACCAGCACGAAGCGGCTTTCAGGCAGCAGGCGGCTTCCAGGACCTTCTCAGCTTTCGATTCCGGGCCCCTTCGGCGCCGAAGGGGCTTCGGGCTTCCCCGGAACGCCCGACGGCGGCAGATAGGCGTCCATGCCGTCGAGCTCGGCCGGCAGAAACGCCCCGCAGAAGGGGCATTTGTCGGGCCGGAAGTTCGGGTTGTTTATGCGTTTACCGCATTCGGGACATTTCAATGGTTTCAACTGGGCATCGGGGGGTCTGAAGCACATGGCGGCACCTTTCTTTGAGATCGGCCGGTCTAGAGACTGGGCGGCATTGGCGAACCGGCCTCTAACGCTCATCCGCACGGCCAGTATAGGATCGCCGGACAAGAAGGAAAAACAGCGATTCCTTTGAGCAGGTAAACAAGTTGGAGTACCGAAGAAACGCAAGCAACCGAAGACACGGACACCATCCGCGCGCCAAACCCGAAAGGCATCTCTGCGAGCACCGCACCCTATGAATGATCGATCACAACCGTTCTACGCATATGCGTGCGGAACGCCTCTAGACGCCCGCGACGCATTTTCGAATATCTCTTCTACAAAACTACTATGTAACTTAAGTTTCTTTAATGCTATACTTGAAAAGCACGAGGGCGCACCGAAGCCAGGCGCGCAAAAGGAGAACGATCTTGCTCGTATCCGCCTCCCCAGCTTCCGAAACGCCTGCTGCGACGCCGACGATGTCCGCCGCCTCCGCCGCCCCTTCCTCCGGCCTCTCCCCGGCGACGACCGGCGCGGCAGCCTCCCCCTCTCCCTCTCCCGCCCCTGCCAAGACGCCGTCGGCAACCTATATCCTGTTCGCCCTCGTCACGATCGGCGCGGGGCTGGGCGGCCTCACGCAGACGGCGCTGAACACCATGGCGGCCGACGTGCTGGCCGACCTGGGCACCGAGATTGGCTGGGGCCAGTGGATCACCACGGCCTACATCTTCTCCATGGGCGTGGCCGTGCCGCTGGCGTCGTATTTGACCAAACGGTTCTCGGTGCGCTCGCTGCTCGTCGGCGCGTTTTTGCTCTACCTGGCCGGGTCGCTGTGCGACTTCGCGGCGCAGAGCTTCCCCATGCTGCTGGTCGGGCGGGTGCTGGAGGCCGTGGCGACGGGCGTCCTCATGCCGCTTCTGCAGACCATCGCCATGACGCGCTTCCCCGAGAACCGCCACGGCACGGCCATGGGCGTCGCCGGCATCGCGCTGGGCTTCGCGCCGAACGTCGGGCCCGTCATCGGCGGGGCCATCATGGGCGCGGCGGGCTGGCGCTTCCTGTTCCTGGTGCTCGTGGCGTCGTCGGCCGCGCTGCTGGCCTTGACGCTCCTGTTCGTGAAGGAGCGCGACGTGGAGAACGCGTCGGCCCGCCTCGAGACGATCTCGCTTCTGCTGGCGGCGCTCGGGTTCGGCGGCCTTCTGGTGGGCTTCACCGACGCCGCGAACTACGAGCTGGCCCATCCGCTGGTATGGGCGCCGCTCGTCGTGGGGGCGGTGTGCCTGGCCTTGTTCCTGCGCCGCCAGTGCAAGGTGCCGAACCCCTTGGTCAACCTGGGGATCTTCGCATCGGGGAAGTACCGCGCGTGCTTCGCGGCGCAGTGTTTCCTCTACGGATGCTTCCTGGGCATGACGCTCATCGTGCCGCTGTTCGTCATCGAGGGCGGCGGGCACTCCGCCTTCGACGCGGGGCTCGTGCTGCTGCCGGGAGCGTTCGCCGCGCTCGTGTTCGAACCCCTGGCCGGCATGGCGTCCGACAGGCTGGGACCGCGGCGCGTGGCCATCTTCGGCGGCGCGTTCCTGACGGCGGGAGCGACGGGCATGGCGTTCCTGCCGACGTCGACGCCCCTATGGGCGGCCGCCCTTTTCCAAACGCTGCGGTGCGTGGGCCTGACCACGCTCATCCCCACCACGACGGCCTGGGGGCTCTCCGATTTGCGGAAGCGGGGCATCACGACGGACGGCAGCTCGTTCATGATCATGTCGCGCCAGATCGTGGCCGCCATGGCCACGGCCGTCATGGTGTTCCTCATCACGGCGTTCGCGACGCCGCAGACGCCCGAGCTGGGCTACCATCTGGCACTGGGATTCTCCGGCCTGCTGGGCGCGTGCACGCTGCTCACCGTCGTCGCGTTCGTCCGGCCACGCGAGGGACGGCGGGCGGAAGGTGCCTGAGCGAGCGTCGCCGAAAGCGGATCCCGTAAGCGGATCGGGGCGCCGCGAACATCAGGCGTAGCGTTTCACCAAGCCGAGGATGTTGTCGTGGCAGATCTTGCGCGCGGTCTCGGGGGCCAGCTTGTCCAGCAGGGCGTAGTACTTCGTCACCTCGCCGGGATAGGTTTCCCAGTGTCCCACTTTGTCGGTGCCCACCATGAACCGGTCGGGCCATTTCTCCATGAGGGCCGCCCAGTCGTCCATCGAGTCGCCATCTTCGAACCCGTCGGGATTCTCCTCGAGGAAGTAGTAGTTGTAGACGATCCACGAGATGTCGATCCACAGGTTCTCGTTCTCGGACAGTAGGCCGTCGGCGATCGACGCCAGGTGCGGCACCTCGACGCGCCGCGAGATGCCGATGTGGGCCCAGATGATCTTCGCGTCGCGGTTGTGCGCGAGCGCCGCTTTCAGCTCGTCGAGGTAGAGGACCTCGGGAGTGTTCGCGGCCGTGATGTTGTGGTGCACGAGCACGGGCAGACCGCGCTCGGCGGCCAGGTCGAAGATGGCGAAGAACGCGGGGTGATCGAGGTGCGGCGGCTCGCCGTAGGTGAGCGCCGTCAGGTCGTCGTGGCGGCTCATGAGCTCGCCGATGCCGCAGAACGTGTCGGGGTACATATCGAGCAGCTGCGCGATGTGGTCGACGGCCAAGCGGTCGTTGGGGTTGATGCCGCAGATGAACGGAAGGAAGCGAGCCTGCACCTCGACCGGCTGGGCCTTCAATTGCTCGATGGTGATGAAGTCGGTGCCGGAGTAATAGTAGCAGCGCGAGTCGTTGCTCAGGTAGTACGAGGGCTTCTGGTCGGCGTCCTCGTCCCACTGCTTGGCCATGGCCATGCCGAAGATGACGGCCTGCGACACGCCGCAGGAGTCCATGGCCGCCACAAGCGCCTCGTAGCCGTCGGTCTGCTGGAGGAAGTCCACGTAATGGAGGTGGCTGTCGACCACGTCGTAGCGGATGGTTTCGTCGGAGGGCGTGAGGGCAAGCTGATCCGGGGCGGGGTTCGCAGGAGCAGCGGGCGGTTCGACCTGTCGGCCGTTTAACAACTGCTCGGCCCCGGCTTGCGCTTGCGACGCGTCGCCCTGCGGAGCGGCGCAGCCTCCCATCATGCCGAGCGCGCCCGCCGCCGCGCCGGCCGCCGCCAGCTCGAGGAAGCGCCTGCGCGAAAGGACGCCTTTCCCTTCGTCGGTTCTCGCCTGATCGTCGTCCATGAGCCTCCCCTTCTTCCGATGGTCGTTTCCAGTTTAGCGCCTCGCCTTTTCGAAAAGACCGTCAATGAATCCCGCCGCGCTCGCACGGAACGATCCGTCGGCGAAGCGGTAAATATTACTTGTTTGATAATTATATTGCTTGCATCGACATTGCTTCATCAGAAGCGGTCCGCCTTCCGCAGCAAAGATCCGCAGTAGGGTCGAGCATGGCTGCTCGACCTCCGAAACGGCAAATACGCCAGCGGAATGTTTCACGTGAAACATTTGTTCTTTTTTCCCTTTTAACACATGGTTATTGGTTGGTGCGCCGTCACCCAGGGCGAGCGTTATCGCTGGTTGATCCGACCGTCGGAATATGCGTTCCGTTTCCACCAATCGGCTCCGCCTATCCGCGCGCCTTCGCGCCTTCGCCGTGAGGCACTCTCCCCCTTATTCTCTCCGTCTTTCATTTTCTTTTTTTCATCGCGTCTTCTTCGTTCTCTTGTTTTCGCTAACGGGCGTGAGAACTTGCTTTTCCGCGCCCTCTCCGTTCGGCGTCTTCGCCTTCCGAGCCCGTCCGCCTCCATGGCGAAGCAAATTTTTCAGATACCCGTTGACGCCCTATACTATGCGATGTATAGTATAGGGCGAAAGGAGGTATGCTATGGACGCACAGATGAAGCGAGGGTTCCTCGAAGTCTGCGTGCTCGCCTCGATCAACCGCCAGGACTCCTACGGCTACCAGATCGTCAAAGACGTGCCCGACATCCTGAATCTGACCGAATCGACGCTCTATCCCCTGCTCAAGCGACTTGAAGCGGCAGGGCTGCTCACGACCTACTCCGTCGAGCACAACGGGCGCCTGCGCAAGTACTACCGCATCACCGAAGCGGGCGTGCGCCATATCGACGAGTTCCTGCGCGAGCGGGACGACGTCGTTTCCATCTACGATTACGTGAAACGAGGTGCCAAAGAATGAACAAGACCGAGTTTATCGATGCGCTGCGGCGCGCGCTCGGCAAGCTGCCATCCTACGAGGTGGAGCAGTCGATAGCGTTTTACACGGAAATGATCGACGACCGGATCGAGGACGGCATGAGCGAGCGGGACGCCGTGGCGGCGCTCGGGCCTGTGAACGCCATCGCCGCTCAGATCATCGCCGAGACGCCGGCCATCCCCAAGGCCATCGCGAAGGCGAACACGGGCAGCCGCACGCTCAACATCGTGCTGTTGGTGGTGTTCTCCCCCATCTGGGTTCCCATCGCGCTCGCGTTGATAGCAACCGCGTTTTCGGTGTACCTGTCCATCTGGGCGGTCATCGTGTCGCTCTGGGTCACCGTGGCCGTGCTGCTGCTGTGCGGGCCCATCGGCATCGCGGGCTTCGTGTGGTGCCTCGCCACCGGCTATCCCCTCACGGCCGTCTGGCTGCTGGGGTGCGGCCTGGCCGGCGCCGGCGTGGGGCTGTTCGCCTGGTTCGGCGTGCTGGCGGCCAGCAAGGGGCTGTTCAGCCTGACTCGCCGGTTCGCCCGCTGGGTCAAGGGGCTGTTCGTGAAACGGGCCCAGGACGGCGAAGGCGCCGGCACGGGGTACGCCCCCGCCCCCGGCACGCCGATCGGAGCAGGCGCGCCTCCCGCGCCCCCTTACGCTCCGCCCGCACCGCCTTACGCCCCCGTCTACCCGGGTGCGGCGCAGCCCTCCGGGCCCGCCACGACCACCGTCCCCTTCCCTCCCACGCCCGGCGCGCCGGCGCACGGGACCCCGAACTCGAAAGGAGCGCAGAACCATGACAACCGCGCGTAAAGCTGTGCTGATCGTCGCCACCGTGCTCTTGCTGGGCGGGGCCGCGCTGTCCATGAGCGCCTTCGCCATGGCGGACTTCCGCTTCGAGAACCTGTCGAACACCACCCGCGACTGGGTTTCGAATACAAGCACCTTGAACACCGAAGCAGAAACGCCCCACGCCGCCATCGTCGTCCAAGACACCGACGAGGGCGTCCGCTTCGAGCCGAGCGACGGCGACGCCGTCGAAGTGGAGTACTGGGAAAAGTCCAATCGCCACGTGACCGTGACGGACGAGGGCGGCACGGTCAAGATCGAGGTCGAGCCGAAGAGGGGATTCATGGGATTCGAGTTCATGGTGTTCAACCTCACCGACCACAGTACCGTGGTGAAGGTGCCGCGCAGCTTCACCGGCTCGATCGAGGCCGAGACGGCCAGCGGCAGCATCGACGCGAC
This sequence comes from Gordonibacter sp. 28C, assembly GCF_003339845.1. GTDB lineage: Bacteria > Actinomycetota > Coriobacteriia > Coriobacteriales > Eggerthellaceae > Gordonibacter. Next base: position 180,050 of record NZ_PPTR01000003.1, read on the forward strand.
CGGCCTTTCGGACCTGGCGTCGTTCAAGGCCACCACCGTCAACGGCTACGTGCAGGCGACGCGCCTCGAAGCCGGCGAGATAAGCCTGGCCACCACGTCGGGGTCGGCCACGGTCAACGGCGTGCGTGCGACGAAGGTCAGCGCCTCGTCCATGAACGGCAGCGTCAGCGCGAACGACGTGACGGCCGACGACGTGGCCCTGAGCACCACGAGCGGCAACGTGGGCACGAGCGGCATCAACGCGAAAACGATCGCCGCCCACACCATGAACGGCAGCGTATCCGCCCAGACCATCAAAGCCGACAGCGTCTCCTTCGACACGACGAGCGGCAACGTGACCTCCGACAACATGATAACCGGCTCGCTGGACGCCCGCGCGGTAAACGGCAGCATCGACATGACGAACCTCGACGCGGCCCTCGCCTCCTTCGGAACCGGCAGCGGCCACGTGAACGCAACCTTCGTCGGATCGGCCGACGACTACCGCATCGACGCCCAGTCGACGAACGGAAGCGTGCATGCGCCGCAGGGCAATGCCAGCGCGTCGAAGCAGGTGACGGCCTCCGCCATGAACGGCAGCATCACCTTGGGCTTCGCCGGCGGAAGCGCCGCGGCCAGCCCGCTCGACACGGGAGGGAGCGCCCCGGCTGCACCGGCAGCACCTGCAGCACCTGCCGCGCCCGCAGCACCTGCCGCCCCAACAGCCTAAAGCACCAACCATCCTCTCGGGGCGGTCGCCCAGAACGACCGCCCCGTCGTCCAAACCATAAAACCTTTGCACAACCGGAACCGGTACCCGGCAAGGTAACCTGCGCCTCGTTCGCCGACCGATCCTTCCCCGTGCACATGGGCTACTGGGTGAAGGCGAGCGGCTCCGGCATCGAGCCGGCCGTCGCGCTGTCGACGGCGGCTTTCTCGCTTGCCAGCTTCGCGCTGTTCGCCGTCGCCGCCTACGGCGGCGTGCTGAGGGGCGAAGGGCGCCGAGCTTGAAGATGCGGTCCGGCGTCACTCCCCGCTCGCGTCGTCGGAATCCGGCGGCTCGAGCGGCTTCATGTCCAGGCGCAGCGTTTGCTCGATCACCTTCATGAGCGTCTCGTCGGAGATGTCGGGGTTGAGCTTCACCAGGCCAACCAGGCCGAAGATGACCACGCAGAACATCTCGTACACGAAGTCGATCTCTATCTGGCGGTAGGCGGCGTATTCGGCCACCACGCGCCCGTTGATGCAGTCGACCGTCTCGCGCACGGCGCGCACGTCGAACGAGTCGCGCACCCCCAGCTCTTCCAGCACGGCTATCATGGGGCGCGGGTTGCCGGCCGCGTCGTAAAGCGCCCGACGGAACGTGGCCACGCAGGCGCGCAGCGAGCCGGCCATGTCGCCGAACTTGCGCGATTCGTTCCACACGACCACGCTCTCCACGAGGTCCTCCACGTAGTCGTCGAGCACGGCCTCTACGACGGCCTGCTTGTTCTCGAAGTAGTAGTACACCAGCTCGCGCGTCACGCCCGCTTCGGAGGCGATGTCCTTCACCGTGGTCGCGCGCACGCCCCGCGTCTCGAACAGGCTGCGCGCCGCCAGCATGATGTCGCCCGCCACGCCGTCCAAGCGACCGCGCTCCGCGCCCTGCGCTCCGCACTCCGTGCTGATGGGGGCGTACCTCGTCTGCCGCGTGCCGAGCCGCATGGCCGGTTCCTTTCCCGTTGCATGCCGGTGCCGCCCGCCCCGAGCAGGGCGGACGGCACCAGTATACGGTATGCGCGACGCGGCGGCCATGATCGAGCGACCCTTCGGCCCGTTGGGCCGTTATTCGTTCTCTTCGAGCACGTTCCGGTACGCCTTCGTGTCGGCGTACAGCTCGTCTTTGAGCGGGTTGAGCTTGTTGCGGCGGATCTTGCCGAACTGGTACACGGCCACGGCGACGTTCGCGACCAACGCGAGCAGGCTCACGACGAAGAACGCCGTGGGATTGTGCGTGGTGGGAATGGGCGCCAGCACGTCGGCGAACTGCGGCACGGTCATCACGAACATGATCCACAGCGCCAGCGTTTGCGCGCGGTGCTGCAACCAGGCACCCTTCTTGATGAAGAACGTGGGGATGGTGCACGCCAGAAGCAGCGCAAGGCCGGCGTAGGCCGAGTGGTCGGAGATGCAGTTGTACGTGTAGGCGAAGTTCCACAAATCGTAGGCGATGATCCAAGCCCAGATCATGTCGGGCCAGATCATGTCCTTGGATTTGTCCTTCGAGATGATGATGCCGAACCAGCCGCAGATGGTGACGATGTTCAGGATGCCGGCGATGCCGTTCATGATGTTCCACGGCCCCGACATGGTCCACAGGTTCTCGACGACGCCGCCCTGCCACAGGCCGAAGCCGAACACCTGGAAGTCGCGCACGACGGCCTCGGCGATGTTCACGGCCAGGATGAGCGGCGGGAAGCACAGCGCCCAGCGCTTCTCGTACAGATGGTGCGTCCGGCCGTCCTTGCCCCGCCACTTCACGAAGCGCAGCGCCATGAAACCCAGGCAGCCGGCCAGCGCCGAGTACGTCTTCACCCAGTTGAACCACGTGCCGGTGCCGTACTCGTTGCCCGGCGCGGCCGTGGTGGGCCACACGAAGACGGTGAGCGCCAAGGGCACGATTGCGAACAGCACGACGCCGCACCACAGCCTCACGCGCCCCAACTCGTTGAACGCCATGAGCGCGAACAGCACGAACAGCCATATAGCCCAGTACAACGGGTCTTCCGCTTGGTAGAGAATGCCCATTTTCCGCCCCCCTTGTCCTCGTATCGCCCGGACGACCCCTCGCCGCCCGCGGTGCGTCGGCCCGCGATCACGCGCCCGCCGCCGACCTTCGCGCCCAGTATAGGGAGCGGCGCGGGAAAAATCTTTACAGATGGGGCTTGCGTGTGAAACGCCGGAGGGGACGCGGCGAACGAGCGGCAACGCAACGCGACGTTCGCGAGCCCCGTCGAAACGGCGAGGTTGGGATGCCGCCGGACGCGGACGCCTCGCGCATGCGCCCTGTCCGCTCCGATTGCACAATCGTCTTCGCTCGAATATAATCGCATCGACAACGGCCGCTCCAAAGCGCATCGCGAAACGGCCGCCTATCCGCGAGGAAACGGCAGGGGGGCTTGCCCGTATGACGGAAGACGCAGGGTCCGGCACCCGTTTCGGCGCTTCGAGCGGCGGCGCCGGCGCAAGCGGCCAAGGTGCCCGCCCCGACGTGTACCGCCTGTTCGTCCAAGGACGCGGCGCATGCGATCCGGCCCGCGCGGATCGCATGGCGGGCAAGATGCGCGACGGCGGTTTCAGCTGGCTCACCCTGCTTGTCGGGCCTCTCTACTTCCTGTACCGAAAGCTGTACGCTCCCGGCATCGTCTGGCTATGCGCCAACGTCGTCGTCTCGCTTTTCCCCGACGGATTGCTCTCCACCGTGCTTTCCGCGGCGTCTTTGCTGGCGAGCGTCGTCTTGGGCCTCGCTTTCTACCCGCTGTACCGGCGGAAGGCCGACGCCGCCGCAAGCGCCGCGCAGCTCCACGGCAACGACGGCGCCGCCTGGGAAGCGAGCGTGCGCGCCGCGGGAGGAACTGCCGCGCGAGCGGTCGTGGCGGGCGTCTTGGCGATCGTTCTGGTGTCGGTCGTCGAGGTGTTCGGCGGAGCGGCGCTTTACCACGCCAGCCCCGAGGGCGCGCGCCTGGACGACTTGCGCGCGCGATACCCCTACGTCGAGGAGCCCGTCCAGCTGGGCATGGGCGAGGACGCCTACGTCTCGGATGATATCTACCTTGCCGACGTGACGAAAGACTCGCTGCTCACCCTGATAGGTCGGCAGACGGCGGCTTTCGAGATATGCGTCGCCTGGTGCGAGATGGGCGCGGACATGCCCGCGTCGGGCACATGGTCGCCGAAGGACAAGCCTCGGTTCGAGAGGAAGATCGAGCGTCTGGACGATTTGGAAGCCCGGGTTCGCTCGCTGTTCGCATCGGACACCGACGCCTTGGAGGAAGCCTACCTCGAAGCGCTGGACATCATCTGCTCGCGTTGACCGGCCGACCGGAAGTCCGGCCGGCCGGCATCTTCGGCATGCGCGCCTATTCGGCCGCCATGTTGAACAGGATGTAGTGCGAGGGCGTCTTCGCGCGAACGGTCACTTCCGCCTCGTCGGTGATCTCCGCGGCATCGCGCTCGGCGAGCTCGTCGCCGTTGACCTCCCCTTCGCCCTCGATTTGGATGAGATAGGCCTGCCGACCCGGCTTCAGGTCGTAGCTCAGCGTCTCGCCGGCGTCGAGCACGGCCGCCGACACGTCCATGTCCTGATGGATGGCGATAGGCGCCGCGCCCTGCCTGCCGGAGGCGATGGCCAGCCACTTCCCCACGCGGTCCTCCCACGCGAATCGATGGTCGCCGTAGTTGGGCTCGTAGCCCTTCGCGTCGGGCAGTATCCAAATTTGCAGGAAGCGCAGCGGCTCGTCGGTGTTGTTGAACTCGCTGTGGCGAACACCCGTGCCGGCGCTCATGTACTGCGCGTCGCCGCGGCCGAGCGTGCTGCCGTTTCCCATGCTGTCCCGATGGGTGAGCCGGCCGTCCACCACGTAGCTGATGATCTCCATATCTTCGTGGGGATGCGTGTCGAACCCGCCGTGCGGGTCGAACGTGTCGTCGTTCACGACGCGAAGCGCGCCGAATTGGATGTTGTCGGGGTTGTAGTACTCGGCGAACGAGAAGTGGAACTGGCTGTGCAGCCAACCGCGCTCGCTTTTGCCCATGGTTTCGCGTTTGATGACGTTGATCATGATGCTATCTCCTAACTGTTGTTTTGAAGGTAGCATATAGCATCGATACGATGGGCGTATGGCGATTGGCTCACGGGAGCGTAACGGCAGGCGGGCGGCCGGGCTGCCGGGCGGGCGGAGAAAAACCGTCAGAGCTCGACGAGCATGACCTCGATCCCGCTTTGCTTGAAGGCGGGCCTCATGTACTCGGGATCGCGAAGCTCGGGCAGAACCTGCTGCAGGGCGAGGAAGATGTCGGCGGAGGGCGTGCGGCTCGCGTCTTCTAGCGCGTACACCGTCCGCTCCGACACGCTCAACCCCGTGGTCTCCTTCACCGCCTGCGCGAGCGCCGCCCCGCGCGAGTAACCGTTGGCAAGGCGCGAGGCCTTGAGCAAGATCCCGTACGTTTCCCAGTCGACTACGCTGTTTTGCTTCGCCATATCGCCTCCTTTGTTGCACTTTCGTACAATAATGGTTATGATGCCTTTTGCATTATAGTACAATATCGGCGGAAGGGGCGTTGACATGGATTTGTCGGACGAGATACAATGTTCATCACAGCAAGCCCCTTGCAGTACGTCTCCCATTATCCGGGATAGGCCGAACCAAGGGGTTTTTCATTGTCCGTATCCTGTCGAGAATGGTTTGAGGATCGCCGTTTTGGTCGATGGAGGGTTTTACCTCAAACGAGCAAACTATCTCTTTGGGGCGAAGGAGCCCGAAGAACGCGCGCGCGAACTGCAACGCTATTGCCATAAGCACGTTCCGGAAAGAAGCAGGCTTTATCGAATCTTCTACTACGACAGCGCCCCGTCTAAAAAGAAGGTGTTTCATCCCCTCCTCGGAAGAACAGTCGATCTATCGAAAACCGACGTTCACGCTTGGAGCACGGCGTTCCACGCCGCCCTCAGGCGAATGGATCGATGCGCCTTGCGCATGGGAGAGCTTTTGGACAGCCAAAGCGAGTACGTCTTGAAAAGACAAGCCGTCCGCAGCCTTTGTCGGAAAGAGCGAACGGTTGACGACCTTGCCGAAGAAGACTTCATGCTCGACATCACCCAAAAAGGCGTCGACATGAAAATCGGCCTGGACATCGCATCGCTCGCCCATAAGAAACTCGTCGACAGGATCGTGCTCGTCGCAGGCGACAGCGACATAGTCCCCGCAGCCAAGCACGCGCGAAGGGAGGGCATCGACTTCGTGCTGGATCCGATGTGGCACACCATCACCCCGAGCCTTCGAGAGCACGTCGACGCAATCGAAACCCGCTGCCTTCCCGCGGCAGCGCCGGCATCTCCCCGCTCGCGCGGGTAGATCGGGCCTTGGCCGCGAAAGGGACTTGCTCAGAAACTATTCGATGGTGCCGTAGAGCGTATAGAACGTCGATTGGCCGGCCGGGTCGGGGCCGTCGGCAAGTTCGGGAACGGCCACGCGCCACTCGACTCCGTTCTCTTCGACTGTAACGGTTTTCAGGTAGCCTGTATGGAGGACGACCTCCTTGGTTTCGCTTGCTCCGTCGGCGAACCGCACGGACACGGTCAGCTTCGCGCCGTCGAGCCATTCGAGCGGCAGCATGTCCGCGCCCAGCCCGGAAGAGGCGCCTTCCCCGTCGCCTGCATCGGGAAGCCACATGCCGAGCCGCATCCCGACGGCAGCAGAGCCCTCCTCGACGACCGAAGGCCCAAGCCGCGTAAAGCGAAACAGATGCGTTCGGCCGTCGGCATACGCTTTCGCAAGGGAAGCCTGCCAGTCGCCTTCGGCCCCCATCAGCGCCTCTATCTCGCCGCTTTCCGCCTGCACCCACTCCTCGTCGCAACGATAGAGCTCGCCGCGATCGAGTGACGCCTCCACGCTCGCGATGTTCTCGCCCGCGATCTGGAACATGCATCCTGTGAACTGGCCTCCCCCCTTGTCGGGTGTCGCGAACGCAACCTCTCCATAGCTGAACGCGACCAGGCCGTCGCGAGACGGCTGGACCGTACCCGATTCGGCCGCATAGGCTTGAATGTCGAAGCGGCTCGACCCTCCCCCACCGTTTACGGCAACCACGACCAGCCCTGCGCAAACGAGAACGGCGCAAACGGCGGCAGCGAAAGAGCGGAACGCGCCGCTTAGGGGGCGGATGCTTCGATCCACCCCTCTCACCCGATATCGAGCCCGACCAACCCTATCGATCCCAAGGCGCTCCTCGCTTTCGGCGAAGGCATCCTTCCGAACCGCGTCGGCAACCCTCGAGCGCGCTTCGGCGCTGGGCGCGATGCGCCCTTGGAGCTTGCGGTAATCCTTTTCGAAATCATCGATGCCCACGGGAACCTCCCAACATCGTACGCAGCGCCTTTCGCGCTCGATGCAGACGCACGCGCACCGTCGCCGGCTTGACGCCGAGGATCTCGGCGATCTCGTCCACTTCGTAGCCTTCCTCGCAGCGCAGGTGGACGACATCGCGCTGCGACTCCGGAAGCGACCCGACCGCCTCCCAAACGTCTCGAAGCGCACCGTCGTCGATCGCAACCAGGTCCGGCAGGTCCTCGCCCGCAGCGCGATGGCGGCTCCATGCGCTGCGATGCAGATCGTTGCAGCAGTTGGCGGTGACGCGCAGGAGCCAGGCTTTCTCATGTCCCTCGTCGACGAACGGCTCGTCGCGACGTAAAAGGCGCAGAAACACCGTCTGCATGACGTCTTCGGCGTCGGCGCGGTTGCGCAAACGCGCGTAGGCGAGGCGGTACACCGCGTCACCCCATGCGCTCATCGCCTCGTCCACGGCGGCGCACCGCCGCTCTGCCGCATCGTCGTCCATGCTTCCGTCCTCTCTACCCGGTTAACGGCGCAGGACGTCGAGGCGTTTCATATTCGTCCGAAAATTCTTTGCGCCTACCCTTCGCTTCCGTAGGCGGCGAGTTCGGCGAGGAAGGCCTCGCCGTAGCGGGCGAGCTTCGTGGCACCCACGCCCGAGACGTCCAGGAACTCGTCCTCGGTGGTCGGGCGCTTCGCGCACATGTCGCGCAGGGTGGCGTCCGAGAACACGATGTAGGGCGGAACCTCAGCTTCGTCGGCCAGGCGCTTGCGCAGCGCGCGCAAGCGCTCGAACAGCTCCGGATCGACTTCGGCAGCCGCGCCCGAGCCGCCGAACACGCGCCCGGAACCCCCTGCAGAGCGCGTGCGGTCGGCCTTGCGCACGACCTTCTTCATGGTGAGGGAGAACCCGTCCTCGGCGGCCTCGCGAGCGCGCGGGCCCAGCCCCACGGTGGGATACGTGCCCTCGGTGATGACAAGGTAGCCGCCGGCGGCCAAAAGCTCGACGACCTCCTTGACCTGCGCGGCCGATGCGTCCACCGTGTCGTAGCTGGCAGCCTCGTCCAAACGCATGTCCAGCACCTTCGCGCTCTTCGACCCGCGCAGCACGTCCACCACGAGCCCCTTGCCGAAGCGCCCGCGAAGCTCTTGCACGCAGCGCATGACGGCCCGCGCCGTGTCGGTCACGTCCACGGCGTCGAACGTCCCCCCGCAGTTCGAGCAACAAGTTCCGACTGCCTGTCGGCAGTCGGAACCACCCGACGCTGCGGGTGCGGCTAATGCCGAATCTTGCGGCTCCAAGCCCTCCTCGCGTGCGAAAGCACGCTTCGTTGGACCTTCACCGCAATCTTCGGCATTAGCCGCACCCTCGCTGACGCTACGAACGACCTGTGCCTGCTCTCCGAAGTAATCCAAAATATAGCGACGCAGGCAGCCGGTGGTGTGGCAGTAGCCGACCATGGCCTCCAGAAGGCGGCGGCGCGACGAGCGCACGGCGTCGGCCTCCTCGGAGGTGAGTTCCTCGTTGCCCGACTCCTGCTCGATGAAGAAGCGGCAGGTCGACACGTCGCCGTCGCTCCACAGCAGCATGCACGTGGAAGGCTCGCCGTCGCGCCCGGCGCGACCGGCCTCCTGGTAGTACGCCTCGATGCTGCCGGGCATGTTGTGGTGCACCACGTAGCGCACGTTCGACTTGTCGATGCCCATGCCGAACGCGTTCGTGGCCACCATGACGGGCGCGTCGTCGGCGATGAACGCGCGCTGGCTCTCGGTGCGATCGGCCGCGGACATGCCCGCGTGGTAGCGCGCCGCGCGCACGCCCGCTGCCACGAGCGCGGCGTGCACCTTGTCGGTGTCCTTGCGGGTGGAGCAGTACACTATCCCTGAGTCGCCCGGATGCGCGAGCGCGTAGTTTCCGATCCAGGCGAGCTTCCTCTTCGGCTCCATGCGCTCCACGCCGAAGTAGAGGTTCGGGCGGTCGAAGCCGGTAACCACCTCGTAGGCGTCGCGCAGATCGAGCAGGCGCACGATGTCGCGCCGCACGCGCTCGGTGGCCGTGGCGGTGAACGCCGCCACGACGGGGCGCTGCGGCAGCTGGGCGATGAAATCGCCCACGGCCAAATACGACGGGCGGAAGTCCTGGCCCCACTGCGACACGCAGTGCGCCTCGTCCACGGCGACGAGGGGAATGCTCGCCTCGCGCGCGAACTCGAGGAAGCGCGGGTCGGCCAGGCGCTCGGGCGCCACGTACATGATCTGGTAGGCGCCCGCGAGCGCGCGGCGCAGCACGGTGGCCTGCTGGCCGGGCGTGAGCGTGGAGTTAAGGTAGGCCCCGCGCACGCCCGCGTCCAGCAGCGCGCGCACCTGGTCGCCCATGAGCGACACGAGCGGGCTCACCACGAGCGCGAGCCCCGGCAGCACGATGCCGGGCACCTGGTAGCACACGGACTTGCCGGCGCCCGTGGGCATGACGGCGAGCGCGTCGCGGCCGCCGAGGATCGCCTCCACCACGCCGAGCTGCCCCGGCCGGAACTCCTCGTAGCCGAAATGCTCCCGCAATGCCGCCTTGGCGGCCGCCGCGTCAACCATGCGTCGTGTCCTTTCCGGGTCCCGCGCCCTCGTTCGTCTCGCTCGACATCATACCGCAACGCCTTTGCCGGGAGGGCTCTCCGCAAGCCGGCGAGGCGAATGCCGACCGCTTTTCCACCTATCCGACATTCTGAAAAATCGTGCTTGCGCCGGCGGCTGCGGTGTGTATAATGCAGAGTGTCAGCGGTGCCCGCGAGGATTAGAGCTCTGGGCGGGCAACGCGGGACTAGGTTAGGCGGCTAGAGTGTCAGCTCTGCCGCCTTTTTGGTGCTCGTTTCGCCTTGCCCCTCGCTTTCCGTCTTCGTTGCGACCAGTCGTAGGCTGCCAGAAGAAATGACAAGATGGAACAAACTCCTGCGATCAGGTTGAAACCATCCATGGGGTCCTCCTTATCTCTAAGGCATCACCCACCGAAAACGGACACCGCTGACGCGAGGCATTCTAGCACGGCCAAGAGCGTTTTCCTGCGACGAATCAAAATCTATTTTCAGTGTTTGAACAGGCCGTACTCAGCGTTGGATTTCCGTTTGATTCGTATTGGATCCGTGCAAGAAACGTGCAAGGTTCGGACGGCGAATCCGCAAGGTTCGCGCACGATTTGGACGGTCGTTCTGCAAGGTTCGGACGGCGATCTAACGGTTCTCGCACGGTTGCGTCGTTTCGGACGAGAAGCTACCATGGCGAACGAGTCGGAGAACGAGATTCGCGGACTCTCCGAGAAAAAATTCCTCGTTTTCCCGACATTTCCCTTCGCTCGATCGTGTTGGGGGCAGAAAGGGCGAAAACCTGCCGAAGAACGACGACATAGCCGCGGTGTTCCGCCGCCACGTGAAGACGGTGTACCGCCTGTGCTTCGCGCACCTTGGAAGCGCGACCGACGCGGAGGACGCGACGCAAAGCGTGTTCATGAAGCTGCTCGACCGACCGCGGAAATTCAACGACGAAGAGCACGAGAAGGCGTGGCTCATCGTGTGCGCGCAGAACCATTGCCGCGACGTGTTGAAAAGCGCCTCGCGCCGTCGCACGGCGGAGCTGCCGGACGACCTTCCCGACGAGGGGGCGCGCCCCGAAGGCGACGAGACGCTCGAAGCGGTGCTCGCCCTGCCGTCGAAGTACAAGACCTGCGTGTACCTGTACTATTACGAAGGGTACCGCACCGCCGACATCGCCGCGCTCACCGGCACGCCCGCCTCCACGGTGCGCAGCCACCTGAGCGAGGCCCGCACGCTGCTGAGAGACATGCTGGGAGGTGGGGAACGTGGACGATGAGCGATTCCGTCGAATCGACGCCGAAGGCCCGATCGGCCGGACGCGCCGCGAGAACGGCGACGCGTCGCGAGCCGAAGCGGCCCCCGCCCATGCCCCGAGGCGTCCGCAGGACGTGGCTCTCGACGACGCGATCGCCTCCGCGTTCGACCGCATGGGCCCGAGCGAGGAGGCCGAGGCCCGCATGCTCGCCGCCGTGCTCTCAGCACGCGGCGAGCACGCGCTCCCAACGGCCCGCGAAACGGGCGGCCTCCCGCTGAAGCCCATCGTCGCCGACTGCCCCACGCAGCAGCGCAAGACGGCGAGGACGTCGCGCTTCGTCCTGCAAGCGGTCGCCGCGGCCGCCTGCCTCGTGCTGGTGGCCGGCGTGGGCGCGTTCGCGCTTTACGCGAACGGCCTCAACGGCCGCAACACGTCGGGCTCCTCCCAGAGCGCCGTGCAATCGATCGGCGACGGCGCCTCCGCCGGCTCGTCCGCAGAGCCGTCGAAGGACGCTTCGACCGGCAACGAGGCGCCCCAGGCAGATCAGAGCGTTGGCGCCGAGAGCGCGTCCTCCTCTTCCAACGGAAGCGCAGGTGAGGACGCGGGCGCGCGCTACCCGCTCGTGCAGCTGGCCTCCGGGCAAACCCTTCGCGTCGTCCTCGACGACGCCGGCCGCCCGCTGACGGCCGACCCCTCCCTCGTGGGAGCCGAGCTCGAGCAGGCGACCGCTTTCGGCGGCGCGAGCGGCGACACGACGGCCTGCGCGGTGTTCGCCTCGGCGGACGTGGCGCATCCTTTCGCGGTGCGCTATGATGGCGGCGATCGGTATTACTGGGCGGACGAAGCGGGGTAGGGTCCTTGCGCGACGGCGGTGCGAATAGGAGCGGAGCGGGCAGGCGCCTGTGGACGCGGGAGTTCGTGCTGCTCACCGCCATCCAGACCTTCGACCTGTTCACCTACAACATGATCACGCCCGTCATCGCGAAGTACGCGCTCGCTCAGGGCGCCACCCTCGCGTGGGCGGGCGTCGTGGCCAGCGTGTTCGCCTTCGTCGCCCTGGTCGCGCGACCGGCGAGCGGGTTTCTGTCCGACCGTCTGGGCCGCAAGCGCATCGTCATGGTGTCCATCGTCGTGGCCTGCGCCGCGCAGGTGGGCTACGCGTTCGCCACGAGCCTGGTTGCCCTCGTGGCGCTGCGCGCCGTGCACGGGTTCTTCTACGCCTTGTTCGGGACGGCCATCTCGGCGCTCGCCCTCGACGCCATCCCGGAAGAGCGGCGCAGCGAGGGCATGGGCTGGTTCGGAACGTCCTACGTGTTCGCGAACGCGCTCGGCCCGGCGTTCGGCGTGCTGGTGAGCGACCGCTTCGGCTTCGCCGCCATGTTCTTGGCGGGTGCCGTCGTGGCGGCGGCCTCGTTCGCGCTCGGCCTGTTCGTGCGGGTGCGGAGCAGCGCAGGGGCGGCACCTTCCAGCGGCCCCGCACGCGACGCTTCCGGCGAACCCCCACGCACCTCCCCGACCGCAGCCAAGCCGCGAGGAATAGCCGCCTTCATCAGCGTCAAGTCGCTGCCGCTCGCCATAGCCGCATGCTGCTACCTCACCATCTGGTCCATCATCGCCACCTACATCGTGCTCGTGGGCGACGAGCGCGGCGTCGTGGGCATCTCGGCGTTCTTCGTGGTCAACTCGCTCACGCTGCTCGTCTCGCGCCCGTTCGCCGGGCGCCGGGCCGACCGGCACGGGCTCTCGGCCGTGTTCTACCCCTCGGCCGTGTTCGAGGCGGTGGCCGTCGTGCTCATCGCCTTCTCGCAGCAGCTGTGGCTGTTCCTGGCTGCGGCGGCGTGCAAGGCGCTCGGCAGCGGAACGGTCACGCCGTCGATCCAAGCTCGCTGCGGACAGCTGGAACCGCCCGAGCGCAGCGGCGTTGCCATGTCCACGTACCTCTTGGGCACCGACGTGGGATACGCGTTGGGCCCCATCATCGGCGGCGTGGTGTCGGGGGCGTTCGGGTTCACCGCCATGTTCCTGGCCGGCCTGCCCATCCTCGCCGTGGGCGTGGCCGTCTACGCCCTCTGGACCCATGAGGAGAAGAAGCGCGGAAACGCCCGCTGACGTGCGGATTCGATCCCGCGCCTCGCCCCCTCCCACCCCTCCGCCCTCTCGCCCGCCGAAATTTCCCCGACAAAACGGGCCGCTCGATCGTGTTGGAAGAGGAAGCGATCGAGAAGGAGACCGTCCATGTCCATACCGCCGAACGAGTACCGCTCCCCCGCAGAGCGCCGGAAGCGACCGCGCGCCGCGTTCGCCGTCGCGGCAGCCGTCGCGCTCGCGATCGTCGTTGCGCTGGGATTCGCGGCCAGCCGGTACTACGGCGCGGTCTCGGCCAAGCTCGGCTCGTCCAACACGGAAAGCCAGATCATGGCCGTCGGCGACGCGAGGGCAGGAGCCTCCTCGGCCGACGCGTCGGCCTCCTGCCCGCCCTACGGCGGTGTGCCCCCTTACGCCGACCCCTACTCCGGCGAGGGCTACGCGGCCGTCGACGAGACCGGGTTCGTTTCCACGGCCGCGCGCCCGCTCTCCACGTTCTCGGCCGACGTGGACACGGCCTCCTACGCCAACCTGCGCCGCATGGTGCGCGAGGGGGCCTATCCCGCCGAAATCCCCTCCGGCGCCGTGCGCATCGAGGAGATGCTCAACTACTTCGACTACGACTACGCCCCGCCCGAGGGAGACGACCTGTTCGGCGTGACGGCCGAGATGGCGGACTGCCCGTGGAACCCCGACACGAAGCTGCTGGTCATGGGGTTTGCCACGACCCCCGCCGAGCGCGCGCCGGAAACGGGCGCGAACCTCGTGTTCCTCATCGACGTGTCCGGATCCATGGCCGATGCCGACAAGCTGCCGCTTTTGCAGAGCGCCTTCGCCATGCTCGTCGAGAACCTGGACGAACGCGACCGCGTGTCCGTCGTCACGTACAGCGGCGAGGAGCGCGTGGTGCTGGAAGGCGCGAGCGGCGCCGACAAGCGGCGCATCCTGCGCGCCATCGGAAGCCTGCGCGCCGAAGGATCCACGAACGGCGAGGCCGGCCTGCGCACGGCCTACGACGTGGCCGAGCGCCAGTTCGTCGAAGGAGGCGCGAACCGCATCGTCATGGCGTCCGACGGCGACTTGAACGTGGGGATGTCCTCGGAGAGCGACCTGCACGACTTCGTGGACGAACGGCGCGGGCGCGGCGTGTACCTGTCGGTGCTCGGGTTCGGCACGGGGAACTACCAGGACTCCAAAATGGAGACGCTCGCCGACCACGGCGACGGCTCCTACCACTACATCGACTGCGAGGCCGAGGCCCGGCGCGTGCTCGACCGCAACCTGCTGGCGAACTTCACGCCGTTGGCCGACGACGTGAAGCTGCAGGTAGAGTTCAACCCCGCGCAGGTCAAGGGCTACCGGCTCATCGGCTACGAGAACCGCGCGCTGGCGGACGAGGCCTTCCGCGACGACGCGGTCGACGCGGGCGAGGTGGGTGCAGGCTGCGCGTTCACGGTAGCCTACGAGGTGGTGCCGGCCGACTCGCCGTTCCAGGTGGCCGAACCGCAGCTGAGGTACGGCGACGCGAAAGATGCGATTCCGAGCGCAAACGCGGGCACCGACGCCAACGCGAACGACGATGGGCAAAGGGGCATCGCCATCTGCACCGACGGCGGCGAATGGCTCGTTTGCTCCATGCGCTACCGTCCTGTCGGGCAGGACGGGGCGCGGGAGCAGGCTCTTGTCGTGGACGCCTCGTCCCTCGTCGCCGCGCCGAGCGCCGACTGGCGCTTCGCGGCCGCCGTCGCCGAATGCGGCATGGTGCTGTGCCAGTCGCCCCATGCGGGCACGGCCACGTTCCAAACGGCGCTCGATCTGATGGACGACGCCCGCGACGAGGAACGCGCCGAGTTCGCGGGCCTACTGCAGACCCTCGCCCTCCGCGACGCGGAACCGGAGCCAACCCCCTACGCACGCGGCCGATAACGGAGCGTCCGCGCAGGGTTGCGAACGCCTGCGATAACACCGAATCCCAGCCGAAAGGCCTCCAGCTACCCGGCAGCCCTCGGCAGGAAGCCGTCCAGCTCGGCGTCCAAGTCGGGCTGGCGTTTCACGCGGGGCCGCTCGTCCAAATGCCCGCGCGCCATGACCATGCGCACGCGCCGCAGGGCCTCCAGGTTGTCGAGCGGGTTCTCGTCGCACACGATGAGGTCGGCGGCTTTCCCCGCCTCGACGGAGCCCGTCTCGTCCCCCAGCCCCAGGATGCGCGCGTTGCCGAGCGTGGCCGTGTGCAGCGCGAGCGTTCGCGAGGCTCCCACGATGCGTTCGAAGTACACCACCTCGCGCCACATGTCGTAGTGCGTGATGTAGGGGCACGACGAGTCGGTGCCCAGCCCCACGGGGATGCCGGCGACCAGCGCCTGCTGGGCGGCGCGCACGATGCCCTCGTACACGATGCGGCCGTTGGTCTTCTGCACCTCGGTGGACTTCGTCTTCTCGGGGTCCAGGTCCACGAACGGCAGCGCGGGCGAGACGGTGCAGGTGAGCGACGAGGCGCGCCCGACGCCGTTCTTCTTGAACAGCGCGATGAGCCCGTCGTCCAGCTCCGCGCCGTGCTCGATGGTGTCCACACCGGCCTCCAAGCCCACGCGCACGCCCTCGGCGCTCTCGACATGCGCGGCCGTGACCATGCCCAACTTGTGGGCCTCCTCCACGGCGGCCCGCGCCACCTCGGGCGACATGCGCAGCACGCCCGGCTCGCCCTCCACCTCGGCGTCGAACACCCCACCCGTGATGAACAGCTTCACCAAGTCGCAGTTGCGGCCGAAGCACGTGCGCACGATCTCGCGCGCCTCCTCGGGCGATTTCGCAACATGGGCGAACAGCCCCGCGCCGTGGCCGTCCGGCACCGTGACGCCCACGCCCGACACGAGCAGGCGCGGCCCGGGGAACCTCCCCGCGTTCACGGCGTCGCGCACGTCCACGTCGGCGAACCCGGGATCGCCCACCGAGCGCACCGTGGTAACGCCGCTGGCCAGCTGGGCCTGCGCGTGGCTGCGGATCATGCGGCGCAGCACCCACATTCCCACCGGGTTGCCCACCACCTTGTCGATGAGGTCGCCCGCCCCGCCCGCGCTCATGGGCTTGCCCGAACCGCACAAGTGCACGTGCGCGTTGACCAGGCCGGGCATAAGGTACGCCCCGGCCAGGTCGACTTCGCGCGCACCCAACGGGCCCGTAGTGGAGGCCGCCGGGCCCACCTTGTCGATGCGGCCCGCGTCGTCCACCACCACCGTCATGTTGGGCTGGGGCTCCATATTCTCCGTGCCGTCGAGCACGGTGGCGTGAGTGAAAACGTAGGCCATGATCTCCCGCTTTCCGCAGCACGTCCGTCGCGCCGCCATCGTCTTTGCATCAGCGCCAGTATACGACGGTTCGCCCGCCGCCGAAAGCGCTCAAGCGCGCAAGGCGAGCAGGGCGCGCTCCTCGCGCGTGATCGAGTACGCGATGTGGGGCATGCGCACGCCGCGATAATGCTTGATAAAGGAGCTGCGCGGCGTCATACCGTTTCGGCGGGCGACCGCCTGCGACGCCTCGTTCGTGTCGCGGATGATGGAAAACACCTCGTCCGCGCCCAGCACGTCGAACGCGTGGTCGCGACAGGCGACGGCGGCCTCGGTTGCCAGACCGCGATGCCAGTACGCGCGCTCGAACAGGTAGCCCACCTCCACCACCGGCACCCCGTCGCAGTCCTGCACGGTCAAACCGCACTGGCCGACGAAGCGGCCCGTATCCTTCAGCACGGCCGCCCAAAGGCCGAAGCCGTCGTCGCGGTAGCGGGCCAGCTGACGGTCGAGCCATTCCTTGACTTCGGCGTCGTCGAAGGGGCCCTCGTAGGCGTACATGGCCTTCCCGTCCTGCAGCGTGCGGCAAAGCGCTTCGAAATCAGCTTCGACCATTTCCCGCAGAACCAGGCGTTCGGTTTCGAGAATTGGCCTTTCGCGCACCGTCGACGCGCACCGGGCCCCCTTCGGCACAGTAATCACCGATTCTCTGCATGATTTTGGCCGAAAAGCCCTCTCCAGCTCGTCGCCGTCCGTCTGCGCCGAATATTTGCCCAGCTCACGTGATTCTGAGTCGATCACGGGGCAGCCCACGTGCAGAGAATCGGTGATTACTGTGCCGAAGGGGAGGTTGCTGGCGGCCGTATCTCGAACCGCCTCGTCGGGCTCAGGCATCGAACTCGTCGACGAAATGCTTGACGAGGGCCGCGCTCGTGGGGGTGCAGCGCTCGCCATCCAGGCGCTCGGCGCACACGGGAATGCCCGCGTCAAGGATCGCGGCCGTGGCCGGCGCGGGAATGGGCAGCTCGCCGTGGGCGCACACCACCGTGCCGCTGCCTGTTTGAACGGGAGTGGCCGTGATGCGGTCGGGGTCGAGCGCCTCCACGCACAGGCACACGGCGGCCACGTTGCGCACGGCCTCGCCGTTGCCCACTTCGTGGAAGTGCGTCTCGTCCACCGCGCAGCCGTGCACGGACGCCTCGGCTTGGGCCAGGATGCGGTAGACGGCGCGCATGTCGTCCTTCACGCGCTCGCTGGCCGCCAGGCCGTCGATAGTGGCCAGCACGTCGGGCAGGTCGTGATGGTGCCGATCGGGCACGCCGGCCGCTTCCACGGCGGCGTCGAGCGCGTCGCGCGCGCTGCCGTCCAGACGTCCGCGCAGGTCGGCGAGGATCGAGCGGCGCGTGGCGTCGCGAGTGAGGTCGAGATGAAGGGGGGTCATGAAGATCACTTCGCTTTCAGATGGTTGATGACGCTTGCTTGGTAGCCGGCGCCGAAGCCGTTGTCGATGTTCACCACGGACACGCCCGACGCGCACGAGTTCAGCATGGCCAAAAGCGCCGCCACGCCGCCGAACGAAGCGCCGTAGCCCACGCTCGTGGGCACGGCGATGACCGGGCACGACGCCATGCCTCCCACGACGGACGCAAGCGCACCCTCCATACCGGCCACGGCCACCACCACCTGCGCCGACGCGATGTCGTCGGCATGTGCCAGCAGCCGGTGGATACCCGCCACGCCCACGTCGTAGAGGCGCACGACGTCGTTGCCCAGCACCTCGGCCGTGAACGCGGCCTCCTCGGCCACGGAAAGGTCGCTCGTGCCGGCCGCCGCGATGACGATGCGCCCGTTGCCGTCGGGTGCGGGCATGCCGCCCACGATGCCGAGGCGCGGCAGCTCGTGGTAGGCGAGGGCCTCGGCCGCCTGCGGGTCGGACTCCCGCAAAAGCGCCCGCACCTCGCTGGCCGCCTCGGGCGACAGCCGCGTGATCAGCACGCGCTCCTGCCCGGCCTCGCGCATCGAGGCCACGATGCCGGCCATCTGCGCGGGCGTCTTGCCGGCCCCGTACACCACCTCGGCCACGCCTTGGCGCACCCCGCGCTGATGGTCCACCTTCGCGTAGCCCAAGTCCGTGAACGGCGCCGTTTTGAAGCGCAGGGCCGCCTCGTCCGGATCGACCGAGCCTTCGGCCACCG
This sequence comes from Gordonibacter sp. 28C, assembly GCF_003339845.1. Classification (GTDB taxonomy): domain Bacteria; phylum Actinomycetota; class Coriobacteriia; order Coriobacteriales; family Eggerthellaceae; genus Gordonibacter. Next base: position 198,521 of record NZ_PPTR01000003.1, read on the forward strand.
CCGCCAGCAGCGTACGCATCTCGCGTTCCTCCACTACCGGGCTCCTTCCGCCTCGTCGGCGGCATCCGCGTCTGGGGCGGGCTGCTCTGCCGCGGGTCCTTCGCCGGCCAACCCGTCGTCCGCCAGATGCGGCACGTTCCTGTCGGCGGGGCACGCCTCGCCCAGGCCGTTGCCCACGGCCGCGTTGCGCGCGATGAACTTCGCCGCCACCTCCGGGGTCCTGGCCGCCGCGCGCAGCGACTCCGTCGTTATGCGCTCGCCCGGCTCCACGTACACGGCGAAGCACGAGAAGCTGGGCTTGCCAGCCGTGAACAGGCCAAGCTCGCGCGAGGCCGCGCGCACGTCGTCCTTACTCATGCCCGCGCGGCGCAGCGGCGACACCACGCCCAGCTCGGCCAGGGCACGGAAGCCCGGCCGGCTCTCGGGGTCGTCCGTCGCGTTCGTGCCGTCGGCCAACACGTCGAAGCCGTCGGCCTCCATGCGCTCCCGAATGGTGGAGAAGATGAAGCGCTTGCAGAAGTAGCAGCGGTCGGGCGGGTTCTCGCAGATCTCGTCTCGCTCCAGTACGTCGACGTCGACCACGGTCAGCTCCGCGCCCTGCTCAGCGGCCAGGCGCTCGGCGTCGGCCGTCTCGCAAGGGGGCTGGAACGCCGAGCGCACGAGGTAGGCCCTCACCTCGACGCCGGCCCGCTTCGCCGCGGCCACCAAATACGACGAATCGGTGCCGCCGGAAAACGCCACGGCCAGCCGCGGCGTACGCGCGAAGAAGGCGTCGAGCGCCTCGACGTCCACGTCCTGACCGTTCTCGATTTTGCCCATGACAGTGCATCCTTCCCGTTTTCGGCCGACGGCCGCCGGTCATCATAAACCTTGAAGCGCACTCCAAGTCAAGCGGATGCGCGGTTACTTCTCGAACAGCTCGGCCGCGCGCGCCAGTTCGCGCACGATGCCGATGTGCTGGGGGCACACGCTCTCGCACGTGCCGCAGGCGATGCAGCTGGAAGCCGGCCCGTCCGAGGCGTTCCAATCGTAGTTCTCCTGCGCACGGTGATCGTCGCCGTAGAGCGTCAGGATGTTGAGCGACGCGAGCGCGGCGGGGATGCGCACGCCCTGCGGGCATTCCTTCACGCAGTAGCGGCAGTCGGTGCACGGCACCGTGGGGATGCCGTCGAGGATGGCGCGCACGTGATCGAGCGCCGCGCGCTCCTCGCGGTCGACGGGCCGGAACGCCCGCATGGTGCGCACGTTCTCCTCCACCTGCTCGGGCGTGGACATACCCGAGAGCACCGTGAGCACGCCGGGCAGCGAGGCCGCGAAGCGCAGCGCCCACGAGGCCAGCGGCGCGTCTGCATCGGCATTGCGCAGCACGTCGACGGCGGCGTCGGGCAGCTTCACCAGCGAACCGCCCTTCACGGGCTCCATCACCACGACGGGCAGGTCGCGGGCGCGGGCGGCCTCGTAGCACTTGCGCGACTCCACGGTCTCGCTCTCCCAGTCGGCGTAGTTCACCTGCAGCTGCACGAAGTCGACCTCGGGGTGCGCGTCGAGCACCCCCTCGAGCGCGGCCGCCTTGTCGTGGATGGAGAAGCCCAGGTTGCGGATGAGCCCCTCGGCCTTCTTCTCGGCCAGAAAGTCCCACAGCCCGAAGTCGTCGAACAGCTTCGTGCGGTCCTCGCCCAGGTTGTGCAGCAGAAAGAAGTCGAAGTAGCCCGCGCCGGTCTGTTCGAGCGACGTGTCGAACATGGCGCGCGCGTGATCGGCGTCCTCGGCCATCCAAGCCGGCAGCTTCGTGGCCACCTGGAACGACGCGCGCGGGTGGCGGTCCACCACCGTCGCCTTGAGCGCGGCCTCGGACTTGCCGCCGTGGTAGCCGCGGGCCGTGTCGAAGTAGGTGAAGCCCCCGTCCATGAACGTGTCCACCATGCCGCAGAGCGTGTCCAGGTCGATGTCTTTCTCGCCGTCCGCCCCCTCGATCTCCGGCAAGCGCATGAACCCGAAGCCCAGCTTCGGAAGATCGATGTACGTGCAGGCCATGTATCGTCCTTTCCTCGCTCCGCCGCGCAAACGACGGCCTCGGGGCGAATCGCGCGCCGCCCTGGCCGCTCGCGCCTCGACGCCTTCGGCGCAACCCGCCTTGAACAACCAGAAATGCTACCGCAGAAGCCCATCGAACCGCCACGAGAAAGCCCGCGCCCACATTGTCTTCACCGATGCGCGACCGGGCCGGAAGCCAAGCTTCCGACCCGGTCGCAGGATGGCGGCTACCAGAGCGCCGCCGAAGCGCTTCTCGCGGAGAGGGCGAAGACCCTGCCCGCCCGTTCAGCAAGATGCTTTCTCTCGTGTATCCGGCAAGGGCAGAGCCCTTGCTCTGCAGGGCAATCGTCGAAAACGCACGTCCGGCGGCTTTCGACGCGGCCCCCTCGCGCATCGTCACGACGCGGCTTGCTGCACCGCCTCCCCTTCGGAAGCGATCTCCCCGCGCTTCATGCGATGGTCGTTCTTCACGAACAGGAGCACGATCACGGCGGCGGCGCACAGGGGCACCACGAACGTCAGCGCCGCGAACTGGTAGGTGGAGCCTGCGGCGATGGTGCCGAAGAAAGCCGCGATGAAACCTCCAAGCTGGGTCACGAACGCCATGCCGGTGAGGGCGTAGTCGGTGGTGGCGGGATCCTGCGCCAAAACCGGGATGAGCGCGCGCGACATCGTGGGAACGAGTCCCGCGCAGAAGAAGCCCAGGAAGATGATGCTGCCCCAAGCAAGCGCCTGGTTCTGGGAGTTGGACCACAGCACGGTGGCGCACACCACGATGAGCAGGACGTACCCCGCTATCAGCATGAACTTCCGCTGCTTGATCTTGTCGGCGACAAGCCCGAACAGAATGCCGCCGGGAATGGTCGCGACGGCCGCCACCAACGTGGTCATCGAGGCCGTGAACAGATCCATGCCCTGCACGGTCTGGGCGTACGTCGGATAGAAGGTGTTGAAGGTGGGGTAGCTGGTGCACCATGCCAGAAAGCAGAAGCCCACGGCGAAGGCGCTGATCGTGTAGGCCTTGGAGGGCTTCCCCATCCTGGCCTTGCCCTGGCCCTTGGCGCGGACGTTCTCCGGAACGACCGGCATCTTCACGAACGCCAGCACGAGCAGGGTGGTGACCACCTGCAGCGCAAGCGACAGGACAAAGATGGACTTCCACCCGAACGCCGCGTACAGCAGCGGCGTGGAAAGCGAGGCCAGCGCAACGCCGGGGCAGACCCACTGGGACCAGATGCCCATGACGAGCCCCTGCCGCTCAAGCGGGAAAAGCCGGGGCATGATGTTGGGCCCGATCACGGCGATCAAGCCGAAACCGCAGCCTTGCACCGCGCGGGCGAAGATGAACAGGGTGCCGCTGTCCGCCAGCAGCGCCAGCACGTTGCCCATGATGGTGAGGACGGCCGCTATGATAATGGAAACCTTTATGCCCACGTTGCGCATGATCCACGCGCCCGGGTAGGCCAAAAGCAGACCCGTCAGGGTGAACACGGACATGATCCAGCCGGCAGTGTCCAGATCCATGTTGAATACGGCGCCTATGTTGGTAAGGATGGAAGCGGGCATGAGCCACTGGTACACGCAGCAGGACCCGAACACGAACAGCGACCAGAAGCACAGCCATCGCTGCCTGTTGGTCAGCTCCCCCTCCGCCACACCCCATTGTGCTGATTTGAATTTGCCAGCGGCCGGTACGTTTGGAGCAGTCTCACTCATTGCTAATCTCCTTTCGCGATTAGAAGTAAAACTGTCTCTGCGCGTCCCCTCGTAAGCGCCCGGCGGCGCAGAATCAAGCTCGGCGTTCCCCTGGCGCAATCGGCGCCAACGCCCAAGCAATGCGATTATAGAGGGACGCCGTGCCGCGCCACCCGTTCGAAAAAGTTATGACCTATTCAAAAACGGAAGCATGCAGGCTGAAGCGGTCAGCGGCGCTCGAGTTTGGAGCACTGACGTTCGAACTCCTCGGCAAGGTCGAGCAGGGCCACCGTCTCGTTCGAGCGCTTCCACAGGGCGATGACGTTGAACTCCGGCAACGCGGCGTCCAGGGGGATGAAGGCGAACTCGTCGTCTGTGAAGTAATTCCTTAGGTGCGCGAACTCTATGGCGGCGCACCCCTCCACCATCAAGGACATGCGAATGCTGTTCAAATCCCCTATCAACCGCTTCTGCGTCACGGTTTCCAGGATGGGACTGAGAACCTTCCTGATGTGACTTGTCTCGTTCGGCATGAACGACGAGCGCGGAACGATGATCTCCTCGCCGGCCAAGTCCCCCACGCGCACGATCTTCCGATCGGCAAGGCGATGGGTGTTCGGAACGATGAGGCAGAGGGAGTCCCGGTAGAGGTTCCTCCAGGCGAACCGGTCGGGGTCGAATTTTTCCAGATCGGCCGTTATGGCCAGGTCGATGCGGTTCTCGTCGAGCGCGCCCGGTATCTCGTCGATTTCCATGGAAAGGTAGCGCACCTCGACGGATGGATGCCGCTTCCCGAACGCCCGGATGGCCTTCGGCAGCACGATGGAGCTCGCACCGTACAGATACCCCAGGTCGATAGGCCGGTCTTCGCCGTACTTCAAGTGCTCGACCTCCTCGAGCACCCCGTCGTAGCGGTCGAGGACGTCTTTGCAACCGTCGATGAACGTCCGCCCGATACCTGTCAGGTGAACGCCGTTCTTCCCGCGCAAGAATATCTCGATGCCAAGCTCTTTCTCCACATTGACGACATGCTTGCTCAACACGGGCTGGGTGATGTAGAAGCGCTGCGCGGTCTTTGTGAAGCTCAGGGTTCTGGCAAGGTCGACGCATTCCCTCAGGTTGTCGATGTTCAAAGCGGCCCCCTCTGATTTCCCTCGCATCGGCATGCCCCGATGCATGAGATTGCGTCGATTATACGGGAAGTGGAATGGGTTATGCCATTTTCGTCAACCGGAATCGAAGGGCGCGGAAATAAACTGGGGCCGCGAGTCAAGGTGATAGGGGTACACCCGACGACTAGGCAACCCGCCCGGCTTGCGGTCGTTCGCCGGATCTTCCCCGAGGACACGAACCGGCTGCTGCGTCCCCTCGCTCCAGCTTCCCGCGCCGAAAAGACGCGAACCGAGACTTCGCCGCCTGTGGAAGCTCGGCACGTGCGCGCCACCGCCGAGCTTCCCAGAGTTCAACCGCACAAGAGAAGGGGGATTCGCCATGACAGAAGCGCAAGCCGACGTCAAAAACGAGATCGAGGCCGACGTGTACGGCTCGTTCTTCGTCAAGGAAAACGCCAAGGAAGCCACGACCCAAGACGACGCCGAAGGTCGGGAGTGGACGTGGAACGAGGACGGCATGACCGTCATCAGGACCAACGCGCGCACCGGCCCGGGGTGCCACCAGAACTGCGGGCTGCTGGTGTACGTGAAGGACGGGGCCATCGACCACATAGAGGGAGATCCGGAGAACCCGCACAACCAGGGCCGCCTATGCCTTCGCTGCCTTGCGGCCAAGGAGATGATCTACCACGAGGACCGCATCCTGCACCCCATGAAGCGCGCCCGCGAGGACCGCGGCAAGGACAAGTGGGAGCGCATCGGCTGGGACGAGGCGTACGACCTCGTCTACGAGAACGTCATGGCGGTGGTGGAGAAACACGGGGCCGAGTCCATCTGGGTGACGCAGGGCACCGGCCGCGACATCAACGGCTACGGCCCGATGCTCGCGCAGTACCTGGGAACGCCGAACTACGGCATGGGTTTCCTGTCCGGGCAGGCGTGCTACGCGCCGCGCCTGTTCAGCACGTCGCTCAAGGTGGGCGACATGTTCGTGTGCGACTACTCGCAGTTCTTCCCCGAACGCTACGACGACCCGCGCTTCGAGGTGCCGGAGTACGTCATGGTCTGGGGCAACAACCCCGTCGTGGCGAACTCCGACGGCACGCTGGGGCACTGGATCGTGGAATGCATGAAGCGCGGCTCCAAGATCATCTGCATGGACCCCAAGCTCACCTGGCTCGCGGGCAAGGCCGAGTACTGGTTCCAGCTCCGCCCGGGCACCGACTGCGCCCTGGCGCTCGCGCTGTCCAACATCATCATCCAAGAAGACCTCTACGACCACGAGTTCGTGGAGCTGTGGACGTACGGATTCGACGAGTTCGCCGCGAGCATCGTCGACTTCACGGCCGAGAAGGCCGCCGACATCTGCGGCATCGACGCCGAGAAGGTCACCGCGTGCGCCCGTGCCCTCGGCCGCGCGCGGTCGGCGTGCCTGCAATGGGGCGTGGCCATGGACCACACGTCCGAGGGATTCGTCACCGGCATGGCCGTGTTCGACCTGCTGGCCGTGACCGGCAACTACGAGAAGCCGGGATCGATGGTGTGCGGCCGCCCCTGCTTCGGCGTGGGCTCCACCTGGATGTCGGACTTCACGGTCATCGAGTCGCTTCCCACGCCCAGCTGGGCCGCCTCCGGCGACAAGCGTATGAACCAGGAGTACAACGGGTGCAAGGCCATGGCCGCCATCAGCCAGGACATGATGCTGAAGGCGCTGGAGACGGGCGAGCCCTACCCCATCAAGTGCGTGTGGATGCAGACGAACAACCCCATCGCCAACATGGGCGCCGAGCCGCAGCGGATACTGCCGGCCCTGCTGGGCACCGACTTCAACGTCGTGGTCGACCTGTTCATGACGCCCACGGCCATGGGCGTGGCCGACGTGTTCCTGCCGGCCGTCACGTTCGCGGAGCGCGCGGGCATCACCGGCCACCAGCCCTACCAGCTGGGCGCGGTGGCGCAGTGCATCGAGCCTTTGGGCGAGGCGAAGTCCGACCAGCAGATCATCTACGAGGTGGGCAGGCGCTTCCACGGCGACGCGGCGGGCGCCTGGAAGTCCGACGAGGAGTTCTACGACTTCTGCCTGCAAAGCTCGCCGTTCAAGTACCGGGACATCAAGGAGCGCACCTGGGCCTACCCGGAGTTCGAGTACTACAAGTACAAGACCGGCAAGCTGCGCCCCGACGGGCAGCCGGGCTTCAACACCGACACGGGCCGCTACAACTTCTACTCCATCGCCATGCAGAACATGGGGTACTCGCCCCTGTCGGCCTACGAGGAACCGCCCGAGAGCCCGCGCTCGACGCCGGAGCTTTACGAGAAGTACCCGCTGGTGCTCACGACGGGCGCCCGCCGCTGGAGCCTCTTCCACTCCGAGCACCGTCAGGCCCCTTCGATGCGCGCCATCCATCCGGGGCCGCAGATCATGATCCACCCCGACGACGCCGCGCAGTACGGCATCAAGGACGGCGACTGGGTGCTGATCGAGAACGAGTTCGGGTCGTGCCGCGAGCAGGCGGAGCTGTCCACCCGCATAAAGCGGGGCGTGGTGTCGGCCGACCACGGCTGGTGGTACCCCGAGCGCAAGGACCGTGCCGAGAACGACGGCACGGAAGCGGGCCTGTACGGCGTGTTGGAGAACAACATCAACAAGCTGTTGCCCATGCGCCCCGGCAAAACGGGCCTGGGCAACTCCTACAAGTCCCAGCTCTGCCGGATCAGCAAGTACGAAGGCTAGGTGAGTGAAGATGAACGGACTGCTTATCGATTACGAGTGGTGCACGGGCTGCCACACCTGCGAGATAGCCTGCCAGCAGGAGCACGGGTTCGCGCCCGAGAAGCTGCTGGAAAAGGGCCGGATAGGCATCAGCCCTTACGAGATAGGCCCCCACGACCTGGGCGACGGCGCGTACCAGTACGAGTTCCTGCCCGTGCCCACCGCGCTCTGCGACCTGTGCGCGGACCGCGTGGCCAAGGGCAAGGAACCCACCTGCGTCAAGCATTGCCAAGCGGGCTGCATGCACTACGGAAGCGTGGAGGAGCTCTCCAAGAAGATGACTTCGAAGAAGATGGCCCTGTTCGTATAGGGTCCGATCGGTGCCCGGGAGTTCGCGTTCCCGGGCACCTTCCCGTTTTGCGGCGGCGAAGGGAGGCTTGCGGGATGTGCTACGTCTGCTCCATGTGCAACGCGTGCGGCAAGGTCGACCGCCTGCGCGAGATGAACGCCGTCTGCCCGGCGTGCGGCAAGCCCCGGGACGTCACCGACGGCACCTGCCCCCACTGCGGCCACCGACGCCCGCCCTACCCCGGCCCCGCCGGCACGCGCCCGACGGGCGAAGAGGCGGCAGGCAGGCGCGCGAAGGGCGCATGACCGGCTCGTCGGTTGGCGGCACTTCCGCACGCGCCATCTTCCCGCGCGCCGTACGTGCGAAAAACACCGAGCGCGGAAGGGGCCCGTCTGCGATAATGGGCGCAGGCGCCTCAGGCGGCCGCACAGGGGGTCGGCTCGCAGGTGCCAGACCGCGAGCGCTTCGAGAGAAGGGGTTCACCATGCTGCATGAAATCCGCTTTCCATCGTCGAACGACCGAGACCAGGTGACGGGGTGGATCTACGTCCCCGCTTGCGAGCCCGAGGGCATCGTGCAGCTGGTCCACGGTTTCGGAGAGCATTCCCGCCGCTACTTCCACATGATCGTGGCGCTCATGGACGCCGGCTTCATCGTGGCGGCCGACGACCACGTGGGCCATGGCGCCACCGCCATCGCGAACGGCACCTGGGGCGATTGGGGCGACGCGGGGCCGCACACCATGATGGAGGACGAGAAGCGGTTCAAGGACCTCGTGTGCGAGAAGTACCCCGACCTGCCCTACTTCATGTTCGGGCATTCCATGGGCTCGATGATCGCGCGCGACTTCAGCGCGAAGTACGGCGACGAGCTGACCGGCGCCGTCTACTGCGGCACCACCGGCATCTTCAAAAAAACGCACGAGGTGCGCGCGAAGCTGGACGAGGCCATCGCCGCCGGCAAGGCGCACGAGAGCGACCCCGCCTTCGTGGGCGAGCTGATGGGCTGGATGTTCGCCCGCTGCGAGGAGGGCGCCCAGCTGGGCAACGAGTGGATCTGCCACGACCCCGCCGTTCAGAGGGACCACGCCGAAGACCCGTTCGACGCCTTCACGCACCCCACCCACAACATCAGCCTGCGCGACTTCATTGACATGATGCTCTGCATCGAAGGCGCCGAATGGGCCGAGAAGGTGCCCGCCGACCTGCCCGTCCTGTGCATCGCGGGCGACCAGGACCCCGTGGGCAACTACGGCGAGGGCGTGTACGCGTGCGCCAACTGGCTCGCGGACACGGGCCACGAGGTGACGACGAAGCTCTACTCCGGCTACCGCCACGAGATCCACAACTACGACGACCTCAAGTTCGAGGTCGAAGAAGACCTCATAAGCTGGCTGCTGCTGCACCTGTAGGCGGGCGTGTCCCAATTGGGGACAGTCCCCAATTGGGACATTTCTACGCGCGCTCGGCGTAGATGTCCGCGTTCACGTGCCAAGCGCCGTCGTCCTGCACGGTGACGTTCTGCCAATGGAAGCGGTCGTCATCGACGGAGACGAACACCCACTTCCTGCTGGCGTCTTCGAGGTTGGTGAGGACGATCATATCGCCTTGCTTCCTTGCCTCGAGCCGGAATATCTTGCCCGTGTAACCGTAGACGACGTCCCATGCACGCGTTACAGGGTTGAAGATGCGCAGGGACGTGCCGTACTCGGTCAGGGGATGAGGCGTTTCGGTCCGCGCATCGCGCGAGGGCAGGATGATCACGTCCTGGATGGCCATGCCCTCGAGGACCCGCGCGAAATGACACTCCCCCTCAACCGAGCAGGACAGGTTGCGATCGACGTAGTCGAGCTTCCAACTGCCGACGAGCTTCCCGAAATAATCGTACTCCTCGGGCAGCCCCGGACTTCTGCCGTCGCTCGCCAACGCCTCGATGAAACCGTCCATGTGCAAACCCTTCCCGCCAAGCGTTCCTACACGTTGAACTTGAAGTGCATGACGTCGCCGTCCTGCACCACGTACTCCTTGCCCTCCTGGCGCAGTTTGCCGGCGTCGCGGCAGCCCTTCTCGCCGTCGAGCTCGGAGTAGTCGGCGAACGACGCCGTCTCGGCCTTGATGAAGCCGCGCTCGAAGTCGGTGTGGATGACGCCGGCCGCCTGCGGGGCCTTCGCGCCGATGGGGATGGTCCAGGCGCGCGTCTCGGTCTCACCGCTCGTGAAGTACGACTGCAGGCCCAGCAGGTGGTACGCCTCGCGGACGAGGCGCGCGAGGCCGCTTTCCTCGAGCCCCATGGCCTCCAGGTACTCGCGCGCCTCGGCCGGGTCGAGCTCGGCCAGGTCGGCCTCCACCTTCGCGCAGATGGGCACCGGCGCGCACCCGTCGATCTCGGGCAAGTCGACCGCAAGCTGGTCTTCATCGACGTTGGCGATGTAGAGCATGGGCTTCATCGTCAGCAGGTGCAAATCGTGCAGCGCGGCGCGCTCGTCGTCGGAAAGGTCGAGCGTGCGGGCGCGATGTCCCTCGTTCAGCCCCTCGTACACCTTCTTGGCCGCGGCCACCTTCGCCGCGCCGGCCTTGTCGCGCTTGGCTTCCTTCTCCAAACGCGGCAGCGCCTTCTCCAGCGTGCCCATGTCGGCCAGGATCAGCTCGGTCTTGATGGTTTCCACGTCGCTTTGCGGGTCCACCTTGCCGGAGACGTGCACCACGTCCGGATCGCCGAAGAAGCGCACGACCTCGCAGATGGCGTCCGTCTCGCGGATGTTCGCGAGGAACTGGTTGCCCAGGCCCTCGCCCTGGCTGGCGCCGGCCACGAGGCCCGCGATGTCCACGAACTCGACGGTTGCCGGCACGATGCGCGCCGGATGGTCGATCTCGGCCAGGCGGTCGAGGCGCGCGTCGGGCACGGGCACCACGCCCACGTTGGGCTCGATGGTGGCGAACGGGTAGTTGGCCGCGAGGCCGCCCTTGTTCGTGAGGGCCGTGAACAGCGTGGACTTGCCGACGTTCGGCAGCCCGACGATACCGATGGATAGCGACATGGGACTTCCTTCTCAAACGGTGCAGACGTATCGTCCCATGATAGCAAAACGCCCGGCCGCGCACGAGCGCGCCAGACGCCGTCGACGCAAAACAGCACCGTAATAGTTTTTCGAGCTCCTTCTGCAACTTTTTCGAAGCTATGATGGCTTGAGAGGGCCGTGGCAGCAAAATGCCGAACACGCGCGGGCGTTTGCCCAGGTCGCAATTCTCACGCGCTTCCAAAAAACCCTTACGAGCCAACACAGCTTCGATTTTTTTACATCGCCGCCCCGAAGGCTCGCCGAGAACGGCTTCCAACGTAACGCAACCCTTCGCACCGACCACACCGATCGAAACAGTCCGTTCGAACGTACCGGACCCCGCACGGGAGGACATCTTGCCAGACCCGGGCATCTTGGCAAGGCCCGGTCCCGGTTCCCGCCGAAGCGCGGCCCCCTATCCCGCGCGCACGAGGGGCTCGCGGCGCGCCGTGCGGGGGAAGCGCACTTCCGGGTAGTAGCACGAAAGGGAGTCTCCGCAGTCGCGGGCGCGCTCGGGCGGCACGCTCATGCGCGCGAGAAACTCCTGCTCGTCGGCGCACCTCTTCGCTATCTCCACGTTGCGCACGACCGCCTCGATGTCGCGCAGCACGCAGGCCGGATCGTCCGAACGGCCCACGATCTTCGCCGCGGTCACGCCCGCCTGCTCCAAACGGTACACGGCGCACAGCCCGCAGGCGGAAAGATGGAACCGCCCGTACGTTTCGTTGTTCTCGCGGGCGGCGCGCGACAGGCCGCCCCCGTGCCCCACCGTGTAGAACTCGCGCTCGGCGTGGCGCACGTCCCAGCACAGCGCGTTGCGTCCTTGGAAATGGCGGCCCAGGCAGAACCCGTCCGCGAAAACGCACCCGTTGCGCATGAGGAACACCTCCAACTCCACGTCGGGCACGGCCTCGGTCATGGCCTCGATCTCCGCAAGGCCCACGTCGCGCGGCACGATGACGCGCCCGCATCCGAGATCGCGGTAGAAGCGCGCGATGTCGGCGTTGTAGACGCCGCACATGGTGGACGCCACCACCTCCAAGCCGCTGTCGGCCGTCGGCTCCACGGCCTCGGGCACCGACACGATGGCACCCGTAGCCCCCGCCGCATGCAAGCGCTCGAAGTAGCCGAACAGGAAGTCCAGCCGTTCCTGGGAATAGGCGCTCGCGTTGAACGTGACGTAGATGCGCTTTCCCAGGTCGCGCACCTCGTCCACGATGGATAGCACGTCCTCGAAGCAGTAGGGGTTGGCTTGGCGCCGAAAGCCCGTCATGCGGTTGAGGTCGGCCTCGTCGCCGAAGCGCTCGTGCCAGGCGGGGTCGTGGAAACCGATGTAGAACTCCTCGCCCCCGGCGGCGACGTAGCGCTCCAAGTAGGCGCGGTCGTTCACGGGCACGAGCGGGTTCATCGCGCACCGCCTTCCGCTGCAAGGGAGGTGCGCCGCCCTTCGCTCGCGGCCTCGAACCCGCGCACGGGCTCGCCCGCGTCAAGGCGCGCGACCGTCGGGCCGTGCTCGATGCGGGCGTCGCGTCGGGGGACCAGCACGTCGAACGGCGACACGATCATCCGGAAGTCCTCTCCCTCGCACACGGTGCAGTCGTGGTTCGGGAAGTACACGGCGCGCCCGAATTTGAGCAGGCGCGCGCCGTACGGCAGCCTATACCCCACCGCGCAGCGCGTGCACTCCAGCGAACACGACGCGTTCGGACGGAATTTCTCGCGCACGGGACGGCTTATGCTGGCCAGCTCGCAGATCGACCCCGTCGACATATAGCAGTACGGCATGTGCACGCCAACCTCGAGGTGCGGCATGAGCCCGCGCAGCTCGGACAGGTCGAGCGCCGCATGGGTCGGGTCGAGCTCCAAGCCCTGCAGCTCGCCATGGCGGAACAGCTCGGTGACGAGCGCGGGCACGCCCACGGCATGCCGGGTTTCGAACAGCTCGAGGTAGCGCGGATCACGCGGCTCCTTGGAGAACAGGCGCCCGGCGTTGAGCGGCAGCCCGTAGCGGTCGAGGCAATGCGCCACCATGCCCACGTCGTTCACCGTGATCTCGTCGACGACGTCGCGATGCGCCGACACGAGCTCGTCGATACGCCGCCGCGCCTCGGCGAGGTCCTTCTGGGAGAACACGGGCACCACGAGCGTGGCCGGGATGCGCTCGCGCCGGCAGAGGGAAAACGCCTCGCGCCACACCTGCTCGGGCTGGCGAAGGAAGTACTGGCTGCAGAGGTTCGAGCCGACGTAGAGCCTCTTCACGGAGCGGCGGCCCGCCGCCTGCATGGTCCGCTCCACCAACAGGGGGAGGGTCATGCCATGCGCACGGGCCGCCGCGGCCGTGTCGGCCACGTTGCACGCGGGTACGGATTGCATCGTCGGCTACTGTCCGTTCCCGGACGTTTCGCCCTGCCCGTACTTCTCGCCGGAGCCGTAGCTTTCACCAGAGCCGTATCCTTCGCCCTTGTCGCGGTCTTCGCCTTCGGCGTACTTCTCGCCGGAGCCGTATCCTTCGCCCTTGCCGCAGCCTTCTCCGGAGCCGTAGTTCCCGCCTTCGCCGTAGCCCTCGCCGGAACCTTCCCCGCCGTGGCCGTGATGGCGACGCCCGCCTTCGCCGTAGTTCTCGCCCTTGCCGTAATTCTCGCCCTTCGGCTGGCCCTTCAATTCGTCGATCGTGTCTTCCATCATGGCGTCCTCTTTCCTCATCGGGTGCTTTGTCGAAAAGGGCGGCCTTGTCGGGCCGCCGCCGCGCAACCGCCCGGCGAAAGATCAGACCGTACGGCTGCGGTGCATCGCATGGTAGCGTGCGGCGTGCCCGACGGAGGGGCGTGCCTCCCAACGCTTTCCCGCCCGTGCCCGCTTCGTTAGCGCCCCGAAAAAGAGCAGGGCGCCCCCGTTTCCGAGGGCGCCCCATAGGCGTTCGATATGGCCGATTCGTCGGCTTACATGCTGAACAGCCCGAACTGCGCGGCAACGTAGGCCACCAGGATCACCACCACCAGCACGGGCGCGATGTACTTGATCATTACCGTCCACACCTTCTCGGCCTTGAACGAGCTGGACAGCTTCACCTCTTTCACGATGAGCCCCGGCTTCACGATCCAGCCGATGAACACGCACGTCAAAAGCGCCACGATGGGCATGAGCACCGAGTTCGAGAAGAAGTCGAAGAAGTCCAGCAGCGTCGTGCCGGCGCCCAGGGGCTCGATGAACGACAGGCCGTTGTAGCCCAGGTTCACGAAGACGCCTGCGACCACCACCACGCCGATGACGGTGCCAAGCGCCTTCTTGCGCGACCATCCCGCGCCGTCCTGGATGATGGACACGCACGTCTCGGTGAGCGAGATGGCGCTGGTCAGCGCAGCGAACAGCACCAGCAGGAAGAACACGAAGCCCACGACCACGGCGGCGTCCCCCATACCGGCGAACACCCCCGGCAGCGTGATGAACATGAGCGACGGCCCCGCCGCGCCCGCCACGGCGTCGCCCGAGCCCATGGCCACGAACGCGGCCGGCACGATCATGAGGCCGGCGAGGAACGACACGCCCACGTCGAAGCAGCCGATGCGCGTGACGCTCTGCGTGAGGCTGGACTTGCGGTCGAGGTACGAGCCGTAGGTGATCATGATGCCCATGGCCAGCGACAGGCTGTAGAACATCTGCCCCAGCGCGCCGATGACCAGCTCCGGCGAGAACTTGCTGAAATCGGGCACCAGGTAGTACAGCGCGCCGTCGATCGCCCCCGGCTGCGTGAGCGTGTAAGCCGCGATGGCGATGGCCATGACGATGAGCGTCGGCATCATGATGAGGTTCGCCTTCTCGATGCCGCCCTTCACGCCCAACGACACCACGATGAACACGATGGCCATGAACAGGAGCATCCACAGGAAGCTCTCGGTGTTGCTGGTGATGAAGCCCGTGAAGAAGTCGCCGCCGTCGGCCAGCGCCTCCGGCCCGTTGATGAGATAGGCCGCCGCGTACTTCGTCACCCAGCCGCCGATGATGCAGTAGTACGGCGTGATGATGAACGGCACGGCCGAGGCCAGGATGCCGATGATGGCGTACTTCTTGCCGAACTGCTTGAACGCGCCGATGGCCGACTGCCCCGTCGTGCGGCCGAGCGCCGTTTCGAGCAGCAGCAGCGAAACGCCGAACGTGAACACGAGCACCAGGTACGTGAGCAAAAACGTTCCGCCGCCGTATTTCGCCGCCAAGTAGGGGAAGCGCCACATGTTCCCCAAGCCCACGGCGGATGCCGCCGCAGCCAGGATGAACGCCCACTTGCCCGACCAAGACGAGCGCGCGGGCATGCCGGTAGAAGACATCGAGACCTCCGTTGCCGAATCGATTCACACGAGAAGCCCCCGAGACGGACGCGTCCGCAGAGGCCGGATGCGGGCGCCGCCAGACATCCACCCTCTGCGCCGCGATCCAAGTGCATCATTATAGCGGCAAAATCCGGCAGAACGCCCACGTTTTCGCAGAAGGCCGCGCATAACGTGGACGAAAAGCCGGCCGATGCTTACAAATCGACAACGATTGAGCAACCCGACCACGACCAGCCGGCACCGGCGCCGCCTGCGCGCCCCGAAGCCCGCGATACTGGACCTTTACGCAAAGACGAGGGCTACCCGCCCGAGACGGAAACGGAGACGCCATGGACCAATCCGGAATCTCGGCACTGTCGCGCAGAGCGTTCCTCGCCGGCGGAGCCGTGGCCTTGGCGTCGATCGGCCTCGGCATGTACGGCTGCTCGACACCCGCAGGCAACGGCGGCACGGGCACCGACCAAGGAGGAACAGACGTGAAGGCAGACCTCTACTTCGAAAACGGCACCGTCATCACCGCGAACGAGCAAAACGGCGTGGCGGAAGCGCTGGCCGTGAAGGACGGGCGAGTCGTGTTCGCCGGCTCGGCGGCCGACGGGACGGCGTACAAGAACGCAGCCGGCTCCGTGGTCGACCTGCAAGGAAAGACGGTCATGCCTGGCATGATCGACGGCCACATCCACACCGCCTCGCCCGATTTCTTCGACTTCAGCCTCATCGGGCTGACCAGCTCCGACGACATGCTCAAAACGATCAAGGACTACGTGGATTCCCATCCCGACAAGAAAACCTACTCCGGCTTCGGCTACGCGGCGGCCCTCTTCCCCGGCGAGGAGCTGGAGCACGGCCCCAAGAAGGAGCGCCTCGACGCGATCAGCCCCGACAAGCCCATACTGGTGTACTCGTTCGACGGCCACGGCGCCTGGCTGAACTCCAAGGCGTTCGAGTACCTGGGCATCACGAAGGACACCGAGTCGACCCCCGGCGGCAAGATCGTGAAGGACGAGAACGGGGGGCTGTGGGGCATCCTGGCCGACTCCGCCATGTCGCTGGCCGCCGACTACCCCTTCGACCAGGAGAACCTCTCCCTTGCACTGCCCGATTACCTGGCACATCTCAACAGCTTGGGCTACACGTCCATCTTCTCGCCGCCGGGCAACGGCTTCCTCCCGTTGCCGGCGGACGCGTACCAGAAGCTGGCCGACCAGAACGAGCTCACCTTGCGCGTGCGCGGCGCCGGCATCGTGACCAGCTGGCAGACCGAGGACGACCTGAAAAGACTGGAAGAGCTGAAGGCCGCGCACACCGGCGACCTGTTCAAGGTCAACGCCGCCAAGTTCTTCACCGACGGCGTCATGGACAACGAATCGGCGCTGTTGCTGGAGCCGTACACCGACAACCCCGGATCCCACGGAGACACCGGCTGGCAGCAGGATGCGCTCGACCGGGCCGTGGCGTCGGTGAACCGCATGGGGTTCCTGGCGCACCTCCACGCCATCGGCGACGGCGGCGTGCGCATGGCCCTGGACGCCATCGAGTACGCCGAGCAGAACGTGCCCGACGACCGCGAGCGCAACGCCATCACCCACCTGCAGCTGGTCTCGGACGACGACGTCCCCCGCTTCGCCGAGTTGAACGTGGTGGCCGTGGCCGATCCGTACTGGCACCTCAAAACGCCCCAGTACTGGGAGCCGAAGGAGAAGGCGGCGCTGGGCGAGCGCGCCGAGAAAATGTACCCCATGAAGTCGTTCGTCGACGTCGGCGCCGTCCTGGTGTCGGCTTCCGACTACCCCGTCACCGCCAATCCGAACCCCTTCGAAGCCATCGAGGCCGGCGTGACGCGCAACCTGGTGAACGGCGAGGAGTACGAGGTGGCCGACATCGCCGACATAGACGATCCCACCTACTTGCTCTGGCCCGAAGAGCGCGTGGACGTGCAGCGCATGATCCGCAGCTTCACCGCCGACGCCGCCTGGGCCTTGGGGCTGGAGGACGAGACGGGCAGCCTCGAGGAAGGCAAGTCGGCCGACTTCGTCGTGGTGGACCAGAACGTCCTCGACGTCGACCCCCTGGCCATCAAGAACACGAAGGTGCTGGCCACGTACCTGCGCGGCAAGAAGGTGTTCGACGCCGAGACTGGAAACCCGTAGCCCGAAAAGCGCAACGGCGTTTCGAAACGATCGCGGACGCCGGGCAACGGCGTCCGCGATCGACGCGCGCATATCTCGCTGCGACCCGCGGGCGCCCATCCGGCAACGCCCGCCTTTCACACACCGCCCCAATCGCAAATCGGGAATCAAAATCTGCGGTTTTGGCGCGGGTCGGACGCGCCTCTTGGGTGAACGCCCGGTTTCCTCTATCATGGAGCGCAGACTCAAGCGAGAAGGAGAATCATCCATGTGCGGCATCTGCGGATTCACGGGGGCCACCGAAGCTGACCTGCCCATTTTGAAAGCCATGTGCGACGTCATGGCGCATCGCGGGCCCGACGGCGAGGGACAGTACCTAGACGACGGCATCGCGCTGGGGCACCGGCGCCTGTCGCTCATCGACCTGGCGGGCGGCAACCAGCCCATGGTGCGCGCAACCGGCGAGCACGCGGCCCGCATAACCTCCCCCGCCCTCATGCCCGACGGCGCCCCCTGCGCCGGCCCCGAGGCGCTGGCCGCCAAGGGCGACTACGCCATCGTGTTCAACGGCGAGATATACAACTACCGCGACCTGCGCGCCGAGCTGGAGGCGCAAGGGTGGGCCTTCGAGACGAACTCCGACACCGAGGTGCTGCTCACGGGCTATCTGGCCTGGGGCGAGGGCGTGCTCGACCGCCTGCGCGGCATGTTCGCGTTCGCCATCTGGAACCGCAGCACCCGCGAGCTCTTCTGCGCGCGCGACTTCTTCGGCATCAAGCCGTTCTACTACACGCTGCAGGAAGGCGCCGCCGGCCCGCAGTTCATCTTCGCGTCCGAGATCAAGTGCATCCTGGAGCACCCCGCCTACGAGCGCGCCCTCAACGAGGAGGCGCTCGAGCAGTACCTGTGCTTCCAGTTCAGCGCGCTGCCCGAGACGTTCTTCAAGGGCATCTTCAAGCTGGAACCCGCGCACTGCATGACCGTGCGCGCCGACGGCACCACCGAGACGCGCCGCTACTGGCGCCCCGCCTACGACTTCGACGAGAGCCGCAGCCGCGAGGACACCGTGGAGGCCATCGACGCCGCCATGCGCGAGAGCGTGCGCTACCACAACGTGGCCGACGTGGAGGTGGGCTCGTTTTTGTCCAGCGGCATCGACTCCAGCTACATGGCCGCCTGCCTGGCCAAGGAGAACCCCGACATCAAGACGTTCACCGTGGGCTTCGCCGAGTACGAGGGCGAGCGCGACGAGATATCCTGGGCGCGCGAGCTGGCCGACGAACTGCACATCGAGAACAACTCCAAGCACATCGGCGAGGAGGAGTACTGGGCGAGCCTGCCCCGCGTGCAGTGGCACATGGACGAGCCCTCAGCCGACCCGAGCGCCGTGGCGCTGTACTTCGTGGACCAGGAGGCCGCGAAGAAGGTGAAGGCGGTGCTCTCCGGCGAGGGTGCCGACGAGTTCTTCGGCGGCTACCGCATCTACCAGACGCCGTTCGCCAACGCGAAGCTGTCCTGGGCGCCGAAGGGCCTCTTGCGCGGCGCGTCGAAGATGGCGCGCGGCCTGGGCGTGCGCGGCGCGAACTACCTGGAGCGCGCGAGCGAGACGCCCGAGGACTGGTACTACACGAACGCGAACGGCGTGGCGTTCAGCCCCGAAGAGCGCGAGCGTTTGCGCGCAGGCAAGCGCGGCGACGAGGGCGCGCTCGTGCCGTCGCCGCAAGAGCTCATCGCGCCGGCGTACGCCGAAGTGGCGGGGTTGGACGACACCACGCGCATGCAGTACGTCGACCTGTTCTTCTGGCTGGTGGGCGACATCCTGCTGAAAACCGACAAGATGTCGATGGCACACTCGCTGGAAAGTCGCGTGCCGTTCTTGGACAAGCGGGTGTTCGACGTGTCGGCCACCATCCCCACCCGCTTGAAGGCCGACGGCGAGCAGACGAAGATCACGCTGCGCGAGGCCGCGGAGCGCGCCATCCCGAAGGACTGGGCGCAGAAGGAGAAGCTGGGCTTCCCCGTGCCCATGGTGAACTGGCTGCGGCAGGACCGCTACTACGAGCAGGTGAAGGAATGGTTCACCGGCGATTTGGCGCGGCGGTTCTTCAACACCGACGAGCTGGTGCGCCTGCTGGACGAGCACAAGGCCGGCGCCGACCGCTCCCGCAAGATCTGGATCGTGTACATGTTCCTCATGTGGTACAAGATCTACTTCGTGGACCAAACGGTGCCGGAAAAACCGGCGGCGTAGCGGCACAGCCGGATATTCAAAGGATCGCCCCCGTAGGGGCGGGCTGCTGCCCGTCCAGCGCGGCGAGGTGCGAACCTGAAAAACAATGCGGCGAGCGCACCGTGCGCTTGCCGCATTTCATTTTGCCGCCGGTACGTTTCGGCACCGGGCGGGCAGCAGTCCGCCCCCACGAGTTGCCCACCGTCGCCTGCGTGCTTCGCCGTCACCACGCGTCCGCTGCCGCCTTACGCGCCCGTAGGGGCCAGGTCCTCGGGATCGAGGTCGAGGCCCAGCTCGCGGCGCTTGGCGTCCGCGTCGTACTGGGCGAGCTCCTCCTTCGTGCGGCCCTTCCATGCGGGCTCGATGCCCGCGCGCCTCTCGGCGGACTGCGCCACCAAGCCGGGCACGAGGTAGGCGATCCAGCAGACAACGGCGCCCCACAGGTTCACGCCGAGGAAGTTGGCGTACGAGCCACCCCCGATGTTCATGAAGCCGAGCGCGGCCGGCGCCACCGTGTCCACGATGCCCAGCACCATGCCGATCCAGAACGCCAGCTGGAAGCCCGTCTTCGTGGGCTTCACCACGCCATGCAGCAGGAACACGGGACCCAGGCCCATGATCATGGTGCCCGAGATGGTGGTGGCCGTGATGATGGAGGCGCCCATGATCATAGGAAGGTTGCCCACGATGCCGAACACGATCATGAAGATGATGCCGATGATGCGCGGGTTCATCTTGGGCGTATGCCCCAAAATACCCGGCAGGTCGCGCGCCGTGAGCTTCGCCAGCGAACTGAACGTGGAGTCCAGCGTGGAGCCGGCCGTGGCTATCATGATGACCGCCATGACGAAGAACGCCACCAGCCCCAGGCTCTGCGCCACCACGACCGGCGCGCTCGAGCCGGCGATGCTCATGCCGTCGAGGTAGGCGTGCACGCCGATGAGCGAGAACAGCACGATGGCGACGAATCCCAGCAGGCCGGCCACGGTGAAGCTCTTCAGCATCTTCCTCTCTTCGCAGATGAAGCCGCGGTCGGTGAGCACGGCGTCGTGGAAGCCGTACGACAGGCATTGCAGCCCCGCGCCGATGATGAAGTCGACGCCGCCCTCGAGCGTCCACGACCCGGACGTCACGATGTCGGCCGGCGAGTTCAGCGGCACCACCCAAATCAGCACCGCGATAAGCAGCACCGCGAAGAGGACGGCCTGCGCCACGTCGGTGATGATGGAGCCGCGCATGCCGCCCCAGCAGCAGTAGCCCACGGTGATGGCCGTGAACAGCAGCGCCGCGATGATGAACGGCGTCGAGCCCGAGGCGCCGTAGTACGCGCCCACGACCGAGGTGTTAGACCACACCTCGTTGAACAGGCGAACCAGAATGGCGGCCGAGAAGCAGAACGCGGCGGCCACGCCGTAGTGCTCGGTGAGGAAGCTCACCATGCTGGTGGCCTTGAACTTGCGGCGCAAGCGGTACAGCGCCCAACCGGTCAGCGGAATGCACAGCCAGTACACGGCGTAGCCGATGCCGCCCACGATGCCGAACTCGGCGCCCATGTTGGCGGCGTTCGTGACCGACTTCGCGAAGATCCACGCGATGAAGATGGATGCCGTGATCATCCAGGGGTTGGCGGCGCGGCCCTTCTTGTCCTCGCCCTTGAAGAACCCGCCAAGGCTGACCGTCTTCGGCGAGAGCAGGAACATGACGATGCCGTACACGATGAGGAACCCCCAGAAGAAGATCCCGGTTGTCGAATCCATGTGCTAGAACCCCTCTCAAGATAACCTATGCCATCCATGAGCGCTGATCATGATGTTCTTTCGCCGTGCTCTAACCTCGGCGAACCCGATCATCATCATCGATCATGGCTAGTACTAGATTATATCCACTAATATGTCATGTCAACTAAAAAAGCAGGATAGTCTTTGTAGAGGCGGGCTGCTGCCCGCCTCTACGGAAATCGCCGAAATGTCCTCATTGGGTGTCCTCATTGGGGACTGTCCCCAATGAGGACACCCAATGAGGACAAACGGCGCCAGGAACCTTTTAGTGTCCTAATTGGGTGTCCTAATTGGGGACTGTCCCCTTTTAGGACATCTGCACGATGGTGCCGCCGCAGCTCGAGCCGCTGCCGGCCGTGCAGGCGTAGCAGTGGTTGCGGAAGCGGATCGCGCGCGCCAGCGAGAGCGCGGGGTCGTCGGCATAGTCGAAGATCGTGCGGTCGCCGCCGTCCTCGCGACGGGCTGCCAAGCCGAGCGCCTGGTTGAAGTCGCAATCGTAGACGCGCCCG
Organism: Gordonibacter sp. 28C; assembly: GCF_003339845.1. GTDB lineage: Bacteria > Actinomycetota > Coriobacteriia > Coriobacteriales > Eggerthellaceae > Gordonibacter. Next base: position 220,453 of record NZ_PPTR01000003.1, read on the forward strand.
TCCCATCCCACCGACAGCTGACGGCGGCACATCATGCCCGCGCACGCCTCTTGGTTGAAGCCGTCGATGAGCAGGTCGAGATAGCCGTCGAACTCTCCGGTATCCAGAAGGTGGGCGCCGTAGCGCCCGATCGGGTTGTTCGCGACGGCGAACAGGCGGTCGAACGACACGCCCAGCTCTGCCAGGCGGCGCCGGTAAACGGCCTCGAGCTCGTCCTGGTCGGGAGGCAGCACGGGCCATTGCGGGTTGAAAACCAGGTCGAGCACGTGCTCGCCGTCGCGGCCGTAGCCGCGCGCGTTCAGCTCGCGCAGCACCTCGATCGAGGGATCGAACGTCGCGGCGCCGCGCTGCTGCTCGGCCTGCGCGTCGTGCACGTTGGGCAGCGAGGCCACCACTTCCACGCCCAGCCGGGCGTATAGGTCGAGAAGCGATCGGTAGGCGGGATCGCGCAGGATCACGAGGTTCGTGCGCACCATGACGCGCGCCGCACTCGACGCGCGCTCGACGAACCAGGCGAAATCGGGGTTCATCTCGGGGGCTCCGCCCGTCACGTCCACGGTGTCGACGCAGGGCCGCTCGGCCACCGCCAGCACGGCCTCCATCGTGGCGCGGTCCATGGCCTCGGTGCGGTGCGGGCCGCTTTCCACATGGCAGTGGGCGCAGGCCAGGTTGCAGCGCGCGGTCACGTTGACCTGGATGGTCGACGGCTCGTCCACAGTGCGCAGGCACGATGCGTCGTCCATGACGTCCTCGAAGTACACGAGCTTCGCCAACGCCAGCTCCACGTCGGCCTTCGTCGCGTGCGATCGACGCGGCGGCGCCTCCACGCGCGCGGACGGACCGCGCCGAAACCCGCCGAGCAGCGCGTCCTCCAGATGGTCGTCGGGACCTTCCACGATGCGCGACCGGTACGACACGGCCGCCGGGCTCGTCGCCGGCCACAGCGCGTCGAACCAGGCCAGGTAGGCTTCGTGGTCGTAGCGCAGCGGAACGCACTCCACGTGCAGCCCGTCGCGCTCCGCGCCGAACAGCGCGTCCGCATGAGGCGTCGTCGCCACGCGCACCACCAAGCCGAATCGCTGCCCGGCGAAGTTCGGCAGACCGGCGGCGCCGTTGTTGACCACGAGGCCGCGCGCCAGAGAGAGCGCGGCGGGAGCGCACGTGTGCGTGGTGGCCAGCACGTCCACGTCGTTGGACGCCATCCATCGGTCGAGCTCGTCTTGGCGCAGCACGTCCTGCAGCGACTCGCGCGAACAGGCCCAGCCGCCGACAAGCTGCTCGTCGCCGTGCGTGACGGCCACCTTCTTGCCCGCCACGCCCACCGTCGCCGCGGCCGGCCGCCCGACGAGGCGCTCCTTGAGCTCGGGATGGGCGTCCACGGCCTCGGACAGCTTCTTGTGGATGCGGTTGGAACGGCTCACCGCGTCGTCTCCCGTGCAGTCGGGGTAGGCGCATCCGCACCCCACGCCCACGTCGACCTGGCGGCGCAGCTCCGCCTCCACGTTGCCCACGAGCGGCGTGTAGCGCGCCGCCCGATCCTCAAGCGAGGCGAAGTTCTCGGCCGTCTTGTCGAACCAATGCATGTCGCCGTTCAGCACGACATGGACGTCGCCCTGCTCGGCGGCGACCAGCTCGTCCAAGGCGTCGAGCGCGAACGGATTGCCGTACAGGCCGCCCACGACGTAGAGCACGTCGCATGCGCGCTCCGGTTCCCTCGCGAAGGCGTCGGGAGCCAAACGGTAGTCGACCGGGCACACGCGTCCCGCATCCTTGGACACGCGGCGCTTCTGACCGGGCACGGAGCATGACGACATGGAAACGCGTCCTTTCTCGACAAGGTTCACTCTCATATAGGATTATATCCATTAATCGCAGAATGCCAACGATCTGTCGGAAATGCGCGGGCGCTAGGCGAGCTTGGAGGCGTCCACCGCCATCAGGTGTCCGTGCTCGTCTTCGAACACGCACAGGGCCCCGTCGCGGCTCTCGTACAGATGGCGGAACCGCGCGAACCGCTTTCGGGACGTGCGCCCATTGCTGCCTTCGCGGTCTGTGGTTTCGTCGGCGGGCCGGGATTCGTCGCCAGCGCGAGGCTCCGGCGCGGCCGCAGGCTGGACGGAATCCGATGCCGCCGCAGGTTGAACGGCCTCCGGCACCTCCGCAGGCCGCGCAGGTTCGGACGCCTCCGCAGGCCGCACGGGCTCGGGCACCGCTGCGGGATGCGCAGATTCCGGCGTCTCGGAGTCAAGATCGCGCGTTACCGGGTCCGGCGCCGGTTCGGGATCGAAGGAAGCCGGGTCCTCCACCTCGTTTTCGCACTCGGTCGGCAGCGTCGGGGAAGCGGCGTCGACCGCGCCTTCCGCCTCGGCCTCGGTCGACGGGCCGGCCTCGCATTCGCCCGCAGGCGCATGCGGAGGCTCGTCCGCCGCCTGCTCCCCGTCTTCGCAAGACGCCTCCTGCCGCTCCGGAGCCCGCGCTTGCCCGAAACCCGATTCGGCGGCGCGCGCCGGAGACGCCATGACGATGGGGAGCTCGGTCTTCGAGCGGAACGCGGGGATTTGCGGCGGCTCCTGCGGATCGAACGTGTCGGCCTCTCCGCCTTCCTCCGTCTCGCCCATGCCGAACCCCGCCTCTTCGACCGGCACCTCGACCGACGCCTTGCGCATCGCATCGTCGGCCGCCTGCCCGCATGCGGCCTCCGCAACCTCGGGGGCCGACGCACCTTCCAAGGCGGCCTCGGCGAGCCCGCCTTCCACGATCTCGATGCCCGACGCCATCACACGGCCCTCGGGCGGCGCAGGGTCGATGCCCAGGCGCGTGGCGAGCGACAAGTTGGCTTGGGCGATGGAAACGAGTTCGGCTCCCAGGTCGGCCTCTTCGGGCCCTTTCGTCTGGAGCAGCTTGCCTATGTCGAGCACGCGTCCCCACGAGAGCGCATCCAGATCCTCTTTCAGGGATGCGACCTTGTCGGCTTCGCGCGCGATGCGCTTCTCAGCGGTGTTTCCGAACACGATCCGTACCTCTCTTCGCCGCAGGTCGGCCATTGCGGCATCGCCCCAGTATATCACGGGCGTTCGGCGATGCGATCCCCTGCTCTATAAACCTTTGGGCAACGAGAATGGCTGTTCGGAGGGGCTGTTCGGAGGATGGGCGTCGCGCACTCGCGGACGGCGCGACGAGCCGCCCCAGCGGGCCCGCTTTCGGAGCCTAGTAGATCACGCGCCAGAACACGAGGCCCTGCGCGGGGGCGTTCTCGCCGGCGGCCTGCCTGTCGCGAGCCTCCAGCACCTCGCCCACCCACGACGCCGGGCGCTGGCCGCGGCCTATCATCACGAGCGTGCCCACCATGGTGCGCACCATGGAATGGAGGAAGGCGTTGCCCACCACCTTGATGGTGAGGAGGTTCTCGCCCATGACGGTTTCGGGATGGAACGATATCTCGCGCACGTTGCGGCACGTGGGCTTGCCCTCGGCCGACGCCGCCATGCAGAAGCTCTTGAAGTCGTGCTCGCCCAGCAGGTACTGCGCTCCGGCCTCCATGGCCGACAGGTCCAAGCCACCCGGCACGAACCACGAGAAGTCCCTCATGAAGATGGGCGCCGTGCTGTCGACGCACAGATGGTAGTGGTACTCGCGCGCTTGGGCGTCGAAGCGGGCCGAGAAGCCCTTCTGCTTGGGCTCGACCTCGCGCACCGTGATGGCGTCGTTCGTGAGCGCGTTGAGCGAGCGCCGCAAGCTGGGCAGCGAGCGGCCGGCGATATCGAGGTCGTCCACGTCGAAGCTCACCACCTGGCCGAGCGCGTGCACGCCCGCATCGGTGCGGCCGGCGCACGTCGTTTCAACGGGACGGCGGAACAGCAGCTCGAGGGCCGCCTCCACGTCGCCCTGCACGGTGAGCTGCCCCGGCTGGCGCGCGAACCCCGAGAACGGGGCGCCGTTGTACGATAAAGTGAGCGCGAGCGTGTGCTCGCGCACGGGACGCTCGCCGTCGTCGACGGCCGAAGCGTCCGCTGCCTGCGCCGCGGGGGAACCCGAACGCGGCCCGTTATGTTGGGTAGTCTGAGTCATGATGCGTTCCATCATAAACGAAGCCGGCCGCGTTGCGAAGCGCGGCCGGTCGCTCTTGCCAAATTGTTTACTTCCCTGCCATCGGCCCGGAGAACCGGCGAGATGCTCCCGTTCCGCCGAAGGCCGGGCGCGCGTCAGGACGCCTTCGTCCACACGGGCCGGCCGAACAGCTCCTGCAGCTCCGACTTCATGATGGCGTTGCCCGAATCCACCGTCACCGGCAGCTCGGCGCGGAACTTGCGGCCGTCGCCCTGGTTCACGAACAGCACCACGCCGTCGCGACCCGGATACGACTTCAATATGCGGTTCAGCCGCAGCGACGTCGTCGAATCCATGTCGGACGACGACACCTTCAGCTCCAGGTGCGACGGGCGCGCGTCGGCCTCGTTCAGCTCGATGGCCTCCACCTCGAACGCCATGATCTGGTTGCCGCGGTCGCTGTGCTCGAACTTGCCCTTGATCTTGACGATGGCGTCCTCTTGGATGGCCTCGGCGTTCTCCTCGTACTTGAAGCAGATGCACTCGATGTGCCCCGTCGTGTCCTCCAGCGTGAACGTGGCCATCTTCGTGCCGCGCTTCGTGAGCTTCGTCACCACGCCGGACACCATGCCCACGAACGTGGCGGACTTGATCTCCTTCGTGCGCTCGGCCAAGTCTCCCAGCTGGAACTTCGTCATGCGCGCGATGGTGCCCTCGTACGGGCGCAGCGGATGGTCCGAGACGTAGATCTTCATGATCTCCTTCTCGAACGACAGCAGCTGGCGCTTCGGCCACTCCACGCCGTCGGGCTCGGGCACGGCCTCTTCGAAGCCCGAGTCGGGATCGTCGCCGAACAGGTCGAACATGGACACCTGCCCCCTGTCGCGGTCCTTCTGGCGCTTGGAGGCGCCTTCCAGAAGCGGCGTCTCGTCCACGAAGTACATGAGCTGCTTGCGCGTGTAGCCCGTGGAGTCGAACGCCCCGCCCTTGATGAGCGCTTCGAGCGTCTTGCGGTTGTAGCACTTCGCATCCAGACGGTTCACGAAGTCGTGCAGCGACGTGTACGGGCCGTTCGCCTCGCGCTCCTCGATGATGGCCTCGGCCACGTTCGCGCCCACGCCGCGCACGCCCACCAGGCCGAAGCGCACGCCCTCGTCGGTGGGGGTGAACTCGGCGTTGGACGAGTTGATGTCCGGCGGCAGCACGGGGATGCCGTTGTGGTTGCAGCTGGCGATGTAGCGGATCAAGCGGTCGGTGTTGCCCATGTAGGACGACAGCACGGCGGCCATGAAGTCGTTCGGATAGTGCGCCTTCAGGTACGCCGTGCGCATGACCAGGATGGCGTAGGCGGCCGAGTGCGATTTGTTGAACGCGTACTTCGCGAACTTCTCGGCGTCCTCCCAGATCTGCTTCGCGATAGCCAGCGAGAAGCCGTTCTCCACGGCGCCGTTGTTCCAGTCCTCCTGGAGCTGGCGCATGATGTCGAGCTTCTTCTTGCCCATGGCCTTGCGCAGCTTGTCGGCCTTGCCGGCCGAGAACCCGCTCATGACCATGGATATCTGCATGATCTGCTCTTGGTAGACCATGGTGCCGTACGTTTCCTCGAGCAGCGGGCGCAGGCGGTCGTCGTAGTAGTGCACCGGCGTCTTGCCGCTGGCCACCTTTACGTAGTCGTCCACCATGCCGGACTCCAGCGGGCCCGGGCGGTTGAGCGCGATGGAGGCCACGACGTCGGAGAAGCGCGTGGGAGGGAGCCGTGCGAACAGGCTCACGTACAGCGCGCCCTCCACCTGGAACAGGCCGTCCATGTTGCCGGACTGCATGAGCTTGAAGGCGGCCTCGTCGTCGATGGGGATGTCCTCGGGTATGATCTTCGTGCCGAAGCGCTGCTCCACGTTGCGGCACGCGATGGTGAGCACGTCGAGCGTGCGCAGGCCCAGGAAGTCCATTTTCAGCAGGCCCAGCTCGGGCGTGTAGTGGCCGTCGTACTGGGTGATGATGCCGCCGCCCTTGGTGTCGCGCTTCATGGGCACGTGGTCGCTCATGGGGTCGCGGCAGATGATGGTGGCGCACGCGTGCACGCCCTCGCCGCGCACGTGGCCTTCGATGGACTTCGCGGCGTCGATGACGGCCTTCACGTCCTCCTCGGTCTCGTACGCCTTCTTCAGGTCGGGGTTGGTGGCCAGCGCCTTGTCGATGGTGATGCCCAGCTCGTCGCCGATCAGCTTGCAGATGCGGTCGCCGGTGTTGTACGGGTAGTCCAGCACGCGCGCGGCGTCGCGCACGGCGTTCTTGGCCTGCAGGGTGCCGAACGTGATGACCTGCGACACGTGGTCCTCGCCGTACACGTCCTTGATGTGATTGATAACCTCTTCGCGGCGGCCCTGCTCGAAGTCGACGTCGATATCGGGCATCTCCACGCGCTCGGGCGACAGGAATCGCTCGAACAGCAGGCCGTTCGAGAGCGGGTCGAGCGCGGTGATGTCCATGGCGTACGCCACGATGGCGCCTGCGGCCGAACCGCGGCCCGGCCCCACGCCGATGCCCTGGCTGCGCGCCCACTCGATGTACTCCTGCACGATGAGGAAGTACGCCGGAAAGCCCTGCTGGATGATGATGCCCATCTCGTAGTCGGCGCGCTCCTGCGCCTCCTGCGGAACCGGACTACCGTAGTGCTTGACCAGGCCCTCCTGCACACGGCGACGGAAGTAGCTCTCCTCGGTCTCGCCCTCGGGCAAAGGAAAACGCGGCAGGATGGAGTCGCGCTCCAGCACCACGTTCACCTTCTCCGCCAGCTCCACCGTGTTGTCGCAGGCTTCGGGGAAGTCCTTCAGCGCCTCGCGCATCTCTTCCTCGGTCTTCATGTAGAACTGGTCGTTCTCGAAGCGCATGCGCTTCTCGTCGTTCACGGCGGCGCCTTGGGCGACGCACAGCATGTAGTCCTGGGCCTTCGCGTCTTCCTTCGTGAGGTAGTGGAAGTCGTTCGTGGCGATGGTCTTGAGACCCGCCGCTTTGGCCACGTCGGTGAGCATGCCGTTGAGCTCGGTCTGCGTGAACCCGGCGTCGGTGCGGATGCCCTGGTTCTGCAGCTCGATGTAGAAGTCGCCCGGCTCGAAGCAGCTGGCGAACTTGTTGGCCCACGCGACGGCGTCGTCGAACTGGCGGTTGTCCAAAAGCTTCGGGATGATGCCCGCGATGCACGCCGACGAGCCGATGACGCCCTTGCCGTACTTCTGCAGCATGCTGAACGTGGTGCGTGGCTTGTAGTAGAAGTTGTCCACGTGCGACTCGCTGACCAGCTTCACCAGGTTGTGGTAGCCCTCGTTCGTCTTGGCCAGCAGCAGCAGGTGGTAAAGCTTCGGCTTGCCGTCGCGCTTGAGCTCCTCGTCGGTGGTGAAGTACACCTCGCAGCCATAGATGGGCTTGACGCGCTTGCCGGTTTCCTCCTCCACCTTGTCGCACATCTCGCACAGCTGCGGCACGCCCGACATCACGCCGTGATCGGAGATGGCCACGGCGGGCATGTCGAGGTCGGCGGCGCGCCTCACCATGTCGTAGATGTGCGTGTGCCCGTCGAGCAGGGAGTACTCCGTGTGGTTGTGCAAATGGACGAATGCCATATCTTGTGCCTCGAATCAGTCAGTCATGCGCCAGGAGGTGTTTTTAGCAGGTTGCAGCGCGGTAAGGTGTCGATGCCATTCTAGCAGCATTCGCCGATGCACGCCGTCCACAAACAGCGAACAAACGATGGTTTTTGCAAGGACGCCGGCAACTGCGCACAGTTGCGCGTGCGGCTACATCATCGTTCGGATTCGCAAGGATGCGTCAGAGCAACAATGGATGCAATAGCCCCAACCTCGGGCAAGTCCGTCTGTCTTCGTTTTTGCGTCCTGTTCATATGAAGCCGGAGAGAATACGGACATATTTGCCACACCTTAGGCAAAACAGCTTACCAGTCGTAGAGCAGGGAGGCAGAATAGGAGATTGCCAGAAACAAGCATACCCAAGTGTACAGTCTGATATTCCATGTATGGAACTTTTCGCGCGGCTTCGGTTGCATTAACGACTGGATAAATCCCGCTATCCCCCTGAGCAGAAAAACGCCAATGCCGAGCATGAGGCACACGTTCACGATCCACGAGGGAATGACGTCACCGAAAAGGCCCAAGGCGAACAGGGGAAGCAGCGCCGCCGCGAAAAACATGCAGATGCCTGCGAGCATCTGCGGTTTGGTCATTACCGGACGCTTGCCGTTCTTACCCAATGGCACGTAAGCATCGGAGCCCGCCGCACCCCCTAACAACCAATAGATATGAAACCCGTTTATGGCAAGCAAAACAACCGAACCCGCAACACCAAGAGCAAACATAACAGCCTCCAAGCCGGATTGTGCCTTCACTATAACGGTGCAGTCGATTGGAACACATGGAAACGCTCCCATGTGTTCGATTTCCCGTGTACGTGGTCGATCGACCGCATTCGTTTGAGAGCATGCGTCGATTCGTTTCACATGCGAGTCATTCACTTCATGTTTCGTGAGCTTTTCTAGTTTTGCAGGCTTTTTGTTTAGATTCTTGCTTTGGCCAGCATAAAGCTGAAGCTGAGGACGCGCAGCAATCCTCATGCCGAAAATCGCCGTGCTGAACAAGTTGCCGCAAAGCGCTCGACATCCCGTTAGCTATAATAGGTTTTGATACGCACCAAGCAATCTCTAGTTAAGCTCATCCTCGAAGGAGAAAACCCATGATCGACTACCCCATGCGCGTGACGGACCGCGAGCTCGACGAGGCCGAAGCGCGCGAGATTCTGGACGCGGGCGAGTTCTGCGTCGTGTCCACCGTCGATAGCGACGGCATGCCCTACGGCGTGCCGCTGTCCTACGTGATGATGGACGGCGCGCTGTGCTTCCACACCACGAACGCCGGCGGGCACAAGCTGGAGAACTTCGCGCGCGACGAGCGCGTGTGCGTGACGGTGGCCACCGAGGTGGAGCCCTGCTACGAGGACGACTTCTTCACCACCCGCTTCGCCTCGGTCGTCGCGCGCGGGCGCGTGCGCCGCGTGGAGGACGGCGCCGCCATGCGCAAGGTGCTCGTGGCGCTGTGCATGAAGTACCTGCCCGAGCACAAGGACAAGATCGGCGAGGGCATCGCCCGCGAGATAAACGAAACCGCCATCTGGGCCGTCGACCTCGACGAGGTGCGCGGCAAGGGCGCGCGGCGCCTCGGGCGGTAAAGGGAGCATTGCGAGAGGCTGTCCGCGAACACAGCGGACAGCCTCTCGTTTTCTTCGGCGAACCGGGTCGAACGCCCTACTTCATGCCCAGCTTCTCGAGCAACGCTGCTTCCTTCTCGGCCGCCTTGCGGTCGTTCTCCACCTTCTTCTCGGGACTCCAGCCGCACTTCTCGTTGTTCTCCGCGATAGGAGGCACGTAGTCCTCGCCGTCCTTGGGCGGCCAGTTAGGATCGTCGGTGATGGGCGCACGCTGCGACTCGACCCGAGGGAACTCGCGGGCCCAGCGCAGCTCGGGATAGGCGATGCGCTTGTGCAGACGCGGATCGTCCCCGTGGCTGCGTCCCAGAAGCGCGCCTTGAATGCGCAGCGGGATGGACTTGCGGCGCTCGACGCGTGCGGACAGCTCGAGATTCCTGAACGCACGGCGCCCCATCATGGCACCGCCGTCGAAGATGACTAGCTTCTGAATCAGGTAGTTGAGGGGATTGTGCGGCCCGTAGGCGATGTCGTAGCAGCTGTAGATGCGGCAACGCTTTCCGCCGTCGAGAGGCTTGAGCGCAATGGTCCAGTACCAAATGCAGTATTTCAGCCCTGGTGCCATCATGTAGCTCGCGCCCGGCGTGCGCACGGTGTCCCTCGTGTCGGCGAACCACGTGATGTACTTGTTCGGCACCAGGTCGGCCACCTCCGCGCCGAACCCGGAGTAGCTCCACGCCCAGAAGTCACCAGGCTTGCAGGCATCCTCGCCCTGCCACATCTCCTCAAGGCTGTAGGCGTTGTCCACGTTCATGCCGAACAGGCGCTCGCAGTTCGACCATGCGTACATGCCGCCCTTGGTGGGGTCCATCTGGTAGACGTGCTTCCACACCTCCCCAAGCGGCGCATCCAGGTCGCGCGCCTGACGAACGCGCAAGATCTTCTTGCCCTTGGGATCTTTCACCAGATCGTCGCCGGGGAAGGGCATGACCTGCTCCTCGGGCGTGGCCCACACGCCCTTCGAGTACAGCTCGAGGATCAGCCTCATGCCGGAGGCGAAGCACACGAGCAGCGCCACCAGCACTATCAAAATCATCGCGAGCACCTTGAGCGGACCGTCGAGCGGCATGCGCACGGCCCCCCACCATACGCCCCCCACCGCCGCCGCGATGCAGGCCAGCGCGATCAAGACCGCAAGCGGGTTCGGTTGGAAATGCGTGTTCTTCGTTACTTTCTTCGTTGCCATGAGATTCCTCCTTTACACAGGGTTTCAGAGCGCAGAGCATCAGCAGGCATCGAGCCTGTCTTGCACACGTTGAGTTTTCCGGCTATCGCAGCGCTACGAGGTTACGCCGGCAAGGCTGAAGAGCGTGTTGGCCAGTCGATTCGCAAACGCTTCGGGGGCGTTCGCGTCTGCGAAATCGGTGTCGAGCCACGCCACCACCATCCACACCAAACCGGCCGATATCGCTGCGCGCTGATCGGCTGCGGCTTGCCCTTCGGCGGGAATGCGGCTGCCGATCACATGGTTGCGCATGCGGTCGTCGAGATATTTCATGGTGTCGAGCGCGATGGACAAGGCGCTCGCACCGTGCATGGCGTTGTTGCAGAACGCGCGCTGCCCGTACACCCCCTCGACGAACAGCGCAAGAAGGTGCCGCACGTAATCGAGGCTGTTCTCCTCTTCGAGCGTTGCGTCGATATGTGCGAAGATCCCCTCCATGAACTCCTTCGTCGCCGCCGCAACGAGAGAGGGGATGTCGCCGAAATGCTGGTACACCGTAGGCCGGCTCACCCCCGCAAGCGCGGCCACTTCGGTGACGGACAGGTCTTCAACGGGCCGCTCGCTCACCAGCTCGCGCGTTGCCGCGGTGAGTGCCGCACGCACGCGCACGGTGCGCGGATCAAGGACATCGGTCATGGTTTCTCCTACCTGCTCTACCCCTTGTTATTTACAATTGTAATTGATTTACAATTGTAAATCAATAGAAAAATTGCATGAAGCGAGGACCGTATGGGAGACGAAGGTCGAGTGAAATCTTGACCGGCGCCGTCCGCTGTAGTACCCTGCCAGCCAACATCATAGGAGCATCTGCCGCCGGGTAGATAAGGACGCAAGCATGCGCACCCTCGTCGTTAGGCCTTAGAAGACGAGGGAGGCCGCATGCTTTTTTGTTAGGAGGACGACATGCAGAAGTTCATCGCCGAGGAATCGTTTTGGGAGCTGTTCCCCGACGCGGCCATCGGCATCATCGTGGCGCGCGGCCTGAAGCCGGCCGACCAGGTGCCCGCCGAGGACGCGGCCGCCATCGCGAAGCTCTTGCGCGAGGCGAACGAGCAGGCGGACAAGCACCTCACGAGCAACACCATTTCCGAGAACGAGCCCGTGCGCGTGTGGCGCGAGGCGTACCAGAAGTTCAAGACGAAGAAGGGGGCCCGCTGCTCGGTGGAGAACCTGTTCAAGCGCGTGCTGAAGGGCAACCCCGTTGGCTCCATCACGCCGTCGGTGGACATCTACAACGCCATCTCGCTCAAGCACGCCCTGCCCGTGGGCGGCGAGGACCTGGACTCGTTCGTCGGAGGTGCGAGCTTCTGGTTGCGAACGCGACGTCCGTCGTCGTCGCGGTGATCGTGGTTGCCGTAGCCGCCGTCGTAGCCGTCTCCGTCTTTCATAGCCTTCCTTCCAAACGCGGGGAGCCGGCGCATGCCGACTCCCCGATTCGAGCTTTGCCTCAAGGTTCGCGTCCAAGAGCTTTTCGCTTAGGCAGCGGGAGCCTCCTGCGGCGACGGCGCGCCGTCGGCCGCGACTTGGCGCTCGGGCTTCACGATGAGCTTCGCCAGCCCGCCGGCCGCCGGGTCGGACAGGAACGCCACGATGACGATGGTCGGCCAGAACTGCAGGCACAGGCCCACGAACCGGTCGAACAGGTTCACGCCCATCATCTGGCCCGTCATGGTGCTCAAGACCTGCGTCTCGCCCACGCCCGTCATGAACGCCGTCATGACCAGCCCCAAGAAGAACATGATGAGCGTGCTGAAGAACACGTTCTGGATGAGCCTGAACGCCACGCTCCCCGGCTTCGCATCGTAGTACGCCGCACACGCCGCCGCGATGCGCGCCAGCGGGATCACGGCCGTGACCACGAACGACGTGACGAACGCCACGCCGAAGCTCATGGCGTAGAACACCGGGTCGATATGCGGCATCCCCTGCATGACGGTCAGGCACAAGCACAGCACCGCCGCCACGATGAACGAGAAGAACAGGCCGTACACGATATAGTACTTCTTACTGTACATTTCCCCTCCTTGCTGATTGGTTTTGGAAGCTCCTCGGTGCGCTCGTCGCACGAATCGAACGATCGCGAACCCGCGCGCCGGGCGGGGCAAGCCCCGCCCCTACGGAAAACCCTCGCTCGCGAAAGCGTTGCAACAGTCCCCCTTCTTCCCCAAAGACATGTTCGCCTCTTTCAGCAACGTACCCGTAGGGCGGCGAGGGGCTGATGCCCATAAAGCGAGTTCCGCATGGTGAACAGTCCGGCGGACTGTTCACACACCCTCTTCTGCGCCCGAGCGGGCGCATCGGAGAGCGGCTACGCCGATCTCCGATAGTGGACGGTTTGTGCGAGCCAGGACTGCCGAGCGACTGGGCGTCAGCCCCTCGCCGCCCGGACAGTCCCGCTTCGCCTAAGCAACCACGAACAGCGTCTTCTGCTTCACGTCGAGGCGCTCGGACAGCTCGTCGAGCGGGCCGAACTCCAGGCACTGCGACTGGCAGTGCTGCACGCAGGTGGGCACCTTGCCCAAGGCTCGGCGGGCGGCGCAGGTATCGCATTGCTTCGTGGGAATGGGCAGGTAGCTGAACTGCCAGTTCTCGTCGGCCTCGTCGCCGATGGCCCACGGGCCTATCTTCACCACTTTGATGCCCGTCTCGCCCACGGGCAGGCCGTGCTCCATCTGGCAGGCCACCTCGCAGCTATGGCAGCCCGAGCACCACTGAGCGTCGGCCAGGATTCCGTACTTCGCCATGGTCTATTCCCCCTCTTCCACTTTGTAGATCTTGCAGATGGAGCTCTTGTAGTTCGAGCCGAAGCCGCTCTTGCCGGGAATCCACGGCAGCGTGTTGTTGATGTTGAGATCGAACACGTCGTAGAACTTCTCGGGGTCGCCCTCGGGGAACCACCAGCCGTGGTCGCACGACACGATGCGGCGATCCATGACGGGCGTGAGCTTCGCCTTGCGCTTGGCGCGGCCCATGGGGCCTTCCATCCACACCCAGTCGCCGTCCTTGATGCCGTACTTGGCGGCCGTTTCGGGATGGATCTCCATGAGGGGCCACGGGCGGTAATGGCGCATGCGCTCGATTTGGCGGTGCTCCGAGTGGAACATGCCCCACGTGCGCGCGCCGCTGGTCATGACGAGCGGGTACTCGTCCATGAGCTCGGGCGTGGAACCGGGGCCGGGCTCGGGCTCCTCGAAGTACGGCAGCGGATCGAGGCCGGCCTGGTTGTAGAAGTTGCTCCACAGCTCGATGCGGCCGGTGGGCGTGTTGAAGCCGGGCGTGCCGTCCTTGCGCAGCTTGCCCGTCTTGTAGCGGTAGTACTCGATGGGCTGGTAGGCCGGGGCCACTTCCTGCAGCTCCTCGAACGACATGTCGGTGGGCTTGAGCATGTCGGTGAACATCTCGTCCACGTTGTCCCACGGCCACGCCTCGGGGTTCCACCGCTTGCCCAGTTCCAGGTTGATCTGCATGTCGGAGCGGCACTCGCCCACGTCCGTGACCTTGTTGATGGTGGAACCGCGCTGCGCGCCGGACACGAACGCGATGCCGTTGCGCTCGGGGAACGTGCAGGCCGGCAGCACCACGTCGGCCAAGGCGGCGATGGTGGGCGTCTTGAACAGGTCCACCACCACGATGAAGTCCAGCTTGTTCAGCGCCTTGTACAAGCGCTGCGGATCGGCGCCCATGCAGGCGATGGGGTTCGTGGTCTGCAGCCAGGCGCCGTGGATCTCGTAGGGGTCGCCCGTCTCGATGGTCTTCACGGTCTCGTCGGGCTGCGACACGGCGAACCCGAAGTTGAACAGCGGGTACTTCTGGATGCCGATGCGCTTGGCCTCCTGCTCCTGGCCCAGCACCTCGCGGCCCCAGCCGCCGGCCACCGAGAGGATCTCCGGCGCCACGATCATGCCGCCGGGGCGCTCCATGTTGCCCGTGATCTCCCAGAGGGCGAGGATGGCCTGGCCGGCCGGCATGGCCTCGCGGGTCATGTCCACGGCCACGCCCCACTGCAGCGTGGAGTTCTTGGCGTTGCCCAGCATGCGGGCCGCCGCGATGATCTTGTCCTCGGGCACCCACGTGATCTCCGACACGCGCTTCACGTCGAACTCCTTGGCGCGCGCGGCCAGCTCGTCGAAGCCGTAGCACCAGTTGTCAACGAACTCGTGGTCGTACAGGTCCTCCTCGATGATGACGTTCATCATGCCCAGCGCCAGCGCCGCGTCGGTGCCGGGGCGCACGCGCAGGTGCAGCTCGCTCTTCGTGGCCAGCCACGTGACCTTCGGGTCCACGGTGACCAGCTTCATGCCGCGCTTCATGAGGTCGATGACCCAGTGGCCGTAGAAGCCCTCGATGTTCGACTTCAGCGGGTAGTTGCCCCACACGAACATGACCTCGGGAACCTCGTAGTCGGGGTGGTCGTAGCGCTCGGGGAACTGCTGCGCGGCGTCGGGGATCCACGGCGCGCCGGTGGTGGCGGCCATGCCGGCGATGCGCGGCAGGTAGCACGCCTGGCCCGACAACAGGCCCGTGTAGTTCGGGCTGCCGAACGACCAGGAAAGGCGCGTGATGTACGCGGCGATGTCGCGTCCCGTGCCCTGGGCGAAGATGACGGACTCGGCGCCGTACTGCTCTTTCATGGACATGAACTCGTCGGTGATGAGGTCGTACGCCTCGTCCCATGTGATACGCTCCCATTTGTCGAGACCGCGGTCCTCGCGGGCGCGCTTCATGGGGTACTGCAGGCGCTCCTTGTGGTGCGTCACCTCGGGAACGTCCAGGCAGCGCATGCACAGCCTGCCGTTCGTCCACGGGTCCTCCGGGTCGCCCTCGCACTTCGCCAGCTTGCCCTCGTCGTCGGTGTACATGATGACGCCGCACCCCAAGTGGCAGCCCGGGCCCGTCCACGCGCAACCGCGCGTGACGTCGAAGCCGCCCTCCTGGTAGTGGAACGGCTTGTCGTGCTGCACAACTCGATACTCCTCAGCCATACCTTGCCTCCTCGTCCTCTCGTCTTCGGATGAACCCGCCCTCGCCGAGCTATCCTGCGGAACTGTTCGTTGCCGCCCCCGTCATCCTGAACGGAGGCCGAAGGCCGAAGTCGAAGGATCTTCGGCGACGGAAGATTCGCCGTGCTGGAAGATCCTTCGACTCGCTTCGCTCGCTCAGGATGACAAGGGGGCGCGACAACGAACAGTTCCACCGTGCCTCGGGGCGGGTGTCCTTCCTTGCCACGATCTTAGGGAGCGTTTATGATGGACGCCATCGACCAATCGTCTGGTTTCGCGTTCGGAACCTCGGCGATATGCGGGAGGGGGCCGCAGAAGCACCTATGGAAAAAAGTATGAGTGACGGGGAAACCCCACGTCAAAACGTATCTCCAACCCTACTGCTATCGGTGGTGAGCGGTATGGCGCTGTTCTGGGCGTGCTTCTTCGCCATGCTCATGCGCAACTCGTTCCTCGATCCCGGCATCGACCGTTTGTGGTATCACCTGGCATTGCGCATCGCGTTCTTCGTCGGTTTCGGCGCGTGCGCCTTCGTCTTGTCGCACGCGGCCGACGGCCTTCCCACCCCGCGCGGGCGGCGCGCCATGTCGGCGCTCGTCGTGCTGTTCTGCATCATCGCCGCCGTGTCGCCCACCGTCTACGCGGTGCTGGGAGCGCCCTTGCCGCTCGCTTTCGACCTCGTGGCCTGGACGCTGTCGGGCGTGGGGTTGGGATGCCTGCTGTTCGCCTGGGTGCCCGCGGTGTCGAGCATGGACGAACGCTCCGTGGCACGCTGCATGGCGCTCTCCACCGCCTGCGGCGGGTTTCTCTACCTTGTCATCAACTTGCTGCCGTCCTACTTCAGCATCGTCATGCTGGTGGTGTGCCCGTTGGTCAGCCTGGGCGTGGAGCGCGTGGTGGCGCACGAAGCCAAGCCGGCCGACGACCTGCGCATCCCGCTGTCCACGTCGCGCGAGAACGCCGGGCTGTCGTGGGCGTTCGGCGTCATCTACGCGGTCTACGGCATCGTGTTCGGCCTCGGGGCCGGGTCTGTCACGCAGCTGCCCGGCGACCCGCTACTGTTCGGCGGCATCGCCGCATTCATCCTCGTCGGGGCGTTCGCGGCGCTCGCGTTCATGAAGCGCTTCGCGGGGCGCATGAGGCAGATCGACATGTTGCGCATGGTGTTCCCGTTTTTGGTGGTGTCGCTCGTGGCCATGGCGCTGTTCACCGGGCCGGTGTACGCGCTTTCGAACCTGCTGCTTCTGGCCGTGTACGTGTTCTTGGTGGTGACGAGCATGGCCTTCGAGGTGCACACGGCGCACAAGCGGCATGCCGCGCCGCTGTTCTTCGTGGGCATGAGCCAGGGCGTGTTGGGCGTGGGCATGGCGGCGGGATTCGCGCTGGGGCTGCTGCCGGCCGTCGCGGGCGCGGCGAACTACTCCGTGCTTTCGGGCGTGGCCTTGGGCTTGGTGGTGGTGCTGGCAGCGTTCATCACGTTCGCGCCGCAGCACAGACCCGCCGACGACGAGGACGCCACCGCGTCGGAATCGAGCGAGCAGGAGCACGAGCAGGGCCGTTGGAAGGCCCGTTGCGCCGTGGTGGCGCGCGACGCCAAGCTCTCCGCGCGCGAGACCGAGGTGTTCTACCTCATGGCAAAGGGCCGCGGCATCGAGCACATCCAGAACAAGCTGTGCATCTCCGGCCACACCGTGAAGTCGCACACGTACAACATCTACCGGAAGATGGGCATCAACTCCCGCGAGGAGCTCCTCGACGCCATAGAGGCCGCCGACCCCGACAAGGCGTAGCAAGCACGGTCGCGTTTCCGTTGTTATCCTCGGGCGCTCCCGAGAGCAAAGCCTGGCAAATCGCAAAGAAGGGGGGACGACCTAGTGGCCATCCCCCCTTCTCGTAAGGTGCTTCGATGATGCGGCAACGCGCTATTTGGCGGAAGAGCCCTCCACCACGCGCAGCTGGGTCTCGTACCAAGCTAAGCGGGCTCGCGACGTCTCCAACGCAGCCCCATAACGCTCGACCTCGGGGTCGTTCGCATGCTTCGCCTCAAGCTTAGCGATATTCTCCTTCATGCCGTCGGCCTTCTTGCGAACCGCCTCCGCGTCGATGTTGTCGACCTCGGCGCCGAAGCGCGCGAGAACGGTCAATCGATCCGCGTAAACCTGCGTGGCACCCTCGTACAGGGCGAACCGGCGCTTCTCCTTGCCGTCGGCGTCCATCCAAAGCGTGAGCACGCCGGGGCTGTTCTTGGCGACGAGCATCTCATGGCCGCTGAGCACGCCATAGTTGCCTTCCGATCCCGGAACGTCCGCATAGGCGATCTCGCCCGAGAACAGCTCGCGCGTCGGCGTTGCCACCAAGCATAGCAGATTAGGCATGAGCTTCTTCCTTCGTCATCTCCTCGTAGGCCGCGTACACGTCCTCGATGGCGCCCTTGTACACGAAGCACTGCTCGGGGATATGGTCGCACTTGCCGTCGAGGATCTCGGCGAACGAGCGGATCGTATCCTCCATCTTCACGTACTTGCCCGGGTTGCCGGTGAACACCTCGGCCACGTGGAAGGGCTGGCCCAGGTACTTCTGGATCTTACGGGCGCGGTTCACGATGAGCTTCTGCTCCTCGGACAGCTCGTCCATACCCAGAATGGCGATGATGTCCTGCAGGTCCTTGTAGTTCTGCAGCACTTCCTGCACGCCCACGGCCACGCGGTAGTGCTCCTCGCCCACGATCTCGGGATCGAGCGCGCGGGAGGTGGACTCCAGCGGGTCGACGGCCGGGTAGATACCCAGCTCGGCGATGGAGCGGGACAGAACCGTCTTCGCGTCCAAGTGCGTGAACGTCGTGGCCGGCGCGGGGTCGGTCAAGTCGTCGGCGGGCACGTACACGGCCTGCACCGACGTGATGGAGCCGGTCTCGGTGGACGTGATGCGCTCCTGCAGGTCGCCCATCTCGGTGGCCAGCGTGGGCTGGTAACCAACGGCGGACGGCATACGGCCGAGCAGTGCGGACACCTCGGAGCCTGCCTGCGTGAAGCGGAAGATGTTGTCGATGAACAGCAGCACGTCCTGACCCTGGTCGCGGAAGTACTCGGCCTCCGTCAGACCCGCCAGACCGACGCGCAGACGCGCTCCCGGCGGCTCGTTCATCTGGCCGTACACAAGGCAGGTCTTGTCAATGACGCCGGACTCGCTCATCTCCAGGAACAGGTCGGTGCCCTCGCGGGTACGCTCGCCCACGCCCGTGAACACCGACGTGCCGCCGTGCTCCTGGGCCAGGTTGTTGATGAGCTCCTGGATGATAACGGTTTTGCCGACGCCGGCGCCGCCGAACAGGCCGGTCTTGCCGCCCTTGACGTAGGGCTCGATGAGGTCGACGACCTTGATGCCGGTCTCGAAGATCTCCGTCGTGGTGGTCAGCGTGTCGTAGTCCGGAGCCGGGTGGTGGATAGGCATGTACTCGGCAATCTCGGGCATGGGCTTGCCGTCGACCGGCTCGCCGATCACGTTCCAGATACGGCCCAGCGTATTCGGGCCCACGGGCATCATGATGGGGTTGCCGGTGTCGACGACCTCGAGCCCGCGCACCATGCCGTCGGTCGACGACATGGCGACGGTGCGGACGAGGTCGCCCGGAAGGTGCGTCTGCACCTCCAACACGGTCTTCACTTCCCCGATAGGGGTGGTTGCATCCACGGTCAGGGCGTTGTAGATCGCCGGCATTTGATCCGGCGGAAACTCAACGTCGACGACAGCGCCGACGATGCGGACAATGCGTCCGGTCGCGCCCTTGGCCGATGCAGTGTTCTTGGTTTCAGCCATTTATTCCTCCAAAGCTGCGGCGCCGCCGACGATCTCCGAGATCTCGGTCGTGATAGCGCCCTGGCGCACGCGATTGTACACGCGGGTCAGGGTGTTGACCATCTCGTTGGCGTTGTCGGTCGCCGACTTCATTGCGGTGCGGCGCGCGCCCTGCTCGGCGGATGCCGAGTCGATGAGCGCGTAGTAGAACGTGTTGCGCAGGTAGGCGCGCATCAGATAGTGCATAACCGATTCGGCATCGGGCTCGAAATCGACATCCCCGGGAAGGTGCTCGAGGTCCTTCTCCCGAAAATGCTCGAAGTAGTCCTTCTCCTTCGGGGCAAGGCCAAGGAGCTCGGCGTAGCTCGTGGTGTTGATGGGCAGCACCTGCTGCTCGATCAACCGCTGTTCGGCCGCGTTCTTCGCGTGGTTGAACACGATGACGACCTCGTCGAGCTTGCCTTCGCGATAGCTGTCGCCGGCGAACTGCGAGATCTCGGCCGCCTCTTCGTACGTCGGGTCGGCCGAAAGGTCGCGGAACTCGAAAACCGGCTTGATGTTGCGGTAGCTAAAGTACCCTATGGCCTTCTTGCCGCACGCGACCACGCTTACCTCGATGCCCTGACGCTCCTTCTCCTTGATGAGCTTCTCGGCATGGCGCAGCACGTTGCTGTTGAACCCGCCGGCTAGCCCGCGATCGGACGCGATGACCACGACGAGGGCACGCTTTACCTCGTCGTGCGTGGCGAGCAGCGGCTCGGAGTCGAGCGGCGCGTACTTCGCCGTGCTGACGAGCATGTCCGATATGGCGCTCGCCCACGGCAGGGCGTTGTACACCCGGTCCGAGGCGCGGCGGATCTTGGCCGCGGCCACCATTTCCATGGTGCGCGTGATCTGCTTCGTCGAGGAGACGGAGTTGATGCGCCGTTCTATGTCGTGAAGGTTGGGCATGGTCTACCTGCCTTAAGCCGAAGCCGAGAACGTCAGCTTGAAGGCCTCGATGGCGGCGTTCAGCTCGGTTTCGATCGAGTCGGTAAACTTCTGCTCCTTCACGATGTGCTCGAATATCTCCGGCTTGGAGGCGCGGATGTAGTCGAGCAGCTCAGCCCGGAAGCGGACCACGTCGCCCACCGGAATGTCGTCGAGGTAGCCGTGACCGCCCGCGTAGATGGAGACGGCCTGCTCTTCAACCGGCATGGGGTTGTAGCGACCCTGCTTCAGAAGCTCGGTCATGTGGGCACCGCGGTTCAGCTGGTCCTGCGTGGCCTTGTCCAGGTCGCTGCCGAACTGCGTGAACGCCTGCAGCTCGCGGTAGGACGCGAGGTCGAGGCGCAGCGAGCCGGCAACCTGCTTCATGGCCTTGATCTGCGCGGAACCACCGACGCGCGACACGGAGATGCCGACGTCGACGGCGGGGCGCTGGCCCTGGAAGAAGAGGTCGGTCTGCAGGAAGATCTGGCCGTCGGTGATGGAGATGACGTTCGTCGGAATGTAGGCGGACACGTCGCCGGCCTGCGTCTCGATGATGGGGAGCGCCGTGAGCGAGCCCGCGCCGTTCTCGTCGTTCATCTTGACCGCGCGCTCCAGTAGGCGCGAGTGCAGGTAGAACACATCGCCGGGGTACGCCTCGCGTCCCGGCGGGCGGCGCAGCGTCAGCGACATCTGGCGGTAGGCCACGGCCTGCTTGGACAGGTCGTCGTAGATGCACAGCACATGGCGGCCCGGGTTGTCGGCGGAAGCCGGCTTGCCGTCCTCGCCGTTGTACATGAAGAACTCGCCGATGGCGGCGCCCGCCATGGGGGCGATGTACTGCAGCGGCGCGGAGTCGGACGCGGACGCGGTCACGATGATGGTGTAATCCATCGCGCCGTGGCGCTCGAGCGTCTCGACGATGCCGGCAACCGTGGAGGCCTTCTGGCCGATAGCCACGTAGATGCAGATCATGCCCTTGCCCTTTTGGTTGATGATGGCATCAACCGCGATGGACGTCTTGCCGGTCTGACGGTCGCCGATGATGAGCTCGCGCTGGCCGCGACCGATGGGGATCATCGAGTCGATGGCCAGGATGCCCGTCTGCATGGGCTCGTGCACGGGCTTGCGGGCGATAACGCCGGGAGCCTTGAACTCCACGGGGCGCGTGCCCTCGGCCTTGATGGGGCCCTTGCCGTCGATGGGCATGCCGAGCGGGTTCACCACGCGCCCGAGCATTTCCTTGCCCGACGGGACCTCTACGATACGGCCGGTCGTGCGGACCTGGTCGTTTTCTTTGATTGCCGTGACATCGCCGAGGAGTACGGCGCCGACTTCGTCCTCTTCGAGGTTCTGAGCCAAACCGTACACGGTCTTGCCGCCCTGACCGACGAACTCGAGGAGCTCGCCCGCCATGGCGTCGCGCAGGCCGTCGACGCGAGCGATGCCGTCGCCGATTTGGACGACGGTTCCGACCTCGCGAGACTCGATGTTGACACTCAGGGCGTCGAGCTGCTTGCGCAATGCATCGTCAATAGACTTAGCGGTGATTTCAGTCACTAGCATTCACCTCCATCTGTAGTCGTTTTGAGCACGTTGCGGGCATGATCCAGCTGGGACACCACGCTGGCGTCGATGCGCTTGCCGTTCGTGCTCATGATGATGCCGCCCAAAATGGACTTGTCGACGCTCTCGCGCAGGACAACGTTCGTATCCAAATCGGCTTCGGCTTTTTCCTTGATGATGCGCCGCAGATCGTCGTCGAGCTCTACCGCCGTCGTGACGTCCACCACGCATATGTTCAACTTGCTTTGAAGCTGCTCCGCATAACTGTCGAGCACGCGGGGCAGCAGCGAAGCATCGCCCCGTTCGGCCAGAACCGCCAAAACGTCGAGCAGGGCCGGGTTGCAGCCCGCGAACACGTTCCTCGCAAGCTCGGCCCGCTGCTCGGGCGTGTAGCCCGGGTCTGACAAGGCAACGGACAGCTCCATATTGGTGCGCATGGCCCCGGCGACGCGCACCATCTGGTCGCGCACCTCGAGGACCGCGTCGCGGCCGCCCGTCTCGAACGCCCCATCGAACAGGACGGCGGCATACACTGCCACTTCCTCTTTGACGATAAGACGATTAGTTGGCATCGAAACTGCCCGCCTCGTTCACGTAACGCTCGATGATCTTGCGATGCTCGCCGTCCGTGAGGTCCTCGCCGATCAAGCGCGCCGCAACGGCGACGGACGTGTCGGCGACGGAGCTTTGAAGCTCGGCGATGGCCGCCTTCTTCTCCGCCTCGATGGCAGCCTTCGCCTTGGCGATCATGTCGGTCGCCTCGGACTGGGCTTTGGCCGTGATGTCGGCCTTGGCCGCTTCGCCGGTCTGCTTGGCGTCCGCCACGATCTGAGCAGCTTGGGTCTTGGCATCGGCCAACTGGGCCCGGTACTCTTCGAGCACCCGCTCGCTCTCGATACGGGCTTCCTCGGACTTCTCGAGGGCATCCTTGATCATCTTCTCGCGCTTGTCGAGCATGGACTCGAACATCGGCCAGCCGAACTTCGCGAGGATGATCCACAGCACGATGAAGATGATGAGCATGGGGATGAACTCCGCCATGTCGGGCAGGATCGCGTTGATGCCGCCCGCCTCCTCTTCACTGGCGAACGCGAGCGCAGGAAAAGCAAACGTCATGCCGGCGCCGGCCACTGCGGCGACCCCCATGCGAGTCGATGCTTTTTTCGCTCTGTCTTTCACGTTGTAACCTCCTTTAAGCCTTCTACGGCAAATATGTCCGATGAGGCTCGAGTTACACGATGAAGGTGAGCACGAAGCCGATGAGGCCGAGAGCCTCGGCAAGAGCGGCGCCGATGATGAAGTTCGTGAACAGACGACCCTGCAGTTCGGGCTGGCGGGCGGTTGCGACGCAGCAGCCATAGCAGGCGATGCCGATGCCGACGCCGGGGCCGATGGTCGACAGGCCGTAGCCCACGAGCTTCAGAGCCGCAAGAACGATGGTAGTTTCCACAATTTCCTCCTTTTACCGTTTCCGAGCCAACCCCGGAGACTTTGGACAACCTGTTTATGTCAACGCCGGCCGTGGAGTGCCGGTTTGAACCGTGGTTCGCGCCCTGGCGGACGCGGACCGCCCGCGTGCGGGCGGCGGGAGTCGCGATCCTAGTGGTCGGACGTGGCCAGGCCGATGTACACCGCGCTCAGGATGGTGAACACGTAGGCCTGCAGGAACGCGACCAGGAACTCGAGCGCGTACATGGCGAACAGGAACAGCATCCAAGCGATGGATATGCTGCCCACGGCAACGCCCGCGCCCTGGATGGCGGAGCCGATGAACACGCTGGTGAGCAAGGCGAAGATGCCCAGCACCATGTGGCCGGCGAACATGTTGCCGTAGAGTCGCACGGCCAGCGTGAGCACGCGCAGCACCGTGGAGAACAGCTCGAGGAACCAAACGATGGGCACCATGACCACGGGGAGGCCGGCCGGGGCGAACGACTTCAGGTAGCCGCCCAGACCCTTGACCTTGATGCCGTAGAAGATGAAGTAGACGAACGAGATGGCGGCGAGGGCCCACGTGATGGAAATGGAGCCGGTGGGCGTCTTGCAGCCGGGAATCAGCCCGACGAAGTTGCTGATGAGGATGAAGAAGAACAGCGTAGCCAGAAACGGGATGTGCTTCTTGTAGCCGTGGCCGATGGCGCTTTCGCCCATGTCCTTCTTCACGAACTCGTAGCCGTACTCGACCATGTTCGTGAACTTGCTCGTGGGGATGAGCGTGAGGCGCTTCCCCGCCGTCAGCACGACGATGAGCGTGATGACGAAGCAGATGATCATCCACAGCACGTACTGGGTCATGCCGAACGAGCCCGAGCCGAACACGAAGGCCGGGTCGAACGAATGCTGCAGATGGGGCACCTCGGCCGCTAGTTCTTCAAGAGGATTCACGTGTCTTACCTTTCCATCCTACTTCCGCACAAACGTATACACGCCGTAGCCGATAGCGCAGGCAACGAGCACCGCCGCTTCCGCCAAGACAAAGGGCACCGCGATTTCGCGCGCGAGCACGACGCAGGCGATGGCTCCGAGGAAGAGAATGACGAACGACAACAGCACGCCGAGCATCAGGGCACCCGCATGGCCCAAGTTGCTGGTGTCGGTCACCCGTCTCGTCATACGCAGCCCAAGGAACAAAGGCAGCACGCCAACTGCTCCGGCCAACGCCCCCAAAACGATCGCTACTACCATAGCCTGCTTTCAGTCCGTGCGCCTGCGGACGCACCCTATTAAACCGGTACGTATGGTAACGGAACTTGCGTTTTCAGCCTACGAGAAGGTAACAAATACTTACATTTTTCGGGTGAGTGGTGGATAAATCCGGCAGAAAACTGAATAAAGTTTGTGATGCGGCTGCATGAAACTGTATATTCTCTTGCGGGGATGAGAGCGGTTTATATGCTGGTCAAATTGTCGCATATCAAGGCGACACCGGCGCGGCGGGCTTTTCGTAGGGGCGCTCTGGAGAGCGCCCCTACGGGACGACCCGGATGGGTTTCCCCTAGCCTTCGAACACCCGCAGCTTCATGCCGGCCTCCTCGAGCATGGACATGGCCAGTTCGTCGGGGTACGGGTTCTGGTAGACGATCTCCTCGATGCCCGCGTTGATGAGCATCTTGGCGCACACGATGCAGGGCTGGGTGTTCACGTAGATGGACGCGCCCGTGATGTTGATGCCGTAGCGCGCCGCTTGGATGATGGCGTTCTGCTCGGCGTGCAGGCCGCGGCAGATTTCGTGGCGCTGCCCGCTGGGCACGCCGAGCTGCTGGCGCAGGCAGCCCGTCTCGGCGCAGTGGCGCATGCCGGTGGGCACGCCGTTGTAGCCCGTGGCAAGGATGCGGCGGTCCTTCACGATGACGGCCCCCACCGCACGGCGCATGCAGGTGGTGCGCGTGGCGACTTCGTTCGCCAGCTTCATGAAGTACTCGTCCCAGCTGGGACGGTGGTCGAGCGGCTCGCTCATGATGCTTCCTTTCAACATGCGGGGCGACGGAAGGGGCGGCGCGGCGCCCAGTCGCTCGGGTCAACCTGTCCGCGGGCGGCGGCGCGACCACCCAGTCGCTCAAACAGTCCTCGCTGCGCTGCGGAACTCGCTTTGTGGGCGGTTGCGCCGCCGCCCGCTGCTTCTTCGCCTCGCGGAACTCGCTTGGGGGGCGTCGCGCCGCCCTTCCGTCTTCTCCGTTGCTCTCAGTTGCCTCGGCGAACGCTCGCATCTCCGGTGCGGGGGTTCGTGAATCTGCTCTTCCGTTAAAGGGGATTCAACCTGCGAGGGTTTCTTCCTCCTACTTCGTGCCGAAGATGCGGTCGCCGGCGTCGCCCAGGCCGGGGACGATGTAGGCGTGTTCGTTCAGGCCCTCGTCGACGGCGCAGGTGTATATCTGCACGTCCGGATCGGCGGCGAGCACGGCCTCGATGCCGACGGGGGCGGCCACGAGCACCATGAGCTTGATGTTCTTCACGCCGAGTTTCCGCAGGTACTCGATGGCGGCAACGGCCGAGCCGCCGGTGGCCAGCATGGGGTCGACCACGAGCACGTCGCGCTGGGCGATGCTGTCGGGCATCTTGGCATAGTACTCGTGCGGCTCGTGCGTGTCGGGGTCGCGGTACATGCCCAAGTGCCCCACGAACGTGGAGGGCATGAGCTCTTGGACGCCCTCCACCATGCCCAGGCCCGCGCGCAGGATGGGCACGATGACCATCTTCTTGCCGGCCACCTGCTTGCACGTGGTCTTGCAGATGGGCGTTTCCACCTCCACGTCTTCCAGGGCCAGGTCGCGCGTGGCCTCGTAGCCCTCGAACAGGGCCAGCTCGCGCACGAGGGCGCGGAAGTCCTTCGAGGACGTTTCCTTGTTGCGCAGTTTCGACAGCTTGTGCTGGACCATGGGATGGTCGACGATGGTGACGCGCTCGTAGTGCATGGACGATTCCTTTCTTACAGGTTCGGCAAGGTCAGCGAGAGCTTCCGCAGTGCCCCGGATCGCCGCGTTGCGCGGCCGCGCGTGCTTTGCACGTAAGGGCAAGCGCAAAAGCGGCGAGACGGGGTGCTGCGGAAGGCCGCAGCGTCGACCCGTTCCGCCGGCCGGCAGGCCGGCGGAACGTCGGCTCCTAGTAGTCGAGCTCGGGGTACAGCGGATGGGCGGCCAGGAGGGCGTCCACCTTCGTGCGGACGTCGGCGAGCTTGGCGTCGTTCTCGGCGTTGAACACCGTGGCGGCGATGAGCTGGCCCACCTCGTAGAAGTCGTCGGCCGAAAAACCGCGCGTGGTGGCCGCGGCGGAGCCCACGCGGATGCCGCTCGTGACGAACGGGCTGCGCGGCTCGTTGGGAATGGAATTCTTGTTCACCGTGAGGCCCACGCTCTCCAGCAGCTTCTCGGCGTCCTTGCCGGTGACGTCGGCGGGCGTGAGGTCGACGAGGCACAGGTGGTTGTCGGTGCCGCCGGACACAAGGCGCAGGCCGCCGTCCATCATGCCCTGGCCCAGCGTGCGGGCGTTCTCCACCACGTGGCCGATGTACTCTTTATAAGAAGGTTGCGCGGCCTCGCCGAACGCGACGGCCTTGCCGGCGATGACGTGCATGAGCGGCCCGCCCTGCGAGCCGGGGAACACGGCCTTGTCCACCTTCTTGGCGATGTCCTCGTCGTTCGAGAGGATGAAGCCGCCGCGCGGGCCGCGCAGCGTCTTGTGGCTCGTGGACGTGACCACGTCGGCGTGCGGCACGGGGCTGGGATGCGCGCCCGCGGCCACGAGGCCGGCGATGTGCGCCATGTCCACCATGAAGTAGGCGCCCACCTCGTGCGCGATGGCGGCCATGCGCTCGAAGTCGATGATGCGCGGGTACGCGCTCGCGCCGCCCACGATGAGCTTCGGGCGGCATTCCTTGGCGATGCGCTCCACCTCGTCGTAGTCGATCGTCTCCGTTTCGGAGTCGACCCCGTAGCTGGCGAAGTTGTAGTGGCGTCCGGAGAAGTTCACCGGCGAGCCGTGCGTGAGGTGGCCGCCCTCGGCCAGGCTCATGCCCAGCACCGTGTCGCCCAGCTCGATGAGCGCCTCGTACGCGCCCAGGTTCGCGTTCGCGCCGCAGTGGGGCTGCACGTTGGCGAAGTTCGAGCCGAACAGCGCGCAGGCGCGGTCGCGGGCGAGGTCCTCCACGATGTCCACCTTCTCGCAGCCGCCGTAATAGCGCTTGCGAGGGTAGCCCTCGGCGTACTTGTTCGTGAGCACGCTGCCCACGGCCTCCATGACGGCGGGCGACGTGAAGTTCTCGGACGCGATGAGCTCGACCGAGTCGCGCTCGCGGGCGAGCTCCTGGCGCAGGGCGTCGGCGACGACGGGGTCGGCATCGGGCAGGTAGGTCAAAGGCATGGGCGGTTCCTTTCGCTGGCAAACGGAAATGTTGACATGCTAGCACAACGGCCCGCGCCTATCGGTTCGGCGCGGGCCGCCGGTTGGGGCTCACTTGGTTTCGAGGGCCATGATCTTCTCGACGCGGCCGGTGTGGCGGCCCTCCCCGAAGGGGGTGGACAGGAAGGCGTCGAGGATGGCGCGGTTCGTGCCCTCGTCGACGAAGCGGCCGGAGAGCGCGACGACGTTCGCGTCGT
The DNA here is from genome assembly GCF_003339845.1 of Gordonibacter sp. 28C. GTDB lineage: Bacteria > Actinomycetota > Coriobacteriia > Coriobacteriales > Eggerthellaceae > Gordonibacter. The sequence goes on from NZ_PPTR01000003.1 coordinate 248,418, forward strand.
TGTGCTCGCGGGAGAGCTCGGCGAACTGCGGGGTGGTCACGTTCACGGCGCGGATGCCGTCGATCTTGTTCGCGGCCACGGCCATGCCGATGCCCGTGCCGCACACGAGCACGCCGCGCTCGACCGAGCCGCCCGCCACGTCGCGCGCCACGAGCTCGGCGTAGTCCGGGTAGTCCACCCGGTCGTCGTTGTCGGGGCCGCGATCGATCACGCTGTGGCCCTGGGAGACAAGGTAGTCCACCAGCGCCTGCTTCTGCTCGAAGCCCGCGTGGTCGCTGGCGATGCTGATGTTCATAAGGCGGTTCCTTTCTTCGTGCCGATCGTGTTCGTAGGGGCGCTCTTCAGAGCGCCCGTTCCGCCGCAGGCGGAAAAGCAACCGCGGGCCATGTTTTCGCGCTTCGCGCGAACGGGCGCTCTGGAAAGCGCCTTTACGGAAGACCCGCACGTCTTGCATGCGATTGCGCTCGGACCGCTCGCGCCGGGCGGGCAGCAGCCCGCCCCTACGGCGAACCTGCGGGTCGTTCGCAGGCGGATCATGTCGTCATCGTGCGTCTCACGGCCCTCTCCCAGCCTTGCAGCAGCCTGGCGTGGCGGGCGTCCTCCATGCCCGGCTCGTAGACCGTGTCCGACGAGCGCAGGTCGCACAACCGCCCGGTGTCCTTCCAGAAGCCGGTGCCGAGGCCCGCCAGGTACGCTGCGCCCAGGGCCGTCGTCTCCGTATTCTGAGGACGGCGCAACGGCGTGCGCAAGAGGTCGCTTTGGAACTGCATGAGAAAATCGTTCGCCGACGCCCCGCCGTCCACCTTGAGCACCTTGAGCGGCAGGCCCGCGTCGGCCTCCATGGCCACGGCCAGATCGTGCACCTGGTAGGCCAGCGACTCCAGCGCCGCGCGCACGACGTGCGCCCGGCTCGTGCCGCGCGTGAGGCCGTAGACGGCGCCGCGCGCCTCGGCGTCCCAGTACGGCGCGCCCAGCCCCGTGAAGGCGGGCACCACGTACACGCCGCCCGTGTCGGGCACGCTGCGCGCGATGGCGCACGTTTCCGCCACGTCGTCGATGAGGCCCAGCTCGTCGCGCAGCCATTGCAAGAGGGCGCCGGCCATGAACACGCTCCCCTCGAGCGCGTACTCGGGGCCCTCCGCGCCCGGCGCGGAGGCGGCCAGCGTCGTGACCAGGTTGTGGGTGGAGCGGCACGCCTCCCCGCCCGTGTGCATGAGCAGGAAGCAGCCGGTGCCGTACGTGTTCTTCGCCTGACCGGCCTCGAAGCAGCACTGTCCGAACAGCGCGGCCTGCTGGTCGCCCGCCACGCCGCGGATGGGCACGCCGCCCACCACGCCGGGGTTCGCCGTGACGCCGAAGTCGGCCGACGAGGGGCGCACGTCGGGCAGCATCGAGGCCGGCACGCCGAACAGGTCGAGCAGCCACGGGTCCCAGCGCATCTCATGGATGTCGTAGAGCATGGTGCGGCTGGCGTTGGTCACGTCGGTGGCGTGCACCCGCCCGTCCGTGAGCGACCACACGAGCCAGCTGTCCACCGTGCCGAACGCCAGCTTGCCGGCTTCGGCGTCGGCGCGGGCGCCGGGCACGTGGTCGAGCATCCACTTGATCTTGCTGGCCGAGAAGTAGGCGTCGGGCACGAGGCCCGTCTTGTCCGCGATGCGGCGGGCCACGGACGCGTCGCCGCAGAGCTCTTCCACGATGGGCGCCGTGCGGCGGCACTGCCACACGATGGCGTTGCCCACGGGCTTGCCCGTTTCGCGGTTCCACACCACGGTGGTCTCGCGTTGGTTCGTTATGCCGATGCCGTCGATGTCGGCGGGACCCAGGCCGTGCGACACGGTGAGCTCGGTGAGCGCGCCCAGCTGGGAGGAAAGGATGTCGAGCGGGTCGTGCTCGACCCATCCCGGTTGGGGGTATATCTGCGGAAACGGGTTCTGCACCGCGTCGACGACGCGCCCGTCGGCATCGACGAGCATGGCGCGCGACGAAGTGGTGCCCTGGTCGAGCGCTATGACGTAGGCTTTTCGCATGCGTGCTCCTCAATCCACTGTGCCACATCAGTATAGACCTGCGCGCGTCCGGGCTCGTTGAGTATTTCGTGGCGCATGCCCTCGTAGACGATCTCGTCCACGCGTTCCACGCCGGCGCCGCGCAGGAGCTCGGCGGCCGCGTGGACGCCCTTGCCGCAAGCACCCACCGGGTCCTCGGCGCCGGCCACGAACAGCACGGGCAGGTCGCGGGGCACCTTGGCCGCGCAGGAGCGCGTGACCACCTCGCCCGTGAGGTCGGTGAGCGTGGCGTAGCCCCCTGCGGAGAACATGACGCCGCACAGGGGGTCGGCGATGTAGGCGTCGACGACGGCCGGGTCGACGGATATCCAATCGAACGGCGTGCGGGCGTTCTCGATCTGCTTGGCGAAGGCGCCGGCACCCAAACCGTCGAGGAAGGAGCTCTTGTAGTCCTCGCCCTTCGAGGCGGCGATGCGGCGCGCAAGGAAGTTGCCGGCCTTCGACAGCGCGAGCGGCTGCTGGCCCGTGCCGCAGACGACGGCCGCGGCCAGGCCCTCGGCGTAACGGGCCAGATAGGCGCGCACGACGAAACTGCCCATGGAATGGCCGAACAGGACGTAGGGAACCTGGCGCGCGTAGCGGGCGGCAACCGTGCGGCGCAGCTCGTTGACGTCCTCTACGAGCACGTCCTTGCCGCCCTCGGCCGGCAGGCAGCCCAGCTTGGCGGGATCGGGCACGCTCTTGCCGTGGCCCACGTGGTCGCTCGCGCACACCACGAAGCCGCGGCCCACCAGGAAGCGCGCGAAGTCGTCGTAGCGCCCCAAGTGCTCGGCCATGCCGTGCACGATCTGCACGATGCCGCGCGGAGCGGGGCCGCGCGAGCCCGCCTGGCGCTCGGGCGCCCACACCAGGCCCCTGATTTGGGATGTGCCGTCGTGGGACAGGAAACCGATAGGAGTGGTGGAAACCGTCGAAGCCATGTACGCCCCCTGAGCTCGTCGAAGCCCTCATTATATCCGATAGACGCGAAGTTTCGGGCTGACGGACGCGAGGTGCGCGCGGGAGGGCCCTGCGGTCGATTCGGCGATGCGGCGACTCCGGATCGGCGGCCGCGCGGGAGGCGCGCCGCGCCGTTCGGGGGCGGATTACGAAAGCGCGCGGATGTCCGCGATGGTCACGGCGCCTTCGCGCACCACGACCGGATGGTCCTGCGTGCAATCGAGGACGGTGGAGGCCGTGCCGCTCTTGTCGCCGTCGGCCTCGTCGGCCACGACGACGCCCACGCGCTCGGCGAAGGCCGGGTCGACGGCGTCGAGCAAGCGCGGAGCCCTGCTGCCGGACACGTTGGCCGACGTCGTGGCCAACGGGCAGCCGGCGGCGCGCACGAGCGCGAGCGCCGTGGCGTTGTCGGGCATGCGCAGGCCGATGGTGCCCTCGGCCGAGCGGAACGCCCGGGGCACCTCGTCGCTCGCCTTCACGACGAGGGTGAGCGGGCCGGGCCAGAACGTGCGCGCGAGCGTGCGGGCCAGATCGGGCACGACGCGCCCGTAGCGGTCGAGGTCGTCCAATCCGCCCACGAGCCAGGCGATGGGCTTGCCGGCGTCGCGTTCCTTGAGATCGTAGAGCACCTGCGGGTCGCTCGCCGCGCCCACGGCCACGCCGAGCCCGTACACGGTGTCCGTGGGGAAGATGACGGCGCGCCCGCGCCTGAGCGCGTTCGCCGCCTGGTCTATCGTGCTGGTCTGCATAGCCCCGCCCCGCCTCGCCACTTGGCACGCGCCGCCCCGGAAGGCTGCGGCCGCATGCGGCGTTCCATTCGTCGTCACCTGCCGTTTTCCCTTGCTTGGCAAGGGGCTAGCATTGTAGCACTCCTGCGCGAAGAAGCAAAACCGCCCGCCGGGCGATGAGACGGAAGGATTGCCGAGATCCCTCTCCCGCCGCAGGTCGCCGCGATGGAGCCGAGCCGACACGCACCGAACCCTGGTCGCAATGGCACAAAAATCACCGATTCCCTGCGTTGGAGGGAGGTCGCCGGCCGGATCGACCAGACGCGTTTGGTGCGATTCGTTCGTTTTCCCAGATGGCGAAACGCGAATGCGAGCGAACCCGTTCCTCGAAGCCCCGAACGTGCAGAGGATCGGTGATTATTGTGCCATCGACGGGCGACCCGAACGCCTTCGGCGGCCTTCAGCGCGCGCGGCCGTCCGAAACGAGCGCGTACTTGCGCCTGATGCGCTCGAGCTTCTTGCGCCAAGGGGCGTAGAGCGCGGCGAGGAACGCGACGGTGGCCGCGCCGTGCACGAGGTCGAACGGCAGGCCCGCGCCGTAGACCAGCAGCGCGCCCTGCCAAGTGAGGGGGTTCACGAACCCCACGACGTACCACGAGTTGAGCAGGAAGCCGTACAGCAGCGCCGACAGGAAGCCGTACGCGTAGACCGCCCATCGCCGCTCGAACGCGCCGCGCTCGGCCAGCACGCCGGCGAGGTAGCCCACAAGCCCCCAGGCGTACATCTGCCACGGCGTCCACGGGCCCTGCCCGAAGAAGAGGTTCGACACGAGCGCCGCCAACGCGCCCACCATGAAGCCGCTGCGGCGGCCGAACACGACCCCCGCCAGAATGCAGATGGCCGAGACGGGCTTGAAGTCGGGGATGGGCGCGAACAGGATGCGGCCGGCGGCGCCCAGCGCGCCCAGCACCACCGTGGGCATGATCTGTCGCAGGGCCGGGCGCGACGCTTCGAAGCTGGCGAAGAACACCGCCAGCGCCGCCAACGTGACCGCCAGCGTGAGCAGCGCCGTTTGCTCGATCTGGAAGAAGGCGCAGGCGGCGAGCGCGACGGGCACCGCGACAAGCGCGGGCGCCTCGAGGCGTCGCAGGACGCGCGCGGTCATCGCGCTTCCTTGGTTCGTGCGCCCGCGGCCGCGCTTATCGCCTCATGGGCGCAGGCGTCCCAGAGTGCCAGGAAGCCGTCGGGCTGGGGGCGGTAGAACAGGTTGCGCTCGAAGAACTCGCAGGCGGGCTCGGTGCAGGCCGTCTCGCCGTCGAACAGCATGGACACGCGGTCGGCCACGCGCGAGACGAACGCCAGGTCGTGCGTGACCAGCACGACGGTGCGGCCCTCGCGCGCGCAGGCCGCGAGGGCGTCGGCCGCGTTGAGCTTCGAGCGGGCGTCGAGGCCCTTCGTGGGTTCGTCCAGCAGCAGCAGCTGCGGATCGGTGAGCAGCACCTTCGCCAGCGCGAGCTTCTGCTGCTGGCCGCCGGAGAGGTCGTAGGGATGCCGCCCGAGCAGGCCGTCCAGGCCGAAACGACGCGCAGCGTGCTCCACGGCGTCGTCGTCGTAGCCGCAGCGCACCTGCCACTCGCGCAGCTCTTCGCCCACCGAGTCGCAGACGAACAGGGCCTTGGGATCTTGCGGCAGCAGGGCCTGTTCGTTTCGCGCGGCGTTGCGAACCCGCCCGCGCTCGTGCTTGAGCGCGCCGGCCAGCACCCGCAGCAGCGTGGACTTGCCGCAGCCGTTGCCGCCCACCACGGCGTGGACCGTGCCCGGGGCCACGGCCAGGTCCGCGCCGCGCAGCACCCAGCCGCCGTCGCGCGCGTAGCGGAAGTGCACGTCGCGCGCCTCGAGGACGGGAGACGCGTCGTCGGCGTGGACGGAGCGACCGCGTAACGGGCGCGAGTCCCCTTTGTCATCCTGAGCGGAGCGCCGAAGGCGCGAAGTCGAAGGATCCCGCGCGGTGCCAACCGAAGGCGCCACGGCTAACGCCGCTCGGGATCCTTCGACTCCGCGCTGCGCGCTCCGCTCAGGATGACAAAGGGGACGGCTTGCGGCGCTCTGTTCGGGATGACAGGGGGGACAATTTGCGGCGCTACGTTCGGGATGGCAGCCCGCGTACGAGAAGCGCTCGAGGGGCACGGCCTCCACGCGCCCGTCGGCCAGCTCGAAGGCGGCGGTGGCGTAGGCGGCCATGGCCTCGGGCGCGTGGGTGGCCACCACCACGGTGATGCCCAGCTCGCGGTTGATGCGGAACAGCGCGTGGAGGAAACTCTTCTCGGCCACCGGATCCAGCTGCGCCGTGGGCTCGTCGAGCAGCAGCAGCTTGGGCTGCATGGCCAGCACGGCGGCCAGGTTCACCATCTGCTTCTGCCCGCCCGAGAGCGCGGCGGTGGAGTTGCGCACCCACGGCTCGATGCCGAAGAAGTGCGCCACCTCGGCCACCCGTCGGCGCATGGCGTCGGGCGGCACTCCCAGGTTCTCCAACCCGAACGCCAGCTCGTGCCACACGGTGTCGCACACGATCTGGTTCTCGGGGCTCTGCGCCACGTAGCCCGCGCACGCCGCCGAGCCGCGTTCGCGCCACGCCTCGTACGGCTCGCCGAAGAGCTCGAGCGTGCCGCGGCGGGCTCCCTCGGGGGCGATCTCTGGTTTGAGCGAACGCAGAAGCGTGGTCTTTCCGCTGCCGGTGTCGCCCACGAGCAGCGCGAACGAGCCGGCTTCCACGCACCAGGAAACGTCCGCGACCACGGGTTGACCGTCGGGATACGAGAACCCGAAGCCCGCCAGCCTCACGGCCTCCTGAGATTCCCTTGCCGTCACTTCCATCGAACGTCCTCCACGATCTGCAGAACCAGGGGCAGGAACACGAGCGCCGCATAAGGCGCGTAGCCCCACCATACCGCAAGCCGGCTCATGGTGGGATAGAACGAGAACTGGGAGCACGCCGTCCATGCCAGGAACGCGTTCGCGCCCACGAGCAGCGCGAGCACCGCCAACGCCGCGGCGTCGCGCGCGCGGAAGCGAAAGCGCCGGTACGCAGTGCGCTTGGGCGCGGCCCCCCATCCGCGTGCCCGCATGGCGTCGGCGGTCTCGAGCGAGTCTTCCATGCTCCAGCCCATGAGGACCGACACCTGCCTCAGGCGAAAGGTCCCCTTCTCCTTGGCCGAGCGCGGGCGCGCGACGCTCGCGGCCCGTTGGACGGCCTCGATCTCGGCGCCGCGACGCACGTACTGGGGCACGAGCCGAGCCGCGAACGACAGCATGAGCGCGATGACGGGAGCCGCGTTGCCGAACAGCGCCATGACCTTGTCGGTGGAGAACACGTGCGACGCGTTTGAGAACCAGAGCACGGCCGACACCAGCATGACGCCCATGCACAGGCCGAACGCCAGGCTTTCCAGGTAAACGGCGCGCGGGCCGATGCGGAACAGCTCCGTGGACCCCGATGCCGAGAACAGCGGGTTCGCCACCGACACGATGAGCAGCAGCGGAAGCTGCCAGGCCGCGCTGCGCACCGCCGCCCGCCAACCGCGCAGGTAGGCGCTGTAGGCGAAGCCCGAAACGAGCGCGAGCGCCAGGTACACGGGCTGGAGCGCCGCCATGCAGAACACGAGTACGGCCGCGAAGTACGCCAGCGCCACGCCGGGATGGTAGAGGTCGAACGCCGTCGTCTTCATGCCGGGCACCGAGTTGTCGCTTCTCCGCCGCGCATCGGCTACTCGCTCGCACTGAGCGCGTAGCGCCACAGCACCGCGTCGCCGTCTTGCAGCACGTAGTTGCCGCAGGAGTAGCTCGGATCGGCCCCGTTGACGTAATACTTCCAGCCGTCGCTGCCGCCGCGATGTCCTTCGGCCAAGCCGCCGATGGCGCTCACGTAGATGCCGAGCGGCGATTGCGAGGCGTTGACGGACAGCCCGCACGCCATGAGCGCGTCGTAGGCCGTGGCGCCCTGCGCGAACGTGGCCGTTGTGCCGCCCGACACCGGGCTGCCCACGGCCGACGAGTCCACGGTCACGCTCACCGTGACGGTGGCCGGACGGTCGGCGGAGGACTGGCCCGCGGCATCGGAAGAATCCGCCGCGGAGGAAGGGCCGCCGGGGACGGCAGGCGCGTCCCCTGACGGCGCAGCGGTCGCCGGAGCCGCCGCCTCCCCGTCTTCGACGGCCGCGTCGGCCCGCTCCTCGACTTCGGAGGGCGCGCCACCGTCGACATCGCCAGGCGCCTCGGCGGGCTGCGCTTCCTGCGTCGTCGCGAGCAGATCGGAGGGGCCGGGCGCCCCGGGAGCAGGGGCTGCCACGAAATACGCCGACACGGCTATGAGCGCAACGGACAGCGCCGCCGCGATGCCCGCGCCCGCCTTCTGCGCAGCGCTCAACGGGCCGCGCCCGGCGCGCTTCGAGGCGTCAGGCGACGCGTCCGCCGGGGCGCCCGAGCCTTCCCCGCCGCTTGCAGCCGGCTCGGCCGCGGCGTCCGTTCGAATCGGTGCGGGCGCGATGCGCTCGTCGATCTTCGGTTCTTCGGCCATGGGTTCAGCTCCTTCCCTTCGTGTTGCCAGCCGGAACGCCCGGTCGACGGCGAGCGAGCACGGCGTAGGCCGCAACGGCTGCCAGGCCCGCGACGCCCACGACGATGCCGCCGACGGCCCACGGGTTCACACCTCCCGGCGCGTCGCCGTCGACGGCGCCTCCGTCGGCGGCGGTCGCGTTCGCGCCGCCGAGAGATGAGGTCGCCCCCGCGGCCGCCTGCTCGGAAGCCTTGCCGGTGTCCGCCTTGGCCTGGACAGCCGCCTCCTGCGTCAGCGGAGCATGAGCGGCGGCCACCGTGCCTCCGAGCGGCGCCTGGGCGTTCGGCGTCGCGCTCGGCTGCGAGCCTTCCGCAGGCCGACCGCCCTGCTGCCCGGTGTTTTCAACCCATTTCGCATACAGCGTGAGCTCGGCTTCCGCGTTCAGCGCCGTGTCGAAGTTCCACGGGCTCGTGCACGCCTCGTCCGAGAACCAACCGCCGAACGTATAGCCGTCGCGCACCGGATCGGCCGGACGCAGCACCGCCTTCCCGCGCGCCACGTAGGCCGACGCGACGAAGGATCCGCCGCGCGCGTCGAACGTCACCTTCACGCCGTCCAGCCCCTTCAGGGCGAACAGCCGCCCGGCGTCGTTCGTGTAGTACAGGTTGCCCTTCTCGTCGGCCGCGACGGAGGCCATGCAGTAGCTCTGCTCGCCAGCGGCGGGCGTGAACAGCGCGTAGGCCGCGTCGTCGCCCAACCGGTAGCCGTACACGCCGCCCGGCAGGCCGTTGCAGGTGAAGTACGCGAACGTCCCGTCGCTTTGCACCGACACGAGCGGCGCCGACTGAGCCTCGCCCAGCCCGCCGCGAACCGTGCACTCGACGGAGAGCGACGCCAGGTCGATGACCGAGAGCGTGCCGTACCGCTGGTCGGCGTCGAGACCGCACACGAAGGCCTTGCCGCCCGCCACGGTCGGCGTGGAGGTGGACTTGGCGGCGAACTTCACGGAGCCCGTTTCGACCAGACGGTCGTCCTCGCGGGCGACGAGGTGCAGCACGCCGTCGCTCGACACCACGGCGAACAGGCCGGCCTCGCCCGAGCGCGCCGCAACGGGAAGGGCGACCACCCCCGCGCGAACCGAGGCGCCCACCTCGAGCGCCGCCTTCACCGCGCCCGTGCTCCCGTCCACCAGCTGCACGAGGCCCGCATCGTTGCCCACGACCAGGTCCGCGTCCGAAGCCGCAGCGCCGGCCCAGTAGTAGCCGGCCGCTCCGCCCTGCTCGGCCGGCTCGTCCCGCTGCTCCCACTTCACCGATCCGTCGCGCACGTCCACGCACAGGCGCACGCCGCCCGTGCCCAGGCCGCCGGCGCCCACCGCCGTGAAGGCGGCGAACGCGTACGAGCCGTTCACCGTGAGCGACGAGAGCGACTGGTAGCCCCGCTCGCCGTCCGTCTCGAGCGGCTTCGTCTTCCACACGCATACCAGCCCGTCGGCCGTGAAGGCGGCCAGGCTGCCGTCGTCGGACGGCACGATGACCACGCCGTCAGCGTAGACGGGACGGTTGCAGTAGGCGCTCGCGCCGCCCACGTTCGCGCGCAGGTCGTTCCCGCTGCGGTCTTTCTTGATCGTGCCGGTGGCTGCGTCGACCACCCGCAGCTCGCCGTTCACCACAAGGTACACGTCGCCGTTCACGATAAGCGGCTCCGACACGCTCACGTCGCCGGTCGCGCCCTCGCGGTAGTCGTAGGACCATGCCTGCTCCGCCGATTGCGTGGGCGTGGGGCGCTCGACCGCCGCACCCGCCAAGCCGCCGCCGAAGCCCGACCACGCGGAGTCGTAGCTCGGACGCGGGGCGTAGGGGTTGACGACGACCTCGTCCGTGTTGGGAAGCTCAGAGGCATCGGTGTAGCACCAGACCACCTGGTCGCCCGACTGGAGCATCACGCCGGAAGCGCCGAGCTGGGAAGGCTCGCCGTTCACGAACAGCTGCCAGAACGTCCAGACGCCGGGAGACGTCTCCTTTGAAGAGAGCTTCATCTCGGAATCGTAAGGCGAGGTGATCGAATTGAGGAACAGGCCGTATTCTGTCAGGGAGTAGTCGGCTTCAAGCCTTGTCGCGGCGAACAGCTGCTCGGTGAGGTCGGCCGCCGTCGCGCCCTCCGTCATGACGTAGCGATCCTCGTTCGCCCACACCTGCGCGTTCCCGTTCCCATCGAGGCCGATGACCTCGCAGGTGGCGGCCACTTGTCCGGGCAGTGCCGCGCCATCGGCCGCGTAGTACCAGGTGACGCTGTCGCCCGCTTGCAGCGCATAGCCCTCCGCGCCGACTTCGGACCAGATCCCGTTCACGAACAGCTGCCAGTACGCGCCGGAAGCCGAATCCCATCCGAGCGTTTGATCGGGATCGTACGGCGAGGTGACGTCGCTCAAATACCAGCCGTACGCCGTGTCGACGGTGCAGGCTATCCCCGCTTTCGCGAACAGCGCCTCGGAAAGGTCGGCCGCCGTCGAGCCTTCGTCTACGGCGAACGCCGTCTCGGAAACCCAGGTCTGCGCGTTTCCGTTTCCGTCGGCCCCGATGATGGAGCACGCGACGGAGAGCTTGTCGGTCGGCGCGGGATCGCCCCAAGCCGAATAGCACCAGATCACGCTGTCGCCGGGTTGGAGCGTGCAGCCCTCCGCGCCGGTCGATGCCGCTTGCCCGTTGACGAACAGCTGCCAGTAGCGCCCGGTCGCCTCGTCCCAGCGAAGCGTCAACCCGGCGTCGAACGGCGAGGTGATGGCGTTCAAAAAATAGCCGTACTGGCCGATGCCGGAGTCGACCGTCAGTCCCGCGGTCGCGAACGCCGCTTCGGACAAATCGGCCGCCGTGGCGCCGTTGTCGAGCGTGTACGGCGATGCCGCCGCCCACGTTTGCGCGGCGCCGTCCTTGTCGACGCCGATAACCGAGCAGGTGGCGGTGACGTAAGGATCTTCCAAACCGCTCGTGCCCTTGACCGTGAACGTGGCGGAGACGTCGCGCCCCGCCAGCTTCTGGAAGGCGGCGTTGTCGGGATAGCGCTCGGCGTAGCGGGCGTACTTCTCGCTCGCCAGACGCGACGAGACGGTGACCTGCGCGTTGTACTCGGGCTGGGTCACCAGCAGGTTCTCGTGCGACACCACCGTCGGCGCGCTCGACTTGAACAGGCGCCATCCGGCCGACCCCATGGGATCGTAGCCCGCCAAGTCGACCGGCACGATGCCGTCGCCAGCTGCAGCGGCCGCGTCGCGATCGTACGCCCAGGCCAGATTGCCGTCCGCATCGAAGTAGGCCTTCTGGAACGCGTGCAGGTCCGCCTCGACCGCCGAAGCGTCCTGCCCGTTCGCGAGGGCCGCGAAATAACCGGCCTCGGCGCGGTCCATCAGCGCGATCTCGCGGTCGATGCCACCCTGCTCCAGGGGGGTCACGCGAAACGAGAGCGCCTTCGAGGCGGTGATCTCCGCATTCGCCTTGTCCGTCACCGTGACGACGATGTCGACCGCAGCCGGCTCCTCGCCGGGCAGCGGGCGGTAGACCTTGCCGGCCCAGCCGTTGGGAACCACCGCGCCGGTGGAGGCGGAATACACCACCTGGTAGTACTTGCCGTCGACGCCGATGGTGCCCGGCTTCGGCAGGCTCAGGTCTCCCGTCAAGGCGTCTTTGTCCGCCACGGTGCCCGTTTCGGCAAGCTTCACGCTGTCGTAGGTGAAGTTCGCCTGCACCTTCTGTTCCAAGGCGGCCTTCTCGGCGGCAATTTTCTCGGGGTCGCCCTTGACCGTGACCTCGAACGTCTTGTCGATCGTCGTACTAGGACCGCCGGACGACGAAATGGTGCCTGCGGAAACGGTCGCCGTCAACGTGACGACGCGATCGGCAGCCGTGCGCGTGACCTTGCCCGTGTAGTCGGACCAGCCGTATCCGTCGACCGCGACCACGGAGGCGTCGGACGAGGCCCACGAGACGCTCGACCACGATTTCGCGACGCCCGAGCCGTCCGAGAGCTTGTAGGGCAGGGTCAGGTTTCGCGTGACGGCGATCGCCTCGTCGCCCGACGCGAAACCGGGAGCGAGGGCTGCGGCCTTCTGCTCGAGCAGCTCGGCCACCTTGCCGTCGTCCCAAGGGATGGTGCCGGCGTAGCCCGGCGCGTACTCGTACGTCTCGTCCGCACGCGAAAGCGTGAACACGAAGTCCATCTGCCGCAGCTGCGTGTAGGACATATACGATCCCGACGCCTTGTCGGGGTCCATGAAGAAGTATGTGATGCGGCCGTTCTCGTCGCCGTCGGCAACGGAAACGCCCACCGTGGCGTTCTCGTTCGTCTGCCGCGCCTGCGCCGATTTCGTCGTGACGGACACGTCGCCGCAGCCAAGCTCGGCCAGCTTCGCCTCCACCACGTCGTTGATGTTGTCGTCCTCGCCGTACACCGGGCTCGGTCTGAATCCGTCCTTCTCCAGCCTTTTCGCCGCGCCTTCGAGCGAATCCGAAGCCACGACGGCGCTCGAGGTGACGGCCTCGACCGAAGACGAACCGCTCGTCGCCGTGACCTTCAAGTACTTTCCAGCGGCCTCGGAGGGGATGGAGAGGCTCGCGGCATCCGCGTCGGCAAGCGGAACGAACGCGCCGTCCTTGCTCTCGGCCACGGACCAGGAAACGGTCACATCGCCCGTAACGTCGTCGCCGAAGCTCACGTTGGAAAGGCTTTTCGCCTGCACCTTCGCCGTGATCTCGTCGCCCGTGAACAGGTCTCCCGAACTGGGGCTGAGCGTTACGCGCAGCAGGTCGTACTCGCCCGCATCCAACACGGTGCACGCGGCGCTCTCCGGGTCGTTGCCTTCGACGAGCGCGTTGGCCGACACTTTGACCTGCTTGCCCACGAGCGACGCCGACAGCGCGAGCTTGCCGTCGGGGGCGACGCCCTCCGTCAAAGGCTGGTACTCGCCGTTTTCGCGCACCCACCACGAATAGGTCACCTTCGCGTCGGAGGGAGCGTCCTTCTCGTAATAGCCGTCTTTCACCTGCGCCGTAGGTGTGATGACGTTGCCCGCCTGCATGCCCTGCCCCGACGAGGCCAGCTTGACCGAAGAGAGCTCGTAAGCGCCCTCCAGCATGATCGGCCCGATGGGGTCGACGTAGGTCGAGCCGTAGTACGAGGGCTGTTTCGTGCTGACGACGGTGCCGTCGCTCACGGCCTTGACGCGAAGGTACTTGCCGAGCGACGATGAGCCGTCGATGGTCTCGCCCACGGTGTAGGTTTTGCCGGTTGCTCCGGGGATGTCCTTGAAGGCGGCGTCGGACGTGGTGTTGGTTTCGGCGTACTGCCACTGGTAGTCGACTGATGCGTTGTCCGGCACCTGCGCGTAGGCGCTTTCGTACGCCTTCGCGGTCAGCGTGGCGCCGACGCGCGCTGATCCTGATGCCTCCACCTTGTACAGCTCGACGGAGCCGGCTTTGACCACCGGACCGGCTGCCGAGGAATCCTTCTCGCCGTATCCGCCGTCGGCGCGCGCTTCGAGGTACTTGCCGAGCAGCGCGTCGGTCACGACGAGGACGTTGCCCGCAGCACCCTCGATCTTCTCGTCGGTGCCGTACGCGCTATCGCCGCAGTACCACGACCAGGTGACGCCCGGATCGTCCGTCACGTCGCCCGACGTCGCCGAGGCCGACGCGGTGACGACGTCGCCCACGCGCAGCTTCCCGGTCTTGTCGAGCTTGACCGACGTGACGTTGACGGACCCGGCCGCCGCGATCTTGTTCGTGGCGCGCGTGGTGTACGTGCTGCCGCCGACCTTCGCGGCAAGCTCGCACTTGACGTACGTGCCTTGGTAGCTCGCGTCGAGGGAAAGGCTTGCCTGCGTGGCGTCGGAGATTTCCGAGAACGAGGAGCCGTCGGAGCTGACGAGCCACTGGTACCCGAGCTTGTCGGGGTCGATGAAGCCGGACGCGCCCTTCTCCTTGGCCTGCGCGGTCACCGTGTCGCCGACCGCGTACACGTACGTGCTCGACGAGCCGTTGGACAGGGAGGCCGAGTAGATGTCCACCGCACCGGCGAGTTTGAAAGGCCCGTAGCCGTAGGGGTAGCCGAAGTCGACCGAGTTCGCACCTGCCGATGCCGAGACCGAAATGCACTTGCCCAGGTAGAATTCATCCGTAACGCTGAACGTGCTTCCAGTGACACCCTCGATGGCCGTCCACTCCGTCGAATAGGACGGGCTGCTCGTTTCAGCGTACTTCCAGGTGTAAGCGACGCCCTCGGCGACATACGTCGGCGCGAACGAGGAGCCCGTGTACGCCTTCGCCTCGAGCGTCGTGCCCAGCTCGAGGGAGGCGGGCTTCGCCAGCTCGACGCCGGACAGCTGGACGGCGGCGGCCGTCATAGGCATTGCTGTCGGCGCGGAATCAGACGCGGCGCCCCTTGCGGAAACCAGCTCGTCGGCAGCGAGTCGCTGAGATTCCACGGATTTCGCTAGAATCTCCTCCGCACCCTCCGTCGCATCTTCGTTTCGACCGCCAGTCGCCGAAACGATTTGGGAGGGCTCGGAAACGCTCTCTTCTTCCGAGACCTGACCGTCGGATACGCGCGGCTCTTCCTGCGCACCCAGATCGCCGCCCGAAGACGTGGCGGCATGCTCTGCGTCGAACTGGGGATCTCCTGCCCATGCGATGCTCGGCACAAGCGAGACCGCAAGCATCGCCGCGAGGACCATGGATAGGATCTTCTTGAAAACGCCCGTCTGCTTTGGGACGGCGGGATGCGCATCAGCGCATACGTGGATAAATCCGAACATAGTCGGAACCTCTCTTTCCAGGGCTTGAGGTGTGATGGATAGGTAATCCGACTTCGCTTCAACTGAACGGGATTCCGCCGCATACACGGAAGGCTTTCCGTCCATCTGCATTTACGGTTACTGGTATAGCGCGGGATTTCCACCCGCATTCCCCTGGAGCAGCCCGAAAGCAAACCCCGCACCGTGCCCGGCGCAACCATCTGTGCCAATATTCTGCTGCAGGTATTCTAGCATCGCGCAAGGCAAATCCATCGAGGAAGATGGCGCGCGTCCGATAGAGATGGGTTTTCGACGCGCTCTTGTCGAGCATCATGACCAACCTCGCTTTCCAGGGCTCCGGTCGCTCGGCTCGGTTCTCCGACTTCGCCCCCCGTAGAGGAGCTTCACGGTTACTGGCATAGCGCGGGATTCTCACCCGCATTCCCCGAGGCTGGTTCGCCTTGCGTCGTTCGCAATCCGATGGAGCCATATCGTGTTAAATATATTAACATATTTTAATTTCATTTCTACTAAATGTTATTAATATAATTGATAAATGTTAATAAATATTGTTGGTTATATGATTGACCATGCGATAATTTGCCGCATCGAAACAAGTTCTGTATGATGTAGCCTCGATGGCGCGAAGACGTTCAAAGCTGATGATCAGGCGAAAACTCCGCATAGTCGGCAAGGGCGATCGCACGTAACGCATGTTGCCACCTCAGGAAGCAAGCAAAGGATCAGACATGAACGAAGCCGCATTCGCGCAATGGGCGCGCGAGCATAACGAAGGCGAAGAATTTCATTGCAAGAAAGACCAGGTGTACGTTCTGTCGTGCGGTAGAAAAACCTACACATGGTTCGTCAAAGAGGGAGTCATGTTCACGGCCATGCAAACCGAGAATAGCGAAGGGGAGCTTGCCAATAGCGTCTGGAGAAAAGACAACATGGTGCATTCTCTCGACGAAGACATCATGCTGCCCTTTCACGCCCTCACTGATGCAACGCTCGTCCGATACTCGTCAGCAGAGCTCAACCGGCAAATCAGAGAAGACGCGAAATTGAGCTGGTGGCTTGCCGAATACTATCACAACCAGTTCACTAGGACTCTTTCGAACTACCGCCACGCCGCCTTGGACGCTTCCGAAGATAGACTCGCCTATCTCGAGGACATGTTCGCGCAAATCGACGAGCTGAAGGGGGAGCGCATCAGCGACGCGACGCTCGCATCTTTTATGGGAATGCACCGCGTATCCGTGAGTCGTATCAGGAAAAAGCTCGCCAAGGAAAAATCTAATTAAGCCCCGAGACCTCGCATCATTAAGCATCCAGGGCCAAAGACGGTACTATTTATTATGATAGTATTTATAAACATGTGCTATAACCTTAGCATACGGTGGGAAACGGCACGGCCGCACTGCTGATGCACACAAGGAGTTTTCGATGACCGACAGCTTGCTTGCCTCTTGGGCGAAAGACCGCTTCGCGGGTGAAGATTTCCATTGCAAGAAAGGCCGTGTGTATGTGATTTCATGCGGCACGCGAACGTACACCTGGTTCGTGAAGGAAGGCGTCCTGTTCACGACGGCTCAATCTGAGCGCGGAGAGGACGAGCTTGCAAACACCATCTGGCAAAAAGACTGCATGATCCACTCGCTCGACGAGGACACCATGCTTCCATTGCACGCACTCACCGATTGCGTACTCGTACGCTACCCATCCGAAGAGATCAATCGACAGCTCAAAGAAGACCCGGAGCTCGGCTGGCTGCTTGCCGAGCATTATCACGATCAGTTCACGAGCACACTCGCGAAATACAAGCATGCCGCGCTCGATGCATCCGAAGACCAGCTCGAGTACTTGGAGGACCTGTTTTCGCAAATAGACGAACTGGAGGGAGAGCGCATCAGCGATGCGACCCTCGCCACGTTCATGGGTATGCACCGGGTTTCGGTCAGTCGCGTGCGCAAGAAGCTCGATGAGCAGAAAACGAGCACCCCCCCCCCGGCCGTAAGGCCGATTGACTCGTACGCAGCGACACCTCCACCTCAGGTCGATAAGCTCAGGATCTTGGCAGAAGAACCGCCCGACATCGAACGGTCGGCTCAACCGGAAATCGCACGCCCGGCATGTCGCGAACCGCGACATGCCGGGCGCATCTGATCAGGGGGCTGTCTTGTCCAAGAGCGCCGGCACCGATGCAGGCCGAGACAATGCCGACCGTATCAGGCGTTACTCCAGCGGACGCGCCGGCATCGTCTCGGGCGAGAGCAGGCGCTTGTAATACGATCCGGTTGTATAAAGCGCCGCAGCCGGGTTGTGCGCGAGCACGCGGTCCTTCACGATCAGGTAGGTTACCGGTGCCTCCGAATGCTTGATGAACAGCGTGTCGTGACCGACGCACAAACCGACGATCACGTTGAGATCCGTTTCCTCCTCGTTGAGGACACGCGCTTGCACGATGGGGTTGCAGGTGGACTCGTGCTCGCCCGGACGCACCTTCACGTTGTCGGGAATGCCCGCTTTCGTCTTGTCGATACCGCCAACCTTGCACACGACCGCGCACACGCTGTCGAGCCCCTTCGCCTTGAGCACCTTCGCGAACTTCTGCGATTCATGCACCAGGCCCATGCAGGTTGCAATGCCGATCTTTTTCGCGCCGATCTTCTGAGCGAAGAGCACCACCTCCTCGACCCTTGTCAAACGGCCGTAGTACAATCCCTCGATTTCAGCCGCAGCCTTGAATATCTTGGACGTTTCCGGATCGTTGTTGTACTGGTCGAGCGCATAATCGAACTCTTCGTCCGGGGTGTGGGTGGTCATGCAGAACCCCGGCCAATCGCTGTCCAGATGATCGCAATGGAACACACCGCAATTCGCGCAGCTCTTGTTGTCGTAACTCATTGTTCCTCCTCCTTGGCTTCGTCCTCGTATCGGGCGAGCACGTAGCAGAGATCAGATATACGGTTGAAAAACGCAAGCGCGGCCGGGGTCGCCAACCCTTCATCGTCACAAGCGAGGATCACTCGCTCGCATCGCCGGGCAACGGTTCGCGCCACATGCAGTGCGGCGGAGCCAGCGGATTCTCCAGGAACCTGAAAGGAAAAACCCGAAGGGATGAGAGAACTGTACTTATCGATCGTCTGCTCAAGACCCTCCACGTCTTCGGCGCGAATGCGCGCTTCGCCCCCTAAGGTCGCCATCTCGGCCATCGAATGGACGAGTGAGCGCTGCAGCTCGTAGAGCACCTCCCCTACGCTATCATGGGAAACAAGCGCTCGTGCCAAGCCCAGTGACGCCTGCAGCTCGTCCACCGTGCCGTAGGCGTCGATGCGCGAACAGCATTTGGAAACGCGCTCACCCGAGTACAGCGAGGTCTCGCCTTGGTCCCCCGTCCTTGTGTAAACCTTCGCCATCGAAAGAACCTCCTCTTGCATCGGCGGTTCGTGCCGCATCGGACAAGTATACGCCGCTTTGACGGGACCGCCCCGAAAGACGGCCCCGCCTCGCTCGAAGCGGATCGCCGAGTGCAGCGGAAACGATCCGGCTTGAACGCTAAACCGGTTTTCCTAGTAGGTCACCGCAAAGAACTGCGACATGGC
Source organism: Gordonibacter sp. 28C (assembly GCF_003339845.1). Lineage (GTDB taxonomy): Bacteria > Actinomycetota > Coriobacteriia > Coriobacteriales > Eggerthellaceae > Gordonibacter. Next base: position 267,095 of record NZ_PPTR01000003.1, read on the forward strand.
CACCGATATCGCCACTAGAACGAGCGCGTAAGGAACGACGCGACGCAAGACGCCGCCCTCTTCGCCGATTTTGTCGATGGACGAAGATGCCTGCTGAAGCTTGACCGGAGTGATAACGGACGCCAAACCAGCAGCGACTCCGCCGGAAGCGATGACCACGAGCGGGTTCAATCCCAGAATCTCCGAGCTAATGAGGTTGTACTTGGCGAACAGTGCGACGGTCGATGTTTCGGAACCCGTAACGAAGCCCGATACCAGACCGAGGAAGCCGTTCGCAACGGGATAGAACCACCCGAACGCGTCAGCGGCCGCATTGGCCCAAAGGCTGATGATGTTCTTGCTTTGGTCGACCAGAACCCAGGCGCCGCCATCACCGGTCGCCGTATATGCAGAGTACATCATGACGTAGGCGATGCAGAAGTAGATGATGGAGCTGATGGTGGGCGGAGCCCAGCGCTTGTTCCACTTCTTGAGAATCGCACCCCACGTGCCCTTCTTCGGCTTGATGATGAGCCACGAGGCGACAAGCGTGGAAACGAGCACCCAGAAGTACGCCTGCCACAGCGGACGCAAGGGCTGGCCGGCATCGCCGGGGAACAGGATGACCCTCGCTTCGAGGTCCGTGTACAAAAGGTCGTACAGCGGCGGGATGAAGTTCGTTATCAGGCAGAAGGCGATCAGCAGCGCCCAAGGGCTCAATGCCTTCCACAGCGGCATCGCCTTCTCCGCCTCCAGATCCTCCTCAGTGAGAACCGAGCGATCGATCAGCGGTATCTTGCGAAGCTTCATATAAAGTATCATGATTGCCAAAGTAACCGCAGCGGCGATTACGCCCGTCAAAACGATCCCGTAGCCAATGTAGGAAACGGCCATGGCGGTGAAGCCCATGCCAAGACCGGTGATAAGCGCAGGCACGATGCCCTGCTTGAGCAGTTTCGGGCCGCCTGCCATCATGAGCATGGCAAAGCAGATGCATGGCGTGATAACCGGCAGGTAATGCGAGAAGAAGATAGCGATATGCTGCACCGTGGGAGCGCCCCCGTCCGGCATCGTGAAACCGGCTCCCGTGAGGATGTCAGACAGCGTGACCACCGGGGCGGCGAGCATGGCGAACGTGCACAGCGAGTCGTAACCGATGCACGGCAGCGCGATGGATACGATGACCGAATAGCCCATCGCGAACATGATAGGCGGCAAGATGATTGCCGGCGTGGCGCCAACCGAAACCAGCGCCGTGCCGATAATCACGTTGACGATCATGATCTGGCAGGCTTTGCTGCCCGGAGCGAGAGTCTTAATAGCCACGACCGCGCGCTGCAAAGCACCCGTTTCTTGCATGAAGGTGATTTGCAGCAAAGCGAAGAAGCCCATGCCGGTGACAGCCATTGAAGCAAGCGCGCCCTTCGCCGATGCGATCAGCCCGATGTCGACCCCCGTGTCGAAGAAGAAGTAGGCAACGGCCATGACGGCAACCCAGCCGACGATGCCCGCAATGTCACCACGAATCTTGAACCCTATGATCAAAATCAAGATTAGGATAACGGGCACAAACGAAATTAATAGCTCCATAACGTATCCCCCTCCTTGAAGCTCGTTAGACGAGACCGAGGTCCTTGTTGAGAATCTCCACAGTCGCCTCCGCCGTTACGGTGTTTTGAAACACCCGGTTGAAGCCCATATCGGCAAAGCGACGCTCGATTTCGGGCCACTTGTTCACCAGGTCAAGCGGTGCGGCCACCTGCCCGCCGGCGTACAGCAAAATGTCCCCGATGCCGGCCTCAACGCACTTCTCACGCATACCCTCGCAATCGATGATGCCCATTCCGTACAGCGACGAGCACAGAATGGCGTCGGCGTTGATCTCGATTGCCGCGTTGATGAACTCCTCCTGCGGAACGACCGCGCCGAGAAAAGCCACCTGGTAACCAGCATCGCGGAACGCCTGGGTGAGCACCCAACCCCCGATCATGTGGGCGTCTTTGCCGATGGTGCCGATAACGACGGCCTTGTTCGGCGTTTTCTTCGTTTCGTTCATGAAAACCGCTACCTCCCTTTCGTTTCTCGAACCAGTATTCGTTTACACCTGCGGGGCAATGCGCGAGGCAAACTGCAGGTCACCAACCAGCATGCTGAAATCAAGGGGGCGACCCTCTATCTTCGCCCGGCTCTCCAGCTTCATGCGATGGTAATCACGCACCTCCTGCGGCACGGGCAGATCGCCCATATCCCAGTAGCGCTGGGCCTTCTCGGCATCGCGCATAAGGCGCACGTTTCCGTGGTTGTGCACCCACGGGGTGAGCATGGCGTCGATCCAACCCGCCTCGACCCCCTTGCACAGCGCAACGACCGCATCGCCATCGGCGACTTCAAGGCACTTGTCCAGAATGGAGCGGACCTCGAGCTCGATCATTTGCTCTTCCAATCGGTAGTCCTCGCCCGAAGTGTCGACGTGCTGCCTGCCGATAAGCGTGTCGAGGTGGCGCGCCATGCGAACCGCGTTCGACATGCCCTCCTTGGTCGGCGTGGCAAACGCCTCATCACGACACTTGAGAATGGCCGTGTCGATACCCGCCAGGAACGTGTCAACCGTGTTCCAGGCGATCATCGCCTCCGCCTCGTCAATGCGAGGAGGCCATGCGCCCAAAAACGGGAACGCGCCGGATGAGAACTTGATGTCGGTATAGCCGAACTTGTCCAGATACTCGCGCGCCAGCTTCTCGGTGACGTTGATGGTGGCGCAATCCTCGACAAGATGCATGTTGAGGCCAAGCTCGAAGTAGAATTGCTTGATACCCTGCGCAGCGCCGATGAGCGTCTGCGACGTCATAACGAGCGCCTTGAACCCAGGGGCATCGTAGCCGGTCAGGTTGGATGTGATATGGGGGGCGATGGGCACGCCGGCCTCGGTGTACTTCGCAGCCAACCTCGACTCGTATTGGTTGATGCGAATCTCCTCGGCGAGATCGATGTACTTGCAGTGCGCGATAACCTCCTGGAGCGAGCGGCAGTTGCAGGCGTTCCAACCGGAAGCGAGCGCGATCTCGGAAGCAAGTCGTCCATCTTCGTCGGTGGAGTTCATCGTTATCGGGGCCCGGACGGCTCGCTTCACCTTGCGAGCCTCCTCAACGCCGTGGTTCACGATAGGATAGCCGTTGAGCATGGTCTGCCCTTCGGCCTTCGTGCGCTCAAGACCCACTTGGGCCATGTCGAAGCTGCATTTGCGCGTATAGGAGTCGGTATAGAAGTTCCACACGCCGTTCGGCAGCAGCGGAGACTCGCTCTCGACATATTGCACGCCCTCGAGCAGCTGCTCGGTCAACGCATGCCCGAACTGCGGCTGCAGGTTGTGCACCTCGTTCTCGCGCGCTGCAAGCTGCCGCTCAGCGTAATTCTTCCCCGCCGAAAGCTCCTTGGCCGCAGCGATGCACTCGTCGAAGTCGGCTATCTCCTGCCCCGTCTTCCACATGGGCAGCACCTCTTCGTTTCTGATGCGGAAGAACTCCTCATCATCGAGTCGCACGTTGCGGATAGCCTCTCCTTGTCGTGCCATATTCCGTACCTCCTCGTTACTCGTTCGATAAATTCCAGCAACCGGCCATGCCTCAGCATTCGAGACGACCGGCGACACGCCCGAAAACTACGCACTCGGCAATACCGTTACCTCCTAACCGATCGATCCCGTGCACGCCGCCGCACACCTCGCCGGCCGCGTAGAGACCCGGGATGGGCTTCCCCTCTATATCGATGACGCGGGCCTCCGCATCGATGCGCAAGCCGCCCATGCAGTAGTGGACGGACGGCCACTGGGGTATTGCGTAGAAATCCCCGGAATCCAAGGGGGCCATCTGGCTTGTCATCGGCTTGCCGAACGCCTCGTCGACGCCGGTCAAGATAGCCGCGTTGTGCCGTGCGATGCCTTCTTCGAAGATGGCGGGGTCGAAGCCCGCTTGTTCGGCAAGGCCGGAAAGCGTGGCCGCCTTGCAGGCACGTCCTCGCTCCACTAGCCGCGCGATACCGTCCGCATCAATTCCTAGCAGCTCGAAGATCCGGTCGTTCAAAATCGAATAGGTTGGTTTGCCGCCCGCGTTCATCTGCGCGTTTGAAACATCCTCCCTGCTCGCCAGTTCGTTGACGAAACGCCGTCCGATGCCGTTCACGTAGACGAGCCCGTAGCCGGTGCCCGAATAGCACAAGAACGCCGCCTGGTCGATGCCCCCGGTTTTGGGGTCGGCGCAGGGATACAGCTGCACGAACTCCATATGAACCGCATCGGCACCGACCGCCTTGGCGAAGCGGATCATTTCTCCAGTCGCGCCCTTGTGATTCGTGCAGCTGTAGGCGGCGCTCAACGACGGCTTGTAAGCCGTGCGCAGCTCCACATCGCGGCCGTATCCCCCCGACGCGACGATCACGCCGTGCGCCGCGCGGATGTTCTTGACCGTTCCGTCATCTACCACGGCAACGCCCAGCACCCGCCCGGGGGGATTGTCGGCAAACGGGCGCCAGCCTTCTCTGAACAGATTGCGCACCGCAGCGTTGCGGCGAAGCTCCACGTGGCCGCTCGCAAAACACGCTTCTTGCAAAAGGCCCATCGTCTCGCTTCCCGAGCATGCCATCTGATAGCTGCGATACGCCGAATGGCCCCCGATGCGCGGCAGGCTTTTCCGAAACGGGATGCCCGCATCCACCAAAAAGTCGAGTCCCGCCGGGGCCTCCTTGGCCAGCACCTCGACGAGCTCCGGCACGTTGTAGAGTCCGCCCGCCCGCATCGTGTCGTCAAAGTGCGCTCTCCAGGAGTCCTCGCCCAAACCTAGCTCCTCGCGCAGCTTGAGCTTGCTGTCCCAGCAGCAATAACCTCCGCCCGCAATGCGCGAGTTCCCGCCGCTGTAGGGCATCTTCTCCAAAACGAGCACGCGCTCGTAGGTTTTCGCGGCCTCGCTCGCCGCAACGAGCCCGGCGAAGCCCGACCCTACGACGACAACGTCCGCAATTTCGTCCCACCAACCCTGATCTTCGTTGTCCAGCATGTTTCTCGCCGCCTTCCCCTTCTGGCTTCGATCGATCAGTTCGTCATGAAGTGGAACAGCTCGTCGACGTTTCCCATGTCAGCAACATCGAGGCACTTCCGATATATCTCGTCCGCCCGCTCTTCGAGGAAGGGCTTCTTCGCGAAATCGATGCAGTCGTAGAAACGACGTTTGAAGTCTTCGTCCTTAAGCGGCGCCTCTTCGGTGCCGGGCGAGATATCGATGGAACCCTCGTAGATGCTGCCGTCCTTGCAGATGACTTTGATGTCGGACGCATAGTGCGGGCGGATGGGGTCGAGGCTCGGGTCGCAGACAGACTCGATCTTCTTCGTGAACTCCAGAACCTCGTCGTTCATGATGAACTCCGGCTCGAAGTGCTCGAGCTTGACCTCCTTGCGCACAAGCGCGTTGGCGATGCAGTAAGGCGTGCCGAACTGTGCATTGACCTTGGGGTTGTCGCCCAGTTTGAAATTGCCGACCAAGTTGTACCCGTAGGTCGGCATCGTGAGCACGATATGCTCGACGTCGTCGGCACAGAAACCGCGCTTCGCCATCATGCTCAAGATAAGCTCGGTGGAGCCCTGCGTCATACCGCAGCTCGGATACTTCTTGAAGCCGAGCGTGTACGTGTGCAGCGGCTCTTCCCCCAAACCTGCGAATATCTCTTCGCCGTTCGTACGCCCGTTCGTGAACAGGTTGAAGTACCCGTACACGCCGTCGAGGAAGTCAACGGGACCGGTGATGGCCTTGGACGCCAGACGCGCGCACTCGACGCCGGCCTGGCCGATCCATCCCTCGATAACGCGCACCGCCAACGCGCCGTCTATGTTGCACTGGAAGCTTCCCGCAGCGCGGTTGAACGCCAGGGCGAGCGTGTGAAGGATCTCTTTATGGGACATTCCCCATATCTTCGCCGCCCCCGCAGCAGCCCCGAACACGCCGGCGATGCCCGTCGGGTCGAACCCGTGATAGTCCTTTTCCAGCAGGTTCAGGCGCAAAGCCACCTCGTCGCCGACGGCGATGGCGTTGACGAACTCCTTGCCGCTGACCCCTCCCTTCATCTCGGCAACGGCGTAAATGGCGGGAATCATGCCGGAGCCGACGTGCATGCCGGGCTTGATGTGGTCGCACACGTCGAGTGCGCGCCCCATGACGCCGTTTGCGAAGGCAGCCTGCTGGGCCGGCACTTTGCCGCCGTGCACGAGGATGGTGGCCTCTTCCTTGCCCCCAAGGTCTTTGGCGATCTCGACGACCTCTTCGCATCCCATGTTCGAGCTGCCTGCGATCACGCACCCGACATAGGTCAGGATCTGCTTTTTCACGATGTCAATATCAGTTGCGTTCAGGTCGTCGTACGTGGCATCCTCGATGAAAGAGACCACTTTGTCTTCTACCCTCATGCCGCATCCTTTCGTATCTCGCACTCTGCTCCTTCGGCAGAGCTCGACCGGCACCGGGTTCGCCGGCGCTTGTCTTCTTGGTTGCCCCCTTCGCGCATTGCGGTTGCGATCGAAGGACGTTTTCCGTTCAGTGGGTCATCAAACCGCCACAGCCCCCATGCTCTACCCCGCCTAAAGCGCTTCCGCGATCGGCGTAACCGCCCGATACAGGGGACGACGTCGCAGGATCGACGGGCTTCAAGTACTTCTTCGCGATACGCAGGGCTTGGTCGGGATGGTCTTGGGATAGCAAACCCACGGCGTAGAGCACATAGGTCGTGTCCAAATAGAAATTCGGGTGCGTCGGTCTGAGGCTTTCCGGGTTCTTGAGATCGTAGGTGGCGGCAGGCAAGATGCGCTCAGGGTGCTCCCCGTAGCGGAATATCCCTCCGATCCCAATCACGTTGCGCACGTCGAGAAGGTTCTTGCCTCGCTGCACATCGACCTCCCCAATGGCAACCGTCTCCTTGCGAGCCGTCCCCGCATGGCGACGAACCGCCACATCGGCGGCCGAATACGCCAAGGCGATATCGAAGGCCCATTCCACCGGGTTCTCAGGCTTATGGGAGGTGTTGTGAGCAAGAAAGGAGGTGAACGCGGCGGGGTCGATGGAATCGGCGTCGACGTCCGGAGCAACCTCGCGCATATTGTCGGTGATCGTCTCGACGCCCACCAGCTCGCAGATGGTGTTCGCGTTCCACCGGATGCCCAAGTCGCCCTCGACCGTGCGCTTTACCTTGTTCTCGGGCAAACCACGCACGATGGTCTGCGGCGTAACGGGCTTCACCTCCTCAACGGAATGCACGTTGATGGTCGCTCCGCCGATCTCGAGCACTAAAACGCTGCCCATGCCCGACTCGTGCTTGGAGCCTTCGGCGATAAGCGTCGCGGCGTTGAGCGAGGCTTTGGGCGTGGGAATGATGTCGCGGCCGATGAACCTCGCCGCATACTCGAGCCCCTTCGCCTTGGTGATATGCTTGACGAATATCTCCCGTATGACGCTCTGGGCGGATTCGACGCGCACCTGATCGACTTCTGGCAAGACGTTGTCAGCAAGGTAGACTTTCTTTCCCGATGCTTCGAGCTTCTGGGCGATCTCGTCTTGCACTGCCGTGTTGCCGCAGACGAGGATAGGACATGCTATGCTTGTCTGCGCCAGCATATCGGCATTGTGACGGATCACATCCTTGTTGCCGCCGTTCGTTCCTCCCGCCAGCATGACGATATCGCACGTCATCCTCTCTATTTCGGCAGCCTGCGCGCTCGAAAGCTCGTATCCGTAGGATCCGATGACTTTGGCTCCGGCACCGAGTGCGGCGCGGCGGGCGGCCTCGAGCGTAAGCGACGGCACGAGCCCGATCGAAACCATTTTGAGACCGCCTGCGGCTGACGAGCAGGCGTATTTTCCTACGTAGTCGTCAAGACCGAGCCCGCACGCGGCCTGAAGCAGCCCGAGCGCCTCGTCGAGACCGACGCGAACGTCCGTCTCGATGGTGGTCGACGCCTGAGCCGTGCCGAGAACGATCTCCCCTTCAAGGTCGATCGCGGTAACCTTGGTGTACGTGCTTCCAAAATCGATGAGCAGATAGGCTTCCATGAGCTTGTCTCCCCTTCCTTTCATCATGAGAACCGGTGGTGCCTTGCGTAACCGATAAAGACTCGGGCGATGAGAGATGATTGACGCCCTTCCTTCCTGTGCCCCTCCGAGGCACATACTCGGAGGGGAAGGAGGAATTCTGACCACCGGGTTGGGGTAGGTAGGCCCGGTGAGTCACCGAGGAACGGGCCTACGGGCGTCTGCCGAAGGCGAGAAAAGCAGATTGACTGCCGAGGCAGGCAAGAGCCGCTTCTTCGAAGGAATTCAGATCGATGCGACGGAACGTGCACAACATGTCGTTCGTCCCCTTCCATGTGCGGAGCCGGTTTAAGGCTCGCTACGCGGCGCCCGTTGCTCCCAAGCGCCTCATGGAGGGCGATACGCGTCGCCGCCATGCTCTTTCGCTACCGGCAGGTCTTCTGGCTTGGCATGGGGGCGGCTTTTCCGCTCCGCCCGGTTCGCCTTCCCGGTTTCCCAGTGGCTTTCGGGAACCCAAGTCCCCCGAACCGGCTCATGCGCTCACAGCTGCGGTACAGCGCAGGATTCTCACCTGCTTCCCTTGAACGGCCGATGATGCAACCGAACCCGTAGCGTTCTTTCGTTCGATAGATTAAAATGTTGTAACTTAATTGTCAATATTTATTAACTATATTTTTATTTATTTGTATCATATGTTAATAAATCGTACAATGAAACAAAGAGCCCGATACGATTTTGAAAGGGAGTCCAGCATGAGCGAGATGACAAACTGTCCGCTCTTCGATCACGACTGCAGCGAACCGCGCAACCCTATGTCCCGCCCGCCCCTCGCCGCCTCCGACGGCAGCGCCCTCCCCATTCGCTGCCTCATGAGCTTCATGGGCGACGTTTTGGAGCGCCATGTTGAAGAACGAGGATGCGAGCAAATCGCAGTCCTTCACTCGGAGACCCGCGACTTTCCTATCTACCGCGACCACGTTCGCAATACGAACGTCTGCCTCGTCCAAGCGCCGGTCGGAGCGCCCGCTGCGGCCATCATGGCCGACCTGCTTATTTCGTCGGGAGTTGAAGTATTGGTCGCATGCGGAGGCTGCGGAGTCTTAACACCAATATCATCAGGCATGATACTAGTACCGACGGAAGCGCTGCGAGACGAGGGGACTTCGTTTTGCTATTGCGCTCCCACTCGCAACATCGTGCTCGACATCGATGCGGTCAACGAGGCATGCCGTATTCTCGAAGAGCAGGAAGCCCCTTTCCGCACGTGCAAGACATGGACAACCGACGGTTTCTTCCGCGAAACGCCATGCCTCATCGAGAAGAGAAAGAGCGAGGGTTGCGATGCGGTCGATATGGAATGCGCTGCATTGGCAGCCGTCTCGCGGGCTTACGGAGCGCGCTTCGTCGAGATCCTTTACAGCGGAGACAGTCTCTACGTACCGAACCGCCACGACGCGCGCGATTGGGTAACGAACCTCGATGCACGAGCGGTCGCCTTCAAGATGGCGCTTGCCGTAACCACTCGAATTGATATTTTCGACTCAAAATAGAGATAACTTAGTTGACTATATTATTTATTTTTGTTTATATAAATCTTATCACTTGCTTCATTCAAATGAGGAGCATGTCATGAAACATCATATTCCGCATCCTCCCACCGTCGAGCAAACCGCACAAGGTCAACCGAGCGACGAGACGATCACTGCCTTGTTGAACATGTACCGGAAGTATCGATATGCCGTGTTCGCCTTGGGGACATGCTGCATCGCGTTGCTAGGCGCGTCGATGGCGCTTTACAAGGGAGGCGTCATCGATGGCGAGGTTCAGTTCATGATGATCATGGGCAGCTATATCTTCGTCGCAGTCGTCCTGTTCATAACCTTTGCGCGCGTGCGCCCCATAAAAGCCGACATACGCGCTTGGAACGATGCATTGAAAAGGGAGCAGAACCCCTCGAAAAGCACCAAAGGCGGCAAAAAGGGGAAGCGGACGCCGGAACCCCCGGCCAGCTTGACGAAGAGCAGCAAGCATCCTCCCACGCCCGAATACAAACGGACGCGCCTTTTATGGCAAGTGCTCATCGTCATAGCCGTCGTCATCATGTTCAGCGCAATGGCCCTTATCAGAATGAATCCCAGCGACACCACAACGCCCATCCTCGTTCTGACCTCTTCGTACATCTTCTTGTTCGGAGCCGTCTACCTTGAGCTCAAGAAGCTCAAGCCGATGAGAGTCGCCTGGCAGAAACAGCAGGACAAGAAGAAGGGTGCCTCGGGATCGAAGAAGGCGGGCGATCGGTAGACATGGGGGTAGAAGCCGCCTTTCAGCAGATGATCATCCTGTTCGTTGGAATCATCGTTGGTTTTGCGGCACGCCGGCTGCACATACTCGATGACGCGAGCTGCAAAGCCGTCACCAAAACGGTGATGTCCATCACGCTTCCCTGCTTCATCGTCTCATCTGGTTTTTCCGCAGATCGCTCTGCAAGCGGGACGGAAATATTCGTCTATTTTCTCGCGTCGCTCGCATGCTACGCAGCCGCCTATCTCATTGGAACCGCAATCTCACGGCTTCCCTTGTTCCCACGCAGCGACAGGCGCCTGTGCTCGTTCATGACGACGTTCGGCAACACCGGCTTCATCGGATTGCCCGTCATCGGTGCGTTATTCGGTACCGAAGCTGTCTTTTATGCGACCGTATTCAACCTGCCGTTCAACTTCCTCGTGTTTTCGATCGGGATATTCCTCGTTTCGAACGAATCGAGCATTCGCAACGTCAACCCCCGATCGTTTGTGAACGCCTGCCTTGTCGCGTCCGTGGTGGCCATCGCACTCTATCTAACGACGTTCCCAATTCCCAGCATCGTCCAAACATGCTTCGACACCCTCGGATCGGCCACCGTGCCCCTGGCCATGCTCATAACCGGGGCATCGCTCGGAAAGGAAACGCCGAAAGACGTATTCGCGAACCCAGGCCTGTATCTGGTTTCCTTCGCAAAAGTGGTATTGGTGCCCGCCGTGTCGCTCGCCATCTTGTCGCTCGTCGTTCAGAATCCCTTGCTTGTCAAAATAGGCGCCCTTCTCATGGCGATGCCGGTTGCGGCAAACGCGACTCTACTCTGTTTGCAATACGGAGGAAACGACCGCCTCGCATCACGCGGCGTGTTTCTTTCCACTCTGCTTTCGGTCGGAACCATACCGCTCTTGGTATACCTGATCGGATAGAAGAATTCTCCTCGCAAGATGCTCGTGTGCGGTTTAGACAATGTCCAAGAAAGGAGACGCGCGCATGGCTTCGGCATTCCTTCCCCATCGGATCGAAACAAGGCGATCTTTTGTCGCAACCGACGAAGTGACAAAGAGGTTCGTCGACGTCGAGCGGTTTGGTGCACTATGCAAAGCATGTCGAAACTACAACGCGAAGTGGACGTGCCCGCCGTTCGACTTCGAACCGCTTGAGTATTGGGCGCAATACCGGCAGCTCGAGGTGATCTGCTTCGTCATCGAGTTCCCCCCCCCCCATTTGACACCGCCGAACACCCCGCCTCGGAAGTCGACGCGATGAAATGGACCGCACTCGCAGAGGCGAAACGCGACCTCGAAGACGGCCTGCTCGAGCGCGAACGGGAAACCCCCGGTTCGAAAGCGCTTTTCCCAGGGTCATGCAGCCGTTGCACGGCTCCCTGCAGGCGAACGCTCGGGCGGCAATGCGCGTCTCCCGAAACGCTCAGATTTTCGATCGAGTCCTTGGGAGGAGACGTGGGGCTTATGCAACGCGAGCTGTTCGGCCTCGATCTCGTCTGGGCGAGCGCAGGCGAGATTCCCGCGCACTACCAGCTCGTCGGAGGCTTGCTGAGCTGAGAATCGCGCCCAGTCGAGCCTCCGCACCCTGCCGCTACTGGTAGCGCAGCGACTCCACCGGGTCGAGCTTGGCGGCGCGGCGCGCGGGGTAGTAGCCGAACACCACGCCTATGAGCACGCACACGCCCACCGCCAGGGCCACCACCCCCGGCGCCAGCACGGGCGTGACGGTCATGCCCGCCTGCACCATGCCTATCACGCCGCCCAGGCCCCAGGCGGCCAGGAAGCCAAACAGGATGCCGAACACGCCGCCCGCCACGCACAGCATGATGGATTCCAGCAAAAACTGCTTCGTGATGTCGCGCCGGCGCGCGCCGAGCGACTTGCGCAGGCCGATCTCGCGGATGCGCTCGGTTACGTTCGTGAGCATCATGTTCATGATGCCGATGCCGCCCACGAACAGCGATATGGAGGCAACCGCCCCCATGAGCAGCGAGAACGACGCCATCATGGACTCCATCTGCTTGATCATGGAGTCGAGCGCGTACACGTACACGCCGTCTTCCGGAGACACGTTGAAGTAGGACGCCACGTAGGACTTCGTCGTCTCGGTCAGGCGGTCCATGTCCGTGCCCTCCTTCGCGAAGCCGATGATCTGCGACACGCCGTACATCCCGCCCACGCGCGTCTCGGCCGTGGTGTAGGGCAGGTACACCGTCACGCCGTACGACATGAGCGACGAGCTTTCGATGACGCCCACGATGGTGAAGTCGTCGTTGCCCAGATGCAGCGTCTTGCCCACCGCCTCCACGTCGGCGTTGCCGAACAGCTCCTTCACCGACGACTGGTCCACCAGCGCGAGGCGGGCCGCGGCGGCCTCCTCGCCGGCCGTGAAGAAGCGGCCCTCGGCGACCTTCGAGCCGTTCGCCGTGAAGAAGTCGGGCTTCACGGCCACGATCTGCGCGTACGACTTGGTGCCGTCGGCCAGCGTCGTCTCCACCGACGTCATGCCCGAACCGGTGAGTATCTCGTAGTCTGGCATGCCCTTCGCCAGGTGGTCCACATCGTCGAAGTCGACGGGTTCCATGGCGTTCACGCTGATGGAAACCTGCCGCGCCTGGGCCAGCCCCAGCTCGCCGATGAGCATGTTCTGGATGCCGCCGATGAGCGAGGTCATGGCGATGACGGCCGCGATGCCTATGACGATGCCCAGTATAGTGAGCAGCGAGCGGCCCTTGTTGGCCGAGAGCGCGTGCCACGTTTCGTAGAGCAGGTCGCCGAACCTCATGGGCGCGCACCCCCTTTCGCGCGGGGGTCGCCGGGAACCGGGGCGGGCGGGACGGAGGCCCCGGGGCCGCCCGCAGCCAGGGCGCCGGCTGCGGATGCAGGGGCGCTGGCTCCTTCGGCACGCGGAACACCGGAGTCGGGCGCGTCGTCGTAGCGGCGGCCGTCGCGGATGTGGATCACGCGGTCGGCGTGGGCGGCCACCTCGGGCTCGTGGGTGATGAGCACGATGGTCTTGCCCTGGTCGCGCAGGCGCTTGAACGTGTCGAGCACCATGTCGCCCGTGGCGGTGTCCAGGTTGCCGGTGGGCTCGTCGGCCAGGATGAGTGCCGGGTTGTTCACCAGGGCGCGCGCGATGGCCACGCGCTGCATCTGGCCGCCGGACAGCTCGTTGCTGCGATGGTCGAACAGCCGCTCGTCGATGGACACGCTGCGCAACGCCGCGCGGGCGCGCTGCTCGCGCTCCTTGCGCGGGCAGGCGGTGTAGATGAGCGGCAGCACCACGTTGCGCAGCACGGTGGCGCGCGGCAGCAGGTTGAACGATTGGAACACGAACCCCAGGCGCGTGGCGCGGATCTCGGCCAGCTCGTCCTCGCGGTAGGCGGCCACGTCCACGCCCTCCAGCAGGTAGCGGCCGCGCGTGGGGGTGTCCAGGCAGCCCAGCAGGTTCATGAGCGTGGACTTCCCCGACCCGGACGGGCCCATGATGGCCAAGAACTCGCCTTGGACCACGGTGAGCGACACGCCGCGCAGCGCGTGGGTGAAGCCCGAGGCGCTCTCGTAGATGCGGTGCAGGTCGACCGCCTCGACGACGGTTGCGGCAGGCACGGCGCTACCCCACCACGACGGAGTCGCCGGACACGACCGCACCGGAATCGGAGACCGCTCCCCCGCCGGCGAGCGACGCGTCCATGCCGCCCAGGGCGCCGCCGCCCACGACCACGGAATCGCCCGGCTTGACGTCGCCCTTCACCACCGTGGTGAGACCGTCGGAAGCCACCGTCTCGACCTTGCGCATCTCCGTCTCCTGCGTCTCCGGATCGACGAGCACCATGACGTAGCCGCCGCCGGAGCCGTCGGTCTGCACCGCCGAGATGGGCACCATGAGCGCCCGCTCGATGGTCTGCGTGACGATGGTGGCCTTGGCCGTCATGCCGGGCTTCAGGCGCGGGTCGGGCGTCTCGATGAGCAGCTCCACCGCGTAGGTGACCGCGGCGCCCGAACCGCCGTATGCGCCTGCGGCCGCGCCGTCGCCCGAGCCGGCAGACGTGGTGGCTATGCGCACGACCTTGGCGGGAAGCTGCAAATCGGGCGCGGCGGTGAACGTGACCGTGGCCTGCTGGTCGGCGCTCACCTTCAGGATGTCTATCTCGTTCACGCCGATGGACACCTTCATCTGCGATAGGTCGGCTATCTGCACGGGCGAGCCGGTGCCGGCCCCGGAGGCGGTCGCCCCCAGCGCCTTGCCCGGCTCGATGTTCACCGCCACCACGCTGCCTGCGATGGAAGACGTCACCGTGCGCTTCTCGGCGCGGGCCACCGCCTCGTCGTAGGCGGCCTGGGCGTTTTGCAGGCCCAGATTGGCGCTGTTCAGCGACAGCTCCGCCTGCCTGATGGCGGAATCGGCGCCGGCCTCGTCGAACGACTGGCCGCACGCCGCCGCGGCGGCCCCCGTGCCGGCTTCGCCGCCCGCCGCGGCCATCGCCGCCGCTGCCGCCTGCGCGTCGGCGGCGGCCTGCCGCCCCTGCTCCTTCGCGCGGTAGGCGTCGTTGACGGCGTTCTGCGCCTGGGCCACGCCGTTGCGAGCCTCTTCGATGCCCTGGGCGGCCTGCGTCACGGCCTTGTCCAACTCGGCGTTGACCACGGTGAACAGCGTTTGCCCTGCGGCCACGGCGTCGCCTTCCGACACCAGCACCTCGCCCACGATGCCGTCCACCTCGGGCGTGGCGCTCACGGAGGCCACGGGGCGCAGGTTGCCCGACGCCGAGACGGTTTGGGTGAACGTGCCCTGCTCGACGGGCGCGAACTGCATGCCCGCCTCCTGCATGGCGCGGGCCGCCTGGTCGCCGACGTACCAGAAACCAACGCCGCCCGCCACCACGGCCAAGCCCGCAACCACGGCCACGGCCGTGATGATCTTGCGCTTCTTCTGCTTCTTGCGTTTCGCCTTCAGATCGTTGAACGCCTGCATGTCGGCAAGGGCAGACGCGTCCACCAGGCCGTCGCCCCATGCGGGATCGGCCGCGCCGGGCCCGCCGGGAGCCGGCACGTCGGCGAGCTCGGCGGTTGCGGCGGGCGAGACGGGCGCGCCGATGGGATGCTCGGCGGCGGGCCAAGTTCCCCCGCCCCCGGCGCTCCAAGATGCGCGGTCGCCCGCGTCTTCCCCTTCACCTCGGCGGTTGCATCGCAGTGCCATCGTGGACCTCCCTTGTGAAAAGCGCTCGGAACCCCGGAACCGAACGTCAACTTCCTCGCCCAAGAATAGAGGCCCGGAGCGAAAAAGGGAAGGGGATTCCCGGAACGTTCGGGGTGCGGCCGAATCCACACACCTGTTAAGGAAACCTGAAGACCGGCGGAGAAGAATTTAAGGCAGGCAGGCAGGCAGGCGGGCGGGCGGGCGGGCGGGCGGGCAGGCGGGCGGCTTCCGCCACAGTCCATCCTCCCATGCCCCCGAGCCCGCGCGCACCGTAAAAGGACATGGTTTCGGCGCGCTGCGTTCCTTTGCACCCGTCAGGACAATACGGTACCCTTGCGAAAAACGTTTGGAGCGCAGGCAGAAGGGAAGCGGCATGGGCGAGTTCTCGGAGAAGGTGTTCGCGGTGGTGCGCGAGGTGCCGCGCGGCAAAGTGGCTTCGTACGGCCAGGTGGCGCGGCTGGTGGGTGCGCCGCGTTCGGCGCGGTACGTAGGATACGCGCTGCACGCGAACCCCGACCCGGGCGCCGAGGTGAACAACATACCCTGCCACCGCATCGTGTTCAAGGACGGGGGCCTGTGCAAAGGCTATGCGTTCGGCGGCCCCGACGTGCAGCGCGAGATGCTGGAAGAGGAAGGCGTCACGTTCGCCGACGACGAGCACGTGGACATGGACGCCTGCCAATGGGATGGACGGATGGACGGCGAAGACGGCGGCGACTTGCCGCTCGCGCCGCCGACCGATTTCGACTGGGAACGCGAGCTGGGCGACTGAGGGGATGCGCCGAAAGCGCCGTTTCGCCGATTCCGCAAGGTGAGCGCGCCGCCCTTGGCGCTCAAAAAGGGTTCGCTTCCCCAGATAGATGGCAATAGCAGAGCCTTTGCTCTATAAAGCGACTACAGAAAACGGACGTTTTGACGGCTGGGACACGCACCCCCTGCGTGGCGGCCGCCAAACGGCGCTCGAACGCAAGCTTCAACGAAAGGAACGACATGGACCAAGGCAAGGTGCAGGTGTACACGGGCAACGGCAAGGGCAAGACGACGGCTGCCGTCGGGCTGGCCGTGCGGGCGGCGGGCGCGGGGTTGCGCGTGTACTTCGGCCAGTTCATGAAGAACAACGAGACGGGCGAGCTAGCCGCGTTTCGGGCGCTCGGCGACCGCATAGAGGCCGAGCAGTACGGCACGGGCGGTGAGATCGCCGCCCCCGACCCGCAGGCCGACGCGCTCTCCGCACGGGCTGGCCTCGAGCGGGCCCGCGAAGCGCTGCTGAGCGGGCGTTACGACATCGTGGTGCTGGACGAGGCGAACGTAGCCGACGCCCTCGGCTACCTGGACACCGGCTCGCTGCTGGAACTGATCCGCGAACGTCCGGCGGGCGTTGAGCTGGTGCTCACCGGCCGGGGCGCCGGCGGCGACATCAGAGCGGCGGCCGACCTGGTGACCGAGATGCGCGAGGTGAAGCACTATTTCCGCGACGGCGTGCCCGCCCGTCGCGGCATCGAGTTCTAGCTGGCTTTAGCGGGAAGCCAGGCTTTCCTTCGCCATCCTTCGGCAAGACCGCCCGGCGCGTTCGCGCCGCCCGCACCGCGTGCCCGCCCGGTGGCGCCCGCTTTTCCAGCGCTCCGACTCACAGCCAAGCGGCTTTTTGCGAGGGCCATGCAAAAAAATCGAAGCTATGATGGCTCGTAAGGGTTTTTCGAAGCAGCACGAATATCGCGAACAGGGGAAATGCACGTGCAAGTATCGCAGGAGATTCGTTTCAGGCTTAAAAAGCCATCACAGCTTCGAAAAAGTTGCACAGAACCCGCGAAAAACTATTACGCAGCCTCGCCGAACGGGTCGATCCAGCCAACCGCAACCGAGCAGACCGATTCAGCTAACCGCATCGACGCGAGCAAGCGGGCTATTCGGCGAACGCCTCCGCCACCGCCTGGGCCACGCGCAGGCCGTCGCAGGCGGCGCTCATGATGCCCCCGGCGTAACCGGCGCCCTCTCCGCAGGGGTAAAGGCCGCTACCCGTCGCGAGCCGCAGCCCCTCCGCCTTTCCTGTCGCGACCGTCTCATGCGCGCGCACCGCCCCGCTCTCGCCGCCGATCGCGTCGACCCCGCCGCTTGTCGCAGGCCGCAACCCCGCACCCGCAGCGTCGGCCGCGGCTGGATGTCCCGAAAGGGGACTGTCCCCTTTCGGGACATCCAGCACCGCCTGCAGCTCCTCGTCGCGCACGATGCGCACGGGGCTGGAGCTGCGCGTTTCCACGCCGGTCATAACGGCTTCGGCGTCGGCGAACCCGTGCAGCTTGCGATCGAGCAGCGGAAGCGCCTCGGCCAACGCGTCGGCGACGAACGTCGGCAGGCAGTCGCGCAGGTCGCACCAGGCCACGCCGCGCGCGTACGTGGGACGCACGGTCGCGCTCGGGGAGCCCGCGCGGCCGGCCAGGAAATCCCCCACCGTCTGAGCCGGCGCCTGGTACGGAAGGCCCCTTGCCGCAACGGCCGCATCGTAGGCGGCGCGCTCCATGCGCCGCTGCAGCTCCACGCCCGCAAGCGGGTGGTCGCCTTCGAAGTCCTCCGGTCCCACGCCCACCAGAAGCGCGCTGTTCGCGTTCTCGCCGTCGCGCGCGAAGCGGCTCATGCCGTTCACCGTCACGCCGCCCGGCTCGCTGGCCGCGCACACCACCTGGCCGCCCGGGCACATGCAGAACGTGTAGACGCCGCGCCCCTCGCGCTCGCCGTTCGGCGCGGGCAAATGAACGGCCAGCTTGTAGTCGGCCGCGCCGAGCGCCGGATGCGCGGCCGCCGCGCCGTACTGCGCCTCGTCGACGGCGCTCTGAGGATGCTCGATGCGCACGCCCACGGAAAACGGTTTCTGCTCCATACGCACGCCAACTGCCAGAACGGCCTCGAACGTGTCACGCGCGGAGTGCCCGCATGCCAGCACGACGCGGCGCGCGGACACGCGCTCGACGCGCCCCGTGCGCACGTCGGCGGCCTCGATCTCGGAGAGAACGTCGCCCTCGAAGCGCAGGCCCGTGAGCTGGGTGCCGAAGCGCACTTCGCCGCCCGCTTCGATGATCTGCTCGCGCAGCGCGCGCACCACGCCCACCAGCACGTCCGTGCCGATGTGGGGCTTCGCCTGCCAGAGTATCTCCTGCGGCGCGCCCGCGTTCACGAACCATTGCAGCACATGCTTGGCGAGCGGATTCTTGATGTTCGTGGTGAGCTTCCCGTCCGAGAACGTTCCGGCCCCGCCTTCGCCGAACTGGATGTTCGTGTGCGGGTCCAGATCGCCGCCGCCGTCGAAGGACGCCACGGCGCGCAGGCGCTCGTCCACGTCGCCGCCGCGCTCCAGCACGAGCGGCCGCAAGCCCGCGCGTGCCAGGTAGAGCGCGCAGAACAACCCCGCGGGGCCCGCGCCCACCACCACCGGACGCGGCTCCGCACCGGCTGCCGCGCCCAGATCGGGCACGGCGAGCGGCTCGTACGGCTCGCTGAGCCTGACGTGCGTGCCCGCCGAGGCACCGGCACCGCCGCGCTCCCGGGCGGTCGCGAGCACCCGGTCCTCGAGGGCGGCGTCGACCAGTTCCACGCCGACCGTGGCCACGAAATGCACGTCGCGCTTCTTGCGCGCGTCCACGCTGCGTTTGATCAGGCGCACCTCGCGCACGTCCGCCGGCGCAACGCCCAGCGCCCGTGCCGCCGCCGCGCGCACGAGCTCCTCGCCCGCCGCACCCGGCAGCCCCGCGTCGAGCGGCAGCCTCACGTTCGATACCTCAAGCATGGCCGTCCCTCACAAACAATAGGCCGCGTACAGCGGCACCGTTTTCACGTCGCTCTCGAAGCCGAAGTTCCGCGCGCAAAGTTTGACGGCGTACGGCGGACGGTACCGCTCCATGAACAGGTGCAGGCTCTTCGCCTTGCCATCGGAGCTTTTCACTTCCACGGGAACGATCGCGCCTTCCCGCTGGATCACGAAATCGACCTCGGCTCCTCTGTCCGGTTTCCAGTAGTAGCAGGAGTATCCGTGCGCGTTCATCTGCGTGTAAGCGTAGTTTTCAGTCTGCCCTCCTCGGAAATCGTCAAGGTCGTGCGAACCGTAGAGCACGTCGACGGGCTCGAGGTTCTCCTTCGCCGCCAAAAGCCCTGTGTCGGACACGTAAAGCTTGAACGCGTCTATGTCGCGGTAGTTCTCAAGCGGCTTGCGAGCCTGCTCAACTCGAAAGACTTGACCGACTATGCCCGACAGCTTGAGCCATTCGATGGCGTTCTCGAACTCGGCGGCGCGGCCGCCTTTCTTGACGAGTTTGTACTGGAACCTCGTGTTGTCGCGCGAGAGCTGTACCGAAATGTTGTCGTACACGAGCCGCGTCTTCTTGTTCTCGCTCGTCGAATTGTACTTGCTCATATCGGCCAGGTAGCTCATGAGTATGGTTTCCTGCGTATGGCGCACGAGCACATGGTTTTGGGTTTGAGCGTACTGGAGCACGCACTCCGGCATTCCCCCCACCAGCAAATATTCGCGGTATCGT
Organism: Gordonibacter sp. 28C; assembly: GCF_003339845.1. Lineage (GTDB taxonomy): Bacteria > Actinomycetota > Coriobacteriia > Coriobacteriales > Eggerthellaceae > Gordonibacter. The sequence continues at coordinate 287,163 of NZ_PPTR01000003.1, forward strand.
TCGAGAGCAGCCTGATGGAGAAGGGACGGCAACGGCTCGTCGCGTTCATAGCACCGTCGGATGCGCTCCGCAAGCTCGCCGTCGCCCATGGCCAAGAGGAACTCCTCCATATCCATGGGGTGCATGGTGAGCATGTCGACTTTGCCCACGGGGAAAGAGTACTCCTCGCGGTTCACCGCAATGCCCAGCAGGCTTCCCGCCACGGCAACGTGGTAGGCGGGCGCCTGTTCGCAGAAGTACTTGAGCGACGTGAGAGCGCGCTCGCACAACTGCACCTCATCGAACACGATCAGGGTTTTCTCGGTGGTGATCGTCTGCTGGGACGCCCGCGACAAGAGCGGCACCAGATAATCCGGAGCTATGCTTTCGTCGAACAGCTCGCGATAGCGCGGATCGGTCTCGAAGTTGATGTAGGCTATGTTCTCGTACGCGCGCTTTCCGAATTCGAGCAGGGTGTACGTTTTGCCGACCTGCCGCGCGCCCTGCACGACAAGCGGTTTGCGGAAGGGGCTGCGCTTCCAGGCTTCAAGCTTTTTCATGACCGTGCGTTCCATGCGCATCCTCCCAGTGCATCGACCGTTCAGCCTAGTATACAGCAAGTGTTAATTTGCATTGAAAAAATGCATCGAATGATGCCATTTTTGAAAAATTATCGACACTTTCTGTACCATATCATGGAATTAACTTCACCCGCGAAAGCGCGCGGTAGCCGCGCAGCCCGCCAAGATACCGCTCGCCCAGGCCCAATGCAGGTTGTAGCCGCCGCAGGGAGCGTCCACGTCTAGGGCCTCGCCCACCACGTGCAGACCGGGAACGGCGCGAGCCTCCAGCGTGCGAGGGTCGAACGCGGCGACGTCCGCGCCGCCGCGGCGCACCTGGCACTGGCGCTCGTCGCCGATGCCTTCCACGCTCAGGGGAAACGCCTTGAGCGCTTCGGCCAGCGGCGCCACGTCGCGATTGGCGAGCGGCGCCTCGGGTGCCAGGCCGGCCTCGTGCAGCACGGCGCGCGCCACCGCCGGCAGCAGCATGCCGCGCAAAAACGCCTCGCGCGAAAGCGGGCGGCCGTCGGCCGCGAACCGCTTGCGGCGCGCGTGCAAAAACCCCGCGCAGCCGTCCTCGGGCACCTGGGGCAGCAGGTCGACGAGCAGCAGGTCGCCCGCTTCGGCAAATCGCGACAGGTTGAAAACCGCGATGCCCGACACGCCGTAATCGCGGAACAGAACCTCGCCCACCTCGCGCGCTTTGACCTGGCCGCCGGGCCCGGCAAGCGACACGGCGCCGCGCACGCGTATGTTGTTCAGGTGCTTCACCACGTCGGTTGCGGTGCGCAACGGCCCAAGCACCGGGCGCGTGCCGGAAACTGCGATGCCCGCCGGCAACAGCTCGCGCGCCGTGCGGCCGCCGGTGGCCAGCACCACGGCGTCGGCATGCTCCACCGCGCCGTCGGCGAAGCGGATATGGAAGCGCCCGCCCGGACGCTCGGGCACATCCAGGCGCACCGCCCGGCGATCGCACGCCTCGACCGCGCCAAAGTCGGCCGCGGCCGAGCGCAGAACGTTCAACACGCTCGACGCCTTGTTGGCGAGCGGGTACAGGCGCCCCTCCCCCTCTTCGCGCCACACGAGGCCGAGGTCGGCGAAGAACGCGTGCACCGGGTCGCCCGACTCCGCCGCATTCCCGGCGAGCGCATCGAACGCCGCCGCCACGAACTCCGCGTTGCGATACACCCCTGCGTCGACGCGCGCGTTCGAGAAGTTGCACCGTCCGTTGCCCGTGGCCAAGATGGAACGGCCGACGCGCTCGTCGGCCTCGTACACCGAGACGTCGACGCCGCCCGCCGCGCCTCGCGCGGCGGAGACGGCCGCCGCCAATCCGGCGGCCCCGCCGCCTATGATAGCCAGTTTCTTCATGCCGCCATTATAGTGTAAGCGGAGCACCGCGCCCATGCGGAAAGCGTTTCGCGGCGCGCACCGCAATCACAGCCTGTTGCCTTGCCGCAACGCGCGCTCGACGATCACTCCGCAGGGTCGGGGCTTGCTCCGCCCGCTCAATCTGCGAAGTCACGTCTCTTGAACGGACGAGGCGAGCCCCACCCAGCGAAGGGTGTTTAGGCGACTTCAGGAACAACCCCTTTTCAGACACGCAGCGATTACCTGAACTTGCACGCCAGCAGTGAGACGGTGCCGACGAGCCCGAGCCCGCACAGCACGGCGGCGCACAGCGTCCATTGGGACAAGTCGGGGCCGAGCAGGCTGGCGGGAACGAGCGACCCGAGGAACTGGCCCACGCTCTGCACCAGCATGAGCACGCCCATGCCCACGGTCATCAGCTTCGGATCGCCCAGGATCGAGGGATAGGCGGAAATGGCAACGGTAGGCACGCCCATGGCGAGCAGGCCCATCGCCACGACGGCGATCCACAGGGGAGCCCCCGAAAACGTCAGGAGCACCGGCGTGCAAAGGGCCATCGCCAGCATCCCCACGACGAACAGCGGCTTGCAGCGATGCAGCGCGTCCGACAGCGCGCCGAACGCGACGGACGACACGACGGCGATGAGCATGGGAAGCGTGCTCACGAATCCCGACAAGGACGCATCCATGCCCTGCTGCTGCAGAGAGGTGGGCGCGTACGAAAGCACCGACAGCAGCAGTATCTGGAAGATGCCGAAGGGAAGGTAAAAGGCCCACGTGTTCGGCTTGGCGAACACACCGTATTCCCCCTTGAACCTCTCCCGGAAGGGCTGATCGTCGCGCACGGCACGCGATTCGCCCCCGTCTGCCGCCGGAGTTCTCACCACGACGGCAAGGACGACGCCGGCGACGGCGGCGAAGGCGGCGTAGGCGAGCCACAGCCCGGAAAAACCGATCCACGCGTAAAGCATGGGAGTCGTCACGCCGGCCAACGTGGCGCCGATCATGCCACCGAGCATCCATATGCCCGACGCGGTCCCCCTCCTGCCAGGATCGACGCCCTGCTGGATCACGATGGGCCCGCACGCGATGATGCACACAAGCGAAACGCCCTCCAACGCTCGCGTTGCCAGAAGCAGGATGACGCTCTGAGCGAACGCCCCGGCAAGAGAGGCAACGCACGCCAAACCCACGGCGGCAAGGATGATCCTCTTTGGCTGGAACCTGCGCGCGAGCACCCCCACCGGCAAGGAGAAGACTATTCCCACGAACGTGAAGATCGACATGAGCCATGAGGCGGTGTAGGCGCCCACCCCGAACTGCTGCATGACGGGAACCATGATAGTGGGTATCTTGTACTGAATCGCCGTCACCGCCGTGGCGACCAGAAAGAGCGGGACCGCCACTGCGATGCAGTTCTGGTACTGCCGCGCTGGATGATTGGAATACTCCATCGCAACCTCTCAAGGAAAAAGACTCATCGGAAGACCAACGGAACTGTTCGGTCGGGCTGCCAGGACGAACGCGCCTAATGCATGCCGGGAGAGCTCGGAGGCTTGGGCGCGCCGGGGGCGCCGGGGGCTTTGGGCATACCGGGAGCGCCCGCCGCGCCGGGGGCGCCGGGCATGGGCGGCATGGACGCCTTCGGGAGCTCGGCACCGCATTTCGGACACGCGTCCAGCTCCGGTTTGCACATCTCCCCGCAGGCGGGGCATGTTTTGTCGGGAGCTACGGTTGCTGGCCTGAAGCACATATGAAAATCCTTTCGTTCGATACTGGTTTTCAAAACAAAGGGAAGGGGCCGACGGAGAGCGCCGGGCGGCGACTTTCGATACGGCCCCTTCGGCAAGCGGCTAGACCGTCGGCACGAACATCGCGCGCCGCCCCTTCTCGGCGGCCGCCGCGGCGATCTCGTCCGCGGGGCCGAACCGCATGGCGTGGGCCGGGCAGTGGTGGACGCAGGCGGCGTCCTTGCCCTCGTCCAGGCGCGAGGCGCACATGTCGCACAGGCTGGTGGGCATGGGCAGGTAGTTGTACTCCCAGCCGCCGCCCGGAAGCTCGCGCGGGCCGTCCTGCAGCAGCTTTATGCCGAACTGGCCCTGCGGCAGGCCGAGGTGCTTCTTGCAGGCCACCTCGCAGGCGTGGCAGCCCGTGCAGAACTCGTAGTCGATCAAGAGCGCGTTAACAGTCATTTGGAGTAGCCTCCCATCTTGGTGACGTGCAGGGAGGGCGGCGTTTCGCTGTTCTCCTCGGTGCACGGATAGACTTTGCACAGCTGGTTCTTGTACGGCGCGCCGTACCCCGTCACGCCGTTCTCGCACTGCGGCAGCAGGTTGTTGATGTTCGAGTCGAACACGCCGTAGAGCGAAGGCTCGGCAGCCTCCCTTTCGGGGAACCACCAGCCGTGCTCGGCGCGCACGACGCGGTCGTCCAGCGACGGGTTCACGTGCAGCTTCTGGCGGCAGCGGCCGCGGTGGTTCTCGAGCCAGCACCAATCGCCCTCCTTCAGACCGTGCTCGGCGGCGCTTTTGGCGCTCATCTCGAACAAGGGGTCGGGGTGCAGCTCGCGGGAGGTCAGCTCGGGCTGACGGTGCTCGGAATGGAAGAACTCGAAGGAGCGCGCGCCGGTGGTGAGCACGAACGGGTACTCCTCGTAGAGCTCGGGGGAAGCGTACGGCGAGCACGAGGGCTCGGCCCAATCGGGCAGCGGGTCGTAGCCCCACAGCGAGAACACCGAGTTGTACAGCTCCACGCGCCCGGTTGGCGTGTTGAAGCCCGGCTGGCCGTCGGGGCGCAGCAGGCCCTTCTCGTGCTTGCGGTACTGGAAGTCGGGGTAGACCCAGACGTCGCGGTTGCACAGGTCGTCGTAGCCGCCGTCGTAGCCCGGGGTCTCAGTGCGCAGGATGTTGTCCGTCCACCCCTTGTCGTCGTCCCAGGGGAAGTTCTCGGGATGCAGGCGCTTGCCCAGCTCGGTGACCACCGTGTCGTCGGATTTCGCCTCGGCGTACTGCACGACCTTCTTCATGCCGCGCAGCGGAACCCACCACACGCGCTGCATGTCGCGCTCGGGGCTCATGGCGGCGGGCAGGAAGATGTCCGCGAAGGCGACGGCGGTGGGCGTGAGGAACAGGTCGTTGACGACGACGAAGTCGACCGTCTTCACCGCACGGAACACGCGGGGAGCGTCGGATGCCATGTTGGCAATGGGGTTGGTGGAGGTGAGCCACAGCATGCGGATGGGATACGGCTCGCCCGTCTCGATGGCCTGCAGGATGGAATCGGAATGGGCCGTCGAGCTGAACCCGGCCTTCGACATGAGCGGGTACTCGGCGCCGATGCGCTTCGCCTGGACCTCGGCCGGCAGGTTGTTGTAACCGTAGTTGTACGACACGTTCTGGTCGAAGGCGTTGCGGATGATGATGTTGCCGCCGGGGACGTCCGTGTTGCCGGTGATCGCCCAGAGCGCGTTGATGGCCTGCGCCGTGGGGATGCCCATGACGGCCTGGTCGATGGGAAGGCCCCACTGGATGGCGGCGGGCTTGGCCTCGGCGTACAGGCGGGCGGCGGCACGGATAGCATCCGCCTCGACCCAGCAGATCTCAGCGCCCCTCTCGGGCGTCCATTCCTTCACGCGCTCGGCCAACTCGTCGAACCCGTAGCACCAGTTCTCGACGAAATCGTGGTCCCACAGGTCCTCTTCGATGATGACGTTCAGCATGGCCAGGGCCAAGGCGCCGTCGGTGCCGGGGCGCAGGCGAAGCCACACCTCGGAGCGCGCGGCGAGCCAGGTCAGCGACGGGTCGACGGTGATGAGCTTGGTGCCGCGCTGCATGCAGTCGACGATCCAGCCGCCGAAGAAGTTGTCGGAGTTGGAGGCCACGGCGTTGCAGCCCCAGTTGACGATGATCTCCGGCACGCGCCATTCGGTGTTCTCGGTGTCGTAGCGCTTCTCGAACTGCTGCGAGCAGTCGGCGATCAGAAAGTCGCCGTTCATGGAGGCCATGGCGGCGGAACGGGGCTGGAAGCAGGATTCCCCGGAGAGGAATCCCAGGCAGAAGTTCGGCGAGCCGAACGCCGAGTAGCACAGGTACGGAACCTGCCAGCAATTCGCACGGCCCGTTCCGATCATGCACGCGATGGACTCGGGGGCGTACTCGTCCCAGATGCTGCGGACCTTCGCCTCGATGATGTCGTAGGCTTCGTCCCAGGTGATGCCCTCCCACTTGTTCTCGCCGCGCTCGCCGATGCGCTTCAACGGTTGCGTGGGGCGACGGGGGTTGTTCACGGCCTCGGGCATCTCGAGGCAGCGCATGCACAGCGTACCTTGGTTGTAGGCGCAATCGGGATCGCCCTCGACCTTCTCGAGCTTCCCGTCCTTGGTGTAGTACAGCACGCCGCACCCGTCGTGGCATCCAGGGCCCGACCACACCGTGGTGCGCGTGACGGTGTAGTCGCCGTCCTGCCATTCCACCTGGCCTTTATGGCTCTCGTAATAGTCTTCCATAATCTCCTCTTTCGTGTGTCCAAGATCGGAGGGCGCCGAAACGCCCCCGACGATTCGATGGCGGCAAGCGGCTAGACCGTCGGCACGAACATCGCGCGGCGCCCCTTCTCGGCGGCCGCCGCGGCGACCTCGTCCGCGGGGCCGAACCGCATGGCGTGGGCCGGGCAGTGGTGGACGCAGGCGGCGTCCTTGCCCTCGTCCAGGCGCGAGGCGCACATGTCGCACAGGCTGGTGGGCATGGGCAGGTAGTTGTACTCCCAGCCGCCGCCCGGAAGCTCGCGCGGGCCGTCCTGCAGCAGCTTTATGCCGAACTGGCCCTGCGGCAGGCCGAGGTGCTTCTTGCAGGCCACCTCGCAGGCGTGGCAGCCCGTGCAGAACTCGTAGTCGATCAAGAGCGCGTTAGCCATAGATGGCACCTACTTTCACGTCGCCGTTGGATTCGTCGATGACCTTGGAATAGCCGCCGTGCTTGGTCACCTGCTCGCCGGGCAGAACCTCGCTGTTCTCCTCGGTGCACCGGTACACCCTGCACAGCTGGTTCGCGTACGGAGCGCCGAAACCGGTGTCGCCGTTCTCGCACTGCGGGGTAAGGTTGTTGATATTGGAGTCGAACACGCCGAAGAGGTTGGGCTCGGCCCCCTCGGTCTCGGGGAACCACCAGCCGTGCTCGGCGCGCACGACGCGGTCGTCGAGCGACGGGTTCACGTGCAGCTTCTGGCGGCAGCGGCCCCGCTGGTTCTCGATCCACGCCCAGTCGCCCTCGCTCAAACCGTGCTCGGCGGCGCTTTTGGCGCTCATCTCGAACAAGGGGTCGGGGTGCAGCTCGCGCGAGACGGTCCCCGCCTGACGATGCTCGGAATGGAAGAACTCGAAGGAGCGCGCGCCGGTGGTGAGCACCAGCGGGTACTTCTCGGCGAGCTCGGGGTTGCTCACCGGCGAGCAGCTGGGCTCCTTGAAATCGGGCAGCGGATCGTAGCCCCACAGCATCAGGTTCGTGTTGTACAGCTCGATGCGTCCGGACGGCGTGTTGAAGCCCGGCTGGCCGTCGGGGCGCAGAAGGCCCTTCTCGTGCTTGAGATACTGGAACTCGGGGTAGGACCACACCGCCTTCTGCGCTTCCTCGAAGCTCTTGTACGGCAGCTTGTCGTTGGTCTCGTACTCGAAGATATGGTTGATCCAACCGATGTTGTCGTCCCACGGGAAGTTCTCAGGATGCAGGCGCTTGCCCACCATGGTGACCAGGTCGTCGTCGGACACGCACTCCTCGTACTGGGTGACCTTGGTGAGCGTGCGGTTCGGCACCCACCAGCAGCGCTGGGAGTTTCGTTCGGGCGACATGGCGGCCGGCAGGACCAAGTCGGCGAAGGCGACGGCGGTCGGCGTCATGAACAGGTCGTTGACCACCACGAAGTCGACGCCCTTCAAAGCGCGGTAGATGCGCGGCGCGTCGGCGCCCATGTTGGCGATGGGGTTCGTGGACGTCATCCACACCATGCGGATGGGATACGGCTCGCCCGTCTCGATGGCCTGCAGCACGGAGTCGGCGTGGGCGGACGAACTGTAGCCCGCGCGACTCATCAGCGGGAACTCGGCGCCCAGGCGCTTCGCCTGAACCTCGGGCGACAGCAGGTGGTAGCCGTAGCCGTAGGACAGGTTCTGGTCGAAGGCGTTGCGGATGATGATGTTGCCGCCGGGGTTGTCGACGTTGCCCGTCACGACCCAAAGCGAGTTGACGGCGCACGCAGTGGCGGTGGCGTTGGTGGTCTGATCGAGTTTCAAACCCCATTGGATGGCGGCGGGACTGGCTTCTGCGTACATGCGGGCAGCGCCGACGATGTCCTCCGCGTCAACCCAGCACACCTCGGCGGCGCGCTCGGGCGTCCAATCGCTCACGCGCTCGGCCAGCTCGTCGAACCCGTAGCACCAGCACTCCACGAAGTCGTGGTCGTAGAGGTCCTCCGAGATGATGACGTTCAGCATGGCCATGGCCAGCGCCGCGTCGGTGCCGGGGCGCACGCGCAGCCAGTACTCGGAACGCGCGGCCAACCAGGTGAGCGACGGATCGACGGTGATCATCTTCGATCCGCGCTGCATGCAGTCGACGATCCAGCCGCCGTAGAAGTTGTCGGAGTTGGACACGACGGCGTTGCAGCCCCAGTTCACGATAACCTCGGGGCAGCGCCATCCCGTGCTCTCGTCGTAGCGCTTCTCGAACTGCTGCGAGCAGTCGGCTATCATGAAGTCGCCGTTCTGGGACGCCATGGACGCCGAGCGCGGGCAGAAGCAGGAATCGCCGGCCAAATAACCCATGGAGAAGTTCGGCGATCCGAAGGCCGCGTAGCACAGGTAGGGGATCTGGTCGCAGTTATTGCGGCCGGTGCCGATGTGGCAGACGATGGATTCCGGACCGTAGTCCGCCCAGATGGCGCGCACCTTCTCCTCGACGATGTCGAGCGCCTCTTCCCAAGTGATGCGCTCCCACTTGTTCTCGCCGCGCTCGCCGACGCGCTTCATCGGATGGCCCAAGCGAGCGGGGTTGTTCACGAACTCGGGCATTTCCAGGCAGCGCATGCAGAGCGTCCCCTGGTTGAACGGGTTGTCGGGATCGCCCTCGACCTTTTCCAGCTTGCCGTTCTTGGTGTAGTACAGAACGCCGCAGCCGTCATGGCAGCCCGGTCCCGACCAAGCGGTGGTGCGCGTGACGGTGTAGTCGCCGTCTTGCCACTGCCACTCACCTCGATGGCTCTCATAGTAGTCTTGCGACATGTGCAACTCCTCTCTTCGAACCTCTCGCCTTTAACGTCCAGATAGGTGGAAACGAACCGAAACAAGCAACGCTTTTCTAAGCGCTTCTCTTGGAAGCGCGATTCTCTGCCTCTCGAAGAGGCCCATGGTTCGGTTGTCTGGTTAGTCTTCTATGGATCCCGCGTCGATTTTCCCGTAGGCGTCGCCGTACTTCTCCATTTTGGTGCAGCCGACCAGAACGAGGTCGATCACGCCGAGGACGATGATCGCGATGGCCGTGGGCAGCAGCACGTCGATGACGGACGCCCCGCCGACAAGGCTCATGACCAGCGCCGCGATGGGCGTACCGATGAAGCAGCCGAGCTGGTGGAACGCGGTGTTGAATCCCATGGCCCGCGTTGCCGCGGCGATGGGCGTGAGGTTGGTGACCATGTCGCCCGTGCCCGGGATGATAATGGCGAAGCCCCAGTGCCCGACAAGGAAGGCAACGGCGTACAACGCCAAGTTGAACGATCCCGGCTGGGACAGCACGGCAGCTGCCACGTAGAGAACGCCCAGCACGAGGATGGAGAGGGGAAGCGTCCACTTCCCCAGCTTTTTGTAAACCGGACCGAGGGTCAAGCCGGAAGCCGCGCCCACGAGCGTCATGGCGGACAGGATCCATCCCGCGACGATGGGGTCGGCGATGACGAACGAGCAGTACAGGATGGTCGGCATGGCGAAGCCGGTCACCAATGTGAGCATGAGCATGTAGCAGAACGTGATGGGCGGGATCTTCGCCTTCACGGCCTGGCCCGTGGCCTTCGCCAGGTCCTCGGCCTGCTGGGCGTCGGTCTCGGGCTCTTTGAGCGTGAATATCACGACGACCAGCGGAATGATGCCGATCAGGTACACGAGGAAGCACGCCTGCCAGCTGATGACGGCAAGGTAGCCGCCCGCGAACTCCATGATCATGCTGCCCAGGTTGAAGCAGCACATGCCCACTCCCAGCCACGAGGCCCTCTTGTGCTCGTCGGACACGGACTTGAACACCAAGGCCTGCGCCAAGGGGTACGACCAGCCGACGGCAAAGCCGAATATGAAGCGCGAAACGAGCAGCGCCTCGAACGACGTTCCCTGAGCGATGAAGGGCCAGCAGCCCGATATCACGTAGAGGACGATCGCGGCGATGATGGACGTGCGGTACTTGATGAACTTGCCCGTCACGGCACCCGAGATGATGCCCGAGGGTATCATGCCCAGGGCCACGATGCTCACGATGTAGGCGATGTTCGCCCCGGCGTCGGGAAACGCCATCGACATCGTCGCCATACCGGCGTTGACACCTCCTTGCGAAGCCCCCAGGGCGAAGATCGCCATGATAGGCACCATGATCTTCCCGAGTCTTTCCTGAGTTTGAGTACTCATCCTACTCCCCTTTCTTCGGAGAACCCCTGCGTTGCATATGCTCCTCCTACCTGTTCGAGCTCCCTCGAACGATGAAAGTATAGGAAGGCGGCGATGCATACAAAAAATGACGATTGGGAGTAGCCGCATGCCGCTCAAGCATCAACTTCATTCCACTTTGGAATTGGCGGTATTATCCGCGTGTGTTCTAATATAGTCGAAGGAAGCGTCCTCGCTTTCAAGGGGAGGATCCGTAGAGTTCTCGTCAAGGGGGTGGGAGCTTTGGATGTCCGCATCGTCTACGAGTTCGTCGAATTGGCCAAGAACCTGAACTTCACCGAAACGGCCCGACTTCTCAACATGTCGCAGCCAACGCTGAGCAAGCACATAAACTCGCTTGAAAAAGAACTGCGCCTCTCCCTGTTCGATCGGTCGGGATCCTCGATGCGCCTGACGACCGCCGGAGCATCGCTGCTGTCGTACGCCTACAAGCTCATCGAAGCGCAGATAGCCTTCGACGAGAGGGCCAAAGAGCTGCGCGTCGCGCCGTCAGTGCATCTGTCCATCGGCGGACTCGTCAATGAAGAGATGGTAACGCGCGCTCTGAGCTGCATCCTTGCAGAACTCGGGCCCGTTTACGGGTTCAGTTTCCTCGAAACGAAGCCCTGCCGCCATCAACTGCCCCGAGAGATCCTCGAAGAAGGGGGCTGCGACGTCGTGTTCGATTACATGTCCGAGCACGACATATCGGACGACGACGAACTCGAGGTCGTGCAGCTGGGCAGCTGCCCGTGGGTGGCCCTGATGAGCAGCGGCCATCACCTGGCCCAACAGGAATCGATAGCGCTTTCGCAGCTGCAAGGCGAAACACTCATCAAAATCGAGGGATCGCACGTAAGCGATGCGTGGCGATATATAGAGAAAGCCTGCCACGCGCACGGCTTCAAGCCGAAAACGCGCAGGCATTACTCCATGAAAGAGACCGACCTGCTCACCACGGCGGCGAGCATCAGAGACGACGTGCTGATCATGGGAACCAATTTCACCAAACGCGTCGGTATGGGCATCGCCCCCTTCTGCGTGCAGGTGCCCATAACCGACGACGATGCGTTCTTCCCCATATCCGCAGTTTATCGCCTGGACAACGCCAATCCAGTCCTCGAAGAGGCCCTGGAGGTGCTTCGCGAAAGCATCGATGGAGGATAAGCGCGATCAAGGAAGCACGTCGAAGGTCCGCTGCTCGAAAGGAAGTATCCGCCATGCCCTGCTATCCCTGCTCCCACTGCAACAAATGCGGCATCTTCTCTTTGCGCTTGGATCTGCGCTGCAGCACGTGCGGCGAACCCATCCCGGCCGGAGGCAAGGCGTGCCGGAAATGCGGAACCCCGTTTCTGCACAACATGACCAGAGGAGAAATCGGCAAACCAGAAGGCGCGGCGGATTACTATTCGAACCGCTACGACCCGCCCGGCGCCTAGACGCGCGGTCGCACCAGGGCGGCGACTCGGAGAGCCGCAGCCGAAGGAAAGGGGCGCCCCGCCAGCACGCGGGGCCGTCGCCCTTTAAAAAGCGGAAGCCCGCCCTTGAACAGGCGGGCTTCCGCGACCATACGGCGAAGCGTCGCTACAGGCGCGCTTTGTAGTCGGCCAGCGCGATCTCGACGATCTCCTTGTTCCGGCAAACGGTCCACGTGGGCTCCGTGACGCTTTGCTGAACGGCCATGCCTTCCACGCCAAGCAAAACCTGCGGCTCGCCCTCATTCTCCGTCATGACCTTGACCTGAGCTTTCATAGCTCCGGGATCGAACACGTAGCGATCGATCCCCGTGTCTTCATCGTACTCATGAGAAACAACTGTAAGCATCTCACTCTCCTTACCTAGCCGATCCGCTAACCCCTCTTGCGAAAGTGTAAAACGGACGCGCAGAATAGTAGAAATGCGCATTCGTTTCGATCCGATGCCGTTTCGGAATAGCGTCAGAATCGCAATAGCGCCTCGAAACGACAATCGTAGGCGCACATGACATGGAATCGTTCTATCCAACACCCGCATACCTGCATTCCGAATCGCTATTTGGAGGATTCCTATTGCGCAACCTATAGTTTTGCAAGGGTTTCCATCATTCGAAGGAGGGAATAGGGATGAGCACTATGCAAACGAGCGGCATCAATAGGAGGAACTTTCTGAAAGGATCTGCCATCGCCGGCGGAACGTTGGCGCTCGGCTTAATGGCGGGATGCGGCAATCAAGCACAAGGATCGGAAGGATCCGGGGAGGGATCGCCCACATCCGAATTCGCGCAGGCCGGCCCGAAAACGTTCGCCGACGACTACATCGTCAACCCGGCTGCCGAATGGGAGAAGTACGCGACCGTCGAAAACAGCGGGCTCATCGAGGGCATGAACTTCAAAGACGGCACCCTGTGGTTCATCGACGTCGCCATGTCGAACATCCTCAAAGTAGAGGACGGCGAGGCCGTGGTCGTCTACCACGACGACGCCAAGAAGGCCATGCCCAACGGCGCGAAGTTCATCGACGACACCACGATGCTGATCACCGACCGCTCGCAAGGGCTGTGCACGTTCGACATCGAGACGCTCGAATACAAGGTGCTGCTCGGGGATTTCAACGGAACGCCGTTCCTGGGGCTGAACGACCTGGTTCTCGACGGGCAGGGCGGCGCCTACTTCACCGACCCCGGCCAATCGGACTACCTCGACAAGAACGGCAACGTGTACTACGTGAAGTACGATGCCGCCGAGCCCGAGATGGAGCTCTACAAAACCGGGTTCGCGTACCCCAACGGCATCACCATCTCGCCCGATGCGAACTTCCTGTACGTTGCCGAGTTCAACACGAACTCGATCCTCTGCGTTCCCTCGAAAACCTACACGGACGCGAAGGACACGCCCTACGTCGCTGCCCGGCTCTCCGGCGGCCACGGCCCCGACGGCCTGCTGACCGACGCGGACGGCAACATCTACGCAGCGCACCTCAAAGCCGGCGAAGTCGTGGTCGTGGACCCCGACGGTTGGGACATAACCACCGTGCGTCTCCCCGAAAGCGCCGGCATCTTCGTCTCGAACCTGACGATCCACGACGGCTTCCTGTACGCCTGCGAGTTCGGCCAAGGCATAATCTGGAGAATCCCCACCTCCGCCAAACAAAATGCCTTAGGCTAAGCAGAAAACTCCCCAACAACACCCTCTCACCAAGCGCAGGAAGATGGCGTCAGCCGAAAAAGGCCAGGGCCGGAGGGGCACGGGGTGCGCCGTAGATTCCGCACGAGCCGAACAGCCCTGCGGGCTGTTCGCGCGAGCCAGGACTGACCGAACGGCGCGCCCCGCGCCCCTCCGGCCCGACCAGGTTGAAACCGATCAGCCTCTAAGCCATCTTCGCCAGCCGCGCCCCATGCCAGCGCCCGAGCACCCCGTACAGCCAGTGGAACACCGCCGCCACGCCCACGGCGCACGCTACGAACAGCACGGTCATCTCCAGGGTGAACGGCACGATGCCGAACAACCCGTGCAAGAGCGTCGCCCCCAGCACGGTGCCGCCCACCACCACGACCAGGAGCGCCGTGCGTATGGGCGTGAACGGCACCGACAGGCGCACGATGAGCATGGCGCCCACCCATGCCGTGAGCAGCACGCACAGCGTGGACACCTGCCCGTAATCGAGCCCGAGAGCCAAGCGCCCCACCACGTTCACCGCCATCACGGCCAACACCGCGCACACGGCGCCGGGTATGGACTTCACGATGACGTTTTCCAGGAAGCGGCCGCGTATGCGGTCCTTGTTCGGCTCCAGCGCCAACACGAACGAGGGGATGCCGATGGTGAACGCCGAGATGAGCGTCATCTGGATGGGCTGGAACGGGTACTGCCACGGCAGCAGCACGAACAGCACGGCCAGCGACATGGACAGCAGCGTCTTCACCAAAAACAGCGACGCCGAACGCTGCAGGTTGTTGATGGAGCGCCGCCCCTCGGCCACCACCTTCGGCATGCTGGCGAAGTCGTTGTCCACCAGCACGAGCTGCGCCACGTTGCGCGCCGCGTCCGAACCGGCGGCCATGGCAACCGAGCAGTCAGCCTGCTTGAGGGCCAGCGTGTCGTTCACGCCGTCGCCCGTCATGGCCACCACATGGCCCCGTTCCTGCAGCGCGACGACGAACTGCCTCTTCTGCTCGGGCTTCACGCGGCCGAACACATGGTAGCGCTCCACCGCTTCGGCCACCTGCTCGGGCGTCTCGAGCGTCGTAGCGTCCACGTAGGCGTCGGCCCCGTCCACTCCCACCTGGGCCGCGATGCCCGCCACCGTGCGGGGGTCGTCGCCCGAGATGACGTTCACGGTGACGCCCTGGTCCTTGAAGTAGCCGATGGTCTCGGCCGCCGTGGAGCGTATCTGGTCGTGGATGGCCACGAAGCCGAGCGGCGCGGGCTCGCCCACGATGCCGCCGTCCTCGTCGAAGCCCTCCACGCGCGCCACCAGCAGCACCCGCGCCGTGGCGGAGAGCGCCGCGGCCCTCTCCTCGACGGCCGCGAACGCATCGCCCAGCACGAACTTGCCGGCGCCCATCACGTAGGCGCAGCCCTCGAAGGCCGCGCCCGACCATTTCTTGTCGGACGAGAACGGCACGACGCGCGAAGGCGCCAGCGGGTCGAACCCGCCCGCCGCGCAGTGCGCCGCCACGGCCTGCGCCGTCTCGTTCGGGTCCTCGTCGGCTGCGGCGAGCGACGCCAGCGCCCGGTGAAGCTCGGCCTCGTCGGCACCGCCCACCGCCTCTACCGAAGCCACCTCCATGGCCCCCGTGGTGATGGTGCCCGTCTTGTCCAGGCACAGCGTGTCCACGCGCGCCAGCGTCTCGATGCAGTACAGCTGCTGCACCAGCACCTTGCTCTTGGCCAGGCGGATAACCGCCACCGCCAGCACCGTGGACGTGAGCAGGATGAGCCCTTCGGGTATCATGCCCACGAGCGCGGCCACCGTGGACAGGATGGCGTTGTTGAGCTCCACCCCCTCCCCGCTGAAGAACTGCCGGGCGAACAGCAGCGCGCCCACGGGGAATATGACGACGCTCACGAACTTGATGATGCCGTTCAGGCTGTTCATGATCTCGGAGTTGACCTTTTTGTGCTGCTTGGCCTCCGCGCTGATCTTCGCCGCGTAGTTCTCGCCCCCCACGTGCACCACCCGCGCGCGCACCGTGCCCGCGTTCACGAACGAGCCGCTCATGAGCTCGGAGCCGGCCTCTTTCTTGATAAGGTTGCTCTCGCCGGTGAGCAGGCTCTCGTTCACGTCGGCCGCGCCGGACACCACCACGGCGTCGGCCGGCACCTGGTCGCCGCGGCCGAGCACGATAAGGTCGTCGCGCACGATGTCGTGCAGCGCCACCTCCACGCGCTCGCCGTCGCGCAGGACGGTGGCGTGCGAACCCGCCACGATGCTCAACCGATCGGTGGTGATCTTCGAGCGGACCTCCTGCACGATGCCGATAACCACGTTGCACGCGATGACGATCATGAAGAGCATGTTCTTGTACGAGCCGGTGATCAGCACGAACACTGCCAGAACCACGTTGATGGCGTTGAACAGCGTGCAGATGTTCTCCAGCACGATCTGCTTGACGGAGCGCGTCTTCACGTCCACGTCGGCGTTCACGTCGCCGCGCGCCACGCGCTCGGCGACCTCGGCGGCGCTCAGCCCCCTGGGTTCATCGACCATGCTGCCCTCTCGCTCTCTGCCCGGTCCGAGGATCGCGGTCCTCGGACGGAAACCCGTTTCTCGCGCTCCATTCTACGGCACCGAACGCGAAACGGCCCCCGCTTCGCCCGGAAGGGGAGCCGTTCACGCGAAACCTGCAAAACCCTCGGCGTGCGAAAACGATTCCACGCCGGACGGCAGGCGCTTGCCTACGCCTGCTGCTTCACCCGCATGGCAAGGAACAGGCACACGGCGATGATGACGATGTTGACGAGCGACGCGGGATCGAACGAGCCCTGGGCTATGGCCATGCCCAGGCCCACGAGGCCGAGGGCGAGGCCTACGATGCACAGCACGAAGAACGGCCCCACTTTGCGCGGGTTCTTCGCACCGCGCAGGCCCAGAAGCCCGATGACGAGGTCGACCACGCCTCCCAGGACGAGCGTAACGCCCAGAACGGCCGCCACGATGCCCGCCGAGGCGGTCGTGCCGTCCATGTCGATGGTTTCGCCGCCCAAAAGCGAGCCGCCCGCCGCCATGAGCACGCCGAAAACGAGCAGGATGACAGCGTAGACGATGGTGATGATCGAGATGACTTTCAAAGCCTTCTGAGAACCAGACATATCGCTTCCTTCCGAATCGATGCCGCCCGCGTATCATGCGGGCGGCATCGATTATACGATCCACGAGGAGAGCCGGATCGTCGGCGCGCAAGGTTCAACAGGTTGTTGAAAATCGCGGCCGAGCGAACGGCCCTACTTCGACTCCAACACGGGGATGGGCGTCTCGTCCGTCTCGTCCAGGTTCTTGTCCCACACGTAGTGCTTCGTCTCGCGCGCGATGAGCCCGGAGAGCATCAGCACCACGATGATGTTCGGCACGGCCATGAGCGCGTTCGTGATGTCGGAGATGGTCCACACCAAGTCGCCGATGCCGATGGCGCCCAAGAACGCCACGATCACATAGAGCACCTGGTACGGGCGGATGGCGCGCTTGCCGAACAGGTACGTGACGCAGCGGTTGCCGTAGTACGACCAACCCAGAATGGTGGTGTAGGCGAACAGGATCATACCTATGACCAGGATGGGCGTGCCGATGTAGGGGATCGAGGCGAACGCGGCGCTGGTCAGGTCGGCACCGGCCGAGATCTGGCCGGTCTCCATGATACCGGGGTTCGCCAGCATCGTGGACACGAGCACGATGCCCGTGAGCGCGCAGATGATGACGGTGTCCCAGAACGTGCCCGTCATGGACACGAGCGCCTGGCGGGCCGGGTTGCGCGTGGAGGCGGCCGACGCCACGATGGGCGCCGAGCCCAGGCCCGACTCGTTGGAGAACAAACCGCGGGCGCAACCGAACTGCAGCGCCATCATGAGGCCGGAGCCCACCGCGCCGCCGAACGCCGCCTTCGGCGTGAAGGCGCACTCGAAGATCAGGCAGATGGCGGGCCAAACGAAATCCCAGTTCATGCCGATGATCATGATGCAGCCCCACGCGTAGGCGATGGCCATGAACGGAACGAGCTTCTCGCACACCTTCGAGATGATCTTGATGCCGCCGAAGATGACCAAGGACACCATGATGACGATGGCCAGGCCGATGCCCCAGGTGGGCACGCCGGGCGCGTTCGACGTGATGATGCCGGTCATGGCGCTGGACTGAACCGCCGAGCCGATGCCGAACGAGGCGATGGCCGCGAACAGCGCGAACGCGCCCGCGCCCAAAAGACCCCACCACGGCGTCTTGCCGTCCTTCTCGAACGCGCGGCGCCACGCGTACATCGCGCCGCCCAGCATGTTGCCGTTGTGGTCCTTCACGCGGTACTTCACGGCGGCGAACGTCTCGGAGTACTTCGTGGCCATGCCGAACACGCCGGTGAGCCACATCCACAGCACCGCGCCGGGGCCGCCGGCCAGGATGGCCGTGCCCACGCCCACGATGTTGCCGGTGCCGATGGTGGCCGACAGCGCCGTGGTCAGCGCGCCGAACTGGCTGATGTCGCCGGGCGCGTCCGGGTCCTTCGTCACCGACAGCCTGATGGCGGTGGGCAGCTTGCGCTGGATGAAACCCGTGCGAAACGTTAGGAACAGGTGCGATCCCAGCAGGATCACGATCATCGGCGGCCCCCATACGAAGGCGTCGATGTCGCTGATGATCTGGACGATGTCCATGAAATCCCTCTTTCTCCCGTGAATCCCCAAACAACGGGGAAGAGCCGTTGCCGAAACCGAGTGACGAGGGGCAATCCATTTCGGCAGAAGCACTTTCCCGCACTAAAGTGCTTGGATTATAGCCACATGAAAACGTCCACTTTGTTAACAAGCGAAAAACAATCGGGCGAACGGGCGATTCTCGCACGGGCAGCGATCGCGAACGGCGAATCCGGAAACGAGGCACGAGCAGGGGGCGAATGCTCGAGGGGGCCGCTTCGCTGCGCCCCCTCGAGCATCACATGAGAAAACGGCGTCAGCAGCGTCGGCGTCCGCCCCGGCCTTCGCGCAGGCGGGATCCGGCAACGACGGCTACGACGAAAGCGAGCGCGAGCACCGCCGCGGCGGCGACGGAAGCAGTGTCGTCGCCCATGGCGGGCATGGGCTTGCCGCCCGCGGCGCCGCCGGCTCCCTCGCCTCCCGCGGCGCCGCCCTGCCCCCCGCCTTGCTCTTTTCCGAGCGAGAGATGGTAGGTGACGATGAAGCCCGCATCGACCTCCGTGCCCGCCGGGGTGCCCTGACGAACCACGCGGCCGGCCTCGACGGCATCGGAATGCTCGGGCTCGCCCGCCTCGCCCTTAAGGCCCGCCTGCTCCAGGGCCGCCAGCGCCTCGGCCTCGGTCATGCCGCCCAGGTCGGGAACGACCACCGCCTCGTGAATGGGCGGCTCGCCCATGGGGTCGGCGTACGCCTTGATGGCGAAGTTGTCGTAATCGAATATGTCGCCCTCTTCGGTCGTCTCGGCGACGGCCTTCAGCTGGGCGACCATGGCGGACCAGTCGACCCACTCGCCGTCTTCGCAGACGAAGCTCTCCCCCTCGTTCACCACCCCCACGGCGTACCGGTTGTAGTTGAGACCGGGGTTGTTTTCGTTGACGAAGTCCATGCCGTCTTTGTTGAGCGCCCGGTCGACGAGAACGCTGTACTGCCCGTCGCATTGTTGCGTCGCCACCACCGAGTAGCGTTGGCCCTGCTCGATGGGCAGGCCCTCGGCGAGCTGGATTCGATGGTACCCGCCGTACTCGTAGGTTTCGGACGCCTTTGCGAGCAGCTTGCCGTCCCGGGGGTTCGCGTACCCGTCGTTCAACAGGTACACCTCGTAGACGACCTCCGTGCCGGGCTGGGCCGTTTCGCAGGAAAGCGAGCGGACCATCTGGTGCTCGCTCGCCTCGAACACGTTCGCCATGGACACGGGATCGTCGCTCAACCGGGCCGTGACGCCCGGCGAGGGCATGAAGTCGTGCTGGTCGACGAGGTAGTATTCGGCAGGCTGTCTGTAGTTCTCGGCGTAGTAGTCGAACGACTCGGGCACGCTGATGCTCTTGTCGTAGTACGACAGGTAGAAATAGCCGCCGCCGTCGACGCCCCACCCCTTCGGGTTGCGGTGCGGGAACTCGGCGTCCTTCGATCCCCAGCTGTTCTTGACGATCCAAGCGCCATCGAACTCCGGCTGGTGCTCCGCAAGGAAGTTGCCCTTCGAGTACGCGTCGTCCCATCCGACGATGGTGACGGCATGGGTCGTCTGAGCGTCTTCGTAGGTGTACTGAGCCCAGGTTTCCGGGTTGATGTACTTCGCAGGCGCCTCCTGACCGGGCTGCGAAGAGTCGGCTGCGTACGTGATCTCCACCGCGCGGCCGGCCTGAAGCTCGCGCTTGATGGCCTGCGTTCCGCTTTCGTCGTAAACGTAGTTCCCTTCCTCGTCTCTTCCTGCGGGAGAGGGAAGGATGTTGCTCTCTTCGAGCTCTATCGCCTGAACGAAGCGCAGGTTCTCGTCGACCGACCAATCGCCTTCGGACGAATAGTAGCAATCCGCCCCGGTGGCGTCCTTGACCCTGATGTCTTCTTTGTTCCGGTAAGGAACGTCCTCCTCGTACACGGGGCCGATGCCCGACGAGAACACCGAGGTCGCCGTGAACGGCGTGCCGCCCTGGTCCAGCACGGCCCCGGATTCCCTCGACGTCGTGTGGGTGCCCTCGCCTGCCTGGGGCCCGGCGTCCTCGGGCAGCGGCGTGTACGAGAACCATGCCGTATGGAGCTCGGAAAGGTCCACCCCGCCGTCGGCTGCGGTCACGCCCAGCTCCGACATGATGCTGGTCTCGGAGGCGGCGATGGCGGCGAAGCCCCAGCAGGTTCCCCAAGGGTTCTGGAGCTTCACCGGAGTGACCAGGTTTTCGTCGCGCAGGTCGTAGCGTTCGGGAAAGCCGGCGTTCAAAGCCATGATCCCGTTGCCCTGGTAGGCGCGCACGTCGCGCAGGTCGTCCGGATTCCCGGTGGACGCGTACCGCGCCACCGCCTGCGCGCTCGCAGCGGCGAATTCGTCGACGATGCCGCCTTTGGGCGGCGTCTCGTCGGCGAAGGCTGTCATGGGGGCGAGGCTGGCCGCAAGCACGAACGCCAATGCTCCGCGCGCAAGCCTCGTCACCGGATTTGCTTTGACCAAAAGGGGCCTCCTTCTCGATTCGACTCGCGCGCAACCGCAATCTTATTGTGTACGCACGCAATAAGGTAAAAGTATAAAGAGGAGAAAAACGAAAGGCAAGGGATGCGAAGGGGCGGCGTGACATGAAATCGGCCAATAGAGGCGAATCGGCGCAGTCCGGCAAGGAGCGGGCCCTCGGGGCGGAAAGCGCGCCCTCGGCCGCCACGACGCGGCGAAGCCGGATTCGGCTGCCGGCAAGCAATCCGGCGTCGAAGCGCGCCAGGTCCCCCCTGAAACGCGAAAGCCTCTTTCTACTTCCCTTCAACCACGGGGATGGGGTCCTCGTCCACCTCGTCCAGATGGCGGTCGTACACGTAGTGGCGCGTGCCGCGGGCCACCAGGCCGCTCAGCAGCAGGATGGCCACGATGTTGGGAACGGCCATGAGCGCGTTGCCGATGTCGGACACGGTCCACATGACGTCGCCCACGCCGATGGCGCCCAAGAACGCCACGACCACGTACAGCACCTGGTACGGGCGGATGGCGCGCTTTCCGAACAGGTACGTGACGCAGCGGTTGCCGTAGTACGACCAACCCAGTATGGTGGAGTACGAGAACGCCACCATGCCCAGCACCAGGATGGGCGTGCCGATGTAGGGTATCTTCGAGAACGCGGCGCTGGCCAGCTCGGCGCCCGAGAACACCGTGGGGTTCGCCAAGATATCGGCCTGGATACCGGGATTGGCGATCATGGTGGACACGAGCACGATGCCCGTGAGCGCGCAGATGACCACCGTGGACCAGAACGTGCCAGTCATGGCCACGAGCGCCTGCTCGGCCGGGTTGCGCGTCTTGGCGGCGGCCGCGATGATGGGAGCCGAGCCCAGGCCCGACTCGTTGGAGAACAGGCCGCGCGCGCAGCCGAACTGCAGCGCCATCATGATGCCGCTTCCCACCGCGCCGCCGAACGCCGCCTTGCCGGTGAACGCGCACTGGAAGATGAGCGCGACGGCCTCCCCCACCACCGGCGCGTTGAATGCCAGGATGACCAGGCAGCCGCCCGCGTACGCCACGGCCATGACGGGCACGAGCTTCTCGCACACGTTGGAGATGCTGTGCACGCCGCCGAAGATGACCACCGACACCAGCACCACGATGGCGATGCCGATAACCCAGGTGGGAACCGGTACGTTCGACGCGATGATGCCGGTCATGGCGGACGCCTGCACCGCCGACCCCGTGCCGATGGTGGCCACGGTGGCGAACGCGGCGAACGCCACGGCGCCCAGCTTCGCCCACCAGGGCGTGCGCCCGTCCTTCTTCTTGAAGGCACGCTCCCACACGTACATGGCGCCGCCCAGCATGTTGCCGGCATGGTCGCGCACGCGGTACTTCACCGAGGCGTACACCTCCACGTACTTCGTGGCGATGCCGAACACGCCGGTGATCCACATCCAGAACACGGCTCCCGGCCCGCCCGCCAGGATGGCGGTCGCCACGCCCACGATGGAGCCCGTGCCGATGGTGGCCGCCAACGCCGTTGCCAGCGCGCCGAAGTTGGAGATGTCGCCCTTGCCCTCCGGGTCCTTGCGGAACGACATGCGGATGGCCTGCGGCAGCTTGCGCTGGATGAAGCCGGTTTTGAACGTGAGGAAGACATGCGTGCCCAGAAGGAGCACGATCATAGCCGGCCCCCAGACGAACGCGTCGATGCTGTTCAGGATTTCAAACATACGGGGCGGTATTGTACCCGACCCGGGGCCCCACGCCGCAAAACTGTTGCCGACGCACACAATTCGACGGCCGCCATCCCGGCCCGAGCCGGCAACGCCTCTCGGTTGCCATCCTGAGCATGCAACCGGAAACGCGCGGAGAGCGCGAAGCCGCTAGGTCTCGGCGCCTATCTTGCGCCAGAAGCGCCTGACGGACTGCAGGGGTATGGCCTCGATGGAGCCCTTCGGCGTGCGGACCACCACGTCGTCCCCTTCCACGGACACCACGGTGCGCACCGTCCTGCCGTACTCGCTGCGCAGGATGTCCCCCGGCGCGAGCTCGGCGTCGGCCAGGGGGGATGCGTCGGTAACGGGAACGAACATGCAATCACCTATTCTATACACAATCAAGAATATATATGTTCCAGATTAATATGGCCCCGAGGGCAAATCAAGCCCTCGGGGCGCATGTTTCATAGAAAAGTTGACGTTTCGGCTATTCGTTGCATCCTGCAAGGCCCTCGCGCACCGACAAGCGTGTCGCGGAACCCCTTCCCCCCGTTCGGCGGAGATCGAAACCCGATCCCCGCCGGAGAGGCCTTGGCTTTGCTTATCGCAGCTCCACCTCGATCACGTCCCCCACCGCCGGGGGCTCGATGCCGGGGCCGGAGGGCAGCAGGTAGTAGGCGTTGGCAGCCTGGGCCTCGACCGACCCCGGCCGGCCGGCCAGAGGCGCGGCTTCCAACACGCCGTCGGCGCCCACGGACAGGCTCAGCATCTTGACGCCGAAGAACTCGGGTTCCCCGGGACCCGCGGACGCGGCGCGCGCGGGCGGATGCTCGAGCGGGCGCGCCTCGCCGGGCAGCGGCTCGCCCGGCTCGGGCTTGGGGGCCGAGCCGGGGCCGCCCTGCGGGAACGGAGCCGCCAGGCGCGCCGGGATGCGCGGAACCTCGGGCTCGAGGCCCAGGAACGTGCGCATGAGCGGGCGCAGGTAGAAGTTCAGCGTGAACGAAGCCCCGCCCGAGGGGCCGGAGATGCCCACGATGGGCACGCCGTCCACCAGCGCGTACGAGCTGTGATGGCCGGGGCCGTGGTTCGTCTGGTGGCAGATGATGTCGCCCAGCTCCTCCATCACCTCGCACGACCAGTCGTCGGACCCCTTGGACGATCCGGCGTTCAGCACCACGATGTCGGCCACCTCGCAGGCGCGCTCGATGGCCTGCCGGATGGCGTCCCGCGCGTCGCGCACGATGCCGAACGGCACGAACTCACCGCCCCACGCTTCCACCTTGGCGCGCACGAGAATGCTGTTCGTCTCGAAGTTCTTGCCTCGCGCCGCGAACGCCTCCGGCTTGTCGGGGTTGAACGGCACACCGGGCGGCACCAGCTCGTTGCCGGTGGGGATGAAGGCCACGCGCGGCTTGCGAACCACGGGCACGACGGCGTTGTTGCCGCTCGCGATGCGCGCCGCCAGATCGGGCGTGACGAGCGAGCCGGCCTCGGCGATGACGTCGAGGCGCTTCATCTGGCCGCCCGCCGGACGCGTGCCGGCGAATCGGCGCGACGGCGCGGCGTCGACGGCCACGCGCCGCTCGTCGTCCGACACCCGCACGTGCTCCACCACGATGGCGGCGTCGAAGCCCTCCGGCATGGCCACGCCCGTGTTGGCGAACTCCCAGTCCGTACCGCGCACCCAAGCCGACGTGTCGGGCAGCGCGCCCGGCTCGAGCCCCTCGAAGTCCCGCCAGTGCACGGCGATGGAATCCATACCGCAGGTCAGGCAGCTGGGAACGTCGCACTGGGCGCGCACGTCGTAGGCCAGCACGCGGCCCACGGCATCGGCGACGGGCACCGTCTCGGCGAGCTTGCGTCCGATTTCGCGCCGATGGCCCTCGGCGTCCTGCGGCCCGTCGGCCGCGACGTCGCCCCAGCCGAAGCCGTCGCCCAAACGCGCGAGCATCTGCTCGACGGCCTGCTCGCGCGTCAGTTGGATGTGGTTCGAATGGTCTCTCATGAATCCTCTTTCCCTTGCTCCCACGTGGGCGGCGCGATCTCCCGCAGCGCGCTCCGCACCGACGAAGCACACTATATCCCAATGGGAATAATATACACCATGATGATCCGACCTCGAGGACAATATAGAGGGAAACCTCGTGCATGCCGGCTAACGATCAAGCGTCGCAATAGGCGGTTTTCCAAAAAACCTATTCCCGATCAAAATTATACTTGACTAAGAATAAATTAGGCGTTAAGATAATCATCGAGCAAGGATCGACCCCGACGTTTCTCCTCTCTCTCGTCGATTCTCCTCTCACTCGTCTGCGTCGAGGCCGCCTCCCCCTAGCGGCCTCGACCGCGTTTTGCGTTGCTTTCACGAAACGGCTAGGCGAAAGCCCGCCTATCTCGGCGATTTCTTTCCACTCGCCCGCAGCAGCCGCTTCCGCGCCCCCTGACTTTCCGGCCCTCCACCCCGCCGCCCTCTCTCGCTCCACAGTTCTGCCAAACTGTCCGGCTTTGCCGAACACCATGGTTGCGCGACGGTGCCGAGGCGGCTACAATGGGCCCCGATGGATTCTGTTTCAGGGCGAGGTGAAATTCCTCACTGGCGGTAATCGGACAGCCGGCGTTCGCGCCGAGCCAAGCCGAGAGTCCGCGACCCTGCGAAGGCGCGTCCCGCTCGGCCCCGCGTCGAACGAGCACCCGACCAGGCTGACACCGGTGAAACTCCGGGACCAACGGTTAAAGTCCGGATGGAAGAGGCAGACGTCGCAAGCTGCGACCGCGTCCCCGCGACCGGTCGGATCCCTGCGAATCACAAGCCCGTATGACAGGAGTGGAATTCATACGGGCTTGTTTCTTTTTCTGCGAGGCTGGAAACGAACCCGATAGATCCGAGCCTCGCGGGAAGAAGGTGCCGACATGGCAGAGAACGCGCAGAACCTCGAATTCACGAACACGAACAAATGGGACACCCGGCAGCTGGTGACGATGGCGCTCATGTGCGCCATCGCGGCGCTGCTGTCGTTCATCCAGATCCCGCTCATACCCGGCGTGACGTTCCTCACCTACGACCCCTCGCTCATGCCGGCCATGGTGTGCGGCTTCGCCTTCGGGCCGGGCGCGGGCATCGCGGTGGGCGCCATCGCGGCGGTCATCCACGGGCTCATCCTGGGCGAATGGGTGGGCTCACTCATGAACATCGTGGCCACCCTGTGCTTCGTGTGGCCGGCGGCGGCCATCTACCGCCGCAAGCGCACGTTCAAGCGCGGCGTGGTCGGCCTGGCGGTGGGCGTGCTGGCCGCCACGGCGGGCGCCGTCGTCGCCAACCTCACCATCGGCGTGCTGTTCTGGTACGGCAGCGTCGACGTCATCCTGCCCATGCTGCTGCCGGCCATCCTGCCGTTCAACCTGGTGAAGGGCGTGGTGAACGCCGTGCTCACCCTGATTGTGTACAAGGCTGTGTCCAACCTGATAACCCCGAAGAAGGCCCAGGTCAAAGGACACTAGAGCCACAGCCTGAACCGATTGCGACCCGTACGCGGGCAGTGAGGAAGCGCACGTTATGATCGACTGCACGGACATCGAGTTCACCTACGACGGCGAGCGCCTCGCGCTCGCCGGGGTCGACCTCCAAGTGGAGGCGGGCGAGTTCGTCTGCATCCTGGGCGGCAACGGCAGCGGCAAGAGCACGCTGGCGAAGCATTTGAACGCGCTGCTGCTGCCCGACAAGGGCAGCGTGACGGTGGACGGCTACAGCACCGCCGATCCCCGCAGCGTCTACCGCATACGCTCCACCGCCGGCATGGTGTTCCAGAACCCCGACGACCAGCTGGTGGCGTCGCTCGTGGAGGACGACGTGGCGTTCGGCCCGGAGAACCTGGGCGTTGAAACCGCCGAACTGGTCCGACGCGTGGAAGACTCCCTTCGACAGGTGGGCCTCGTCGGGTTCGAGACGCACGAGACGCATGCGCTGTCGGGCGGGCAGAAGCAGCGCGTGGCCATCGCGGGCGTGCTTGCGATGCAGCCGAAGGTGCTTGTCTTGGACGAGGCGTCGGCCATGCTCGACCCGCGCGGGCGCAAAGGGCTCATGCGCGTGTGCAAGGAGCTCAACGCCCAGGGCATGGCCGTGGTCATGATCACCCACTTCATGGAGGAGGCCGCCGAGGCCGACCGCGTGGTGGTGCTCGACCACGGCAAGGTGGCATGCCAAGGCGCGCCCCAGGACGTGCTCGTGCGCACCGACGTGCTGGCGAACCTCAACCTTGAAGTTCCCTTCGCCTGCGACCTGTCGCTCAAGCTGCAAGGGCTGGGCCTGGATGTTCCCACCTGCGTGAAGGAAGCCCAGCTCGTCGATGCCGTGACGGCCGCGATCGGCGAGGGGAGTTTCCCCTCCGTCATCCTGAGCGAAGCGACCGAAGGGAGCGCAGTCGAAGGATCCCGTGCGGCGCCAGCCGTGACGTTCCCTGCTAACGCCGCACGGGATCCTTCGACTCCGTGCCTGCGGCACTCCGCTCAGGATGACAACTCGGACGACGTCGCGATAGCGTTCGAGAGCGTGTCCTTCACCTACAGCCCCTCCAAGGGCAAGCGCAAACGCGGCAAGCGGGCGAAGGCCGAAGCCGAGGGGGGCAAGCGGGCCGATTGGGGCAACGACCCCGACGCCGTGTGGGCCCTGCACGACATAAGCTTCTCCGTCCGGCGCGGGGAGTTCTTCGGCATCGCCGGGCACACGGGGTCGGGCAAATCGACCCTCATCCAGCACATGAACGGCATCCTGCACCCCACCTGCGGGCGCGTGCTGGTGGAGGGGCGCGACGTGGCCGACAAGGCCCAGGCCGCCAGCGTGCGCGCCGACGTGGGCGTGGTGTTCCAGTACCCCGAGCACCAGCTGTTCGCCGACACCGTGTACAACGACGTGGCGTTCGGCCCCCGCAACCTGAAGCTCTCCGACGACGAGGTGGACGCGCGCGTGCGTGAGTCGCTCGAGCTCGTGCGGCTCGACTTCGACGAGGTGCAGGGCCTGAGCCCCTTCGAGCTCTCGGGCGGCCAGCAGCGCCGCGTGGCGTTCGCGGGCGTGCTGGCCATGCGCCCGGGCATCCTCGTGCTGGACGAGCCCGTGGCCGGCCTCGACCCGGCGGCGCGGCGCGACTTCCTGGCCCTCATCGCCCACCTGCACGAGCAGGGCCGCACGGTGGTCATGATCTCGCACAGCATGGACGACCTGGCCGAGCGCTGCGACCGCGTGCTCGTGCTGAACGAGGGGGAGACGTTCGAGGTGGGCACGCCGGGCGACGTGTTCCTGCGCGCCGGCGAGCTCAACGGCATCGGGCTGGGCATTCCCGCCGCGCAGCGCGTGGCGAACAGTTTGCGCGAACGGGGCCTTCCCCTCCCCGCAGGCGTCCTGTTCGACAGCGGGTCGCTGGCGCGCGCCCTCGTCGATCTGGCGGACGACGCGGCGGCGGACGGTCGCGGCTCCGGGAGCGGCGCGGAGGCCGGCGGCCCCGGCAATCCGTCCGCCGTCGGCGGCGCGGCGGGCGGCCTCGAAAGCGGCGGCTCCGAAGGCGGCGCGCGATGAACGTGTTCTCCTTCGGCAGTTACTATCCGGGGACGAGCCCCCTGCACCGCATGGATCCGCGTGCGAAGCTGCTGCTGGGCATCGTCTTCATCGTCGTGGCGCTCGCCGCCCACCACGCCGCCGCGCTCGGCGTGGTGGCCGTGTTCGTGGCGGGCTTCTACCTGCTGTCGCGCATCCCTTTGAAAAACGCGGCGAAGTCGCTCGCCCCCCTGCTGTTCATCGTGGTGGTGGCCTCGCTGCTGAACCTGTTCGTGGTGCAGGGAGGGCCCGTGATATTCGAATGGGCGTTCATCCGCATCTCGGAAGGGGGCGTGCAGTCGTGCCTGACCATCGCCGCGCGCCTCGTGCTCATCCTGCTGGGCATGAGCCTGGTCACCATGACCACCATGACGCTCGATCTGACCGAGGCGCTCGAGAGGCTGCTTTCCCCCTTCGCCCGCTTCGGGCTGCCCGCCCACGAACTGGGCATGATCATGGGCATCGCGCTGCGGTTCCTGCCGCAGTTCGCAAGCGAGCTCGTGACCATCTACCATGCCCAGGTCAGCCGCGGCGCCGCGCTGGCGAGCAGCCCCGTGAAGGGCATGCGCATGCTGTCTTCGCTCATGGTCCCCCTGTTCACCAGCGCGTTTCGCCATGCGGAGACGCTTTCCGCCGCCATGGACGCGCGCTGCTACCACGGCGGCGCGGGGCGGACCCGCCTGCACCCCCTGAAGTTCTCGGTGCGCGACGGCGCGGCCGTGGCCGTGCTGGCCGTGCTGGCCGCGTGCGTGGGCGCGGCGGACGTGCTGTTTTAGACCGAAAAGCCCACGGAGACGAACAACGACGATCCCGACAGACAGGAGCCCTCATGACCGGAACCGAAACCGTACTCCAGTATCTCTCAGCCGTGCCCGCCTGGTACCTGGCCACCAGCGTGGACGACCAGCCCCATGTGCGCCCGTTCAGCTTCGCCGCCGAGCAGGACGGCAAGATATGGTTCTGCACCGCCACCACGAAGGACGTGTGGGAGGAGCTCACGATCAACCGGCGCTTCGAGGCCACTTCCTGGTGGCCCGGCCACGGCTGGCTCATCCTGCGCGGAGAGGCGGGGCTCGAAGACCGGGTTGGCGACGACATTCGCCGGGCGGGCTACGACCATATGACCGGGCTGGGCGAGCGCTACGAGGGGCCGGACGACCCCACGCTCGTGTTCTTCTCCGTCGAGAACCCGCAGGCATGGATATGCAACCACGACGAGTGGAAGCCCCTGGCCCTCTAGGACGTCCGCACGACGGCCTAGCCCCGCCTCTCGCCGAACAGCTCCCCCACGCTCGCGCCCAAACCGTCGGCTATGCGTTTGAGCACGTCAACGGTGGGGTTGGCGGTGCCGCGCTCGATAGCTGCAAGATAGGGCCTGCTCACGCCCACCATGAGCGCGAACGTGGTCTTCGACACACCGGCCCGCGTGCGCAATTCCGCAATATTCGCGCCAAGTTGGGCTTTCAGTGTATTATTCTCCATGCTGGAAAAGGCTAGTATCGAGCCATGGAGATAACGTAAACTATAGTTTACAGCACACGGATAATACAACTGGCCGGTTGGTCATAGATTATCTTTCCGATCGGATATTGAGATACGGGGTTGACGATGGTGCACGAGGAGTACGTACGGCAGATGGGAGCGGTAAAAACCGCGGCAGCCCGCATATTCGACCTGGCGGAAACCGAGGAAGAGGTCTGCCGCCTCGAGAAGGCCATCAACCACGAGATCATGTACCTTGCGGCCATCGCCCAGTCCGAACTGGTGAAGCCCGCAGACGGCTGGGACCAGTTCGGCCGCTGATTCGCTCCGAGAGCGCCGTCGCGCGCCGAACGCGCCGCATCGGGCCGCGCCGTGTGATGGCGCGACGTGCGCGGTCACCGCACCGTCGCACGGCGCCCGCGCACGTCGCTAGTCGCTAGTCGGCGAAATCGTAAAGGTCCTTCGTGGCCTGGCGGAAATCGGCGTACACCTCGGCCGCCACGCCCTCGTCCTCCACGAGCTCGAAGGCGGAAGGCTGGCCGTCGTCGTCCAGCTCCGTCACCTCCAAGAGCACGACTTCGCCCGACGACCCCGCCGGCTCGTCTTCCGACACGGGGAAGAAGAAGCCGTAGCGCCGGTCGTTGTGCAGCACGAGCCCCAAGAACTCCAGAACGGCGTCGTCGCCGTTCTCGTCGACGAACTCGAGCGTCACGCCCTCCTCGATCGGCGGGCAGAAATT
The DNA here is from genome assembly GCF_003339845.1 of Gordonibacter sp. 28C. GTDB lineage: Bacteria > Actinomycetota > Coriobacteriia > Coriobacteriales > Eggerthellaceae > Gordonibacter. The sequence goes on from NZ_PPTR01000003.1 coordinate 317,569, forward strand.
CGGGGCGCTTCCCTCGCGCATGCGCGTCTCCTTCCTCGCGGGACCCCGCGCGCCCATCGCGGCGCGGGTCCTTGTTTTCCCTGAGCAGCATAGCATATCGGCATCACGCCGCGTCGCCCGCCGCGTCGCCCTCCACGAGATCGATGAGCTCCTGCTGGGTGTGCACGCCCAGCTTCTGGTAGATGTGGCGGATATGCGTTTTGGCGGTGTTGCGCGTGACGCGGCATTCCTCCTGGATGAAGGCGCCGTTGCGGCCGCGGGCCAGCAGCGCGAACACCTCGCCCTCGCGCTCGGTGAGCCCGTGCGCGCGGGCCAGGCGCTCGCAGCGCGCCTCGATGTCCGTGCGGGACTCGGGCGCGGGCGGCGCCACCTCCTCGACCGGCTTCACGCCTTGGATGGCGTCGGTGAAGCTGAAACCGCGCAGCCCCATCCACACGTATCCCACGAACGCGGCCGCCACCAGGGCCAGCACGAGCAGCCGCACATCGCCCGCCAGCGCGTCGCCCGACGACGACGCCTGCCCCAGCACCACGCCCACCGTGGCGCCGAGGTTCGACGCGCAGAAGCCCTGCCCCAGCGCCGTGACGCCGCCGGCCGGGTTGCGCGCGGCCACGATGGAGAGCACGGCCCACGTGAGCACGTTGAACGTCTGCGCGCCCACCGCGAGCGCCTGCTGGGCCACGGTGCCGAACAGCGCGGTCTGCGCCGACGACATGAGGAAGCCGAACACCACGAGCAGCGCCGACACGTGGAACAGCGCGTCCTCGCGCCGAGTGCTGCGCGTGCGGGCGCACCACGCCGCCACCGCGAGCAGCGCGGCGCCCGGCACGGCCATCGTCCACCACGCACCGGCGTCGGCCCCGAACTCGATGGACAAGCCGAAGCCCACCTCGAACAGGAATATGCACACGAACAGGCGGTTGAACGGCCCGGGGAACGAGCCGGGGTTCGTCACCGCCAGCTCGCCCGGCCCGGAGGCGAGCGACGCGCGGGACCTCGCCACAGGACCGGTCGTCACCGCAAGTGCCGCCATGGGAAGCAGCGCGTAAAGGACCGGCGCGAGGGCGGCCAGCACGGCTCCGAGCGCCAGGTAGGCGATGTACGACAGGAACACGCCTCCCGCAACCGTCACCAGCACCCCGCGCGGGCGCAAGCCCGTCAACGACAGCCCCGCCACGACGACCGCCCACGCGCGGCCGCACGACAACAGCGCCACGGCAGGCGCCGCGAGCCCGGCGGGGTAGCCCATCGCCGCCGCCGCGACCCACAGCGCAGCGCCCGCCGCAAGGGCCGCGCACGCAACCGCCGACAGCGCGGTCGTCGGCAGCGGCTTGCGCCGACGATGGGCGGCAAGGGCCCACAGCGCGAACGCGGCCGCGTAGGCCAACCCGCAGGCGGCCAGCGCCCAGGGCGCACGGGCCTCGAGGGGAGGATAGAGGAACCCGTTCTGCACGAACGTCGAGAGCGACAGCGCCGCCACGGCCGCGAGGGCGCGCGCGTCCACAAGCGCCCTCGCGGCAGGCGGCTCGCCCGCCGCGGCGTCCTCCGAGCCGCCGCCGGCCGGGCGGCGCGGTCGAGATGCCGGATCGTGCGCGTTTCCCATCGGTAACCTTTCTTTAGTGCCGTTCGCCGCTTAAAACCTACCGTTCGCACCCTCGTAACGCCGCCGGGGTGACGATCGAATCGCCTTCACCCCCGTATTGTACCGCCCGAAAGGCGCCTCGGAACGGGCGCGAACGCGGAACGGCGCCTCCCTTCGCAAGCGAGCGCCGACCAACCCCCACGAACCAAGGAGGTACCACCGTATGACCATCTTGGAAGAAGCGCGAGCGTTGGAAGGCGACATCGTCGCCGACCGCCGCTGGCTGCACGAACACCCCGAGATCGGGTTCGACCTCCCTCAAACGACGGCCTACGTGGCCGAACGTCTGCGGGAAATCGGACTCGAGCCGGAAGAGATCGTGCCGGGCGGCCTGGTGGCCACCGTCGGCGACCCGTCGAAAGGCCGCTGCTTCATGCTGCGCGCCGACATGGACGCCCTGCCCTTGCGCGAGGAGACGGGGCTGCCCTTCTCCTCTCGGAACGATTACATGCACGCCTGCGGGCACGATGCGCACACCGCCATGCTGCTGGGAGCCGCGCGCATCCTGAAAGCGCGCGAGGCCGAGCTGCCCGGCTGCGTGAAGCTCATGTTCCAACCCGACGAGGAGGGCACAGCACCCGACGAGATCTGCGGCAACGAGGCCATGATCAACGCCGGCGTGCTGGAGAACCCGCACGTCGACGCCGCCACGGCCATCCACCTCATGCCGTTCGACTACCGCCGGGGCGAGATCGCCACGCGCCCGGGCACCGGCTTCTCCTCCATCGACGACATCGACATCGTCGTGCACGGCAAAGGCGGGCACGGCTCGCGCCCGCACCAGCTGGTCGACCCGTTCAACATCGCCTGCCACATCTTCCTCGGCGCGTAGAACCTCATCGCGCGCGAGCTCGATCCCAACGACCAGGCCGTCATCACGTTCGGCGCCATGAACGGCGGCACGGCCGCCAACATCGTGCCCGACGACGTGCATCTGCTGGGCACCCTGCGCACCATCGACGAGGGCACCCGCGCGCACCTCAAAGAGCGCATGGAGGCCCTGTGCCGCAGCATCGCGGAAGGCTTCGGCGGAAGCGCCGACGTGCAGTTCCTCCGCGGCGTGCCCAGTGTGCACAACGACCCTGTGCTCACCGACGAGCTGATCGACTACGTGGAGGACCTCACCGGCCGCCCCGTCACCATCCTCGAGAAGCCCATCTCGGGCTCCGACGACATGAGCGTCATCTCCCAGGCCGTGCCCACCGTCTACTTCGTGCTGGGCACCGGCTCCGAAGCCGAAGGCGTGCGCTACCCCGTGCACAACTCCCGCGTGGTGTTCGACGAGAGCGTGTTCGCGGAAGGCGCGGCGATGACCGCGACGATGGCCCTGCGCTGGCTGGAAGCCCGCGCGAACGACGACAAGGAGAACTAGCATGGCCGAGAACGAGAAGCTGGCGACCGAAGCCGCCGAAGCCGCGCCCGTCGCCGCGGCCCCCGAGCCCGGCGGCAAGAAGAAGCGCAAGAAGAAGGGCGCGCCCGACTCCTTCATCATCCTGATGGCGTGCCTCATCGGCGTGGCGCTGGTAACCGTGGCGATGTCGTTCTTCACGAGCGAGGTCACGGGAGCTTCGTTCGCCGACGTCCTCACCTCCCCGGTGCTCGGCTTCGCCAGCGCCATGCAGGTGTGCGTGTTCGTGCTGGTGCTGGGCGGCTTTCTGGCCATGGTGAACAAGACCGGCGCGCTCGACACCGGCGTCGCCACGCTCGTGCGCGCGCTCAAGGGGCGCGAGCTGGTGCTCATCCCCATCCTCATGCTGCTGTTCGGCATCTGCGGCTCCACCTACGGCATGATGGAGGAGACGGTGCCGTTCTACATCCTGCTGGCCGCCACCATGTACGCCGCGGGCTTCGACACGCTCACCGGCGCGCTCGTGGTGCTGCTGGGCGCGGGCACTGGCTGCATCGGCTCCACGGTGAACCCGTTCTCCGTGGGCGTGGCCTCGGCCGCCCTCACCGACATGGGCATCGCCGTCGACCAGGGCGTCATCATCGGCTTCGGCCTGGTGCTGTTCGTCATCGCCGAGGCCATCTCCATCTTCTTCGTCATGCGCTACGCCAAGAAGGTCAAGGCCGACAAGGGCTCCACGTTCCTGTCGCTGCAGGAGCAGGAGGAGTCCGAGAAAGAGTACGGCCAGATGGATGAGGATGCGGAGAACCCGGCGTTCTCGGCCGTGCTCTCCGGCAAGCAGAAGGTCGTGCTCGTGCTGTTCGCGCTCACGTTCGTCGTCATGATCGTGGGCTTCGTGCCGTGGCAGAACTTCGGCATCGACCTCTTCATGGCCGGCGGAACGGTGGACGATCCGTCCGGCGCCTGGAGCGCGTTTCTGACCGGCGTGCCGCTGGGCATGTGGTACTTCAACGAGGCCACGGCGTGGTTTTTGCTCATGGCCATCGTCATCGGCGTCTTCGCGCGCTTCGCGGGCAAGGACATCGTGAAGACGTTCCTCGGCGGCTGCGCCGAGATGGTGAGCGTCGCGCTGGTCATCGCGCTGGCGCGCTCCGTCGCCGTCATCATGGGCGAGACGCAGCTCGACACGTTCATCCTCACGAACGCGGCGAACGCGCTGTCCGGCGTGCCGGCCTTCGTCTTCGCCCCCGCCACGTTCCTGTTCTACTTCGTGCTGTCGTTCGCCATCCCCTCGAGCTCCGGCATGGCCACGCTGGCGATGCCCATCATGGGACCGCTGACCAACGGCCTGGGCTTCTCCGCCGAGGTCATGGTGATGATCTACGTGGCCGCTCACGGCTTGGTGGCCATCATCACCCCGCTGAACGGCGCCGTGCTGGCGGGCCTCGCGCTGGCGAAGGTGCAGTACGCCACCATGCTCAAGTGGGTCATGAAGGTGATCGTGGTCACCGGCATCGTGCTGGTGGTGGTGCTGACCGTGGCGATGCTCATCATGTAGCGGCACCAAAGCGCCTCAGAGAACGCGAAGGAAGCCGACATCAGGTCGGCTTCCTTCGCGTTACGCCGCCCACACGGCGCTCATAAGCGTGTGCTAAACTGAGGGAAAGGAATCGAGGTGAATCATGACCGACCGCCAAATGGAAATCCATATCGAAGAGGCCGCCAGCTCGCTCGCCGTCGAGGGGCTACACATGACCGAGCGCGAAAAGGAGAACCTGCGCAGGATCGGTCGCGGCGAACTGTCATTCTCGGATCTGATTGCGCAATACGTCGAAGAAGCGAAAACCACGGGCCTGCGCTATGCCTGATCGGGAGTATGGCTACGCGTACGATGCCGAGGATGCTTACCTTTATGCCGGAACCGATGTGCTGGCAAACCGTTTCGGCATCAGATCCCGCGAAGAGCTGTGGGAAATAGAGCGCGCCCTCTCCGGTGCGAGAATCGCTGAAATCGACATCAGCCCGGTACCGGGCTCGTTCGACCTCGACCACCTCTGCGCAATCCACCGGGCAATCTTTGGCGACCTGTATCCTTGGGCGGGCGTGATACGCACGAAAAGCTTCATCGCAAAGGGTGCCAGCCTCTTCTGCTCGCCCGAGTTCATCGTCCCTTATTCCAACGAACTGTTCGGCAAGCTCAAGTCCGAACGCTACCTGCAGAATCTCGACCGAGACTCATTTATCGTACGCCTCGCCTATTTCATCGCAGAAATCAACGCCCTCCACCCTTTCCGGGAAGGCAACGGAAGGGCGCAGAGGGCCTTCGCGAACCAGCTTGCGCGAAACGCCGGCTGGGAGTTGAACTTCCGCAACGTCGAAGCGGCGGAACTTTGCGAGGCATACATCGAGTCAATGCATGTGAGTACCGATCGTCTCGAACGTCTTTTGCGCGAGCATGTGACGCCCGCCGGCTAGCACGTCTTCCGCACCTCACGCTCCCGGCCATTGGAACAGGTCGTCGCGGTGGTCGCCCACCCAGGCGAGCGCGAAGTCGCAGAACTCCTGCGCCTGGGGCGACAGCTCGACGCCGGCCTTGCGCACGATGAAGGTTTCCCAGAGGAAGCTCCGATCGGCAAACGGGCGGATGACCGTATGCGCGCGCTTGCCGCCCCAGGCGGCGAAGTCGAACGACACGGCGATGGCGTCGCCCTGCTCGGCCAGCCGATGGCACAGGTCCAGCTCGGTGGCCTCCACGACGATGTCCACGTGCACGCCGGCGTTCAACAGGCGGTTCACCACCAGATGGTGCGAGGCGAACTCGCGGCTGACCATGGCGAGAGGCTGGCAGTCAAGGTCCGCGTAGTCGACGGCCGCCTTGCGCGCGAGGGGGTTCTCCTCGTTGATGACGAGGCACGGCCGGTGGACGGTGAACGGCACGGCATGGAACACCGACAGGTCGATAGGCCCGCCCAGCACCCCGATCTCCACCGTGTTGTCGGCCAGACGCTGCTTCGCGATGGCGTCGGGGCTCTCCATGACGCGCGGACTGACCAGCGGATGGCTTTCGGCGAAAGCGCGAAAGAACGCGAGCGAGAGGTACTCCGACACCCCCTGCGTCGAGGCGATGTTGAGCGTGTACTTGAGCGCGCGGGCGGCCTCCACCTCGTCTTTCACGCCCTCGAGCAGGCGGATGACCATCTGCGCGCGGCGGTAGAGCGCGTCGCCCTGCGGCGTGGGCCTCACGCCGAAGTGGTTGCGGGCGAACAGCGACGTGCCCAGTTCCCCCTCGATCTTCTGGATGATCTTGCTGCAACCCTGCGGGCTGAGGAACTGCTCCTTCGCGGCCCGCGTGATGCTCTTCGTCTCGTAGACGGCCACGAACACCTTGAGATCGCGCGTGTCCATGGCCGCCTCCCTTCCCTGTAATGTCCCAAAAGGGGACAGTCCCCAATTGGGACATTTGCAGCTCTCCCGGCTGACGCCGCGCGGGATCCTTCGACTACGGCGACTTCGCCGCCTACGCTCAGGATGACAAAGCGCACAGCGCGCTGCCCTCTCCGTCGGCACGTCGGTTCCGTTCCTTCATTCTACGCACCAGGGCGTGCGTTTAGAATCGGCCTCACGTGACTATTGATACCCCTCTCCGCATCGTTCATTCCGCTATAGAGCACGCCCGCGTAGGCTGGAAGCAGTACGGGAGGTATGAGAGCGGCCGCTTCGGGGACGCGAAGGCGGAGCCGCCGCGAAGCGAACGCGGTCCGGCCTACGGGCCGCGAGGAAAGGGGTGAGGCGAATGGAACGGAAGAAGATTTCTCCCGGCCTCGTGCTGTTCATGATGCTCATGTCCATGACGGCAGGGGCGATGTGCCTGAACAAGGTGGCGCCCATCGTGCCGGTGCTCACGGAGAGCATGGGGCTTTCGGGCGCCGGGCAGGCGGGGCTGCTCATGTCGGTGTTCGTGTTCTCGGGCATCTTCCTGGCCATACCCAGCGGCGTGATCATCGCGAAGCTGGGCTACTACAAAACCGGCATCATCGCGCTGGCGGCCATCTTGGCGGGCTCGGTGGTGGGCGCGCTCAACCTGGGGTACGCCGTCATGTTGGGCAGCCGCATCGTGGAGGGCGTGGGGCTTATCCTGCTCATGACGCTGGGGCCGGCGGCCGTGGCCAGCTCGTTCGACGACAAGCGGCGCGGCAGCGCCATGGGCCTGCTCATGTGCTTCATGGCCTTCGGCCAGATAGCCATGTTCAACCTGGCACCGCGTATCGCCGAAGCCGGGGCGTGGGAGAACGTGTGGTGGTTCACGGCCGCGTACGCCGTCGTGTTCCTAGTGGTTTGGATCATCGCGCTGCGCAACCTGGACGCGTCGCTCGCGGCGGCGGGCGCGCCGAGCGGCGAAGCAGCGGAGCCGGCGGCCGCGCCGGCCAAGCTGTTCTCGAAGGACGTGTTCCTGAACAAGGGCGTGTGGCTTATCGGCATCACGCTCATGGTGTACCTCATCGCCGAGCAGGGCGTCATCTCGTTCCTGCCCACGTACCTGGCCGAGGTGCGCGGCATGGACGCCGCGGCCGCCAGCTCCATCGTGAGCATCGCGCCGCTCGTGGGCATTCCCGTGGGCATCGTGGCGGGCATGGTGTCCGACAAGATGGGCTCGCGCAAGAAGCCGCTCGGCGTGCTCATGCTGGCGAGCGCCGTGACCTACGCGCTCATGCCCACGTTCCCCACCGGCGTGTTCGTAGTGCTGGTGGTGCTGTTCGGCATCGCGGTCATGGGCATCGTGGGGCTGTGCTTCTCGGCCGTGGCCGAGCTCGTGCCGCCCGCGCAGGGCGACATGGCGGTGGCGTTGCTCAACACGTTCCAGTGGGTGGGCATCTTCCTCAGCTCCAGCCTGGTGGGCCTGCTCATCGAGGCGTTCGGCTGGGACGTGATGTTCTACCTCATGGTGCCGCTGGCCGTGGTGGGCGCCGTGTGCACGTTCGTCACGCCGAAGCTGCGCTAGAACGCAAGGCCGCGCAAAACGGCGTTCGCAACGCGCGTTCGCCGCAAAATGTCCCAAATGGGGACAGTCCCCATTTGGGACACAACGCCAAAACGAAGGAGGAACATCCATGAAGGACATCATTAACGTCGCCGTGGTCACGTTCGAGCCGCGCTGGGGCGACAAGGAACGGAACCTGAACCGCATCGTGGGCTATATCGAGTGCGCCGCCGCGCGCGGGGCGAACCTGGTGGTGCTGCCCGAGACGGCGCTCACCGGCTACGACGTGGTCGCCGTCCCGGAAGGCGAGGAATGCATGCACCACCGCCTGGCCGAGCCCATCCCGGGGCCGTCGACGGAGGCCGTGGCCGAGGTCACGCACCGCTTGGGCGTGTACGCCGTGTTCGGCCTGGCCGAGCGCGCCGAAGACGGCACCGTCTACAACGCCGCCGTGGCCTGCGGGCCCGACGGCGTGCTGGGCCGCTACCGCAAGATGCACCTGCCGGGGGCCGAGTCCACCTGGGCCGGCCGCGGCGACGAGCCGTTCATGTTCGGCACGCCGTGGGGACCCGTGGGCGTGAGCATCTGCTACGACACGTTCGTGTTCTCCGAGATCATGCGCTACTACCGCGCGAGCGGGTGCCGCCTGATAGCGAACCCGTTCGCCGTGAACACGGGTGTCACGGCCCGCAACATAAAAGACTCGCTCGAGTACCTGGCCGCGAACAACGACGTGTACATAGCCTCGGCGAACTGCACCGGCTGCGCCGTGTCCGACGACTTCGTGGGCGGCAGCAGCGTGATAGGCCCCGGCAAGAACGTTCCCGCCATCTGCTACTACACCGGCGGCCCCTGCGGAGCGCCCGGCTCCGACGAGCAGGAGCTGCACCTGGGCACCGTCGATTTGTCCTACGTGGACAAGCCGTTTTTGGCCAAGCAATGGGCCGACGCGGAGCCGGACTTCCGCCCCGGTGTCTACGCCCGCTGGTACGGCGAGCTGGCCGCCCAAGAACGGTTCAAACGGTAAAGAGCTTGCTTTTCAACGACGGGATAGACGGGATAACGGGCGTCGTGGCCGCCCGCCTGCGCCGGGCGCGCACTCCCTGCGCAGGCGGGCCAAGCAGCATTCGTAGAAGCGCATGAAGACAGGCGGACATGCAAGCCCGCAAACAACGAGGAAGGACCCGGGCCGGGTCCTTCCTCGTTGTTTGCAGAGCCCCGTGCCTCGCGCCGTGGGTTACGGAAGAAGGCGGCGTTTCGGCGCACACATGCACCAAAGCCCAACGAATGCACCGAATAGGCGCTCTTAGGATCGATCCGAGCAGCACGGGGAGCGCTTTTCAACGATCCGATAACACCGAGGTAACGATCGGATCTCTGCGTGACACGTAAAAGACAATTCGTAAATACTAAGGATACGGTTTAAACAGCAAATCCCAATTGTTTTGTCGTTACCTGACGAATGGAGGAGTCTCCTATGCACGATATTCGTGCCCTACCCGCCTCGACCCTGCCACACCGCGCACTGGCAATTCTGCTCGCAGTGTTGCTGGGGGCTTCAATGCTCCCCTTGACTGCGTTCGCCGACCTGGAAGAAAGGGGAACCCAGCGCCCCGATGCACCGGGCAACGTTCAAGCGTTTCTCGAAAGCGACGGCGTCCACGTAACATGGGATGCCGTGGCCGATGTCGATGGATACTCCGTATTCCGCAGCGTCGCTAAAAACGGTCCCTTTGAAATAATCTTCGACTTGAACGCTCAAAACCTTTCTTGTTTAGACCAAGATGCCGCCCCTGGCGGAACGTACTACTATATCGTTATTTCCATGGGGCCCGATATGAAGAGCCTCCCGTCGAACGTCGCCAGCGTTACCTTGCCCCCGTACGGGCAGTTCCATGTGACTTACGACGGTGCCGGCGCCGACGCGGGCACGGTGCCCGTGGACTACAACACATACCTCGCAGGGGACCTGGTCACCGTGCCTACCGAGACGCCCACGCGCATCGGATCCGAGTACACGTTCGGCGGTTGGAAGGACTTCGCGACCGGCGAGGTGTACCAGCCTGGAGACCCGTTCACAATGCCCGAAGGCGGCATCACCCTCACTGCGCTGTGGGCCGAGCACGCCGTCCCCGGCAACAACAGGCTCGTGCTGGACGACGAGACCCTGACTGCGGGCGACACGGTGCGGTTCACGGCCACGGGCGACCGCCAGGACGTCGCAGGCACCGCCGGCGGGGAGACGCGCTACATCCCCATCTCCTGGACCATCTTGCCGCTGCTCGACGGTGTCGAACTTCCCTTCGATCCTCCCACCTCCCCCTATCGGGGCGGTGCGATAATGGGAGAGCCCGGCCGCTACTACGTGATGGTGACCTACGACATGCAGTACTTCAACATCTGTTGCAACGAGTGGGAATCCATGGGCCCCGACAATCACGATATTATCGCGGTTCCCTTCTCGGTGAGGGCTCAGGTCCACAGCCTCACCTACCTGCGCAACTACACGCCCGAGGACGCGTTTTTCTCGCCAGCGGGCAACTTCGCAGCAGGAACCGAGGTTCCTTTGAGCGACATCGGGTCGGTGGGCATCCTACAGGACGACTACACCCGCGACGGCTATAGGTTCATGGGCTGGAGCGCCGATCGCTTCGCCAGCCAGGGTGTCGTAGGCGACTACCTCATGCCGAGCGAAGAGACCGCATTGTACGCCATATGGGCACGCGAGCACGCGGTCACCTACGACGGCAACGGCGCGGACGGCGGAACGGTTCCTACGGACCCGCTCGCCTACGTCAAGGACGACGCGGTGACCGTGGCGTCCGACGAGCCCACGAGGGCCGGCTACAAGTTCGCCGGCTGGACGGCCGACCACGACGGCAATGTCTACCGCGCCGGCGACACGTTCGCCATGCCCGAGGGCGACGCGCGCCTGGTAGCCCGCTGGACCCCACAGGCGGCCCCGGGCCCGGACAACAACCAAGCCGCGAAACCGGGCACGCCCGCGAACACGCCGAAGGGCACGCAGGCCAGCGCATCGAAGATGGGCTTCCTGCCCAAGACCGGCGACGAGGCCGCGCCGTTCGCGCTCTTGGGCATCGTGGCCGCTCTGGGAGCCTCGGGCGTGCACGTGCTGCGCAAGAAGAAGCAGGAGTAGCGCCGATCCCCGCAAAAACCTGCGCCCTTCCCTAGCAACTCCGCAGAAAAGCAGCCCCGGCGAACCGGGGCTGCTTGCGTTCGGGTGCCCGAGCCGGCAACGATTTTGGTCCTTGCCGGCGTCCGCGCCCGAGGAGCGCCCTTTTAAGCTTTCGGGGGCGAATCGACCCAAAAAGGTCGCTTTTCAACAACACGATGACACCGGGGTAACGGTACGGAAGTTCTGTGACACGGGGAAAACGTTTCGTCAATACTTGAGACACGGTTTGGGTATCAAATCCAAGCCGTGTCTTTTGTCGTCTACCGACAAGTGAAGGAGAAACCCCATGCACACTATCCGCACCGCACCCACCTCGCCCCCGGCACGCCGCGCGCTCGCGTTTCTGCTCGCGCTGCTGCTGGGGCTGTCGATGATCCCTCTGGCCGCGTTCGCCGGGCCGTCCGCAGAGCCGTATGCGATCCCCGAACCGCCGAGCAACATCCAGGCGAGGGACACAAATTACGGCATCGAGATATCTTGGGACCCTGCCGCGCAAGCCAATTCTTACATTCTGTACAAAGGTGATTCACTAACGGGGCCTTGGAGAGAAATCGCCCATCCGGAACGTTCCCCGTACACGAATGCAGACGCTCAACCAGGCAAGACATATTTCTACCGCCTCTCCACGTTTTGGAATGAAGAAGCAAGCGACATGTCCGCCGTCGCCAGCGCCATGATACCCGACCCGAGCCCATCCGCACAAACCTACCCCCTGATCTACACCTGCGATTACCCCGACGGCAGCGACTCTCTCACATCGATTGCCGGACAATTCGCCTCGGGCACCCCCGTCACCCTGAGCGACATCACGTCGGTGGACCCCGATGGCGAAGACTGGTCCAACCCCAACTTCAAGTTCATGGGATGGCTGAACAGCAGCGACGGCACGGTATACAACCCGGGCACTACCCTTCCCATGCAAGAGCCGTTCCTGCTCCTGTCTGCTGCATGGGATAGCCCCTTCGGAATCACCTACGACGGCAACGGCGCGGACGGCGGCATCGTGCCCGTCGATAACGGCATGTACTTCTCGCGCGACCTGGTGCATATCCCCCTCGACACGCCAACGAAAACCGGATACACGTTCGTCGGCTGGAAGAACCGCGCGGACGGCGCGGTACACCAGCCGAATGAGGACTTTCCCATAACGCGGGGCGGCGCCTACCTCGTCGCCCTCTGGGCCGAGCGTGCCGACGCGGGCAAGAACACGCTCGTGCTGGACGACGACGACCTAACCGCAGGCGACGCCGTGTGGTTCACGGCCACGGGCGACCGCCAGAGCGAGACGGGCTCCACCGGCGGGGAGGCGCGCTTCGTCCCCGTGTCATGGACCATCGAGTCGAACTTCCACGACCTGCCCTTCTCCCCCGACGCTCCCTATCGGGGCAGCGCGATAATCGACGAGCCCGGATCCTACATCGTGACGGCAACTTACGTCGAGCAGTTCTTCAACATCTGCTGCGACAGCTGGGAGCCCACGGGCAACACCGCGACGCTCTCGAAACCCTTCACGGTGAAGGCGCGCACCTACGAGCTGTCCTACTTCCGCAACTACACGCCCGAGGACGCGTTCGTCGCACCCGGCGGCGCCTTCGCCGCAGGCGATACCGTGGCTTTGAGCAGCATCGACTCGGTGGGCGTCACGCAGGACGACTACACCCGCGAGGGCTACCGCTTCATGGGCTGGAACACCGACCGCACCGCCGACTGGAGCGTCACCGGGAACTTCGCCATGCCGAACGGCAAGACGGACCTCTACGCCATCTGGGCGCCCACGTGCGCCGTGGTCTACGACGGCAACGGCCACGACGGCGGCACCGTGCCCGTGAACGAGTTCGCCTACGTCAAGGGCGACGCGGTGACCGTGGCGTCCGACGAGCCCACGAGGGCCGGCTACAAGTTCGCCGGCTGGACGGCCGACCACGACGGCAAGGTCTACCGCGCCGGCGAGAAGTTCGCCATGCCCGAGGGCGGCGCGCGCCTGGTGGCCAAATGGACCCCGCAGGCGGCCCCGGGCCCGAACAACAACCAGGCCGCGAAGCCCAGCGTACCGAAGGCCCTTTCCAAGGCGGGCTTCCTGCCCAAGACCGGCGACGAGGCCGTGCCGTTCGTGGCCCTGGGCGCGCTCGCGGCCGCCGGCGCGCTGGGCGTGCGCTCTCTGCGCAGGAAGAAGCAGGAATAGCGTTCTGTTGAGGCACGTTGCAGACAACTCCTAAGCACGAGGAAGCCCCGGTTCGCCGAGGGCTTCCTCGTTTTTGCGAGCAACGCGCCAGAATACCCATGGCCCTTTGAGAAAACGGCACCCGCACGAGTGCTTGAGGGCATGCCCATACGCAGCATCGCTGATTGAATCGTTTCTGAGAACGCGAGCCTCTTTTTTCAACGATCCGACAACGTCGAGGTAACGATCCGACGATCTCAGTGACACAGCGAAAACAATTAATAAATACTTAAGAAACGGTTTGGACAGAAAAACCACGCCGTGTTTTTGTCGTTACCTGACGAGAAGGAGTTCCCATGCACACTATCCGCACCTTGCCCACCTCGCCCCCGGCGCGGCGCGCGCTGGCATTCCTGCTCGCGCTGCTGCTGGGGCTCTCGATGATCCCTTTGGCCGCGTTCGCCGACCAGGGCACAGGCCCGGACGCGACCGTCAACCCTCCCGGCAACGTTCACGCAGAAGTTTCGATGCAAAATGCCATCTTGGTTGACTGGGATCCGGTCGACGGCGCTGACTCTTATTGGGTGTACTGCCGCGATTCAGGCTCGAACGACTTCTCCCTCGTAGGCGTTCGAAGCGTTCCGAACTACGTGAGCGACGGCCTCGCGCCGGGCACGACCTACTACTATTACGTCGTCGCCTACAAAGGCGTCGAGCCGAGCGCCCCTTCGGGCATCGTCTCCGCAACGACGAACGGAGAGGTCCACGCGGTCACGTACTATCGCAACTACCCCGAAGGCGATACGGAATTCGTATCTGGCAGAAACTTTCTCGCCAGCGCCAGCGTCCCTCTGAGCGACATCACGTCGGTTGGCACCGCCGGCGCGAACTGGTCTCGCCCCGATCTCAAGTTCATGGGTTGGATGGATGGAGACGGCCAAGTGATCTCAGCCGGCACCGTGGTCCTCATGCCCGATCGGCCTCTAGCCCTCTCCGCCATTTGGGAAACCCAGCGCAAGGCAATCTACATCAGCGACGGCGCCGAAGAGAACACCGTACCCGTGGACAACCGGGGCTACTTTCCGGGCGACCTCGTGACCGTGTCTTCCATGGTGCCCGTATGGCCGGGACACACGTTCGGCGGATGGCACAACTTGTTCACCGGCCAAGTGCTCCAGCCGGGCGACACGTTCCCCATGCCGGAAAACGGCGCCATTCTCCTTGCCCAGTGGCCCGAGCGGGCCGACGCGGCCAACAACACGCTCGTGCTGGACAACGACGATTTGTACTTGGGCGAACCGATTTCGTTCACCGCCACGGGCGACCGCCAAGACGCGACGGGCACTTCCGACGGCGACACGCGCTACATCCCCGTCAAGTGGACCGTCGACCCGTTTTCCGACGTCCCCTTCATCGACACGTACCCCTTCACGGCCGGCGCTGTAACGCTGAACCTCGGCGCCCAGTCGGTGACGGTCACCTACGAAAAGCAGGTGTACGACGTCTTCGTCGGCGATTGGGTTTCCACACCGGAAACCACAACCCTTTCGAAGCCTTTCACCGTAAAGGAACGGGTGAGTCCGCTCACGTACCACCGCAACTACGACTCCGGCGACACCGCCTCCGCAAGCGGCGGAGACTTCGCGCCAAATGTCTCCATCCCCTTGAGCGACATCACGTCGGTGGGAACCGACGGCGACAACTGGGCTCGCAGCGGCTACCGGTTCATGGGCTGGAGCGACGACCCCAGGAGCCCATGGGGCTTCACGGTACAGTACCCCATGCCCGATGGGCCCTTGAATCTATACGCCACCTGGGGTGCCCTGCACACGGTCACGTACGACGGCGACGGTGCCGACGGCGGCATCGTGCCCGTGGACAACAACGAGTACGTTACGGGCGAAGAGGTGCCTGTGCCCAGCGACATGCCTACGAAGACCGGGTACACGTTCGGCGGCTGGCTGAATACGCTGAACGGCCAGGTGTACCAGCCCGAACGTATCTTCTTCATGCCGGAAGAGGGAGCCAACCTCAAGGCCCTGTGGGCCGAGCACGCCGACCAGGGGCAGAACACGCTCGTGATAGATGACGACGACCTCATCGTGGGCGACACGATGACATTCACGGCCACGGGCCACCGCCAAGACGTTGAGGGCTCTGCCGGCGGGGAGACGCGCTTCATCCCCGTCTCGTGGACCGTCGAATCGGTCCTGCCCTACCTGCCGTTCGCAAACCAGTATCCCTTCACGGGCAGCTACGTGACGAGCACCCCCGGCACCTACACCTTGACGGCGGTGTACGTCGAGGAGTTCTACAACATCTGCTGCGACACGTGGGACCCCACGGGCAATTGCGTGTCGCTCTCGGTCCCCTTCACCGTGCGGGCTCCGGGCGCCTACGCCGTGGTCTACGACGGCAACGGCCACGACGGCGGCACCGTGCCCACCGACGCGCTCGCCTACGCTAAGGACGATGCCGTGACGGTGGCCTCGGGCGAGCCCGTGAAGTCCGGGCACGTCTTCGCCGGCTGGAAGGCCGACCACGACGGCAAGGTCTACCGCGCCGGCGACGCGTTCGCCATGCCCGAGGGCGGCGCGCGCCTGGTGGCCCAGTGGACCCCGCAGGCGGCCCCGGGCCCGAACGGAGGCGGCTCGAAGGGCACGCCGGCCGCCCTGTCCAAGGCGGGCTTCCTGCCCAAGACCGGCGACGAGGCCGTGCCGTTCGTGGCCTTGGGCGCGCTCGCGGCCACCGGCGCGCTGGGCGTGCGGTCCCTGCGCAGGAAAAAGCAGGGGTAGCGCCATCTCCTGCAAGGGTCGCGCCTAGACGGCAGCGGCAATCTTTACACAAGGGAAGGGCCCCGGCATGCCGGGGCCCTTCCCTTGCCCGGTCCTGCGCGGTGTCGGCAGAAGTCCCTCGACGACCCGTTTTTCAACGCCACGGCAACGACAAGGAAACGATCTGGCAATCGTCGTGACATAGCGGCAACGGCTCAACTAGAACGGCTACGCGATCTGGATAATGGGGTGGTGACACTCGCATTACCAATCCGTACCCGATGGATGAAGGAGTTCCCATGCCGCACCTTCGCACCTTGCCCACTTCGCCCCCGGCACGCCGCGCGCTGGCTTTCCTGCTCGCGCTGCTGCTGGGGCTGTCCATGCTTCCCCTGGCCGCGTTCGCCGAGTCGTCCGCTCGGGCGACCCTCGACCCTCCCGCAGGACTCGGCGCCAACGCCACATCGTCGAGCTCCATCGAGATAAGCTGGGCCGCCACCTCCGGCGCCGAAGGCTACCGGGTGCTTCGCAGCACCTCGGAGTCGGGGAGCTACGAGCAGATAGCAAACACGACATCGACGAGCTACACCAACACCGGGCTCAGTCCGGACACGACCTACTACTATATGGTCGCCGCCTACAACGCCAGCGAGACGAGCTCCTTCGGCGGTCCCGTCAGCGCCAGAACGGAATCGCTCCCCGCGCAGCAGGCCGACCCGGGCCTGAACACGCTCGTGATGGACAACTACGAGCCGTACGCGCACGAGGGATTCGGGTTCACGGCCACGGGCGACCGCCAGGACGCCGCAGGTACCGTGAACGGCGAGACGCGCTACGTCCCCACGTCGTGGACCATCAGGTCGGATCTTTCAGGTTTCTTCTCCGGCCCGGCCCCCTACAAAGACAGCGTGATCATCGACCAGCCCGGCAACTACACTTTGACGGCCACTTACACCTTGCAGCGATACATCCCGAGCGTTGGTTGGCTGCCCATGGACAGCACCGCAACGCTCTCGGTCGACTTCACCGTCAAGGCGCGCACCTTCGAGCTCACCTACCTGCGCAACTACACGCCCGATGATGCGTTCTTCTCGCCCGGCGGCAGCTTCGAAGAAGACGCCCTCGTATCCGCCAGCGACATCACGTCGGTAGGCGTTCCAGGCGACAACTGGGCTCGCGTCGACGGCTACGTCTTCGGCGGTTGGCTGGACAAGGACAGCGGCAACTTGTACTACCCCGGCGAACAGTTCCGCATGGTGAAGGGGGGCATGAGCCTCACCGCCCTTTGGGGGGCACAGGCGGATGCGGGCAAAAACACGCTCGAACTGGACAACAACGAGCCGTACGCGCACGAGGTGTTCACCTTCACGGCCACGGGCGACCGACAGGACGAGCCCGGCACCGTCGACGGCGAGACGCGCTACGTCCCCACGTCGTGGACCATCAGGTCGGGCCTTTCCGGCGACTTTCCCAGCACGTCCCCCCGCGAGGAAAGCGCGATCATCGACCAACCCGGCGACTACACTTTGACGGCAACCTACGCCCTCGAGCACTACTCGCACAGCATGGGCTGGCAGCGCACGGGCGACACCGCGACTCTCGCAACCGATTTCACCGTGAAGGAGCGCACCTACACGCTCACCTATCTGCGCAACCACTCGCCCGAGGACGCGTTCTTCTCGCCCGGCGGGGAATACCCGGCGGGTACTTCCATCCCTTTGAGCGACGTGTCCTCGGTGGGCACCACGCACGATGATTACACCCGCGCCGGCTACAAGCTCATAGGTTGGAACACCGACCGATCTGCCAACTGGGGGCAGGTGTACAGCTACACCATGCCGAACGAAAACACGTCGCTGTACGCCATCTGGGCGCCCGCCTACGCGGTAACCTACGACGGCAACGGGGCGGACCCCGGCACGGTGCCCGTCGACAACAACACGTACCTGGCGGGAGATCCGGTGAACATCCCCGTCGAAACGCCCACGAGGGCCGGCACCGGGTACACGTTCGGCGGATGGCAGAACCCTGCGGGCGGCAAGGTGTACCTGCCCGGCGACCGCTTCGCCATGCCCGAAAACGGCATCACCCTCGTCGCCCTGTGGGCCGAGCAGGCCGACAAGGGCAAGAACACGCTCGTGGTCGAGGACGACGACCTGACCGTGGGCGACACGCTGCGGTTCACGGCCACGGGCGACAGGCAGGAGGCCACCGGCGACGTGAACGGGGAAACGCGCTACGATCCCGTCTCGTGGACCATCGTCCCGCTCCTCTCGAACCACATGCCCTTCGCGAACCAGCATCCCTTCACCGACAGCATGGTAATGAACATGCCGGGCAACTACGTTCTGACGGCGACCTTCGTCATGCGGGTGTACGACGCGAACATAAAGGCATGGCACCCCGTGGGCGACCTCGAGATGATATCGGTTCCCTTCACGGTGCGGGCGCCGGGCGCCTACGCGGTGACCTACGACGGCAACGGCGCGGACGGCGGCACCGTGCCCGTGGACGCGCTCGCCTACGCCAAGGGGGACACCGTGACCGTGGCCTCCGACGAACCCACGCGGACCGGCTACACGTTCGACGGCTGGACGGCCGACCACGACGGCAAGGCATACCGCGCCGGCGACACGTTCTCCATGCCGGAGGGCGGCACGCGCCTCGTTGCCCGCTGGACCCCTCAGGCGGGACCGGCGCCGGACAACAACCAAGCCGCGAAGCCGGGCGTTCCGACCGCCTTGTCCAAGGCGGGCTTCCTGCCCAAGACCGGCGACGAGGCCGTGCCGTTCGTCCTTCTGGGCGTCGTGGCCGCCTTGGGGGCAGCGGGCGTGCACGCTCTGCGTAAAAAGCAAGGGTAAAGCCCTCTCGCAGAGACGCGCCGTGCGCATCCGCAATCACGAGGAAGGCTCCGATTCGTCGGAGCCTTCTCCTTTTCCGGCGCAGGCTCCTAGCGCCCGCGCGCTTTAAAGCGCACCGACGTCGCGAAGCTCGTCCACGAACGGGCAACGCTGCGGCAACGGTCCCATAAACCGCCATCACGTGACGGAAACGGCTTGCGACCAGGGAAGGCGTATTCATGATAATGAATTTGCACCCCATTCGCAGCCGTCCCACGAAGGAGACCCTCATGCACAACATTCGCACCCTGCCCGCCCCCTCGCCGGCGCGCGCCGCATTGGCGCTCGCCCTCGCGCTGTTCCTGGCGCTTTCGATGCTCGTTCCCGCCGCATATGCCGAACCGTCCGCAGGAGCGGATGCGACCGTCGAGAAGCCCGTGAACCTGAGGGCGGACGCGCTGTGGTCCGACGCCATCGTAACAAGCTGGAGCCCCGTCGCCGACGCCCAAGCCTACGAGGTGTACCGCAGCACCAGCGAGCCGGGCCCTTACGAGCTCATAGGCACCTCGGCGT
The DNA here is from genome assembly GCF_003339845.1 of Gordonibacter sp. 28C. Classification (GTDB taxonomy): domain Bacteria; phylum Actinomycetota; class Coriobacteriia; order Coriobacteriales; family Eggerthellaceae; genus Gordonibacter. The sequence goes on from NZ_PPTR01000003.1 coordinate 337,081, forward strand.
CGGCAGAGTTCATGGACGTCGGCCTCAATTCGAACACGACCTACTACTATCGCGTCGCAGCCGTGGACGGCAGCGGCAACCGCAGCGACCTGTCCGACATAGCCAGTGCGACGACGCCCGACAAGCTCTACCAGCTGTCTTACTACCGCAATTACTACCCCGGCGACACGACTATCGCATCAGGAGGAATGCTCGACGGGGGCCACTACCTTCGCTTGAGCGCCATCACGTCGGTGGGCCCCGAAGGTGGAGCCGGCGTCGACTGGTCCCGACCCGGCTACCAGTTCGTAGGCTGGATGGACATGGCAACCGGCGCCGTCTACCAAGCCGGCGAGACGTACGCCATGCCATACGGAGACGCGTCGCTGCGCGCCCTCTGGGCGGCCCAGTACACGGTGACCTACGACGGCAACGGCGCGGACGGCGGCACGGTGCCCGTGGACACCAACGGCTACGCAGCGGGAGACCCGGTTACGGTGGCGCCCGACGAGCCCACCAGGACCGGCTACGCGTTCGCCGGATGGCTGAACGAGAACGACGGCGGCGTGTACCGGGCCGGCGAGACGTTCACCATGCCCGACGGAGGCGCCCGCCTGGTCGCTCGTTGGGCCCCGCAGGCCGACGCGCACCAGAACGCGCTCGAGCTCGACAACGACAACCTGCTCGCCGGTGACGACGTGTCGTTCCTGGCCACAGGCCATCGCCAGGACGAGCCAGGGAGCATTGACGGCGAAACGCGTTACGTGCCCGTGTCCTGGGAGGTCACTTCGTCCATCCACGGCGACTTCCCCGCCGCGTCCCCCCATCGCTCCAGCGCGACCATGAGCGATCCCGGCAACTATGCCGTCACGGCATCCTACGCCCAGGAGCGCTACGTCGCCGGCACGGGCTGGCAGCGCACGGGAGCCTTCGAAACGCTCTCGCAGAGCTTCACGGTGAAGGCACGCCCGGTCGATCCCGTGAACCCCGTCAACCCGACCGATCCGACGGACAAGCGGCCGCCGCTCGTGCAGGTGTCCAAGGGCGGTCTGCCGAAGACCGGCGACACCGCCCCGTTCGTCGCCCTGGGAGCCCTGGCCGCCCTCGGCGCCGGCGGCGTGCTGGCCTCCCGCAGGAAGTCCAGCTAGCGTCCGCGCGGCGAACCGCGAAAACGCCCCATAGGCATAAACGAGGAAAGCCCCGGCTCGCCGGGGCTTTCCTCGTTTACCGCAGGCGCTTCCGCCCGCAACGCAGGGAAGGCTCCCACGATCGGAGCCTTCCCCGATTCCTGCGCGTTACTTCTTGTCGGGGCGTTTCTTGCGCTTCGCCTTGGGCGGCTTGGGCGCCGCCTTGGAAGCGCTCGCGCCGTGCGGCTTGTCGCCGGAAGCCGCATACCCGGCAGCAGCGTTCGGGGCCTGAGCCGTCGCGGTACCCTGGGCGCTTCCCGCATTCGCGGCCGGCATGGCATTACCCGCCTTCGCGGCGGCCGGAACCATGGCGTTCGGGTTCGCGAACTCGAAACGGCCCACCTGCGAACCGTACTTCTTCTGCAGCTTCGCGTAGCGCGGCTCGCGGGTCTTCCACATGGAGTACAGCGGCGTGGCCACCGCCACCGACGAGTAGGAGCCGCAGATCAGGCCGATGGCCATGGCGAACGCGAAGTCCTTCAGCGTCTCGCCGCCGAAGAACAGCATGGCTAGCACCGGGATGAGCGAGGTGAGCGTGGTGTTGATGGTGCGCACGAGCACCTGGTTGATGGAGTGGTTCGCCATCGTCATGAACGTGCACTTGATGTCGTCGCCCTGCATGTTGTCGTTGATGCGGTGGAACACGACCACCGTGTCGTAGAGCGAGTAGCCCAAAATGGTGAGCAGCGCGGCGATGGTGTTGGGGTTCACCTCGCGTCCCACCAGGGCGTAGATGCCCATGACCAGCACCAGGTCGTGCAACAGCGCCACGATGGCCGTGACGCCCATCTTGTAGTCGAACCGGATGGCGATGTAGATGATGATGAGCACGATGGACACCAGGAACGCGATGAGCGACGACTGGATGACGCTCGCGCCCCAGTCGGGCCCGATGGTGGTGACCTCGAAGCTCTCGGTGGACAGGCCCAAATCGTCGGCCACCTGGTTCGCGCGCGTCGTGGCGTCCTCGGCGCTCGTGGTGGTGGTGCGCACGAGGAAGCCCTCCTGGCCGTCGGCGTTCGTCGTCTGGATGACGGCGTCGGGCTCGCCGGCCTGGTCGAAGGCGGTGCGCAGCTGCTCGGTGGTCACGTCGCCCGTGCCGTGGAACGAGATGGACGTGCCGCCCACGAACTCGATGCCGAAGTTCAGGCCCTTGAAGCCCACGACGGCGAACGACGCGCACACGAGCACCGCCGCCACGGTGAGGAAGATGCGCCGATGGCCCAGGAAGTTGATGTCGTGCTTGATGAAGCGTCCGCGCGGCTTGCGCGCCGCCTCCGCGGCGGCCTCGCCGGCCTCGCCCGAACGCTTCTCGGCCAAGCGCTCGCTGGCGGACGCGTCCATGGCCTCGCCGGCCTCCGCCGCGGCCGTGCTCGTGCCCTCGGCCAGAGCCAACGCCTCGTAGTCCTTGGCGGCGGCTTCGGCGTCCTTCACACCCCAGAAGCCGGGGTGCTTCGCGATGACCTTCGGCGCCAGCAGGCGGATGAGCGGCGCCTTGAACAGCAGCATCATGACGATGTCGCACACGATGCCCAGCGCGAGCGTCAGGCCGAAGCCCTTGACGCTGGCCGTGGCCAGGAAGAACAGCGACAGCGCCGACACCAGCGTCACCAAGTCGGCGTCGATGGACGTGACGATGGCGTGCCGCACGCCCGTGATGGACGCGGCGCGAACGCTGCGGCCCATGCGTATCTCCTCGCGGAAGCGCTCCATGGTGAGGATGGACGAGTCGGCCGCCATGCCGATGGTGAGCACGACGCCCGCGATGCCCGCGAGCGACAAGCTGAACAGCCCGAACGCGGACAGCGTGGCCAGAATGCCCAGATACAGCACGGCGAAGATGCCCATGGCCGCCGCCGTGATGATGCCCAGGCCCCGGTAGAAGAACAGCAGGTACAGCATGACCACGGCCAAGCCGATGAGCGCAACGAGCACGCCGGACGCCAGCGCGTCCTGGCCGAGCGTCGGGCCCACCACCTGGCTCTGCGCGTACTCGAAGCTCACGGGAAGCGAGCCGCTCTCCAGCACGGTCTGCAGCGATTTGGCCTCGTCGAGCGAGTAGTTGCCCGTGATCTGCACGTCGCCGTTCGGGATCTCGGACTGCACGGCGGGCGCCGATTGCACCTCGCCGTCCAGGATGATGACGATCTTGCCCTTCGTGGAAACCAGGTCCTTCGTGGCCTCGGCGAACGCGGCGGTGCCCTCGCCGTCAAGCTGGATGTTCACGCCGTAGTCAGTCGACGTCTGGCTCGCTTGGCCGACGGACACGTTCGTGATGTTGCTGCCGGTGACGAGCGGGGTGTAGGTGCCGCTCTCCACCTTCAAGTGCTCGGTGGTGCCCGAGGGCAGCGAGTTGCCCAGCTCGTCGGTGACGGTGGCCTCGTTGCCGAACTGGCCGTTCTCGATCTTCGTCTTCACGTCGTTGTCGGTGAACGAGTCGAGGCGCGCGAACTCCAGCTTGCCGGTCTTGCCGATGGTGTTGAGCGCGTCCTCGGTGTTGGTGAGGCCGGGGATCTGCACGAGTATCTGGTCGGTGCCCTGCACCTGAACCACGGCCTCCGAGGCGCCCAGCGCGTTCACGCGGCTCTCGATGATGGCGCGGCTCTTCTCCATGTCGTCGGCGGAGACGGCCTGGCCGTCGGTGCCCTTCGCCGTGAGGACCACCGACAGGCCGCCTTGGATGTCCAGACCCTGGTTGATCTTCTCCTGCGGAGGCGCGAACATGAATATCGACCCCACCACCAGCAGGGTCGTGACAATAAGGAGCCAGACGTTGCGCCGGTCGACCGAGCGGCCGGGCTTCTTCTTCGGTTTCTGGGCTGTCGCCATGGAGGTTCTCCTCGTTCGTTTCATCGTCTTGCGCATGCGCGGAGAGCCCCGCGACACGTCAACTGTCCTATTGTGCCACAAATCCCGACCAGCGAACACTACTTGTCATTAAATTATACTTGACCGCGAACATTTCAAGCGCAAACGAAGGCATCGCCCGCCTCCACGCATCAACCTGCCAGCATCCGTCGAACAGGGCGCTCTAGTAGTCCTTCGCTGCCGGGCTCGCCATCCACGCTTGGTAGAACTCCTCGTACGCGTCGGCCAGAACGGCTTCGCGCGCGCGGCGCATGAGGTCGATGAGGTAGTGCAGGTTGTGCACGGACAGCAGAATGCCGCCCAGCATCTCGTTCTGCTTCACCAGATGGCGGATGTAGGCACGGCTGTGGTTCTGGCAGGTGGGGCACGTGCAGGCGGCGTCGAGCGGGCCGAAGTCGCGCGTGAATTTCGCGTTGCGCATGTTCATGCGGCCGGTGGAGCTGAACGCCGTGCCCATGCGGGCCGTGCGGGTGGGCAGCACGCAGTCGAACATGTCCACGCCCTCGCGCACCGCGCGCACGAGCGTGGTGGGGTTGCCCACGCCCATGAGGTAGCGCGGCCGGTCCTCCGGCAGCGCGCGGGCCACCTGGCCCAGCGTCTCGAACATCACGTCGTGCTCCTCGCCCACCGAATAGCCGCCGATGCCGAAGCCGCCGAAGCGGCGCCCGCCCGCGGCCAGGCTCTCGTCCTCCACCTCGCGCAGCCGGCGCACGCTCTCCAAGCGCAGATCCAGTTCCATGCCGCCCTGCACGATGCCGAACAGCGTCTGGTCGGGGCGCTGGTGCGCAGCGAGGCAGCGGCGCGCCCAGTTGGCAGACAGGTCCACGGCCTTCGCCACGAAAGAGCGCTCGGCCGGATACGGCGTGCACTGGTCCAGCTGCATGGCTATGTCGGCGCCCAGCTGCTCCTGGATGGCCATGTTGCTCTCGGGCGTCCAGCGCACTTTCGTGCCGTCGTATATGGAGCGGAACGTGAGGCCCTCGTCGTCAAGCTTGAGCGTGTCGGCCAGGCTGAACACCTGGAAGCCGCCCGAGTCGGTGAGCATGGGGCCGTCGTAGTTCATGAAGCGGTGAACGCCGCCGGCCTCGGCCACCACGTCGGCGCCGGGTCGCAGCGACAGGTGGTACGTGTTCGCCAGCACCACCTGGGCGTCCAGCTCGCGCAGCTGGCCCGTGGTGACGCCCTTCACGCTGGCGCTCGTGCCCACCGGCATGAACATGGGGGTGTGGAAGGAACCGTGCGCCGTCTCGTAGGAAAGCGCGCGGGCATGGCCGCTTCGCGCCTGGCAGGCGCAGTCGAACAGGGCCACGTTACGCCCTCGTCTCGTCGGCGTCGCCGCCCAGCGCGGCGCGTGCGGCGATGCGGGAGGCCTCGGCCGCGTCGACGGCTCCGGAGGCGTCGGCCGCCAGGACCGCCTCGCGTGCCTCGGCGGGAACGGCGCCCGCCTCGATGTCGGTCGCCGGATTAGCGCAGGGCGGCAGCGTCTCCACCCAAGCGGCGAACTCTTCCATGGCGCCGTGCTTCACGGACGCGAGGTCGAAGCCGTCCGTCGGGTCCAGCAGATGGTCCGTGACGAGGAACGCGTCGACGCCCAAGCCGCAGGCCGCCAAATCCTCCACCGTGTTGTTGCCCACCATGAGCACGTCGGCGCCGCGCAGGCCGCAGGCGGCCAGGTTCTCGGCGTAGTAGGCAAGCTTCGGCTTCACCGAGGTGGAGTTCTCGAACGAGGTCAAGCGCGAGAACCGCGCCGAGTCGACGCCCGCCCAGCTCAAGCGCCACTCAACGGCGCGATGCGGGAACATGGGCATGGTGGCCAGCACGAGCGGGTAGCCCTTCGCCGCCAGCGTCTCGATGGCGCGGGCGCAGGCGGGGTTCGCCTCCACCCCCTTGCCGATGGCGCCGAAATCATGGTCGTAGAACTCGTTCAGCAGGGGCATCCACGCGTCTTCGCCGCCTTCGACGTGCTCGAAGAACGCCTCCCAGTACGCCTCGGCGTTCGTGCGGCCGTCGTCGTGGGCCGCCATGGCGCCGATGCCCGCCTTGAAGCCGGCCGAGAACGCCTGGGCGTCGAGGCCCTGTTCCGCCACGTAGTGCCCGATGGCCTTGAAGTACGTGCCTAAGAACTCCTCGATCTCCATGGGCAGCAGCGTGCCGTCCAAATCGAAGAACACGGCGCGGTAGGCGCGGATGCCGCCTTCGTCCGCCGACGTGGGGGCGTTCGAAGCCGCCCATGCGTTCCAGGTGTCCAGCAATTCCTCCGTGTCGGCAGGGGCGGAGGATGCCTCGTTGCGTTCGTCCATTGCGTTGTTTCCTTAGGTCGAAGATGCGCGTCTCTCAACGTGGTAGTATAAACGACGCGACGAAGGAGCGTGCGAACCCGATGAAATTGTTACTTCACGCCTGTTGCGGACCGTGCTCGCTCGAGCCGACGCGCATCCTGCGCGCGGCGGGCCACGACCTGACGATAGCCTATCTGAACTCGAACATCGCGCCCGCGGCCGAGTACGCGCGCCGCCGCGACACGCTGCGCGCCTGGGCCGCGGGCGAGGACGTCCCCGTGATCGAGGGAGCCTACGAGCCCGAAGCCTGGGAGGCTTCGGTCGGACGCGTGGGCGAGGCGGCGCTGGCGGCCGCAGGAGGCGACGTGCTCCGCTGCGCGACGGAGGCGCCGCTGCGCGAGGCCCGCTGCCGCGCCTGCTACCGCCTGCGCTTCGAGGAGGCCGCGCGCCTCGCGGCCGAACGGGGCTTCGACGCCGTGGGCACCACGCTTTCGGTGAGCCCCTACCAGTTCACCGACGTCATCCGCGAAGAGCTGGAGCGCGCCGCCGCGCAAGCGGGCGTGAACGCCCTGTTCGAAGACTACCGCCCTTTCTACGACGAGGCCACGCGCAGAAGCCGCGAGGCGGGCATGTACCGACAGAACTTCTGCGGCTGCCGCTTCTCCGAGGCCGAGGCCGCCGCCGAGCGCGCGGAGCGCAAGCGCCTCCGAGCCGCCGAGCGCGAGGCCCAGGCCGCTTTGCACGCCGAGGAGCGCGCCGCCGAGGAAACCGCCCGCGCCGCGAAGAAGGCCGAGCGGCAAGCCTACGCCGAGAAGCAGGCGCGCAAACGCGCCGCGCTGAAGGCCCTGCGAGAGCAGCAGCGCGAGCAATAAGGCGAACCGCCCCCATCAGGCGCCCCATGCTCGCCTTTCGGCACAATAATCACCGATTACCTGCAAATCCGAAGCCGAAAACCACCTTGCGAACTTGCGTCGATCGCCCGGGCCCACCGTTTGCCCTGCTCATACGTTTCGAAAACAAGACGCTCGCGCCCAAACGTTCGAGAGTTTGCAGAGAATCGGTCAAAAATGTGCCGAGAACCCTCGCCCGACAACGCTCCCATCGCCCATTAAAACACTCCTCCGATGGGCCATGGCCCAGCAGCAAGACGCGCAACCGTGCCGAGCCCAGAGTAGAATATTCTAGCCGCATGCAACAATTCCCCTCCGAATCCCGTATCATCAGGTAAGGAGGTTGACGATCGTGATGCACACCGAAGCACGGCCGAAAGCTCGAACGCAGATACCCGCCCTGCTCGTCGCGGCCGCACTGGCAGCTTGCCTGGCGGCCGCCGGCTGTGGAACCGCTGCGCGCGACGACGAACCGGACGCAACGCACAACGCGCAAACGGCCCCCGAAGCCATCGGGAGCGGCGACGCTGCGGAACCAACCGAATCGGCCCCGAACGAACCCGCAACCGTCTCGGGCAAAACGATCGACATGCAGAACTACTCGGTGACGCTTCCCGAGCCGCTCGCATCCGACTGCTCGTTCGCCATCGGAGAAGAAAGCCCGTCCCCCGGCAAGACATGGGTTGGCGACAACGTGAACGTGATATCCGACGAAACGGGCCGCGCCGTGTTCTTCGTTGCCTGTTTCTCGAACGATTGGGGCCCGCAGGGGATGCTCTACGCCAAGCTGCTCGGGCCGGCTTCGGCGACCGACGGCGCGAACGTCTACCTTTGCCAGGCGCAGGTCGACGGCGACCAGAACCGCGTTCCCGACGAAACCGAAACGTACGCGGCGTACGTGACTTTGCGCTAGCCTCGCGGAAGCGCGCTACGCCGAAGGAAGAGACCCGATCATGGACGATGCGGCCGAAGACGCCTCTAGCCTCGTGGACATAGCGGCGGCCATCGATGCCTGCGGCAGCGCCGTTCTGCACCTGGCGCTCTGCAGGACAGGTTGCCGAGCCGGCGCGGAGGACGTGTTCCAAACCGTGTTCCTGCGCTTGTACCAGAAAGCCCCCGCATTGGAAAGCGACGAGCACCTCAAGGCGTGGCTTCTGAGGGTGACCGTGAACTGTTGCAACGACCTTTACCGAAACGCTCGAAAGCACCGACAGGTGGCCCTTGACGAAGCGATTGCCGTGGAAGCGGCGAGCGGCCTTCCCGACGAAGACGTCGACTCTCTGAAGCGCGCCATGGGAAAGCTGTCGGAAAAGCAACAGGTGGCGCTCCATCTTTTCTATTTCGAAGGATACAAAACCGACGAGATAGCGAGCATCATGGACGAAAGCCCCGCAACGGTCCGGTCGTACCTGCACCGCGCTCGCAAGGCCCTGAAGATCACGCTGGAAGGAGGCCGCGATGCTTGAGTCGGAGTTCCGGAACGCCTATCGGAAAGCCCACGAGGGCATCGACGTTTCCGACGATTTAAGGGAAAGGACCCTCGCGTTAGTCGCGAAAGAGGCGCCCAACCGCGCGAACGCCGTTCAGCCTGCCGAAGCCTCGGCCGGACAGACCGGCGGCGCGAATCGCAGCCGGACGTCGGCGGAAAAGCCGCCGCATGCTGCAAAGCGGGAGGGAAAAAGGGCTCGCTCCCCCGAACCGCGCATCGTGCGTCGCTGGGGCCTCGCCGCGGCGGCCTGTCTCGCACTCGCGGCGCTCGCGACGGGGCTCACGTTGGCGAACCCCTTCGGCCAACCGGACCCGAACGAACAGCCAGGCACGACGGCGAGCACGAAGGCCGACGGGTTCGTCCTGCAAGCCTATGCGGCAACGAGCAACACGCTCCTTGAACCTGGGGAGGACGGCACCGTCGTATTCAGCCGCGACATGGGGTACTCTGCCTCTAGTGACTACTACGACCAGGACGGATGCTACACCGGCTGCCTGTTCGGCGTGCAGGGCGACGGCATCGTGGGCGTCCAGGCCTCAACGAGTCGCGGGCAGCTCTACCGCTACACGTACGAAGAGTTCAAGGTCGGCGACGAACCAGAGAAGTGGCGCGAGGCCCTTTCGTGGGATCCCACGAGGCGAGGCCGGGGCGCGTACTACGGAGCGTACGACAACGTGCAACCTGCGAGAACGGATTCCAGCCAGGGCAGCGACGACCCCGACAGCGTCGTCCAGGTGCGTCTGGCGAAGAAGCTCGGCAGCACCATCGACGTGGACATGGCACCCGGGACTTCGGGCGACTATTACTTCGGGCTATGGACGAACGACCCTTACGAAACAGGGCGCGACCCAGGCGAAGCCGCCATCGACCTGTTCGACGGGGAAACCCTGACTGTAACGGTGGAGTTCGAAGACGGCAGCACCGCCACGAAGGTCATAGCGCTGCACGCAGCCGATATGAAAGCGGCGTGGACGGACTCGGGCATGGGCAGCGCGCAAGGCTGGGAAGTGTTGCCTGAAACGGCGGACCGCAACGCGCTGCAAGAGGGGGAATCGTACGTTCACACGCTCTACGGCGTCGTGACCGACGAGAACGACGGACCGTTCCCCGGCTCGCTCGAACAGGCAAACGAGCTCGAGGACGCACCCGAACCCCCTGCGGCGCTCAGCAGCGAGCCCTCCGCGATACCGGAGAAAGACCAAGACGGAAACGATTTCGCGCTTCAGGCGTCCAACGTGCTCGACTCGCAGGGGAAGGCCCTCCTCGCCGAGGCGAACCAGACGTTCGAGCGCGGCAACGGCACAACGTATTGCGCCGACGGCAACGGCACGTTCGAGATAACGAACGTGCATGCCAAGCGGCTGGCGCAACTTCCCGAGGGCGTGTCCGTACTTGACACCAACGTCGTCAAGTACGGCGACCTGGCTTACTTCAACAAGTGCCAACGGGAAGAGCGCGGCTTCGCCGTGACCGAGGACGGTCGCATCGAAGGCGCATACGCGTTCGTAGCCGTTTCGATGGATGTCGCGAACACCGACGACGCGCAGGCGTTCAAGAACACGTCGCAGTTCTCGAAACTCGTCCTGAGAAACGAGGACGGCCGCTGCCTCATCCTCAACGCACCTTTGCTGTACAGCGACTGGTGGGGCCATGATCGCGCAAGCGAGGGGTTTGAAACCCGCACCGCTCTTGCCGCCGGCGAGAAGCGCAGGATGACGCAGGTGTTCGCCGCGCCGGCGGGATGCCTGCACGATTCCGGCCTCCTGTTCGTGGTGTACGACTCGTTCACATCCGTTCCGCAAAACGAGAATTACCATGCGTTCGCCATCGGCGGTTTAGGCTGAGGATCTTGCAAGGCGCTTGAATTGCAAGTATACTTGCAAGTATGTTATTCAGCGAACCGAGGAGGCGCCATGCCGCAGCTTTCTTTGTACTTGGACGATCCCACGATGGAAAGCCTGCGCGCCAACGCCGCGCGCGAGGACAAAACGCTCTCGAAGTTCGTGGCGGGCGTGCTGCGAGATCATGCGGAGAACAACCTTTGGCCGCAAGGGTTCTTCGACTTGTACGGGGCCTGCGATGACGACACGTTCGTCGAACCACCGGAGATTCCTTGGGAATTCGACGCACCTCGGAAATGGTTGTAGGTGAAGGCCGTGTATCTTCTCGACTCCAATATCTGCATTGATTTTATGCGCGGGGAACTCCCCTACGCCTACGGCATGATGCGCAACAGCAGCCCAAAGCTCTTCAAAATTCCCGCTATCGTGGAAGGCGAGTTGAGACTCGGCATCGAAAAAAGTAAACGGCCGGAAAAGACCCGGTGGCTCGTCGACGAATTCACGCTGCCGTTTGAAGTGGTGCCGTTCGATTCGAAATGCGCGCAAGTCTATGCGCGCATACGCGGCGAACTTGAAAAGACAGGTAAGAAGATCGGGCCGAACGACCTCATCATCGCCGCCACCGCGCTGGCGAACAATGCGGTGCTCGTGACCAACAACGTGGCCGAGTTCAAGCGCGTGCCAGGGCTTTCCTTGGAATGCTGGTACGAAATGGAGTGGGAAGCATGAGCGCAGGTTCCGCCGGATGGCGCCAACGCCTATAATAGATGGCTCGACATCCCTCGAACAAACCGCCCAAAGGACGCGCACGCATGAAAACCTCAGACTTCGACTACGACCTTCCCCCCGAACTGATCGCGCAGGAGCCCGCCGCCGAGCGCGACGGGTGCCGCCTGCTGGTCATGGACCGCGCAACCGGCGCGCTGGAGGATCGCGTCTTCCGCGATATCGCCGACTACCTGCGCCCGGGCGACCTGCTGGTGGCGAACGAGACGCGCGTCATGCCCGCGCGCCTGCTGGGTGCGAAGCGCGGCACCGGCGGTGCGGCCGAAGTGTTCCTGCTGCGCCAGCACGGCACGCCCACCGAGAACCGAAGCGCGCTGTGGGAAGTGCTCGTGCGCCCCGGCAAGCGCCTCAAGCCCGGCACCGGCGCCGTGGTCGATTTTGCGGACGCCGCGGGCAACGTGGCGCTGTCGGCCGAGATCGTCGACTGGGCGGAGGACGCCCAGAGAGGCGAGCGCCTGGCGCGCCTCACCACCGAGCTGCCCTCGCTCGACGAGGCGTTGCACGCCGTGGGCCACACGCCGCTTCCGCCCTACATCAAGGACTACGCCGGCGACGAGGAGCTGTACCAGACGGTGTACTCCCGCCGCGAGAGCTCGGCCGCCGCGCCCACGGCGGGCCTGCACTTCACCCCCCAGCTCATCGAGCGCCTGCGCGAGCAGGGCGTGCGCTGGGAAACCGTGGAGCTGGAAGTGGGCCTGGACACGTTCCGCATCGTGGACGAGGACGATCCTGCGCAGCACACCATCCACACCGAGCTCTACACGGTGCCCGAGCGCACGGTGGACGCCATCGCCGAGACGCGCGAGCGCGGCGGCCGCGTGGTGGCCGTTGGCACCACGAGCGTGCGCAGCCTGGAGAGCGCCTGGGACGCCGAGGTCGGCGCCGTCACGCCGCGCGAGCGCGAGGCCACGTCGCTCTACCTGCTGCCGGGATCGGAGTTCCACGTGGTGGACGCGCTTGTCACGAACTTCCACGTGCCGCGATCCACGCTCATGATGCTGGTGAGCGCGTTCTCGTCGCGCGAGCACATCATGGCCGCCTACCGGCACGCCATCGCCGAGCGCTACCGCCTGCTCTCGTTCGGCGACGCCATGTTCATCGCCTAGCGCGCCTTCCGATCCAAGTAGCCCACCACGAACTCGGCCCAGCTGTAGTTCGCCAGGTACTCGCCCGTGTAGGCGTTCACCGCCGAGGCGTCGCCCGCAAGGAAGCGGTAGTAATCGCAGTCGACGGCGTCGACGTCCACGGACAGGCTGTTGTAGTTCTTCACCACCACGTGCTCGGCGCCCACGGCCCGCAGGGCCTTCATCATGGCGGCGATGATCGTCTGCATCTGGCGCTGCACGGACAGCGTGTAGGGGCGGTCCTCGAACAGCACCGACGCCAGCTCGCGCACGGCGCAGCTGCTGCCCCGCTTGTGAACGAGGTAGGCCATGAGCTCCTTGGCCTTGCTGCGCGGAAACGTAACCGGACGCCCGTCGCAGAGCACCTCGAAGTTGCCGAACGTCTTGACGACCACGCGCCCGCAAGCGGGCGGTTGCGGTGCCGCACGCAGGTTCCTCAGCTCGCAGGCAACGTCCTCCGAGGACACGGGCTTCAGCACGTAGCCCGACGCATGCAACGAGAACGCCTCAACCGCGTACTGCGAATAGGCCGTGGCGAACACGATGCCCATGCGGGCGTCTGCCTCCTTCAGGCGGCGCGCGAGCTCGATGCCGCCGAACGAACCGGTTTCCACATCGAGGAACGCCGCGTCGAAGGGTTCCGCCCGCGCGACGTCGAGGGCCTCGTCGGGATCGAGGCAGCACACGACCTGCGCCGTCGGCGCCGCTTCGCGAATGGCCTTCTCGAGGGCACGCAGCGCGGGCTGCTCGTCGTCGACCGCCAGTATCCTCATCCGTCCGCCCTTTCGCTTCCAACCGGCCCCGCCGCGGGGCTGCCACCGCAGGGTCCGCGAGCATCCTTCGGCACGCGCACCGTCACCGTCGTGCCCGAACCGGGCGCGCTTCGCACGTCCAACGTCCCGCCGCACATGCGGTCGATGCGCTCGCGCACGCTCGCCAAGCCCACGTGCGAGCGCCCGTCGTCGGCCTGCGGCGCGTCCGCATCGAAACCCGGGCCGTCGTCGGCCACGCTCACCTCGAAGCCGTCGGGCGTCGCACGCGCCGAAAGGCGAACCGTCCCGCCGCCCTTGAGCTTCGTCACGCCGTGGCGCACCGCGTTCTCCACGAGCGGCTGCACCGTGAGCGCCGGCACCGAGAACGCCGTCGTGCGCACGTCCTCGTTCCAGCGCAAACGGTCGCCGAAGCGCCGCTGCTCCAACGCCACGTACGTGCGCACGTGGTCGAGTTCCTGCGCGAAGGGAACGGGCTCGGCCTGGGCCAGCGCGTCCATGTTCGCCCGCAGGTACGCGGAGAACTCGCGGATGGCCTTCTGCGCCTCATGGGCGTCCACGTCCACGAGATCGTGGATGACCGTGAGCACATTGTACAGGAAGTGGGGCTGGATCTGGCTGACCATGAGATCGGTGCGGCTGCGCTCGAGCGCCAGCCGTTGCTCTTGGAACGCATGCGCCTGCTCCATCTGCACGCCCAAGTACAGCAACACCGTGGCGAGCGTGACCGCCAGATAGGTCAGCATGATGCCGCCCGCGAACAGCTGCGCCGCGTAGGCTGCCAGCATGACGCCCAAGCTGGTCGACAGCACGGCGAGCGCGTATGATTCCAGGCTCTTGCGGCTGCGCACTATGCATGCCACGCCCACCGCCAGGAACACCACCATGACGCCCTCCGAGAGCACGGCCCACAACCCGCCCTCAAGGTAGACGTTGCTCGCATCGAACGTGTAGAAAACGGGGACGAACGCGTTGAGCACCATGAGGCCCATCATGACGGCCGCGGCCCCCCAACCGAGCCACGCCATGAACGGCGGCACGCGCCGATCGCGCTGCATCAGATACGTGGCGATGTACTGGGCGAGCACCGCGAGCTGGGCGAAGTCGAACGCGAACGAGAGGAACACTGCCACGCGCATGACGGCGCCTATGACAGGATCGGGGTTGCCCTCCACGAGCCAGGCGACCGCGTCGGCCAATTGCGCGCAGCCTCCGCACGCGAACGCCGCCACCGCCAGCAGATGCAGCCGGCTTTCCGGCCGCCGCACCACCAGCAGGCACACGGCCAGCACGAGCGACAGCACGCCGCCGAACGTCTCGAGCATCACGTTGATGTAGCTAACCGTGCCCAGCGCCATCCGCCGCCTCCTCCGGTCCACGACAGCGCGATTATAGCAAAGGGCTGACCCGACGGGTTCGCGCAAGACACGGCAACGCGCTGGCTGCCGTCCCCTCGGCGCTTTCCCCGCTGCGCAGGTCGAAGACAAAAAAATGACCCCGCGCTCGCGGGGCCATTTCGGCATGTTTTTGTGAGGTTTGCTTACGCCTTCGTCACGTTGCTGGCCTGGAGCTTGCCGTTCTGGCCAGTCGTCACGTCGAACTGCACCGCAGCGCCTTCGTCGAGCGTCTTGAACCCGTCCATCTTGATCTCAGAGAAGTGGACGAAGAGATCCTCGCCGTCGTTCTGGGAGATGAACCCATAGCCTTTTTCGGGGTTGAACCACTTCACGGTACCTTCTGCCATTTTAAATCCTCTTTCCTCTCCCTGATCCTCAGGGAGGCAACACTGCATGCTGCATGGCGGCAGCACTCGCCCTCACCTCGAGAGCACATGACTACTATACGCTATCCAAAGCCGAAAAGAGTCGGGATTCCCGGTTTAGCCGGTTTTTTTACCGTTTCGTTAGGTTGGCCGGTTCAACTTCGAGGGAGACGCGCTAACGAGCCGAACGCTGGGGCTCGGCCCCCACGGGAGCCTGAGCTTGCAGCCGCGCCGACGGCGATCCGTCCTTGATGCCCTTGAGCGGGACGCGCGATTTCAGCAAAACCGCCCAGCCGACGACAGCCGCCGCCATGGACGCCACGATGAGCACGCCGATGCCGAAAACGTAGCTCGACCACGGTAGAACCGCCAACAGCATGCCCACGCAACCGATGGCGGTGTGGGTGAAGTTGATGAGCGACGACGCCGCGCCGGTGTCCCCTTCCTGCTGGGACAGCAGGATGTTCGTGCTGTAGGGGCGCACGCATGCCTCCGTGAGGGCGAACACGAGGAACGTGACGCAGAACAGCACCGGCGAGAGCTCGCCCACGACGAGCATCGCAACGCCCGAGAGCAGGGCTGCGGCCAGAAGGATGCCGGTGAAGCGGCGGGCGCTCACATGCTTGGACGCTTTGAGCCAGATGAAGGGACCGGCGGCGGTCAGCAGAGCGGCCACCGCGAAGAACGCGCTGTACTCGAGTTCGCTCAGGCCGAAGAACGAGATGTAGACGTAAGACCCCACGGCGATATAGGCCATGAAGGGCAGGTTGTACAGCCCCACGATGCCCAAGAACGAAGAGAAGCCCTTGTTGCGCGCCACGGCCCCCAGCTGCCCGACGCTGCCGAGCACGGTGCCGCGGTAGCGCTCCTCCTGCGGGAGCGTCTCGTCGAACAGAACCGCGAGCGCGCAGCAGAACACGCCCACGGCGCCCAGGGCGCAGAACGTCATGCGCCAATCGAACACCTGCAAGATGAGGGCGCCCAGCACCGGGGACAGCACGGGCCCTACCACGAACATGACCTGCACGACAGACAGGATGGCCTCGCGTTTCTCCGCCTTGAAGGCGTCTTTCACCACGGCGGTGGACACGGCGCTCGCGGCGCCCGCGCCCAGCGCCTGCACGATGCGGAACGCGATGAGCATCTCTATGTCGAGCGCCAACGCGCACAGCCCGCTGGCGGCCGTGTACACCGCCACACCCGCCAACAGCACGGGACGGCGGCCGTAGCGGTCGCTCAGAGGGCCGAACACCAACAGGCCCACGGCGAAGAACAGGAAGTAACCCACAAGCGTGAGGTTCACGGCGCCGGCGGTGGCGTTGAAGTGCTCCGTCATATGGGGCACGGCAGGCGTGTACATGTCGAGCGAGAGGGGCGTCACCAGACTCGCAGTGACGAGGAGGACGACGAGTCCCATCGGTCCGAGCTTGCTTTGAGGCCGGACGAGCCATTGCTGCATATTCTTTTTCATTGCCAGATTCCTTCTAGGTTCCGAAGGCGACCCGAAACGGGATTACGAGGCGATTACTCTAGCGGAATGAATTCGAATGGGGCCGCAATCCGCCGATCACCATATAGTCACCATCATCTAACAAAACGCTACTCGGCCGAGCGCTCCGAAACCCTTGCGTCGGGGCCGGCGGGAGCATCGGCGGAAGCTATGTCGATGATGGCCTCCTCGGCACCTTCGAACTCGTCCAGCAGGCCGGGCATGTCGGCCGGGTCGTCGGGCAGGTCGAGCCCGTAGGCATCGCCCAGCGAGCGCGCCTGCGCGAGGCGCAGGTCGGAAAGGGCGTCCTCGCCCGCTTCGCGCAGGTACAGGGACGCCAGCATGAGGCTGCGCGCCACGTACTCGATGACGCGCGGGTCGGTGCCCGAAACCTGCAGGATGGAGGCCATGGACTCCGGTGCCAGGGACAGCAGCGTGCCGCCGTCGATGTCGGTGGCCTCGCCCACGGCGTCCTCCAGCATGTCCGCCGCAGCCTTCGGATCGCGATCGTCCCGTGCCCTGATCCAGCTGCGCCGCAGTATCTCCGCGAATTGCAGCAGTATGCGCATGAGGTAATCCTGTTCGAGCATGTTCCGGCTCCAATCTCTTCCGTGCGCTTGCCGCACGAAGCGTTCGTTTTCAGGCCGACGGCGCCTGCATGCCCAAATGCTCGTAGGCCCGGGGCGTCGCCTGGCGGCCCTTCGGCGTGCGAACCATGAGGCCCTGCTGCATGAGAAACGGCTCGTAAACGTCCTCGAGCGAGTCGGGGTCTTCCGACAGAGCCGAGGCGAGCGTCGTGAGCCCCACGGGGCGGCCGCCGAACTGCACGGCCAAAAGCTCCAGGATGCGGTTGTCCACGGCGTCTAGCCCGAGCGCGTCCACCTCGAAGAAGCTCAGAGCCTGCGCGGCCACATCCTCGTCGATGCGTCCGTCGCCGCGCACCTGGGCCCAGTCTCGCACGCGCTTGAGCAGGCGGTTCGCCAGACGCGGGGTGCCGCGGCTGCGGCGCGCTATCTCCAGCGCGCCGTCCTCGGCGATGTCGATGCCCAAGATGGACGCCGAGCGCCGCACGATGGAGGCCAGTTCCTCGGGCGTGTAGTACGCCAAGCGGAACGAGATGCCGAAGCGGTCGCGCAGGGGGCCCGTGAGCAGCCCCGTGCGGGTCGTGGCGCCGACGAGCGTGAAGTGCGGCAGGTCGAGCCTGATGGAGCGCGCGGCCGGCCCCTTCCCCACCACGATGTCGAGCGCGAAGTCCTCGAGCGCGGGGTAGAGCACCTCTTCCACCATGCGGTTCAAACGGTGTATCTCGTCGATGAACAGCACGTCGCCTTCCTCGAGGTTCGTGAGGATGGCGGCCAAATCTCCCGTGCGCTCGATGGCGGGGCCGCTCGTGGTGCGGATGCTCGCGCCCAGCTCGTTGGCCACCACGGTGGCGAGCGTCGTCTTGCCCAGGCCGGGGGGGCCCGAGAACAGGATGTGGTCCACCACGTCGCCGCGCGCCCGGGCCGCCTCGATGAGGATGGCGAGCGACTCCTTCACCTTCGTCTGGCCCAGGTAGTCGCCCAGGCGCTTCGGGCGCAGGCTTCGGTCGAGGGCGAGATCGTCCTCCGTGAGCTCGGCCGCCACGACGCGCGGCCGCTCGACCGCCGCATCCACACCGTCGGCAACGTAGCCCAAGCCCTCGATCTCTATGTCGCTGCGTTCCATAGCCGCCTATCCTCGCGCGTTGCCGTCGCCTACCAAGGTACCACAGGTTCCCGCGCGCATCAGCGTTCGCCTCCCAACCGTTTGAGGGCGTACTGCAAAAGGGCGCCCTCCGCCGCGCCTTCGGGCGCGCCCTTGAGGGCCAGGTCGGCCTCCGCCGACGTGAACCCCATGGACAGCAGCGCCTCGCGCGCGCCCCGAAGCCGCTCGTCGGCCTGCGCGGACGGGGCTTCCGCCTCGTCGAACAGCCCCGCGAGGCCCTGGTCGAGCGACCCCTTCAACTCCAAGATGATGCGCGAGGCCGTCTTCTTGCCCACGCCGGGGATCTTCGACACGCCGGTCACGTCCTGCGCGGCGATGGCCGACACGAGCGCCTGCGGCGTGAACACCGAAAGCGCGGCCAACGCCACCTTCGGCCCCACTCCGCTCACGCCGATGAGCCTCTCGAACAGGGCCTTCTCCTCGATCGACAGGAATCCGTACAGCGCGACGGCATCCTCGCGCACCTGCAGGTAGGTGTGGACCTCCACGGGCGCGCCCGCTTCCGGCAGCTTCGCCAGGCTCGCCTGCGACATGCCCACGGCGTAGCCCACGCCGTTCACGTCGACGAACGCGGCGGTGGCGGTCTTGCCCGCGAGCCTTCCCTTCAAAAACGCGATCATCGCGCGCCTCCTTGCGTTGCGGCTGCGGCGGCCGCGGCCGCGAAGCCCTCGTGGGTCGTATAGCATATGGCGGCCGCGAGCGCGTCGGCCGCGTGGTCGGGGCTCGGCACGGCCTCCAGCGCCAGCAGCTGGCGCACCATGTACTGCACCTGGTCCTTGTCGGCGGAGCCGGCGCCCACCACCGCGAGCTTGATCTGGCTCGGCGAGAACTCCCCCACGTCCAGGTCGCCCTCGGCGCATGCCACGAGCGCGGCGCCGCGCGCCTGGCCGGTGGCGAAGGCGCTCTGCGTGTTCACGCCGAACCACACCGTCTCGATGCCCACGCAGGTGGGCTCGAAGCGCGCGATGACGGCGGCCATCTGCTCGTGGATCTTGCCCAGCCGGCGCGCCAGCGGCGCGGAGGCCGGCGTGGAGATGCACCCGTAGGCCACGCAGGACAGGCGCGGTCCGCTCTGGGTCACGATGCCCCAGCCCGTGTTCGCCAGCCCCGGGTCGATGCCGAGTATCGTTCGTTCGGTGCGCGCCATCGTCCTCATTTCTTCGCAAACGAATGTTCGCTTGTATAGTATCACAAAACTGAGGGCCCACGAAAAAAGACGCGCTCGAAAGCGCGTCTTCTCTATTGTCTTTGCAAACTCGCCGCGTGCCGTTTGCCGAGCCCGCGAGCGCGATGCTCGACGGCGGCTTCAGAAGCGCGGCGGAAGGGCGGGCCCGTTACTCGTCGAGCGCCTCGGCGATCTCGTCGGTGATGTCCATGACGTGGTAGACGTTCTGCAGGTCCTCGAGCTCCTCGAGGTTGTCGATCAGGCGCATGACCTTCTTCGCATCGGACACGCTCACCTGGGTGGGCGTGGTGGGGATCATGGTGAGCTCGGCGCCCTTCGTCTCGGTGCCGGCATCCTCGAGAGCCTTCTTCACGGCCATGAGGTCGGTGGGGCCGGTGTAGACGATCCACTCGTCCTCGGCGTCCTCGTAGTCGTCGCCGCCGGCCTCGGCCACGGCGAGCATGAACTCCTCCTCGTCGGCCGCGGCGCCGTTCGGCTTCACGGGGTTCTTCTTGTCGCCGGTCTCGACCTCCTTGGGCACCATGATCTGGCCCTTGCGCTCGAACTGGAACGCCACGGAGCCGGACGTGCCCAAGCTGCCGCCCGCATGCGAGAACGCGCTGCGCACGTCGGCCGCGGTGCGGTTGCGGTTGTCGGTCAGCGCCTCGCAGTACACGGCGATGCCGGCCGGGCCGTAGCCCTCGTAGACGACCGTCTCGTAGTTCGCGGCGTCCTTGCCGGAGCCGAACGCCTTGTCGATGGCGGTTTTGATCTTGTCTTTAGGCAGGGAGTAGCCCTTGGCCTTCTCGATGGCGGCCGCAAGCGACGCGTTGTTCTCGGGGTTCGGGTCGCCGCCCTCCTTCGCCGCCACCGTGATGATGCGCGACAGCTTAGAGAACAAGGCGGAGCGCTTCGCGTCCTGCGCCGCCTTGCGGTGTTTCGTTGTAGCCCACTTTGAATGCCCAGACATATGCGGTCCCTTCCAAATACAGCAATACCAACGGTGTATTCTAGCACACCCGTCAAACGCCCCGTTCCCTCATCTCACGGTCTTCAAAAAACGCAGGGGCGGGCGGAGACCCCCGTCGCCGCCCGGCGAGAGGCAACGAAGGGGCTGCGCGCGAATGCTCCCGCATTGGACCGCCTCAGGGGGTAGGCGGCCCAATGCGGGAGCATCCTGTACGCGGATTGCGCGCGCCGCGGGATGCCGTCGGCAAGGGATGGAAACGCCCTGCCGCGGACGCGGCCCCGCCCCGCCGGCCTCCCGCTCCGTGCAGGGTCCCGGCGCACGGGGCCCTGCACAGGCTGCACGGAAAGGGCTAGATGTTCTGTGCGACCCCCTTGGCGTCGTACATCTTCACCAAGGCGTAGCAAACCGTGGCCACGAGCTGGGCACCGCACACCATGTAGGCCAAAGCGCCGAACTCGCCGGCGAACGCGTCGATGAACATGCCGCCCAGCGGCGAGCCCAGCATCATGCCCAGGTCGACCGCCACGGTGAACATGGCAACCATCGAGGCGCCGGCGCGGGCATCGGGCACGGCCTGGGGACAGAGCGTCCACATGGCCGCGCAATAGCCCGACTCCACGACCGAGTACACCACCAGCATGATGATCGCGCCGGGTATGCCGGACACGCGGAACATGAGGAAGAACGCCACGGCCCAGATGAGCGAGTTGATGACCATGAACTTACGGCGCTTCGTGATGGCATTCAATATGAAACCGAAAACGATGCAGCCGATGCATTCGATGAGGTACATCGCGCCGGTCATGTTGTTGGCCATGATGGCGTCGGCCGTGCCGGACGCCTGCCAGAACGGCGAGATCCAAGCGATGACCGTGGAGTTGGAGATGCCGAACGCGAAGCCGGCCAGGGCCATGATCCAGGCGTTCTTGTACTTGCAGGCGGCGAAGATGCTCACCTTGCCGCCGGTCTCGTCGTTGAGGTCGGCGTGGTTCTCGCCCGCAGGCGGCACCTTCACGAACAACGCGTAGATGACGATGGAGATGATCAGCAGCACGATGCCGACGATCCACAGGTTCTTCCACGCGTAGCCGAACGCGTCGCCGAAGGCGTTCGTGATGGGAATGCCGAAGAAGAACGAGGCGCAGATGCCCCACATCTGCCACGAGCTCCAGATGCCCATGGGAGCGCCGCGCTTCTCGATGGGAAACCACATGGCGATCGCCGAGGGGGCGATGACGCCGATGAAGCCCAGGCCGAAGCCCTCGATGATGCGGGCGATGATGATGGCCGTGGCGCTGTCGGCGAACACGCCGATGACGCCGCCCACGACGGCGAACACGAGCGCCACCAGGCCGCCCACCTTGATGCCCCACTTCTTGATGATGGCCACCGCCGGGAAGGCCAGGAATATGCCCACCAGCGTGAACAGGCTCATGAGCCAGCCCGCCGTGGCGTTGTCGAGCGCCAGGTCGCGGGCGATCGAAGGAGCGGTGGGATCGGGCGAGGCCAAGACGCCGGTTACCTTGTACTGCGCGAAGGCCATCACGATACCGGCCAGGAACACCGAGAGCATGACCACCCAAGCTCCCTTCGGCGTTTTCGCCTTTCCCTTGCTATCTTCTACCATTTCAACCCCTCTCAAGTGAATGGCAGACGCACGCGTCCGCGCGCCGCCGGCTCGCGGCGGGCGAAGTCCTTCGTGTGCGGGATACAGCGGCATCTGCCACTTTGACGGATCGCGGTGCGGGCCCGGCTCCCCCCTGGAGCCCGCGCCGCCCTAAAAAACTACTTCGGCGCGCCCGGAGCCTTCGGAGCGCCGGGCGCTTGGGGCGCCCCCGGCGCCTTGGGCGCGCCCGGAGCCCCCGACGGAGCGCCTGCGGCGGAGATCTCGGGCATGTCCCCCTTGCAATGCGGGCACTTCTTCAGCACCACGCCGCCCATGATGGGCACCTTCTCGCCGCAATGCGGGCATACGGGCACCGATTCTGCCGCTGCTGGTCTGAAACACATACGCACATCCTTTCACGGGCCGGGCCGAAAGCGCGATGGCCCGGCCTCACCTAGACGACACCTGCCTACCAGGCGAACCCGTTCTCGCCGCGACCGGGCTTGGGCTTCACCTCGTTGCCGAGCTTGATCAACCCGAGGCCGTAAGGCTCGGACTGGCCGGCTTCCTTCTTCGTCAGGCCCACGCTGGCGAGGATGTCCTCGTAGGACTCGCCGCCGGCCAGACGGCCGTTAAAGTACTCGATGCGCTCTTGCATCGACATGTTGAAAATAGCGTCGCGATCCATGTGATACCCCCTTGGTCTGAAGTGGGGCTGCGCCCGTTTTTCAGGCGCAGCCGGGCAACTGCTAGTGAACCTTGAAGATGGCGACCTTCTCGCCCAGACCGGCGGCCTTCTTGGCGAGTTCGTCGAGCGGGCCGTAGTCCATGCAGAACGTCAGGCAGTGCTTCACGCACATCGGCTTCTTGCCGGCGTCGAGACGGCTGGCGCACAGGTCGCAGCGGTCCGTGGGCACGGGGATGTAGTCCCAGTCCCAACCGTCCTCCATCGTGGCGTCGTCTTTCTTCCACGGGCCCTTCTCGAAGACCTTGATGCCGTACTGGTCGGCGGCGAGGCCCTTCTCTTCCTGACAGGCGACCACGCACGAGCCGCAGTTGTCGCAGTACTTGTAATCGATCAGAAGACCGTAGTTGCTGTAATCAGCCATCTTTCCCACCCCTTTCTAGTAAATGCGGCCGTGGTTCTCGATGAGAACCGGGGGAACCTGCTTGTAGTTCTCCTCGTTCTGGTCCTCCAGGCTGGCGACCTTGCGGATGTTGGCCATGATGCCCTTCGCCGGGCAGCCGAAGCCGAGGTTGCCGACGTTGAAGTGGGGAACGAGCAGGTTGAAGTTCGACTTGAACACGCCGTAGAGGTTCGGGGCGTCGCCGTCCTCCTCGGGGAACCACCAACCGTGCTGGCAGTGGATGGTGCGCTCATCGATCGTCGGGGTGACGCGGGCGCGCCAGTTGCCCTTGCCGAACATGTTGTACACCTGCACCCAGTCGCCGCTCTGAATACCGTACTTGGCGGCGGTGACGGGGTTGATCTCGACCTCCGGATCGGGGTTCAGCGCGCGCAGCTTGGCGATCTGGCGATGTTCGGAGTGGAAGAACGCGGACACGCGGGCGCCGGAGGTGGCCATGAGCGGGTACTCCTCGGCCAGCTCGGGCTTGGACACCTGGGAGTACGTGGGCTCCTCGTAGTACGGCATGGGATCCTCGCCCCAGGCGTCGTAGAGCACCGAGTAGAGTTCGAACTTGCCGGAGACGGTGTTGAAGCCGGGCTCGCCGTCGTTGCGGAGCATGCCCTTCTCGTACTTGCGATAGGTCATCGGCGGGAAGTACACGCCCATTTCCTTGAACTCGTCCCACGTGAACGGCAGCAGCGGCTCGTCGTCGAGCTGCTCGTCCAGCCACTCCGTGACGTCGTTGTACTTGGACCAGTTGGCATGCGGCGTGACGCGGCGACCCACCTCGTAGCAGATCTCGAGGTCGGACTTCGTGTCGCCCGTGCTGAACGCCTTGGCCATGCAGCCCAGCCACACGTTGTTCGACATGTAGTACGGGATGACGAAACCGTCATGCTCGGCGAACGTGCTCATGGGAAGGAACAGGTCGGCCAAACCCTCGATGGTGGGGTTCATGTACAGATCGCTTGCGACCGTGAACTCCATGGGCAGAAGCGCCTTGTACCAGCGCTGGTTCTGATCGGAGCAGGTGGCGGACACGAAGTTGGAGGAGTTGATCCAAGCCATCTTCGGGGCGTAGGGGATGCCCGTCTCGAGCGTCTCGAGCGTCTCGTCCGGATGGGTGGACGCCATGGTCGCGGCGAACGCCGGCCACTTGTCCACGCCGATGCGCTTCTCCCAGATCTCGTCGGACAGGTACTGGCGGGAGTCGGTGCACCAGTGGCCCAGGCGCACGGAGGGATCGCCCACCGTCAGGCCGCCGGGCACGTCGATGTTGCCGGTGATGGCCATGATGGACAGGATGGCGTGGCCGGCCTGCACGCCGTTCTTGTTCTGGTCGATGGCCAGGCCCCACAGGATGCACATGGGGTGCGCGTTCGCCATGACGCGGGCGGCGGTGCGGATCTCCTCGGCAGGGACCCACGTCTGCTTCTCCACGAGCTCCAGGGGGTACTCGTTCACGCGCTCGGCCAGCTCGTCGAAGCCGTAGCACCAGTTATCGACGAAGTCGTGGTCGTAGAGGTCCTCGTTGATGATGACGTTCAGGATGCCGAGCGCCAGCGAGGCGTCGGTGCCGGGCTTCAGCTGCAGGGTCATGTTGCCCTTGCGGGAGCCGAGCCAGGTGACGCGCGGGTCGATGCAGATGATCTTCGTGCCGCGCTTCATCATGTCGATGAGCGAGTGGCCGAAGAAGCCGTCGCCGTTGGACCAGAGGGGCATCTTGCCCCAGCACACGGCCACCTCGGTGAGCTCGTACTCCGGGTTGTCCATGCGGTCGGGGAAGTAGCCCGTGTCGATCTCGGGATAGCCGGCGCCCAGGATGTAGTCGGCCACGGAGGAACGCGGGCCGTAGCAGGACCAGCCGGACTGCGCGTAGCACAGGTTCGGGGTGTTCAGCACCGAGAAGGCCACCGGGTAGTAGAACATGCACGCTTCGCGGCCGGTGCCGCCGTACACGACGATGGCCTCGCGCCCGTACTTCTGCTCGATGTCGGCGACCTTCTCCTGGATGATCTCGTAGGCTTCGTCCCACGTGATCTGCTCCCAGGCGTCGGACTGGCCGCGCTTCGCGGGGTCGCGCTTCATCGGGTGGACGATGCGCTTGGGATCGTAGGTGTAGTCTTTCAGGGCCAGGCACCGGGGGCACAGGCGGCCCTGCGTGATCGGGTGGGTCTCGTCGCCCTCCACGTGGACGAGCTTGCCGTCCTTCACGTGCAGCTCGACACCGCATCCAACCGGGTGGTCTCCCGGAGGGGACCAAGCACAGGTCCTGAAGATAGTCGAGCCATCAGGCTGCGGCGTTTGCCACTCATGGTCAAACTGCTTCTCCATCTCACACTCCTCTTCCTCGTCATTCCCTCCATGCGGTCATCCGCATGC
Source organism: Gordonibacter sp. 28C (assembly GCF_003339845.1). Taxonomy (GTDB): domain Bacteria; phylum Actinomycetota; class Coriobacteriia; order Coriobacteriales; family Eggerthellaceae; genus Gordonibacter. The sequence continues at coordinate 362,544 of NZ_PPTR01000003.1, forward strand.
TTTCGGCCCTGATCGTCCGGGTCGATTTCGCTCACCATATACTGCTGGGCGTCGTTTACCCATCAAGTAAAAAGTAGTAATTTATCTGGTCATACCCTTGTCTAAAACCGCTGGTATGAGACCGGTGCGGCGCTTTCGGGCCGTGGCCTCCCCGTAGGGGCGGGGCTTGCACCGCCCCTCAACAAGGCGCGCCCTCGCAGGTCGAGCGGGCGGCCGCCGGGGACGCGATGGGGCGGCACGGCGTGTGTGGGCATGAAAAAGAGCCGAAGCCCGCTGTGGGCTCCGGCTCTTTACAAACGGTGCGGGGCGAAGCGCCCCGAAGGCGGAAGGGAGGCCGCCGGCTCACCGCATGGGCACCAGGGGCGGCTTCAACATGGGGTCGGACGTCGCGTGGGCGCGAACCATCTGCTGCTTGCGGTACTTCGCCTCGATCTCGTGCTTGAAGCCCTTGTCCTCCGCCCCGTCGGGGGTCAGGAAGAGCGCGTCGCGGGTGACGATCTCGGCTACTTTCGCACGCAGCGCCAGATCCTTGAACGTGTCGATGCGGCCCGACTGCTCGGCCTCCACCCGGGCCTCGTACGTCCTTTCGGGCGTGGGCTCGCCGAACATGAAGTCGATGTCGTCGTCGTTGAGTTCGATGCCGAAGCGAGTGGCCCACGAGGCGAGCGCTATGTCCTGCGTCACGCGGTCGCGGGCGTCCCGGTCGATCTGCTCGGCGAAGGCGACGTCGTCGAGCCCCTGGATGGCCAGGTACGCCGCGCGGTCCAGCTCGTACTGCTCGAGGAAGCGGTCGAACTCGCGCATCATCTGCTTGGTCACCTGGCTCACGACCTCGGCGGGAAGCTCCCCCTTGAGGCGTTTCCCGATCTCGCCCATGACGAGGTACTCGACGTTGTTGGCGTATTCGCGGCGACGCTCTTTGAGCAGCCTGCTCGCGGTCTTCTCGCGGAACTCGTCCACCGTGTTGGAAAGGGCGATGTTCTTCGCCACCCACGCGTCGGTGATCTCGGGCGTGACGAACCGGCGAAGCGCCAGCACCTCCATCCGGGCCACCAGCTCCACCGTCTCGGGCTCGCCCGCCTCGCCCGCGCCGCAACCGCCGTCGGCCGGCGCCTCTCGCTCGGAGGCGACCTGGGAGTAGTCGACGTACGGGAACCGCGCCTCCACGACGTCGCCCACCTCGTGCCCCAGCAGGGCGACCTCGGCCTCCTCGGGCAGCGACCCCACGCCGAGCTGCACGTCCACGTTGTCGTGGGTCAGCCCGGGAAACGGGTTGTCCCCCTCCATGGTCTTGATGTTCATGAGAACCAGGTCGTCCGCGCGCACGGGATGCGGGTCGACGGTGACGTTGGTGGCGTGCCGGGCGGCGATGCGCTCCATCTCCGCAGCCACGTCCTGCTCCGACACCGTGAAATCCGGCAGCGTCAGCGTCACTCGATCGTAGGAGCGCAGCTCGTAGTCTCCGTACTTTTCCTGAATCATAGCCCTTCCTCTCCTCGACGAAAAACGGTTTTTTCGAACCTTCAGAGCCGATGCAAGCCGGCACCGGCCCGATCGAGGCGCTAGCCCGCCCCCTCGTGCCTCTTCGCCAGAACCTGCTTCCTGCAAGGCGCGTCCGCGCCGCCGCGCGGCCTGTCGCGCCTGCCGCACGGATAGGCGCACACGATTCCGCTGTACCGGCACGGCTGAGGGCGGACGACCTCGCGCACGGCGTCGGCCAGATCGGCCCCGCAGTGCCGGCAGGAGAAGCGGCTGGCCGCCCCGTCGTCCGGAGCGTGTCCGGCCTTCGGCTTCGGCGCCTTCCAATACCCCAGGGCGTACAGGCAGTCGCCGCGGGAAAGGATCGTCGCCTTCCCGCACGCGCCGCACACGAAGGCCTTCCTTTCCGCCGGCTTGCACTTGTCGCACATCTGGCTGCAGTGCATGCACATGGCCAGTCCCCTTCCTCCGAACGAAACGGCAGCGAACGGCCCTCTCGCGCGCTTCCCGCAGCCGCGGACGCCTCGGGCGTCGCCGCGGCCGGTGCGATGGTAACGATCGGGCACCGTTGCGAGCCGGGCCACCTACGCATAGCGAGCCCGCCGATACAATACCAGCGTGTCCTCTTTGCGTAGATTTTTCCATCGGGCACGAAGGTTGAATGCGCCCGGCGGCAGGCTTCAAACCGTCGAGATTCATACCGCATGCCTTACACGCCCGAGGCTTGTTTGCGATAGCTTCTCTTTACATGATTGTTCTTTTATCGGGGGGAGGAAGAACGATGAATGCCGAGGGCAAGGGCGGGAGCGCGACCATCGTAGGAGACATCCAGAAAAGGGAAGAGGGATTGCTGTCGTTTCTCGGCGGCTTCGTCAGCCTGTCGCTGATGATACTGGCGGTTTTCCTTCTGCTGTTCGACTCGTCGCTTTCCGACGGGCGCTTCGCGCTGCTCGGCATCGAGGTGCCCTACCTGGTCGTGCTCGCGCTGTCGGCCTTCGCCTCGCTGCTGGTGCTGAAGTGGAAGTGCACGTTCTTCATGTCGTCCCGCGGCAAGCTGATCATCGTCGTCGCCTCCGTCGTGGGAACGTGCGCCTGCCCTTTGCTCTTCGGGATCGGCGCGACGTGGGCCCTGCCCCTCGTCGCCGTCGGCATCGTCTGCACGAGCTTTCGGTGGTGCCTGCGGATGTGCGAGTTCTCGCACATCCTGCTGGTGTCGCTCATCTCGATGGCGTTCGTGTGCGCCATCATAGCCACGGGCCTGTTCTCGATGATGAAGCTTTCGAACCTCGAGGTGACGGCGGTTTCCAGCAGCCTGGCCATCCTGTCGTGGATTCTGCTTAGGGCCAACAAGACGGGCGTCAACGAGGAGCTCATGTCCGTCAGCGGGGCGGAGTCCAGGAAGCGGGCGATGACGGCCAGCGCGGACCGATGGACGTACACGACCATCGGCCTGGACTTCGGCTTCGCGCTCGGCCTCGTGTGCACGCAGCGCCACGACCTCATGGAGTACGGCGCGTTGGGCACCCTTGCCCCCGCCGCCCTCTTCGTCGTGCCCGTGGCGCTGGCCGGCTTCGTCTTGCTCGCGTTCCACGAGAAACGGGACTACGCGCTCGAGCGCTACTCGAAGGACCATTTGGCCCTCACGGTCGCGCTCGGAGCCCTGCCGCTGTTCCCCCTGCCCACCGTGGGAAAGTACGCTTGCTTGATGTTCCTGATGCTCATAGCCTCCATACAGATCATCATCGTGATAAACGCAAGCGTCGAGTTCATCCGCTTCGAGGAGCTGAACCCCGCCTGGTACATGGGCGAGGAGGCGTTCGTCGGCGGAGGCGTGGCGGCAGGGCTGATCTGCGCCTTCGGAGGCGTTTCGAACGGGCTGGACTCCCCGGTGCTGCTCGCGGTCTGCATCCTGGTGGTCCTGTTCAACGTGTTCGCCCAAACGTTCATGAACAAGGGCGCCTACCCCACGTCGGATCTGTTCGACCGCATCCTGTGCATAGAGGACGAGACGAGCCCCGCCGGAGACCGCGAGCCCCTCGCCGCCGCCGACGAGAAACCCTCCGACGAAGGGCGACCGGACCGGCAGACCGGCCCGGTCGGGGAACCGGGCGGCCGCGGGGGCGCATGGCGCTTCAAAGTAGCCTACGTATGCAAGAAGTACGACCTGTCCCCCCGGCAGACCGAGATCTTCGAGCTGCTGGCGAAGGGGCGCGACGCCAAGTTCATCGAGGAGACGTTCTGCATCTCCAAAGCCACCACCAAGACGCATATCTACAACATCTACTGCAGGCTGGACATACACTCCAAACAGGAGCTCATCGACCTGGTGGAGTCGGTGTCGCCCGAAGAGATACGCGCGGCGGGTGCGCCCCCGCGAAGCAAGGCGACCCTGCTTGACCAGGCGCCGAAAACCGACGGCGGGAACAATGCGCGCGGCGCCGGCGACCCGACACGGGCACGCCCGACCGACGCGATCGGCGAGGCGCAGGTCGCAGATGTCGAAACGGCCACGGAACGCCTACGGTATCGATAAAACGGCGTCGCCTCGAACGCAGCGCCCTACAATCTTGCAAGACGAGAACCTCCAATGGAAGGAGCACCACCGTGAAAGGAAATCCCGAACTCATCGACTCGCTGAACGACCTGCTGGCCAGCGAGCTAGCCGCCATCAACCAGTACATGGTGCACGCGGAAATGGCCGAGGATTGGGGCTACGAGCGCCTGAGCAAGAACTTCAAGACGCGTTCGATCACCGAGATGAAGCATGCGGAGCGCCTCATCGAGCGCATCCTGTTTTTGGAAGGCACGCCCATCGTGTCGAACCTGGACGACATCCATATCGGCTCCACCATCCCGCAGCAGGTGGACAACGACCACGCCTCCGAGCTAACCGCCATCAAGATGTACAACGAGGCCATCGTGCTGGCAGGCAAGGTGCTGGACTACGCCACGCGCGACGTGCTCGAAGGCATCCTGCGCGACGAGGACAAGCACCTCGACGAGCTGGAGGAGCTGCAGGACCAGATCGAGCAGATGACGCTGCCCACGTTCCTCTCCACGCAGAACTAGCGGCAACGAGTTCGCGCGCCCGCAAACTCGGCGAATCGAAGGCCGGTGCCGGTCGGGAGAACCCCGTCCGGCACCGGCCTTTTTCGCGAGCGGGACACGGCAACCGCCTTGGATCCTCCAGCCCGAAGGATCCCTATCCCAAAAGCTTCTTCAGGTAAGCCCCCGGCGAGATGACGGGCACCTCGCTCCCCCGATAGTCGCGCTCGTTTCGCGTGACGATGTAGTCGAGGCCTGCTCGGCGGGCGGCTTCCGCCACCACGGCATCCTCGAAATCGCGGATGCCCGAATGCGCTCCTCGCAGGCATTCGCCAAAACCCACGTCCGCCACCGAAAGGGAGTCGAGCAGGATGCTCACCACTTGCAGACTGCGCGCCTTGTCGTGGTAGACATAGCGGTTCACCAGGTAGTAGATGTCGGTGAGGGTGCTCCCCGAAACGGCAAGGTGGGCCTTTCCCTGGGATGCCAGAAAAAGCAAGCTCTTCGCATCGTCCGCCCATTCTCCTCGGTCGGCGAGGGCGTCGATCACCACGTTGGTGTCTACGAGAGCGCCCATTTCTCCTCCGCCCGTATCGCACGCGCCTCGTCCACGGAGGCGGTAGGGGGAAGTATGCCGAACAGCGACTTCATCGCGTCCGAGCGTTCTGCGTAGGGGCTGGTCAGCTTCGCGATCGTACGACCGTTCTTGCTGATGAGGACATCCTCGTGCTGCGCTGCGTCGAGGTAATGCCCCAGGTTCGACTTCAATTCCGTCGCGGTTACCATCATGGCTTTTCCTCTTTCGTACGATTCCTTTTTCTTTATCGTACAATATCATAGTAGGTATCGAACAACAACCGCGCCAGGGTGCGGGCGTCTCGGCGGGCGCTCGACGCCACGCCGCACGCCTGCCGCAATCCTTACACGATCCTTGCGCGCGCATGACCTCCGCCTTGCCCGTCCTTTACCTTGCACGCATACGATAGGCGCGCAATCGACCGAAAGGACATCATGGAACCCCTCGAAACCGCATACGATCGAGGAACGTTCGGCGTGACGCGCCGCGCGTTCCTCAAACTGGCCGCCGTGGCGGGCGTGAGCGTGGCGGGCGGCATGCTCGTGTTCCCCGACCAAGAGGCGAACGCCACGTTCACGCGGCCCGACCAGCCGCAGTGGCCGACGCTCTCCGGCAACAAGGTGCGCTTCACGGTGCACAGCGACACGCACTACACCGGCTGCGACGTCGAGCAGAAGCTGCCCTACGCCTTCGACACCATCTACCAGGCCGTGCCCGACTGCGCCGCCCACGTGTTCGACGGCGACTCGGTGAACGCGGGCACCACCGGCGAGTACGCCGCGCTGTTGGCCGGCGCCAACGCCGCCATCAAGAAGCCGGCGCTGTTCGTCATGGGCAACCACGAGTACGGCGTGGGCGGCAACGCACTCGGCGGCAACGCGGTGACGAACTTCAAAAGCTTTCTGTCGCAACTGACCTGCGAGGGAGCCCCGCAGAAGCCGGGCGGCGACAAGGAGGGCAAGTTCAACGTGCACACGACCGTCGGCGGCTACCACGTGATCGCCGCCAGCTGCGGGCACGGTTACTGGTACGGCGACACCATGTACGACGACGACGGATCCACCCAGATCTCGCGCCTCGACTGGATGAAACGAGAGATAGCCGCGGCGGCGGCCGACGACCCCACCGGCACCAAGCCCATCTTCTTCATGACGCACCATCCCTTCCCCGACACCGTGTGGTACTCTCCCACGTCGTTCAACGCCGGCTGGATAGGCGACTTCGGACCCTCCGACGACCGCAACTCCAAGACGTTCTACAACGAGCTCAAGGCCAGCTACCCGCAGCTCATCCACTTCTCGGGGCACACGCACATTCCCGAGGAGGACCCGCGCTCCATCTTCCAGGACCTCGACGGGTTCACGCTCGTGCAGACCGCGACGTTCGGCAACAACTTCTGGATGCGCGGCGGCGCGAAGGCCGACGGCTACGACGAGAACGGATCCACCGGCGGGCACCCGGCCAGCGGCTACGACGCGAGCCAGTGCCTTCTCGTGGAGGTCGACCCGGCCAACGGGCACGAGGTCACCATCCGCCGCATGGACTTCCGCCGCGGATCCTACCTCGGCCGCCCCTGGACGTTCAAGGTGTCCGACAAGTCCACGTGGACCTACACGCACGAGGCCATGGGGGCCGCCAGCAAGCCGCCCGTGCTGGAGCAGGGCGCCGCCGTGCGCATCCCGACCGATTCCATCACGCAGACCGGCGCGTCGTTCACCATCACCGCCGACAAGGTGAAGCCCGACGCCTCGGGGCTGGCCGACGACGTGGTGATGGCCTACCGCATCGTCGTGGTGGACGCGCAGGGCGCCGAGGTGTACAACGCCTGCTACATGTCCGATTACTACAAGGCGCCGGTCAACCAGCCCGCCGAGTTCACGCGGCCGCTGTTCGGCGCGAAGCTCGCCCCTGAAAGCGCCTACAGCCTGAAGGCCTACGCCCGCAACCCCTGGGAGAAGGAGACGCTCGTGGGCGAGGTCATCTTCACCACTGCGGGCCAGGAGGTCGCGCCGGCCACGCCCCTTCTGTCGGTCGACTTCTCGACGGGCTCGGCCGAGGACTCGTCCGACGAGCCCCACGCCGTCACCGCGTTCGGCAGCCCCGCGTTCGAGTTGGTGGAGGACTTCGGCAAGCAGGTCGCCGTGTTCAACGGATCCACCGACGCGTTCGGCTACGATTTCGCATCCGCGGACTTCACCAAGCTGGCCACCTCCACCACCGCCGAGATACTGCTGCAGTTCACCAGGAAGCCCAGCTCGGGCTACAACGACGTCTTCTCGTGCGGGCAGGGCGGCGGCCAGTGGCTCGAGTACTATCCCGACGGACTCCTGCATTACTACTTCACCGACGGCACGACGAGCGTGTCGGCCCCGGTCGAGCCGGGCACGTGGACGCACATCACCGCCACGTACGACGGCACCGCCATCAAGATATACCAGGACGGCGTGCTGGCCGGAGAAACGGCCGCCTCGGGGCCCATAGCCCCGCCGAGCTCGTCGCCCTACCGCTGGTTCATCGGCGCCGACATCGACGGCTACGGCAATCCCCAGGCGTTCAGCGCCGCGAAGGTGGCGTTCGCCAAGCTGACGCACGGCACCGTGGCAACCGCCGAAGACGTTGCGACGAGCTACCTGGCATGCGCCCCCGCCGCCATCGAGCTTCCCGACGTGGAAGAGTTCGGCTCGCCCACGGCAGGGGCGGTTTGCATCATCGCGCTGGCAACCGCCACCGCCGCGAACGGCGCCTCCCTCGAGGTCGTGCCGAGCGTCACCGATCCCGCCGGCAACCCCGTGGGCCTCTACATCACCTCGGTGCCCGAGGGGGCCCAGATGCTCGCAGCCGCGGCAGGCGCCACGCTGTACTCTTTCATCCCCGCCGAAGAGGGCGACTACACGGTGGCCTACCGCGCCGGCTACTCGCAAGCCTCGATGGCCGTGCCGGTCGGGGCCGCCATCGTCGACCCGGGCCCCGATCCCGACCCTGACCCGGACCCCGACCCCAAGCCCGACCCGGACCCGGACCCCGATCCGGACCCCACGCCCGACCCCGTGCCCACGCCGACGCCCAACCCCGGCGGCACGGGCACCGGCGGCGGTTCGGGCACCGGCGGCGGTTCGGGCAAGCCCGAGGTATTCCCCATCTCGTCCGGCGGCTCGAAGCTGGCGAAGACGGGCGACCCCCTCGACCTCGGGGGCGCGCTGGTGGGCATGGCGGCAGCTGCCGGCGCGGCCGTCTGCGTGGCGCGCAGCTTCCTCAAGGGCGAGTTCCACGACGAGGACTCCCTGTAAGTCCGGCGTGCTTCGACCGCAGGGCCCCAGATGCCCCGCCCCTCGGCGCTTCGAGGAGCGGGGCATCTGTTTTTACGCATCGGCCTTCGATGTGAAAGACAACGGACCTGCGACGATGCTACACTCGCGGCAACGTATGGGGAGGTCGCCGCCGAAGCGCGGCGCCTGCGGCTCGCAGCGCGGGGGATGCGCGCGAGCCCGCGTCCAAGGAGGTCGCCATGACGGTTCCGGTTTGGGTCACGCCCGTTTCCATGGTCGTCTACATCGTGCTCTTGATGCTGCTCACCGAATTCATGCGACGGCACTGCCGCACGTCCATGTGGGTGTGGGTGGTGTCCCTGGTCACCATACCGCTTTGGATCGCGAACATCCCCGGCGACGACTGGTTCCGGTGGGCGAAGAACCTCTCCGTCATCCTGCCGCTCATCTTCGCGGGCGTGGGCCGCATCGCCGCCGTCGAGCAGAAGGACACGCCGTTCTGGCGCACCATGCGCAAACGCTGGGTGCGTTGGGCACTGTACGGCATCGTGTTCTGCAATATCGCCGAGGCCACGCTGCGCGATGTGCAGATGGGCAACATGATGAACGCGCTGGCCGGCTTCATATTGTGCGTCACCATGCCGTTCGGCGACAAGTACTGGAAGTACGACACGTCCAGCCACGGCGAGATCCTGTCCTACACCGTGCCCATGTGGAACTTCCTGTACACCACGTGGAACGCCTGCTTCGTGTACGCCGAGGGCCACGAGTTCTTCGCGTCCACCTGCTGCATCCTGGCCGCGGCCGAGCTCTACCCCATCATCATGCGCCGCCCCGAGCTGTACATCACCGGGCGCATCTACACGCTGGGCGCGCATCTCTTGCTGCGCAGCTGCTTCCCGCTGCTGTTCCCCACCATCATGAACAGCGCCGCATGGTTCAACCCCGAGGTCATGTACTGGTGGGGCATGGTGAACGGCATCATCGGAATCCCGTTCGTGTTCTGGTACTGCTACCAGTTGAGCAGCGGCAAGGCGCCGGTCGCGTTCCGACGCGGCAAAGCGCGGCAGAAGTACCTCGAGGGCCGCGAGAACGGAACGATCGACGAGTACGGCGACCCGGTGGATCCGGTCGCCGGGAGGGACGCGATACCTCTCGGCTAGCCTTCGACGACAGATCCGCTTTCGGCAATTCCATCGCTAAACCGATACCGGCGTTTGCCCGGCAAACCGCTGCCGCATGCTCGTCGTCCCCAAACCCTCCTCGAGAGCGACTCGCCTTCCCATCGCCCTGCAAACGGCGGGTCGCCTTCGAAGAGGCTTGAAGCACCCTATTCTTCGACGCCGCTTTCGCGTTCCAGCAGATCGATCAGCTCTTGCTGCGAATGCACATCGGTTTTTCGGTAAATGCTCTTGATGTGGCTTTTCACCGTCTCGTCGCCTATGACCAGCTCCTCGTGGATATAGGCCCGGTTGCGTCCCTTCGCCAGCAGGAAGAACACCTCGATCTCGCGCGGCGAAAGGCGGCAGCGACGCGCCAGGCGCGTGCCGGCTTTCTCGAAATCGGACGTGGCGTCGGCCTCCTCCATAGGCTTCACGAAGCCCCATCCCGTGTTGGCCGAACCGCTTCCCATGGCGAACAGCGCGATGAGAAGGATCACGAAGACGATGCCAGCCGACAGCATGGCAAGTCCCAAATCATCTTGAACGAACGCGAGGGCGCTCGAAGCGGCGATCGATCCGACGAATTGCCCCAGTTGGATGGACAGCAGACCCCATCCAACCACCCAGCCGGTGGGCACCCTTCCCCGTGCGGCCAGCACAGGCCACAGCGCCCACAGCACGATGTAGAAGTACTGATAGCCGAACTGGTGCACGGCGGTGCCGATGACGTTCCACGGCTCGTGCAGCGGCAGGAACAAGAACCCCGCCGCCATGAGCGGCAGCGCGATCTGGTATGTCAGATGGTCGAAGTCCATCTTGTACACGCTCATGGTGACGAACACGGCCAGCGCGCCGCCCGCGATGGCGATGATGTTCAACTGGTCGCGCACGCCGATCCATTCGCTGTCCACCGGAGCGATCAGCCCCTTCATGGCGCCGAACGACACGCCGAAGAACACGGCTATCACCATCATGCGCACGGGCGGCTTCTCGCGCACGCGCACGTTGCGCATGGCCCGGGGCGGCCGCGGCACGCTGCGCTTGAAATGGACGAAGCACCCCATGCTGACGAGGGGCAGCAAAACCACCGTCAGCTGCGCCATGTCGATAGGCAGCAGGCTGATGACCAGGTACGCCACGGCGGCGATCAGCAAAGACACCACACTGTAGTTCACCGTGCGCTGAGATCCCAGAGACGCCAACAGCTCGGCCCACAGCACCACGACGATGCCGCTGCCCACGCCCGTGAGCAGCGAGCCGGCCAGATAGACGGCCCAGGCGCCGCCGTCCGTTAAAACGAGCGACGGATGGGAGATGGCCAGCGTCCCCAGCGCGGTGAACGCGGCGGCAAGGACGGGGAGGCTCTTCACGTCGGACAGCGGGTTCCTCGCATAGGAGAGCAGCAGCAAAAACGCGATGGTCACCACGTTCGCCAGCAGCGACGTCACCCACAGCGGCTCCAGCGCGATGGCCGCAAGTCCCGCCGCGGCGCCGGCGGGAACCGACGAGCCGAGCAGCGTTCCCTCGGCGTAGAACAGCGAGCTCCAAAACACGCACCAGATCCACGTCCAATGCGCCGCGAACCCGAGCACGTCGGGCGTGCGCCATAGTTCCTTGCGCAACGATGATGTCATGCGTCCCTCCCCTTGCGTGCACCGGAAGCCCTCGCTTCGCGCCGCGGCGCACGAGTGAATCCGACAGCTATCCCCATGCAAGAGTATACGCGAGGGACTCATATCGTGCCGAGCTGGCCGTGCAAATAGCCTCCCCCAGGTAGGGGGAAATCACGCACGGAGCCAAAGTTCCCCCGGCCGACGGGATGATGACGCGCGGGGTCAGGCGTATGGTCGGGGCAACGCGGCAGCAAGGGGCCGCAAGCTAAACAACGGAGGAGGGAATCGAACATGGAGGAAGAAAAGAAGCAGGGCCTTTCGCGGCGGGCGTTCTTGGGTCTGGGCGGCACCGCGCTCGCGGGCGCGGCGGTTGCCGGGCTGGCGGGGTGCGCTCCGCAGAGCAGCAGCGACAAGGCATCGACGGCAAACGGGTCCGACGCGGCGGGTGGGATGCCCGTGGCCGAAAGCGGCGCTTCTGCCGGCCCCGACGTGGCGGGCAAGCACAGCTGGGAGATCGCTCCCGATGCCATCGACGGCAACAAGATCGCCAGCACCGAAGACTGCGACGTGCTCGTCATCGGCGCGGGCCTGGGCGGCTGCTGCGCCACCATCGCCGCGCTCGAGGAGGGCGCGAAGAAGGTCATCACCATCGACAAGAACCCCGAGACGGTGGTCGCGCGCGGCGTGCACATCGCCGGTTTCCATACCAAGGTGCAGCAGGGTCTTGTGGACCAGGGCCTCGTCGAGGAACCGAACTACAACAACGTCGTGCGCCGCTGGATCAACTGGGCGCAGGGCCGCGTCAAGGAGCCGCTGCTGTGGGAGTTCGCGCACAAGAGCGGGGCGTGCTTCGATTGGCTGTACGATCTGGCCACGAAGAAGGGCCTCGAGGCGCTTTTGTGGGACGGCTACTACAAGGGTCCCGATTACACCGAATATCCGGTCACGCACATCTTCTACAAGGCCGACAAGTACGAGGAAACCATCAACTTCACGTTCTACGAGGGCTCGGGCGTGGGCGACGTGTACGGCAACGCGGTGCTCGTGCCGGCTCTGTACGAGACCATCGCCGACAAGGGCGGCGAGATCCGCTGGGAAACGAAGAGCGAGCGCCTCGTCCGCGATGGCGACGGCCCGGTGACCGGCGCCATCATCTCCACCGGCAAGGACGAGTACACGCAAATCAACGCGAAATCGGTCATCATCGCCTCGGGCGACTACGCGGCCGACGACGAGATGTTCCAGTACTATTCGCCCATGACCGCCTACGCCATGGACGGCCGCTTCTACAACCCGCCCGACTGCGATACCGGCGACATGCACAAGCAGGCCATCTGGGCCGGCGCGGCCATGCAGAAGTCCGAGCCGCACGCGGCCGTCATGCACCTTGACTTCGGCGCGGCCAGCTACGGCTTCCTGCACGTGAACTGGGACGGCAAGCGCTTCAAGAACGAGGACGTGAACACCCAGTCGAAGAGCGTCACGAAGGCGTTGCAGACGCAGAAGGACGCCTGGACCATCTACGACTCGCATGGCCTGGAGCAGGTGAAGGCGCAGATGGACGCCGGCCTCGGCGGCGGCCTGCAGTGGGGCCAGCTCACGCAGCCTGTGGGCGGCGAGTATAACCTGGAAGCCCAGAAGCTCGTGCTGGAAGGCGAGATCGAAAAGGGCCAGACGGTGAAGGCCGACTCTCTGGATGAGCTTGCCGAGAAGATGGGCGTGCCGGCCGCGAACCTGAAGGCCACGGTCGATCGCTACAACGAGCTGTGCGATTTGGGCAAGGATCTCGACTACGGCAAGCGCCCCGAAGTTATGGGCAAGGTGCAGGACCCGCCGTTCTACGCGGGCAAGCTGGTGGCCAGCCTCCTCACTATGTGCGGCGGCCTGCGCACCAACGTCGACGCGCAGGTGCTCGACGCCGAGGACCAGCCGATCGAGGGTCTGTACGTGTGCGGCTCGGCCGCCGGCGAGTTCTTCGGCGCGGGCGACTACCCCACCTACGTGCCGGGCATCGGCCACGGCCGCTGCGTCACCTTCGGCCGCATCGCCGGCATCAACGCCGCCGGCGGCGATGCCGAGACGAAGATCCCCAGCCTCGACATCTAAGCATATCCCTTGCAGGCGCCGCCTCTCGGCGACGCCTGCATCCCCTTCAAAACCGCCGTCCACCCCTCCCGGACGGCGGTTTTTCGTGCACGGAAGCGATCCGCTCCCGCGTGTCCGCGAGCGAGCGGATCGCCCAAACGGCGAAGCCCGCGGAGCGCGGCGGAGGGGCTCCGACGATCGCGAAGCGGAGGGGGCCCTAGCGCTCCCAGAGGCCCGTCTTGCCGCCGTCTTTCTTCAGAAGGCGCACGTCCATGATCTCCATACCGCGATCGACGGCTTTGCACATGTCGTACACGGTGAGGCACGCCACGCTTGCGGCGGTGAGCGCCTCCATCTCGATGCCGGTCTTTCCGGTGACGCCGCAGGTGGTGGTCACATGGATGCCCACGAGGCCGTCCTCGCGCTCGCCGGCCTCCACGGGCGCGCACTCCACCTTGGCCTTCGTGATGTTCAGCGGATGGCACATGGGAATGAGGTCGCTCGTGCGCTTCGACGCCATGACGCCCGCCACGCGGGCGCAGGCCAGCACGTCGCCCTTGGCGGCCTTGCCCTCCACGATGAGCGCGAGCGTTTCCGGCTTCATGCTGATGAAGCCCTCGGCCACGGCCACGCGCTCGGTGTCGGCCTTCTGCGACACGTCCACCATGCGCACGTCGCCGTGCTCGTCGATATGGGTGAGTTGCTGCTCGGTCATGCTATCCTCCAATTTGGCTCATGCCGCGTTCGGTTCCTACCTTGTCGTGGTGCTCGTCGGGCTTGGCGCCCAGGGCCTCGGCAAACACGGCGCGCGCCGCGTCGTCGTCGCCGGCGCGCAGCGCGGTGCGCAGGTCGTACTCGTCGTCCGAGAACAGGCACGGGCGCAGCTTGCCGTCGGCCGTGAGGCGCAGGCGGTTGCACTCGCTGCAGAAGTGGCGCGACAGCGGCGAGATGAAGCCCACCGTGCCCTGCGCGTTCGGAAACTCGAAGTAGCGCGCCGGTCCCCAGCCGAGCGGCTTGTCGTCTCCGGCGGGCACCAGCTCGTCCATACCGGCGGCGCGGGCGCGCTCGTTGATGATGTCGTGCAGCTCCTCGCTGGGGACGACGTCCTCCTTGCCCCAGCCGCAGCCATGGCTGCCCGAGCTCTCGCCCACGGGCATGTACTCGATGAAGCGCACGTGCAGCGGACGGTCGATGGACAGCTTCGCGAACGCCAGATAGTCCTGGTTCAGGCTGCGCACGGCCACGGCGTTGATCTTGACGGGGTTGAAGCCCGCCTCGAGCGCGGCGTCGATGCCGTCGAGCGTCTGCTGCAGCTCGCCGCGGCGCGTGATCTGCTTGAACTGCTCGGGATCGAGCGTGTCGAGCGAGATGTTCACGCGCGAGAGCCCCGCCTGCTTGAGCTCGGCGGCCATCTTCGGCAGCAGCACGCCGTTCGTGGTCATGGACACGTTCTCTATGCCGGGCGTGTGCGCGATGGCGCGCACCAGGTCGACCACGCCCAGGCGCACGAGCGGCTCGCCGCCCGTCAGGCGGATGCTGCGTATGCCCATGCCGGCGGCGACGCGCACCGCCTCCTCCATCTCCTCGATGCTCAGGATGTCCTCGTGGGCAAGCGACTTCACGCCTTCTTCCGGCATGCAGTAGATGCACCGGAAGTTGCAGCGGTCGGTAAGCGATATTCTCAAATAGTCGATGGTGCGACCATGGCTGTCTTTCATAGGGGCCCCTTCCCTTCTCATGGGAGAATATTATAGGACATGATCCTATGATCGCGGGGCGCAATCTGGCCCAACAGGCGAAAGGACCGCCACCCGCGCGGCCGGGCCTTTATCGCGAAACCAGGTACACCTTGTCGGGCGGGATGCGGATCCACAGCTCCTCGCCTTCGTAGGGCAGGCGGTCCGCAGGCGTCGAGAGCTTGTCGATGCGCCAGAACAGGTGCTGGTGCAGGTACTTCATCTCGTCTTCCGTGCGCTCCACCGTGGGCACCTCCGTCTCGTCGCGATCGAGGAAGCCCAAGAGCACCGTGCGCTCGAAGCGCGAATCGCTCACGCGGTCCACGCGCACGCGGTAAACGTTTTCGCCGGGCCCGTCGGCGCGTTCGAGGAAGAAGGCGCGCACGCCCAGGTGCTTGACGTCCTCGGGGACGAACTCCTCCGTGGCCACCTCCACGCCCCACTTGGGCAGGCGCACCAGATGCTTGCCGCGGCGCTCGGCCGGCGTGGCGTTCTTGCAACCCGACAGCTTGATGCCGGCGAGCGACTGGGGGCTGTTCACCAGGTCGTCGCCCGTGCCCGTCTCCATGATGCGCCCGGCTTCCACCACGGCGATGCGGTCGCAGAAGCGCAGCGCCTCGTCGATGTCGTGGCTCACGTACAGCACCGTGCCGTGGAACGCGTCGAACAGGCTCACCAGGTTCTGCTCGAGCACGCTCTTCAGATGCGAGTCGAGCGCCGAGAACGGCTCGTCCAGCATGAGGATGCCGGGGCGCGCCGCCAGCATGCGGGCGAGCGCCACGCGCTGCTGCTGGCCGCCCGAGAGCTGCGCCGGGTAGCGCTTGTCGAAGCCCTCGAGGCCGAACCGCTTGAGCTCGGCCGCCACCACGGCGGCGCGCTCGCCCTTCGGCACGTCGCGCC
The DNA here is from genome assembly GCF_003339845.1 of Gordonibacter sp. 28C. Taxonomy (GTDB): domain Bacteria; phylum Actinomycetota; class Coriobacteriia; order Coriobacteriales; family Eggerthellaceae; genus Gordonibacter. Next base: position 378,408 of record NZ_PPTR01000003.1, read on the forward strand.
CGATGCCCGCGCCCACGTTCTCGGCCACGGTAAGGTTCGGGAACAGCATGTAGCTCTGGAACAGCAGCGCCGTCTTGCGCTGCTGCGGCTTCAGGTTGATCTTCCGCGCGGAGTCGAAGAACACCTGCCCGTTCACTACGATGCGCCCCTCGTCGGGAGTCTCGATGCCGGCGATGCAGCGCATGGTGAGGCTCTTGCCGCACCCCGACGCGCCGAGGAACCCCAGCGTCTCGTCCCCCGCCTCGAACGCCACGTCCAGCGTGAACGACGAGAACCGCTTCTTGATGTTGACTTCAAGGCTCATGCCGGCATCGGCTCCTTCCCAAAGGTTTTCAGCTGGCGCCGCACGGGATCCTTCGACTTCGCGCTACGCGCTCCGCTCAGGATGACAGAGGGTGGCGCGCTGCGCGTCATCGTTTTGCGACGCCTCCGCCTGCGGGCAGGTTCGCATAAGGCCGCTTCCACGGGCAACCGGGCATCGCCGCCCGTCCGCGCTGCAAAGCCGCCCATCATGCTTCGGCCTTCCTGCGGTACTTCGTCGTGCGCCTGCTCCACAGGTTGATGAACAGGATGACCACGAAGCTGAATATCATGATGACGATGGTCCAGAAGATGGCCACGTCGGTGTTGCCGTTCATCCACTCGAAGTAGATGGCGATGGGGATGGTGCGCGTGATGCCGAGGTAGTTGCCGGCCAGGAAGAGCGTGGCGCCGAACTCGCCCAGGGCGCGCGCGAACGACAGCACCGTGCCTGCCGCGATGGACGACCACGACAGCGGCAGCATGAGCTTGAAGAATATCTTCGCGTTGCTCCAACCCAGCGTTCGCGCCGCGTCGAGCATGTTGGGATCGAGGTTCTCGAACGCGCCGCGCGCGTTGCGGTACATGAGCGGGAACGCCACCACCACGGCCGCCAGCACGGTTGCCTGCCAGCTGAATATGAGCGGGAAGCCGATGTCGATGAACCACTGCCCCACCGCCGTGTTCTTGCCGAACGCCAGCAGCAGCAAGAAGCCGCACACCGTGGGCGGCAGCACCATGGGGATGGTGAAGATGGAGTCTGCGATGTCCTGCGCTCGCGCGGGGATGCGCAGGCTGAAGTACGCGGCCGCCAAGCCCAGCACGAAGATGAACACGATGGCCGTGAGGGTGGTCTTGAGCGTCACCCACAAGGGGCTCAGGTCGATGCCGCCCAGGAACTCCGCCAGCGCGGCGAAGCCGGTGGCGGCGCCCACCACCTCGACGTCGCCCGCCGGGGCGAGCGTGGCGAAGTCGGCGTGCGTGAGCCGCACGTGGGCGGGGTTCGAGGCCTCGGTGACGTCCGAGCCGTCCGAGCCGACGACGCAGGCGTAGTACTCGCCCGGCTTGAGCTCCTGGTCGAACCTGTACGCCACGCCGTCCTGTTCGAACTCGGTCGCGCCCGTGAACAGCCATTCGCCTTCCACGGACAGCGTCGCGCCGCCCTTCGAGTTCTGGGCGTCCAGCGCGACCAGCAGGCGCTTGAGGTAGGAGCGGCTCTCGGAGGACCCGGCGTCGAAGCCCACCCGCTGCGCCGTGTCCGCGGGCACGTACACCACGGTGAGGCCCTCGACCGCTATGACCACCAGGCTGCCGGGCTCGTCGGACACGAAGTAGCGGTAGCCGGCGTACGTTCCGCCGATGTCGCTGTTGCTGCCCACCTGGGAGCGCGAGAAGTCCTTGAGCGCGAAGGGGCTTCCGTCGAGGGAGGCGGCCGTTCCGTCGGCGGCCAGGCTCACGGCGTCGTCGGCCGCCGTGGCGTTCTGCGCGGCGTCGGAACCCGCCCCGGCAGCCGGATTCGGCGCGTCGAGGTCGCCCTCGTCGTCGGTGCCCGCGAAGGCGAGAGCAGGGGCGAGCGCGAGCATACATGCGAAGGCGAGCGCGAAGAAGAGGGCCGAGACCCGCTTCCCCCTGCCCTTCGCGCCCATTGGCGCGGCCGCGCCAGGGCGCGCAGCGTCCGCCGCTTCGCGAGCCAGCCTGTCCCGTCCGCCCGCAGAAGCGTCTGTTTGGAAGATTCTCATGGCTTTCCTTATCGCACGGAGAGGATGGGCGCTTTGCCCATCCTCTCCTGGTCATGATACCGTATGTGCGGGAATCGTTACTCGGTAACGAGCTCGAAGCCCCACTCCTGCCACAGCTTCTTGGCATCGGCGTTGGTGGTTGCCCAGTCGAGGAACTCCTGGGCGGCTTCGGCCTGCTTGGAATCCTTGCAGATGGCGGCCGGGTAGATGATCTTCTTGTGCGTGTCGTTCGGCACGACGCCGATGACCTTCACGCCGCCGAAGCGGAACACGTCGGAGCTGTACACGAACGCCACGTCCACGGCGCCGGACTCGGCCTGCTTGCACACGTTGCCCACGGAGGTCTGCGCGTTCACCTTGCCGGCGAGCGGGGTGCCCGCGTAGGCGTCGGTGCCGTTGGCCTTGCCGGCGCTGTCGGAGCCGGTCTTGCCGTCGGGATCGACGAAGCAGTTCACCGTGGAGAGCGCCTGGTTGGCGTAGTTGCCTGCGGGCACGGAGTCGTCGCCCACGGCCACGGCGTAGTCGCCGGAAGCCACGTCCTCAAGCGTGAAGCTCTGGTCGGCACCGTACTTGGCAGCCAGCTCGGAGCTCTCGCCCGTGACCATGACCAAGTCGTTCTTGAACATGTCGAAGCGCGTGGCCTCGTCGACGTAGCCCGCGCTCACGGCGTCGTCCATCTTGCCTTTCGACGCGGAGATCAGCACGTCGGCGTACGCGCCGCCGGCCAGCTGCTCGTTGAGCTCGCCCGAGGACAGGTACTGCGTGTCCTTGAACGTGACCCAATCGTGATCCTGCGTGTAAAGCTCCTGAACGGCGTCCATGGCCTTCGACAGCGAGTTGGCCGCGAACAGCTGCAGCTCCACGGCCTCGTGCTGCTCGGTCTTGGGCTCGTCGGCTTTGGACTCGTCGGCCTTCTGGTCGTTCGACGAGCAGCCGAACATCGCGAACGCGCCCACCATGGCGAACGCGCAAGCTGCCGCCACCGCAATGCGAATGTGCTTCTTCATTGGTACCCTTCCCTGGTTCTCTTTTTGACATCGTCCCAACAGCACCGATCGACCAGCCCCCTGAACTCGGCCGATCCGCGCTTTGATGCACTTATACTATTCTTTTTATAGTATATAGTCAAATACAAATATCATCATTGGAGCAGAAAGGACGGCAAAAAAATCAACATCGGAGCCGGGGACGCGCCGCCGCGCGCCTTCCGCCGAGTAGGCGCGGCCTTCGAGAAGCCGAGCCCTACGAATGGGGCGAAGGAGACGAGACGCCCTCCGCGTCGAGCCTTACCACGCGGGTGGCCACGCGCTCGGTGAGGGCCGGGGAATGGGACACGAACACCAGCCCGATGCCCCGCCGCTCGGTCTCCGCCACCAGGAAGCGCCATATCTGGGCTTGGGTGACGGCGTCGAGCATGGTGGACACCTCGTCGGCCACCAGATAGCGCGGACGCACGGCCAGCGCGCGGGCGATGCAGAAGCGCTGCAGTTCGCCGCCGGAAAGCTCGTGGGGGTAGCGGGTGAGCCACTTGCGCTGGATGCCCAGGTCGTCGAGCAATTGGTCGGGAACGTCGCCCGCCTCGGCCAGCGTGTTCGCCATGCGCATGCGCGGATCGACGGCCGTCTCGGGATGCTGCCATATCATCTGCACGGGGCACGCGCCGCGCTTCGGCAGGGGCTGCCCGTCCACGAGGATCTCGCCCTTCTGCGGCCGCTCGTAACCGGCCAACAACCGGCACAGCGTCGTCTTCCCGAACCCCGAAGGCGCGCTGACAGCCACCCGCTCGTCAGACGCCACCGACAAGCTAAATCCCCGGTACAAGGCCGCAGCCCCCGAATGAGCATAGGTTATGTCACGAGCCTCAAGCACGATCCTCCTCCTTGCCGCCGCCCTTTTCTCCTCCAGCCTCGACGCGAACTTCGCACCTCTCACGTGCAGGTTCAAGGGTTTCCCCGAGGAGGCCTTCGTGCTCGGAAAGCTTCGACTCCCCTTGGAGCTCGCCGGGGGCGGGGCCGCCCACCAAGCGAGTTCCACACGAGCCGAAACGACCAGTGGGCGTTTCGTGCGAGCAGGACTGCCCGAGCGACTGGGCGACCCCGCCCCCGGCGAGCGGACTCGCAGGTGGAACAGCGAAGTCGTGTTCCGGCAACGCATGCCACAGCTCGCGCGAGAACGGATGCTCCAGCGTGTCCGGCGACGCGAAGTTCGCCACGGCGGTCTCCTCCACCACGGTGCCTTCCTTGAACACCGCCACGCGGTCGGCCACGCGCAAAGCCAGCTCGATGTCGTGCGTGATGAGCAGCACGCCGCCGCCCGCGTCCGCGAAGTCGCGGAAATCGCCGAGGGCGCGCACGGCCAGATCGAGGTCGAGGCCCGGCGTGGGCTCGTCGGCGATGACGAGCCGGGGGTCGTCCATGAGCGCGCAGCACAGCAGCACGCGGCGCGCCATGCCGCCCGACAGTTCGAACGGGTAGAAGTCCGCCACGTCTTCCGAAAGCCCGTAGCGCGCGAACAGCCTCTCGCGGCGCAGGCTTCGCTCGGCGCGCGGAACGTCCGAGCGCGCGAAACCCTCCACCTGCCGCCCCACCTTCATGAGCGGGTCCAAATGGTTCACGCTCTGGGGCACGAGCGAGATGCCGTTGCCGCGGCGCTCCGCGAGCGACCCGGCGTCCTGGAGCTCGCCGTCGTACCAGATGCGGCCGGTCACGGTGGCGTTCGGCTCGAACAGTCCCAAAATGGCGTCGGCTAGAAGCGTTTTGCCCGAACCCGACGCGCCCACCACGGCCACGATCTCGCCCACGTGCACCGAGATGCTCAAGCGGTGGATGACCTCCACCACGCGCTGCCGCGCGCGAAAGAACGGGGCGCCCTCGTCGTACATGCGGAAGCCCACGCTCAAGTCCTCCACTTGCAGCAGATGGTGCCCGTGCTCGTGATGCGATACCGGGGCATGCGTGTGGTGGTGGTGCTTTTGGACGTCGGCATGGCTCGTGCGCTCATGGTCGCGCGCGTCGAGGCGCGCGTCCGGCGCCGCGTCGGACTCGGTCGCACGGAATGCCTGCGATTCGCCTTGCGTCATGCTGCCGTCTTCCACGTCTGCCCCCTACTCCTGCGAGCTGTGCGGGTCGATGAGCTTGCGCAGGTTCGAGCCCGCCGCGTCGAACAGCAGCACCGTGGCGATAAGCGCCAGGCCCGGGAACACCGCGAGCCACCACATGCCGGCCGACAGGTAGCCCATCGACTCGCTTAAGATGACGCCGATGGCCGGCTGCTCGGGCGGCAGGCCGAAGCCCAGGAACGTGACGGCCGCCTCGTGCAGGATGGCGTGCGGGAACAACAGGATAAGGCCCACGAGGAACTGCGGCAGCACGTAGGGCATCATGTGCTTCGCGGCGACGCTGGCCGGCCCCTGGCCCAGTTTGCGCGCGGCCGCCACGAACGCGGACTGCTTGCACTGCAGTATCTCGGCGCGCACGACGCGGGCGAGGCTCGGCCAGTGCGTCACGGCCACGCCGATGGTCACGCCCCAGAAGCCCTTTCCCAGGGCGAACGATATAAGGATGAGCAGCACGATGTGCGGAACGCCCATCATGAGGTCGATGAGCCACGTGACCACCGCGTCGGCCTTTTTGCCGCCGAGCGCCGCCACCGCGCCCATGACCAGGGCGATGATCGACGACACGCCGGCGGCCAACAGCCCCACCAGCACGCTGGTGGACAGACCCGCCAGCGTGCGCAGCATCATGTCGCGGCCCATCCAGTCCGTGCCGAACGGATGCTGCAGGCTGGGAGCGAGGTTCTTGATGGAGAAGTCGGTCGCCGTGGCCGCGTCGGTCACGGCGATACCGGCCACCACCACAACGGCCAGCGCGGCCACGGCCGCCACGAACGCGGCGAGCGTCAGCTTGCGGTTGGCCACGCGCGCCTTGCGCGGACGATACAGCACGGGGGCAAGGCCGCCCGCCAACGCCGCAGCATCCTTGCTACGCATGGGCCTCCCCTTTCCGTATGCGCGGGTCCACGACGCCGTACAGCACGTTCGCGATCAGGTTGCCGCCGAACACGAACGCCGCCGAGAACAGGGCGATGCCCGCCAGCAGCGCCACGTCGCCGCCGAGGCCCGCCGTGACGGCCGCCTGCCCCAGGCCGGGATACGAGAACACCTGCTCCACCAGCACCGATCCGCCGAATATCTCCGAAATGGACGCGAACTGCAGCGTGAGCGCCGGCAGCGCCAGGTTCCGCAGCCCGTGGTGGCGCAGCGCGCCCCAGGTGGAAAGCCCGCGAGCGCGGGCAAAGCGCACGTAGTCGCTCTCCAGCACGTCGATGGTCTTCTCGCGCGTGTGCAGCGCGATGTTGGCCACGCCCACCACCGACAGCGTGAGCGCCGGCAAAGCCAGATGGTGCAGCGCGTCGGCCAAGGTCACGTCGGCCGCCGACACCCCGATGGGCACTGAGAAGCCGAACGGGAACCATCCCAGCCACACCGAGAACACGATGAGGAACACCAGACCCAGCCAGAACGTGGGCACGGACGCCAACAGGAAACAGTACCCCTTCACAACGCGGTCGACCGGCCGCCCGCGGTTCGCGCCCGCCAGGATGCCCAGCGCGAAGCCCAGGACGCCGCTCACCACCCAAGCCGTGGCCATGAGCGCGAGCGAGTTCACCGCCCGCGTGGCGATGACGTCGGCCACCGGCGCGTTGAACCGCAGCGACGTGCCCAGATCGCCGTGCAGCAGGTCGCCGAACCAGTTGGCGTAACGCTCCCACAAAGGAGTGTTCACGCCCCAGTACTCGGCCAGCTGCGCGCGCTTCGCTTCGCTCATGTTGATGTAGGCCGTCTGTCCCACGTTGGCCTGCACCGGGTCGACCGGCGAGATGCTCACCAGCACGAACGTCACCATGCTCACGGCGATCATGAGCAGCACGAACTTCGCTATGTTTCGAAGGATGAAGTTTGCCACCCTGTTTCCTCGACCGCCCCTCCCGTCCATCGCCCAATCCGGCGAAGCCGGATAACTCTACCAGAATTCACGTTCTCGCGCTTCGCGCGACCGGGCGCTCTGGAGAGCGCCCCTACAAAACACAACCCACCAGCACCCCGCCCTTTCCCCAACGAGGGAAAACGCCGACCAGCCCCGCCGCGTTCCCGTGACGGTCAGCGGGAGGGGCGGGCTGTGCCCACCAAGCGCCCTACAAGCAGGCGGGGCTCCAAAGGGGGCCTGCTGCGAGTTCCGCACGAGCCGAACAGCCCAGCGGGCTGTTCGCGCGAGCCCAGGACTGCCCGAGCAGCAGGCCCCCTTCGGAGCCCCGCCGAGCAGGTCGAACCGCCGAGCGACTGGGCACAGCCCGCCCCTCCCGCGTCGGCAACGTCAGACTACGCCCACGACCACTGGTCGACGTTGTTCACGAGCGACCAGCCGTGCCCGTGCGGATGCGGCTTCTGCTCCGCGACCTTCAGGTTCTCCTTCGCGAAGTACAAGTGGTCGATGTTAGCGAACCACACCCACGGCGCCGCGCCCTGCGGGGCGATGCCGGTCTGGCCGTCCCACTGGGCCTTCTGCCACAGCTCGAACGAATCCTCCACCTTGGGCTGGGCCAGCGCCTCGTCCAGGTACGCGTCGGTCGTCGCGTTCTCATAGCAGGCGTAGTTGCCCGTGCCCTTGGAGTAGAACAGGTTGTACGTCTCGGTAGGGGCGTTCGTACCCCAACCCCACACCACCGGATCGGTGAACTGGTGCGGGTACAGGTCGTCCCAGCTGGCGCCCTTGATGGCAACCTCGATGCCGAGCTCCTTCATCTGGTTGGCGAACTCGGACGCGATGGCCTGGCGCACGGTGTCGCTGGCCGAGTAGTACAGGTTGAACGCGGCGCGCTTGCCGTCCTTCTCGCGGATGCCGTCCGAACCGACCGCCCAGCCGCCGTCGTCGAGCAGCTTCTTCGCCAACGCGCCGTCAGTCGAGCATTTCATGTCGGGCGAGGACCACGGCATGCCGTCGCCCACGCTGTAGGCGACGGTGCCGTAACCGTTCAACACGTTGTCGATCATCTTGTCGCGGTCGACGCCGTAGTTGATGGCCTGGCGCACGGCCAAATCGCAGGTCACGTCGTTGCCGGCGGCCGCCTCGCCCTTCTCGTCGGTCTTCGTGCCGCCCGACGGGATGACCGGCAGCGAGATGCCGCGCGAGTCGACGGACGCGCAGTTCAGCAGATCGTAGCCGCCCGGAAGCTTGTCGGCGAACGTCGCGGAGGTGTAGGCAACGTCCACCTGGCCGGACTGGGCCGCGGCGAGCGACGCGTCTTCCTCCATGAACACCGCCACCACGCGCTCGATCTTCGGAGCCGGCCCGTAATAGTCGGGGTTGGCCTTGAGGATGACCTGCTGCCCCTTGTCCCACTGCTCCAGCAGGTAGCGGCCCGAGCCGATGGGGTTGTCGCCGTACGCATCCCCGTAAGCGTGCTCGGGCACGATGCCCACCACGGCCAACGTGTACAAAAGGGCGTTGAACGGCTTCTCCATGTGCACGACGACGGTGGCGTCGTCGGTGGCCACGGCCTCCCTCACCATGGACATATCGCACTCGGACGCCTCGGAGTTCAAGATGCCGTTGATGGTGAACGCCACGTCGCGCGCCGTGAGGGGCACGCCGTCGGTGAACTTGACGTCGTCGCGGACGGTGAAGGTCCACGTCATGCCGTCCTCGGAGCACTCGTACGACGTGGCCAGATCGTTCGCGAACTCGAGCTCGGTCGTGGTGGTGATGAGCGTGGACTGGATGAGCGGCTCGTGCACGTGCTCGCCGCAGCCCCACGACACCATCGGGTCGAAGCCGGCCGCCGGCTCGGAGCCGGTCGTCATGGACACGATGACCTGCGAGGGAGCCTCTCCGCTCCCGTTCGCCTCGCCTTCGGCGGGCTTGCTCGCCTCGTCGCTCGCGCAGCCTGCCAGCAGACCGCCCAGCGACAACGTGGCAGCCGTCGCACCCGTCAGTTTCGCGAAATCGCGACGCGTCAATACCGTCATGCCGTTGATTCCCTTCCCTCGCACCGACATCGTTGTCGCGCCGATGGTGTTACGTACTTAAATTGCGTAACACACTATAGCAGAAGGAAGGCGCAAAGGATGTTACGATGAGATTTTTCGTAACCCCATCGGCGAACGGCGTTGACGAGGGGGCAAGGGCGAGCGGCGCGCATTGCACATTGACGTGCATCAACGGTATATGCACTTCTTATGGCACGGTTTTCACCGATTCCCGACACAACCTGCTTCCCGCAGGGACGCGCGGGTCTTTTCCAAAACTCGCGACCTGCATAAACAACCGCCGCACACCGTCGACGCGAGAGGGCGAAAGCGCCTTCCGCCCCCAGCTTGCACAGAATCGGTGAAAACCGTGCCGATCAAAGCCGCCGAAGGCATCGTTCGGCATCAAAACGAGGAATGTCCTGAAAGGGAACAGTCCCCTTTCAGGACATTTCCGGCGCCTCGCCGGTTTCCAGGATGCGCATGAGGGCGGCCTCGTCCAGCACGGGCACGCCCAGGGCGACGGCCTTGTCGTACTTGGACCCGGCGGCCTCGCCGGCCACCACGAAGCTCGTCTTTTTCGACACGCTGCCGGACACCTTCGCGCCCATCGCCTTGAGCGCGGCCCCGGCCTCGTCGCGCGTCATGCCGCTCTCCACCAGGCTTCCCGTGAGCACGAACGTGAGGCCCTCGAGCGTCTGGGGCAGCTGCTCGCCCGCGTCGGCCGCCTCGTCGGCCAGCGCCACGCCGCGCTTTTGCAGCCGTTCGATGACGGCCACGTTGTCGGGCGTGCGCAGGAACAGGAACACGCTGTGCGCGATCTTCGGGCCGACGCCGTCGACGGCGGCCAGGGCCTCCTCGTCGGCCGCGCGCAGCTCGTCGATACTCGGATACGCCGCCGCCAAAAGCTCGGCGATGGTCTTGCCCACGTGGCGGATGCCCAGCCCGAACAACGCGCGCGCGAACGGGCGGCCGCGGCTCGCGTCGATGGCGGCAACGAGCTTCTTCGCCATCGTCTGACCCAGGCGGATGGGCTCGCCCTCCTTGTTCACGCGGCCCATGTCCAACAGCGACAGCTCCACCTCGTCGAGCGTGTAGTAGTCGGCCACGTCGGCAAGGCGCCCACTTTCCACCAGGCGCGACACGATCTCCTCGCCCATGCCGTCGATGTCCATGGCACCGCGGCTGGCCCAGTGCAGCAAGCGCTCCAGCGCCTGCGCCGGGCAGTCGATGGAGATGCAGCGGAAGTCCACCTCGCCCTCCTCGCGGATGACGGGGCTGCCGCAGCTCGGGCACTCCTTCGGCATGTGCCACACCTGCGCGTCGGCGGGACGCAGCGCCAGCACCGGCCCCAGCACCTCGGGGATCACGTCGCCGGCCTTGCGCACGATGACGGTGTCGCCCACGCGCACGTCCTTGCGCTGCACCTCGTCCTCGTTGTGCAGCGTCGCGCGCGCCACGGTGGAGCCGGCCACCACCACGGGATCCATCTCGGCCACGGGCGTGAGCTTGCCGGTGCGCCCCACCTGCACGGTGATGTCGCGCAGAAGCGTGGTCTTCTCCTCGGGCGGGAACTTGAACGCGACGGCCCAGCGCGGCGCGCGGGCCGTGTAGCCCATCGACTCCTGCTGCGAAAACGAGTTCACCTTCACCACCACGCCGTCTATCTCGTAGGGCAGGCTGTCGCGTCGCTCGATGGCGCGCTCGCAGAACGCGTGGACGGCCTCGCGCGTCTCGCACAGCTCCACGTCGGGGTTCACGTGGAAGCCCGCCTCGCGCAGCCACCGCAAAAGCTCCCACTGGCCGTCGGCGGCGAGGGCGCGCTCGTCGGCCACGGCATACAGGAACGTGGACAGGTCGCGCATCGCCGTGATGGACGGGTCCTTCTGCCGCAGGCTGCCGGCGGCGGCGTTGCGCGGGTTCGCGAACGCGGCCTTTCCGTTGGCCTCGGCGGAGGCGTTGAGCGCGTCGAAGCTCGCCTTCGGCATGTACACCTCGCCGCGCAGCTCGACCGGCGCCTCCGCGTCCCGCAGTCCCGCCAGGGCCTCCGCGCGCAGGCGCAGGGGCACGTCCTTCACCGTGCGCATGTTCGCCGTCACGTCCTCGCCCGTCGTGCCGTCGCCGCGCGTGGCGGCCCGGACCAAGCGGCCGTTCTCGTACGTGAGCGCGATGGACGAGCCGTCGATCTTCAGCTCGCACACCACGGGCACCATGCGTCCGAACGCCTCCGTCACGCGGTCGATCCACGCGTCCAGCTCGCCCAGATCCATGGCGTTGTCCAGCGAGTACATGCGCCGGGCATGCCGCACGGCCGAGAACTGCTCGCCCACGTAGCCGCCCACGCGCTGCGTGGGGCTGGCCGGATCGATGAGCTCGGGGTGGGCCGCCTCCAGCTCGCGCAGCTCGCGCATGAGGGAGTCGAACGCGCCGTCGGATATCTCGGGCGCGTCCTGGGCGTAGTAGAGGTAGGTGTGGTGCTCGATCTCGCGCCGAAGCGCCTCAATGCGCGCCGCCGGGTCGCTCGTCGCCTCGGCCAGCGCGCGTTCGTCGAGCAAGGTTCGCTGTTCGTCTGCCATAAAGTTCCGCCGTCCTCTGAAACGTGGCGCCCATCGCGGAGTGCCTATCGGGAAGAAGGCCCCGCTACCGGGGCCTTCTCGTGGGTTCGAAGCGATTTTATCACGTCGCGGCCGCACCGCGCCGAATGCCCAAGGTTTGCGCATGCAAGCGGTTGAGGCTCGCACGCCGCACCGGGCGCCGCGCTCGCTAGATGAGCGCCTTGTTCGTGTTCCAGCCGTAGAACACGAGCGACACGCCGCGCATGAGGATGAACACGGACAGGAAGATGCTGAACGACGCCGGCGAAACGAAGAACGTCAGGCCGCACAGCGCGCCCACGATGCCCGAGAACAGCATCCAGCCCCACATCGAAATGCCCGTCTTGCGCACGCGGAACGCACCGATGATCTCGAACACGCCGAACACGATGAAGAACGCGCCGATGACCCACGGGATAACGGCGGCGAACGCCAGCGGATGCACCAGGAACATGAGGCCGATGATGATGTCGAGCACCGCATAGGCGATGGCCCAGCCCGAAAGGTTCATGACCTTGTGGAACCGTGCGTAGTTGATGATGTCGAAGACGCCGGACACAAGGAAGGCCGCGCCCGCGATGGCCGTGATGGTTACGAGCGTGAGTCCCGGCGCCACCAGAAAGAAGAACGCACATAGAACGAGCAGGACGCCCGCAACGATCAAACCCCAGTCATGCTTTTTCGTCGAATCCACGCTTCACGCTCCTTGGTCGGTCGGACGGCTCGGCGCATCCCCGAAAAGCGAGCGGTGCGTGGCGCCGTCATGGTTGCCTCCATTCTAGCGCACCGAACGCCCGCGTCGAGCCGCCCTATGATCCGTTTACGCATGGTTACGGGTTTTCGCGCCAGAAGACCCCTTGAACGGCACGGGCCGGGCGAGCTAGGCCTCCGCCGCCAACGATGCGATGGCGCAGGGAATCGCGTCGACCACGTCCTCGGCCGCCACGGAGATGGACGTGAGGCGCTCCGCCGCGGCCGCGCCGGCGCGCGCGTGCAAGGTCGCCCCGAGCACGGCGGCGTCCACCGGCTCCATGCCCTGGGCCAGCAGCGCGCCCACCATGCCGGCGAGCACGTCGCCCGTGCCGGCCTTGGCGAGCGCCGCCGTGCCCTCGCCCATGCGCACGGTTTCGTCGCCGTCGGACACGAACGTGTCGGGGCCCTTGAGAACCACCGTCGTTCCGTACGCCTGCGCCAGCAGCTGCGACAAGCGCGCCGGTTCCTCCTCCGGCAGCTCGAAGGCGCGCGCGAGCCGAGCCGCCTCGCCTCCGTGCGGCGTGACGACGGTGGGCCATCCGTGGATGAAGCGGCGCTTGAGCAGGCGCTGCCCCTTCTTCGAAGCGAGCGCCGCCAAACCCCCGCCGTCCACGAGCACGGGAACCTGCGCGTGCTTCAGCACCAGGTGGACGAGGCGGGCCGATGCGGCATCGCCGGCATCGAAGCCCGATCCCACGGCGTAGGCGACCGGCTTGCCGACGCGCGCGGGCGCGATGTCGGAGCTTTGGAACCCCTCCCAGGACCGCACGACCAACGAGGGGCGGAATCCGCGCACGAGCGGCACGGCGTCGGGCGCGCAGACGACCTCGGTATAGCCTGCGCCCATGCGCTGGCCCGCCGCAGCCGCCAAGCACGCGGCGCCAGGATAGCGGGCGCTACCCGCCACGAGCACGAGCGTGCCGCGCGTGTACTTGTTCGCATCCTCGTCGGGGAGCGGCAGCAAAGCCACCAGCTCGTCGGCCGTGTATTCGCGAACGTCCATAACCGCACCTCTTCCCATCGATGCCGCAGCGCGCCCGCTCGGCCGGCTGCGCGGGCGCGCCGCTTCGCCATACCGAAGCGCACTGCCCAAGCCGGAGTCGCGGAATGCAGCTCCCGCGTCCATTATAGCGTCGTCTGCACCGCACGCGTCGCAGCGCGCCGTGCTAAACGCAACCCGTCGCGAAAGCGGTCACGCCGCGAAACGATCCCGGCACGAGCCAAACAGGAGCCGAGGGGGAATGTCGGCAGACGCGTGAAAGCGCCGCGCAGAACCTGCGCAATCGTCGCGAGAACCTTGCGGGAGCGCCGTGCGAACCTTGCACGAACGCAGCGCGGACCTTGCGGGAGCGCCGTCGCAAAACCGTGCGCGAACCGCCTGGAACTTGCACGGATCCAACGCGAAAAAATTCTTCGTTTATCCTGTTCAATCGCATGGTAAACTCCCCGCATGAAACTCGTCCTCAGCCATAGGAGCGCCTTGGAATATTGGAGGTCGGTCAGCACGCTTCGCCTGCCCCGCCCCAAGCCCACGCGCGCCCGCACGCCGGGCGACCGCATCCCCAATACCGAGGTTCTCGCGCTGTGCCAAGCGCACGCCCTGAGCCTCCCCCTCCACCTGCTGGTTCCGAAAAGCGAGCGGAGGTTCCGCACGCCCAACGTCGTCTACCACGCACGCGACGAGCTTTTGCCGCAGGGTTCACTCGCCATTGTCGACGACGGGCTCTTCCTCGTCTCGCCCGACCTTGCTTTCTTGCAAAAAGCCAACGAAGGATTCGTGGAACTTGTCGACGTAGGATACGAGTTATGCGGAACGTACACACCCTCAGAGACGCCCTCGGAAAGGGATTTCGACCAGCTTCCCCAAACAAACCCGGCAAGGCTGAGCTCCTACCTTGAGAAAGCCGGCACCATGCGCGGCGTCGCCCAAGCAAGGAGGGCGCTCCGGCACGTGCTACCAAATTCGGCTTCTCCCGCGGAGACGGTCCTTTCAATGCTACTCACCTTGCCATACCAGCAAGGAGGATGCTCGCTGTCGCATCCGCAGCTCAACTATCGCATCGACCCCGGAAAACACGCCCGCAAGAACGTGAGCCAGAACTATTATCGATGTGACCTTTTCTGGGATAAGGCCGATCTCGCCATCGAGTACGACAGCAACCTCTGCCACACGGGGGCCGGAAGGATCGCACACGACTCGAAGCGCCGAGACGAGCTTTTGGAATTGGGCGTGACCGTGGTCACGGTCACGTCGGGCCAGCTGTTCAACTTCCAAGAGTTCAACAAGACGGCCCAAACAATAGCGAAGCGCCTCGGCGAACGCATTCAGCCGCGCAACGACAACTTCGCGACGCGCCAACTCGAGTTGCGATCGGTTCTGCTGTCGGAGCTCGTCCGCCCCACGAGCGTGCCAGCCACTCGAGGCAACGCCGCGCCAATTTCGCCGCAAGGTAAATCGGACCCCGGTTTTTGAGCAGAATTGACGGTTGGGAACGCGAGGCGGGAGGAATCGCAGCGCATCGAGGCGCGTTTTCCCAGATCGCGAAATTCACGCATCAACGAAGCGAGCAAACAGCATTCGAAAACGCCGTTCGGAGGGTTTTGGACCTGCGGAGTCCGTACCCAACCGTCAATTTTGCTCGGGAATTGGCACTCCGCATGCACTCGACCCGCCGACGCTCATGCATGGGCGACGCGTCGAATCATGTCCGCGATGAGAGCGTGCCAAACGCCTCCCCTATCGGCTCGCAGGCAGGGTGCACCGACTCGTCGCGGATCGCACGGAGGTCGGCGCGCGAAGCGGCGCAGGCGGCCCGCTTGGCGCGTCCCCTGCGGAATCGACGGCCGCGCGGGCGCGGCGATCTACCAGTGGCACACCACCACGTCGCCGATGGCGATGAGGTCGTACAGCGCCGTAGCCTTGTCCACCGGCAAGTTCACGCAGCCATGGCTGCCGTTGCCCGACGAGTAGCGCGAGCCGCCGAAGGCCGACTGCCATTCGGCGTCGTGCAGGCCGATGTAGTTCTCAACGAACGGCATCCACGTCTTCACCTCCGTCTCGTACGCCGGCTTGCCCGTCTCGGGCTCCATCTGGCCGATCAGCTTGGAGGGGCTCTCCTTGCTGTTGATGACGTAGACGCCCTCGGGCGTGTCGTGCTCGCCGTCGGGCGTGCCCGTGACCACGTCGGACTCCCACGCCAAATTGCCGTTGTCGTCGTAGAAGCGCGCGTGCTGCTCGGTCAGGTCGATGTCGATGTAGCGGTTGCCCCAATCGCGGCCGTGCAGGCCGTTGAAGGCACCCGCCTTCTGCTCGCAGGGGATGGGCACGTCGCCGGTCTGGGCCGACTGCACGCCGCTCGCCACCGCGTCCTTCAGCTTGTCCTT
Organism: Gordonibacter sp. 28C; assembly: GCF_003339845.1. Lineage (GTDB taxonomy): Bacteria > Actinomycetota > Coriobacteriia > Coriobacteriales > Eggerthellaceae > Gordonibacter. The sequence goes on from NZ_PPTR01000003.1 coordinate 394,205, forward strand.
GTCGACGATCCAGCCGTACACGCCGCCCGACACGGTGACCTCCTTGCCGTCGGCGCGCGTGAAGGTGCGCCGCGCTTGGTACGTGTTGCATTGGGAGGCGATGTCCTGCACCCAGGCTGCCAGCAGATCGTCGTCGACGCCCACCGACACGTCCTCCTTCAAGCGCATCCAGTCGGCTATTTGGTCGGCGTTCACCTGGGCGACGGTCGCGTCGGCCAGCTTCAGAGAGAAGTCGGCTTTGAGCAGCGCGTTCGCGTCGTCGGCCGCCTTCGCCAAGCGCTCGTCGGTGGAGAGCAGGGTGGGCTTTTGCAGCGCGTCTTCGGCGAGTGTCGCAGCGGGCTCCAGCTTCGAGACGGCAGCGTTGACCGTCTCGACCACGCGGTCGGCGTCGAGCGCCTGCCCGACGGTTTCGGTGCGCACCACGAACTTCTTGCCGCTCCCGTCGTAATCGAGCCCGGCGTTGCGCGGCGGTTCGGCGGTCTCGTTGAACGCTTCCACGGCCTTGCGCACCGCGTCGTCGAGCTTGCCGTTCGAGGTGGCGAACTTGTCGGTCTCGTCGTGCGTGCCGAACACCTCGACCGGCCAGGCCCACGGGTTCATGTCGGCATGCATAGCGTCCGTCACGCCCTCGCTGTTGACCCCCGTGCCCATGTCCGCAGCCGTGAGCTTCAGCGAAAAGCCCTGGCCGGACACGTCGAGCGTGTAGCTCTTGGCCACATCCACCAGCATGTCCTGCACCTCGGCGGACGTTTTAAGCGACACGTCCTTGCCCATGACGGTGGTGTTGGGCATGAAGCGGTCCATGAACACGACCGCACCTGCCACGTAGACGATCAGCAGGACGGCGGCGAGGGCTCCGCCGAACACGAGGGCCGCCTTCTTCGGCGGCAGCTTCGGGCTCTTGGCAGACGGGCCGTGCTGGTCGACGCGCCCGTGGCGGGCCTTCTGAGCGGCCGGCACGAAGGATGCGTAACCGTCGGTAGCACCGGGATCGACGGTGCCCGCAGGGCGCTCCGGGCGCGCAGCGCTCCGATGGGATCCGTGCTCGCCGCGCGTATCGTGTTCTGGCGTCACCATGCGCCTCCTCGCCTCTCACCATGCGTTATGCTTCAACCCAACTTAGACGGTTCCGTCGCGAAGTTCAACGCTTTGCGTTAATTAACCGAAAGAAACGGTCAACCGGAGACGCCGAAAGGAAGCCCGAGTGCCCGGATCGCCGAAAAGCGTCGAGTCGAAGCGGAAAACCCGACGAAGAACCCGCAGGCGTCAGCGCGCGGCAACCTCTTCGTCGGAGGAAGTCTTCGCGGGCACCTCGTCAGCAGAAGGCGCGGGCTGCTCGCCGATCTCGTCGAGCATGCTGCGAGCTTCCTTGAACTGCTTCGACAGCTCTTCCATGGGGTCGACGCGCTTCTCGGCGGCACGCAGGGAGTCCTCGGTGATGGCCATGGCGCAGGCCACGGCCTCCGTGTGCGTGAACGACAGGGAGACCGGCAGCTCACGCACGCCCTGCTCACGGGCGATCTCCTTCGCGCGGCCCGACAGCACCACGTAGGGGCGCCCCTTGGCGTTGCGCCGCACCTCGATGTCGCGCACCCCGATCCCGCGCGAGAACCCGGTGCCGAGCGCCTTCACCACGGCTTCCTTCGCCGCGAAGCGCGTGGCGAAGTGAACCTCGGGCGACGTCGTGCTTTCGCAGTACGCCCGCTCATCGTCGGAGAACACCCGCGTCGCGAAGCTGGGCGTGCGCGCGAGGATGGCCTTCATCCGCGCGATCTCCACGATATCCACGCCCAGTCCCACCTGGCCTTCAAGAGCGTCGCCAAACGTCTCAGCAATATCTTCACTCACCGGTTGTCCCTCTCTTCTCTCCTCGCCGAAACCTGGCGCTCCGGCCCGATGGCCACGCCTCCACCCGCCTCGAACCGGCCGGATTCACCGTCGCCCGCTCCCACCTTGGAGCGAAAGGGGCCGGCGGCGTTCACCAAGCGAGTTCCGCAGCGCAGCGAGGACTGTCCGAGCGACTGGACACCGCCGGCCCCTTTCGCGGTCCCGCAGGTCGCACGCCCGAACGCCGCCGGCGTCTTGCGCGGACTCGCGGGTCGAACGAGCGCTATTCCACCGTCACCGACTTGGCCAGGTTGCGCGGTTGGTCCACGTCGCAGCCGCGCGCCACGGCGATCGACCGCGCGAACAGCTGCAGCGGCACGCTGGCCGTGATGGCGGAGAACGCGTCGCGCACCTTCGGGATGTATATCACATGGTCGGCGTGCTGCTTGATGTCCTCGTCGCCCTCGGTGGCGACGGCCACCACCATGGCGCCGCGGGCCTTGCTCTCCTGCAGGTTCGACACCAGCTTGTCGTACACGGGGCTCTGCGTGGCGATGGCGATGACCGGGAACCCGTCGTCCAGAAGCGCGATGGGGCCGTGCTTCATCTCGCCGGCCGGGTAGGCTTCCGCGTGCAGGTAGCTGATCTCCTTGAGCTTGAGCGCGCCCTCCTTGCTGATGGCCGAACCCATGCCGCGCCCGATGAACAGCGCGCTGCGCGCGTCCTTGCAGGCGAGCGCCGCCTCGTCGATGGCGGCGGTGTCGGACAGGATCACCTCCACCTGCTCGGCCGTGTCGGCCAGCTCGCGAAACAGCAGGCGCACCTGGTTCGTGGTGAGCTTGCCCTTCGATTGCGCCAACAGCATGGCTAGCAGCGTGAGGCTCACCACCTGGCCCAAGAACGACTTCGTGGAGGCCACGGCGATCTCCTTGTTGGCCTTCGTGTAGATAACGCCGTCGCTCTCGCGCGCCACGGGCGAGCCCACCACGTTCGTGATGCCGAACACCTTGGCGCCTTTCACGCGCGCGTCGCGGATGGCGGCAAGCGTGTCGGCCGTCTCACCCGACTGCGACACCGCCACCACCAGGGTCGACGGCGTTATGATGGGATTGCGATAGCGGAACTCGCTGGCCACTTCCACTTCCGTGGGAATGCGCGCCCAGCCCTCGATGAGATTCTTCGCGATGAGGCCGGCGTGGTACGACGTGCCGCAGGCGATGACGTACACGCGGTCGATGAGGTTGAGCTCCTCGTGCGACAGGTCCAGCTCGTCGATGGCCAGATGCCCGTCCACCAGACGGCCTGCCAGCGTGTCGCGGATGACGCGGGGCTGCTCGTGGATCTCCTTCATCATGAAGTCGGGATAGCCGCCTTTTTCCGCCAGGTCGACGTCCCAATCCACATGCGTGACCTTGGGCTCGTAGATCTCCTCGCCGAACGCGCTGAAGTAGCGGATGCCCTCGGGCGCGAGCTTGGCGGCCTCGCCGTCGCCCAGCACCACCACGTCGCGCGTGGCGTCGATGAGCGCGATCATGTCCGAGGCCACGTAGGCACCGTCGGCCCCCTGCCCCACCACAAGCGGGGAATCCTTGCGCATGGCCACGATGACGCCCGGCTCGGAATCGCACACCACGGCCAGCGCGTAGGCGCCGACAAGGCGCGCGGCGGCCTCGTGGACGGCCTGCAGCAGGTCGTCCACATACGCTTCCTCCACCAGGTGGGCCACCACTTCGGTGTCGGTGTCGCTCGTGAACTCGTGACCGCGCGCCGTCAGCTCGTCGCGCAGCTCGGCGTAGTTCTCGATGATGCCGTTGTGGACGACGGCGATATGGCCGCCGCAGGACGTATGGGGGTGCGCGTTGCGCTCGCTCGGCTTGCCGTGCGTGGCCCAGCGCGTGTGCCCGATTCCGCAGGTGCCCGCGATATCAAGGTTGGCGACGGTCTCGGCGAGCCCGCCCACCTTGCCTTTGCGGTGCACGACCTCGAGCTTGCCGCCCTGCTCGACGGCGATGCCCGCCGAGTCGTAGCCGCGGTACTCGAGCCGTCGCAGGCCCTCGATGAGGATGTCCTGGGCAGGGCGCCCTCCGGTGTATCCGACGATTCCGCACATACGATCGCTCCTTCTCCGCTTTGCCGCCGCGTCGCGCGGCACGAAGAACCGGAGCGACCGGGGTTGCTTTCGCCAAAATTTTAAGGCAACAGCCCCGGACGGGCGTTCGCATGGCGGACGAAGTCGCAAATTCGCTCAATAAACGCATCTTTGGCGCGCTGTTGGTCGGCATGGGAGAAGGCCTCGGCCACCGAGCACGGTTCGCCGTCGCCGTGGGCGCCCGACGCGTTCGCGGGGGAGCCGGCCGGGCCGGACCCCTCCGTCGTTCCGCGTGCGCCGTCGGCAACGGGACCTCCCGCTACCCCGCGCGCGCCGTCGGCGAGCGCGCCGCTCATCGAGCCGCCCAGATAGTACAGCGCGGTGGTGAGCACGAGCCCCACCAGCGCCACGGCCTCGAACGCCGGGTCGATCTCGAGGCGGATGAAGCCCTCGTCCTGGCCGCGCTTCAGCTGGCCTTCCAGCAGGTGCAGCAGCCGGTCCTCGAAACCGCGCATGGCGTCGGACCAGGCGCGCCCCTCGCGCCACAGCTCCGATACGAAGAAGCGCCCGAACGCCTTGTTCTCGAAGATGCGCGTGGCGAACCGCTCGATCATGCCCGTGAGCGCCTCGGGGGCGTTGGAAGCCTTGGCCGCGATGGCCTCGAAATCCTCGATGAGCTCGTTGATGCCCTCTTCCAAGATGCTCTCGGCCATGGCGGCCTTGCTTTTGAAGTGGTAGTACGCCACGCCCTTCGACACGCCGGCCGCCTCCACGATCTCGTCGACCGTGGCGGCCGAGTACCCCTTCTCGCCGATGACGCCCAGCGCCGCCTCGAGCAGCAGCTTCCGCGTCGCGTCCGCCTTGCCGCCGCGCTTGGACGGCTTTCCCGCCCGCTCCGCGCGCGACGCCGTCTCATCGTCGCGCGCGCGACCCGTCGGCGATTCCGCCCTTGCGGCCCTCGCCGCGGAACCCGCACCTGCCTTTTTCTTCCCCATGATCATCACCTCCGCGGCCCGGCGCTTCGCGCGGCGGGCCGCTCCATTATACGTCACCGGCACCCCGCGCGCGTCAACCCAGCTGCAGCACCGGATGCAGGTCGTCCATGCGCACCGTGCGCTTGCGCCAGGCCACGAGGCACGTGAGCGCGAAGCACACCGCCCCTATGGCGAACAGCACGAAGCAGTCGAATCCCACGATGCCGTAATCAAGGCCCGTCATGATCTGGCGCATGCCCTGCACCACGTACGTCATGGGCATGTACGGGTTGATGACCTGGAAGAAGTCCGGCGTCGTTTGGATGGGGAACGTGCCGGCGCAGGCCGTGAGCTGCAGCATGAGCAGGATGATGGCCACGAACTTGCCGGGGAACCCGAACGCCGCCATGAGCATCTGCATGATGGCCGCGAACACGAGCGCCGTGAGGTACCCCATGGCGTAGAACGCGGGCACGTTGTCGATTTGCAGCTGCAAGCCGAACTGCAGGACCACCATGAGCAGCGTGGCCTGGATGAGCGAGAAGAACGCCACCGGCAGGTAGTTCGCGAACGCCACCGTGAGGGGGCTTCCGCCCGACATGATAAGGCGGTTGTTGAGCGGCTTGAACACGAAGCCCGCCACCAGGCCGCCCACCCACAGGCCCAGCGCCATGAAGTACGGGGCGAAGCCGGTGCCGTAGTTCTTCACGGTGGTGTAGTACTCGTTCACCAGCTCGACGGGATCGCTCATGACCTCGGACTTGCCCGCGATGTTCGAGGTCTGGTCGGCCGCCGTCCGCGCGCCTTCGGCCAGCCTGGCGGAAAGCTCGCCCGAGCCGTCCACGGCGTCGGTCAGCCCCGACGTGAGCGCGGCGCTGCCGTCCTTGAGCTGGCCCGCACCGGACGCGATCTGCGCGGAGCCGTCCTTGGCGCTCGCCGCGCCCGAAACCAGCTGCGCGGCGCCGTCGTTCAGCTGGTTCGCGCCGGAGACGGCCGACGAGGCGCCCGCATCGACCTGCGATGCGCCGTCGGCCACCTGCGAGGCGCCCGAGGCGAGCTCGGACATCTTGCCGTTCACCTGGTTGGCGCCGGCGTCGAGCTTCTGAACTCCATCCACGAGCTTCGGTGCTGAGGCGGCAAGCTGGCCTGCACCGTCGGTGATTTTCTGCGAGCCCGCCTGGGCGACAGCCAAGCTGCTGCCGAGCGTTTCGAGACCGCCGGTGACGGAAGCCGAACCGTACGCGAGCGTGTTGCCGGGAGTGCCTGCATCCCCGATGCTGTTGACGGCTTCCGATAAGCCGACGGCGACGGCCTTCGATCCGCCGATAAGCGTGAGCGGACTCGCATCGTCGCCCAAGCTCGCGAGGGCGCCGTCCAGCCCGTTCGAAACGGCGCCGGACTGCGCCTGCTCCAGCACGCTGGCGGCAAGTTGGTCGCCGAGGGACTTCGTCGCGGGATCGGTGCTGTTCTGCATCGCCGGAATGGCTGTCACGAGGGCCTGCTCGTACCCCTGGGCGCCGACCTGCGCCATCGAAAGCCCGCTCTTCATGCCAACCAGGCCGCCGTTGACCGCCGCGGCGCCCGTCTGGGCTGATCCCAGCTGCGCTCCCAACGTGCCGAGCCCGCTCGTTACGGTGTTCGACGTGTACGCGAGCGTCTGACCCGGAACGTCTGAGGAGCCGATGCTCGCCGCTGCCGTTGCGAGGCCGCTCGTGATCTGACTGGATCCGCTTGCCATCTGGCTCGCCTGGTCGGGCAGCGTAGCCGTCTGATCTTTCAGCTCGCCCGCGCCCGCGGCCAGAGCGCTCGTGCCCTCGGACTTCAGCTGCGCCGCGCCGGAGGCCACGCTGCCGGCGCCGCCCGCCACCTGGCCCGCGCCGGCCTTCAGCTGGTTCGCGCCCGACGCAAGCGAGAGCGTGCCCTGCCTGAGCGTGAACGCGCCGCTCTCCAGAGCGCCCAGGCCGCTGTCGAGCGCCGTGGCGCCGTCGGCCAGCGTGCCGAGGTTAGCCGTGATGGTTTGGCTGCCGTCCTGGGCCGTAACCAGGCCGTCCTTGAGCGTGCCGGCGCCGTCGGCCGCCGTCTGGATGTCCTTGCCGGAGTCGGCCACGCGGTCGAGCACCGTGGTCCAGTACTCGGCGGCCACCGAGTCGCTCACGCGCTGGCGCACCTCTTTCCACACCGTTTCGCCGATCTGCGAGGCCAGCATGTTCTCGCTTTGGTTGTACTCGATGTTCAGCTGCGCCTTCTCGGGCGCGCTCGAATCGACCGAGGACACGCTCTCGGAGAAGTCGGCCGGGATGGTGCACGTCATGAAGTACGCGCCGTCCTCCAAGCCCTTTTGCGCCTCGTCGGCCGAGACGAAGTTCCATCCCAGGCCGTCGTCGGTTCCCTTGAGCTCGTCCACCACGTCGTCGCCCAGGTTGCGGTTCTCGCCCGCGATGACGGCGCCTTCGTCCTCGTTCACCACGGCCACCGGCACCGTGTTCAACCGCGCGTAAGGGTCTTGGAACGCGGCCAGGTACAGCGCGCCGTACAAAAGCGGCATGATGGCGATGGCGGCTATGACCACCCACATGACCTTCGAAGCCGTGATGTTCTTCCATTCCAGCCCGGCGAAGCGCAAGCCCTTGAACGCCATGGTTCACTCACCTTCCTTCGACAGGTACACGCACGCGTCGGCCATGGCGGCCAGGTCGCGTTCGACCACACCCATGACGATGGCGACGTCGCGCGTGCGCGCCGTGTCGAGCAGCAGGTTCACGAGCCCTTCCGACTGCGTCATGGTCAGCTGGTCCTCCACGTCGTCGACCGCCACGGCGTCGGGCTCCCCCGCGAACGCGAGCGCGATGCCCAGCTGCGTGAGCTTCTCGGACGTGAGGTCCTTCACGCGGATGGTCGCGACGTCGGCGAGGTTCCATGCGCGCAGGTAGTCGAGCACCGCGTCGCGGCGGGCCTTGCGGCCGTACAGCTCGAGCTCGGCGCCCACGGCAGATGCCGCCGTCAGGCTGTCCTGCAGATCGTTGACGCCCTTGAACAGGCTCAACCCCACGCGCCGCGCGACCTTCGCGCGCTGGCGCGGAAGCTCGAAGCCGCCCACGGTCAGCGTGCCCTCGGATTGCTTCATGCGGCCGGCCAACGTGAGCAGCAGCGCCGTCTTGCCGCTGCCGTTGCGCCCGCGCACGGCCACAAGCTCGCCCTTGTGCACGTCGACGTCCACGTCGTGGTAGGCGTACCCCGCAAACGTCTTCAATCCCAAACCGCGCGCCGCGATGTACGGCTCGCCCGCGAGCGTGATTCCCTCGCGCACGAACGTGCCCGACTCGGGGCGCTCCTGAGACCGCCCGCCCGACGTCGTTCGAACCTCGATCGACGCGCTCGGCACGAGCCGCACCTTCGGCTCTTGCGTCTCCTGCATGCCTTCACGTCCTTCCCTCGCCATGCCAGTCGTTTATTTTTGACTGACTAGTCAGTTTTTAAAACGGAAGTATAGCACCGGGAGGACCCGAGGCAAGGCCCTCGCCTCCCATTCGTCCCCAATTCGACACATTAGGGCGTTTCCAAGCGCGGTATCGACTACTTTTCGTTTTCCATGGTCGTCGGGGCGCGCGCTGATACGCTTGCGTATACTGTACGAGTCCGAACGCAAGCGATACGGAGGAAGCCGGCATGAAAGCGAAGATGGTTCACGAATGCATCCACGTGCTCGACCTGGAAGCGTCCCTCGCGTTCTACGAGCGGGCCCTGGGGCTCGTCGTCCAGCACCGCATGGGACCCGACGACGGATCGTGGGAGAACGTGTACGTCGGCAACGACGAGGCCCCGTTCCAGCTCGAGCTCACCTGGAACCGCGGGCGCACGGAGCCCTACGACAACGGCGGGCGCGACACGCACCTGGCTTTCGAGGTGGAAGACATGGACGCCGCCCGCACCCTGCATGACGAGATGGGCTGCGTGTGCTTCGTGAACGAGCGCATGGGCATCTACTTTATCCAGGATCCCGACGGCTGCTGGCTCGAGATCCTCCCGGCCGACCGCACGGAATAGGTCCATGGCCGAATACGCCTCGCCCGAAGAGCTCGTCGAGTCCGAGGAGGGCAGCGTCCACGTCGAATGCGGCCGCGACGTCTCCGCCGCCCTGCTGGCCGCCGTGCGCGCACGCTTCCGCACACGGCGGCTCGCCTTCGCTGTGGAGACCGACCGCGGCAGCGCGGTGGAAACGGTTTCCTCCCACCTGCGTCTTTACAGCCGCCTGGCCGGCGGCGTGCACCACGAGGACGCCATCGCCCACTTCGGCCTGCGCGACGCGGCCAAGCTGCGCCTGCGCGACGCCTCGCCCGCCCAGATGGCGCTGGTGAACCTGGCCCGCGCGAGCCTGTTCGAGCCGGAGGTGTGCTTCCTGGAACGGCCCCTCGCCGACCTCGACGCCGAAGGCCGCAAGGCGGCGCTGTCCTGGATAGCCGAGAGAGTCGAGCGCGGCTGCCGCTTCTTCACCACTCTGGAGCCCATGCGCGAGGCGCTGCTCATGCCCGGAGCCGTGTTCTGGCACGAGGACGGCCGCTTCATCGAGGTCGAGCAGGACGACGGAAACGAGAACGGCATCGGCGAGAACGGCCCGGCGTTCGCCGGCGACGAGGTGCGCGTGTGCAAGATCCCCGCCAAAACCGACGCGGCCACGCTGCTGTTCGACCCGCGCGACATCGACTTCGCCGAGAGCATGAACAAGGCGAACTACGTCTCTGTGCACGGGACGCTCTACCCCACCCCGCTCACCATGGACGAATTGGAAGCCCAGCTGGGACGCTTCGGGTTCTTCCGCTGCCACCGCTCTTTCGTGGTGAACGTACAGCGGGTGGCGAAGGTGGAGCGCTACACCCGCAACAGCTTCAACCTCACTTTGAACGACGCCGCGAAGACGTCCGTGCCGCTCGCCAAAGGACGCGCGGACGAGATGCGGGAGAGATACGGCTTCTAGGGAAGCCTCCCGGAACGACGGAGGAGACGAAAACGATGCAAGGGACGTTGCGCACGACCGGCGCGCTGGTGGCGAAGTGCCTCGAGGACACGGTGAAGAACCTCGGCCTGCTCGTCATCTGCATCCTGCCCATCGGGTTCACCGTCCTGTACCGGGCCGTGCTGGGCGGAGCGGAGGACGCCCAGCACGTCATGAGCTGGTTCGTGTTCCCCACCATGCTCACGTTCGCCACCACCATGGCCCCGCCCACCATCGCGCTCTACACCACGGCGCTCGACCGCGAGAAGGGCGCGCTGCGCACGCTGCTTCTGGCCGGCGTCAGCCTGAAGCAGCTCATGCTCGCACGCGGAATCGCGTCGGTCCTCCTCACTGCCGCCGTCACGGCCGCATGCTTCCTTTGCGCGGGCGAGCCGGCTCACCGGCTGTTTCCGCTCGTCGCCCTCGGCGCCGCCGGCGCGACCGTCATCACGCTGCTTTCGCTGATGCCTGCCGTGTTCGCCCGCAATCAGACCGACTCCAGCCTGTACAGCATACCCATCCTGTTCGTCGGGCTCGCTCCGATGTTCTTCCAGTACGGCGAGGCGCTCATCCCGTTCACCGCCCTCCTGCCAACCGGCGGCGTGTTCGTGCTCGCGCAGCTGCTTGCGCAGGACGCCCTCTTCTCCGCCCAGGCCGTGCTCCCCGCCGCGCTCACCGTCGCCTGGATCGCCGTCTCCGCCATCGCCCTGGCCGTGGCGCTGAGGCACGCGCCGCGCGACGTGTAGCCACACGGGTTATCGGCCTGAACGGAGATAGCGAGGCGCGCAGGTTGTCATCCTGAGCGGAAGCGAGGCCGGCCCCGTTGTCGTCCTGAGCATTCGACAGGGGCGGCGGCGTGCTCCTGTCGTCCCCTCCTGGGCTCCTGTCGTCGCGCGGCGCGCTCCCGGCGTCGCGTTTCCCTTGTCCGACCCAACACGTCGTGGAAAGCTGTTGCTTGAGCAAGCAGACCACCACGTGAAAGGAATCGACATGGAACTCACCCTCGCCGCCTGCGTCATCGGGCTGGCCCTTGCCGCAGCCGAGCATATCGGCAGCAAGTGGAAGGACCGCTCATGAGCCCCTTGCTGTCCATGGAGGACGTGTCCCTCAGCTTCAAGGAGAAGCGCGTGCTCGACCATCTGGCGTTCCAGGTGGAGCGCGGCGAATGCTTCGGCTTCCTCGGCCCCTCGGGCGCGGGCAAAACCACCACCATCAAGCTGCTCACGCGGCAGCTGGTGAAGGACTCCGGCCGCATCACGCTGTTCGGCCGGCCCATCGAGCACGCGTCGAACGCCGACTACGAGCGCATCGGCGTCCTCTCCGACACGAGCGCCCTCTACGAGCGCATGAGCATCGAGGACAACCTGCGCTTCTACGCGAAGATCCGCGGCGTGACCGGCAACAACCTGCCCACGCTGCTGGAGCGCATGAACCTGGCCGACGACCGCAAGACGCTCGTCAAGAACTGCTCGAAGGGCATGCGCCAGCGCGCGGCGCTCTTGGCGGCGCTCGTGCACGGCCCCGAGCTCCTGTTCCTCGACGAGCCCACGAGCGGCCTCGACCCCGCCGCGCGCGCCGAGGTGCACAAGATGCTGCGCGAGCTGAACGACGCCGGCACCACCGTATTCCTCACCACCCACGACATGGCCGAGGCCGAGGATTTGTGCCGGCGCGTGGGCATCTTGGACGAGGGCCGGCTCGTCGCCTGCGACGCCCCCGAGGCGCTGCGGCTGCGCTTCGCCAAGAACGAGGTTCTCATGCGCCTGGCCGACGGGCGCGTCGTGCGCACGTCGAAGGACGCGGCGGGAGCGTCCGCCGTGGCCGAGGCGCTGGCCTCGGGCGGGTGCCTGTCCATCCATTCGGTGGAGCCGAACCTGGAAGAAGTGTTCCTCGAGCTGACGGGAAGGGAGTTTTAAATGGAAGCCACATTGCGCAAGACCGGGGCGCTTCTGGGCAAGGACCTCAAGGACGTGGCGCGCAACCCCACCATGCTCGTGTGCTGCCTGCTGCCCGTCGGGTTCATGCTGTTCTACCGCTACGCGTTCGCGGACAGCATGGGAAGCGAGATCGGAGCGGAGGGGCTGTCCCTCATGCTGGTTTCGTGGTCGCTGCTGTTCACCACCACCATGGTGGCCTCCATGGCCACGCTCACGGCGCTGGCCGAGGAGAAGGAGAAGCACACGCTGCGCACGCTCATGCTGGCGAACGTGAGCGCCGAGCAGGTGCTGGCCTCCCGCGGCCTGGTGACGCTCGCGGCCATAGCCGTGGTCGACGCGGCCTGCTACCTGGTTATTGGCCAGCCGCTTGAAGGCTTGCCGGCGTTCGTCGCCATCGGTATCGTGGGGTCGGTGCCCCTCGTGCTGCTGTCGCTTCTGCTGGGGTTGGCAGCGCGCGACCAGATGTCGGCCGGCGTGCTGAGCATGCCCGTCCTCATCTTAGGAATAGCCCCCATGTTCGCCCAGATGGTGGACGGCTTCTCAGAAGCCGCCGCCTACTTGCCCACCGGCGGCATGAACGAGCTGGGGCTGCTGCTGGCCCAGGGCAACCTGCTCACGTCCGACGCGCTCGTGCCGCTGGCCGTCACGCTCGCCTGGGTGGCGGCGGCCGCCGTGGCCTTCGCCCTGCTCTACAAGCGGCTGGCGCGGGACAACTAGGAACAAGCGAACAAAAAACCGAATGATCGGGCGCTTTTTGCAACGCACGATCATTCGGTGCGCGATCACGGCGATATACCCCATACCGAAAAAGCTAATATTTTCATTTTTTGACTAGTAGCATTCTGCAAATAGTTATGAGATGATAGTGGTTGATAAATTCGCCGAGAAAAACGCACCCTCCCGTAGCGCAGCCGATCTGCAAGGGGTGACGAAATCAGAACGAGAAAGAGGGTCCGCCCATGTGGAGCAGCTGCCATCCCAAGTCCGACGAGGATATGAAAGAGTGCGCCGAGCTCGGCAAGTCGCTCAACCGCCTGTCGCAGCCCACCATCCTCACTTTGCTCGCCTGCTCGGACAAGCCGCTTCACGGCTACGTCATCGTGCAGCAGGCCGCCGAGTCGCCCATGTTCGGCGGCAAGAAGCCCGATGCCACCGGCATCTATCGCGCTCTCAAGCGCATGGAGGAGGCCGAGCTGGTCACGTCGGTGTGGGACACGCCCGAGGAGGGTTCCGCCAAGCGCCTGTTCACGCTCACCGACAAGGGCCGCCGCTGCCTGCGACGCTGGATCGACGCTTTGGCCTGCTACGAGCTGACGCTCGAGGAGCTGCGCGGCCTGGCCGCCGGCGCCCTGAAGATCGACCTGCCCGACGCGCCCATGTGCTCGCACTAACCGCCTCCGCCTCGCACGTCGAGACGCACTGACGTCCGGAAGAAGAAAGCGGCCCGTTCGAACCATCGAGCGGGCCGCTTTTCGTCATACCTTCTTCCGCATGGGAACCGGGCCGCAGCCTTGCTTTTTACGGGGTCAAGGGAACGGCTCCGAGATGCGCCGAGGCGACTCGCCTGAAATCGCTGGTGGCGAACTCGGTGAAGAGCGGCGCCCATGCCTGACACCGGTCCCGTCGCAGTCTGCCGCCATGCAGGGAAGGCAGCCGAAGCCCCCCCCCTATAATTCTTCTTTTAAGTTTGAGTCTGTTCGTTTTCAAACTCAAGCACCACACGCATCAAGCCGTCTTTCCTTACGCGCAGGCGATATCGCCCAGGTTGACGTCCTTCTCCCGCGCGTCGGCGGCGAACTCCTTGCCGGCGATGCGCACCGTGTAGGCAGCGGGCTCCACTTGGTCGAACATGAAGTCACCGAAGTCGTCGGTCATCATGCGAGCCGCTTCCACGCCCGCCTCGTCGAGCAGCGAGACCTCCGCACCCACGCACACCTCACGTGCCTCGAAGTCCACGACGCAGCCGGCCACGAAGCGCTTCGGCAGGTTCTTGTACCAGGCGTGCGCCCCCAAACCGGCCACCGGCTCCAGCAACTCGGCGCCCGCGAGGTCGAACTCGTCCTCCTCGCCGAACGCCAGAGCACCTGTGGGGCAGGCGTCCACGCAGCGCGGCTCGCTCCAGCCGTCATCCAGCAGGTGCGCGCAGCCCGTGCACTTCTGAGGCAGGTCCAAATCGTCGTTCCAGTACACCGCGCCCATCGGGCACGCCTCCATGATGGCGCGCTGCCCCTTGGCGCGGGCGGGGTCGATGACCACCAGCCCGTCGTCGCGGCGGTACACCGCGCCGTCCTTGGCGGCGGCCATGCAGGGCGCGTCGTCGCAGTGGCCGCACACAAGCGGCGTGTACGACACGCGCACCACCGGCACGCTGCCGCGCACCCTTTCGTCAACCTTGCACCAGAACTGCCCGGTCATGGGCTGGTCGGCCGCATAGGGCATCCAAGCGGTGCCGCAGTGCTCGTCCTTGCAGGATATCTGGCAGTTATGGCACCCGTTGCACTTCGCAACGTCGATCAGAAACGCTTTCATGGCTACTCCTCCACAATCAGGCTGTCCAGCACCCGGCCGCACGCCGCGTCGTAGGAACGCGCGAACGCCTCGGGGTACTGCTCCGCCAGTTCGAACACGTCGACTTTCTTCACGCCCACGAGGAAGCTGTTCGTCACCTCGCCGGCCGCGTTCTTCGACGTGGTGGCCGAGGGGCAGATGAGGTTGTTGGCTCCGCCGCGGTCCAGGCCGCCCATGCCCACCACGATGCTGTCGCAGCGCGCACCGTGGTCCTGCGACACCGCGCCGGGCATGATGCGCTCGGACAGGATGACGCCGCCCAGCACCATGCCGCGCTCGTTGTAGATGCCGGCGATGTCGCCATCGGCCAAGCCCAGTTTCTCGGCGTCGGCGGGGTTCACGTACAGAGGCTCGTAGCCGTAACCGTCGGGGCCGACCACTTTGCCCGTGGCCAGCTCGCGGAACCAGGGCACGTCGTCGTGGTTCGCGTGCACGCGCCAACGCGGGTGGTTCGTCACCAGCAAATACGGGTACTCCTTGGCGCGCTCGCTCGAGATGCGGTCGTCGTGGCCATCGCCCTTCTCGATCCAGTGGGCCACCGGGCCGCGCACCTTATCGTCGGGGAACGTCTCGGCCAGCGTCGTGGAGTAGTACTCGATCTTGCCCGAGGGCGTGAGCAGCGGATTATTCTCCGGGTCCTCGTAGAAGCCGATGAGGCCCGCAGGAGCCTCCTCCCAGTCCTCCTTCGTCGGGAACAGCTTGAAGCGGTCCTCGAGGAACCGGTCGAAGTCGGCCGTATCGCCGCCTTCCATGCCGCACTCGCGGAAACCCTTTTCGATCCAGTCGATGACCTCGTTACCGTGAGTGTAGTGCTCATACAAGTTCTCGTAGACACCGCCCAGCTTCTCTAGCGCGCGGGCCACCTCGCCCACGGCCTCGTAGTCGGTGCGCACATCGCCCACCGGGTCGACCGCCTGGCCTTCGTAAGCGATGGCGTTCCACTGGCCGCTGCGCACGTCGACGTTGAAGTCCTCCAACTCGAGCGTGGTCGAAGTCGGCAGGATGATGTCGGCGAACAGGCAATCGTTCTCCATCCACGGATGCTGGACGAGCACGAACTCGAGGTTCGGATGGCGCAGCGCATCCTGGAACTCGTGTCCACCGTTCCAGCACGTCGACCAGCAGGGCGAGTCGGACCAGATCATGCGGATGCCCTTGCCCGGCTCGGGCGCGTACTTGAACGGGATGAGTTGGTCGGCGCGGTCGATGCCGGCGATCACGTGGCCGTGCCATTCGATGGACGGCTCGGTGATGGCCTTGTGGATCATGGTCTTGGGGATGAACGGCTCGCTCAAGTCCATCGTCGCACCGCGGTAAGCGCCCTCGGAAGAGGGCAGCACACTGCACGAGGGCAGCGGGTTGAGCGTTTTCACGTCCATGAGCTGCCACTCGATCATTTGGAACTGGTTCACGCCCGGCTGGCCCACGCCGCGCATGCCCAACAGATACACCTCCATGCGGGCCGGTTCATGCGCGAAGGCCGCGCGGATGTAGCCGCCGCCGTTGCAGTGGGCGATGGACACCTTGTGCTTGGCCCAGTAGCGCGCGAGCGCCTTGATGCGGTAGTCGGGCACGCCGCAGCGCTCGGCCGCCCACTCCGGCGTCTTCGGCACGCCGTCCTCGCGGCCGAGCACGTAGTACTCGAACCAGTCGAAGCCCACGGCATGCGTGTCCAGGTACTCCTTCTCAAAGGTGCCCTCGGTCATCCACACGTAGGCAATGGCCAGCTGCAGCGCCACGTCGGTGTTGGGCAGCACGGGAATCCACTTGTCGGCGTGCACCGCCGCCGCGTAGTTGCAGTCGGGCGCCACGAACACCGACAAAACGCCGATCTCGTTGAACCAGTAGCACAGACGGCTGGCCATCTGGCCGCCCCAGCCCCACGGCGTGGTCTCCGGGTCGGCGCCCCAGTAGAAGACGGCGTCGCCGTTCTCGGAGATGTCCTTGATGACGTTCGTCGTGATGGTCTGCATGCCCACCGGATCCATGCCCCAGGCGTGCTTGGCGCCCCAGTACCAGCCTTCCCAGCTGTCGGGCTGGCGGGCCTGCTTGAGGAAGCCACCGGTCAGGTTCAGCAGGTTCGTCTGGCAACCGTGGGCGGCGTGGACGTTCTTCGTCTCGCCGTGGCCGTCGGACTGCGCCAGGATGGAGAACGGGCCGGCCTCCTCCTGGATGCGCTTGATCTCGGCGGCTACGAGGTCGCACGCCTCGTCCCACGAGATGCGCACGTACTTCGACGTGCCGCGGTTCTGCGTGTTGCGCTCGCCGTTCGGATCCCAGTCCACGCGCTTGAGCGGGTACGGTATGCGGTTCGGCGAGTACGTGCGCGTCTTGTACGCCACCGACAGCGGCGGCGGATAGCTCTTCATGCCCGGTTCGAGCACGTGCCCGCGCGCCTCGATCTTCCAGGCGTTCAGATCCTCGGGCTTGTACAGCTGATCGTAGTGCAGCGGACGGATGCGCGCCACGCGCCCGTCCTTCACGTCGACCTCGGTGATGTTGGAGCCCATACCGAAGCCGCAGAACCCAAGGCACTTGACGACCGATTTGTCAGCGGTCTTTTCTGACATGGTTTTCTCCTTTCAAGAGAATCGCGAACGAAGCTCGTTCAATACTCCGAACTCGAAGCGCCTTATCGTGCGCCCCGTTCCGACTCCGCCGCCCTCTTGCGCGCAGCGGAGCCGGCGTGTTTCCGGAGCGTGCTACCTATTCGGCTTCAGAAGCGCTGGCTGCTTCGAGAGAAGCGTTCGCCTCTTTGCCCACCATGAGGCTGTGGTCGCCTTTGGTGAAGAAGAGCACGACGACGGTGATGGCCGGGATGATGGCGAAGATCATGCCTGCCGTCGCCCACGACAGGGCGCCCGAGAGGTTCATGAAGAAGCCAGCACCGAACCCGCCGAGGGTCGTGCCCACCGCCATACCGGTGAGGGCCCAGTCGCACTTTTTGGGGTCAGGGCAGAGCACCGGCACGAGGCAGCGCGTGCACACCGGGATGACGGAGAACGGAACGATGCCCAGGATGATCGCGCACGCCCAGGACATGGTCTCGTTGCCGGTGTTCGACCAGGCGAAGAAGGCGAACAGCACCGCGAACACGACGTAGCCGGCGATGAGTATCTCCTTGCGGCGGTTGGTCTTGTCGCACAGGATGCCGGTGATGACGCCGGCGGGAATGGTGAGCAGGTTGGCGACGAGGATGGCGTTGGAGGCGACGGAGACGTCCATGCCCATCACCATCTGGGCGTAGGTCGCGAAGAAGTCGTTGTAGGCATAGAACACCAGCTCGAAGCCCACGAACGAGAACCCGACGATGAGCGCGGATGCGAAGAATATCTTGCGTATCTTGCCCGTCTTGGCCTTCACGCGCTCTTCGGCGAGAAGGTTCTCGGGAATGCAGGGCAGCTTGAACAGCGCGACGAAGACCGCGACCGTCACGACCAGGATGACGAGAGACATCCAGAACGCGGACGTCCAGCCGAAGGCGCCGTAGGCGAGGGGCACCGTGAAGGTCGCGATGACCTGGCCCACCGGGAACCACATGGAGTAGATGCCCATCGCCAAGCCCTGCTTGCCCAGCGGAATCAAGCGGGGGATGATGTTGGGTCCGATAACGGCGATGAGGCCGAAGGAGCAGCCCTGGAGGGTGCGCCCCACCAGCATCATGGTCCAGTCACCGGCCGCAAGGCAGATGGCGGTTCCTATTACGCTCACCACGGCCGTCACGATGACGGCCATCTTCACGCCGACGTTCTGCATGATCCAGGTCGCCGGATACGCGACGATGATGCCGACGATGGCGAACACGGACATCATCATGCCGAAATCGTTGGGATCAGCTCCGAACGCCCCGCCGACCTGGGGGAGAATCGGGGGAACCATCATGTACTGGAACACGCACCCGATGGCGAAAATAAACAGCACGGCGAAACTCAGCCACTTCTTGCCCATGCTCAGCTGGTCGTCGGCAACTCCCCATTGCGCGACCGCCGATGTGCCGTATGCCGACTTGTCGACAACTGCTTCACTCATAACTTCCTCCTTGGTTCCTCGACAAACGCATTCATGCGGATAATATGCGAGCCCCTTTCGAAGCCCGACCCGAAAACACACCCTGTTCCGGCAAGACCCCATCGACGAGGCGGTCAGGTGAAGAAGAGGCCGATCGCGTTGGTGAGGCACGCCTCCACGCATCTTCCGCACCCGGCGCAATCGCCTGGATTTTTTACTTTTGCGTACCTCTTGCCGGAAATCATCTCGATACCGATAACCCCCTTTCTCGGGCAAACTTCCATGCATCTAACGCAAGCCGTGCAGAGCATGGGATCGATGTGGACGCATGGGTTGTTACGGTAAAACCCCAGAGGTGGTCCATATGCTCCCATGCCTGCCCCCCTTTTATCGAACGATTGCATCTAGCCTTTCTCGACGCTCCAGAAACCCAAGTTCTCGTACGCGCGATCCCACACGGTGTCATGCGCGCCGTCGTACTGGTCGGCCGGAACGTTGTCGTCGGAGCCGTCGCACGGATCGATGCACGGGTACACCTTGCACAGAAGACCGCGGCAGTTCCACGTGGCCGTCATCTGGTCGG
The DNA here is from genome assembly GCF_003339845.1 of Gordonibacter sp. 28C. Classification (GTDB taxonomy): domain Bacteria; phylum Actinomycetota; class Coriobacteriia; order Coriobacteriales; family Eggerthellaceae; genus Gordonibacter. The sequence goes on from NZ_PPTR01000003.1 coordinate 413,181, forward strand.
CCTTGTCCGGATCGTCGTCGATGAGCACGTTCGCGGCGGCCTCGAACACGCCCTGCGACCACGGCTCCTCAGCGGGCAGCTCCGGATACCACCAGCTGGGCGGAACCTGCACCACGCCTTCGGGAATGTCCCAACCCAGGTGCGCTTTCTGACGGATGCGGCCCATGGGCGTCTCGATCCAGATCCAGTCGCCTTCCTTGATGTGCAGGGCGCGCGCGTCGTTGAAGTGCATCCACGTCATGGGATACGGGGCGACGGTGCGGGTGCCGTGGCCGGGCGTGCGCATCTCGGAGTGGTACAGCGGGCTGATGCGGCCGGCGGTGGTCAGGCGCAGCGGGTACTCCTTGGCCATCTCCGGGTTGCCGAGCGGCGACTCGGGCTCGCGGTACACCGGCAGCGGGTCGTAGCCCAAATCCTCGATGACCGAGGCGTATATCTCGGCCTTGCGCGAGTTCGTGGCGAAGCCGCAGATCTGGCCGTTCTCAAGGCGCTGGGCGTACTTGTAGTACTCGGTGGGATACGGGAAGTACGTGCCGTCGTTCACCACCTTCTCGTAGGTGAGGTCGGGAACGCGCTCGATGCGGTACTTGATGAGATCCTCGTAGGTCTCCCACGGCCAGTGCTCTTCCTGCCCCATGGCGCAGCCCAGGGCGCGGAAGAAGTCGTAGTCCATGCGGCGCTCGGCGAAGGGCTCCACGCCGCGGTCGCCCACGGTGATGAAGTCCATGGAGTCCTCGGAGGTGGTGCACATGGGGCGCTCCATCCAGTCCGCCGCGGGCATGATGTAGTCGGCCAGCGCCGCCGTCGGGGTCTTCCAGTACTCGCACACCACCAGCAGGTCGAGCTTCTTCAGGGCCTTGTACATCTTTTTCGTGTTCGGCGCCCAGGCCAGCGGGTTGGAGCTCCACGCGATCATCGCCTTGATGGGATACGGCTTCTCGTCCAGGATGGCGTCCATGACGAGCGCCGGCGAGCACAGCATCTGATGGAGCATCGGACGGGGCAAGCCGAACATCTTGCGGTAGTTCTTGTCGATCATCTTGAAGCCGGGCCACGCCATGACGCGGAAGCGGTCGTTGCCGATGTACTTGGACTGGTTCTCGGGCTTCTGCAGGTGCGAGAGCTCCATCTCGGCGTCGCGCACCGGGTAGAGCTTCTCCTTGCCCACGGCGTTGGGGTCGGCGGGGCGTCCCACGAACTCACCACCGGGGTTGTCGATGTTGCCCGTCAGGATGCGCAGGATGGTCTTGGCGATGCCGAAGCTCGAGGCGTTGTTGCCGTGCTGGTCGCCGCCGCCGAGGCCCCAGATGATGCAGGCGGGGCCGTTCGTCGCGTACAGGCGCGCGGCCTCTTCGATCTTGCGGGCGGGCACGCCGGACACCTTGGCGGCGTAAGCCGGCGTGTACTGCGCCATGCGCGCGGCGATGGCGTCGAACGCCGTGCGGCACTCGACCTGCGAGCCGTCGGCGAGCGTCACCGCATAGGTGCCGTACAGCGCCGCGTCCACCGGCGCGTCCTCGGGCGCGTAGTAGCGGTTCTCGTCGGAGCACCAACAAAGCGTGCCGTTCGTCGCCTGGTCCCAGACCACGAAGTCGTCGTGCAGGCCGTCGGCGGACACCTCGCTCGCGCGCAGGAGCTTGTTCGTGTCGGTGCGCACCAGGAACACGGCGTTGGACCAGTACTTCAGGAAGTCCTCGTTGTAGAGCTTGTTCTCGATGATGTAGTTGATCCACGCCAGCGAGATGAGGCAGTCGGTGTTCGGATAGGGCTGCAGCCAGATATCCGCCTGGCCGGCCTCGCTGATGCACACCGGGTCCACCACGATCATCTGCGCCGGGGATTCCTCGTTCACGGTCGTGCGACCCTTGATGGTGCGCCACAGCGGCGCCTCGGGGGCGTAGGACTCGGAGCAGCGCTTGCCCCAGTTCACGATGGTCTGGGACAGCTGCGGCGAAGCGGGCATCATCGACTCGATGGGCCAACCCACCATGGCCATGTTCAGCGAGTAGTTCCAACACCAGCAGATGGTGCCCGGATCGATGACGTTGCCGGGGTTGCCCAGCAGGTTGGTGAAGCGGCTGCGCGCCCACAGGTGGTCGGAGCGGTACGTGCCCTCGGAGGAAACGAGCGCCTCGGGGCCGTACTCGTCGATGATGGCCTGGAGCTTCTCGGAGATCTCCTTGATGGCCTGGTCGTAGGATATCTGCTCCCACCTGTCCTCGCCGCGCTCGCCCGCGCGCTTGAGCGGGTGGTTGATGCGCTTGGGATGGTAGTGGAACTTGATGGCGCGCTCGCCCTTCTCGCCCAGGCGGTTGCACAGCACCGTGCCTTCGTCGTCGTTGGGCCGCAGCTCCACCAGCCTGCCGGTCTTCGTATCGACGCCGGCGAAGATGCCGCAGTTCATGTGGCACATGTGGCAGCGGGTGCGCCGCCAGCGGATGCCGCTCTCGTCGACGTGGTTGTTCGGCACGCCGACCATGTTCTCGGGCATATCGTTCCCCTCTCTCCTCTACTTGCTCATGTAGTGCGACGCATAAGGGCGCTTCCGGAAATCCCCCTAACAGCAGCTTCACTTTACTGAAGGCGCCGGTGCTTTTCATGACCCCAACCTATGGCATCGCGCGGGTGATGCGCGAGGGTTACGAACCGGGGTTACCGCAGGGACCAGGCGCAAGCGGGACCGCGTCCCCCGCGCCCGCTCGAAAAGCGGATCGCTCCGATGCAGCCCCTCGGCCTTTAGGAACGAGGCGCGGGCGGCGGCGTGGGAGCGCTCGGCGCACCCGGCGCCGGAGGCACCGGCGGTGCGCCCGGGGCGCGCATGTTCGGAGCTTGCGACGTACAGCCGCACTGGGGGCATGCGGTGACGCCGGGAGCCACCTCGGCTCCGCAAGCTGGGCATTTCATGGGGCCGTTATCGGTTGCGGGCGGTCTGAAGCACATGGCGTATCCTTCCCTCGATTGTTTGACGCCACCCAAACGGCAGCGCTTGCTAGAGAGGATACGCGAGGGTTAGAGGGTAATCATGACCTCCGCAAGACCGAACAGGAGGGTGATAAGCGAGGGTAAGACGGGAAGTCGCCCTTAGCGTCGCGGACGGCCGAACGCTCCCCGCCGCTTTCGACAGAGCGGTTCGCCGCGTATGCTCTCAGCGCCTCTTCGCGCGTGCCCACGCCGAGCTTGCTGTAGATGTTCGCAAGGTGCTTTTTCGCCGTGTTTACGCTGATGCAAAGCGTGTCGGATATCTCCTTGCGCGACATGCCCATGTTGAGAAGCTTGAGTATCTCCAGCTCCCGAGGCGTAAGTGGATCGGGACCGTCGTTGGCGAACGCCCCCGGATCATCAATGCCCGATGGCGTCGTCGGCAATTCCTTCTCGAATTCCACAAGCAACGATTTCACGTAAGAGCGTACGGCGGCTCCCGCCTTCCGCGACATCGAGTAATCGCGCAACAGGTCGCGCATAGGCGCGCCCGCATCGAGAAGGCTGCGGACGAAGCCGCGCCGGCTCGCCAGCATCAACAGTTCGTTCAGCTGGGCGCAGGCGCGCGTCTCGTCACCCAAGGAGTGTAGGACGACAGCTTGGGTGGCGAGCGCTTTCACCGCCACGCAGACGAACCTGCCTTCTCGAGCACGCACCGTCAGCGAACCAAGCGCTTCAAGCGCCGCTTCGACATTCCCCTTCTCGCGTTCCGCGAGAGCATGCACGAACGAGAGCAGCAGTTGGCAGTACACGTCCTCCTCGTGCACCCGCGCCGCGAACTTGTGCTCTATAACGAGCAGATCACGTAGGTTGCACCGGCGGGCGGCGATCTCGGCCTGCTTGAAATAGGCGTGCAGGAGCACGGCCCGGGGAACGTCCTCCTGTTCGCCGTGCAGTATCCCTTCGACGATGGTTTCATAAGCCTCGGAGAGGTTTCCCCTTGCAGCGAGGCATCCCGCTTGGGCGATCTTCGCCTCCAAGTACATGTCGATATGCCGATAGTACGACGTACGCTTGAGCGAGCGCTCTACCAAGACGGCGGCGCGATCCTTCTCGTTGCGCTCGAGCAACACGCGCGCTAAGAGCGCACAGATGGCCCCATATATCGCGAAATCCGACGGGCATATCTGCAGCAGCTTCTCGCAACCCTCTCGGGCTTCGTCAAGCTCGCCGAAGCAGTACTGCACTTCAGCGAAGCTGAATGAGTTGAACAAAAGCTGATGCATGGTCGCATCAACGCTGGCGCTGGCCTGCGCCTGCAGGTATATCTCCTGCGCTTGGGCCATGTCGCCGATGCGCTCGTACGCCTCGCCCAGCGATTGATAGATCATGCTCATGAGCGACGGCTTGATCTCGTAGCCGCTGCTCAACAGTTCGTCGCACTGCGCCAGGGCCTCCCTGCCATCGCCTTCCATGGCGGTGCATTTCATCTTGAGGCACTTCGAAGAGAATTCCACGATGCTGGGATCGAGGCTGTCGGCATGTTCAGGGCCTTGCATGCTGCGCTCGAATCGGGCGATCCAGCGCTGCGCATCGGCAACGCGGGCGTTCGTGATGTACGACCAAGCGGAAAGCATGCATAGCAGCGGCGATTCTGCGAACTCCGCCGACGGAATGCGGCAAAGCCATAGCAGGTAATGGGTCCGCTTGTCTCCTCTCGAAAGCGAGCACGTCGCCTCAGTGAGGTTCGCGACGTAGTCGAAATCGCTCACCAGCAGCAAATACTTCGCCGCTTCGTCCTTCATGCCGTAATCGTAAAACCACTCGCTCGCCCGAACACAGCGCTTGCGGATATCCTCCATGCGCAGCTGCAGCAGCTCGTTGCGCAGCCAGTCGCCGAATAGATGGTTGAAGCGGAACCATTCGCCTTCGTCGTCGCAGGGCACGACGAAAAGATTGCGCCGAATGAGCTCGTCGAGAAGCGCCTGCGTCGAGCCGGAGCCGAAAACCGCTTCGCACAGGGAACGGTTGAACGTCTCAAGCACCGACATCTCCAACATAAACGAAAGCAAATCGCCCGTCACCAGCCGCGATACCTGTGCCTCGAAATAGCGGCGGACGATTAAGAGGGTGCCGTCGAGCCGAACGTCGGCGGCGCAGCACGCACCCGACAGTGTCCGTGCCACAAGCACGAGCCCCTGCGGCCACCCTTCGGTGCGCTTGTATGCCTCGATCAGCGCTTCGTCGGACGGCGGCACCTCGCATGAGGCGTCCACCAACCGCCGGGCCTCTTCAAGCGTCAAAGCCAGGTCCTCGACGGTGAGGCACCCGTAACCCAAACGATAGGCATCGGCCTGGAAACTCCATGAAAACGCAGAGGACGTGACCACCACATGGAAGCTGGAAGGCGTCGATGAGCAGAAGCGCAGCAAGCGCGCGTCGAAGCCTCCTTGCTCCGCGCTGCCGTAATCGTCGATGAGCAGATAGCAGGGTTCGTCGGGAGGAAGCGCCTCGAACAGCACGTTCCCCAGGGACACGAGCACGTCCCCGTCCAAACCATCGTCGTCGATCCCGCACGCCTCGGCCACCTGCTTGATCTTCGAGGCGACCCCCTCGCCGAAGCCGTTCAACGCCGCGACGGCGTGTCGGCAAAAGCGGGCCAGGTCGGCGTCTTCCTCATCGACGGTCAGCCACGATACGAGGCAACCCTCAGCCGTTTTTCTCTGGGCGAACGCCGCCATCAGGCCGGTTTTGCCGTAGCCCGTCGGCGCGCTTACCAACGTCAATTTCTGCTGGGCGAGCGTATCGAGCTTTTCGATTAACTCCGCTCTGTCCACGTGCCCTATCGGCAGCATCGGCTGCGTCAATTTCGCGCGTACAACAGGATTTCGCGGTTCTCTCTCCGCCGAAGTGACCATAAGCCCCCTTTGGCCGCACCGCTTACGCTGCCGACACTCGCTGCCGGCAGCTTGGCGCGTGTTTGCGGTTTGCTTATAGTAGGACTTTTTTCAAACCGCTTCAAACATGACGGTGCCACTTAACGGATTCGCGCCTTTTTCCCACGTAACGGATTCACATAATTATATGCTGTATACAACATATAATTATGCACTATACGACATACTATTAGTACATGCAAACAAACGAGCGCAGGGAACGACTAGGTACGGCCATCCGCCAAGAGCGGATGCGACAGCGTCTTTCCCAAACAAGATTCGCCCATATGATCGGAAGCGACCAGTCTTACGTAAGTCGCCTCGAGCGCGGCGAGTACAATCTGAAATTCGATAGGCTCTGCGAGATAGCGGATGCGCTCGGCCTCGACGTATCCGAACTTTTGAGTCGATGATAACGCCTAAAGCTGGATAGCAGAACAACCCGCCGACATCCTAGCCCAGTCTCTTCCGCATGGGAACCGGCCCGCATTCGTCGCGCAGCTCGCAGTGGTCGCAATCGTCCACCAGCGCCATCTTGATGAGGTCCCACCCGATGTGCTCGTAGCCGAGAGCCTCGTAGAACGCCAGGCTTCCGCCGCGCGACACGAGCCGCAGCTCGCCGTGGCGCGCAAGGGCCTCGTCCATGAGCGCGCGCCCCACGCCGTAGCCGCGCCACGTCTCGTGCGTGATGACCGGGTTCACGAACGCCGTGCCGTCCTCATCGTCAAGCGCGATGCGGATGAACCCCACCACCTCGTCGTCCCCGTTCACAGCCACGCGCACGCCCTCGATGCCAGGGATGGCGTCCATACCCTCCGCGTTCGCATAGGCGTCGAGCACGGGCTTATCGTCGGCTCGCGCGTCGCGAATGGTGAACAGTTCGTCGGCCATGGCACGTTCCTTTCAACGCCGCTTCCCAAGGATGCGGCCCGCCTTTTCCGTCCAGCGAGGCCCCGAACGCGGCGGCGTCGGCCGAGCGGCTTTCCATGTTCGAATTGTAACGTCCTTTGCGGCACTCGACAACGTGAGAGGAACCAACCGATCTATGCAGGAGAGCGTTCGCGCTCCCATGTTCCTAGCGCTATCGACCCGGGAGCGCACCGGGGCTGACGGCGGCTCTGCATGGAATACCACCGTCCGCTGTCAAACCAGGGTCGGCATAGCCCGGGTCGGCCCGTCCCGCGAAAACCTCGCCGGCGGCTCGGAAGCCCTCTTCGGCCGTCGGCCGGGCCCCCGTCCCGCCCGATCGCAAGCCGTCCGATCG
>NZ_PPTR01000030.1 GCF_003339845.1 Gordonibacter sp. 28C
GCGGGACCGGGCAAGAAGGCGTGCGTCCTGTGCGGGGTCAGCGAGCTCGGCGACTGCTTCTGCGAGCTCGTCGACGGGGCCGAGGACAAGGCGAGCGCGTCCGTCGTCCTGGGCGCGAGGCTGCCCGCTTCGTGCTCGGTCGCGACCGACGGGCGGAGGTGCTTCGACTCCGACTCGCTCGGGGGCCGGTCCCACGAGGTGCGCCCGAGCAGGGGGCTCGAGGCGGTCAACTCCCCACTCGCGCCTCAAGGCCTTCCTCGGCCGCTTCAACGGCGTGTCCAACCGCCGCCTGCAGCGCCACCTCGACTGGTTCTGCTACCGCGAGCAGTTCCGCAACGGCGCGCGGGACCGCAGGGAGCTGCTCTACTCCCACGAGGCGTCGGGGCGCTACGTCTGCACTCGGGTCCTGACCCACCTCGAGCCTAGGCCGTTCATGAGCTGCG
>NZ_PPTR01000031.1 GCF_003339845.1 Gordonibacter sp. 28C
CCGCTGTCAAACCAGGGTCGGCATAGCCCGGGTCGGCCCGTCCCGCGAAAACCTCGCCGGCGGCTCGGAAGCCCTCTTCGGCCGTCGGCCGGGCCCCCGTCCCGCCCGATCGCAAGCCGTCCGATCGGGAAAGCGGCGCGCGGCGGCGCATGCCGATTCCGGTTCGGCGGCGGATTCTGTCGATCGCGGTCAAAAACGCCGGAACTGCGTCGCTCCGCCGGCCCTTGCGACGCCTTCCGATTCCCGACGATCTCGCGAGCAGGGAAAACGCGGATCAAGGCGTCGCCGAGCGTCCTCGCGAGGCCGCGCGGCGACGAACAACCGTCAAAAACGGCCGCGAAAGCCGGAATCCGCTGTCAAACC
>NZ_PPTR01000032.1 GCF_003339845.1 Gordonibacter sp. 28C
AGAGCATTTAGGGTACACGTTTTGACCGAGTGCGCAGTTGATGCGATTCAACTGTAGAGACAAATTATCGAACGCTGGTCAGGCTTTATGACCTCAATTTGGGTACAAGTTTTGGCCTATAACCCGAGTAGAACATTGTCAAGAGGCAATAAAGGCTCAGGCCAGAGATTTGCTCCAGCTTGAGCCTATCTATCTTCACTTGATCTCTGATCTCGACAAGCAGTGTCAAACCGACGCTCGTATTCGCAGTTT